>NZ_JAROCY010000005.1 GCF_029436685.1 Novosphingobium cyanobacteriorum
TTTGGTTCATTGCTGCGGCTGGCAGCCGAACCGGCAAGGTAGAACAGATATGATTGTGCGGAAGGAAAGAGGCTGCACGCTCTACCGCACAGCCTCTTGACCTGAGAACTCCCATGTGAGGGGGCCGAAGCCCCCTTGGATCACTTGATGATCGCGGCGGCGTAGCCCCCGATGGTTCCAGCAATGACGCTGAGCGAGATCGCGGTAACCTGCAGCCACCGAAGTGTGCCCATGTCCTTGCGCATGGATTTCAGTTCGCCGACGAGGCTGGCATTGGCTTCGCTGATCTTCACGGCGATGTGTCCTTCGAGACTTTCGACCACCTTCTGGGCTTCGTCTGCACTGATCTTAGCAGAACGCAGCGCGCGGAAGAAGTCGATTGGCATGTTCGTCATGGTAACCTCCTTGATCTGACGAGGGTTCCGGCAGGACGCGCGGGACCAGGAGGTCAGGGACGCGATCGGGCGCAGCCCGTCGCGCCGCATGGCGGGCGGTGGGGGAACCGATTTTCTAAGGCGGCGGGCTCGCAAGAGACCGCGACGTGAAAATTGGGGGGACCGCCGATCCTTGACCGACGCCGGGTCCGCGCGTCACGCTGGGAGTGCCGGTGAGCCCTCCCCCGCCCCTGGACCGAAGCTGCCCTCGAGCAACTTGTGGCGTGCCGTCTCCAGCTGGGCGATGCTGGCGATCCAGACCGACCGTGCGACATGGTCATCCGGAGACTGTGCGAGCTTCTCCGCAAACCTGCGGGCCCGATGGTTGATCGCTTCGGCGACCAGCAGGATCTCGTCGAAGGTGAAGCTGTGCGCGAGCGCACATCCCGACGACCGCAGCGGAAGCGTTGCGTAAGGCACGAACGGATCGGCGAGCGGCATGTAATGCCGAACGGCTTCGTCGACGGCCTTGACGACGGTGTCCATCGGTACCCCGGCGATCATCCCGTTGTCGTCGGCCGCAGCATCGTCGAGGACGGCGAAGCTCCCGGCCTCGACAGTCACGGCGAAGGGTGTAGGCCCCGCCGTTGCCACGACGCATTCGTCTGTGACGAGAAGCACGTCTTGGGGTTCAACCTGATTGTCGCGGAGCGCGGACAGCGCCGCCGCGGAGGAAGCGAAGTGGTGGACCCGGTGCATTGCCGTATCCTTTCGATCTGTATGTTCAGAACAAATTCACGATTGACAAGAGTCCTTGTGCGACTGCGAACAGATTGTCTCAAAGCGAGGCAATCCAGTCGCTTGCGGCGGTTTACTTGTCGCTTGTGAGCTATTGCATCCGTTCCGGAGCAATCTGCCGTTCCCCCTTGCCTTTCGTCCGCGTCAGCTGGGGTTGCGAATGATGAATGCTCGGATCGCCGCCTGCTGGCGGTCCAGCTTGGCGGTCAGCGCACCGATGTCCGACCGATGGGCGTGCTGCAGGCGCGCCAGTGAATCTTGGTATTCGACCTCATCGGTCTTGCGCCATCCGCTGTCACCACGATGCGCCGCTGGCGAATTGGCGGAGCGTGCGGCATCGCGGCGAAGACGGTCCTGCAAGCCGTTAAGGCGCGCGCGGACAGCATCGCGGGCGGCGATCATCCGGTGATACTCTGGTTCCTTCACGACGGCGCTCCGAGGCGCTCGAGGAGCATCACGAGGATCGAGGGCTTCTTGGCCTCTTCGAGCTTGCGGCTGTCGACGACGTGGGTGCCGCCCCGGGTGATGGCAAAGCAGTCGAAGGTGGGCGACTGCCCGCCGTTCGCGTTCGGAATCGTCGAGCCGCGATCGTGGTACTGGATGTCGATAAACGCCGGTGGGCCGCCGGTCTCGTAGGGTCCGAAGTAGAAGGTGACGCGATTGCCGTCGCTCGTCTTGGTGGTCAGGGTGAATCCCCCGTCGGGAATGTCGATCACCTTGTGCGGAACGTCATTGAACTGTGCGAAGCCGATCGCGGTTGCGTCGGCCGCCCGCATGACGGGCAGTTCGGTGATATCGGGCATGGGACTTCTCCGTGTTGAGAGGATCAGGCGGGCTTGGCGAGCATCAGCTGCTCGAAGCGGCCGCGCACGGCGCGGGCATCGCTGAAGCGATTGTCGAGGCGGTGGCGTGCCAGGATCGATGCTCGGGACGCCGCGATCCGGGTTGCCTCGTCGAGCGTCGGCAGGCGGGGTGGCCAGCCTTTGCAGAACCGCAGATCGGCGGGCATCGCAGCCTCCAGCGCGCGGCGCTCGGCCGCGTCGCGCTTCGCGCGCTCGATATCCGCCCGCAGCGTCGTGGGGAGCAGATGCGGTGCGGTGTCGGCGAGCCATCGCGCGGGCTGAAACGAAAAGGTCGAGCGTGCCTCGAGGTCGACCAACTGCAAGAGCGCTTCGCGATTGGTCGGCGCTGAAGCCGACGCCTTGGCGTCTGCCAGGGACTGCAGCACGCAGTAGCGGCATGATAGGCGAGTGGAGCCGTAGCAGGTGTAGGCTTCGTGGAGCGGGATCCCGAGGGCGTCATGCAGCGCGAAGACCTGATCGGTCGCCCAATGGACGATCGGGTGCCACACCATCATGGCGGTGCCGTTGGCGTTCCCCGGCCTCGCGAAGCGGTCGTCGGGCTTCCATTCCGGCGCCTTGCTGCGCGCGGCGCTCTCGTCGCGTCGGATGCCGATGATCTGGACGATCGTTTCGCCGGCGAATTCGCGTGCGAGGAAGGGCCCAAGCACCTGCGCCTTCTGCTCTGACGTGCAGAATCGGAGTGAGGCCGAGGACCACGGACCGATGAGGTTGTAGATCTCGAGATTCTCGTAACGGGCTTTCCCGTTGGCGAAGCGCTGTTCCCAGCGGTCGATCAAGTCACCTCCGCGGCGGCGGCGAACGTGCAGCCGGATTCCCGCGCGCACGGCCAGCGCTTCGACCATATCAGGGGTGCTGTCCCATTCGGCGCGGCCGAGGTCGGCATGGACCGCTATGCGCCGGGAGCGCGGATGCCCGATGGCATCCAGCGCCAACATGGTCGCGAACAGCGCGGCCGAGGAATCCTTGCCGCCCGAGAGGTTGAATACGGCCCAGGCACCGTCCCGCAGTGCCCGCTCGATCTCCGGCGGGAGCGCGATTGGGGGGATTGCGCTGGCCGCGGGAAGGACGATACGGTTGACGGCGGTCACGGCGACCCTGCCGGGCATGCGAGCCATTCGGGTTCGTCGTGCGCAATCGGCTTGTCGAACGCGGCGGCCTCGGCCTTGGAAAAAACGGTCGCTTCAGCCAATCGTCCGAAACCGGTTTCGTTGTTCCAGAACGACAAGCCATGCTCGGGGTCGCGCGTGGCGAGCACGAAGCCCGAACGGCCTTCGTCGGTAGGTGTGCCGTCGAGGCCGGCGCGCAGGATATCGGATGTGCTGTGGTAGCGGATCCCGGCTTGGGTGATCACGATGGCCCCACCGCCGAACTCGTCGTGGCGAAGCCGATCGCAGGTGTAGGCGTACTGGAATCCGAGCGGCAACGCGGACTTGGCGCACGCGAACAGCAGGTTCGCGACCTGTTCGACGCCGAACTGGTCACCGGTGAAGCTCACGATCTTGGTGTCGGCCTCGGGTCCGTCCTCAATGGTGATGTCGGCGTCGAGACAGGGAAAATCCGCGTCGGGAAAGATCGTCATGACGCCGGCGAACGGGTCGGCATCACCGCCCGGGAAAGCGGTCGCGAATTCGGGGCCGAGGTCCGCCACGAAGGCGGTGGCTTCATCGCCCTCGACGCCGTTGTCGATGGCCTCGATCGCGCGCTGGACCGCGGCGATCAGGCGGGCTTCGGACGCGGTAACGGTGACCGCGAATGCGGCCTGAAGATAGTTGTTTGCCACGGTGGGTCTCCGGTTGCCGTCAGGCGAGAAGGGGGGCGACGGCGGGGTCGATTTCGAAACCGAGCTGCCGCGCGAACTCGGCCGCACGGCGGATGGCGCCAGGCTCGACCTTCAGCGATTCGGCGACGATCTCTAGTGTGTCGCCGTCCTTCGACGGCGCCATGCTGTGCAGGTGGCCGTGCGCGGTGGTGATGGCGAACGGCCAGGTCATAGCGACCGCGACGACGCCTTCGGCGTGTACGAGCAGCGTGTCGCCGGTCTCGATCGCCTCGTCGATCTGCGTCGCATCGTAGGCGTTGCCGGTCGTCTCGAAGGCGTGGATGCGGTGCGCGGTGAACGCGAAGCGCTCAGAGTCGGTCAGCATCGGCCTCTCCCTTCACGGTGACGGTGATGATGTCGGGGTCGAGGCCCGGCGAGCCTTGCGGATTCGCGCGGAGCATCCAGCTGGCGGGCCGTATCTCGCGGGCCCAATCGGCGAAGGAGGGGACGCGTCCGAGATCCTCGATGACGTGCTGCTCGCCGATCAGGCGGACCGGCACGATGCGGCCGTCGCTGTTGACGATCGTCTGGCCGAAGATCGTCTCCAGCATGAAGATGCCTTCGGCATGGTGACGCAGCGCACGGTGCCGGGGGTCGGCGATGATCGCCTTGGACTGGTCGAACCAGTCGTGAAGCGCCCGATAATCCTCGACCCGTCCGCCCCAGCGGCGAACCGACGACAGGCAATGGTAGTAGCAGTGCGACATCGGTCAGCCCTCCCATTCGTGGGTGAAGCACTCGGTCTCGGTGATCCGAACGCTGTGTTCGAGGACGGCCTTGCGCGCGGCGATGTCGATGGTGAGCTCGCCGAAGGCGCCGTCGCCGTCCTCCCAACCGTTGTGCTTCTGGGCCAGCATCTCGAGGCCGAGATCGTCGATCGCTTGGGCGAAGGTCGTGTCGACCTCGAATGCGTCGCCGCGGAAGGGAACTGACCAGGACGTGCATGGCATTTCGGGCATCGGCAGTTCCGGTGCGGTGCCATCGTGGTCCGCTGGTCCCTGCAGGCTGGTATCGGTCGAACGCGTTGGGACAGCCGCACCGCAAGAAGGTGATCGTTCGGGACCGCGCCTATCACGGATCGACCCTTTCGGCGGCGGCCCTGACCGGCCTGCCGGGCAACCATACCTCGTTCGATGTTCCCGCCCAGCGCATCCTGCGCACGCGGTGTCCGCACTTCTGGCGCGAGGGGCTGCCCGGCGAGGACGAGCAGGCATTCAGTGATCGCCTGATTGCCGAGCTTGAGGCAATGATCCTGGCCGAAGGTCCCGAAACGATCGCCGCGTTCTTTGCCGAACCGGTGCAGGGTGCCGGAGGCGTGATCGTGCCGCCTTCGGGCTATTGGGAAAAGATCCAGACGCTGCTCAGACGGCATGACATCCTGCTGGTGGTCGACGAAGTCGTCTGCGGCTTTGGCAGGACCGGAACCATGTTCGGATCGACCACGTTCGGAATCGCGCCGGACATCATGATCGTGTCAAAGCAGCTGACCTCTGCCTATGCGCCGCTGGCCGCCGTTCTCATCAACGACCGGGTGTTCGAGCCGATCGCCGCCGAAAGCGACCGGATCGGCACCCTGGGCCATGGCTTCACGAGCAGCGGCCACCCGGTCAGTTGCGCAGTCGCGCTGGAAACCATCCGGATCATCGAGGAAGAGGATCTGTCCGGCCGGTCCGCAGCCATGGGCGAACGCCTGCTGGCCGGATTGCAGCGCTATTCCGACCACCCGCTGGTTGGCGAAGTGCGCGGAACGGGCCTGCTTGCCGCGATCGAGTTCGTGACCGACAAGGACCGCAAGACAAGCCATCATGGCGCAGGGCACCTTGCCCAGACGATGGGCCGGCTGTTGCTGGCGGAAGGTGTGATCGTGCGCGCACTGGGAGAAGCCATCGCTTTTTGCCCGCCGATGATCATAGATGAAGCGCAGATCGACGATCTGGTGGCGCGCGTGGGGGCGGCGCTGGAAAATCTGGAAGCGGCCGTGGAAAGTGGCGGGAGGAAGGCATGAGCAAGTTCGAAACGATCGTCGAAGGGCTGGGCTTTCCCGAAGGACCCGCGTTCCTGCCGGACGGGAGCGTGGCCTTCGTCGATCTGCTGCACCAATGCGTGCGCCGCTACCGGGCGGGAGAGACCAGCGTGATCGCCCGGCTCGACGGATCGCCCAACGGCATGCGATTGGGCCCCGACGGTGCGCTCTATATTGCCAATAATGGAGGCGTGGCCCCCGATGGCCTGCACGCGGTCAAGGTGATGGACAACCAGGTGACCGGCCGCATCCAGCGCGTGAGCCTGGACGGGCTGGTCGAGGATGTCGTGACGGATCTGCCCGGCGAAGGGCCTTGGCGTCCCAATGACCTGGTCTTTTCGCCCGAAGGGAAAGTGATGTTCACTGACCCGCAGAACTGGGAACAGGTGGAGGACTGGGGAACCGAGGGCCGAATCCCGGGCTATGGGGGCGGGCGCCTGTTTGCCGCCTCGATCGGTGGGCCGGCAACCCACCTCCTGGATTTCTACGGCTTCACCAACGGACTGGCCTTCCATCCGGACGGATCCTTGCTGGTGGCGATGACCTTGCTCAAGGCGATCATCAAGCTTCCCTGGCATGGCGACCGCGTGGGCCAGCCAACCATGTGGTGCCAGTTCGAGGATGGTACCGCGCCCGATGGGATCCTGATCCATGAGGACCTGCTCTACGTCGCCGGGAGTCTGGGCGATCGGGTGTCAGTTGTCGACATGGGCGGGCGCCATGTCCGCGCGATCGAGATGGAGGCGGGAAGCGACCCCACCAATCTTGCGGTTGGCGGAGGGAAACTTTGGATCACGCTCGGCCTGCCGGGCAAGCTTGTCACCATGGATCTGTGACGGGTTGGCGGGCGATGGGCGCAACACAGGGAAACACACCGGTTCCGGACCGCAATGTCGTCAATGTCGGATCGCGCAGGTCCGGGGCGAGCGGAGCCGACGACGGCTGGATGGCCCGCCACTGGTATGACGCCCCGGGGCAGAACCCGATGTGGCCCGACGTGCATGTCTATACTGACCAGATGTCCTATGCGCCCGGCGCAGAGGTGCTTTTCCACGCCAGCACGACGGCGCGCGAATGGTCGTTGGAAATCGTCCGAGACGGGGCCGTGCCGCAATCGGTGCATCAGTCCGGAGCCATTCCGGGACGCCATGTCCCCATTCCCGAGGATGTCGTGCGGCTCGGTTGCGGTTGGCCGGTTGCCTATCGCTGGACCGTGCCATCGTCCTGTGCGTCCGGGTTCTTTCGGGTCATTGCCTCGTGCGAAAGACCCGACGGGACACGTTTCGTGCACCAGCAGTTCTTCGTTGTCCGTCCGCACGGCCCCCGCCGCACACCGTTTCTCCTGGTGCTGCCAACCGCAACCTGGACGGCATACAACGATTGGGGAGGCGCCAATCATTACCAGGGCAGGGACGGATATTCGCCGGTTCTCAGCCTGAAGCGGCCATGGCGGCACGGCCTTGTCTGGCTGCCAGAGGGTGCCCCGCGCATCGTTTCCGACCGCCATCGCCCACCGCTTGCGCCGCCACAGTACCGGATGAAGGAATGGGCCCTGGCCAATGGCTTCGGCCAATATGCCAGCGCTGCCGGATGGGCCCAGTTCGATCGTCATTTCGTCGTGTGGGCAGAGCGGAACAATCTTGCCATAGACATGATCACGCAGACCGACCTTCACTATCGGCCTGAACTGCTGGATGGCTATCGGTGCCTGATATTCGTCGGTCATGATGAATACTGGTCCGCCACGATGCGCGATCACGTTGATCATTTCGTGGAGGGCGGGGGCAAGGTCGCGCGCTTTGCAGGCAACTTCCTTTGGCAGATTCGCCTCGAAGACGAAGGACGGACCCAGATCTGCTACAAGTACGATGCGGCAAGTGAAGACCCGGTCCGGGGGACCGATCAAGCCCATCTGCTGACTAGCGCGTGGGAAGACCGGCTTGTGAGCCGCCCCGGCGCCCAGACATTCGGGGTGAATGCCCTGCGCGGCATGTATGCTTCATGGGGCGGTTTCGCGCCAGCAGGTACGCGCGGCTTCACCACCTACCAGCCGGGCCACTGGGCCTTTGCCGGAACCGGCCTGCGGTATGGTGACATCCTGGGCGATGCCAGTGAAGTCTTCGGCTACGAGGTGGACGGCCTGGAATACGGGTTCGAGCGGGGTTTGCCATACCCCACCGGAGCGGACGGCGCGCCGAATGACCTGCAAATTCTGGCCATGGCCCCGGCTACACTGGCGGAAGACGTCATTCAGGACGATCAAGCTGCGTATTACATCCGTAACGCGGATTTGGCCTTCGCGGCACAGGCGATTGACGGCGAGGTCACGCCGGAAGCCCTGGATCGACGCCGACGCGGTTCGGGCATGATTGTTCATTTCGGAAAGGGCAAGGGGGAAGTGTTCACCGCCGGGACGTGTGAATGGATCATGGGACTGACACGGGCAGACCAGCAGGTCCACACGGTAACGATGAATGTCCTCAGGCGCTTTTCCGCAGGCTAGCTGAGCCGGGTGCGCCGCCGCGTTGCCCTTCTGCGCCAGGGTCGGAACTCGACCAGGGCCCGTTTGAGGCTCTGGCGGAATGGCCCATCACGATAAGACGGTGCGCAGAATATCTCGATGGCCCGTGTTCTGGTGCGCTGCGCGGCAAACCGCCTCGCTGGGCGGATCGGAAGCCTTTGACGACAATGTGTCACCGATCACAGCGCAGCTGGTGCAGGCCTGGCATTCCGGATGCACGGTTGATGCGGCGATTCTGGCGCTCTATGCCGTGAGGCAAGGGGCATGGGATGTCCCCTTTGGGGTGGGGGCCTCTTGATACGATGCGCGGCATTGGACGTTTTTCGATAATTCCGATCCTGCTGGCGACGGCACTTCCGGTGGCAGCGGCCCTGGCGCAGACCCCGGCCGTGACCGGGGGCAGCAATGCATCGTGGCGGCCGCTGGCCGACCGGCTGGCGACGGCAGTGGCCGACGACAATGCCGAGATGGTGGGCAAGCTGGCGCCGCTGGTTGAGGTGCTGGTGTCCAAGGGGCCGGCGCCGAGCGAGGATGACGAGGACTTCGGCCTCGCCACGCTCGATTCCGCCTACCTCTTCCTGCAGGACAATGCCGGGCGGCGGCGCGTGCTGGAGCGCAAGCGGGCGGTGCTGACGGCGCGCCAGGGGCCCGACAGCTATTCCGCGCGGATGATGGCGGGCGAAGAGGCCGACCTGCTGCGCGCAGAGGGCAAGCCGGCAGAGGGCGAGGCGCTGCTGCGCCGGGCCGTGGCAGCCGCACCCACCGGTGACCCGGCGATCCGCATCGCGCTGCAATCGGCGCTGGCGGAATACCTGGGCAATGCACAGCACCTGTCCGAACAGGCCGATGCGCAGCGCGACCTGCTGGACATGCAGGTGGCGGCGCATGGTGCGGATTCGAACGATGCCTTCACCGCCACTTATGAACTGTGCTGGACGCTCGGGCAGCTCGGCCGTTCGGAAGAAGCCATCGCACTGGCCGCCGGAGCCGCGCCGCGGGCGGAGGCGGTGTGGCGTGCCACCGGTGCGGACGAGAACAACAACGGTTCGTTCCAGAGCATGGCCGCGGCGATCCGTCTGTCCAACCTGATGGAGTGCCAAGCCGACCAGCTCGGCGCGATCGGCAAGGTGGAGGAATCGGATTACTACTTCGACGAAGTGAACAAGATCCGCACCCGCTATTTCAGCCGGCCGATCCACATCGTGGCGCGCACGTACAACAACATGGCGTTCCGCCAGAACTTCCAGGGCCGCTATGCGCTGGCGGAGCAGAACGCCCGCTATGCGCTGGAAATCTATGAGGGGATGCTGCCCGACGGGCCAACGGACGACGACATCACCTATGCCAAGTATCGCTACAACCTCGCCTCCGCGCTGCTGGGGCAGGGCAAGGCGGAAGAAGCGGTGCCGCTGCTGCGCTATGGCGTGCCGATCCAGCGCAAGCTGGACCCCGACCACCCGGACCTGGTGATCCTGCTGACCACGCTTTCGCGCGCGCTGGTGGCGGCGGGCGGCCATACGGACGAGGCGCTGGAACTGGCGCGCGAGGCGGCGACCATTGCCCGCAAGCACCGCGATGCGCGGTTGGCCGGGGGATACGCCAACAGCGCGCCCGATCCGGCGAGCGCGGCGCTGACCCGCGCGGTGGCGGGCGACAGCAAGACGCACGATCCGCTGTCGATGGCCTATGGCGCGCTGATCGAGGCGACGCGCGGGAAGATCGAGGGGAGCGACGAGGCGGGCGCGCAGGCGACCCTGCGCAACGAGCTGTTCATCGCCGCGCAGGACCTGGAGCAGTCCTCTGCCGGGCAGGCCATGGCCGAGGCGGCGGCGCGATCGGTGGCGGGCGATGGCCCGCTGGGCGAGCTGGTCACGCGCAAGCAGCAGCTGGTCGCCCGTGCCCGCGCGCTGAGCAATGCGCTGTCCAAGGCGCTGGCCGAGGGAAAGTCGCCGGGCATCGTGGAGCAGCGCAAGGCGCTTGACGCAGCGGCGGCGGAACTGGCGACGGTGGACGCGCAGCTGAAGCAGCGCTTCCCCGCGTTCGAGGAACTGGTTTCGCCTGCGCCGCTTTCCATCGCCGAGGTGCAGGCGCGGCTTGCGCCGGACGAGGCGCTGGTGCTGATGGTGCCCAACGCCAAGGACTACTACGCGCTGGTCATCTCGCCCGACCAGTCGCTTCTGCGCGTCAGCATGGGCGCGACCGAGCCGGTGGCGGACCTGGTGCGCCGCCTGCGCTGCCGGGTGGACGAGGCGAGCTGCACCCGTGCCGAGGACATGGACCAGACCGCCAGCGGCGATGAAGAGCTGAAGGGCATCGACGCCTTCTTCCCCCGCTTTGACCGGGCGGCGGCCTTTACCCTCTATCGCAACCTGTTCGCACCGCTGGAGCCGGGGCTGGGCAAGGCCAAGCGGGTTTTCGTGACCATCGCCGGGCCGCTGGGCGGGGTGCCGCTGCCGCTGCTGGTGACCGACTTCGACCCCGACAAGGACAAGGCCGAAGCGGGCGACGTGAACACGCTGGAACAGACGAAGTGGCTGGGCGACAAGTATGCGTTCATCACGCTGCCGGCCGTTTCCGCACTGCGCTTGGCCAAGGTTGCGGCCTCGACAGGCGGCGCGGCGCGGCCCTTTGTCGGCTATGGCGCGCCCAGCCTGCTGGGGCCAGAGGGCGGATCGCGCAGCGTGGAGAGCGGCGGGCGCCGCCGCCTGCGTTCAGGCATCCAGGGCATCACCGTGGCCAGCCCCGATGCGCTGCGCAAGCTATCTCCCCTGCCCGGCACCGAGATCGAGCTGAAGCGCATGGCCGAGGCGCTGAAGACCCCGCCAGGCGCGCTGCGGCTGGGCCAGGCGGCAACCGAGGGCGCGCTGAAGCACGATCCGCGATTGGCGCAGGCGGGCATCGTGGCCTTTGCCACGCATGGCCTGCTGCCGCAGGAAGTGGGGCGTGCGGCGGAACCGGGGCTGGTCTTCACCCCGCCCGCCGTGGCTTCGCCCGACGACGACGGCCTGCTGACCGCCAGCGAGGCATCCAAGCTGAAGCTCAATGCCGACTGGGTGATCCTGTCTGCCTGCAACACCGCCGCATCCGACGGCACGCCGGGATCGCAGAGCCTTTCGGGCCTCGGTCGCGCGTTCCTTCACGCCGGGGCGCGGGCGCTGCTGGCCAGCCACTGGCGCGTGTCCGACGAGGTGACCGCGGTGCTGACGGTGGAGACGATGCGCCTCTCACGCCAGGGGATGACCAAGGCGGAGGCGCTGCGCACGGCGATGGCGGAAGTGCGCACGGGCAAGCGGCCCGACGGCACCCCCCTGCCCGCCTGGCAGGAGTTCTGGGCGCACCCGGCGGCGTGGAGCCCCTTCGTGCTGGTGGCGGCGGAAGGGCGCTGAGAACCCGTGGGCTCAGCCGCAGGGCGCCTGCACGGTAACGCCGTTGCCGTCCACCGGCATCCCGCCGATCGCGATGTTGCGCAGCCTGGCCGGTGCGAAATCGACGCGATCATTCATCGGGCTGCCCTGTGGCCCGGCCGGCTTGTCGGACCCGAAGGTGACGAAGATCAGCCGGCCGCAATCCACGCCATGATCGCGGAACCACGCCGCCAACCGCTCCGCCCGGGCGCGGCCAAGCCCGATGTTCGCCTGCGGATCCGCAAACGCGGCGGTGTTGGTCTCCACGCGCAGCAGGGTGATGGAGGGCTTCTCCGCCAGGAACCGCACCACTGCGGCGAGTGCGGCCTCGCTTTCACCGGCAAGCGTGTCTCCCTTTTCGGCGAAGCGCACGACCTGCGGCAGGACCAGCAGTCCGTTTTCGATGCGCACGGCGGGTGCCTGCGCCACGGCGTTGCCGGTGCCCGCCATCACCAATGCCACCGCCAACGCGGCCGCCTGCGCCAGCCTTCCCATTCGCTTCATCGCCGTTTTGCCCCCCGTTAAGGCCAGGATCATGCCCATGCGCCCCACCAGATGCCTTTTGCCGGTGCTGCTGTCGATATCGATCGTGCCAGCGCCCGCGCATGCCGCCCCGCCGCAATCCGCCCCCCCGGCCGAACTGGTCGCCGACGTGACCGCCGAACTGCGCGAAGGCGGCGTGACCGCGGCCGAGATCGCCCGCGCGCGCAGGCTCTATCGCCCTGTGTCACTCACCGGGCCGCAGACACAGATCGGGGCGCAGGGTGGGGCGCAGGACTGGCTGGTGGACATGCGCGCCGCTCCCAGCGGCATGCTGTGCGGCACCGGCGGCTGCCCGGTGGAAGTGTGGACCATGCAGGGCGGCCGTTATCGCCGCGCCTTCGCGCTGCAGGCGCTGGACTTCACGGTGGCGGCTGGCCGGCGCCTTGAGGTCTCGCTCAACGGGGTGCTGTGCGGGGCCACCGGCAGCGAGGACTGCCGCTATGCCTTTGCCTGGGTGCCTGACGGCACAGCGGGCGCAGGCTGGTTCCTGCAGGCACCGCCCCCCGGCGAGGCCAGGGGCTATGCCGGGCCGATCGTGCAGGCCGATCCGCAGGCGATAGAACGCGTGCCCCCCGCCCTCGCCGCGCGTGACGGCTTTGCCGCATGGTGCCGATCGGGCGGGGGCGAGCCCGATACCGAGGATGCGCTGGCCCTTCTGCCCGACCTGACCGGCGATGCCCGCCCCGAAGCGCTGTTCGATGCGAACCGCGCGACTTGCACCGTGAACGGCGCCGATGGCGAAGAGAGCCAGCGTCCGTGCCCGGAGGGCGAGGAGGCGTGCCGGTCATTGCTGCTGGTGTCAGCTCCGCAGGGCTGGACGCCCCGCCCCCGGCGCGAACCTTTCGACTACTGGATCCGCTGGGACGAGCGCGGCGCACACATGGCCGTGGCCGCACCGGACTGCGGGATGTGCGAGATCGAGGAACTGGACCTCAAGCAATAGGTCCCTCGGGGCAGCTTACGCGAAAGCGGTGGGCCCCTGGTTGAAGGGTGGGGGAGTTCTGCGGGCCGAGCCAGCTTGCCAAAGTGGGGTCTTGTTTCACGCGGCAAAGCTCGACCGAGGGCGCGCATCGCCTGAACTCACTGTCTTTGGCGTGCCTCTGCGCAAGCGATGAATGCCCTGACATCGTCAGGCAGCGTCGAAGGATCAAAAGGCTGATCATCAAGTCTCGGCGCCTGAGATATCGCAAGATCGCAAGCCGACATCACGCGCCGGACGAGGCCCGCGCACCGCTGATGCACGCCCCACCTGCCCAGTTTTCCGACGACGGACCGGCGAAACTACCGTTGGCAGACGGATGGCCTGCAATTCTGCTATCAACGATAACACATCGCCTGCTGCACATTTGTCAGACCATCCCGGCTGTGACGCGGATTGCCTGCAGGTGCGCGCCTGCTTGCGATGGCCATCATGTGCGCAAGGGCATCGTGCATGCCCCAGGCCGTCGGACCAGACGCTGCAGGGGAGCCAGCGCTGAAAGAGGTTGGCGCGCCTGCTTCCCCGCTTGACGCAACCGAGTTACCACTGATAACAAGTGATTCGTTACCAGCGATAACGCGTCAGCAAGGCGCACAGGCGGGAGAATTACGCATGGCATCCGCTGCCCTATCCGCAGATCATCCGGCCTCGCCCGCGCAGGCAGACTTCGCCTCGATCACGCCAAAGGCCCTGCTCGAACGTGCCCGCGCACTCCGCCCGCGCCTGCGCGCCATGGAAGCCGAGGCTGAGCGTCAGGGTCGCCTCCCGCAGGACCTGCTCGAAGAACTCGATGGCGCAGGCTTCTTCCGCATCGTGCAACCGCGCAATTTCGGCGGTCTCGAATGCGATGTGCCCACGTTCTACAAGGTGATGATGGAAATCGCTCGTGGCAGCACCGATGTGGGCTGGGTCATGGCACTGGTCTCGGGACAGCCGGTCGTGCTCGCCCGCTTCCCCGAACAGGCGCAAGCCGAAGCCTATGGCACGACGGGCGAATTTCGCGCCTCGGGCTCATTCGCACCGCCCGGGAAGGCCGTGCCGGTCGATGGTGGCTATCGCGTCACCGCCGCCTGGCAGAACGGTTCGGGCTGCGACATCTCCACGCACTTCATGCCGCTGGTGATGATCGAGACGGCCGATGGCCCGCAACCGGCGCAGATCCTGATCGATCGCAAGGACTTCGAGATCATCGATGACTGGAACGTGATCGGCATGCGCGGCACCGGATCGAAGCGCGTCGTGGTCAACGACCTTTTCGTCCCCGAACACCGCGTGATGCGCTGCCATGGCATGATGCGCGGGGCAGAGCCGCTTGATCTCGCCTGCACCACCAACGACAATCCGATGTACTCCGCGTCGATTTCACCCTTCCTGATCAGCCAGACGGCCTGCGTCGCCGTCGGCACGGCAAGGGCCGCGCTTGATCATTACGAGGAAATCCTGCGCACGAAGAAGTCAGCCTACCCTCCCTACCATGAAAAGGGGACGGACCCGATCCACCAGCGCAATTTCGGCACGGCCTTCCGCCTTGTTTCCACGGCCGAAGCGGCCCTCGTCCAGGCAGGCCACGAATTCATGGAATATGCGCAGGAATGGCACGACGACGGCGTACCGTTCGACCAGATGCGCGCCTTGCGGCTGCGCTCCATTGCCGTACAGGCGGTGCAGCTCGGCTGGGAAGCGTTCCAGCTGGTCTTCCACGCCGGCGGCACGTCGACAGCCGCGCGCGAAGGCCACCCGCTCACCCGCATCCTGCGCAACTTCAACGTTCTGCGCACCCACGCCGTCCTGCAGCTTGAAGATGCTGCTCATGCCGTCGGCCGCACGGCATTCGCGGTGGCTTCCTGACATGGCCGAAGTGCTGGACAGCGACCTTGGCATGGCGCGGGCGACCGATCTCGTCGCCCTGCTGCGCCGCCGCGCCATCGGCGCCGAGGAACTGCTCGATCTGCATCTGGACCGGGTGGAAAGGCTGAACCCGTCGGTAAATGCCGTCGTCGTGCTTGATGCAGAACGAGCTCGCGCGGCTGCCCGCCGCTTCGATGCGGAAGGCCCGGGCGAGGGAACCGGCCTGCTCGCGGGCCTGCCGATGACGGTCAAGGAAACCTGGGGCGCGCAGGGCCTGCCGACCACGGTTGGCCTGCCGTTCCTCGCCAACAATGTCTCGTCGGAAGATTCCCGCCCTGTTGCCCGGCTCAGGGCCGAAGGCGCGGTGATATTTGGCAAGACCAACGTGCCGATCGGCGGCGCGGACCACCAGACGGACAACCCGATCTACGGCCTCACCCGCAACCCTTGGGACATCTCCCGCACGGTTGGCGGTTCTTCGGGCGGGGCGGCAGCGGCTCTTGCGATGGGGCTCACGCCGCTCGAACTGGGCAGCGACATCGGTGGTTCGATCCGCATTCCGGCGCACATGTGCGGCCTGTTCAGCCACAAGGGCAGCTATGGCCTGATCCCCACGCTTGGCCACGTGCCTCCGATGCCCGAAGTCAAGGTGGAGCCCGATCTCTCGGTCGCCGGCCCGCTAGCCCGCTACGCGGCAGACCTTGAACTCGGACTCGATGCGCTGACCCGCGCGGGGCCACACGCCCCGCCTAGCCGCCACGAACGCCTGGCCGATTTCCGCATCGCGATCTGGACCGGCGATCTCCCCTATGCCGCGAGTGCCGAGACCCGGGCTGCGATCGATGAAATCGCGCAGGCCCTGTCTGCCAGCGGCGCCACGGTATCGACCACGGCACGCCCGGATCTTGATCCGATGCTGTCGCTCGAAACGTACATCCGCAGCCTGTTCTCCATCGTCCTCGGCGGCCAGCCCTTCCGGGTCGACGAGGCGGAGCGCGCAACGCTCGGCCAGGATGCGCTGTGGTATGCCGATATCCTCGAACAATGCGCCAACGGCAGCGGCCCGTCGTGGCAGACCCTGCTCGATGCGCGCAGCGTCCTGAAGGCGGCCTGGGCCAGCTTCTTTCGATCTTGGGATGCAATCGTCTGCCCGGTCTTCCCGACCACTGCCTTCGAACACGACCTTTCGGGCGAAGGCATTGGCGCACAATTGCACCGGCGTCGGCAAGTCGATCGGGAGAGCCATGTCTATCTCTCGCAACTGTCATGGCCGAGCCTGGCCACGGTGGCCGATCTGCCCGCAACCGTCGTGCCAGTGCCCCGAAAAGCAGGAGAGCTTCCGCTGGGCCTGCAAATGATCGGCCCGTTCATGGAGGACCGCACCACCGTGCGCCTTGCCGCGCTGATCGAGGCGGAACTGGACTACCGTTTCCACGCGCCGCCGTCGCTCGCCTGAACAGCGCCCATCGCCTGAAATCCCCCTCCTAAGGACTCGACCCATGGCCAGCCTCGCCGCCGAAATCGCCGTGCGGATGCAACCTCTTCCGCAGCCCGAACCTGACCTGACGCCCCAGCGCATGCTCGAACGCGCCATCGCCTTGCGCCCGCTGCTGCGCGCATCGCAGGCCGAATGCGAAAGTGGCGGGCGCGTGCCGCAGGCGGTCGCCGATGCGTTGATCGCAGGTGGCTTCTTCCGCATGGTCCAGCCCCGCCTCTTTGGCGGTTATGAGTTCGATATCGCCACGTTCTACCGGGTGATCATGGAAATCGCGCGGGGGTGCAGCGAGACCGGCTGGGTCACCTCGTTGGTGGGCGGCCATCCCTTGCTCCTTTCGCGCTATCCTGCTGAAACGCAGGTGGAAATCTATGGCAAGGATGGGGAAGCCCGCTGCCCCGGCGCACTGACGCCGCTCGGCACTGCCAGTCGGGTAAAGGGTGGCTACCGCATCTCGCACAGCTGGGTCTCGGCCTCGGGCTGCGATCTCGGCACGCACTTCATGGGCCTTGCCCGCGTTGATGGAGACGAGGGCGGCACGCTGGTGCAGCTCCTTGTCGACATTGGTGATTGCGTGATCGAGGACGACTGGTTCGTGATGGGCATGCGCGGCACCGGATCGAAGCGCGTGACGGTGACCGACCTGTTCGTGGCCGACCATCGCGCGCTTGCCGTTGGCGGGATGGCGCGCGGGGCGGAGCCGCTCGACGCACACGTGCCCTTGCACGAGAATCCGATGTATTCCGGCCTGATCGGCCCCTTCCTGATTGGTGAGACTGCGGCTGTGGCCGTTGGCGCAGCACGCGGCGCGCTCGATCACTTCGAGGAACTGCTGCTGACCAAGAAGTCGATGGCGCCGCCGTTCCGCGAACGCTGCCACGATCCGGTGGCCCAGCAGTATTATGGTGAAGCCCTGTCGCTTGTGCTGACGGCCGAGGCGGCGATGGTGAAATCGGGCGAGGACTACATGGCATTCGCCCGCGCGGCACGGGATGAAGGCACGCCCTTCGATACCGCCAAGGGCCTGCAACTGACCATGATCGCCCAGCGCTGCGTCGAGCTTTCGTGGGCGGCGATCGATCTGATCTATCGCACGGCCGGAACCACCGCTTCGGCCAAGCAGGGCATGCCGATCGGACGCATCCTGCGCAACATTGCGGTGCTGCGCACACACCCCGTGCTGCAGCGCGAGAATACCGCGATCCAGCTGGCCCGGCTCACGCTGCTCGATCGGGCGGCCTGATATGGCGAAAGTCGGGCTGGAGGGCGCAGCCCGGCTGCTGGCGGAACACTACGACCTGTCCGGCACGATCACCCCGTTGACCACCGAGCGCGACGAAAATTTCTGCGTCCGGTCTGTGCACGGGGAGTTCGTGCTGAAGGTCTTTGCCCCTGAAACGCCCGGGCCGGAAGCGGACATGCTCTGTGCCGTCCTGCGGCATCTTGAAGCCCGCGCGCCCGATCTTTCCGTCCCGCGCCTGGCGAAGTCGGCGAAGGGCGAAGACTATGTCCGGGTTGCCGGCGGTAACGCGGAAGAGCGCCTGACGGTGCTCTACACTTTCCTGCCCGGAACGCCCTTGATGGACGTTGCGCGCAGCGAAGTGCAGGCACGGGCCTGTGGCGAACTGGCTGGAAGGCTTGGCCTGGCCCTGCGTGATTTCGCGCACCCCGCCATGCACCGGCGACTGATCTGGGATCTGCGCCGCGTGCCTGACCTTGCCGCGATCGCCGATACCTTGCGCCAGGTGCCTTTCGCCGATTTCGTCCTCCCGTTCATGGATCGCTTCCCCCGGGATACGGCGCCGATGCTCGAAACGATGCCGCGGCAGTTCGTCCACAACGATCTCAATGCCAGAAATGTTATCGTTGCTAGCGATGATTCGCAGCGAATCGCCGGAATCATTGATTTCGGCGATGCCCTTCACACGGCGCGCGTGTGTGACGTCGCTGTCGGCATGATTGGTCAGATGGCGAGTCCCGCCACGGCCCAGGCAATGACACAGGCCTTTCTCGATGGGTACCAATCGGCCGTCGAACTCACCCCTGAGGAGCGGGCAATCCTGCCCCGGCTGGTGGCCGCAAGGGTGGTCCAGAATGTTGTGATGACCACGCATTATCGTGAGAAAAATGAGGATTCCGGTCATTTTGCGGCCTTCGATGATAAGTACTTCGCCTGGCGCGTGGCCTTCGCGCAATCGCTTCTTTCGCAGACGGCCTGACCTCACGCTGCGCCATCCCGGGAGATGCCGATCGACCGGTGGATCGCGGAGGGTGCACCTCAATCAAATTTGTTCTTTTCACGAAACAATGGGGATGATACCACTGCTAACACTAGATCGGCCGTAACAATCAAAAATGATGGGCCGACTGCCGCAGGAACGAGAACGGCTTCTTGAAAAAGAGGGGGGAATGACATGACAGCACAGCGTTCACTGACACGTCCGAGTTTCGCAGGCCTGCGTCTTGGCGCATCGGCCCTTGGAATGATCGCGGCCTTTGCATCGGCAAACGCGCTGGCGCAGGATAGCGGCGCGACGACCCCGCCCGAAGGCGGCAAGACATCAGAGATCGTCGTCACTGCAACCTTGCGCAACGAACGCCTGCAGGACACGCCGATCGCCATCACGGCGGCGACCGGCGACATGCTGCAGGCGCGCAACCAGACCAACATCTATGAAATCGCCCGCCAGGCCCCCAGCGTCACCCTTGCCCCGCAAGGGCAGGCCTTCGGTTCGACCATGCTCGCCTTCATCCGCGGCGTGGGCCAGTCCGATTTCATTCCCGCGCTGGAGCCGGGTGTGGGCATCTATGTCGACGATGTGTATTATTCGACCCTGACCGGCTCGCTCGTCGAACTGCTCGATCTCGATCGCGTCGAGGTGCTGCGCGGCCCGCAGGGCACGCTGGCGGGACGCAATTCCATCGGCGGCGCGGTCAAGATGTTCTCGAAGGCCCCCAGCGGCGACAACTCGGGCATGATCTCGGTCACCGGTGGCGCCTACAAGCGCTTCGATGCCCGGGCCATGGCCGATTTCACCATTGCGCCGGACAAGCTTTTCGCCCGCGTCTCCGCCGTCTCGCGCAATCGCGAAGGCTTCGTCAAGCGGATGGACTATGCCTGCACCCATCTCGGATCGGGCGTTTCCGCCGCCCCCAACCTTGGCGATGGCTGCCAGCTTGGCACGCTGGGCGGGCAGTCGCTGGCGGCAGGGCGCATCTATCTGCGCTGGCTTCCGGCGAGCAACCTCGATGTCAGCCTGATCGGCGATCTAACGCGCGATCGTTCCGAAGCGGGCGCCGATGTGCTCCGCTTTGCCAACAACCCGCGCCTGACCATCGACGACGGCAATCCGGCAACGCCGCCCGTACCGTTCGACTGTCGCTTCGTGCCCTATGGCCCGAACTCCTGCGATACCGCCGGGCGCAACCGTTACTGGACCTATTCGACCTTTACCGACACGCGCGCACCCACCGGGCAGGACCCCTATACCCCGTTCAGCATCCCGATCATCTCGCACCTCGATAGCTACGGCATCTCGGGCAACGTGAAGTGGGACGTGTCTGACAACCTCCAGGTCCGTTCGATCACCGCCTATCGTGACTACACCGCGACGTTTGCCGAAGACGCCGATGGCAGCCCGGTCATGAACCAGCTGGCGCTGCAGAAGCTGAAGAACTGGCAGTTCAGCCAGGAGCTGCGCGCGAATGCCCGGTTGATGGATGGCAGGCTGAACCTGACGGCTGGTGCGTTCCACTTCCGCGGCACGGCAACCTTTGCGGCCCGTCTGGCGCTGACTTACGTTGGGCTCAACTTCAACCAGGGTCCTGAGGACAGCACCAGCAAATCCACCGCGCTGTTCCTCAACGGCGATTTCAAGCTGACCGATGGCCTGCGCCTTTCGGGCGGCATTCGCCATACGTGGGACCGCAAGACGCAGGAATACTTCCGCTCCAACCCCGATGGCACGATCCCGAGCACGCCCTGCCTGCCCGGTCGCGCTCCATTCGATCCGGCCAACGCGCCAAACTGCGCGCTGCTCGGGCTCAACGGGCTGACCGATGGCTATGAGGGCAAGCGCTTCGACTGGCGCGTGGCGCTGGACTATCGCTTCTCGGACGAAGTGCTGGTCTATGGCCAGGTTTCGACCGGTTACCGCGCCGGTGGCGTCAACCCGCGTCCGTTCTTCGCGCCGGGCACGATCCTGCCGGTGGCCAATGGCCAGATCGATCCGGTCAACGGCGTGCCGTTCGATGTCGGACAGCTGAAATCGTTCAAGCCCGAAACGATCACGTCCTACGAAATCGGCTTCAAGACCGATCTCTTCGATCGCCGCGTGCGCTTCAACGTCGCGGGCTTCGTCAACGATTACAAGGACATCATCCTCAATGTCCTGGCCTGCCCGATTGCGCCTTGCTTCCAGCCCAACAATGCCGGCACCGCCAAGGTGAAGGGCGTGGAAGTGGAACTGTCGGCGTACCCGACCGATCGCCTGTCCATCGACCTGTCAGGCAGCTACCTCGATTTCCAGTACAAGCGCACCGATCCTGCCACCTTCATCGCGCTGAACATGGTCACGCCGTTCACGCCGAAGTGGAAGGGTGCGGCCGGCATCCAGTACGACATCCTTGATGGCGATGCCGGGTTGCTGACGCTGCGGGCCGATGGCTCATACCAGAGCCACGTCTTCACCGAAGCGCTGAACGGGCCGACCAACCGGATCGAGGGCTATTTCCTCGCGACGACGCGCCTCGCGTGGAAATCGAAGAACCGCGACTGGGGGCTGGCGCTGGAAGTGACCAACCTCGGCAACCGCTACTACGAAAACACGCGGTTCGATCAGGCGCAGCAATCCGGGCTGACTTCGGTTTCGCCCGGTGCGCCGCGCCAGTGGGCACTGACCTTGACGCGTAACTTCTGATCGATACCGATGCCGGGCAAGTCGATGAACCCTGAAACATCCCAACTGCTTGCCCGGCGCAATCGCGTGCTATCGCCCAGCTACCGGCTGTTCTACGAACAGCCGGTTCACGCGGTGCGCGCGCAAGGGTGCTGGATCGAGGATGCCGACGGGCGGCGCTATCTCGATGCCTACAACAACGTGCCTGTGGCCGGGCACTGCCACCCGCGCATCGGGGCGGCGATGGCGGCGCAGGGCGGCGTGATCAATACCCACACCCGCTACCTGACCGAACATCCCGTCCTGCTGGCCGAGCGGCTTCTGGCAACCTTGCCCGAGACCATCGGCAAGGTGGTGCTGACCAACTCCGGCAGCGAGGCCAACGACCTGGCCATCCGCATCAGCCGCATGGTGACGGGCAGGCGCGGCGTGATCGTCACCGATTGCGCCTATCATGGAACGTCGGATCTGCTGCAGGGCATGTCGCCGGTAACCGGGTTGCCGCTCGGCCCGGATGTCTATGCGATCGCGATGCCGCTCGAACCGGCAGGGCCTGAACAGTTCGCAGCGCTGGTCGAAGATGCGATTGCCCGAATGGAGGCCGATGGCGTGCTTCCGGCGGCGCTGCTGGTCGATACGATCTTCGGCAGCGACGGCGCAATTGCCGATCCGACGGGCTTTCTGGCGGGCGGCGTGGACGCCATCCGTGCCGCAGGCGGGCTGTTCATAGCCGATGAAGTGCAACCCGGCTTTGGCCGTACCGGCACCGGCATGTGGGGCTTTGCCCGCCACGGCGTGGTGCCCGACATGGTGACCACCGGCAAGCCGATGGGGAATGGCCAGCCGGTTGCCGCACTGCTGCTGCGCGATGAGCTTGCCTCGGAGTTTGCCAGGCATCAGCGCTATTTCAATACCTTCGGTGGCAGCTCGGTATCCTGCGCGGCGGCTCTGGCCACGCTCGACGTGATCGAAGATGAAGGTCTGATCGACAACGCGGCGCGCATCGGGCGGCACCTGATGGCGGGCCTTGCGCCGGTGATCGCGGCATCGCCGCTGCTGACCGGCCTGCGCGGGGCCGGTCTGTTTATTGGCGTGCAGACCGCCTCTGGCGAGATCGCCGCCGCAATCGTCAATGCCTTGCGCCGCGATGGCGTGCTGATTGGTGCGGCCGGGCGGGGCAACGCGGCGCTGAAGATCCGGCCGCCACTGGTGATCGCCATGGCCGAGGCTGACCGCCTTGTCGCGGCCTTCGCCAAGGCTGTTGGCGATGTTGAGAATTCCAACCTGTGAGGAACACTATGAAGATCCTGCATATCGACAGTTCAACCACCGGAGCGGACTCCGTCACGCGTGAGCTGACGGCAGCCATCGTTGCCCATCTCCAGGCCAAGACCCCTGGTGCGCAAGTGGAACGCCTTGATCTTGAAGCCAATCCGGTGCCCCACCTTGATGTGGTGACCACTGGCGCGCTGCGCCTGCCGCCCGAAGCGCAGAGCGATGCCATGAAGGCGGCGGCCCCGGCCCAGCTTGCCTATCTCCATCAGTTCATGGGCGCAGACGTGGCCGTGATCGGCGCGCCGATGTACAACTTTTCGGTGCCTTCACAATTGAAGGCCTGGATCGACCGGCTTGGCGTGCCCGGCATCTCGTTCACCTATTCCGAAACCGGGCCAAAGGGCCTGGCCGGCAACACCCGCGTGATCATCGCGTCCTCGCAGGGCGGCATGTATGAAGCGGGCGATGCGGCCGAACATCAGGAAAGCCTGCTGCGCGTGTTCTTCGGCTTCCTCGGCGTCACGGATCTCACGATCGTGCGGGCCGACAAGATCGGCTTCGGACCCGAAATGCGCGCGGCTTCGCTTGCCGCCGCCAAGGCAGAGATCGCCGCGCTCTGACGTGGATGGGGAGGGTGGAGAACCGCCCTCCCCGATCTGCCTTGCGGATATGGGCAGAGACCCGGGTTACTTGCGATGTTTCTGGTGCTAACGCGCGTGCCGGTCCCTGGCGGTATCGGCTGTGGTCCGTGCAACATGAGGCATTGATGGATCGCAAGAGCAAAGAGCCGGATCGGAAGGCAACCCTGTCGCGAGAGACGATCGTCGAAGCAGGGCTGGCACTGCTCAATGAAATCGGGCTCGACAAGCTGACGACACGGCGACTGGGCGATCATCTCGGCGTCGAAGGTCCGGCGCTGTATCGCCATTTTCCAAGCAAGGCCGTGCTGCTGGACCATATGGCCGCAGCCATTCTGCTGCCGGTGCTGCGTTCGCCCCATCCAGGAGAGCCGTGGGACGAATGGCTGCGCGCTGTGGCGACACGCAGCTACGAAGTGGTGCTGGACTATCGCGACGGGGCAAGGCTCGTGGCGGCGTCACTGCCTACCGAACCGCGCGATCTGCTGTCAAAGCCGCTGCGCGAGGCCGGCTTTTCGGAAGAGCACGCGATCTATGGATCGAAGCTGATCACCCGCTTCATGGTTGGCTGGCAATTGCACGAGGACAGCGAGCGCCAGCGTGCCGATCGCCCCATCGAGAATTATGATCACGATCAGGCGTTTCGCTTTGCGCTCGACGCCCTGATCAATGGGCTGCGCCTGGCACTGGCACGCACCATGGCCCAGAAGATCGAGACCATCGGCGGCTTCTGAGGGATCAAGCCGGGCTGGTCGAAGGACGCAGCGGTGACCAATCTGCCCGTCTTGCGCCGCGCAGCCCGAAGGCCAGGCCTCGCCAAAACCAGATCACGCCCGTGGTCCATTGCCTGGAATTGATCAGACGGATGATCCGCAACACCGGGCAGAGCATTGCTTGGCGGCGCGGGGTTCCGGCCTCCCGGTCACCGGAAGGATCAATGCCTCGAGCGGAACGAAAATGGCGCACCCGACAGGATTCGAACCTGTGGCCTTTGCCTTCGGAGGGCAACGCTCTATCCAGCTGAGCTACGGGTGCTTGGGAAGCGCCACCTAGCAGCGCATGCGCCGGCTTGCCAGCGATTTTCCACGGCGATTGGCATCGAATGGCGCAGGGGCAGCCAGCACGGTTCGTCCCGGCGCAATATCAATCCCGTGACGGTTAGTGATTTGGTAGCGACGAATCGCGTAAAACTCCGACTCATGGTGAGCATGTCTCCTCCCCCCAGCGGCGGAACGCCGTTTGGAGCGAGTACCCCGGCCGGGCAGTTTCCCGGTGCGGGCCGGGCCGGATTCGGCAGTGCAGCGGTAAGCGCGATGTCGATGAAGTGGTCCGCGCTTCACGATGCCGCCGCCGTGGTGTGCCAGCTGGCGGGGCTGCCGCCCGAAGCGCGCAGGCCCGAAGTGCGCAACTTCCCCGCGATCATGCGCGATATCGGCGGCTGGCGGCACGAACGCGCCGAACAGGGCGTGGATGATCTGGCCGCGATCATGGAACCGGGCCTTGCCGCGCTGCTGGCTGTGAGCGCGCGGGGCATTTCGCCCACGCCCGCCGCGCAGGCGCTGTGGCGCGAGTTCGAATCGGCCCGCGCCGCGCTGCTGGCGCTGGTGCCGCCGCTGGGCGTGCGTCGCCGCGCCTGAACGGCTTTACCCGTTCGCACTTTGTTCCTAAACTGCGGCGATGCCCGAATCGCCCCTTTCGCAGCTTGAACCCGCAACCGAGCGCGAGGCCCGGGCCGTGGCGCGCGGAATCTGCCGACTGTTTGCCCGCAACGATATCTGGTGCCTGCCGGAAATGCCGCTGCGCAATGGCCGCCGGGCGGACCTGATGGGCATAGACGCCAAGGGGCGGGTGGTGATCGTCGAAATCAAGGTTTCGCGCGCAGACCTGCTGGGCGATGGCAAGTGGACCGATTACCTTGACCACTGCGACCGCTTCTACTGGGGCCTTGCCCCGCATCTCGACCGTGCCTGCCTGGAAAGCGAGGCTTTCCTGCCCCATGCCTGCGGGGTGATCGTGGCCGATGGCTATGACGCGGAAATCCTGCGCCCTGCCCCGGCGCTGCCGATGGCGGCGGCGCGGCGCAAGGCGGAGGTTGAGCGGCTGGCCCGCGCCGCGCTGCGCCGCCACCTCGTCGGCGCGGATCCGCACTGCGCGGCGTGGGGAGAGGGGTTTTAGGTTCTGTTTCAGATGCACTGAAACAGGCGCGGCACCGGCCCACTCCTCCGCCCGGCCACCCACAGTGTACAATTCCGTTGGGTGGCCGGGCGGGGGAGTGGGCCGGTGCCGCCTTTCACGTCAGTGGAACAAACTCTAGACGATCCCCGCGGTCTGCAGCAGCAGCCACGCACCGATCGCCAGGAACAGGCCTGCGGCCACCCAGCGCACCACCTTCAGCGGCACGCGCTTGACCAGTTCCTCGCCCAGGAACACCGCCGGCACGTTGGCCAGCATCATGCCCAGCGTGGTGCCGATGGTGACGGCCAGCGCATCGTGGAACCGGGCGCCCAGCGCGATCGTGGCGACCTGCGTCTTGTCGCCCATCTCGACGATGAAGAACGCTACCAGCGTGGTGAGGAAAGCGCCAAACCGCGCCGGCTTGTCGTCCCCGTCGTCGTCCAGCTTGTCGGGCACCAGGGTCCACAGGCCCATGGCGAGGAAACCGGCGGCCACGGCATAGCGGAACCAGGTGCCATCGAGGAACTGCGCCGCCGTGGCGCCGAGCAGCGCGGCGAGGAAGTGGTTGGCCAGCGTCGCGAAGAGAATGCCGAGCACGATGGGCAATGGCTTGCGGAAACGGGTGGCGAGCACGATCGCCAGCAGCTGCGTCTTGTCGCCGATTTCGGCGAGCGCGACGATCGCGGTCGAGGTGGTGATGGCTTCGATCATGGAAAAACGCTTTCGGGGCCGGGCGAACCATCGAGACAAACGACAGCGGACCCTTCCGCCCGGCCGGGACGAAAAGTGCGCTGCCATCGGTCTCGCCCAAGGGGCCAAGGCCCCTCGCCTGCGCCATGGCCTCTCGGCCAAGCATGTTGACGCACCGGACCTGCACTGAGCACAGGCGGCTACTCCCCGGGTGACGTACAGCGGCCCTAGCGGGGCAATACGGTGCTGGCAATCCCCGGAGAATCCTGCCAAGGCCGCCGCGCGAAAAGTCGACTCCATCGATAGACAATGGAGAGACCGCACCAGATCCTGTCCGGAGCGCCACTGTGACCAACAGAGCTTTCCTGACCGCGCTGGCGGCGCCTTGCGCCCTTGCGTCCGGTCTTCTTGCCTCCCCCGCCCATGCCGAGGCCGGCCCGCTGGCCCGCGCGCTGGGCACAGGGCCAGACTGGACGATCACCGCCAGCATCCGCGTGCGCGGCGAAGCGATCGACGGCCAGTTCCGCCCCACCGGCCCGCGCAGTGACAGCGCGGTTTCCATCCGCAGCACGCTGGCCGTGGAATACGACACCGGGCCGGTGCGGATCGGCGGCGAGGTGTGGGACGCGCGCATGTTTGGCGAGGCGGCCAATTCCACCGCAGGTACGGCCGAGGTCAACGCGCTGGAACCGGTGCAGGCTTATGTAAAGGTGGAGCTGGGCGACTGGGGCAAGGGTGCCAAGGGTGGCAGGGGCCTGCTGACGTTGGGCCGCCAGACCATGGACATCGGCTCGCGCCGCCTGGTGGCACGCAACCGCTTTCGCAACACCACCAATGCCTTCACCGGGGCGAACCTGGAATGGACGGCTGCTGGCGGAATCCACGCGCAGGCGTTCTGGGTCATGCCGCAGGCGCGCCTGCCTGACGATGCGCCGGGCATCCATGACAACCGCGTGGTGCTGGACCGGGAATCGGGCACGCTGCAGTTCTATGGCGCGGACCTGACGCTGCCGCATGTGCTGGGCGGCACGCTTGAGGCCTATGCCTTCGGCCTGGCAGAGCGCGACGCGCCGGGGCGCCTGACGCGCAATCGCCGGATCGGCACCTTAGGCGGACGGCTGTTTGCCAAGCCGGCGGCGGGCACGTGGGACCATGATGTCGAAGTTGCCTGGCAGTTCGGCAAGACGCGGCGATCGACCAGTGCGACAGACCTCGCCGACGTGACCGTCAGCGCGTGGTGGACCCATGCCGAGGCGGGTTACAGCATGACAGGTGCGTGGCACCCGCGTTTCGCCGTGCTGTTTGACGCAGCCAGCGGCGATGGCGGCAAGCCGGGCCGGTATGGCCGGTTCGATACGCTTTATGGTTCACGCCGCGCCGACTTCGGCCCCACGGCGTTCTATGGCGCACTTCAGCGCAGCAACATCGTTTCGCCCGGGGCGCGGGTGGACCTGACATTTTCGAAGCACACCGACCTGCAGGCGACATATCGCGCGCTGTGGCTGGAAGACCGGCGCGATGCCTTCGCCACCACCGGGGTGAAGGATGCCACGGGCGCTTCTGGCCGCTTTGCCGGGCACCAGCTGGATGCGCGGCTGCGGCATTGGCTGGTGCCGGGGCTGCTGCAGGCCGAGGCGGGCGGCGTGGTGCTGATCAAGGGCGGCGTGCTGAAGTCCGCGCCCAATGCGCCCGCAACGGGTGACACCACCTATGGCTACATCGACCTGTCGCTGATGCTCTGACGCGCGGCCACGGCTTTCAGGATCGCGCGCTTTTCCGCCACGGCGGCGGTGAACCACGCGGCGATCTCGGCCAGCGTGCGATGGCAGCCGGTGCAGGTATCGGCCTGCACCACGCAGACCCCGATGCAGGGGCTCGGCACGTCTTCGGCCACGGGCGCTGTCATTTTCGTTCGGCCGCCAGCCTGCTCATCAACAGCGCGGCGCGCTTGGCCTGCCGCCAGATGCTGGGGATGTCGACCGTTTCGGCCGGGGTGTGATCGCCGCTGGAAACCGGGCCCATGCCGGCCAGCGAATCCACGTCCGCCGCCACGAAGCTGATGTCCCCCGCCCCGCGCTTGGCCGGATCGAGTGCGCCCATCTGCGGCAGGCCGAGCGCGGTGTTGACCATGTTCAGCTTGGCCAGCAGCGCCTTGTTGCCTTCGGTCGGCGCCATCGGCGGATAGCCTTCGCCGATCTGCAGCGTGGCCTTCGCCCCCGGATAATCGCGCGCGACGATCGCCTGCATCTTGGCCACCGCGGCGGCGTTCTGTTCGGGCGAAAGCGTGCGCAGGTCTCCGCGCGCCAGGGCCTGCGCGGGGATGATGTTGGTCTTGCCCGCGGCGCTGGCGTGGGCCTCATCCGCCGCCAGATCGGCCTGCGCGCCGCCCGCGATCAGGCCGACGTTCAGCGTCAGGTTCGGTTCGGGAATCTCGGCGCGCATGGCGGCGATGATGCGGGACAGGGCATAGATCGCGCCATCCCCGCTCGATCCGAACACGCCGCTGGAATGCGCGCTTCTTGCGCTGACGGTGATCGTCCAATCCTGCACCGACCGGCGGGCGATGGAGCCAATGTCCTGCCCGTCCTGCGTTACCAGCCCTTCGAAATCGAGCGCGTAGTCGGCCAGTTTTCCCTGCGCGATCAAGTCCTTGCGCGCTTCGCTCAGCGGCGCGCCGCTGTCCTCCTCGTCTCCGGTGAGGAAGGCCACGATCTGCGCATCCTTCAGCGTGCCCGCCGCCTGCATCGCGCGCAGCGCGGCGAGCATCACCGCGATGCCGCCCTTGTCATCCGAAACGCCCGGCCCGGTGGCGAAATCACCTTTCCTTTCAAAGCGCTGGAACGGGCTGTCGGGCTCGAACACGGTGTCGATATGCCCGATCAGCAGCAGGCGCGGACCGCGCCCTGCGTGGGTCGCGACAAGGTGCCCGGCGCGGCCGGTGTGCTCCATCGGCAGCCACTGCACCGTAAAGCCCAGCGCCTCGAATTCAGGCGTGAGCATGGCGGCCATGGCCTTGTTGCCGGCGATGTTGCGGCTGCCGCTGTTCTGGTCGACCATCCGCTGCAGCAGCGCCAGCGTACGGTCCTTTTCCACCTCAACCGTTGAAATCATTTGCTTTTCCGCCGCATCATGCTGCGGTGCAGCAAGAGCGGTTGAGAAGGACAGAAGCAGGGCTGAAAGCGACAGAAGGGGGGCTGAGGCGCGCATAGGGCCTGTCTAGCCCGGCGGCGCGTGCAGGCATACTCCCCTTGTTCACGCAATTTCCTTGCGTTTGCGCGCAATGCCGCCTATGTGCGCCGCAGCAAGACCGGCGACAGTTCCGTCGTAGGCCTGAGCCAGCGTGAGATCCGGTGCGAGACAGCACCTGCGATCCGCCCCGGCCGAACGGGCTTGCACCACCGGCTTCCCCTTCACGCACGGGTCGCAGTTTCGACCCTGCCGCGCGCGCCCTCCGGTTGCGCGCGCTGCATCCAACGTATTGGAATCACATGTCCTATTTTTCCGACCTTGGCCTTGCCGAGCCCATTCTCCGCGCGCTTGAATCCAAGGGTTACAACGATCCCACGCCGATCCAGCGCCAGGCGATCCCCGCGCTGATGGAAGGGCGCGACCTGCTGGGCATCGCCCAGACCGGCACGGGCAAGACCGCCGCGTTCTCGCTCCCCTCGCTCCACCGCCTGGCCGCCGATCCCAAGCCCCGGAAGCCGGCCTCGTGCCGGATGCTGGTGCTTTCGCCCACCCGCGAACTGGCGGCGCAGATTGCCGACAACATGAAGAGCTATGCCAAGAACCTGAATCTGGGCGTGGAATGCGTGTTCGGCGGCGTGCCGGTGGGCAAGCAGGCCCGCCGCCTGGTGCCGGGCACCGACATCCTGGTGGCCACGCCGGGCCGCCTGCTCGACCTGATCGACCAGCGCGCGCTGACGCTGGGCCGGGTGGAGATCTTCGTGCTGGACGAAGCCGACCAGATGATGGACCTGGGCTTCATCCACGCGCTGAAGCGGGTGGCCAACCTGCTGCCCAAGAACCGCCAGAGCCTGTTCTTTTCGGCGACGATGCCCAAGTCGATCGAGGACCTGGGCAAGCAGTTCATCCACAATCCGGTGAAGGTTGAGGTTGCCCCGCAATCGACCACCGCCGAGCGCGTGGAACAGTACATCACCTTCCTGAACCAGGGGGAAAAGCAGGCGCTGCTGACGCTGCGCATCCGCGCGCTGCTGGCTGACAAGCAGCTGGACCGCGCGCTGGTGTTCACCCGCACAAAGCATGGCGCGGACCGCGTGGTGCGCCACCTGTCCAGCGCCGGAATCGACGCCCGCGCCATCCACGGCAACAAGAGCCAGGCGCAGCGCACCGCCGCGCTTGAGGCGTTCCGCCAGGGTTCGTGCCCGGTGCTGGTGGCGACCGACATTGCCGCGCGGGGCATCGACGTTTCGGGCGTGAGCCACGTGTTCAACTTCGAGCTGCCCAACGTGCCCGAACAGTACGTGCACCGCATCGGCCGCACCGCGCGCGCCGGGGCCCAAGGCATCGCGATGAGCTTCTGCGCGCCGGATGAAAAGCCGTATCTGAAGGACATCGAGAAGCTGACGCGGGTGAAGATCGACGTGATGCCGCTGCCCGAAGGCTTCCTGGCCGACGCGGCGAAGCTGCCCGCGCCGAGCCGCAAGCCCGAGGAAGCCGCGCAGGATGCCCGCCGCGAGGAACGCGATGCGCGGGGCCGGTTCGGCCAGCGTGGCGGGGGCCAGCGTGATGGGGGCCAGCGCAGCGGCGGTGGCCGCAGCGATGGCGGACGCAGCGGCGGTGGCCGGGGCGACCAGCAGGCCCATGGCGGCCGCGCGCAGGGTCGCGATGGCAAGCCCCGCGACGTGAGCCCGCGGCAGGAGCGCCGCGATGGCGAGCGCGGTCCGGTGCGCAATCCGCTGCATACCGACCGGGCCGAGCGCCCGGAAGGCGAACGTGATGGCCAGCAGCGCCGGTTCCGCCCGCGCGGCGCGCCGGGCGTGGGCCAGCACCGCAACAAGGTGCGCCGCGCCGGCTGATCGGGGCTGCGAAAACGACAACGGGGAAAGAAGCGCCGAATAGGCCCTTCTTCCCCCTGTCCCCGGCGGCGCGATTCTGGCAGGAGGCGCGCATGGACAGCCTTTGGCTTTCGGCCCTTGCCATGACCGTGATCGTTGCGGTGCGATATCTCGCCACAAGCGGGCTTTTCGCCTGGCTGACGCACCGGGTGCGGCCCGGGCGCTATGCCGGGCTGGAACAGCAGATGCGGCGCGAGATCGCGTGGAGCCTTGCCTCAGCCGCGATCTATGGCGTGCCCGCAGGCGTGATCGCGTGGGGCTGGCAGAAGCATGGCTGGACCCGGATCTATGCCGATCCGCGCGATTATCCGCTGTGGTGGCTGCCGGTTTCCTTCCTGCTGTACCTGCTGCTGCACGATACCTGGTTTTATTGGACGCACCGCTGGATGCACCGCCCGAAGGTGTTCCGCGCGATCCATGGCATCCACCATGCCAGCCGCCCGCCCACGGCATGGGCCGCCATGAATTTTCACCCGATCGAGGCCGCAATCGTGGGCCTGTTCATCCCCGCGCTGGTCTTTGTGGTGCCGATCCACGTGGGCATGCTGGGGCTGGTGCTGCTGGTAATGACGGTGATGGGGGTAACCAACCACATGGGCTGGGAAATCTTTCCGCGCCGCATCGTTCATGCCCCGGCAGGGAAGTGGCTGATAACGGCCAGCCACCATCACCGCCATCACGAGCAGTATAAATGCAACTACGGCCTGTATTTTCGCCACTGGGATCATCTGTGCAAGACGGACAAGGGGCTTTCCGCGCCATGAACACCACTGGCCGCGCCATGAAGCGACTGGCGATGCTGGCACCGCTGGCGCTGCTTGGCGCGAATGCGCCGATCGGGACGACCGTCTCCGTCAACGTGAACGCCATGCGGGACAGCAACGGCTTTGTCCGCATGTGCCTTACCGGCAACGCTGCGATGTTTCCCAAGAAGTGCGACCTGGACCCTGCGGCGAAGCGCGTGATCGTGAAGGCGAGCGATGCCGGGACCGTGGTGTTTCACGACGTGCCACCGGGCCGCTATGCCATTGCCCTGCTGCATGACGAGAACGGCAACGGCAAGATGGACTGGTCCTTCATCGGCATGCCCAAGGAAGGCTTCGGCTTCAGCCGCGACGCACCGGTGCGGCTGAGCGCGCCCAAGTTCGACGCGGCGGCATTCGAGGTATCGGGCCAGCCGGTGAAGATGAGCATGAAGGTGCGCTACCTGTTGTGACATCGACGCCGCCCCAGCCTCCCGATCAGCCGACCGGCAGGGGCGCGCTTGCTCCGTTCCGCTATCCCGCGTTCCGGTCGATCTGGATCGCCAACCTGTTTTCCAACGTTGGATCGACGATCCAGTCGGTTGCGGCGGCGTGGCTGATGACCGACCTGACCAGCAGCCACGTGCTGGTGGCGCTGGTGCAGGCATCGGCCACGATTCCCATCCTGCTGCTGGGCGTGTTTGCCGGGGCGATTGCCGACAATTTCGACCGCCGCCGGGTGATGATGGCGGCGCAGACCGGCATGCTGGCGGTTTCCGCAATCCTCGCCGTGATGGGCTATGCCGGTTGGATCACGCCGCTGTCGCTGCTGGCGCTGACGCTGATGGTGGGCATTGGCACCGCTCTTAACGGGCCGGCATGGCAGGCATCGGTGCGGCTGCAGGTGGGCCGGGCGGATCTGCCGCAGGCCATTGCGCTCAACGCCATATCGTTCAACCTGGCGCGCAGTGTTGGCCCGGCGCTGGGCGGGCTGCTGATTTCGCTGTGGAGCGTAAGCCTGGCCTTTGCGATCAATGCGGCCAGTTATATCGGCATGATCGTGGTGCTGTGGCTGTGGCGGCCCGAAGCACCGCGGCCGCAGCGCCAGCCAATGCTGGCGGCGATCCGCGTCGGCGCGGAATTCTGCTGGCAATCCATCCCGATCCGCAAGGTGCTGCTGCGCGGGGCCTGCTTCGGCATCGGCGCGGCGGGCATGCAGGCGTTGCTGCCCACGGTGGTCCGTCAGCTGCTGCACGGCACGGAGCTGGACTATGGCCTGATGCTGGGCGCGTTCGGCATCGGATCGATCGTGGTGGCGCTGTGGGTGGGCAAGGCGCGGCGGCGCTTTGGCAGCGAAAACGTGGTAAGCGTGGGCGCGGCCGCGTTCATCGTATCGCTGCTGGTGCTGTCCACGGCGCGATCGATGCCATTGGCTCTGATCGCCTCGCTGCTGGGCGGGATGGGCTGGGTCTGCGCGATGACCAGCCTGAACGTGGCGATGCAGCTGCGTTCGCCCGAGGCGATCCTGGGACGGTGCCTTTCGATCTACCAGGCGGTGACGTTTGGCGGGATGGCGGCCGGGGCATGGCTGTGGGGCACGGTGGCCGACAAGATCAGCCTGCCGTTCGCGCTGGATGCGGCGGCGGTGTGGATGGCGCTGACGCTTGCGCTGCGCTTCATCGCTCCTATGCCGACGCGCGAGGAAGGACGCCTCGATTCGGTGGAGGAACCCAATGCCAAGCAACCCGGCACCGGCGGAAGCGCCCGCCCAGCCTGATCTGACGCCTGATGCGACCGGGCCGCTGCGCTCGGTGCTGTACATGCCCGCAAGCAATGCGCGCGCGATGGAAAAGGCCCGCACGCTGGACTGCGACGCGGTGGCGCTGGATCTGGAAGACGCGGTTGCGCCCGGGATGAAGGAAGAGGCGCGCGCCGCGCTGGTGCGCGAGGCGCAGGCCGGCGGGTTTGGCCACCGCCGGCTGATCGGCCGGATCAACGCACTGTCCACGCCATGGGGCGCCAACGATATCGCCGCGCTGGCCGCTGCGCCGCTGGACGCGTTGCTGGCGCCCAAGGTGGACACGGCGCAGGACATTGCCGCGCTTTCCGCCGCGATGGATGCGGCTGGATATGCCAGCACCGTGGCGCTGTGGGTGATGATCGAGACGCCGCGCGCGGTGCTGGCGCTGGAACGGATCGCGGCGATGGCGGCGGACACGCGGCTGGCCGGATTCGTGCTGGGGCTGAACGACCTGGCCAAGGACACCGGCATCGCCCAGCTGCCGGGACGGGCGGCGTTCCTGCCGGTGCTGGTGCAGGCATTGCTGGCGGCGCGGGCCAACGGGCTGATCCTGCTGGACGGGGTGTGCAACGCCATCGATGATCCCGCACGGCTTGAAGGCGAATGTGCGCAGGCGCGCGAACTGGGGATGGAAGGCAAGACGCTGATCCATCCATCGCAGATCGCCGTGGCGAATCGCGTGTTTGCGCCGGACGAGACCGAGCTGGCCGAGGCGCAGGCGATCGTGGCGGCGTTTGCCGACCCCGCCAATGCGGGCAAGGGCGCGCTGCGCGTGAACGGCAAGATGGCCGAGCTGCTGCACCGGGACATGGCGGTGAAGCTGATCAAGCAGGCCGAGGCGATCGGAGCGCGGTAGCGTGCCTATGGATCGGAGCACCATCATCGGCGCAAAGTGGGCCAGCATCGGCGAATCGTGATCGCCGCTTCCGCAGGGGCATCCCCGCTTAACCGAGAGGAATAGCGACCCTGTTCAACCGGCCCGCTCACCCGCCCTGCCCCCGCGGCAGGCAATGCTGCTGGGTGGTCCGATCGGACATCCGGGCGGGGGATCAGGCCGATGCCGGCAAGGAAGGGGCGGGTGGCCTTTCCGCACCTGCCAAGAGTTGACTTTCCACAGGGCCGTGGGTAACGGCCACGCTTCAATTTTCGGCCCGGTCGCTTCGGGCAAAGGGATTCGGACATGAAGATTCGCAACAGCCTGAAGTCGCTCAAGGACCGCCACCGGGACAACCGCGTGATCCGCCGCCGTGGCCGCGTCTATGTGATCAACAAGACCCAGAAGCGCTTCAAGGCGCGTCAGGGCTGATCAAACAGTTTCGCCATGGTCCGCGACGGCGGGCCATGGCGGATCCCGGCAAGCCTCTTTGATGAGGCCTTGGCCCCCGCACTGCGGGGGCATTGTCGTTTATAGGCCCGGGTCGTTCATGTCCCAGCCACTCTCTCGCACAGGTGATTCGTGACCGACACCATCGCAGCAGTCGTGTGGGATATCGGCCGCGTGCTGGTGCAGTGGGACCTGCCGCGCATCTGGCGCGATGCGATTCCCGACGATGCCGAGCGCGCATGGTTCTGCACCGAGGTGGTCAGCGAGGAATGGCATTTCCGCCATGACGCGGGCGAGCCGATGGACGCCATGGTGGCCGCGCGCAAGGCGCAGTTCCCGCATCTGGCCGGGCTGATCGAGATGTACCGCACCGACTGGCTGGATGCCGTGCCGGGGCCGATCGACGGGACGCATGAGATCGTGGGCGAGCTTTCCACGCGCGGCGTGCGGCAATTTGCCATCACCAACTTCGGCGCCGATTCGTGGGCAATGTTCCGCCCGACCTTCCCGGTGCTGGACCACATGGAAGACATTGTCGTTTCCGGCGTGGAGAAGCTGGTGAAGCCGGGGCGCGCAATCTTCGACCTTGCCGCCGCACGATTTGGCCTGCCGATTGAACGGATGCTGTTCATCGATGACAACGCCGCCAACATCGCCACCGCGCGTGCGCTGGGCTGGCAGGCGCATCACTTCGTCGAAGGTGCCGCGCCCCTGCGCGCCGAAATGGAACAGCGCGGCCTGCTCTGAGCGATTGCGCAGGTCCCGGCACGGTGGGATAGCTTTGCGTAGACTGTGCAGGAGACGACAATGCGGCGGATGCTGATGGCGATGGCCCTGCTGGCCACTCCGGCCATGGCGCGCGTGCCCGATGACCTGCCGATGGCCACCCCGGCGCAGACTCTCAACGTGCTCTATCTCGATCTCGCCGGCCTGCTCGGCCCGCGTGACCGCGCGCCGTTGTGGACCGGCTATCTCTCGCAGCGCCTGACCGCCCTGCATGACCGCATGACCGCGCTGGAAGCGGCCGATGGCCACCGCAGCCTTTCGCGCGAGTGGCTGTGCCTGTGCGATGATCCGCACCACCTGAAAGTACCGCCGCTGCTGGTGGTGGAAAACGGCAGTGCGGATTCGGCCGAAGTGCGCGTGCGGCTGATCGGCGCGGCGGGCTGGTCACGCCGCCTGCGCGTTTACATGGTGCGCGAGGAGGCGGGCTGGCGCATCGACGACATCGCCAGCGAGGAAGGCCAGCGCTTCAGCGAAGCGATGGCCCGCGCCGTGGACGCGCACGTGCGTGGGCGCGGTGCCTTAGGGCTCTAGCCCGATCAGCGAGATCTGCCGGCCATAACCCGGCTCCTGCCGATGCGTGGCGCGGCGGAACGAGAAGAAGCGGTCCTCCTGCGCATAAGTGTCCTGCCCCAGCATGCCGACCTGGCCGACGCCAGCGGCATGGAGCCGCGCGGCGACATAGCCTTCCAGATCGAACCACGCATGCCCTTCGCGCCCGGCGCGGAAGAAGCGCTCGTTCTCGCCCCCGGCTTCCAGCAGGCGGCGTTCGAAGGCGCTGTCCACCTCATAGCTTTTCTGCGCGATGCACGGGCCGACCACGGCGGCGATGTTGGCGCGCGATGCGCCCAGCGCTTCCATCGCCTCCACCGTGCGGTCGGTCACGCCGGTGAACGCGCCCTTCCACCCGGCATGGGCCGCACCGATCACGCCCGCATGGGCGTCGTGGAACAGCACCGGCGCGCAATCGGCGGTCAGCACGCCCAGCAGCACGCCCGTCTGGCGGGTGACCAGCGCATCGGCGTGGGGCCGGTCGGCATCCTCCCACGGTTCGTCCACGGTCACGACATCGGGGGAATGGACCTGAAAGCAGGTGAGCAGGCGTGCGCCCGGCAGCACCGCATCGCCCGCGCGCCGGCGGTTCTCGGCGGTATGGGCGGGCTCATCCTCGGCATAGGACACGTTCAGCCCGGCATGGATGCCGGTGCTGACGCCACCCCTGCGGCCCAGGAAACCGTGCGCCGCGCCGGCCAGGCCCGGGTGGGTCAGAACCTCGACAGGCTCGTTCATCCTTCCAGGCTCTTGCTCACCTGTTCGCGCACATCGCGTGAAAGGCCGGGCTGCGCGGCGATGCGCTCCAGCTCCGCACGCATCAGCGCGGCGCGCGCCGGCTCGATCTTCTTCCACCGGCCCAGCGGCGGCACGAAGCGCGCGGCGACATTGCCGTTGATCGGATCCAGCTGCAGGATCAGGTCGGCGATCATGCGATATCCCGCGCCCGATGCATCGTGGAACACGCCGGGGTTGGCGGCGGCGGCCATGTAGAGCGCGCGGACGCGGTTGGGGTTGTTCAGGGTGAAGTCGGGATGCCCCGCCAGCGCCTGTACATGTGCCAGCGCATCGGGGTGGAGCGATCCCGCCTGCAGCGAGAACCACTTGTCGATCACCAGCATGTTCCCGGCAAAGCGCTGGTGGAAATCGGCCAGCGCCACCGCACGCTCGGGCACATCGAGCCCGGCAAGGACCATCAGCGCGCCCTGCCGGTCGGTCATGTTGGTGGCGGCGTCATACTGCGCGCGGGCGCGGCGGGCGGCTTCGGTCGGGGCCGCCGGGGCAAGGTAGACCAGCGCCTGCGTCTTCAGCTTGCGCGCACCCCGGGCCGCGGCATCGAGGCTGTAGGGCACGGCGGAGCAACGATCATGCAGCGTGGTCCACTCGGCCTTCAGCGTTTCGCCCAGCCAGCGCTTCAGGTCCTCGCGCTCGGCGCGGACCTTGCCGGGATCGACCGGGGCGAGCTGTTCGTGGAGGTAGCTCTCACCGGGCAGGATCACCAGTTCGCCACGCATCAGGTCATCCAGTGCCCCGTCGGCCAGCACAGCGGCAAAGGCCTCGCCGATGGCCTTGCGCCCGGCATCACGCTGCGCGGGCGACAGCTCGCCCCGCACGGCGGAGACTAGGTGCTGCACCACCAGCTGCTGCATCGCCTCATACCGGGCGAACGGATCGTCATCATGTGCGGCAAGGAACACGAGGTCTTCGTTCGAGACCGGGCTGGCGATGGCAACCGGCGCGGAAAAGCCGCGGTTGATCGAAAGCACCGGGGGCGTGGCGTGGCCGGAAAAGCTGAAGCTCTGTTCAGCTTCAGCCAGCACGATCAGGTGCTCGCCGTCATGCTTTCCGGTGGCGCGGTCGAACAGGGCGGTGCGCAGCGGGATCACCATCGGCTGCTTGTCAGGCTGGCCCGGGGTGGGGGGCACGGTCTGCTTCAGGGTGAGCGTCACGGTGTCGCCCGCGTGGGCCACGGCCACGTCAACGCGGGGGGTGCCGGCCTGCTGGTACCAGCGGCGGAACTGCGTGAGGTCCAGCCCCGCGCCGTCCTCGATCGCCTTGACGAAGTCCTCGCAGGTTGCCGCCTCGCCATCGTGGCGGTCAAAGTAGAGGTCGGTGCCCTTGCGGAAGCGCTCCGGGCCGGCCAGCACGGTCATCATGCGGATAACCTCTGCCCCCTTGTTATAGACCGTGGCGGTGTAGAAGTTGCTGATCTCCTGATAGGAATCGGGCCGGATCGGATGCGCCAGCGGGCCCGAATCCTCGGGGAACTGGGCGGCGCGCAGGATGCGCACGTCCTCGATCCGCTTGACCGGCGCGCTGCCCCGGTCCGCGCTGAACTGCTGGTCGCGCAGCACGGTGAAGCCTTCCTTCAGGCTCAGCTGGAACCAGTCACGGCAGGTGACGCGATTGCCCGACCAGTTGTGGAAGTATTCGTGCGCCACCACGCCTTCCACCGCATCGTAATCGCCGTCCGTGGCGGTTTCCGGATCGGCCAGGATGTAGCGCGTGTTGAAGACGTTGAGCCCCTTGTTCTCCATCGCCCCGGCGTTGAAATCCGATACGGCGACGATGTTGAACAGGTCGAGATCGTATTCACGGCCATAGACCTCCTCGTCCCATTCCATCGAGGCGATCAGGCTGCGCATGGCATGGTCGGTGCGCGCTTCGTCCCCCGCGCGGACGTAGATCGCCAGGTCCACCTTGCGGCCGGAACGGGTGGTGAAGCTGTCGCGCGAGGCGACGAGGTCGCCCGCCACCAGCGCGAACAGGTACGAAGGCTTGGGCCAGGGATCGTGCCATTCGGCCCAATGGGTGCCGTCCTCACCCTCACCGCTGGCCACGGGGTTGCCGTTGGACAGCAGGATCGGGAACTTCTGCTTATCGCCCGCCATCTTCACCGTGTAGACCGAGAGCACATCGGGCCGGTCGGGGAAAAAGGTGATGCGGCGGAAGCCTTCGGCCTCGCACTGCGTGCACAGCATCCCGCCCGAGGCATAGAGCCCCGAAAGCTGGGTGTTGGCGGTGGGATTGACCACCGTCTCGATCGTGACCGTGTGTGCCTCGCCCGGCAGGTCGATCAGCAGGTCCGCCCCGTCCATGCGCCAGTCGTTGTGCGGCTGCCCGTCCACGTTCACGCTGCGTGCGGCAATGCCATCGCCATTCAGGCGCAGCGTGGGCGCGGGATTGGCCGGATTGCGCTCCACGCTCAAGACCGAAAGCACCCGCGTGGCATCAAGCGAAAGCGCGAAATCGAGCGCGATCTGCGGCACCAGCCAGGCCGGCGGGGTATAGTCCAGCCGGTTGATCACGGTGGGCTGCCCATCATCGGGCAATTGGGCTTCAGCCGGCAGGGCGGGCGTGCTTGAAAGATCGTTCATGCGGCCAATGTAGGGTGCAGGGCGGCAAGGGCAATCGCCTTCATGCCGGGAATGGCTGCTTGACAGCCCCCGCCCCGCGCAAGCTACTCCATGATCGGGTTTGCGGGCGGAGAGCGACGATGATCAGGATGATGCAGCGCTTGGCCGTGGCGGCGGCCCTGTTGGGATCTGTGGGGCTGGGATGCGCAGGGCTGGCCCACGCTGCCCCGTTCGATGTGGAACATGCCACGCAGGCCTATCTCAACACGCTGCAGGGCGCGGCCCGGGCGCGGTCCGACGCCTATTTCGACGGCGGCATCTGGGTTGAATACATTGGCGGCCTCGTCACCGTGCTGGCCTGCTGGGTGATGGTGCGGCTGCGCCTGCTGGCCGGCCTGCGCACCCGCATGGAGCGCAGCGGCTGGCGGCCGTGGATCGTGACGCTGGCCTGTGCCGCGCTGTTCCTGCTGGTCAGTTCGCTGATCATGTTCCCGTGGTCGATCTGGGCCGATTACGTGCGCGAAAAGAACTATGGCCTGATGAACCAGACATTCGGCGAATGGCTGGGCGATCAGGGCATCGCGCTGGCGCTGACCATGGTGTTCGGCAGCCTGATGCTGCTGGCGATCATGGCGGTGATCCGCCGCGCGCCGCGCCGCTGGTGGCTGCTCGGCACGGGCGTGGTCACCGGCGCGATGGCGTTGATGCTGCTGCTGTTCCCGGTCTTCGTCGCGCCGATGTTCAACACCTACAGGGAACTGCCCGCAGGCCCGGTGCGCGATCGCATCGTGGCGATGGCCCAAGCGCGAGGGGTTCCGTCCGCACACATCTACCTTGTCGATGCCTCCCGGCAGTCTGACCGGATTTCCGCCAATGTCTCGGGCATCGGGCCCACGGTCCGCATCTCGCTGAACGACAACCTGCTCAAGCGCGGCACCGTGCCGCAGGTGGCGGCGGTGATGGGGCACGAGATGGGCCACTATGTGCTCAGGCACCTGTGGTGGACGCTGGGGGCGCTGGCGCTGCTCACGGCGGTGATGCTGTGGATGGCCTCGCGCGTGATGCCCGCGCTGGTGGTGTGGGGCGGGCGGCGCTGGGCGCTGCGCGATATTGCCGATCCCGCCGCCATTCCGGTGCTGATCGGCGTCTATGCCGCGCTGTCGCTGCTCGCATCGCCACTGACCAATGCCATCGTTCGGATCCAGGAAAGCGAGGCCGACGTCTTCGGGCTTGATGTGGCGCGCGAGCCCGATGGCTTCGCCTCGATCGCCATGGAGCTTTCGCAGTATCGCAAGATCGACCCGCCAGCATGGGAAGAGGCGCTGTTCTATGACCACCCATCGGGCGCCACCCGCGTGCGCATGGCCATGCAGTGGAAGAAGGACCACGTGGCCAATGCGGTGGAAGTGGTCCCGCCGCCAATGGCTGCCAAGGGGCCGGGCAAGGACTGAGGGCTGGGAGTGAGACTGTTCGTCTTCGGGCTGGGCTATTCGGCACAGGTGCTGGCCGATCGGCTGCGCGCGCAGGGGTGGCAGGTGCGCGCCACCGGGCGGGCGGGCGACACCGACTTCGCCGATGATGCCGCTGTTGGCGCCGCGCTCGGCTGGGCCAGCCATGTCCTGTCGAGCGTGCCTCCGGCTCGCGAAGGCGGTGATCCCGTGCTGGAACGCCATGGCGCGGCGATGCAGGGCTGCGCGGCGCAATGGATCGGATATCTGTCCGCCACCGGCGTCTATGGTGATACCCAGGGGGCCTGGGTGGATGAGGGCGCGCCCGTCGGCGGCGGCCGGCGCACCGCGCGGGTGGAGGCGGACCTCGCCTGGCAGGCGCTTGATCCGCGCGTGCGGGTGTTCCGCCTGCCCGGCATCTATGGCCCGGGGCGCAGCGCGCTTGACCGGGTGGCGCAGGGAACGGCGCACCGCATTGACCTGCCGGGGCAGGTGTTCAGCCGTGTGCATGTGGCGGACATCGCGGGCGGGGTGATCGCGGGCATGGCCGGGCCGCCGGGCGTCTACAACCTGTCCGACGACGAACCCTGCACCCAGAATGCGGTGATCGAAGAAGCGGCCCGCCTGCTGGGCGTGGAACCGCCGCCACTGCAGACGGTGCAAGAGGCCGGGCTCAGCCCCATGGCCCGCGCCTTCTATGCAGAGAACCGTCGGGTGGCCAATGGCAAGGCGCGCCGCGTGCTCGGCTGGCGGCCGCTTTATCCCACCTATCGCGAAGGCTTGCGCGCGTTGAGCGCCACCACCAGACCGGCCATCGCCACCGCAGCGCCGGCTGCCGCCAGCACGGACCAGCGATAACCTTCGAACACGGTGGACAGGAACATCGCCACCACCGGGATCGCCACGCTGGAATAGGCGGCACGCCCCGGCCCCAGCACGCGCAGCAGCACCGAATAGATCGGAAAGGTCACCACCGATCCGAACACCGCCAGGTATGCCACACCCAGCCAATAGCGCGCGTGTGCATCGAACACCGGCGGCCCCGCCGTGGCCCAGGCAAAGGACACGTCCATGATCGCACCGGCCAGCATGCCCCAGGCCAGCAGCACGATGGGCGGATGGCGGCGTGCCTCCTGCGTCGCCTGCAGCACGTTGGCACATGAAGCGCAGGCCAGGCCGAGAAGGGTCAGCGCGATGCCCGGCAGCACATCGCGTGCCCCCGCCCCGCCGGTGCGCCATTCGTGCAGCAGCAGCATGGCAATCCCGCCCAGGGCGATCACCGAACCGATCAGGAAGCGCCGCGTCACCGCCATGCCCAGAAATGCCCGGGCCAGCAGCGCGTTCGGCACCAGCAGCAGCGCGAACAGGATCGCCACCACGCCCGAAGTCAGGTACTTTTCGGCCCGATAGACGAACTGGAAATTGCCGCAGAACTGCAGCAGCCCGATCAGCGCCGCCAGCCGCAACCCGGCGCCGCCCAGCGCCAGCCGCTCGCGCCGCAACGTGGCAAGGGCAAAGGCGCTCACCGACGCGATGGCAAAGCGATAGGCGATGGACCAGCTTGGCGGCACCGCTCCCAGCTGGTCCTTGATCACCAGCCAGGTCGATCCCCAGATCAGCGTGATCGCCGCGAACCCGAACACGATGCGCGGGGTCCACACGCGCTGCGGCGGGCTCTGGCTCGTCACCTCGCGGCTTTCACAAGGCGGCGATGGCGCGGGCGAGCGCCGCCACGTGCGCCGGATGGCTGTTCCACGCCGTAACCAGCCGCGCCGCGCCCGACGCGCCAGCCGGAGCCGGCCAGTCGTAGAAATCGAACCCCTGCGCGCGCAGCGCATCCTGCTCGGCGGGGGAGAGCACCACGAAGATCTCGTTGGCTTCCACCGGGTGCATCAGTCTATCGGCACAGGCAGCGGCAATCTCCAGCGCGGCGGCGTTGGCGGCGCGGGCATTTTCCAGCCACAGGTCGCTCTCCAGCATGGCGAGCAGCTGTGCGGCCAGATAGCGTCCCTTGGACTGCAGGTGGCCCGCCCGCTTGCGGCGATAGCGCGCCACGTCTGCCAGCGAAGGGTCGAAGAACACCATGGCTTCGGCGCTCATCCCGCCGTTCTTCACAAAGCCGAAGGTCAGCGCATCCACGCCTGCGCGATCGGCCACGTCGCCGGGACGGCAGCCCAGAAACGCCACCGCGTTGGCAAAGCGCGCACCATCCATGTGCAGGCCAAGGCCCCGTTCGCGTGCCAGGCTGCCGATCGCGGCCACTTCTTCGGGCCGGTAGGCGCGGCCATACTCGGTGGCCTGCGTGATCGAGATCGCATGCGGCTGCACCTGGTGCACATCATTGCGGATCGGGTCGATCACCGCGCGAATCGCTGCCGGATCGATCCTGGCGCCGTCACCGTCGGCCAGCATCAGCTTGGCCCCGTGGGTGTAGAACCCCGGCGCGCCGCCTTCGTCCACCTCGATATGCGCCTCGCGGTGGCAGACCACGCCACCGTGGGGCGGGACCATGGCCGACAGGGCAAGGCAGTTGGCCGCAGTGCCGGTAGCCGCCCACAGCGCCACGCATTCGGTGTCGAACAGCGTGGAAAAGGCCTCGTCCAGCCGCCGTGACAGGGCATCGCCGTCATAGCCCGAATCGGGCGCATCGGCGGCGTGCATGGCCTGCCACACCCGGGGATGGACGGCGGCGGTGTTGTCGGAGAAGAACTTCATCGCGAAACCGGATGATGCCTGCGGCGTTGCCGGTCAAGCTGGTCACCGTCATGGCCCATCAAGGAAGGTCTTACGCATGTCCGATTCCCCCGCAGAATCCGCAACCGTCACCATCACCCAGTTCGATCAGGGTGCGCGGGGCGAATATCACGCGCGGGTGGAAGGCAGCGACGCCATCGGGCGGCTCACCTATCGCCGGATCGAAGGTGAAGCCGGGCAGGAGGTACTCGTTGCCGATCATACCCTGGTGCCGCCGGAGATCGGCGGGCGCGGCGTGGCGGGCAAGCTGGTCGATGCCCTGATCGCCGATGCGCGTCGGCTCGGCTGGAAGATCGTGCCGCAATGCAGCTACATCGAAGCCGCCTTCCGCCGCCACCCGGAATGGGCAGACCTGCGGGCCTGAGCTAGGCCGCGGCAGGCACCGGCAGGATCAACCGCGCGTCCAGGCCCTGCTCCTGCCATTCGATGGTGAAGCTGCCGCCACGTGCGCGGCAGATGCGCTCGATCAGCGTCAGGCCCTGCCCGCCGGGTCGCGACGTTCCGGCAACGGGGCGGTGTCCCTGTTCTGACCATGTGATCGCCAGTTGCCGCGTATCGGGCATGTCTTCCACAAGCGCGCAAAGGGTGATGCTGCCGCCATGGCCGATCGCGCCGTGCTTGGTTGAGTTGACGGTCAGCTCCCCGATCACCAGCGAGATCGCGTCCGCGTGTTCGCGCGAAACTTCGTGCGCCTGGGGGCAGGTCAGCGCGATCAGCGGCCGGTCCTCGTCTCGAAACGGAGAGATCAGCGTGCCAAGCAGGTCATCCAGCGCGGTCACCGCCTGTTCCCCGTCGAACAGGGTCTGCGCGGTGGCAAGCGCAGAGATGCGCGCCACCATTTCCCCGGCAAAGGCGGTGTTGCCTTCGTGCCCCCGCGCCATCGACCGCAGCATGGCGCAAACCATGGCGAAGCTGTTCTTCAGCCTGTGGCGCATTTCCGCCAGCAACGTCTGCAGCGCTTCGCGGTCGGCGTGCAGCTGGCTTACATCGCGGGAAATGCTTATGAAGCCGGTATGTGCCCCTTCCGGGCTGCGCACCGCGGAAATGCTCACTTCCCACCAGCGCGGGCTGCCCTTGGCGGTGGGGCAGAATGCTTCCAGCCGCGATATCTGGCCGCTGGCCGCCGCCGCCATGGCCTCCCGGATCAGCGGGCGTGTCTCAACCGGCCACAGCGAAGCCCATTCCTTGCCACCAAGCGATTGAAAGTCGCCGACCTCCATCGCGCATTGGCCATTGGGGTTCATCCACAACAGCGCGCCGTCCGCATCGACCAGCTTCACGCAGTCGCTGCTCTGTTCAAGCACGCGTGACAGGCTTTCCGGAGAGAGGTCGGCTTTCGACAGCATTCAATGGGCCCCGGACGACGACAACAGGCGATAAAGCGTGTTGACCGGTTCGGTTCCATATATCGAAGGTAAGCCAGGGCTTGCCGCGATTACGGCAAACGCCGCCAAGTTCCGGTGAAAAAAGGCTCTTTTTCGCGCCACGCACACCGCAAAATTTTTGTCCGGAGCGGTGGGATCGGGGAAATGGTGCTGCTGGGGAGGATTGAACTCCCGACCTCAGCCTTACCAAGGATGCGCTCTACCACTGAGCTACAGCAGCACACCATTTCCGCTGCCGCCGCGGCGGACCGGCGGCGGGCAGGGGCGCGCTTTGGCGGCGAGGCCCTGCTTTGTCAAGCGCGGCCTTGCGAGAATGGCGGCTGCGCGGCAAAGGATGCGCGATGACCGACGCGAAAACCCCGCAAACCCGCGAGGAACGGCTCGCCGCCCGGCTGCGCGAGAACCTGCACCGGCGCAAGGCGCAGGCCCGCGCCATGGCCACCACGCCCGAATCGCTGCCCAAAAGCGACCTTTCCAAATCCGGGGACGAACGCTAGGGCGCGTTTTTCCTTGAATCAGCACAACAGGATGCGCGCCTAATGCCTCGCCTGATCCTTATCCGCCACGGCCAGTCGCAGTGGAACCTGGAAAACCGCTTCACCGGCTGGTGGGACGTGGACGTGACCGAGAAGGGCGCGGCCGAGGCGCTGGCCGCCGGCCACCTGCTGAAAGACAAGGGCGTGCTGCCCACCACCGCGTTCACCTCGCTGCAGACCCGCGCGATCAAGACGCTGCATTTCGTGCTCGAAGGCTGCGGCCGCCTGTGGGTGCCCGAAGACAAGGACTGGCGCCTGAACGAGCGCCACTATGGCGGCCTGACCGGGCTGGACAAGGCCGAGACCGCCGCCAAGCATGGCGACGAGCAGGTCAAGGTCTGGCGCCGCAGCTTCGACGTGCCGCCGCCGGTGCTGGACAAGGGCAGCGAGTTCGATCTCTCGGCCGATCCGCGCTATGCCGGCATCGCCGTGCCCGCCACGGAAAGCCTCAAGGACACCATCGCCCGCGTGCTGCCCTGCTGGGAGCAGAAGATCGCCCCGGCGCTCAAGGCGGGCGAGACGGTGCTGGTCGCCGCGCACGGCAATTCGCTGCGCGCGCTGGTGAAGCACCTTTCGGGCATTTCCGATGACGAGATCACCGGGCTGGAAATCCCGACCGGGCAGCCGATCGTCTATGAACTCGACGACAACCTCGCCGAGATCGAGCGCTACTACCTGTCCGAGCGTTGATCGCGAAGACGGCCTGAAAGGGGCAGGGGATGACAGAAACGCCGCGCGTCGCCATCGTCATGGGCAGCCAGTCCGACTGGGAGACGATGAAGAACGCCGCCGCCGTGCTGGAAAAGCTGGGCGTTGCGCATGAATGCCGCATCGTTTCGGCGCACCGCACGCCTGACCGGCTGGTCGCCTTTGCCAAGGGCGCGCATGCCGAAGGGTTCAAGGTGATCATCGCCGGCGCCGGTGGCGCGGCGCACCTGCCGGGCATGGTCGCATCGATGACTCACCTGCCCGTGCTGGGCGTGCCGGTGGAATCCAAGGCGCTCAAGGGCATGGATTCGCTGCTCTCCATCGTGCAGATGCCCGGCGGCATCCCGGTGGGCACCTTGGCCATCGGCGTGCCGGGCGCAACCAATGCGGGCATCCTCGCCGCCTCGATCCTCGCCACCTCCGACGATGCGCTGGCCGATCGGCTGATCGCCTTCCGCACCGCGCAGACCGAATCTGTGGCGGAGAAGCCGGTCGGATGATGCTTCGACAAGCTCAGTATGAGCGGTTTTTGGGCTTGGGCGATTTGCCCCCAGGCCCGCTCGTCCTGAGCCTGTCGAAGGACCCTCGCAACAGGAGCGGAACATGATCCCCCCCGGCGAGACGATCGGCATCCTCGGCGGCGGCCAGCTTGGCCGGATGATCGCGCTCGCTGCGGCCAACCTCGGCTACCGCTGCCACGTTTTTGCGCCCGAGGCCGATTCCATCGCCGCCGACGTCTGCGCCCAGTTCACGCAAGGGGCCTATGACGACGAGGCCGCGCTCGCCGCCTTCGCCGCGCAGTGCGCCGTCGTCACCTACGAGTTCGAGAATGTCGCCGCCGCGCCGCTGGCGGCCATCGCCCCCCACGCACCGCTGCATCCTCCGGCCCGTGCGCTGGAAGTGGCGCAGGACCGGGTGAACGAGAAGTCCTTCGTCGAAGGTCTCGGCGGCCGTCCCGCTCCGTGGGCGCAGGTCGATTCGGCGGAAGACCTGCGCGCCGCCGTTGCCCGCATCGGCACGCCCGGCATCCTCAAGACGCGGCGTGACGGCTATGACGGCAAGGGCCAGTGGCGGATCATGCAGCCGGCCGATGCCGATAGGCTTGAACTGCCGGCCAAGCCGCTGATCTACGAAGGCTTCGTCACCTTCCAGGCCGAATTCTCGGTGATCCTCGTCCGCACAGCGACAGGCGACGTGCGCTTCTGGGACAGCGCCGAGAACGTGCACAAGAACGGCATCCTCGATCGCTCCACCGTGCCCGCCGCGCCGGTGATCCTCGCGCAGGTCGAAGATGCGCGCGCGCTGGCGAAGAAGGTGGCCGATGCGCTGGAATACGTCGGCGTGCTGACGCTGGAGTTCTTCGCCACGGCGGATGGCCCGGTGTTCAACGAGATGGCCCCGCGCGTCCACAACTCCGGCCACTGGACCATCGAGGGCACGCTCACCAGCCAGTTCGAAAACCATGTCCGCGCCATCTGCGGTCTGCCGCTCGGCTCCACCGCGCTGGCGGCGCGGGGTGTGGTGATGGACAACCTGATCGGCGACGATGCCCACGATTGGCCCAAGATCCTCTCGGACGAAGCCAACCATCTCCATCTCTATGGCAAGGCTGCGGTGCGTCCCGGCCGCAAGATGGGCCACGTGACCCGGCTGGTGCTGTGACGCGAAAGGGCCTGTTCCTGATCGTGGCGCGCGCGGCAGACGGCACCATTGGCGACAAGGGTACGCTCCCTTGGCGCATTTCCGCCGACTTGAAGCGGTTCAAGGCGCTGACCATGGACAAGCCGATGATCATGGGCCGCAAGACGTTCGAGAGCCTTCCCGGCCTGCTGCCCGGTCGCCGCCATATCGTGCTGACGCGCGATGCCGCTTTCGCCGCGCCGGGTGCCGAAGTCGCCCACACCATTGCCGCCGCGCTCGCTCTGGCGGGCACGGGCGAGGTCGCGGTGATCGGCGGCGCGGAAGTACTCGCCCTGTTCGAACCCGTGGCCGAACGGCTCGAGCTTACCGAGATTCACGCCGATTACGCCGGCGACACGCGCATGCCGCCGCCCGGCGCGCAATGGCGCGAAACCGCGCGCGAATGCCATGCCGCCGTGGGCGAAACCCCGGCGTTCGACTTTGTCACGCTGGAGCGCGCGGCATGATCCGGCTCGACAGCCGCCAGCCCGTGCCCCAAGCCCTGCGCGGCGGCATCGTCGCGCTCGGAAACTTCGACGGCTTCCACCTCGGCCACCAGGCCGTGGTGGGTGAGGCGATCCGCTGGGCGAAGGCGGAAGGCCGCCCGGCCATCGTCGCCACTTTCGATCCGCACCCCGTGCGCTATTTCACGCCCGATGCCGCACCCTTCCGGCTGACCACGCTGGACCAGCGGCAGGAACTCTTCGCCGCCGCCGGGGCGGATGCCATGCTGGTGATCCACTTCGGCACGGAAGTGGCGGGCATGACCGCCGAAAGCTGGATCTCTGATGGCCTTTCCGGTCACCTTGGCGTCGTCGGCGTGGTCACCGGGGAAGACTTCACCTTTGGCAAGGGGCGCGGCGGCAACCCCCAGGTGCTGCAGGATCTCGGCGCGCGCCATGGCATCCGCGCCCGTGCCGTGGGCCCAGTGGACGAAGCGGGCGAGGTCGTTTCCTCAAGCCGCATCCGCGACGCGCTGAAGGCGGGAGATTGCGAGGAGGCGACCCGCCTGCTCACCCGACCCTTCGCGGTCCGTGGTCTGGTCCAGCATGGCGACAAGGTGGGGCGCACCATCGATTTCCCCACGGCGAACCTCGACATGGGCATGTACCTGCGTCCGCGCTATGGCATTTATGCCATCTCCGCGCACCTGCCCGGGGGGCGCAAGGTAAAGGGCGCGGCCAACCTGGGCATCCGCCCCACCTTTGATCCGCCCAAGGAACTGCTCGAGCCCCACTTCTTCGATTTTGCCGGTGATCTTTATGGGCAGGAGATCGAAGTCCTGTTCCATCATTTCCTTCGTCCCGAGGCCAAGTTTGACAGCCTCGATGCTCTGGTCCAACAAATGAAACGGGACTGCGAGCAGGCACGGGGGCTATTGGGCGATGATCTGGTTACGTAGAATTGCGTTTGTTGGCGCGGTTGCTTTCCTGATACTTACCTTCGTCAATGCCAGCTGGATCGCGGCAGACACGCCGGGCCACGTTAGATTGATCGCAAATGGTGGTATTGCCCAGCAATACCTGCCCGGTGGGCGCAAGTCACCATGCCCGGCCACGCAGATCTTGCCGCCGATCCACGATATCCTGGAAGATACCGAACGCGCGGTGCTGATGGCGCAGCGGATGGGGGCCGACATGGTGGCGGTTGATCTCGCCCGCACGGCGGACAACGCGCTGGTGCTTTTCCCTGATGCCACGCTGGATTGCCGCACCAATGGCAAGGGTCCGGTGGCCGGGGCCACGCTGGCGCAGCTGCGCGCGCTCGATCTCGGGTATGGCTACACGGCAGACAAGGGCGCCACGTTCCCCCTGCGCGGCAAGGGCGTCGGGCTGGCGACCACGCTGGAGCAGGCGATCGACCTCAATCCGCGTGCCCGTTTCCTTTTCCGTCTGTCCACACCCGATGCCGCCACCGCCGGCCTGCTGGTGCAGGAGCTCAAGGCGATGGGCCGCGATCCGGGGGCAACGGGCGATGCCTTCACCGGCAAGGATGAAGCCGTTTCCGCATTTCGCGCCGCATTTCCAAAGGCTTGGGCCTGGACGGACGAAGGCGCGCAGTCATGCACCGGCAGCTATCGCCTGATGGGCTGGACCGGCCTCACTCCCGGCGCGTGCCAGTCGGGCACGCTTGTCGCGCCGCTTGATGGCACCTTCACCCTGTGGGGCTGGCCCAACCGGCTGCAGGGCCGCATCACCGCCGTGGGAGGGCAGGTGCTGGCCACGCGCGATGGCAACGGTGCCGGCCTGCGCCATGCAGCAGACCTGCCGCTGATCCCGGTCAGCTACCATGGTCACGTGATGGTGGACGATTTCTGGACGGTTGGCCCCGCGCTGCGCCCCAGTCTGGACGCCCGCACCAATGAAGAGGCGATCGCTGCGCAGAATCGCGACGAGCAGGGTGAATAAAGCCGCCGCCTCCCCGCATGGGGTCGATCTTCGGGGATTGGCCCGATGCGGGGGATGGGGGTTTATTGCTGCAGCGCTTTGTTCTAACGCCCACCGGTCATGACCGAACAGCAGCGCCAGGAAGCTCGCGACTTCCGCAACACCGTCTTCCTGCCGAAGACCGATTTCCCGATGAAGGCCGGCCTGCCGCAGAAGGAGCCGGGCATCCTTGCGCGCTGGCAGGAGATGGACCTGTACCGGCGGCTGCGCGATGCGCGCGCGGGCGCGGAAAAGTTCATCCTTCACGATGGCCCGCCCTACGCCAATGGCGACATGCACATCGGCCATGCGCTGAACCATATCCTCAAGGACATGGTCGTCCGCACGCAGAGCCTGCTGGGCAAGGACGCGCCCTATGTGCCCGGCTGGGACTGCCACGGCCTGCCCATCGAATGGAAGGTCGAGGAAGAGTACCGCAAGAAGAAGAAGAACAAGGACGAGGTTCCGCCCAAGGAATTCCGCGCCGAATGCCGCGCCTATGCCCAGAAGTGGGTGGACGTGCAGCGCGAACAGCTCAAGCGGCTGGGCATCAACGGCGATTGGGACAATCCCTACCTGACGATGGACTTCACCGCCGAGGCGATCATCGTTGGCGAGCTGCTGAAATTCGCCGAATCCGGCCAGCTCTATCGCGGGGCCAAGCCGGTGATGTGGAGCCCGGTGGAGAAGACCGCGCTTGCCGAGGCGGAAGTCGAGTACGAGGACATCGTCTCCACCCAGATCGACGTGGCGTTCGAGATCATCGAGGCCGAAGATCCCGACCTGATGGGCGCTTCGGTGGTGATCTGGACGACCACGCCGTGGACCATCCCTGTCAATCAGGCGGTCGCCTATGGCGATCACATCGATTACCACATGATCGAGGTCGATGGCCGCCGCCTGCTCGTGGCCGAACCGCTGGTGGAAAGCTTCGTCAAGCGGCTGGGGCATGAAAGCCACGACATGCACTTCTTCGTGAAGGGCGCGTTGCTGGCGGGCACCAAGGTGCGCCACCCGATGCACCACCTCGGCGGCTTCTACGCCACGCCGCGCCCGCTGCTCTCGGGTGAGTTCGTCACCGTGGAATCGGGCACCGGCTTCGTCCACATGGCGCCCGACCATGGCGAGGACGACTTCCTGCTGTGCAAGGCCAATGGCATCGATCCGGTCTTCGCCGTCACCGGTGAAGGCAAGTATCGCGAGGACTGGGGCTGGCTCGGCGGGCAGGGCTCGGTCATCAACCCCAAATTCAACGCGCCCGACGGCCCGATCTGCGAAGACCTGCGCGCCAGCGGCGGGCTGATGGCGGCCAGCGCGGACTACAGGCACAGCTACCCGCATTCGTGGCGTTCCAAGGCCAAGGTCATCTTCCGCTGCACGCCGCAGTGGTTCGTGCCGATGGACCGCCCGTTGCCGGGCGATCATCCCGAAGACCTCGATCCGCTCGAAGCCATGCTGCGCGACGTGGCAGAGGCGAAGACCCTGCGCCAGACGGCGCTGCAGGCCATCGCCGACACCCGCTTTGTGCCGGAAAAGGGCCGCAACCGCATCGGCGCGATGGTCGAAGGCCGGCCAGACTGGGTGCTGTCGCGCCAGCGTGCGTGGGGCGTGCCGATCACCCTGTTTGTCAATCGCAAGACCGGCCAGTACCTGTCCGATCCCGCCGTCAACGCCCGCATCGTCGCCGCCATCCGTGCCGAGGGCGTGGACGCCTGGGAAGACGCCCGCGCGCAGGAATACCTGGGGCCGGATTACAAGGCCGAGGACTACGAGCGCGTAACCGACATTCTCGACGTCTGGTTCGATTCGGGCTCGACCCACGCCTTCGTGCTCGAATCCGGCAAGTGGCCCGACCTGCTCCGCCCCGAAGGCTACCTGGGCCCGCTGGCGGACCTCTATCTCGAAGGCAGCGACCAGCATCGCGGCTGGTTCCAGTCCTCGCTGCTCGAAGCCTGCGCCACGCGCGGCCATGCGCCCTACAAGGCGGTGCTGACCCATGGTTTCACCATGGACGCCAAGGGCATGAAGATGTCCAAGTCGCTTGGCAACACGATCAGCCCGATCGACCTGATGCGCGATTATGGTGCCGACATCCTCCGCCTCTGGGCGCTCTCGGTCGATTTCACCGAGGACCACCGCATCGGCAAGGAAATCCTCCAGGGCGTCGCCGACCAGTACCGCAAGCTGCGCAACACCTTCCGCTACCTGCTCGGCGCGCTGGAAGGCTTTGCGGAAGGCGAATGCCTGCCGGTGGCCGAAATGCCCGAGCTGGAGCGTTACATGCTCGTCCAGCTCGAAAAGCTCGACGCCACGCTGCGCCAGGCGATCGCGGACTTCGACTTCAACACCTATGTCCGCGCGCTCAGCGAGTTCTGCAACGAAGACCTCTCGGCCTTCTTCTTCGATATCCGCAAGGACAGCCTCTATTGCGATGCGCCGGCTGATCCGAAGCGGCGCGCCTATCGCACCGTGCTCGATGTGCTGTTCCACGCGCTGGTCCGCTATGCCGCACCGGTGCTGGTCTTCACCGCCGAGGAAGTGTGGCAGTCGCGCTACCCCGATGGAGACAGCGTCCACCTGCTCACCTGGCCGGAACTGCCGGTCTCCACCGTGGATGAAGACCGCTGGGCCGAACTGCGCGCCCTGCGCACCACGGTGAACGAGGCGATCGAGCCGCTGCGCCGCGAAAAGGTGCTCGGCTCCGGTCTCGAAGCCGTCGTCACCGTGCCCGATTCCGCACCCGAGGCCGATCTTGCCGAGCTGTTCATCACCGGGACAGTCGTGCGCGGGCAGGGCGATGGCGTGATCGTGACGCGAACCTCTGACCACAAGTGCGGCCGCTGCTGGCGCCACCTGCCCGACGTGGCCGAAGATGGCGCGCTGTGCGGGCGGTGCGAGGATGTCGTCGCCACGATCGATGGAGAGGTTGCCTGATGGCGCGCTCCCTCGCGGCGCGGCGTGCCATTGCCTTCGCCATCGCGCTGGCCGTCTTCGCCCTGGATCGCTCGGTCAAATGGCTTCTGGTCGGTCCGTATGACCTCGAACGCAGCGGGCCCTACACCCTGCTGCCGTTCTTCGACCTGCGCTTCACCCAGAACTTCGGCGTCTCGCTCGGCATGTTCACCGCGACCTCTGCGGAAATGCGCATGGGGCTGATCCTCGTCACCGGGCTGATCGCGCTCGGCGTGGCGGTGTGGATGCTGCGAGAACGCCTGACGGGCGATCTCCTCGGCCTCGCGCTCGTGCTCGGCGGGGCGATGGGCAACATCTACGATCGCTTCATGTGGGGCTTCGTGATCGATTATGCCGACCTTCACATCGGCGAATGGCGCCCTTTCCTGATCTTCAACATCGCCGATGCCGCCATCACTTTCGGCGTGCTGATACTGCTTGCCCGCTCGCTGCTTTCGCGCGAAAAGCCGGGCGCCGACGAGAACCAACAGGGCGACGTTCCTGCCGCCACGGAGACGATTGATGCGTAAGTCCGCCACCCTTTGCCTGCTGGTCCTTGGCGCGGGCACGCTCTCGGCCTGCGCGTCCGGCGGTTCGCTGTTCAACCGCGTGCGGCCCGATGAATTCGCGGTGACGCGCCAGGCGCCGCTGGTGGTGCCGCCCGATTTCGCGCTCGCCCCGCCCAACCCCGGCGCCCCGCGCCCGCAGGATGTCGATTCGTCCAAGCAGGCGCTCGATGCCCTGTTCGGCGGCCCCGCCCCGCGCAGCGCGGTGGAAACCGACGCGCTGGGCAAGGCCGGGGCTTCGGCCGTCGGCATCCGCAGCACCGTGGGCGATCCGCAGACCCGCACCGTGGCCAAGGGTGCCGCCGTGCAGAACATCCTCGCCGCCCCGCAGGGCGATGGCGCGGAAGCCCAGGCTGGCACCGCCGGCTAAGGCTGACCCATCCCTTGCCAATGTCGTGAAGCCCTCGCCCTGCGCGGGGGTTCTGCGTTTCAGCGCTCGCGCCACCACCGTACCCGGGCGGTGTCGCCCAACGCCTCGGCCACCCGCCGCGTCAGCTGCAGTCCCTCGGCTTCGAACGCCTTCAACGCCTCGTCCGAGCCAAAGCCGGATCTGGCCGGATCATCGCGATCCAATGTCGCGTCATGGCGCGCGGCCCAGTCCCACAGATCACGGCACAGCGCGTCGGGCAGGCCAAGCTCCTCCGGCGGAACATCGCCCACCCTGTCGCCGCCATCCCACCACAGCGGGGCGCACTCGTAATCGGGCATCACCTTGATCCGCAGCGCCACGGACCGGCCCGGTGCGGCCACCGCCCTAGCCATCCAGCTCCGCCGGCGGGTGCGCGGCCTTGGCGTGGGCCACCAGCAGCTTGTCGATCTTGCGCCCGTCCATGTCCACCACCTCGAAGCGCCAGCCCTGGTCGATGAAGTACTCGCCCTCCACCGGCAGCTTCTTCAGCACGCTCAGCGCAAAGCCGGCGGTGGTGGCGAAGTCGCGGTCCTCGGGCAGGTCCAGCCCCAGCCGGTCCGCCAGCACGTCGGCCGGCAGCGCGCCCGAAACCAGCAGCGATCCGTCCTCGCGCTCGGTGATCATCGGCACATCGCCTTCGTCGCTGTGCGCCACGAAGTTGCCCGCAATGGCGGAGAGCAGGTCTGCCGGGGTCACGATCCCTTCCAGGTGGCCATATTCGTCGTGCACCAGCGCCAGCGCCACTTCGGCCTGCTGGATCACCTTCAGCGCGTCCATCGTGTCGAGCTGGTCGGGCACGATTGCCGGCTTCTTCATCAGCCGCGCCAGCATCGCCTTGCGCCCGCGCAGCAGCACCGCCAGCACGTCGCGCACCTTCACCACGCCCACGATCCTGTCGACCGATCGGTCCGCCACCAGCAGCAGCGAATGCGGGCTGTCCTCGATCGCGGCGCGCAGCTCGGCCTCGGTGGCCCGGCGTTCGATCCAGTGCAGTTCGGTGCGCGGGGTCATCACCTCGCGCACCGGGCGTTCGGCCAGCCGCATCACGCTGGTCATCAGCGCGCGTTCGTCCTCCTCGATCACGCCTGATCGGGTCGCCTCGGCAAAGATCATGTGCAGTTCTTCGGCGGTGACTTCCTGTTCCCCGCCCTTGCTCAGCCCGAACAGCCGCAGCAGCATGCCCGATGACCGGTCCAGCGCCCACACGAACGGCGCGGTCACCTTGGCCACCACCACCATCGGCCGCGATGCGATCACGGCGATGGGCTCCGCCGCGCGCAGCGCCAGCTGCTTGGGCACCAGCTCGCCCGCCACCAGGCTCAGGTATGTCGTGATCGCGATCACCAGAACGAAGCCGGCATCGTCGGCATACCGCTCCGGCACGCCCCATGCCGCCAGCCGCTCGGCGGTCGGCCCGCCCAGGCTCGATCCGGAATAGGCGCCGGCGATGATGCCCACCAGCGTGATGCCGATCTGCACCGTCGACAAAAATTTTCCGGGGTCCGCGGCCAGCGTCAGCGCGGTCTGCGCACCGCGCGATCCGCCTTCGGCCAGCACCTTCAGGCGCGCCGGGCGTGCAGAAACGATCGCCAGTTCCGACATGGAAAACAGGCCGTTAAGCACGACGAGGCCAACAATCACGAAGGCGTCAGGCCAGGGAAACGGTGTCACGGTTTCAGCCGCTAGCAGATTTGATGCGCTGCGCGAAGGGCGCTTGGGATACGTTGCGTTCGGGAACCGTTCATGCGGGGCTGGCGTAATGTCGCCGTTGTGCACTAGGTTCCCGTCGCGAAAAGACGCCGGGAACGGCCGCAGAAGGGGAACCAATACCATGAAGATCCGTCGCACGCTCATTTCCGGCCTTTGTGCCGTTTCGCTCGTCAGCCTTTCGGCCTGCGTCACCGATCCCAACACTGGCGAACGCAAGGTTTCGCGCACCGCCATCGGCGGCGGCGCCGGTGCGCTGGCGGGCCTGCTGCTCGGCGGCCTGATCGGCGGCGGCACCGGCCGCATCATCGGCGCCGGCATCGGCGGCATCGCCGGCGCGGCGGTGGGCTACACCATGGACAAGCAGATCAAGGAACTGAAGGAATCCACCGCCGGTTCGGGCGTTGACGTGACCCCGGTCGACAATGGCCAGGCGATCCTCGTCAACCTGCCCAACGGCGTCACCTTCGATACCGACAGCACCCTGATCAAGCCCGCCTTCCGCGATACGCTGGACAAGGTCGCCGCCTCGCTCAGCCAGTACCCGAACTCGCTGATCGACGTCTATGGCCACACCGATTCCACGGGTTCGGCCGCCTACAACCAGCGCCTGTCGGAAAACCGCGCCCGTGCCGTGGCGGATTACCTCTCCTCGCGCGGCGTTTCGGCCGCCCGCATCCGCAGCCAAGGCTTCGGCATGACCCAGCCGGTCGCCAGCAACGCCACCGAAGAGGGCCGCGCCGCCAACCGCCGCGTGGAAATCAAGATCGTCCCCGTCACCCAGGACGACGTCGCCCGCGCCCGCGCCGGCCAGTAAAGCGCGCTCAAGGCGGCCTCTTCACGCGCCGCGCGTGAAGAGGCCCGCCGCGCCAATCCGCGCTCAAGCCCTCAACCCGATACCTTTGCGTCGCCCCGTGCTCGACACAGGGCTTGGCTTGTTCATGCTCCGACCCGGAACATGCCACCTAGGCAACTCCGCTCCTGGTGAGCCCGTCGAACCAGCCCAGCGCAACCCCACCACCAGCGCCAGCACCCTTCGACAAGCTCAGGGTGGGCGGGGATGGTGCCACGGGTCTCGTTAACCGGGTTGGCCGTTTTCGCCCACTTGCAGACATCTGCAGCTTTTGTAGGCTCCCATCATGGCACTCATTTTCACCGCAATGCTTGCGGGAGCAACAGCTTGGCCGACTTACGCCAATGCTCGGTTCGGTTACTCGACCTGTTATCCTGCAGCATTCAAGCCCCAACAAGAGGCGGATAACGCTGATGGACGAAAATTCTTAGATGAGAAGGGCGCTGAACTTCTGGTCTTCGGGCAATATGCGGTTGACATAAGTCTTGCCGATTGGACGGCTAACGAGGCCGGTACCTACACTGGTAATAGGGGCCGGATCACTTACCGCGCTGGCAAAGTGGATTGGATTGTCCTGTCAGGCGATGACGGAGCCAAATTCCAGTTCTATATCAAGGCTGTGAAGCGCGATGATCGTTTCGTGACCATGCAGCTTAAATATCCCCGCGCGAAGGTGGCGCTATATCGGCCTATCGTCGAAAGGCTTGCTCGTTGCTTGGTCGTAGACAGCCCGCCGTTTTGATCTGATCTCAAATCGTCTGCTTTCCACCCAAAATCAACCGTCACCCCGGGCGTGACCCGGGGTCCCGCTATCTCTGCCAGCACACCGCTTGCCCAAAAAAGCGGGATCCCGGGTCAAGCCCGGGATGACGAACCGGTGTGATGCAGGAGCGGCCTTGGCGGAACGTCCGCTTCCCCCCCCCCCCCCAATCCCAAACCCGCTCGTGGTGAGCCTGTCGAACCACCCCGGCGCAACCCCATCGCCAGCGCTGACGCCTTCGCCAAACCTGCCCAACCCAGCCTCTCGCCACCCGATGAAAGACACGCCGCCCGCGCTTCCGCCGGAGCAAGACAAGCCCTAAAGGGTCGGCAAAGGAGATTTCCCGTGAGCATCACCCGCCGCACCATCGCCGGCCGCCAGGTCAATCCCGTCGGCCTCGGCTGCATGTCCCTCAGCTGGGCCTATGGCACGCCCCCGTCCGACGAGGACGGCGCCCGCCTGCTCGATCGCGCGCTCGATCTCGGCTACGATCACCTCGATACCGCGCGCATCTATGGCACCGGGCATAATGAAACCCTCATCGGCCAGACGCTCAAAGGTCGCCGCAACCAGTTCTTCCTCGCCAGCAAGACCGGCATCATCGTCGACGGGCAGAAGCGCCGCATCGATTGCAAGCCGGAGACGATCCGCGCCGCGCTGGAGGAATCGCTGCGCCTGCTGCAGACCGACCACATCGATCTCTACTACCTCCACCGCCGCGATTTCGCCGTGCCGATCGAGGACTCGGTCGGCGCGCTGGCGGACCTGGTCAAGGAGGGCAAGATCGGCGCGATCGGCCTCTCGGAGATGTCCGCCGAAACCGTGCGCCGCGCCCACGCCACGCACCCGGTGGCCGCGCTGCAGACCGAATATTCGCCGATGACGCGCAATCCCGAGATCGCGGTGCTGGAAGTGTGCCGCGAACTCGGCATCACCTTCGTCGCCTTCTCGCCCGTGGGGCGCGGCCTGCTCGCCGATCCCGCGCTCGATGTCGCAAGCCTGCCGGAAAAGGACATCCGCCTCGCCATGCCGCGCTTCCAGGATGGCAACTTCGCGCACAACCGCGATCTCGCCGCGCGGTTCGGCGCGATCGCCGCGCGTGAAGGCGTCACCCCGGCGCAGCTCGCACTGGCATGGGTGCTCTCGCGCGGCGAACACGTCGTCGCCATCCCCGGCACGATGCGGCCCGATCACCTCGCCGAAAACATCGCCCGCTGGGACTGGGCGATCCCCGCCTCCACCGCTTCCGAAGTCGACGCGCTGATCAACCAGCAGACCGTCGCCGGCCACCGCTATGGCGCCGCCATGCGCCCCACCATCGACACGGAAGACTTCGCCGAAGCGTGATCCGAAAAGCCCCACCCCGGCGGGGAGGGGTTGGGGTGGGGGAGCGCGGCCAAAGGCCGGGCGTCACCGCTGGGGTGGTTGCCCGCTGCGACCCGCCTTGGCGCAACGTCCAAAGAAGTCGCGCCAAACCGCGCCTCTACGTAGTTTCCGAAAAGCTCAAGCTTCCTTCACCAGCCGCGCCGCACGCTCCGCCAGCCGCTCCACCGCGGCGTCGTGGATCGCCGGCGCGGTCACCAGCAGGCCAAAGGCGCGCGGGTCGCGCTTGTTGTAGTCCAGCGGCTGGCCAAAGGCGTCGCTCACCGCCGCGCCTGCCTCGCGCGCGATCAGCGTGGCGGCCGCGATGTCCCATTCGAAGCCCCAGCGCAAAGTGGCCAGCAGGTCGGCCTCGTCCGCGGCCACCATGGCGATGCGCAGCGCGATGGAATTGGGCTTGTCCACCATGGTCAGGTCCTGGTCCACCTTGGCCAGCGCATCGGCGGGCACGCGCGATCCGGCCAGGGTGGTGCGGGAGCTCGCAGAAAGCGCCACCCGGTTGCGCGTGGCCCCCTGGCCAGCCGTCGCCATCCAGAACTCGCGCCGCGCCGGCGCATCCAGCATGCCGATCAGCGGCCGCCCCGCGCTCACCAGCGCCACCGAGATGCACCAGCCCGGCCTTCCACGGACGAAGTCGCGCGTGCCGTCGATCGGATCGACCAGCCAGCACAGCCCGCGCGCCAGCCGTTCGGGGTGGTCCACCGTCTCTTCCGAAAGCCAGCCCGCCGATGGCAGCAGCGTCTTCAGCTCGCGCTTCAGGAAGGTATCCACCGCGATGTCGGCTTCGGACACCGGGTTGCCCGGCAACTTCTCCCACACCTTCAGATCGTGCCCGTGGCCCGGCCAGCGCGCCAGCGCCATGCGTCCGGCTTCGCGCACGATCTCTTCCAGGCGGGCATAATCGATCATTCCCATCGCGATGCGGGAACCTGCGCACCGGCGCAAGGGTTTGCGCGGGAAGCCGAAGCCATCCTTTTACTCATTCGTATGCACAATTCCGTGGCCTGATACCTCTTCTTTGGTCGGGGTGCGGCATCTCGCCCCTTTTCAAGGCGGGAACCCTGTGCTTAAGGCGGCGCGACTCAGCGTGGGCAATGGCGTCCGCTGGGCGCTTTCCTCCCACCTGTCACAGCGGGGAACTCTGCATGAACATCCACGAGTATCAGGCCAAGGAACTGCTCGCCAAGTTCGGCGTCGGCATTCCGGCCGGCATCGCCGCCCTGACGGTTGAAGAAGCCGTCGCGGCTGCAAAGCAGCTTCCGGGGCCGCTTTATGTGGTCAAGGCCCAGATCCACGCCGGCGGCCGCGGCAAGGGCAAGTTCAAGGAACTGCCTGCCGACGCCAAGGGCGGCGTCCGCCTCGCCAAGTCGGTCGAGGAAGTCGAATCGTTCGCCAAGGAAATGCTCGGCAACACCCTCGTCACCGTGCAGACCGGTGAAGCCGGCAAGCAGGTGAACCGCCTCTACGTGACCGACGGTGTCGACATCGCCAAGGAATACTACCTGTCGATGGTGGTGGACCGTGGCACCGGCCGCGTCGCCATGATCGTCTCGACCGAAGGCGGCATGGACATCGAAGAGGTCGCCCACTCGACTCCCGAAAAGATCGCGACGATCGTGGTCGATCCGGCACAGGGCTTCATGCCGCACCACGGCCGCGCCGTGGCCGCTGCGCTCAAGCTTTCGGGCGATCTCGCCAAGCAGGCCGGCACCATCGCCAAGCAGCTGTTCACCGCGTTCAACGCGCTGGATTGCGACATGCTGGAGATCAACCCGCTGGTCGAAACCAAGGACGGCAACCTGCTCGTCCTCGACACCAAGATGAGCTTCGATTCAAACGCGCTCTACCGTCACCCCGAAGTCGTCGCCCTGCGTGACGAGACCGAGGAAGACCCGGCCGAGATCGAGGCGAGCAAGTACGACCTCGCCTACATCAAGCTCGACGGCAACATCGGCTGCATGGTCAACGGCGCGGGTCTTGCCATGGCGACGATGGACATCATCAAGCTCAACGGTGAATTCCCGGCCAACTTCCTCGACGTGGGCGGCGGCGCCACCACTGAAAAGGTCACCGCGGCGTTCAAGATCATTCTCCGCGATCCCGCGGTGAAGGGCATCCTGGTGAACATCTTCGGCGGCATCATGAAGTGCGACATCATCGCCGACGGCATCGTCGCCGCGGCCAAGGAAGTGAACCTGCAGGTTCCGCTGGTCGTCCGTCTCGAAGGCACCAACGTGCAGCAGGGCAAGGACATCCTCGCCAACTCGGGTCTCCCCATCGTTCCCGCCAACGACCTTGGCGACGCCGCGCAGAAGATCGTGGCCGAAGTCCGGAAGGTTTCCTGAACCATGAGCATTCTCGTCAACAAGAACACCAAGGTCATCACCCAGGGGATGACCGGCAAGACCGGCGCGTTCCATACCCAGGCGGCGCTGGACTATGGCACGCAGATGGTCGCGGGCGTCACCCCGGGCAAGGGCGGCACCACCCACATCGGCCTGCCGCAGTATGACACCGTGGCCGAGGCCAAGGCCATGACCGGCGCCACCGCCTCGTGCATCTACGTGCCGCCTCCGGGTGCGGCCGACGCCATCCTCGAAGCGATCGACGCGCAGATGGAACTGATCGTGTGCATCACCGAAGGCATCCCGGTGCTCGACATGGTCCGCGTGAAGCGTGCGCTCTCGGGCTCCAAGTCGCGCCTCATCGGCCCGAACTGCCCCGGCGTGCTCACGCCCGATGAATGCAAGATCGGCATCATGCCCGGCTCCATCTTCAAGAAGGGTTCGGTCGGCGTCGTCTCGCGCTCGGGCACGCTCACCTATGAAGCCGTGTTCCAGACCTCGAACATCGGCCTGGGCCAGACCACCGCGGTCGGCATCGGTGGTGACCCGGTCAACGGCACCAACTTCATCGACGTGCTCGAACTGTTCCTGGCCGACGACGACACCAAGTCGATCATCATGATCGGCGAAATCGGCGGCGACGCCGAGGAGCAGGCCGCGCAGTTCCTGATCGACGAGGCGAAGAAGGGCCGCAAGAAGCCGATGGCCGGCTTCATCGCGGGCCGTTCCGCCCCTCCGGGCCGCCGCATGGGCCACGCCGGCGCGATCGTCTCGGGCGGCAAGGGCGATGCCGAAAGCAAGATCGCCGCGATGGAAGCCGCCGGCATCCGCGTCAGCCCCTCGCCGAGCCTGCTGGGCGAAACGCTGGCCGAAGTGCTGAAGGGCTGATCCCCTCGCACCTTGCGACAAGAAAACAGGCCGGAAGGGAAACCTTCCGGCCTGTTTCATATGTGTGCCCACCTGCTGGCGCTGGTGGCGACGATTGGAGGGCCTGTGGTGGTTCAACTCAAGACGTTCGCGACAATCGCAAGTTTGATGCTTTTCGCCCCGCAAGCCGTGGCAGCCAAGGAAGATCCCTATGCCAACCCCGGCGGCGCCTATGAGCGGCTGCTGGACTGCTACGCCACATTCATGACCGCAAAGGGCTTCGACATCGATACTGACGAAGCAAAGGTGCATCGCTGGGATAGAGCGGCAATGCGCCGGTGCCACAAGCAGTACCGGGCACTCGAGCGGCTCCTCGGACCGGACAAGACACGATCCGAATGGCGGGAGCTCTGGACCGAATACTGGTCGCGCCTTTGAGAAATTGACCGCCTCTTTCATCCTCCCCTGAAAGGGGAGGTGGCAGCCGAAGGCTGACGGAGGGGTAACGGAAAGCGCCACGCTAGACCGGTCAGCACAACCCTAGCCCAGTACCCCTCCACCACCCTACGGGCGGTCCCCCTCCCCTTGCAGGGGAGGATGCTCGGGCCGGCCGTACTGCGCGTACTGCGCAATTGCTTCCGCTGTCCCGACCGGGTCCTGCAGAACTCGCGCAGCCGCGATCCGCAGCACCCTGATCCCCTGTTTCTCCAGCCACAGCGTGCGCACCCGGTCACGCTCGGGCCAATCCCCGGTGTTGTGCGCATGACCTTCGATCTCGATCGCCAACCTCGCCTCGGCGCAAAAGAAATCAAGCACGTAGCGGCCCGCCGGATGCTGCCTTCTGAACTTCAGCCCCTCCGGCCGAAACCGCAATTGCCGCCACAACAGCACCTCGGGCAACGACATGGCCTGCCGCATTCCCGCCGCCAGTTGCTGCGTCCCTTTCGGTCCATGAAGCATGCAACGTAACGTGCGCCATTTTTGCCCACCTGCCAACCCATCCTCCCTTGGAAGAGGAGGTGGCAGCCGAAGGCTGACGGAGGGGTAATGGTGCCGCGCCCCCCTACCCCTCCACAATCCGATAAGGCACCAGATCCCGCTGGCTCGGGTCCACATCGATGCCCCGGTCGCTCGGCGGAAACGCGCGTTGGTCGCAGCGGTCGCGGGGGCAGATGCGGCAGGAAATGCCGATGCGCGTCATCGCCTCCTCGCTTTTCAGGTTCAGCCCGTCGGCATAGACGAACTCGTCGGCCAGCGCCGCCTCGCACCCCAGCGCCACGGCATAGCGGCGCGGCGGGCGGTAGAAGCTGCCCGATGGCTTCACCAGCCCCTTGGCAATCGAGACATAGCGGATGCCGTCGGGCATTTCCGCCAGCTGCACGTGGATGCGGTCAGGGATCGCGACAGCCTCGTGCACGATCCACAGCGGGCAGGCCCCACCAAAGCGGCCGAACTGCAGCCGCGTGGCCGAATGGCGCTTGGTGATGTTGCCCGCCATGTCCACCCGGCAGAAGAACACCGGAATGCCGCGCGCCTGCGGGCGCTGCAGCGTGGACAGGCGGTGGCAGCACTGCTCGAAGCTGGTATGGAACAGCTGGCGCAGCCGGTCGATATCGTGGCGAAGCGTGCGCGCTGCGGTGCGGAACCGTTCATAGGGCATCAGCAGCGCCCCCGCGGCATAGTTGCCCAGCCCCACCGTCAGCAGGTGGCGCGCCGCTTCGGTCTGCAAGGGCGCCGCCGCCACGATCCCGGCGATCTGTTCCGAAAGCGCCAGCGCCGCCACCTGGTAGGCCAGCTGGAACCGCCCCGATTCCAGCGGCTGGTTGGAATCGAGCTGGATGTGCCGGCTCGCTGCGTCGAAGCGGCGCATCGCCCCGCCGCTCTTCCATTCCACGCTCACCCCTTCGCGGCGCAGCCACTGCTGCATCGATCGCACCCGCGGGCTCGCCTCCTCGCCCGCGATCTCGTGCGCCAGCCGCTCGGCGTCGCGGTCGATGCGGTCGACATAGTTGTTGGCGAGGTGAAACCAGTCGCGCACTTCCTCCCACGGCAGCCGCCCGCCAGACGCGAGGTTCGCGCCGATCGTCTCGTCCATCATCTCCAGCCGCTGGCGGCTATGGGCAAACAGGCCGTGCAGCGCCACGAACTGTTCGGCAAAGGCGGGAAACTGCCGCGCCAGCCGTTCGGTCTGCTCGCCCGGCACCGATCCCGCCAGCTGCGGATCGGCCAGCGCCAGCCGCAGCGCATCGGCCAGCGTCTCCCCGTCTGCGGGCGCAAGGTCGGCCCAGTCTACCGGAAAGGCCGCGCGCAGCGCGTCGGCCAGCGCCGGGGTCAGGTGCCGCTCGTCCGATTCCAGCTGCGAAAGATAGGGCGCGCTGATGCCCAGCGCCTGCGCCATGTCGGCCTGTTTCAGCCCTCGCCTTTGTCGCAGTGTGCGCAGGGCCTGCCCTGCAAAGAGTCGCCGGTTCGCCATAAATGGCAGGGTAGTTTGCAAAGTCATGCTTTGCAACTTTGCAGGATTACATTGGACAGGCCTTCGCGAATGCGGCAACGCCCCATCCGATCTGTCATTTCCGGGGCTCATTTATGTCCGCGAACATTGCCGAAATGGAAAAGCGCCGCGAAGCCGCGCGCATGGGTGGCGGCCAGCGCCGCATCGATGCGCAGCATGCCAAGGGCAAGCTGACCGCGCGCGAACGGCTCGATATCCTGCTCGATGAAGGCAGCTTCGAGGAAGTCGACGCCTACGTCGAACACAACTGCGTCGATTTCGGCATGCCCGAAACCACCATCCCCGGCGATGGCGTGGTCACCGGCAGCGGCACGATCAACGGCCGCCTCGTCTTCGTGTTCAGCCAGGATTTCACCGTCTTCGGCGGTGCGGTGTCCGAACGCCACGCCATGAAGATCTGCAAGATCATGGACATGGCGCTCAAGGTCGGCGCCCCGGTGATCGGCCTCAACGATTCGGGCGGCGCCCGCATCCAGGAAGGCGTCGCCTCATTGGGCGGCTATGCCGAAATCTTCCAGCGCAACGTGCTCGCCTCGGGCGTGGTGCCGCAGCTTTCGCTGATCATGGGCCCCTGCGCCGGCGGCGCGGTCTACAGCCCGGCGATGACCGACTTCATCTTCATGGTGAAGGACAGCTCCTACATGTTCGTCACCGGGCCCGACGTGGTCAAGACCGTGACCAACGAGATCGTGACGCAGGAAGAGCTGGGCGGCGCGGTCACCCACACCACCAAGACCTCGGTCGCGGACCTCGCCTGCGAAAACGATATCGAGGCGCTGCTGATGGCGCGCGAATTCTTCGATTACCTGCCGCTGTCCAACCAGTCGGGCGTGCCCGAACGTCCCAGCAACGATCCGTGGGACCGGCTCGACAACAGCCTCGACACGCTGGTCCCGGCCTCGGCCAACCAGCCGTATGACATGCACGAAGTCATCCGCAAGGTGCTGGACGAGGGCGATTTCTTCGAAGTCCAACCCAAGCACGCGGGTAACATCATCTGCGGTTTCGGCCGTATCGAAGGGCGCACCGTCGGCGTCGTCGCCAACCAGCCGATGGTGCTGGCGGGCGTGCTCGATATCAACTCGTCGAAGAAGGCGGCGCGCTTCGTCCGCTTCTGCGACGCCTTCGAAATCCCCATCGTCACCTTCGTCGATGTGCCCGGCTTCCTTCCCGGCACGGCGCAGGAACACAACGGCATCATCAAGCACGGCGCCAAGCTGCTCTTCGCCTATGCCGAAGCCACCGTGCCCAAGATCACCGTGATCACCCGCAAGGCCTATGGCGGCGCCTATGACGTGATGGCCTCCAAGCACCTGCGTGGTGACCTGAACTATGCCTGGCCGACCGCCGAAATCGCGGTGATGGGCGCCAAGGGCGCGGTCGAGATCATCTTCCGCGGCCTTTCTGCAGAAGAGCAGGCGGTGAAGACCAAGGAATACGAAGACCGCTTCGCCAATCCCTTCGTGGCGGCGAGCAAGGGCTTCGTGGACGAAGTGATCCACCCCCACTCGACCCGCCGCCGCATCGCGCTGGGCCTGCGCAAGCTGCGCAACAAGGCGCTCGAGAACCCGTGGAAGAAACACGACAACATCCCGCTTTGAGCGCCGGATAGTCCAAGGATTTCATGATCATGACCGACATTTTCATCGTTTCGGGCGCGCGTACCGCCATCGGCTCGTTCGGCGGCAGCCTCGCTTCGCTGCGTCCGGCTGAAACCGGCGCCATCGTCATCAAGGAAGCCATCGCCCGCGCCGGGATCACGGCGGACAAGGTGCAGAACGTGGTGATCGGCACCGTCGTGCCGACCCAGCCCAAGGACGCCTACGTCAGCCGCGTCGCCGCGGTGAACGCCGGCATCCCGATCGAAGCGCCCGCGATGAACGTCAACCGCCTGTGCGGTTCGGGCCTCCAGGCCATCGTCTCGGCGGCGCAGGGCATCGCGCTGGGGGAACAGGACGTCGCCGTGGGCGGCGGTGCGGAAAGCATGTCCAACGCCCCGCACATGATCCTCACCGCCCGCAACGGGCAGAAGATGGGCGACCAGGTGCTGATGGACGCCATGCTCGGCGCGCTGCACGATCCGTTCGAAGGCATCCACATGGGCGTGACGGCCGAGAACGTCGCCGAACGCTGCGGCATCAGCCGTGAAGAGCAGGACGCCGTCGCCGCCGAAAGCCAGAAGCGCGCCGCCGCCGCCATCGCCGCGGGCTACTTCAAGGAACAGATCGTCCCGGTCGAGATCAAGACGCGCAAGGGCGTGACGGTGTTCGACACCGACGAGCACGTGCGCGGTGACACCACCGCCGAATCGCTCGCCGGGCTCAAGCCGGTGTTCAAGAAGGACGGCACCGTCACCGCCGGCAACGCCAGCGGCATCAACGATGGCGCCGCCGCGGTCGTGCTGGCCAGTGGCAAGGCGGTGGAGGAACTGGGGCTCAAGCCCATGGCGAAGATCCTCGGCTGGGGCCATGCCGGCGTCGAACCGAACGTGATGGGCCTCGGCCCTGTGAAGGCCGTGCCGGTCGCGCTGCAGCGCGCCGGGCTCACGCTCGATCAGATCGACGTGATCGAAGCCAACGAAGCCTTCGCCGCGCAGGCCTGCGGCGTCGCCAAGGAACTCGGCTTCGATCCCGCCAAGACCAACCCCAACGGCTCGGGCATCTCGCTCGGCCACCCGATCGGCGCCACCGGCGCGATCCTCACCATCAAGACGATGTACGAACTGCACCGCACCGGCGGCCGCTATGGCCTGATCACCATGTGCATCGGCGGCGGCCAGGGCATCGCCATGGTCATCGAAAGGGTCTGATCGTGAAGCTGGGCCGCTTGAACCATGTCGGCGTCGCCACGCCGGATATCGACGCTTCCATCGCCTTCTACCGCGACGTGATGGGCGCGAGCGACATCACCGAGCCTTTCGTGCTGGAAAGCCAGCAGGTGCGCGTGTGCTTCGTCAACACCCCGGGCCAGAACGGCACGGCCGGCACGCAGATCGAGCTGATCCAGCCGACCAGCCCGGACAGCGCCGTGGGCAAGTGGCTCGCCGCCAATCCGCTCGGCGGCCAGCACCACCTCTGCTACGAAGTGCCCGATATCCACGCCGCCAAGGCCTGGTTCGAAAGCCAGGGCAAGCGCGTGCTGGGCGAACCCCGCATTGGCGCCCACGGCACGCTGATCTTCTTCGTCCACCCCAAGGACATGGGCGGCCAGCTCACCGAGATCATGGAAACGCCGAAAGAGGCGCATTGAATCGATAGCCCTCTCCCCGGTGGGGAGAGGGTTGGGTGTGGGGGTTCAGCGTCCGCGAGGACAGGGCCCCCTCTCCAACTCCGGCTAAGGCAGCAAACTGCCAAGCCTTCGTATCCTCTCCCCGACACGGAGAGAGGGGCATGGAGACAGGGAATGACCGACAAGACGCTGCAAGACTGGCAGGCCGCCGCCACCAAGGAAGTGAAGGGCAAGAACCTTACATGGCAGACCCCGGAAGGGATCGCCGTGAAGCCGCTCTACACCGCCGAGGACGTCAAGGCCGATCCCGGCCTGCCTGGCTTCGCCCCGTTCACGCGCGGCGTGCGCGCCTCCATGTACGCCGGCCGCCCCTGGACCATCCGCCAGTACGCCGGCTTCTCCACCGCCGAGGAATCCAACGCCTTCTACCGCCGCAACCTGGCTGCGGGGCAGAAGGGCCTCTCGGTCGCCTTCGACCTCGCCACCCACCGCGGCTATGACTCCGACCACCCCCGCGTGGTGGGCGATGTCGGCAAGGCGGGCGTGGCCATCGACAGCGTCGAGGACATGAAGATCCTGTTCGACGGCATCCCGCTCGATCAGATGTCTGTTTCGATGACCATGAACGGCGCGGTGATCCCGATCCTCGCCTTCTTCATCGTCGCGGGCGAGGAACAGGGCGTCGACCGCAAGCTGCTCGACGGGACCATCCAGAACGACATCCTCAAGGAGTTCATGGTCCGCAACACCTACATCTACCCGCCCGAACCCTCGATGCGGATCATCTCCGACATCTTCGGCTACACCAGCCGCGAGATGCCGAAGTTCAACTCGATCTCCATCTCCGGCTATCACATGCAGGAAGCCGGCGCGACGCAGGTGCAGGAACTGGCCTTCACCATCGCCGACGGCATGGAATACGTGAAGTATGGCGTCGCCTCGGGCCTCGATATCGACAAGTTCGCTGGCCGCCTCTCGTTCTTCTTCGCCATCGGCATGAACTTCTTCATGGAAGTGGCAAAGCTCCGCGCCGCGCGCGTCCTCTGGCACCGCGTGATGACCAAGCTCGGCGCGCAGGACGAACGCTCCAAGATGCTGCGCACCCACTGCCAGACCTCGGGCGTCAGCTTGCAGGAGCAAGACCCCTACAACAACGTCATCCGCACCACGATCGAGGCGATGGCCGCGATGCTGGGCGGCACCCAGTCGCTCCACACCAACGCGCTGGATGAAGCCATCGCGCTGCCCACCGATTTTTCCGCCCGCATCGCGCGCAACACGCAGATCGTGATCCAGGAAGAAACCGGCATGACCAAGGTGGTCGATCCGCTCGGCGGGTCGTACTACATCGAAAGCCTGACCCAGGAACTTGTCGACAAGGCGTGGGAGATCATCGAACGCGTCGAGGCCGAAGGCGGCATGGCCAAGGCGGTCGCCGCCGGCTGGCCCAAGGCGATGATCGAGGAAGCCGCCGCCGGCCGCCAGGCCCGCGTCGATCGCGGCGAAGACGTGATCGTCGGCGTCAACAAGTACCGCCTCGCCAACGAAGACCAGCTCGAAACGCTGGAGGTGGACAACCACGTTGTCCGCGAAGCGCAGATCGCCCGCATCAGGCGCGTGCGCGAAACCCGCGACGAGACGAAGTGCCGCGCCGCATTGAACGCGTTGACCGAAGGCGCCAAGACCGGCGGCAATCTGCTCGAACTGGCGGTCGAGGCCGCGCGTCACCGCGCCACGCTGGGTGAAATCTCCGACGCGATGGAAATCGTCTTCGGCCGCCACGGCACCGTGCCCACCCCGGTCAAGGGCATCTACGGCGCGGCCTATGCCGGTGACAGCCGCTACCAGCAGGTTCTCGATGGCGTCGAGGCGGTCACCCGTCGCCTCGGGCGCAAGCCCCGCATGCTCGTCGCCAAGATGGGCCAGGATGGCCACGATCGCGGCGCCAACGTCATCGCCTCGGCCTTCACCGACATGGGCTTCGACGTCACCTCCGGCCCGCTGTTCCAGACTCCGGAAGAAGCCTGCAAGCTGGCACTGGAAAAGGACGTCGACGCCGTCGGCGCCTCCAGCCTCGCCGCCGGGCACAAGACGCTGATCCCCGAACTGATCGGCCACCTGAAAGCTGCCGGCCGCGCGGACATCAAGGTCGTCGCCGGCGGCGTCATCCCGCCGCAGGACTACGATTTCCTGCGCGAAGCCGGCGTCCAGGGCATCTATGGCCCCGGCTCCAACGTCGTCGAATGCGCGGCGGACATGCTGCGCCTGCTGGGCCACAACATGCCGCCTGCGGGCGAAGAACTGGCAGCAGCGGAGTAATTTACCCTCTCCCCGCACGGGGAGAGGATACGAAGGCTTGGCGGCTTGCCGCCTAGCCGAAGTTGGAGAGGGGCCTGTGCGCTCTCGGGCGCAGCGCACCCCTCTCCAAGCTTCGCTAGCTCCTTGCGGAGCAAGCTGCGCTATCCTCTCCCCGAGCGGGGAGAGGGCTTGGAGATGGAAATTTTGAGCTTGTGGACTGCCTTTTCCCATTCCGTCACCCCGGGCCTGACCCGGGGTCCCGCTGCCTTGCGCAGCGTGGCAGGAACGGCGGGACCCCGGATCAAGTCCGGGGTGACGGGGGGTGAAGGTACGATGGCATGAGCGGGCGTCGTCGTATGTCATTCGTTTTGACCAGCCTGCTGATGTGGGTTCTGCTGGGGGCAACACTTTGGTCGTTGCTCACCACGCTGGAAACGAGTTGCAAGCTGCAGGAATCACGCTCTCGCTTGTGGGCAGAATGCTTCGCTCCTGCCGGCCAGATGTATCTCGGTTTGTTTGCGCTGATCTTTACTGTCGACCTGATCCGGATTGCTTCGGTGCTGCGGGCAGCGAAGGCTGAGAAGGAATAAGAATGTTCAAGAAAATCCTCATCGCCAACCGTGGCGAAATCGCCTGCCGCGTGATCAAGACCGCGCGTCGCATGGGCATCCAGACCGTCGCCGTCTATTCCGACGCCGACGCCCGCGCGCCTTTCGTGCAGATGGCGGACGAGGCCGTGCACATCGGCCCGTCGCCAGCCGCGCAGTCCTACCTGATCGCGGACAAGATCATCGCCGCGTGCAAGGCCACTGGGGCCGAGGCGGTCCATCCGGGCTACGGCTTCCTCTCCGAACGCACCTCCTTTGCCGAGGCGCTGGCCGCCGAGGGCATCGAGTTCATCGGGCCCCCCGTCGGCGCGATCGCCGCGATGGGTGACAAGATCGAATCGAAGAAGCTCGCCAAGGAAGCGGGCGTCAACGTCGTCCCCGGCTTCGTGGGCGAGATCGAGGACACCGAGCACGCCGTGCGCATCTCGAACGAGATCGGCTATCCGGTGATGATGAAGGCTTCCGCCGGCGGCGGCGGCAAGGGCATGCGCCTTGCCTACAACGAGAAGGACGTGCGCGAAGGCTTCGAGGCCGTGAAGCGCGAGGGTCTGAACTCGTTCGGCGACGACCGCGTGTTCATCGAGAAGTTCATCCTCAACCCGCGCCACATCGAGATCCAGATCCTCGGCGACAAGCACGGCAACATTCTCTACCTCAACGAACGCGAATGCTCGATCCAGCGTCGCCATCAGAAGGTGGTCGAAGAGGCGCCCTCGCCCTTCGTCACGGATAAGATGCGCAAGGCGATGGGCGAACAGTGCGTCGCGCTGGCCCGCGCGGTGGGCTATTACAGCGCCGGCACAGTCGAACTGATCGTCTCTGGCGCGGATCCGACGGGCGAATCGTTCTATTTCCTTGAAATGAACACCCGCCTGCAGGTGGAACACCCCGTCACCGAAGCGATCACCGGCGTGGACCTCGTCGAACAGATGATCCGCGTCGCCGCCGGTGAAAAGCTCGCCTTCGGGCAGGATGATGTGAAGATCGACGGCTGGGCCATCGAGAACCGCGTCTATGCCGAAGACCCCTATCGCGGCTTCCTGCCCTCCACCGGCCGCCTGGTGCGCTACCAGCCGCCCGTGGCCGGCTGGACCGACGACGGCGCCGAGAATGGCCGCCGTGGCATGGACGGCGTGCGCGTGGACGATGGCGTCTATGAAGGCGGCGAAGTCTCGATGTTCTATGACCCCATGATCGCCAAGCTGATCACCTGGGGCAAGACGCGCGACGAAGCGGCGGACAAGCAGATCGCCGCGCTGGATGCCTTCGAGATCGAAGGGCTGGGCCACAACATCGATTTCGTCAGTGCGATCATGCAGCACCCGCGCTTCCGCTCGGGCGAGCTGACCACCGGCTTCATTGCCGAGGAATATCCCGAGGGCTTCACCGGCGCCGCCCCGGCCGAAGGGCTGCATGAAAAGCTGGCGGCCATCGCCGGCTTCATCGCCACCGCCGAATCCGATCGCGCCCGCCGCATCGATGGCCAGCTCGGCGGGCGGCTCGAACCCGTGCACAAGTGGCAGGTCCTCGTCGATGGCGTGGACCACAAGGTCACGGTGGGCGAAAAGAAGGTGAAGGTGAATGGCGATCGCGTTGACCTGACCATGGCCTATCTGCCGGGCGAACGCTTCGTCCAGGCCGAAGTGGGTGACGACGTGCTGGGCGTGAAGCTGTCGCGCACCGCCACCGGATGGAAAATGACCACGCGCGGCCGCATTTTCACCGTGCAGGCCTTGCCGCGCCGGGTTGCCGCCTTGCGCGCGCACATGATCGAAAAGATCCCGCCGGATCTTTCTAAGTTTCTGATCTGCCCGATGCCGGGCCTGCTGGTTGCGCTCAACGTGGCCGAAGGCGATACCGTTGAAGCGGGCCAGCCGCTGGCGGTGGTCGAGGCGATGAAGATGGAAAACATCCTGCGCGCCGAAAAGGCAGGCAAGGTGAAGGCGGTCAATGCCAAGGCGGGTGAAAGCCTTGCCGTGGACGCCATCATCCTTGAGATGGAATGAGTCGCTCTCCCCGGAGGGCAGTTGACGTTAACGTAAGCGCAAAGTAAGCGCAGCGCTGAGAAACACGGAAAGGCTTGAGAAGATGAAAGCCCTGGTCTGCGTGAAGCGCGTGATCGATTACAACGTGAAGCCGCGGGTAAAGGCGGACGGCACGGGTGTTGATCTCGCCAACGTGAAGATGAGCATGAACCCGTTCGACGAGATCGCGGTCGAGGAAGCCATTCGCCTGAAGGAAAAGGGCGTGGTGACCGAGATCGTGGCGGTCTCTGTCGGCCCGGCCAAGGCGCAGGAAACGCTGCGCACGGCGCTGGCGATGGGCGCGGACCGCGCGATCCTCGTCCAGACCGATGACGAGGTGGAGCCGCTGGCGGTTGCCAAGATCGTCAAGGGCATTGCCGACGAGGAAGCGCCAGGCCTGATCATCACCGGCAAGCAGGCGATCGACGACGACAGCAACCAGGTCGGCCAGATGGTCGCCGCGCTGCTCGGCCGTCCGCAGGGCACTTTCGCCAACGAAGTTGCCGTCGAAGGCGATTCGGTCGTGGTGAAGCGTGAAGTCGATGGCGGTCTCGAAACGGTGAAGCTGGCGCTGCCGGCAGTGGTCACCACCGACCTGCGCCTCAACGAGCCGCGCTATGCCTCGCTGCCCAACATCATGAAGGCCAAGTCCAAGCCGCTCGCCACCAAGGCGCCGGCGGACTACGGCGTCGACACCGCGCCGCGGCTCAAGACGCTGAAGGTCTCCGAACCGCCGGTGCGCTCTGCCGGCGTGAAGGTGGCAGACGTGGACGCCCTCGTCGCCAAGCTCAAGGAACTGGGAGTAGCCTGATGTCGAAGGTTCTCGTTTGGGTCGAACACGACAACGCCTCCGTCAAGGACGCCACCCTCGCCGTCGTGACCGCCGCTGCAAAGCTGGGTGAAGTGACCGCATTGGTCGCCGGCTCGGGTTGCGAAGGCGCCGCCGCTGCTGCCGCGCAGATCGAAGGCGTGGCCAAGGTGCTCAAGGCCGACGATGCGTCGCTCGCCAACGCACTGGCTGAAAACGTCGCGCCGCTCGTGGCCTCGCTGATGGCGGATTATGACGCGTTCCTCGCGCCCGCCACCACCACCGGCAAGAACGTCGCCCCGCGCGTTGCCGCGCTGCTCGATGTGATGCAGGTGTCCGATATCCTCTCGGTTGAAGGTCCCAAGACCTTTACCCGTCCGATCTATGCCGGCAACGCCATCGCCACGGTCGAATCAACCGATGCCAAGCTGGTGATCACCGTGCGCGGCACCGCCTTCGCCAAGGCCGGTGCAATCGGCGGCAGCGCCGCAGTCGAGGCGGTTGGCGGTGCGGCCGATGCCGGCACCAGCAGCTTCGTCGGCTCGGAAATCGCCAAGAGCGAACGTCCCGAACTGACCTCGGCCAAGATCATCGTCTCGGGCGGCCGTGCGCTCAAGGATGCGGAAACCTTCGCCGCCACCATCACCCCGCTGGCTGACAAGCTGAACGCCGCGATCGGCGCCAGCCGCGCCGCGGTGGACGCAGGCTATGTGCCCAACGATTACCAGGTCGGCCAGACCGGCAAGATCGTGGCGCCGGAAGTCTACGTCGCGGTCGGCATCTCGGGCGCGATCCAGCACCTTGCCGGCATGAAGGACTCCAAGACCATCATCGCCATCAACAAGGACGAGGACGCCCCGATCTTCCAGGTGGCTGACATCGGCCTGGTGGGTGACCTGTTCAAGCTGGTGCCCGAGCTGACCGAAAAGCTCTGAGCATCCCACTCGACGCGATAAGAAAGGGGCTCCGCCAACGCGGGGCCCTTTTTCTTTGAAGCTATTCAAACAGCGTAGCCGTCCTGGAAGCTCGCCATGTCTCAAATGGGCAATGCGTCCTAAACTTCCGGCCCCTCCAGCCCCAGCCTCAGACACTGGCTGAAGTCGTCGGCCACATAGTCGCCAAAGGCCTCGCAGGCGGTGAAGCCGTGCTTGCGGTAGAGGCCCAGCGCGGGTTCGAAGGCGGGGCCGCGGCCGGTCTCGAGGCTGACGCGGGTATAGCCCCGGGCGCGGGCGATGGCGATGAGGTGGAGAAGCATGGCTTCGCCCACCCCGTGGCCCAGCCATTCGGGCGCGACGCGCATCGACTTGAGCTCGCCATGCCTGGCGTCGAGCTGCTTGATCGCACCCATGCCCGCCAGCGCGCCACGGACCCAGGCCGAATAGAAGGTGACGCCCGGCGCCCGCAGCCTGTCAACCGGCAGCGCGTGGACCTTGCAGGCCGGGGAACTGGCATGCATGCCCGAAAGGTGGATGGCGACAAGGGCCTGGATATCCTCGCCCGTCAGGTCGTCTTCGCGAATGTGCAGCCCATCCACCTTCTTGCCCGGCATGCATGCTCCCTTGCTGGCACGGTTCGTTTCATCTGCTATCGCTTTTGCCATGAGCGAGACAAGCGGGAAGCAGTGGGCCATCGCCATCCATGGCGGGGCAGGATCGATGAAGCGCGCCACGATGGATGACGCGGGCGTGGCCACGCACGAGGCGGCGCTGCACGCGGCGCTGGAAGCGGGTGCGGCGGTGCTGCGCGAAGGCGGCAGCGCGATGGACGCGGTGACCGCCAGCGTCGTGGCGCTGGAGGACGATCCGCTCTTCAACGCCGGGCGAGGCGCGGTGTTCACCTACCACGGCACCAACGAACTCGACGCCGCCGTGATGGACGGCGCCAGCCGCGCGGCGGGCGCGGTTGCGGGGGTGACGCACACCCGCAACCCGGTGAAGCTGGCACGCACGGTGATGGAGGCGGGGCCGCACGTATTCCTGGCCGGCGCGGGCGCGGAGGAGTTTGCGCGCGAGCATGGGGTGGAGCAGGTCGACCCGGACTGGTTCGCCACCGAGGAGCGCTGGCGGCAGCTGCAGGAGCTGAAGGCCAGGAAACTGGGCTGGTTCGACGACGGGCTGAAATACGGCACGGTGGGCGCGGTGGCCTGCGACGCGGCGGGCCATGTCGCCGCCGCCACCTCGACCGGCGGGCTGACCGGCAAGCGGTGGAACCGCATCGGCGATTCGCCGGTGATCGGCGCAGGCACTTATGCCGACGACCGCGCCGGGGCGGTGAGCTGCACCGGATCGGGCGAACAGTTCATGCGCGTGGGTGTGGCCCACGAGATCTGTGCCCGGATGCGGCTGGGCGGTGAAAGCGCGCAGGGGGCGGCCGACGCGGTGCTGGCCGAAGTGGGCGCGATGCGCGGCGTGGGCGGGGTGATCGTGGTGACGCCTGCGGGCGAAACGGTGTTCGCCCACACCACGCCGGGGATGTTCAGGGGCCGGGCAGACAGCACCGGCCTGTGCGAGGTGGGGATCTTCGGAGAATAGGCGCAGGCGGGTGCGGCCCAGGAATGGCCGGATGGCCTTTCCGCCCCCGCCAGCTGCCCCGTCACCCTTGCCCGCGGATCTCAGAAAGCTTGCGCTCCCATGCCAGTGCATGGGTCACGATCGTCTCGAGGTTGTCGTACTGCGGCACCCACGGCACCGTCGCCTTGATGCGGCGGTTGTCGGAGATCAGCGAATCGGGATCGCCCGCGCGGCGCGGGCCCATTTCGCGCACGATCTTCAGGTTGGTCACCCGGTCCACCGCATCCAGCACTTCCAGCACCGAGAAGCCCCGGCCATAGCCGCAGTTCATCGTCAGCGAGCGTTCCGGCTGGTCGATCAGCCCTTCCAGCGCCAGCACATGCGCGTTGGCGAGGTCCGACACATGGATATAGTCGCGCACGCCGGTGCCATCGGGCGTGTCGTAATCGGTGCCGAACACGCTGACATGGCTGCGCTTGCCCAGCGCGGCCTCCACCGCCACCTTGATCAGGTGCGTGGCGCCGGCGGTCGATTGCCCGGTGCGGGCCTGCGGGTCAGCGCCGGCCACATTGAAATAGCGCAGCGCGCAGAAGTTGATCGGATGCGCCCGCGCCGTGTCCGCCAGCATCGTCTCGGTCATCAGCTTCGACATGCCATAGGGATTGATCGGCTGCTTGGGGCTGTCCTCGGTCACCGGCGAAACCTCGGGGATGCCGTATGTCGCCGCGGTGGAGCTGAAAATGAAGTGCTTCACCCCGCCCGTCACCGCCGCCTCGATCAACGCGCGGCTCTTGGCGGTGTTGTTGTGATAGTACTTCAGCGGATTTTCGACCGATTCGGGTACGATGATCGAACCGGCGAAGTGCATGATCGCGCCAATGCCCTGTTCGGCAATGATCCGCGCCACCAGCGCGCCGTCCTCGATATCGCCTTCGTACAGCGGCACGCCTTCGGGAATGGCGAAGCGGAAGCCGGTGGTCAGGTTGTCGATCACCGCCACCTTCCAGCCAGCATCCTTGAGCGCGAGCACGGCATGGCTGCCGATGTATCCCGCGCCGCCGGTCACCAGGACAGGAACCTTGTCACCCATGCGAATCACCTCGTTTACCCTCGTCTCTTCGCACTAGCAGCATGGGCCGTGCAGGGAATCCCCGTTTCATCCGTTCAGCATGGTGACAGCGCATCGGGCCTAGCGCCCGAAGCGGGATCGCATCACACTCCGGCCGGAAAGGCGCCTGCACATGAACCGGGTCCGCACTCTTGCAATCCTTCTGCCCCTGATGGCGATCTGCGCCCCCGCACTGGCGCAATCGATGGATGGTTGGGGCCGCGAAAGCTGGCGCGGCGGGCGCGGCGGCTGGGGTGAGGAGCGGCGTGAGGAGCGGGTGGAGCGCGGGCGCGTGCAGCCGTCGAAAAAGATCGACATCGAAACCTTCCGCGCGGCGGACGCGGGCGCTGCGCTGGGCCAGGGGCGCGTGGTCGTTTCGGCTGCGCAAGGGGCCGAGGCGGAATGGAAGCTGCCCGTCTATGAAGCCGCCGTTGTCGACCAGCTGGCCCGCCACGGCTATGACACCGCCACCGCTGCCGATCCGGGGCAGGTGGTGCAGGTGGCCGTGAGCCACCACACCGTGGTGCCCGAAGAAGCGCCGCACAGGCCGGTTTCAGGCGCGGTGAGCACCACGGTGAGCAATCGCGGCACCGGCTTCGGCATGGCGCTGGCGGTGGATCTGAGCAAGCCGGCCAAGGCCATCGTCTCCACCCGGCTTGACGTGCGCATCCGCGACAAGGCCAGTGGCCGGGTGCTGTGGGAAGGGCACGCACAGGGCCAGTCGCGCGAGGACGATGCGGGACTCGACAACGGCGCGGTCGCCAACCGCCTCGCCGCCGCGCTGTTCGCCCGCTTTCCCGATGGGCAGAGCGTGACCCCGCTCGAATCGGGCCCGCTCGATGCGCCTGCCGCGCCGCCGGCACCGGCGGCCGAATAACCGATGTTATTGCACGGGGCATGCGGTCAGGCGCATAAGCGCGGGATGCGTCATTGCCTCATCGCTCTCGCCCTTCTCTCGACCCCCGCCTTTGCGAAGCCGGTGGAGGTCACCCGGTTCCACACGCCCGAAACGCTGGCCAGCGTGCGCACCGGCGCGGCGGCGGTCGTGCCCGCGGCGGGCATGGATTCGCAAAGCCTGGAGACCGGCACCTGGCTCTCTGCGGTGCAGAAGGAAGTGGCGCTGCTCGGGTTTGGTGAATCGACGCCCGGCGCGGCGGACCGCGTGGTGGAAGTGCGGGTGGAGCGCGAGACACTGACCAGCGAACGCACGCGCAACCCGGTCTCGGTCGGCGTTGGCGGATCGACCGGCGGATGGAACAGCGGCGTCGGGCTCGGGCTCGGCTTCAGCTTTGGCGGCGGGCCAAAGCAGCGCACGTATACGCGGCTGTCGGTGACCATCCGTGATCGCCTGAGCGGCAAGGCGCTGTGGGAGGGTCGTGCGGAAAACACCGAATCCGCCAAGGACGCGCGCGCGTCGGTGCAGCAGGCGGCCCCGCGCCTTGCCCACGCTCTCTTCGCGGGCTTCCCCGGCAGGTCGGGTGAGACTATCGTGGTCAAATGACCATCGCCATCGACGCCGCGTTTGACAGCGGCAACATCGAAGTCCTCGGCATCGAGGGCCGCACCGCCACCCTGCGCATCCGCAAGGACCACCAGTCCGATTTCTTCCAGTGGTTCCACTTCCGCGTGGCGGGCGCGGCGGGCCAGCCGCTGACCCTGCGGATCACCGGGCTTGGCGGTTCGGCCTATCCCGATGGCTGGCCCAATTATCGCGCTGTGGTTTCCGAGGATCGCGAGTTCTGGGCGCGGGCGGAAACCAGCTATGACCGGGCGGAGGATAGCGGCACGCTGACCATCCGCCACACCCCCGAAGGCGGGTTGTGCCACTTCGCCTATTTCGCGCCCTATTCGCTGGAGCGGCACTTCGACCTGGTGGCGCAGGCGGCACAGAACCCCGGCGTGACGCACCGCGTGCTGGGCCACAGCCTTGATGGGCGGGCGATCGACTGCCTGATGCTGGGCGAAGGGCCGGTGCAGGTCTGGCTCTATGCCCGCCAGCATCCCGGCGAATCGATGGCCGAATGGTGGATGGAAGGCGCGCTGGACCTGCTGACCGACCCGGCCGATCCGCACGGCCGCGCGCTGCGCAAGCGCTGCACGTTCAACGTGGTGCCCAATGCCAACCCGGATGGTTCGGCGCGCGGCCACCTGCGCACCAATGCCGCGGGCGTGAACCTCAACCGCGAATGGCACGAACCCACGCCGGAACGTTCTCCCGAAGTGCTCGCCATCCGCAACGCGATGGACGCAACCGGCGTCCACTTCGCCATGGACGTCCACGGGGACGAGGCGATTCCCCACGTGTTCCTTGCCGGGTTCGAAGGCATCCCTTCATGGACCGAGGCGCAGGGCGTGGGATACCGCCGCTATCGCGCCATCCTGGAACGCCGCACCCCCGATTTCCAGACCCGCCGCGGCTATCCCGAGGCGCGTCCCGGCACCGCCAACCTGACCATGTCCACCAACCAGGTAGCCGAACGCTTCGGTGCAGTGGCGATGACGCTGGAGATGCCGTTCAAGGACAACGACGACCTGCCCTGCGCCATCCAGGGGTGGAGCCCGGAGCGCAGCAAGCTGCTGGCGCGGGACTGCATGGCGGCGCTTTACGAGTGGCTGGTCGAGCGGGGTTGATCCCCGCTCAATCCGTCTCAACCCGTTTCCACCCCCTTTCAGTCGTTTTCAACCGCCCTCAGCCCCCTTTACCGGGCGTTAAGAGTCACGGGCGCAGAAGCAGGGAATGATCCAAGCGCTGCGCCCCGTTGTCCTGCCCGTTTTGCCATTGGCCGAGATCGTGCGGACGGGAATCGTGCTGGCCTGCGCGCTGTCGCTGATCATGGCCGGTCGCGCCTTCCCGTTCTGACGCCCCGGCGTTCTCCCATCCGCAGAAACACGTAACCTGCGCCACACGCGGCGTGCAAGTTTCATGGTTAATCCGTTCCTGCCGCGTTTCGCGCGGCGCAGGGGCAACAGGGTTCGGATTTCCGGGGCAATGGCACGCAAACCGCAGGGCAACACGGCAACCAAGCCGGTCCGCAAGCGCACGACGAAGACGCAGCTCGCCCCGCCGAGCGCGGCTGCGCTGGGCATCGACGACCTGATGGGCGAATTCGCCTCGACCACCACCGCCCCCGCACCAGGTGCGGATCTGGACGACCTGCTGGCCGAACTTTCAGCCCCCGAACCGACCCCAGCCCAATCCCCTGCCCCGCTGGGCGTGGCGGTGACCGAGCTGGACGACATCCTGGCCGAGCTGCCCGCCGCACCGCCAGCCGCCCCCGCCACACCTGCAACACCTGCCGCAAGCATCGATCTTGATGACCTGCTGGGCGAAATCCTCGACCCGCCCCCTGCGCCGGAACCCGCGGTGGTGGTGGACCCGCTCGACGACATCCTGGGCGAACTTGCCCCCGCCCCGCCCCCGACGGTCGATCCCCTTGACGATATCCTGGGCGAGCTGGTGCCCGCAGCGCCGCCGACGGTCGATCCGCTCGACGATATCCTTGGCGAGCTGACGCCTGCGCCCGCTCCCGCCCCTGCCCCCGCCCCCGCAGCGCCACCGGAGATCGATCCGCTGGACGATATCCTGGGCGAGCTTCCCGCGCCGCCTGCCGAACCCGATCCGCTGGATGATCTGCTCGGCGAGATCGCGCCGCCGCCTGCCCCGGTGGCAAAAGTTGCCGATCCGCCGCCACCCGCTGCGGAGCCGGTGGACGAGATCGAAGAAGCGCCACCTGAAGTGGTGGATGCGCCTGCAGTCATCGACGTGTCCGAACCGGAGGCGGAGCAACCCGCCCCGAAGAAGGAGCGCAAGAAGCGCTCGCTGCCAAAGATCGCGCTGCCCCGGCTTGCGCTGCCCGGTGGCGTACCGGCCATCGCCGGGCTGGCCGCGCTGCTGCTGGGCAGCAACGCGCTGTCCTACTGGATGGGCACGCTGGTCCATACGGTGGAAGCCTCCCCCGCCGCGCACGAAAGCGCCGCGCCCGAGCCCGAGGGCATCATGCGCTATGTGGGCGAAGGGATGGATTTCCGCATCGAGGACAAGACCATCTTCGAAAGCGAGGAGTTCAAGGACGCGGTCGACGAGCTGGTTGGCGGGCCGGAAGTTTCCGCGCGCATCGACAGCATGCTTGATCGCGTGCGCGCGACAGGACCGATCACCCGCACCGGCGCACGGATCCTGGTGCGCGCCTGCAATCCCGAAACCTGCGGGCAGGAAAACTTCGTGGCCGAATACGACACCGCCAACAAGCGCGTGTCGATCTGCATCACCCAGCCTTACGTGAATCCCGAGACGGGCATGCCCACGGCCGCTTCGTCATGGATCTATGACGAAGAGGGATCGCGCGAGATTCCGGCCTGCGAAGGCTTTCCCCATCCGCCCCCACCCCCGCGCGGACTGGCGGCGCAGACCATGGGCGAAGGCGGCGAGGCGGAAGAGACGCCAGATCCCGAAGGCGGCGTTTCCGCCGTGGGCGGGCTGCAGGAAGGCGCTTCGGCCGAGGAAATCGTGGCGCGCATCCATGCCCGCCTGAACCGGGCAGGACAAAGCGCCCCGGCCGAAGCCAGGCATACGGCCGGGCACAGTGGCGATGGCAAGGTGGCTGCCGCAAAGGCGACCGCGGCAAAGGCGGCGGCGGCGGCGCATGATGCCGAGGCCGCCCACGCCGGGCACTAGCCCCCCGATCAGAGGATTTCGAGCACCAGTTCCTTGGGCCGGCACAGGCGCACACCCTTGTCGGTTTCCACCAGCGGGCGCTCGATCAGCTTCGGTTCCGTCGCCATGGCGGCCAGCACCGTGGCGTCGTCCGCCTGCGGCAGGCCGCGTTCCTGGGCATCGGTGCCGCGCAGGCGCAGGCCCTGCTGCGGCGTGATGCCCGCATCGCGATAGAGCTGCGCCAGCTTTTCAGCCGTGGGCGGGGTCTTCAGGTATTCGACCACGGTCACCTCGGCGCCCGCCTGCTGCAGCATTGCCAGAGTGTTGCGCGAGGTGCCGCAGGCGGGGTTGTGCCAGATCATTGCTTTCATTGCCGTTCTCCGCAGATTCCGTGCCCCGTGCTCTAGAGTTGTTTCCACTGGCGTGGAAGCGGCGGCGCTTGTTGCGATTAATTCGCAATCTCCCTTGCTATTGAAAACGACTCGCATTAACGGGGGCAGCGAAAGGGGAATTTCCATGATCCGTATCGCCGCCCTGCTTGCCGGAACCGCCATGCTGGCGCCCTCGCACGCCTTTGCCGAGGAAGCCGCCGATGCCGAGGGCCGGGTGACGATCGTGGTGACGGGCAAGGCGGTGGGATACCGCCCCGAAGACGCCAACGCGGTGAAGACCCCCACCCCGCTGGTCGACGTGCCACAGACGGTGACGGTGCTGACGCGTGAGCAGCTGGACGACCAGGCGGTGACGCAGCTTGGCGACGCGCTGCGCTATGTGCCAGGCGTGGTGCTGGGCCAGGGCGAAGGCCACCGCGACCAGGTGACGCTGCGCGGGCAGAACACCACCGCCGACTTCTACCTCGACGGGCTGCGCGACGACACGCAGTACTACCGCTCGCTCTACAACATCGAGCGCGTGGAAGTGCTGAAGGGCGCCAACGCGCTGCTGTTTGGCCGGGGCGGCGGCGGCGGCGTGATCAACCGCGTGAGCAAGACGCCTGACCTCGGCAAGAGCATGGCGTCCGCCGTCGGCAGCGTGGACAGCTTCGGCGCGTGGAGCATTGCGGGCGACGTGAACCAGCCGCTGTCCGAGATGATCGGCACGCGCCTGAACGCCACCTACGAAGAGTTCAACAACCACCGGCAGGACTTCGACGGGCGCTTCATCGGCGTGAACCCCACGCTGGCGCTTGAGGCCGGGCCGGATACGCGGATCGAGCTGTCCTACAACTATGATGACGACAGCCGCACCACCGATCGCGGCGTGCCTTCGATCAACGGTGGCCCGCTGAAAGAATACGACAACACCTTCTTCGGGTCCGATGCGCTGAACCTGGCCAAGGTGAAGGCGCATATCGCGCAGGCGCGGCTGGACCAGCAGCTGGCCGACAACCTGACCTTCAACGTGATCGGGCAGTACAGCCACACCGACAAGTACTATGGCAACCTCTTCGCCGGCGCTGCGGTGAACCCGGCAAACAACACCGTGACCTTGAGCGGATACAGCAGCGCCACGGTGCGCGAGAGCTGGATCGGGCAGGCGAACCTGGTGTGGGAAGGCCAGACCGGCGGCATCGGCCACACCCTGCTCGCCGGGTTCGAAGCTTCGAAGCAGGATACCGACGGCCTGCGCTTCGATGCGGTGTTTCCTGCAGGTTCAACCGTTACGCTGGCACAGCGGCTGACCATCCCCACCGCCACCTTCACCGCCAACCGCCGCGCCACCGTGAGCAGCGTCGACACGCTTTCCGCCTATATCCAGGACCAGATCGAGCTGGCGCCGTTCCTGCAGATCGTGGGCGGGGTGCGCTATGACCGCTTCAGCATCGATGGCGCGGTGAACGGCACGGGCGCATCGCGCACCGACAACAAGTGGTCTCCGCGCGGCGGCATCATCCTCAAGCCGCGCAAGGAGATGTCGTTCTACGCCAGCTATACCCGCAGCTTCCTGCCGCAGTCGGGCGACCAGTTCGGATCGCTGGACGCCACGCAGGCGACGCTCGATCCCGAGCAGTTCGAGAACGTGGAAGCCGGCTTCAAGTGGGACGTGAACCCCGCGCTGGCGCTGACCGGCGCGATCTACCGCCTCACGCGCGACAACACGCGCTTCACCGACGACAGTGGCAACGTACAGCAATCCGGACGGACCCGTGCGCAGGGCGTCGAGTTCTCTCTCGCTGGGCGAATCATGGCCAATTGGCAGGCGAGCCTGGGCCTGGCGTTGCAGGAGGGAGAGGTCCGCTCGGCGATCACCAGCGGCGGTACGAAAATTCCTGCCGGAAGCACGCTGGCCCAGCTGCCGCACATGCAGGCTTCGGCGTGGACGCGCTATGACTTTACCAAGCGGTTCGGCCTCGGGCTGGGGCTGACGCATCAGTCTTCGATGTACACCACGATCAGCAACAAAGTGCGCCTGCCCGCCTTCACCCGCGTGGATGCAGCGGCGTTCTATGACCTGTCTGACAGGATCGCGTTGCAGCTGAATGTCGAGAACCTGTTCGACACCGACTATTTCCCCTCGGCCCACACCGACAACAACATCACCACGGGCAAGCCGCTGAATGCGCGGCTGACGATCCGGGCGAAGTTCTGAGAGCTTCAGGAGTATTGTTTCTCGCAGAGGCGCGGAGGGAAAAGAGACCGCAGGGATGTTATGACCTGATTGCTCAGGCAGGCCCTTCACGGGCAAGCGCGCCATCGGGTGGAGGGCCTTCGGCCCGCAGAAAGCGCTCTGCGGCCTCCCCTTCTTCTCTGCGAACTCTGCGAGCACCCCATGGGCGCTATGCAAGTTAAAGACCCGGCGCGGTCGATGTGGCGGGGGCGGGCATGGGAAGGCCGCGTTCCTCGCCGCGCAGGATACGGCCGGCGCGCTGGATGGCGCGGATCAGGCGGGGATAGACGCCGCAGCGGCAGATGTTGGTGAGCGCGGCGGCGATGTCCGCCTCGGTGGGATTGGCGTTGCGCGCCAGCAGGGCGGCGGCGTTCATCACCAGCCCCGGCGTGCAGAACCCGCACTGGATCGCCTGTTCCGCCACCAGCGCCTGCTGCACCGGGTGGGTGCGATCGGGCGAAAGGCCTTCGATCGTGGTCACGCTGCGCCCCTCGGCCTCGCCCAGCGAGAGCGTGCAGCTGGGCATGGCCTGCCCGTCGACGATGACCATGCAGGCGCCGCATTCGCCGGTGCCGCAGCCGTACTTCGTGCCGGTGAGGTTCGCCGCATCGCGGACCGCCCACAGCAGGGGCGTATCGTCTTCCAGGCGGAATTCGAGCGGCTGGTTGTTGACGGTCAGGCGGGCCATGGTGCGCCCGCTCTAGCCCGGCGGTGTCTGCCGCTCAATCCCGCCAGCTGCGGTCGATCTTGTCGATGCGGCGGGTCCATGCGGCAAAGTCTCCCATGCCGGGGCCGCCGCCGGGCGGGGTCGCTTCCTTCAGGTCGCGCTGGTGCACGGCGATCACCTCTTCGGGCACGAACCTGGGCGGGCGGCCCATGGAAAGCGTGGCCATCTGGATCTCGCAGGCGCGCTGCAGCGCCCATTGCTGCAGGAACATGCCTTCCAGCGTGGGCGCCATCACCACCGGGCCATGGTTGCGCAGCATCAGGATGTTCTTGTTTCCCAGGTTCTTGAGCAGGCGTTCGCCCTCTTCCGCGCGCACGGTGACACCTTCGAAATCATGATACGCGACGCGGCCGATGAAGTTGCAGGCATAGAAGTTGATCGGCAGCAGCCCCTCCTCGAGGCTGCATACCGCCATCGTCGCCGTGGTGTGGACATGGCAGATGGCGTGCGCCCAGTGCAGGTGGCGGTGGAAATAGCCGTGCTGGGTGAAGCCGGCCTTGTTCACCGCGTGGGGGCTGCCGTCCAGCTTGTTGCCGTCGATGTCGATCTTCACCAGGTTGCTGGCGCAGACTTCGCTGTAGAGCAGGCCGAAGGGATTGATCAGGAAGGCGTTCTCTTCATCGGGCACGCGCAGCGAAATGTGGTTGTAGACCGATTCGGACCATCCCATCAGGTCAAAGATGCGATAGCATGCGGCCAGTTTCTGCCGCGCCTGCCATTCGGCGTCGCTGCATTCGATATTGGGGCGCATGCTGGTGGCCATGGCGTGCTCTCCGAAAGGCTTCGCGTTTCTATGTGCAACTTGTATCGCATGACCGGCAACGCGCAAGCAATCGCGCAGCTGTTTGCCGCGGATACCGCAGGGCGCAACCTGCCGCCGTTTCACGAGATCTTCCCAGACCAGATGGCCCCGGTGGTGGTGGCTCAGGACGGCGCGCGGCGGCTGGACATGATGCGCTGGGGCTGGCCGCCGTTTGGGCAGGTGAAGCGGCCGGTGACCAATATCCGCAATCTCGATTCGCCGATGTGGCGCGGGGCGCTGGCCGATCCGGCGCGGCGCTGCCTGGTGCCGGTGACCGAGTTTTCCGAATGGTCGCTGACCCCCGATCCCGCCACCGGGCGCAAGCGCAAGCACTGGTTCACGATGCGCGATGCGCCGCTGTTCGCCTTCGCCGGGCTGTGGCGACCGACACCCGAGGGTGCGCGCTTCGCGTTCCTGACCTGCGAGGCGAACATGACGGTGGGGGCGGTGCATCCCAAGGCGATGCCGGTGATGCTGCGGCCCGGTGCGGATTGCGACCGCTGGCTTTCCGCGCCGCTGGAACGGGCCGCCGCGCTGCAATGCCCCTTTCCCGATGCCGAGATGCACGAAGTTGCGCCCGATGATTCGCCGCAGGAGGAAACCTCGGCGCAGGGCAAGCTGCTGTAATTCGGTGATATGGATGTGACATGAAAATGTAACACTGGCGTACTTCGGCCCATTGGGCGTATTCTCTCCGCCCGCGAGAGGAGAGAACGCCATGCCCCTGCTGCTGCCCGCTCTTGCTGCCGCCACCGCGCTTGCCACGCCCGGCATGGCCCAGTCAGACCTGCCCGGGCTGGTCACGGCCGAGGAATACCCCGCCGAAGCGCTGACCACGGGCAAGTCCGCCGCGGCCACGATCGAAATCCGCGTCGATCCCTATGGCCGTCCCATCGGCTGTCGCGTGGCGGCGGTGGTGGGTGATGCCTCACTCGGCAACAGCATCTGCGAGATCGCCATGCGCAAGCGCTACTTCGCCGCCCGCCTGCTGGATGGCGCGCCCGCGCATGCGCAGGTGACCACCACGGTGCGGCTGTGGGTTCCCGGCAGCCCCGATGCCGACAAGGTGGCGGCGGTTCAGCCCGGCCCTGACTACGACGTGCGCGTCGCCCCTGCCGCCGATACCCCGCCACTGACCGACGTGCGCATGGTGCTGCAGGTCAGCCGGAAGGGCGCGGTGACGCAATGCGGCGCGAAGGACGAATCCCAGGCCGATCTCGCCCGGGCAATTTGCAAGGCGCGGACGATCTTTCGCACCGGCCCCTTGCAGGACGAGCGCGGCCAGCCGGTGCCCTATGTGACCGAAGCCACCGTGCGCATCCACGCCGGGGCGTGATCCGCCTGTAGATCGGCCAGCCTCAGGCCGGCATGTTGTCGATCAACCGCGCCGATCCGATGCGCGCCGCCACCAACAGCCGCGCCGCCCGGCCATCGAGCCGGTCCATCGCTTCCAGCGTCGCCGCATCGCGCAGGTCCGCATAATCGACGCTGGCAAAGCCCCCGGCGATGATCTCGGCGGTCAGCCCGGCCAGCACCGGCCCCGCCACCTCGCCCTGCTGCAGTTGCGCGATGGCATGGCGCATGGCGCGCGAGAGCGAAGCGGCCTGTGCGCGCTGCGCTGCGGTCAGGTACTGGTTGCGGCTGCTCATCGCCAGCCCGTCGGCCTCGCGCACCGTGGGCACGCCCACGATCGCATCGGCATGGGGTGCCACCAGATCGAGATCGCGCGCCATGCGGCGGATGATGGCCAGCTGCTGCCAATCCTTTTCCCCGAACACCGCGATATCCGGGCGAACCTGGTTGAACAGCTTGCCCACCACCGTGGCCACGCCATCGAAGTGCCCCGGCCGCGCCGCGCCACACAGCACCGCATCCAGCCCGCCGACCGAAACCGTGGTGGCGAACCCCGAAGGATACATCACATCCACCGTCGGTGCCCACAGCAGGTCCACGCCTTCCGCCTCCAGCAGCGCGGCATCCTGCGCCAGCCGGCGCGGATAGGCATCGAGGTCCTCGCCCGGTGCGAACTGCAGCGGATTGACGAAGATCGATACCGCCACATGGTCGGCCCGCGCCTTCGCCTCGCGCACCAGTGTCAGGTGCCCTTCGTGCAGCGCGCCCATGGTGGGGACGAGCGCGAGGGTTTTTCCCCCGGATTTGAACCCATCCACCGCATTGCGCAGCGCATCAAGGCGAGAGATGGTTTGCACGGCGCAAGCCGCTCCTTTAAGCCAATGTCAGGACAAGGGCCCGCCCCTAGCCCCCGATCCCCCGGGCATCAAGCGCTCGGTTAAAGCAACGCGTTGAGAGAGAAAGCCCTGTGTCGACCGGACCACACCGCATCGTCTTCGCCAACGAAAAGGGCGGCACCGGCAAATCGACCACGGCGGTCCACGTCGCCGTGGCTCTGGCATACCAGGGCGCGCGCGTTGCCGCGATCGATCTCGATTCCCGCCAGCGCACGCTGCACCGCTATTTCGAGAACCGTGCCGAAACCATGAAGCGGCGCCAAATCGCGCTGCCCAGCGCCAGCTTCGGCGTCTATGGGCATGACAGCATCGAGGCGCTGGACGAACTGACCGAGCAGCTGGGCCAGGGGCACGACTTCATCGTGTTCGACACCCCCGGCCGCGACGATCCGCTGGCCCGCCATGTCGCCACCCGCGCCGATACGCTGGTCACCCCGCTGAACGACAGTTTCGTCGATTTTGACCTGATCGGACAAGTGGATGCCGAAACCTTCAAGGTGCGCCGCCTGTCGTTCTATGCCGAGTTGATCTGGGAAGCGCGCAAGAAGCGGGCGATGGCCACGATCAAGGATGCGCGGCGAGAGATGGACTGGGTCGTGGTGCGCAACCGCACCGGCTATACCGAAGCGCGCAACCAGCGGCGCATCGACCAGGCGCTGACAGAGCTTTCAAAGCGCGTGGGTTTCCGCATCGCCAGCGGCCTTTCGGAACGCGTGATCTATCGCGAGCTGTTTCCCAGCGGCCTCACCCTGCTGGACAAGGGGCACCTTGGCGAACTCGGCACCAGTCACCTCGTCGCGCGGCAGGAACTGCGCACGCTGGTGGCCGGCCTGAACCTGCCGGTGCCAACGTCCGGATCGGGCCAGCTTGCGCTTGAAGGAGCGGCATGATCCTGAAACTGCTGGAACTTGCGCTGCTGGCCAGCCTCGCCGTCCGCCTGCTTACGGGCAAGTGGCCGTGGGAACTGTTTCGCTCCGATGCCCGTTCGGTCGCGGAGCAACGTGCGCGCAACCTTCTGGGGGTAGCTCCGGCTGCCGGGCGTGACGAAATCGTCGATGCCCACCGCAAGCTTATCGCACGGGTCCACCCGGACAGGGGCGGTACGTCCGAAGCGGTGCACGAAGCCAATGCCGCGCGGGATATCCTGCTCGCGCGACTGGGAGAGAAAAGCCGCAGCGCCACAAGCCGCGGCGCCTGAAGGGCAGATCAGCCGAGCCGGCGCGCGCCCAACGCGTTCCGGCCCCTTGCATAACGAAGGACCTGTTCCGCGATGACCCACACGTTCCACCCCACCGTGCTGCGCGAATACGATATCCGCGGCGTGATCGGCGAAACGCTTGGCCCCGACGATGCCCGCGCCATTGGCCGCGGCTTCGGCACCCGCATCGCACGTGCGGGCGGCAAGAAGGTGGCCGTCGGCTATGACGGCCGCGTCAGCTCGCCCGTGCTGGAACACGCATTGGTGGAAGGATTGAACGCCAGCGGGATCGACGTGGTGCGGATCGGCCTCGGCCCTACGCCGATGCTGTACTACGCAGCGGCTTCAATGCCAGAAGTGGATGGCGGCATACAGATAACTGGCAGCCACAATCCCGCCAATTACAATGGCTTCAAGATGGTATTTCAGGGGCGTCCGTTCTTCGGTCCAGACATACTCGATCTCGGCGTCCTCGCCGGAAGCGGTGACTGGGAATCCGGCAACGGCACATCCGAATCCGTCGACATCATGGACGAGTACGTCGCCCGCCTGGTGAAGGGCCTGGACGGCATCGCCCCGGCCGAACTCGAAGGCCTGTCCATCGCGTGGGATGCCGGCAACGGCGCCGCCGGCCCGGTCGTGGAAAAGCTCACCGCGCTGCTGCCCGGAAAGCACACCCTGCTGTTTACCGAAGTCGACGGGCATTTTCCAAACCACCATCCTGATCCGACGGAAGAGAAAAACCTTGTCGATCTGCGGGAAGCTGTCGCTTCCGGAAACCTCGACTTCGGAATTGCTTTTGACGGCGATGGTGACCGGATCGGTGCCATCGATGGCGAAGGCCGCATCATCTGGGGCGATCAGCTGCTGATGATCTATGCCGAGGATTTGCTGAAAATCGTTCCGGGCCAGACCATTATTGCCGACGTTAAGGCCAGCCGGGCCCTGTTTGACCGGGTCAGCGAACTGGGTGGCACGCCGCTGATGTGGAAGACCGGGCACTCCCTGATCAAATCCAAAATGAAGGAAACGGGCAGCCCCTTGGCCGGTGAAATGAGCGGCCACGTCTTCTTCGCGCACGAATATTACGGTTTTGACGATGCGCTTTATGCTGCGATTCGGCTGATTGCCGCGTCCGTGCGCCTCGGCAAGTCCGTAACAGCCCTGCGTGGCGCGATGCCGGCGATGATCAACACGCCCGAACTGCGCTTTCAGGTGGATGAAAGCCGCAAGTTCGCGGTGATCGATGAAGTGAAGGCGCGCCTGCAGGCCGATGGGGCCGAAGTGAACGACACCGACGGCGCGCGCGTCAACACGCCCGATGGCTGGTGGCTGCTGCGCGCATCCAACACGCAGGACGTGCTGGTGGCGCGTGCCGAAAGCTACTCGGAAGAAGGCCTGGAGCGGCTGATGACGCAGATCGACGCCCAGCTTGAGGCTTCCGGGCTGGAGCGCGGCCCGCAGGCCGGCCACTGATCGCAAACAGGAAGGCGCCCCGCCGATCCGGCGGGGCACCAACCCATGGGGCCGTGGATTGGGGGCAACGGCCCCGTGGTTGAGGGTTTACGCCCGCCCGCCAGTGGTGCTGCCGGACGTTGTGCTGCCGGACTGCGCGCCATCGGCCGTCTTGCCGGTGCGGTTCGCATCGCTGCGAGACTGCAGCTCGCTCTGATAGCCCGGCTCACCCGTGGTGGCAGGCACGCCTGACTGGCTGCCGGGCAGCGCGGTCTGGCCCAGCGGCGATGGCGATGATGAACCGGCGCCCATCGTATTGCCCGTGGTGGAGGCACGATCGCCACCGGTCACCCGCAGGTTGTTCTGCACGTGCTTCACCCCGGAAACGCGTTCCACGCATTCCTCGGCGCGGTGCTTTTCCTGCCGGCTCGGCACACTGCCGTTCAATGTCACCTCACCATCGTTCACCGTCACGCTGATGCTGCGGGCGTCGACCCGCCAATCATCGGTCAGGCGGTCGTTGGCATCCTCACGGATACGCTCGTCAGACCGGGTGTAATCCGAAGGCCCCTTCCCGGCATGATCCTGCTCACGGCGGCGGGCGGCGTCCTCGTCGCCCCACCAGCTCATCACTTCGTCGGTGGCGCGTTCGATGAAGCCGCGCTGGTTGTCGTCGCGGGCATAGCCTTCGCCGGGCTGGTAGGAGCCACCCATCTGGCGATCGCCCCACTGGCGGTTGTCGCGCTGCACGGTCTGCCCGCCGCTGCCGCCACCATAGGCCGAATAGCCTCGCGATCCGCTGTTTCCACGATCCCAGGCATGGCTGCCCGACCCGAAATCGCCGACACCAAAGTAGTCGCCGGTCTGCGATGCAGCGCCGTAACCGCCGCGATAGTCGCCGGTATAACCGGCGCTGGTCCTCATCGAGGTCTCACGGCTCCGGTCGGTCTCCCGGCCATAGCGATTGCGGTCGGTGTTGCCGATCGACCAGTCGTCGCGGGACTGGCTGTGGCCGCGATAGTCGCGGTTGCCGTAGTCACTGCGGCTCTCGTCCGCGCGCTCATTGCTCTGGTAGTCCCGGCCTTCGCCGCGCCAGGCCGGCCGTTGCTCGCCGGACCGATCGTGGCCATAGCGTTCGCGGTAGTCCCGGCTGCGATGGTACCCATCTCTGTCAAAGCGATCCCTGTCGAAGCGGTCCCGATCGTTGCGGTCGTCCATGGCTCTCTCCTTGTACTGGAAAATGCGGGGAATTGTATGGGGGCGCGCCGACGGGGAGGAAGATCCCGCCGGCGCTCGTGCAATCAACGGAGCAGCCCAGGTCGGGGTCCGGATGCCTGTCGCGGGGCTGGGGCGTCTGGTCGTGCCCCATACGGCGGGTGCGTTCCGCCGCCTTGCGCGTTACACCACACGCGATGATCGACCCTGCCCTCCCTGCCGAGATCGAAGACTGGTTCGCCGGGCGGGGCTGGCGTGCAAGGCGGCACCAGCTGGGCATGCTCGCCGCCGCGCGGGCGGGAAAGCACGCCCTGCTGGTGGCCGATACCGGGGCGGGCAAGACTCTGGCGGGATTCCTGCCGACTCTGGCCGATTTCGCGCCTTCGCTGCTGCATGGCGCCGCCGCCCCCGAAGGCCTGCACACGCTCTATGTCTCCCCGCTGAAGGCGCTGGCGCATGATGTGCAGCGCAACCTGCTGACCCCGATCGAGGACATCGGCCTGCCGATCCGGGTGGAGACGCGCAGTGGCGATACCCCGTCTGACCGCAAGGCGCGGCAGCGCGCCCGCCCGCCGCATGTGCTGCTGACAACCCCCGAATCGCTTTCGCTGCTGCTCAGCTATCCCGAAAGCACGGAGCTGTTCGCCACGTTGAAGCGCGTGGTGATCGACGAAGTGCATGCCTTTGCCACCGGCAAGCGTGGGGACCTGCTGGCGCTTTCGCTGGCGCGGCTGCAGGCCTTGGCCCCCGCCATGCAGCGTGCCGCGCTTTCCGCCACCGTGGCCGATCCCGAGGCGTTTCGCGGCTGGCTGGCGCCGTGGGGGGATGTTGACAGCGTTGCGCTGGTCGAAGGCGAGCCCGGCGCCCCGCCCGAGGTGGAGCTGCTGCTGCCGCAGGAGGAGCGCGTGCCGTGGGGCGGTCATGCCGCCGCCTGGGCCGTGCCGCAGATCTATGACCTGATCCGCGCCAACCGCACCACACTGGTCTTCACCAATACCCGCTTCCTGGCGGAGTACATCTTCCAGCTGCTGTGGGACGTGAATGACGACAAGCTGCCGATCGGCATCCACCACGGCTCGCTGTCGAAGGAGGCGCGGCGCAAGGTCGAGGGCGCGATGGCCCGGGGCGAACTGCGGGCACTGGTCTGCACCGCCAGCCTCGATCTGGGCGTGGATTGGGGCGATATCGACCTGGTGGTGCAGATGGGCGCGCCGAAGGGTTCATCGCGCCTGCTGCAACGGATCGGGCGCGCCAACCACCGGCTCGACATGCCTTCGCGCGCGCTGCTGGTGCCGGGCAACCGCTTCGAATTCCTTGAGGCGATGGCGGCCAAGGACGCGGTGGACGAAGGGCGGCGCGATGGCGAGGACTTCCGCCCCGGCGCGCTCGACGTGCTGGCGCAGCACGTGATGGCCTGCGCCTGCGCCGGGCCGTTCGAGGAGAAGGCGCTGCTGGCCGAAGTGCGCTCCTCGCTCGCCTACAGCTGGCTGGACGAAGCCGGGTGGACTCGGGTGCTGGAGTTCGTGGCGACGGGTGGCTACTCGCTGCGCGCCTATGACCGGTTCCGGCGGATCGTGCGCGACAAGGCGGGCGTGTGGCGGCTGGCGCACCCGGAGCAGGCGGCGCGGCACCGGCTGAATGCCGGGATCATTGTCGATGCCGAAATGCTGGAAGTGCGTTTCCGCAACGGGCGTTCGCTGGGCAAGGTGGAGGAGAACTTCGGCGCATCGCTGCGGCCGGGCGATACCTTCCGGTTCGCCGGGCTGGACCTTGAAGTGGAGGGCGTTCGCGATCTGGAACTCGTTGTGAAGGCTGCAAAATCCGCCGGGCAGATTCCCAGTTACATGGGCGCCCGCATGCCGTTGACCACCCATCTGGCAGACCGGGTGCAGGCGATGCTGGCCGATCGTGCGGGCTGGGCACGCTTTCCCGACGATGTGCGGGAATGGCTTGAGGTGCAGGACTGGCGAAGCCGCCTGCCGCAGCCGGGCGAGCTGCTGGTGGAGAGCTTCCCGCATCGCGAGAAGCATTACAGCGTGCTCTATACCTTCGAGGGGTGGAACGCGAACCAGTCCCTGGGCATGCTGATCACCCGGCGCATGGCGGATGCCGGCCTTTCCCCGATGGGCTTTGTCGCCAATGACTATTCATTGGGGGTATGGGGCCTGCGGCGGATCGAGGATCCAGCGCGGCTGCTTTCGCCCGAGATCCTGACCCACGAGTTCGTGGAATGGGTGCAGGATTCCTACCTTCTGCGCCGCGCCTTCCGCGAAGTGGCGGTGATCGGCGGACTGGTGGAGCGCCAGCATCCGGGCAAGCGCAAGAGCGGGCGGCAGGTCACCTTCTCCACCGATCTGATCTATGACGTGCTGCGCAAGCATGAGCCCGACCACCTGCTGATCGAGGCGGCCTGGGCGGATGCGCGGACGCGGATGACCGACCTTGCGCGGCTGGCCGATGTGCTGGAGCGGGCGCAGCGGCGGCTGGTGCATGTGGAGCTGGACCGGGTGACGCCGCTGGCGGTGCCGGTGATGGTGATGATCGGGCGCGAAACGCTGCCCGCCGGCGCGGCCGACGACGAGCTGCTGGCCGAGGCGGAAGGGCTGGCGGCGGCTGCGATGCGGCCTTCGGACGCGTGAATTGACAGGGGGTTGAAACGGATTGAGAGGGGGTTGAGATCGACTGAGAGCGGTTGAGACCGCATTTTCAGGGGTTGAGCGGCACGAAAAAAGGGGCGGTCTGCACCGCCCCTTTTTCCTGCCATCAATGGCCCTTGCGGATCAGACGATCACTTGCCGAAGACGGCGTAGTTCTCGTTGCCGACGAAGCCGAACTTGCTGACCTTCGAATCGGTGATGATCTTCAGGACGTAGTTCGCCATTTCGTAGTTCGCATAGGCATCGGGCTGGAACTGCAGTTCCGGCTCCGGCTTCATCGACTTCGTTGCCTTCAGCAGCGACTGGAGGTTGCCGGGCGTGATCGCCGAGCCGTTCCAGACGATCTGGTTCTGGGCGGTGAGGCCCAGCTTGTTCTTCACCGGATCGATCTTCACGTCGTTCTTCGGAGGCGTCGCCTGCGGAAGATTCACGTTCACCGAGTGGGTGGCAACGGGGATGGTGATGATGAACATGATGAGGAGAACGAGCATGACGTCGATCAACGGCGTCGTGTTCATTTCCATCATCGGCGAGCCGTCGTCCTTGCCGCCGCTCATTGCCATGGGGAGTACTCCTGTTCGATCGTCGGTCGCCGGGCGTGTCTCAGCCCGGCGCCTGGCTCAGCCGTTCGGGTCCACCGGGGTGGAGATGAAGCCTACCTTGGGATAGCCGGCGATCTGCACGTTGTAGATCGCACCGGCCACGCAACGCCACGGCACGTGCACGTCACCGCGGATGTGGACTTCGGGGATCTTGTCCGGGTCCATGTTCGTGGCGCCGCCTTCACGCTTCACGATCGCGTCGAGACGATCGAAAGCCTGCTTGGCGAGTTCGGTGTTGTCCACCGGCGTGATGTTGTTGAGGTAGACGCGGCATTCGCCGTTGGGCGAGGAGCCTTCATACCCCGGCTGGCCGGGGCTGCGGCCGGCGGCATCGGTCGAAACCACGGCCAGCAGCAGGTTTTCCACCTTGTCCTGCGTCTCTTCAGAAGCGAGGACGGGGACCTTCAGCTTTTCGATGGTCTGGATCGCAACCGGGACCGCGATGAGGAAGATGATCAGCAGCACGAGCATCACGTCCACGAGCGGCGTGGTATTGATGTCCGACATCGGGCGTTCTTCTCCGCCGCCGCCTACAGACATTGCCATTGGTTACATCCTATCCGATCTGAGCCGCGGGAGGGCCGGGGAGCAGGGAATTCCATTCCCCGGCAAAGACCCGCGTTTCCGGAAACCGGGACCGACGGAGAACCCGCCGGTCCCAGGGTTACAGCTTACTTCTTGGCCGGAGCCGGAGCAGCCGGCTTCGCAGCGGCAGCAGCCGGGACGGCAGGCTTCACCACGCCCTTCGAGGCGAGGTTGGCGAGCACGTCGGTGCTGAAACCGGTCAGCAGTTCGGCAATGCGCTTGTTGCGGGCCTGCAGGTAGTTGTAGGCGAGCACCGCGGGAACCGCGACGAGCAGACCGAGCGCGGTCATGATCAGAGCTTCACCGACCGGGCCGGCGACCTTGTCGATCGAGGCCGAACCGGCCAGACCGATGGCGATCAGCGCGCGGTAGATGCCGACCACGGTACCGAACAGACCGATGAACGGCGAGGTGGCGCCCACGGTGGCGAGGAACGGCAGGCCGCTGGCGAGCTTGGCGTTGATCGAGGCTTCCGAGCGGGCGAGCGAACCGTGGGTCCAATCGTGCGCTTCGGTGGCGTCCATCTTCGACACCTGGTCTTCGGCGGCGATGCCGTCGTCGACGATCTGGCGCCAGGCCGAGTTCTTCTCGAGCTTGGCAGCGCCTTCCTTGAGGGTGGGCGCGCGCCAGAAGTTGGCGACGTTGTTCTTGTACTGGTTCATGATCTTCGACTGTTCAAAGAACTTGGTGAACAGGATGAAGAACGAACCGAACGACATGATGCCGAGGATGATGACGGTGGCGTAGGAAATGAAACCACCGGCCTGAAGGGCTTCGACGAAGCCGAACTTGTTCTGCGGCGCGGCAGTGGTCGCGGCCGCGGCGAGCGTCTGGATAAGCATTCGGATCTTCCTCTCAAGAATTCAAAAAAGTGCAAAGTGCGTGAAAGGTGTGACGTGCCGCCAGGCACGGCCCGGGATCAATCCTTCGGAATGACCCAGCGGACCGAGCTGGAATAGGACCCGGCAACCGGCTGGCCGTTCTGCATGCCCGGCTTGAAGCGCGCGCGGCGCATCAGGTTGGAGCAGGTCGCCTCGTCGAGATCGGGGCTGCCGCTCGAACGGGTGATAGAACAGTTGGACGGCTTGCCAGTGGCGTCGAAGTCCAGGCGGAAACCGGTCACGCCTTCGCGTTCTTCACGCAGCGCACGCGACGGGTAGTCGTTGGTCGTCACCCACTCGCCCGGCCGGCCCTTGGGCTGGAACGGGGTCGGCGGCGGCGGCGGCGGCGGCGGTGCAGCCGGCGGCGGCGGCAGCACGACCACGGGCGGCGGCGGCGCAGGCGGCGGCGCTTCCGTCACGGTCTGCAGCTGCGGAGCCGGCGCGTTGAAGCTGATCGGCGGCGGCGGCGCCACGATCGGCGGCGGCGGCGGCGCATCCTTCGGCGGCGGCGGCGGCGGCGGTGGCGGCGGCTTATCCTCGTCGATCTTGACCGCGGTGGTCACCTCTTTGATCTTCTTGAAGGCCGAGTACGCGAGGCCAGTGACCAGCGCATAGCCGACGACGACATGAAGAATCGCAACGACGATGAGCGCGGTGATCTTGTTACCGCTCATCTGTTGGTCAGCGTATGCCATTCAGCTCCATAACTCCTGATCTTCCGCCCTGCCCCACGCCGGGTTGGCGCAGATCATGACGGAGCCACGTGCAGGATCACCGTCCCGCACGAAAGGCCAATCCAGCGATTTCAATCCACCCTGCCGGCAACCCGGTCCGCCGACATCGGGCGCAAGGGTCCCGGCGGCGGCTGTTTCGGGCGATTGTTTTTGGATTGCCCGAATGGCGGCAAGCTTTAACGCCAAGGATTGGGGTGCGCAAATGCTTTATCCATTAATGACTGATTCACGGTTGCGCTGGCTGAAACGGCTGAATTGCGCGATGTTTCATATTCCCGATTTGCGAAGGTCCGAGAGAATGATCCGCCTGCCATTTTTTCCAGTTGCAGCAATGATCTGCGCCTTCGGGCTTGTCGGGGTGTCAACAGGGGACGCGAAGGCGCAACCGCAGGCGGCACCGATTCGCACCGCTGGCGCCGTTGCGCCGGCTGCCAGCCCGCTTACCTATGCCGACCTGGTGGACCTGGCCCTTCCGGCAGATTTCGTGGCCAAGGTGCAGGTGCGCAAAGCATCCCGCCTGAAACCTGCGGATTCGCCCGGCATCGCACCGGGCAGGGTCCGCTTTTATATAGAAGCGACGACGCAGGCGCTGCTGATCGGCCCCGCGACCGGCGAATCGGTGCGATTCCTGGCGGATGTCCCGCTCGACGCGAAGGGCAAGCCGCCCAAGCTGAACAAGCTGCCGGTGCTGGTGCTGGCGCGCACCGTGCCGGGCAAGCCAGCAGACCTGGCGCTGGTGGCGCCGGATGCGATGCTGCCATGGAGCGCCGAGCTGGAACAGAAGCTGCGCGCCATCCTGACCGAGATGGTCCAGCCCGATGCGCCGCCGCACATCACCGCCCTGCGCGAAGCGCTGCACGTGCCGGGCAACCTGGCCGGCGAAGGCGAGACCCAGCTGTTCTTCGCCACCGAGGGCGGCAAGCCCGTTTCGCTTTCGATCATTCGCAGACCCGGCATGGACACCACCTGGGGCGTGTCGTTCAGCGAGATCGTGGACCAGGCGGCGCGTCCGCCCGCCCCCGAGAGCCTGGCGTGGTACCGGCTGGCCTGTTCTCTGCCGGCCACCCTGCCCGACCGGGCCAACATCTCGCCCAGTGCGCAGCTGCGCCGCGTGGCGGCCGAGGACTATGCACAGGTGGTGCGCGAACTGGGGCCCTGTGCGCGGACACGCACCCAGCCTTGAGAGCGCATTCTGACCCGGCATCGTGACTTCGGACGGTTGCGGCTCCGCGCGCATCCGCCTAAGGCGCGCACGATTCCGCCGGCGCACGGGCCGGCGACCATATTGCAGCGCCGCGTGTGCGGCGGGACGGGGTGATCATGAGCGAACCATTGCGCATCGCGCTGGCCGGGCTGGGAACCGTGGGCGGCGGCGTGATTCGCCTGATCGAGGCGAATGCCAGCCTGATTGCCCGGCGGGCGGGACGCCCGATCCAGATCACCGCGATCAGCGCGCGCAACCGCAGCAAGGACCGCGGGGTCGACCTTTCCGGCTATGCCTGGGAAGACGACATGGTGATCCTGGGCGAACGGCCCGACGTGGACGTGGTGGTGGAGCTGGTGGGCGGAGCCGATGGCCCGGCGCTTGCGCTGGCGCGCACCACGTTCGAAGCCGGCAAGGCGCTGGTGACTGCAAACAAGGCGATGATCGCGCACCATGGACTTGAGCTTTCGGCCAAGGCCGAGGCGGCGAAGGTGGCGTTCAAGTTCGAAGCCGCGGTGGCCGGGGGCATCCCGGTGATCAAGGGCCTGAAGGAAGGCGCAGCGGCCAACGAGATCAAGCGCGTCTATGGCATCCTGAACGGCACCTGCAACTATATCCTCTCCACCATGGAAGACACCGGTCGCGACTTTGCCGACGTGCTGGCCGAGGCGCAGGCCAAGGGCTATGCCGAGAGCGATCCGACCTTCGACATCGACGGCATCGACGCCGCGCACAAGCTGTCGATCCTGTCTGCCATCGCATTCGGCACCGCCGTGGATTTCAAGGGCGTGACCGCAACCGGCATCCGCCGCGTGCTGGCCGCAGACATCGCGCAGGCCGATGCGCTGGGATACTACATCCGCCTGATCGGCATGGCTGAGCCCGAAGTGGATGCGCAGGGCAACCATCGCCTGTTCCAGCGCGTGCACCCGCACCTGGTGCATCGCGACCACCCGCTGGCCCACGTGGACGGCGCGACCAATGCCGTGGTGGCGGAAGGCAACTTCGTGGGCCGGCTGCTGTTCCAGGGCGCGGGCGCCGGCGATGGGCCGACCGCCAGCGCGGTGGTGGCAGACCTGATCGACATCGCACGGGGCGATATCGGTGCGCCGTTCTCGATTCCCGCGGCGGAACTGACGCAGGCCGCCCCCGCCGAAAGCGGGCACCGCACGGGCAAGGCCTATCTGCGATTCACCGTGGCCGACCGGCCGGGTACGCTGGCGGAAATCGCCGCGGCCATGCGCGATGCCGGCGTTTCCATCGAAAGCCTGATCCAGAAGGGCCGGGTGGAAGTGAATGGCGAGGAGCGCGTGCTGGTGGCGCTGGTCACGCATGAGGGGCCCGAAAGCGGGATTGCCGAAGCGCTGCGCCTGCTGGAAGGATCACCCAGCCTGGCCGAACCGCCCCTGGTGATGCCGCTGCTGGAAGAATGAGCGGAACGGCGCCTTAGGGGGCGCGGATCTCGCCCTTGGCGATTCGGTCCGCGTCAGAGCCCGCAGGCGGTTCCGGCAGCTTGGTGATATCGAAGTAATACATCGGTGGCGGCACGCCGCCGAAGCCGAGGCACCCGCGGCTGCAATCACGCAGGCCCGATACGTTCGGCGCACGCGGGGTTCCGTCGCCGCTTTGCCGCGATGTGTCCGGCTCGTGGTTCTCCGACAGCTTCTGCCGCGCGTTCTCTTCATTGTTGCCGCAGACCACGATGGTTTCCCCATCGGACGACGGGATGCAGCGTTCACGCTTCAGCGGGGTGAGCAGGCGCTGGGCGAGATCGGCCTGGGTGGGGGGCGCTGTCTCTGCGGTGTCACCCTGCTGGGGCAGACGATAGGTGGTTTCGGCCGCCCTTGTTTGCGCGGGCATGGCCAATGCGAACAGGATCAGACAGATTGCGAGCGCCCCGGACGCGATTGGGCCGTGCCCCGCTCTCGACAAACGGGCTGTCATGGGGTTAGGGCACGCATACGTCTGCACAGGCCTATTTCACGCCGCCAGCCATTGGAGTCAACGTGACCGCACCAAACCACAATCCCGCCGCTTCGCAAGTCCTCGATCGCGTCCTCGTGCTGGAAATGGTCCGCGTGACCGAGGCCGCCGCCATCGGCGCCTCCAAGCTGATCGGGCGTGGTGACGAAAAGGCGGCCGACGCCGCCGCCGTGGAAGCAATGCGCGCCGCGTTCAACGAGCTGTGGATGGACGGCACCGTGGTGATCGGCGAAGGCGAGCGCGACGAAGCGCCGATGCTCTATATTGGCGAAAAGGTTGGCGCCGCGCCGGGCACGGGCCCGAAGATCGACATCGCGCTCGATCCGCTGGAAGGAACGACCATCACCGCCAAGGCCGGGCCGAACGCACTGGCGGTGCTGGCCGTGGCGGAGGAAGGCGGCCTGCTGAACGCGCCCGACGTGTACATGGACAAGATGGCCGTCGGCCCCGGCTATCCCGAGGGGATCATCGATCTCGACAAGTCGGTTTCCGACAACGTGCGCGCGGTGGCTGCGGCCAAGGGCGTGGAACCGGGCGACATCATCGTCTGCGTGCTTGACCGCCCGCGCCACACCGACCTGATCGCCGAGCTGCGCGCGCTGGGCTGCGGCATCAACCTGATCCCCGACGGCGACGTGGCCGGCGTGATCGCGGTGACCAACGAGGAAACCGGCGTCGACATGTACATGGGATCGGGCGGCGCGCCCGAGGGCGTGCTGGCCGCAGCGGCGCTGCGCTGCGTGGGCGGGCAGTTCAAGGGCCGCCTGCTGTTCCGCAACGAGGACGAGAAGGCCCGCGCGCGCAAATGGGGCATCACCGACCTGAACAAGCAGTATGACCTGAAGGAACTGGCCAAGGGCGACTGCATCTTTGCCGCCACCGGCGTGACCGATGGTTCGCTGCTGGATGGCGTGAAGATCCACAAGAACGGCGTGATGACCACTGAATCGGTGGTGATGCGCGCCAGTTCGGGCACCGTGCGCTGGGTGAAGGGCGAACACCGCAAGCCGCGCTGAGGCCTGGCGATGGCGCTCGGCCTAGCTGGCGAGCGCCATCCGCACCGGGCCGGATTCATCCTGCAGCGCGGAATTGCGCCGGTGCCGTTCCGGATTGGCCACGCGCATCGGGCGGTTGTCGACATTGCGGGTGCGAAAGCTGGCGACCAGTTCGGTCAGTCGCTCCGCCTCGGCAGACAGGCTGCGTGCGGCGGCCGATGACTGTTCGACCATCGCAGCGTTCTGCTGCGTCATCCGGTCCATTTCCCCCACCGCGACGTTCACCTGCTGCAGGTTTTCGGCCTGGCTCTGCGCCGCGCCCGCAATCTCTCCGATCAGACCGGTGATCTCGCCCACGCGGTTGACGATGCCGACCAGCTTCGATCCGGTTTCACCGACCAGTTCGACGCCCGCGCCGACATGCTCGCTGCTGGCGGTGATCAGCGCCTTGATCTCCTGCGCGGCGTCGGCGCTGCGCTGGGCGAGTGCGCGCACTTCGCTGGCAACGACGGCAAAGCCCTTGCCCGCATCCCCGGCCCGGGCCGCTTCCACCCCGGCGTTGAGCGCAAGAAGATTGGTCTGGAAGGCGATCCCGTCGATCACGGCGATGATCTTGCCGATCTCGGCCGAGGAGTTCTCGATCTCGGCCATGGCCTGCACCGCGCGCTGGACCACGGCGCCGCCCTCGGTGGCTTCCTGGTGCGCGGCGGCGATGGCCTTTTCGACCCGCATGGCGCTGCCGGCGGTTTCCTGGATCGACCCGGTCACGCCGTTCATCGCGCCGGCAGTGTCGGCCAGGCGGGAGGCCTGCTGTTCGTTGCGCTGGGCAAGGTCATCGGCGGCAGCGCGGATCTCTGCAATGCTGGAGCGCACGCTGCCGGCGCCGACGCGAACCGTGCGCAGGGCGGCCGCGAGGGAATCGACAGCGGCGTTGTAGTTGCGCCGCAGTTCTTCGTACCCTTCGGGGAAGGTCTGCTCGATCCGGTGTTCAAGGTCCTTCGATGCCAGCTTGTCCAGCCCGGTGCCCAGCGCGATGACCACGGCTTCCTGGTCGGCAGCGGCTTGCAGCCGGGCGATGCCGTTGGCACGGAACACTTCCATGGCGCGGGCCATCAGGCCCACTTCATCCTGGCGTTCGGTGCCTTCGACGGCATGGGTATAGTCACCCCCGGCCATCATGTTCATCGCATCGGCGGTGTCCACCAGCGGCTTTACCACCAGGCGATCGGCAGCCTTGGCGATCAACAGGATGGCGGCCAATACCCCGGCAGCGAGCGCGACGAGCAGGCCGAGCGCGGCAGTGATCCGGGTGGCATCGGTGTCGCTCGCTTCCTGCCGGAACTTGGCGGAAAGAGCGACCAGCTTGACCACCTGTTCATGCTGTGCGGCATAGGCAGGCGTCAGTTCATCGTTGAAGACAGCGTTCATCGCGGCCTGATCACCCGCCGCGACGGCGGGCAGGAACTTGGTGTCGATCACGTCCCAGAAATGCGCGGCGGTGGCGATCGTCTGGTCAAGATCGGGGCGCATCGTGTCGGGAATGGGGGCGGAGCGCCAATAGGCGCGCCGGGCGATGAACTGTTCCTTCTCCTCCTTGAGCTCGGCCAACTGGGCCGGTGCCTGGGAAGGATCATGCAGGATCAGGGAGGCGTGGAGATAGGATTCCACGACGAAAGCGGGTGGCGGGAGGATATCGGCCACAAGTTCATCCTGCAGGGCGATCCGCTTGGTAATCGGGCCGCCGTGGCGGACGGCATAGACGACGCCGCTGGCGATCAGGATGCCGGCAAGCAGCAAGCCCACAAGCAGGCGCGCACCAAGCCTCGCCTTGTGACTGATCATCCTATCGTCTCCGCACGGTTCTTCTCACTGTGCTGAGAGTGTCCCTCATCCGGGTTAACGTCCGATCAGAACGCCGCTTCCTATTTATGCGTAGAACTTTCGCGCAAAAAAGCCCCGCCGAACAAGTCCGGCAGGGCTTTTTCAATGACTTAGGCGATGTCCGTTTTTACGCTTCGTCGCCGCCTTCGATCAGGTAGTCACCCGCATCGGCATCGGTGCCGTGGGTTTCACCCTCGACCACGGCCAGCGGATCGTCACCGATCGCCGCTTCCGGACCCTGCGCCAGCTCGGCCGCGTGCTCTTCGGCCGCCGTCGCCGGAGCGATCAGCGATTCCTGCAGCTTGCGGTAGGAGGCGCGCAGCGCGGCATCGCGGCTGGAAGCGGCGACACGCAGGCGGTTCATGCCCGCACCGGTACCGGCGGGGATGAGTCGGCCGACGATCACGTTTTCCTTGAGGCCGATCAGCGAGTCCTTCTTGCCTTCCACGGCCGCCTGCGTGAGCACGCGGGTGGTTTCCTGGAACGACGCGGCCGAGATGAACGAACGCGTCTGCAGCGAAGCCTTGGTGATGCCGAGCAGCACCGGCTTGCCTTCGGCCGGGCGCAGGCCCGCTTCCAGCTTGCTGTTGGTGTCGTTCATCTCCTCGAGGTCAACCTGTTCGCCCGGCAGCAGGGTGGTGTCGCCACCGTCGGTGATCTCGACCTTCTGCAGCATCTGGCGAACGATCACCTCGATGTGCTTGTCGTTGATCTTCACGCCCTGCAAGCGGTAGACTTCCTGGATTTCCGCCACGAGGTACTCGGCCAGGGCTTCGACGCCCATGACCTCGAGAATGTCGTGCGGGTCCGGCGAACCGGAGATCAGGTTGTCGCCCTTCTTGACGTAGTCGCCTTCCTGGACGTCGATCACGCGGCTCTTCGGCACCAGGTACTCCACCGGATCACCCTCTTCCGGGATGATCGCGATCTTGCGCTTGGCCTTGTAGTCACGGACGAATTCCACGCGGCCGGCGATCTTGGCGATGATCGAATTGTCCTTCGGCTTGCGGGCTTCGAACAGTTCGGCAACGCGCGGCAGACCGCCGGTGATGTCGCGGGTCTTGGCGGCTTCGCGCGAGGCACGGGCGAGAATGTCACCCGCCTTCACTTCCTGACCGTCTTCGACCGACAGGGTTGTGCCCGGCGCCAGCAGATAGCGCGCGGCCTCGCCCGAGTTGTCGTCGAGCAGGGTCAGGCGCGGACGCAGGTCTTCCTTCTTGCCACGGCCACCGGCGCGGTTTTCGGTCACCACGCGCTGGGCGATGCCGGTCGCGTCGTCGACCTGTTCGGTCAGCGTGCGGCCGTCGATCAGGTCCTGGTAGCGGACGATACCCGGCTTTTCGGTGATCACCGGCGTGGTGAACGGGTCCCATTCCGCCAGGCGATCGCCCTGCGCGATGGTCGCGCCGTTTTCGTTCAGCAGGTGCGTACCGTAAGGCACGCGGTGCACCGCGCGTTCGCGGCCGTCGGTGTCGATCACCGCGATCTCGCCATTGCGGGCCAGCGACAGGCGACGCCCGCGGCTGTCCATGATGGTCGGGATATCGCGGTATTCCACGGTACCGTCGCACAGCGCTTCGAGGTTCGACTGCTCGTTCACCTGCGCCGCACCACCGATGTGGAACGTACGCATGGTCAGCTGCGTGCCGGGTTCACCGATCGACTGCGCGGCGATGACGCCGACCGCTTCACCGATGTTCACCGGCGTACCGCGCGCGAGGTCACGGCCATAGCAGGTGCCGCAGACGCCCTGCTGGGCTTCGCAGATCAGCGGCGAACGGATGCGTGCGGATTGCACGCCCGCCGCCTCGATGCGGGCCACGGTCGGTTCGTCGAGCAGGGTGCCCTTCTCAACGATGACCGCGCCGGTCTTGGCCTCGACCAGGTCTTCCGCCAGCGTACGGCCGAGGATGCGCTCGCCCAGCGAGGCGATCGTCGAACCGCCCTGCACGATCGCACGCATTTCCAGCGCCCGTTCGGTGCCGCAATCGTCGATGGTGACGACGCAGTCCTGCGACACGTCGACCAGGCGGCGGGTCAGGTAACCCGAGTTCGCCGTCTTGAGCGCGGTGTCGGCCAGACCCTTGCGGGCGCCGTGGGTGGAGTTGAAGTATTCAAGGACGGTCAGGCCTTCCTTGAAGTTCGAGATGATCGGCGTCTCGATGATCTCGCCCGAAGGCTTGGCCATCAGGCCGCGCATGCCCGCCAGCTGCTTCATCTGGGTTGGCGAACCACGGGCGCCCGAGTGCGACATCATGTAGATCGAGTTGACCGGCTTTTCCCGGCCGTGCTCGTCCACCGGGGTCGCGCGGATCTCGTCCATCATGGCGGCGGCCACCTGGTCGCCGCAGCGGCTCCAGGCGTCGATCACCTTGTTGTACTTTTCCTGCTGGGTGATCAGGCCGTCCTGGTACTGCTGCTCGTAATCAGCGACCAGTTCCTTGGTCTCGGCCACCAGCGCGTCCTTGCTCGCCGGGATGATCATGTCGTCCTTGCCGAACGAGATGCCCGCCTTGAACGCGTTGCGGAAGCCCAGCGCCATGATCGCGTCGGCGAACAGCACGGTCTCCTTCTGGCCGGTGTGGCGATAGACCTGGTCGATGACGTCCGCGATTTCCTTCTTGGTGAGCAGGCGGTTGACCAGCTCGAAGGGCACGGTGTGGCTCTTGGGCAGGCATTCGCCGATCAGCATGCGGCCCGGAGTCGTCTCGAAGCGCTTCAGGTACTGCTGGCCGTTCTCGTCGGTCTGCGGCACGCGCGCGGTGATCTTCGAGTGCATGGTGACCGCGCCGGCGTTCAGCGCCTGATGCACTTCGGCCATGTCGGCCAGCAGCATGCCTTCACCGGGCTCGCCCTTGCGGTCCATCGACAGGTAATAGAGGCCCAGCACCATGTCCTGCGAAGGCACGATGATCGGCTTGCCGTTGGCGGGGCTGAGGATGTTGTTGGTGGACATCATCAGCACGCGCGCTTCCAGCTGGGCTTCCAGCGAAAGCGGCACGTGGACGGCCATCTGGTCACCGTCGAAGTCGGCGTTGAAGGCCGAGCAGACGAGCGGGTGCAGCTGGATCGCCTTGCCTTCGATCAGCACGGGTTCGAACGCCTGGATGCCCAGGCGGTGCAGCGTGGGCGCACGGTTGAGCATGACCGGGTGTTCGCGGATCACCTCGTCCAGGATGTCCCAGACTTCCTTGCGTTCCTTTTCGACCCACTTCTTGGCCTGCTTCAGGGTCATCGACAGACCCTTGGCATCCAGCCGCGCGTAGATGAACGGCTTGAACAGCTCGAGCGCCATCTTCTTGGGCAGGCCGCACTGGTGCAGCTTCAGCTCGGGCCCGGTCACGATGACCGAACGGCCCGAATAGTCGACGCGCTTGCCGAGCAGGTTCTGGCGGAAGCGGCCCTGCTTGCCCTTGAGCATGTCGGACAGCGACTTGAGCGGACGCTTGTTGGCGCCGGTGATGACGCGGCCACGGCGGCCATTGTCGAACAGCGCATCAACCGCTTCCTGCAGCATGCGCTTTTCGTTGCGGACGATGATGTCCGGCGCGCGCAGCTCGATCAGCCGCTTCAGACGGTTGTTGCGGTTGATGACGCGGCGATAGAGATCGTTGAGGTCAGACGTGGCAAAGCGGCCACCGTCGAGCGGCACCAGCGGGCGCAGTTCGGGCGGGATGACCGGCACGACATCGAGGATCATCCATTCGGGGCGGTTGCCCGAATCGATGAACGATTCCACGACCTTGAGGCGCTTGATGATCTTCTTGGGCTTCAGCTCGGACTTGGTGGTCGCAAGCTCCTCCAGCAGGTCCTTGCGTTCCTGTTCGAGGTCGAGGTTCATCAGCATGTGCTTGACGGCCTCGGCACCGATGCCGGCGCTGAAGGCGTCCTCGCCGTATTCGTCCTGCGCGTCGAGCAGTTCGTCCTCGGTCAGCGTCTGGTACTTTTCGAGCGGGGTCAGGCCCGGCTCGGTGACCACGTAGCTTTCGAAGTAGAGGATGCGCTCAAGGATCTTGAGCTGCATGTCGAGCAGGAGGCCAATGCGCGAGGGCAGCGACTTGAGGAACCAGATGTGCGCGACCGGTGCGGCCAGTTCGATGTGGCCCATGCGCTCGCGGCGCACCTTGGTGACGGTGACTTCGACGCCGCACTTTTCGCAGACGACGCCCTTGTACTTCATGCGCTTGTACTTGCCGCACAGGCACTCGTAGTCCTTCACGGGGCCGAAGATGCGCGCGCAGAACAGGCCGTCACGTTCGGGCTTGAACGTGCGGTAGTTGATGGTTTCCGGCTTCTTGATCTCGCCGAAGGACCAGCTGCGGATGCGCTCGGGCGAGGCCAGACCGATCTGGATCTGGTCGAAGGTCTCGGGCTTGGCGAGCTGGTTGGTGAATTTGGTCAGGTCGTTCATCTGTTCGCTCCATTTCCCCTCCCGCTCGCGGGAGGGGTTAGGGGAGGGCATGTTCGCTCTGGGAAAGTGCCTGCCCTAACAGGCCCTCCCCCAGCCCCTCCCGCAAGCGGGAGGGGGGAAGGTTCGTCTTACTCCGCCGCCTGCGCGAGGCCGTCGTCGTCCTCGTCGTCCAAGGACGACAGTTCGACGTTGAGGCCCAGCGAGCGCATTTCCTTGACGAGCACGTTGAAGCTTTCGGGAATGCCGGCCTCGAAAGTGTCGTCGCCCTTGACGATCGCTTCGTAGACCTTGGTGCGGCCGACCACGTCGTCGGACTTCACCGTGAGCATTTCCTGCAGCGTGTACGCAGCACCGTAGGCCTGCAGCGCCCAGACCTCCATTTCGCCGAAGCGCTGGCCGCCGAACTGCGCCTTGCCGCCCAGCGGCTGCTGGGTGACGAGCGAGTAGGGCCCGATCGAACGCGCGTGGATCTTGTCGTCGACCAGGTGGTGCAGCTTGAGCACGTACTTCATGCCCACGGTGACCTTGCGGTCGAAGGCTTCGCCGGTGCGGCCGTCGTACAGCGTGACCTGGCCCGATTCATCGAGCCCGGCCAGACGCAGCATGTCGGTCACGTCCTTTTCCACCGCGCCGTCGAACACCGGCGAGCCCATCGGCACGCCCGCACGGACGGACTGCGCGAAGTCGACGATCTGGTCATCGCTGCGCGCGTCGATCTCGGCGGTGTAGTTGTCGCCGTAGATCTCCTTGAGCAGCTCGCGCACCGCTTCCGGCGGCTGGCCGGCTTCGGGGTTCGGGTTCGCTTCACGCCAGGCGTCGAGCGCCGCGCCGATCCGCTTGCCGAGGCCGCGGGCGGCCCAGCCGAGGTGGGTTTCGAAGATCTGCCCGACGTTCATGCGCGAAGGCACGCCCAGCGGGTTGAGCACGAAGTCCACCGGGGTGCCGTCCTCGAGGAACGGCATGTCTTCCTGCGGCAGGATGCGGCTGATGATGCCCTTGTTGCCGTGGCGGCCGGCCATCTTGTCGCCCGGCTGCAGCTTGCGCTTCACCGCGACGAAGACCTTGACCATCTTGAGCACGCCTGGAGCGAGCTCGTCACCACGCTCCAGCTTCTCCTTGCGGTCCTCGAACTTCTCCTGGATCGCCTTGACGCTGGCGTCGTACTGGCCCTTGACCGCTTCCAGCTGCTGCTGGCGCGCATCGTCGGCCACGGAGAACTTCCACCATTCGTGCCGCTCGACATCGGCGAGAACCTGCTCGTCGATCTCGGTGCCCTTCTTGATGCCCTTGGGCGCCGAAGAGGCGACCTGGCCGAGGAGCATGTCCTTCAGGCGGTTGAAGGTGGCGCGGTTGAGAATGGCGCGCTCGTCCTCGCGGTCCTTGGCGAGGCGTTCGATTTCCTCGTTCTGGATGGCGCGGGTACGGTCGTCGATCTCGATGCCGTGGCGGTTGAACACGCGCACGTCCACGATCGTGCCCGAAACGCCCGGCGGCAGGCGGAGTGAGGTGTCGCGCACGTCGCTGGCCTTTTCACCGAAGATCGCGCGGAGCAGCTTTTCTTCCGGCGTCATCGGCGATTCACCCTTGGGGGTGATCTTGCCGACGAGGATGTCGCCCGGGTGCACTTCGGCGCCGATGTAGACGATGCCCGCCTCGTCGAGGTTACGCAGGGCTTCCTCGCCGACGTTCGGGATGTCGCGGGTGATGTCCTCGGGCCCGAGCTTGGTGTCGCGGGCCATGACCTCGAACTCCTCGATGTGGATCGAGGTGAAGACGTCTTCCTTCACGATCCGTTCGGAGATCAGGATCGAGTCTTCGTAGTTGTAGCCGTTCCAGGGCATGAACGCGACGAGCACGTTGCGGCCCAGCGCCAGTTCGCCAAACTCGGTCGAGGGACCGTCGGCAATGATGTCGCCCTTCTCGATCAGGTCACCCACCTTCACCAGCGGGCGCTGGTTGATGCAGGTGGACTGGTTCGAGCGTTCGAACTTCTGCAGGCGGTAGATATCGACGCCCGACTGGCCGGGTTCGATATCGCCGCTGGCGCGGATCACGATACGGGTGGCGTCCACCTGATCAACCACGCCCGAACGCAGCGCCGAGATGGCGGCGCCGGAATCGCGGGCGACGGTTTCTTCCATGCCGGTGCCCACGAACGGTGCATCCGCCTTGATCAGCGGCACGGCCTGGCGCTGCATGTTCGAGCCCATGAGCGCGCGATTGGCGTCGTCGTTTTCCAGGAACGGAATGAGCGAGGCGGCGACCGAGACGAGCTGTTTGGGCGAAACGTCCATCAGCGTGATCGTGTCACGCGGAGCCATCACGAATTCGCCGTTCTGGCGGGCCGAGACGAGCTCTTCCACGAACGAGCCATCGGCGTTGGTTTCGGCCGAAGCCTGCGCCACCGTGTGCTTCTGTTCTTCCATGGCCGAAAGATAGATCACGTCACGCGTGACCTTGCCGTCGACAACCTTCCGGTACGGGGTTTCGATGAAGCCGTACTTGTTGACGCGCGCGAAGGTGGAAAGCGAGTTGATCAGACCGATGTTCGGGCCTTCCGGCGTTTCGATCGGGCAGATGCGGCCATAGTGGGTCGGGTGAACGTCGCGGACTTCGAAGCCGGCGCGCTCGCGGGTGAGACCGCCCGGCCCGAGCGCCGAGACGCGACGCTTGTGCGTCACTTCCGACAGCGGGTTGGTCTGGTCCATGAACTGTGAGAGCTGCGAGGAACCGAAGAATTCACGCACCGCAGCCACGGCGGGCTTCGCGTTGATGAGGTCGTTCGGCATCACGGTCGACACGTCGACCGAGCTCATGCGCTCCTTGACCGCACGTTCCATGCGCAGCAGGCCGACGCGGTACTGGTTCTCCAGCAGTTCGCCCACCGAACGAACGCGACGGTTGCCGAGGTTGTCGATGTCGTCGACTTCGCCCTTGCCGTCCTTGAGGTTCACCAGTTCCTTGACCACGGCGAGGATGTCCTCGGTGCGCAGCGTGGTTATGGTGTCCTCGGCATCGAGGCCCAGGCGCATGTTCAGCTTCACGCGGCCCACGGCCGAGAGGTCGTAGCGGTCCGGATCGAAGAACAGGCCGTCGAACAGCGCTTCGGCGGTTTCGCGCGTCGGCGGCTCGCCAGGGCGCATCACGCGGTAGATGTCGGCCAGCGCGTGGTCGCGGTCCTCGGCCTTGTCCGCCTTCATGGTGTTGCGGATCCACGGACCGGTGGAGACGTGGTCGATGTCGAGCAGTTCGAGACGGTCGACGCCGGCCTTGTCGAGCATGTCGAGGTTTTCAGGCGAGACTTCGTCGCCCGCTTCGATCCAGATGCGGCCGGTCGATTCGTCGATCAGGTCCTTGGCCGAATAGCGGCCGAAGATTTCCTCGGTCGGGATCAGCAGTTCCTCGAGCCCGTCCTTGGCCGCCTTGTTGGCGGCGCGGGGGCTGATCTTCTGGCCGGCGGGGAAGATCACTTCGCCCGACTTGGCATCGACGATGTCGAACGCCGGCTTGGCGCCGCGCCACTGGTCGAGCACGAAGGGCACGCGCCAGCCGCCTTCGCCACGGGCCCAGACGACCTTGTCATAGAAGTAGTCGAGGATCTGTTCGCCGTTCAGGCCCAGCGCATAGAGCAGCGCGGTGACCGGCAGCTTGCGCTTGCGGTCGATGCGGACGTTGACGATGTCCTTGGCGTCGAATTCGAAGTCCAGCCACGACCCGCGATAGGGGATCACGCGCGCGGCGAAGAGGTACTTGCCCGAAGAGTGCGTCTTGCCGCGGTCATGGTCGAACAGCACGCCGGGCGACCGGTGCATCTGCGACACGATCACGCGCTCGGTGCCGTTGATGAAGAACGTCCCGTTCTCGGTCATGAGCGGGATGTCGCCCATGTAGACGTCCTGCTCCTTGATATCGATGAGCGACTTGGTCTCGGTCTCGGCATCGACCTCGAAGGTCGCGAGCTTGAGCGTCACCTTCATCGGTGCGGCGTAGGTGATGCCGCGCTGGCGACATTCGGTCACGTCGTACTTCGGCGCCTCGAGAACGTAGCCGTCCTTTTCCTTGATATCGAGGCTGGCGGTGCCGGCGAAGTCCTGGATCGGGAAGACCGAACGCAGCGTCTTTTCCAGGCCCGAGACATAGCCGGTCGCCGGATCGGAGCGGAGGAACTGCTCGTACGATTCGCGCTGCACCTCGATCAGGTTCGGCATCTGCACCACTTCGTGGATGTCACCGAAGATCTTGCGGATGCGCTTCTTCACACCCGGACGGCTGGGAGCCTTGGTTGCCATGGAGGAGTCTTGCCTCTTTGCTCAATTGGCCGGCGTGAACCGGCGGAAATCTGCCAAACGCGGCGTTGGCGCCACCGCAACGGAAAAAGGCCGCCAGTCACACGACACCCCCTTGCAGGGAGCCGTGGCCCGCAGCCTTCTTGCGTCAGATGGATACCCGATGCTTCCTTCCTGGTGCCATCCCCCGCGCATGGGACGGCCTTGCTCGAAGCGTCGGACGTGGCGGTGATATAGGCAGCCGATGCTGTATTGTCAAAGCGTTGGCGCCTCGCTTGGGCGCTTTGGCTTGACATCGCCCCACCCTTGCGACAGAGGGCCGCCCCTGAGCGGCGGATTCGTCCGTCCCTCATCCGTCCGAGACAGCTGGTGCGGGGCTTCCCCGCTTAATGTCCAGCCTAGGCGGGGAAAAGAGTTTCAGGCCCATGGCTCCGCGTTTGCGCAGCAGTGGTGCCCTTCGCGCTTCCGGGCGCATCTCCTTCCCTTGTCACGGACCCGCCGGTGGCCTTCGGGCCATCGACAACGTAGCCGGCTGTCCGGGGTTCGCCCCGTGCAGCCATTGTGAAGGAGTAAGGCATGGATCGTTCGCAAAAAGCCGATTCGGTCGCCTACCTGAACGGTCTGTTCAACGAGGCCGGCGCGGTGGTCATCACCCGCAACCTCGGCATGACGGTGGCCCAGTCCACCGCCCTGCGGAACAAGATCCGCGAAGCTGGCGCGACCTACAAGGTTGCGAAGAACCGTCTTGCCAAGCTTGCCATCCAGGGCACGGCCTATGACGGCATCGGTGATCTCTTCACCGGTCCGACTGCGGTCGCTACCTCGGCTGACCCCGTCGCCGCCGCAAAGGCGATCGTCGAGTTCGCCAAGACCACCGACAAGATCGAGATCTTGGGTGGCGGGATGGGTTCGCAGGTGCTCGACGCCAACGGTATCAAGGCTCTCGCCACGATGCCTTCGCTCGACGAACTGCGCGCCAAGCTTATCGGCCTCGTCCAGGCTCCGGCCACGAAGATCGCCCAGCTCACCACCGCTCCGGCGGGCAAGCTGGCGCGTGTCTTCAACGCCTATGCCGAGAAGAACGCCGCCTAAGACCGTTCGAACGAACTATCGCCCGGTGCAGACCATCGGGCGCCACCAAATCTGGAGTGAAACATCATGGCCGATATCGCCAAGCTTGTTGAAGAACTGTCGCAGCTGACCGTGCTGGAAGCCGCCGACCTCGCCAAGGCCCTCGAAGAAGCATGGGGCGTTTCCGCCGCTGCTGCCGTTGCCGTGGCTGCCCCTGCCGCTGGCGGCGAAGCCGCTGCTGCGGTTGAAGAAAAGACCGAGTTCGACGTGATCCTGACCGGCGACGGCGGCAAGAAGATCCAGGTCATCAAGGAAGTCCGCGCGATCACCAACCTGGGCCTGACCGAAGCCAAGGCGCTGGTCGAAGGCGCGCCGAAGGCCGTCAAGGAAGGCGTGTCGAAGGCCGAAGCCGAAGACATCAAGAAGAAGATCGAAGAAGCCGGCGGCACCGTCGAAATCAAGTAATCTTCTTCCGGTCTTCCGGAACAAGCTACAGGAAAGGGCGGCTCCGTGCGGGGCCGCCCTTTTCGTTTGCGTGGCGGTTGCTCAGTCGATCTCGATCTGGCGGATCGGCGGCAGGACCCAGGCAAACAGCGCCGCGCCCAGCAGGCTGATGCCGGCGGCAAAGGCAAAGGCCCAGCCATAGCCGCCCGACCGGTCCACGATACCGCCCGTCACGATCGGCCCGATCACGCCGGAAAGGCTGCCGATCGCGTTCTGCCAGCCGATCCAGCTGCCCGACAGCCGCGGGCCGGCAAACATCTGGCCGATGGCGAAGACCATCGTCGGCCCCGGCGCCAGCGCGGCGCCGGTGAACACCAACCATGCTGTCAATGCCGCCTGCCCCTGGGCGAAGGCGATGCCGGTGATGCCGATGGCCAGCGCCACCTGCCCACCCACGCTGAACCAGCGCCGCACCGCGTCCTCGCTGGCGCCGCTGCGGACCATGCGGTCCGAGACCTGCCCGATCAGGAGCGAGGCCACGGCCTGCACCGCGAAGACCGTGGCGACCAGCCCCGCCATCGTGCCGATGGGCAGGCCGCGCGCCTTGACCAGATAGAGCGGCAGCCAGATCGAGATGAAGAAGAACGAATAATTGGCGGTGATGTGGCAGAGCCCGGTGAGCCACAGCGCCTTCTGCCGCAGCAGCCGGGTGTAGGTGAAGGAGGCCTGCCCGCTTGCCTGCGGCACCGGGGGCAGTCGCCTGACCAGCCACAGCCACGGCACCAGCCACGCGAGCGTGATCGCGCCGAACGTGATGAAGACCGGACGCCAGCCATGCTGGGCGAGGATGGCGCCCCCTGCCAGGGTGCCGGCGGCCGGGCCGAGCGCCAGCCCCACCGCCACCACCGCGTTGGCAATGCCTCTGCGCTCCACCGGCACGTGCAGGGCGATGATCTTCGATGTGCAGGGAAACACGAAGCTTTCGCCAAAGCCCAGCAGCAGGCGCAGCAGGACAAGCGCCAGCAGGCCATTGGCCCAGCCCATCAGCATCGTCGCCAGGGCCCACAGGCCAAGCCCGCAGGCGAGCACAAGATAGACCCGGAAGCGATCCCCCACCCAGCCGAGCAGGGGCTGGAGCAGGCCATAGGTCCAGAAGAAGGCCGATGCGGCGACGCCGAACTGCGTGGCGGTGAGGCCCAGGTCCGCCTGCATGCGCGGAGCGGCCAGCCCCAGCGCGCCGCGATCAACGAAGTTCAGCAACATCGCCAGCGCCAGGAGGCCGACCAGCGCCGTCGTCGACCCTGCCCCCGATCGCTGCTGTTCCGCCGTCACCATGCCGCCTGCCTCCCCGTAAGCCCGGGAGAGTAGCAGTGCGGCATGGCGCGGCAAGCGTCAGAACGCGATGGTGAACGAGCCGACGACGCGGCCCCTGGCCTTCTTGCCGATGTGGGTCGCGTCGGTATCGTGATAGCGCACCGCGATGGTCGCCCCCTTCATCACGGTATAGCCGAGCCCGGCATTCCAGGTGGTGTAGTCCGGCAGCACGTCGATGTGCTGGCGACCAAGCGTGGCCGAGGCGGTCAACTTGTCGGTCAGGGGATAGCTGGCCCCCACTTCGCCGTAGAGTGCGTTGTGATGGCTGCCGAAGTAGTTGCCGGTGTAGTACCCGGCCACCTTCAGGCCCAGCTTGCCCACATTGCCGGTAACCGCCAGCTTGCCCTCAAGCGTGTCGATCTTCACCGGCGCGTTGACATAGCCATAGCGGACGACGCCCGCGTCGACCTTTACCGGGCCGAGATCGGCGACATAGCCGCCCCACAGGTCGTATTCCTGGCTGATCCCGGCAAAGCGGACATTCTCGGTGCCGACGCCGGCATAGAAGCCCTTGTAGCCGACAGAGACGGTGGCGAAGACGGCCGGCTTTTCGTCAGACTGGCTGACCCCGCGCCAAACGTAGTCGGTCGCCCCGGTGGCGCCGAAGCTTATCTTGAAGTCGGACGGGGCCTCGGTCTTCACGTTGGCGGCGGGTGCCCGATCGACATAGGCATGGTCTCTGGCAGACGCGCAGGCGGGGGCGATCAGCGCGGCAAGCGCCGCGCCGGCTAGCAGTTTCCTCATGATGGCATCCCTTCCCTTGGCAGGCGGGCGCGCTTCATCCTTCGCGGAAGCGACCCGCGTTGTTGGTTTCACATGATTGGTGGTGGGGAAGTCCGGGGCTGCGCCTTGGGAGAGGTGGCGCGCTGCCCCGGACCGGCGACCCGTCGGGCGGTGATGGCCTCGACGTTACAGGCCGATCAGAAGAACCCGAGCTTCTTCGGGCTGTAGCTGACCAGCATGTTCTTGGTCTGCTGGTAGTGATCCAGCATCATCTTGTGCGTTTCACGCCCGATGCCCGACTGCTTGTAGCCGCCGAACGCCGCGTGCGCGGGATAGGCGTGGTAGCAGTTGGTCCACACGCGGCCCGCCTGGATGGCGCGGCCAAAGCGGTAGCAGGTGTTGGCGTCGCGGCTCCACACCCCGGCGCCCAGGCCGAAGGCGGTGTCGTTGGCGATCTGCAGCGCCTCTTCCGGGGTCGAGAACGTTGTGGTGGAGACCACCGGGCCGAAGATCTCCTCCTGGAAGATGCGCATCTTGTTGTGGCCCTTGAACACCGTCGGCTGGATGTAGAACCCGCCCGACAGCTCGCCATCCAGCTGCGCCGCGGCGCCGCCGATCAGCACTTCGGCACCTTCGTCACGGCCGATCTGCAGATAGCGCAGGATCTTGTCCTGCTGCTCGGCGCTGGCCTGCGCGCCGATCATGGTGGCGGGATCAAGCGGGTTGCCCTGCACGATCTGGCCCACGCGCTTCAGCGCGCGCTCCATGAAGCGGTCATAGATCGATTCGTGGATCAGCGCGCGGCTGGGGCAGGTGCAGACCTCGCCCTGGTTGAGCGCGAACATCACGAAACCTTCGATCGCCTTGTCGAAGAAATCATCGTCCTGCGCGGCAACGTCGGCAAAGAAGATGTTGGGGCTCTTGCCGCCGAGTTCGAGCGTCACCGGGATCAGGTTCTCGCTGGCGTATTGCATGATCAGGCGGCCGGTGCCGGTTTCACCGGTAAAGGCGATCTTGGCGATGCGCTTGCTGGAGGCGAGCGGCTTGCCCGCTTCGAGCCCGAAGCCGTTGACGATGTTGAGCGTGCCGGCGGGCAGGATATCGGCGATCAGCCCCGCGAGGACGAGGATCGATGCCGGGGTCTGTTCCGCAGGCTTCAGCACCACGCAGTTGCCAGCCGCCAGCGCGGGTGCCAGCTTCCACGCGGCCATCAGGATGGGGAAGTTCCACGGGATGATCTGCCCCACCACGCCCAGCGGCTCGTGGAAGTGATAGGCCATGGTGTCGTGGTCGATTTCGGCGATCGAGCCTTCCTGCGCGCGGATGCACCCGGCAAAGTAGCGGAAGTGGTCGATGGCCAGCGGGATGTCTGCCGCCAGGGTCTCGCGGATCGGCTTGCCGTTGTCCCAGGTTTCGGCCGTGGCAAGCAGCGTGAGGTTTTCCTCCATCACGTCGGCCACGCGGTTCAGGATGACGGCGCGCTCGGCTGCGCTGGTGCGGCCCCAGGCGTCCTTGGCGACATGCGCGGCGTCCAGCGCCAGCTCGATGTCCGCCGCTTCCGACCGCGCGACGCGGCAGATCGGCAGGCCGGTGATCGGCGAGATATTATCGAAGTAGCGGCCGGAAACAGGGGCGACCCATTTGCCACCGATGAAGTTGTCATACGTGCTGGCGAAGGGTGATTGCAGCTTGGCCTTTTCGGCTACCAGGGCGTCCATGGCGAAATCCTCTCTTGGCGTATTGCGAAGGCGGCGGTTCCCACCTTCCTGCCAGATTAGTTCCACCATCGATTGCCGAAAGAAATCCCCACCCCTGCCTTGGCCCGGCCCGAGTGTATCGCAGCCGAGACAGGTTCAGTTGAGGCCCGACAATCCCGCGCGCTCCATGCGGCGATACATCGTGGCGCGGCCGATGCCGAGCAGGCGGGCGGCGGCGGCCACGTTGCCATTGCAGCGGGCCAGGGCCTGGCGCAGCACGGCGCGCTCGCCATCCTCGAAGCCGGTCACCGGCCCCTGGCCCATCACTTCGGACAGCGGACGCGGGGCCAGCTTTGCGTCAGCGGCAAGGCCCAGCACACGCCGCGCGGCGCGAGTCGCCCCGATCACCAGGTCATCCCGGTCCACCGCCAACAGCGCGCTGCCGCGCCCCGGCTGTTCGCCCCCGGCATAGACGATGCGCGCCTGCCCATAGTGGCGACAGAAGAAATCACGCTCGATCGATCGGGCCGCGTCCTGCACCAGCGCGGCGATCATCCCGGCCATCGCCTCGGCATGGTCGGCCCGCGCGGTCGAAACATCCAGCGCGGCAACCAGCCGGCCCTGCGGATCGAAGATCGGGGCATCCATGCACGATACGCCCACGTTGCGGCTGGCAAAGTGCTCGTCGCGCAGGATGGTCACCGGCCGCGCTTCGACCAGGCAGGTGCCGATGCCGTTGGTGCCCTCGGCCTGCTCGCTCCACGCCGCGCCCGGAGCAAGGCCGACGGCATCGAAGAAATCGGCATCGGCATCGGCGCTGCGGCTTTCCAGCACCACGCCATCAAGATCGGTGATGATCACGCAGGCCCCGGCCGCACCGACGCTGCGATAGAGACGGTCCAGCGTCGGCTCCGCCGCTGCCAGCAATTCGCCATTGGCTTGCCGCAGGCTGGATATCGCACCGGCTGCAAGGCGTTCGCCGCGACGCTGCGCTTCGGGATCGAGCTTGTGGTGCAGGGCCGATCGGCACCACGACGCCGCTACTGCAGACAGCGCCGCCGCCTGTCCCGATTCCACCGTGCTCAGCACGCGTTCGCTGTGCCTGGGGCCGTGATTGCCGCGCCCGTGATGCGCCATCTCGCCAATCCTCTCGTCCGGCGGGCCCCGCACCTGCGTGCAGCAGCACCTGCAGATGGTGCCTTATCAGCCCGACGGCCGCAATCGTTGACTCAGATCAGCGAAAAGCAAGTGGGTTGCCCCGCAAGCCATGGGCATGGTGTCCCACGGGCGAGACACATGGCGCGGCTTACTTCAGCGTCTTGAGATAGGCGATGATCTGCTGGCGCTTGGCAGGGTCAGTCTGACCGGCATAGGTCATGCGGGTGCCGGGCACGAGCGCCATCGGGTTGGCCAGCCACTTGTCCAGCGTGGCCTCGTCCCAGGTCAGGTTCGCCGCCTTCAGCGCCGGGCTGGCCTGATAGCCCTGCATGTCTCCCGCCTTCGCGCCATAGATCCCGGCCAGGCTGGGGCCGATGAGCGTCTTGCCCGGTTCGATCGCATGGCAGGACTTGCAGATGCCGAAGGCCGGTGGCGCGGCGTTGGCCGCAGCCGTCGGGGTGGAGCCGGCGGACTGGCCTGTTTCCTCGCCCTGGCCAGTTCCCGATTCCCCACAGGCAGCAAGGGCCGAGATCAGAAACCCGGCCAGCGCAAACCTCATCCGCTTCGTCATTTCAGAACCCTTTGCCTCGCCATTGTCCCGCAAGGGCAATGCCTTCCGACATGCCCTTTCCTTCGGATCACCCTGCGCCTATGGCCCTGTCGGCAATGTTTGAAAACCCGCCCACACGCACCATCGATGAATTGAAGGCGACGCTGCGCCTGGCCGCGCCGCTGGTCGGCGCGAACCTGCTGCAGGTTGCCGTCTTCGCCATCGACGTGGTCTTTGTCGCCCGGCTCGGGCCGCAGGCGCTGGCGGCATCGGCGCTTTCGGTGGCGCTGTTCGGGCTGTTGATGTGGAGCATCACCGGGCTGGTCGGCGCGGCCTCCCCGCTGATCGCGGCCGAACTGGGCAAGCGCAGCCACGCGGTGCGCGAAGTGCGGCGCACGGTGCGGATGGCGGGCTGGGCCGGGATGTTCGCGGCCCTGCTCAGCATGGGCTTCTTCCTGCTGGGCGAACCGCTGATGCGGCTGACCGGGCAGCAGGAAGGCGTCATCGTGCTGGCGGTGCCGTTCATGCACGTGCTGATGTGGGCATCAGTGCCGATGGTGCTGGGCGCGTTGCTGCGCACCGTGGTGGCAACGCTGGGCCGACCGGGCGTGGCCACGTGGATCACCGGCCTTGCCGTGGTGGTGAACGGGCTTGGCAACTGGGTGTTCGTGTTCGGGCACCTAGGCATGCCGGCGCTGGGGCTGACGGGATCGGCGCTGTCCAGCGTGGTCACCGCCTGCATCATGCTTGGCGCCTATGTGGTGGTGATCCGCAGCGACCGGCGCCTTCGCCGCTATCGCCTGTTCGGCCGCTGGTGGCGGCCTGAATGGAAGCGCTTTGTCGAGGTGCTGCGCATCGGCATGCCGATCTGCGCCACCATCATTGCCGAAGCCGGCCTCTTCAACGGAGCCGCGTTCCTGATGGGGCGCATCGGGGAAGTGGAGCTGGCGGCGCACACCGTCGTCCTGCAGCTCGCCTCGATCGCCTTCATGGTGCCCTTCGGCGTGGCCCAAGCGGCGACGATCCGCGTCGGACTGGCCTATGGCGCGGGCGACAACGCCGCCATTGCGCGGGCAGGCTGGGTGGCGCTGGGCCTTGGCATCGGCTTCATGACCATCACCGCCCTGGTAATGCTGTTGACGCCACGTTTCGTCATGATGCTTTACATCGATCCCGATGCGCCGGCCAACGCCGGTCTCGTGAAGCTGGCGCTGCAGTACATCGTGGTCGCTGCAGGCTTCCAGCTGTTCGACGGCGCCCAGGCCGTGGGGCAGGGCGTTCTGCGTGGCCTGCAGGACACGCGCGTTCCGATGGCCATCGCCATGTTCGGTTACTGGATCCCGGGTCTTGGCACGGCCGTGTTGCTGGGCCTGTTCACGCCGCTTGGCGGGGTGGGCGTGTGGCTGGGGCTGCTGGTCAGCCTGATCGTGGTGGCGGGGTTGATCCTGTGGCGGTGGCTGGCCCGCGGCCGGCTCGGGCTGCTTCCCGCCTGACGCGCGGCCCTTACCGCCGCATCGCGCTGTTCATCTGCGCGAAAAGAATCTTCATCGCGAGTCCTTGACGCCCCATTGGCAGCGACCCATATCCGGCGCGCTGGCACTCTCGATACGAGAGTGCCAAGCACAGTTTTGCAAACGCCAATTGATTGGAAGAGGGAGCAACCCATGACTTTCCGTCCGCTGCACGACCGCGTGCTCGTGCGCCGCGTCGAGGCCGAGGAAAAGACTGCCGGCGGGATCATCATCCCCGACAGCGCCAAGGAAAAGCCCGCTGAGGGCGAGATCGTCGCCACCGGCACCGGTGCCCGCGCCGAGAACGGCACGATCACCCCGCTCGACGTCAAGGTCGGCGATCGCGTCCTGTTCGGCAAGTGGTCCGGCACCGAAGTCAAGGTTTCGGGCGAAGACCTGCTGATCATGAAGGAATCGGACATCCTGGGCGTGATCGGCTGAGCCGAGACCCGGATTTCCTGAACCCCACTCCAGTTATTCAAAGGAACGACAAATGGCTGCCAAGGACGTACGCTTTTCGCGCGACGCTCGTGAACGCATTCTGCGCGGCGTCGACATCCTCGCCGACGCGGTGAAGGTCACGCTGGGCCCCAAGGGCCGCAACGTGGTGATCGACAAGAGCTTCGGCGCCCCCCGCATCACCAAGGACGGTGTTTCGGTCGCCAAGGAAATCGAACTCAAGGACAAGTTCGAGAACATGGGCGCCCAGATGCTGCGCGAAGTGGCTTCGAAGGCCAACGACGCAGCCGGTGACGGCACCACCACCGCGACCGTTCTCGCCCAGGCGATCGTTCGCGAAGGCATGACCGCAGTTGCCGCGGGCATGAACCCGATGGACCTGAAGCGCGGCATCGATATCGCCGTGACCAAGGTCGTCGAGAACCTGAAGGCCCGTTCGACCCCGGTTACCGGTTCGTCGGAAATCGCCCAGGTCGGCATCATCTCGGCCAACGGCGACACCGAAGTCGGCAACAAGATCGCTGAGGCGATGGAGAAGGTCGGCAAGGAAGGCGTGATCACCGTTGAAGAGGCCAAGGGCCTCGAATTCGAACTCGATGTCGTCGAAGGCATGCAGTTCGACCGCGGCTACCTCTCGCCCTACTTCATCACCAACCCGGAAAAGATGACGGTCGAACTCGAGAACCCGTACATCCTGATCCACGAGAAGAAGCTGTCGTCGCTCCAGGCGATGCTGCCGATCCTCGAAGCGGTTGTGCAGTCGGGCCGTCCGCTCCTCATCATCGCCGAAGACATCGAAGGCGAAGCGCTGGCGACCCTCGTCGTCAACAAGCTGCGCGGTGGCCTCAAGATCGCCGCTGTCAAGGCTCCGGGCTTCGGTGACCGTCGCAAGGCCATGCTGGGCGACATCGCCACGCTGACCGCCGGTGAAATGATCTCCGAAGACCTCGGCATCAAGCTGGAGAGCGTCACGCTCGCCATGCTTGGCCAGGCCAAGAAGGTCACCATCGACAAGGACAACACCACGATCGTCGACGGCGCCGGTTCGGCCGAAGACATCAAGGCCCGCGTCGAGCAGATCCGCGCGCAGATCGAAGTCACCACTTCGGACTACGACCGTGAAAAGCTGCAGGAGCGTCTGGCCAAGCTTGCTGGCGGCGTTGCCGTCATCAAGGTCGGCGGTGCGACCGAAGTCGAAGTGAAGGAGCGCAAGGACCGCGTCGACGACGCGCTGCACGCAACCCGCGCAGCCGTTGAAGAAGGCATCGTCCCCGGTGGCGGCACCGCGCTGCTCTATGCCACCAAGGCTCTCGAAGGCCTCAAGGGCGCCAACGACGATCAGACCAAGGGCATCGACATCGTGCGCCGCGCGATCCAGACCCCGCTGCGTCAGATCGCCGCGAACGCCGGCCATGACGGTGCGGTGGTCGCCGGCAACCTGCTGCGCGAGAACGACGAGAACCAGGGCTTCAACGCCTCGACCGACGTCTACGAAAACCTCAAGGCTGCCGGCGTTATCGACCCGACCAAGGTCGTGCGCACTGCCCTGCAGGACGCAGCTTCGGTCTCGGGCCTGCTGATCACCACCGAAGCGGCGATCAGCGAGAAGCCGGACGACAAGCCCGCGATGCCGCCGATGGGCGGTGGCATGGGCGGCATGGGCGGCATGGACTTCTAAGTCCACGCAGCACTTGCTGACGCAACAGCGGGGCCGGAAGGGAGACCTTCCGGCCCCGTTTTGCATCAGGCAGAAAGAATTCTGCTTTTATCTGCAGAGGCTTGCCCCGAAATGGCATGATCCGGCAGGAAACATTGGCGGCCAACTGCGTTATGCGCGCGATGACCGGAGTTTGTCCTTCTGCCATGTGCGCCGCTGCGTGAGCGCTCCCGGTTTTCCCGCGGTGCCGCACCTCGACGGTGAGCCTGGGCCAGACCTTGGTCTGTACCGCACGCTGTTCGAATCCATGGATCAGGGGTACTGCGTCATCGAATTCTTCGATGGCCCGCATGGTCCGCTCAGCGACTACATCCACATCCTCGCCAACGAGGCGTACGAGCGCAACACCGGCATCCCCAACGTGGTGGGCCAGAAGCTGCGCGAGATGGTGGGGGACGAGGCCGACGCCTGGGTTTCTTTCTATGGCAAGGTGCTGCGCACTGGCGAGCCGATCCGCTTCCGCAACGAACTGGTCAAGACCGCACGGACGCTGGAAGTCTCGTCCTTCCGCATTGGCCCCTTCGAAGATCGCCGGGTGGCGGTGCTGTTCAAGGACGTGACCGATCAGGTCCGGGCCGAGGATGCGCTGCGCCAGTTGAACGAGACGCTTGAAGCCCGTGTCACGCAGGCGCTTGCCGCGCGCGAGCAGGCCGAAGCGGCGTTGCGTCAGGCGCAGAAGATGGAGGCGGTGGGCCAGTTGACTGGCGGCCTTGCCCACGATTTCAACAATCTGCTCGCCGGGATTTCCGGCTCGTTCGAGATGATCGACCGGCGGCTGAAGCAGGGGCGCAGCGCGGATATCGACAGATATCTCTCCGCCGGGCTCGGCGCGGCGCAGCGCGCAGCTGCGCTCACGCACCGCCTGCTCGCATTTTCGCGCCGGCAGACGCTATCTCCGCGTTCCTTGCGCATCAACACGCTGCTGCCGGAGTTTGCCGATCTTGTCCGGCGCACGGTCGGACCATCGGTTGCGGTGCAGCTCCATCTCGCGGATGACCTGTGGCCCACGCTGGTCGATGCCAACCAGCTCGAAAATGCGCTGCTGAACCTGTGCATCAACGCGCGCGATGCGATGCCGTCCGGGGGCACGATCGCCATCGCCACGCTCAATCTCCCGCTTGACGAGGAACAGGCGCTGGCGCGCGGCCTTGATGCGGGCGATTATGTGGCGATCACCGTCAGCGATACCGGTGTCGGCATCCCGCAAGACGACCTTGAGCGCGTGTTCGAGCCGTTCTTCACAACCAAGCCGCTCGGCAGCGGGACGGGTCTCGGCCTTTCGATGGTCTATGGCTTTGCCAAGCAGAGCCACGGCATCGTCCGCATCCGCTCCACTGTCGGCCAGGGCACCGACGTGCGCATCTATCTTCCACGCAATCATGTTGCCGAAGAAGCCGTCACGTCAGAGCGCCTGCCGCCGGAAATGCAGCCCAACCGTGGCGGCATCGCCCTGATCGTCGATGACGAACCAAGCGTGCGCATGCTGCTGGCCGATGCGCTCGATGCCATGGGTTACCACTGCCAGTGTGCAGCCGATGGGCCGGAAGCTCTTGCGCTTCTTGAAAATGGCTCCGAGCCCGACCTCCTCGTCACCGACGTCGGCCTTCCCGGGGGCCTCAACGGCCGGCAGGTGGCCGATGCGGCGCGACGGATGCGGCCCGGCCTGCGCACCCTGTTCGTGACCGGCTATGCCGAAACCAGCGTGCTCGGGAACGGCGGGATCGAACCGGGCATGGCCGTGCTGACCAAGCCTTTCTCGCTCGACCAGCTCCATGTCGCGGTCGCCTCGCTCATGCCGGCAGACGAAGAGACTGCCGCTGTCTAGCCCAGTTCCAGCAGGATCAGCATGTCATCGCCCTGCGGATGGGTGCCATAGCGGCGAAAGCCGAGCTTTTCCGCCAGCGCGATCGAGGCGAGGTTCGGCTCGTTGATCATGCAGGCGATTCGCCCGTTGCCGTGGGAGCCGCGGTACCAGGCGATCGCAGCCCGCATCGCCTCTCCGGCTATGCCCTGGCCCCAGGTCTTGCGCGCAAAGATCCAGCCCGCCTCGGGCACGTCGTCCAGACCGGGAATGCCGCGCCATGAGTGGAACACACCGGCAATGCCGATGATCTCGTCCGCGCCTTTCGGCCTCACCGTGAAGATGCCATGGCCATAAAGCGCCCAGCCGCCGGCATTGCGCATCAGGCGGTTGAATTCCTCCACCTCGCCAGTCGGTCGGGCGCCAAGGAAACGGCGGACTTCATCGTCGGCCAGAAGGTCTACCAGACCGGGCAGGTCCCGGGCTTGCGGGCGCCACAGCTCCAGCCGTTCGGTGGCAATCTCAGGCCCGGTCACAGCGCCATGTCCACCGCATGGATGGCCACCCCCACAAGGCCGCCAACCAGCGTTCCGTTGATGCGGATGAACTGCAGGTCCCTGCCCACCGCGCCCTCGATCCGGTCGGTCACCGTGCGCGCGTCCCACCGGCGCACGGTTTCGGACACCAGCCGCACGATCTGCCCGCCATACCGGCTCGATACGCCCACCAGCGTGCGGCGGGCAAAGCGGTTGACCTGCAGCTTCAGCCGATCATCCTGCTGCAGCGCGCGGCCAAGGTCGGCCAGCGATGTGCCGATCTGCCCTGCCAGCACTCCCTGCGGATTGCGGACCGCCGCCAGCATCCGCGCGCGGGCCCGCTCCCACAAGCCGTCCAGCCAAGTGGCAAAGGCTGGGTTGTCCAGCATCTCGCGCTTCATGCGCTCCACGCGTTCACGCATGGCGGGATCGTGCACAAGGTCATGCGCCAGATCGCTCAGCCCTTCCTCGATCTTCCGGCGGAGCGGGTGATCCTGCACGACCACCGTTTCCGCCATGATCTTGTAAAGCCCCTCCAGCACGCTGTTGGCGAGCCGTTCGTCCAGCCCGGTCCAGCGCAGGACCGCGTTGGCGCGATCATGGATCATCGTGCGGATCAGGTCCTCGTTCGCCTCGATGGCCAGCGCCGCCCGGCGGATCGCGCTTTCAATTACCGGCATGTGGCGGCCATCGGCGATCACCGCGCCCAGCATCTGGCCCAGCAAGGGCGCCAGTTCCAGCCGTTCGATCTGCGTGCGCAGCGCCCCCTTGGCCATGCCGCCCAACTTGTCGGGGTCCAGCGATTCCAGGATATCCCCCAGCAGCGTCGTCGCGCCTTCGCGCAGCCGGCCTTCGCTGCCGCGCGGATTGGCCAGGAACGTGCCCAAAGTGGCCGCGGCGTCCAGAGACTGGAGCCGGCGCGCCACGACCTGCGGTGTCAGGAAATTGGCCTGAAGGAACGCGGCCATCGTGTCGGCGATGCGGTCCTTGTTCTCCGGGATGATCGCGGTGTGCGGGATCGGCAGGCCCAGCGGCCGCCTGAACAGCGCCGTCACCGCGAACCAGTCTGCCAGGCCGCCCACCATCGCCGCCTCGGCAAAGGCGCGCAGATATCCCCAGTGGCCACTGGCCGGCACCATATGGCGGGCCAGGATGAACAGCCCCGCCATCACCACAAGCAGCCCGGTTGCGATCAGCCGCATGCGCCGCGCGCCGTCTGCGGGAAACAGGGCCGCGCCAAGACGCGCGGATGCTGGACGAGGGGCGTTCACTCCGCCGGGAATGCCTCGCCCGCGCCGTGGTTCCCCGCGCCGGTAGCCTTCGCCGCCTGCGGGTCATAGGACAGCACCCGCCGCCCGATCCACGGGCCAAGCCGCTTTTCCAGTCCATCGGCAAGGCTGAAGCCCGCAGGCACAATCAGCAGGGTCAGCAGCGTGGACAGCGTCAGTCCGCCGATCACCACGATGCCCATGGGCGAACGCCAGCCACCGTCGCCACCGATCGAAACCGCAGTAGGCACCATGCCCGCGATCATCGCCACGGTGGTCATCACGATCGGTTGCGCGCGCTTGTGCCCGGCTTCGGTGATCGCGGCCAGCTTGGACTGGCCCGCGGCCATTTCCTCGATGGCGAAGTCTATCAGCAGGATCGAGTTCTTGGCCACGATGCCGAACAGCATCAGGATGCCGATGAACACCGGCAGCGACAGCGATTGCCCGGTCAGCAGCAGCAGGATCAGGCCGCCCAGCGGCGCCAGGAACAGCGAACCCATGTTGACCAAGGGCGAAATGAACCGGTGGTACAGTAGCACCAGCACCGCGAAGACCAGGAACACCCCCGCCACCAGCGCAATCAGGAAGTTCGAAAGCATTTCCTGCTGCCAACGGTCTTCGCCCGCCGGCGCGTTCGATACGCCCTGCGGCAGGTTCTTCATGATCGGCAGGGCGTTGATCTCGTTCATCGCGGTCCCCTTGACCACGCCTTGCGGCAGGTCCGCGCCCACGAAGATGCGGCGGTTCTGGTTGTAGCGCTGGATCGTGGTCGGACCCGATCCAAAGCTGATCGACGCAACACGCGACAGCGGAACCGATCCGCCGCTGACGGTCGGCACCGGCAGTTCCTCGATCGTCGACAGGTCGCGGCGCGAGGATTCGGGCAGCTTCACCCGGATCGGCACCTGGCGGTCCGAAAGCGAGAACTTGGCGCTGTTCTGGTCGATCTCGCCCTGCGTGGCGATGCGGATCACCTGGCTCAGCGTCTGCGTCGTCACGCCCAGCGAGGCGGCAAGGTCGAGGTGCGGCGTGATCACGATTTCCGGGCGCCGCAGGTCTGCACTGATGCGCGGCCCGACAACCGACTTGAGACCACTCATCTGGTTGACCAGCTCCTGCGCAGCCCGCTGCAGCTTGTCAGGGTCCGATCCGGAAAGCATCACGCTGATCGGCCGACCGGAGCCACCACCTGGCCCGCCGGTGTTGCTCAAGAAGCTGACGCGCGCGTCTGCCACCTGCTGCAGGCGCGGTGTCAACTGGCGCTCGAAGTCGAGGCTTGAGCGCTCGCGATCCTTCTTGAGTTCAAGGAAGATGCGCCCGCTGCCTTCGTTGATCCGTTCGAGCGCGACGTCGATCTCCGGCTCGTCCTTCACCAGCGCGAGCACTTCGTCGATCTTCTGCTCGGTCTGGCGGATCGTGGTGCCGGGCGCCATCTCGATCGAGATGCGGCTGAAATCGCTGTCGGTGTCCGGGAAGAACTGGGTCGGTATGGTGACGAAGAGCACGCCCGTGAGCAGCAGCGCGCCAGCGCCGATGCCCATCATCCACAGGCGATGGTCCCGCAACCGCGCGCGGAAGCGGCGACGCGGGTGTTGCGCGCGATAGGCCCGGGCGTCCGACGTATCCAGCGACCAGCGCAGCACCGCCATGTAGCGGTCCATCATCGGGCCGGTGCCGTGCTCTTCCTCGCCATGCGCCTTCAGGAAATAGGCCGCCACCATCGGCGTGATCATGCGCGCCACAAGCAGCGAGAACAGCACCGCGATCACCACGGTAAAGCCGAAGTTCTTGAAGAACTGGCCCGAAACGCCGGGCATGAGCGCCACCGGGAAGAACACCGCGACGATCGAGAAGGTCGTTGCCACCACGGCAAGGCCGATCTCGTCGGCCGCGTCGATCGCCGCCTGGTATGCGCTCTTGCCCATACGCATGTGGCGCACGATGTTCTCGATCTCCACGATCGCATCGTCCACCAGCACGCCGGCGACCAGACCCAGCGCCAGCAGCGACATGGTGTTCAGCGTGATGCCCATCAGGCTGAGCACCCAGAACGTGGGGATGGACGAAAGCGGAATGGCGATGGCCGATACGATCGTCGCCCGCCAGTCGCGCAGGAAGAAGAACACCACGATGACCGCCAGCACCGCGCCTTCGACCATCGCCGACATCGACGTCTTGTACTGTTCCTTGGTGTAGCCCACGCTGGTGAACAGCTGGGTGAACTTGATCTTGTTGCCCTGTTCAGCGCGCAGCTTGCCCAGCTCCTCCACCGCCGCATCATAGACACTGACATCGGATTCGCCGCGGGCTCGGGCGATGCTGAAGGTCACCACCGGCTTGCCGCCGGTCTTGGCGATGGATGTGATCTCGCTGTAGCTGTCGCGCACGTCGGCCACGTCGGTCAGCTTGATGAAGCGACCGCCCACGTTGATCTCGGTCTGCGAAAGGTCGAAGGCGGTCCGCGCATTGCCCAGCACGCGCACGGCCTGGCGTGATCCCGCCACCTCGGCCTTGCCGCCCGCAGCGTTCAGGTTCACCTGCCGCAGCGCCGCGTTGATCTGCGTCGCGGTGACGCCCTGCGCCTTCATCCGCATGGGGTCGAGCGTGACGGCGATCTCGCGATTGACGCCGCCGGCACGCTCCACCGATGCCATGCCGGGGATCTGCAGCAGCCGCTTCGCCACGGTGTCGTCCACGAACCAGGAAAGCTGCTCCATGGTCATGTCATCGGCCGAAACCGCCCAATAGGCGATGGGATCGGACGACGTCTCCGCCTTGAACACCTGCGGTTCCAGGATGCCTTCAGGCAGGTTGCCCCGCACCTGGTCGACCTGGTTCTTCACCTCGTTCACGGCGGCATTGATGTCGGTGCCGATCTTGAACATCACCATCGTCTGGCTGCTGCCTTCGGATGCGGTCGAAGTGATCGTGTCGACGCCGGCGATGGTGCGCACCGCGGATTCCACGCGCTGCGTGATCTGGTTCTCGATCTCCGTCGGCGCCGCGCCCGGCTGGCTGATCTGCACGATCACCATCGGGAATTCGATGTCCGGCTGGTCCTGCACCTTCATGCCCATGAAGGCCACGATCCCGGCCAGCGTCAGGCCGATGAACATAACGATCGGCACCACCGGGTTGCGGATCGACCAGGCGGAGATGTTGCGGAAGTTCATGGGTCCGCGCTCAGCCCGCGCTGCCGGGGCGCACGACCACCGGACGCACCGGGTCGCCCGGATTGAGGAAGCCGCCCGCGCGCAGGACGATGCGCTCGTCGCCGGCCAGGCCCTGCAACACCACGATGCCCTGCGGCGTGACGTCGCCGGTCTTCACCGGGCGCCGCTCCACCTTGTTGTCCGCCTTGACCACATAGACATAGGCGCCATTCTGGTCGGAAAGGATGGCCGATTCCGGCAGGACCGGCGCCGTCACCGTGCCGCTGCGGATGGTGGCCTTGGCAAAGCCGCCGGGACGCAGCGCCGCGTTGTAGGGCAGGGCGATGCGGGCAATGCCTTCGCGCGTGGTGGCGTCGATGGTCGGGGCCAGCTGCCAGATCTGCCCGTTGAACGCCGCCGGCGTTCCAACCGGGGTCACCTGTGCGGGCACGCCCACCGAAAGGCGGGCAAGGTCATTCTCCGCCAGCCGCGCCTGCATCTCCAGCTCGCCATCCTTGGCGATGCGGAACAATATGCCGCTGCCCGGGCTCACGATCTGGCCGGGCTCAACCCCGCGCGTCAGCACCAGACCTGCCGCGGGGGCGACAATGTTCAGCCGCGCCGTGCTGGCCTGCAACTGGCCCAGCGTGGCCTGCGCCACCCGAACCTGCGCCACGGCGGCGTCGCGCGTGGCGGTGAGCCGATCGATGTCGGCCTTTGAAATGAAGCCTTTTTCCACCAGCTTCAGCGCACGGTCGAGGTTGGCTTGCGCCAGCCGCGCATTGGCCTGCTGCACCGAAACGTTGGCCGCCTGGCTGGCCACCTGCTGGGTCTGCACACTGCGGTCGACAACCGCCAGCACCTGCCCCGCACGCACCCATTCCCCCGCATCGACCAGCACGCTGACCACCTGGCCACCTTCGCCTGCGATGCCGACGGGCAGGTCACGGCGCGCGCCCAGAATGCCACTGGCCGTGATCTGGCCGTCCACGGTCGTCCTGCCGGGGGTGATGACCGAAACGGTCTGCGCCTGCGCGTCCTTCTGCGAGTCCGAGACCGCGCCCGTGCTACTGCGATGGGTCCACCAGTAAAGGCCGCCCAGCAGCAGGACAACGGCCATGCCGATCACCCAGGGCTTGCGCCCCAGGCCGGCCTTGGCTTCGCCGGGCAACAGGCCATCGTCGAGCGGCATGGCTGCCTCTCTGTCGATGCTCGTCTCATAGTTCATGTCGTTCACGCGCCTCAGTCCCCGGTCAGGCTGCCCAGGCTGGCAGGCTGGTGCCCCCTGCGCCGGCAAACTGTATTACCTGTGTAAATCACCACCCGCAAGCGCGGGCCGGCACGCTCTTGTGCCATGCGATACAAGGAATAACCGCGTATCCGACGAGTGGCAATTCCAGCTCGACGAAGGACTTGCGCCATTTCAGCAGGTGTTGCCCGGTTGCATCTGTAATTTTTTGTATCGCACTGCACCCGGCGGCTGAAAAGCAGAGCGGCCGCTCCCCTGGGGGAACGGCCGCACCTGCATTGGACAGCGCTGGCTGCAGCTGCAGCCGGCGGTCAATACTTCAACTGGCGCTCGTACAGGTCGCGGTAGTGCTGGATGCGGGTGACCCGCAGCCCCTGCATTCCGGAACGGTCCACCGCGCGCTGCCACGAAGCGAACTCTTCAAGCGTCAGGCCATAGCGTTCGCAGACCTCGTCGATGGTCAGCAGCCCGCCATTGACGGCGGCAACGACCTCGGCCTTGCGGCGAACGACCCAGCGGGTGGTGGTGGGCGGTGGCAGGCTGTCGAGCGTAAGGGGTTCGCCCAAGGGCCCGATCACTTGCGCCGGCCTGATTTTCTGGTTTTCGATCATGGCAATTCTCGTCGGCTCAGCTTGTCGGAAGGGGGGAAGAAGCGGCTTTCGCCAATGCCCTCGGTTGTGCGTCCGGTCACTTTTCCATTCGCTGAAGGCATTGGGTTAACAACCCTTTCAGCCTCTCCTGGTCGACTCGCTTCATCGTGCTGCAGCAACGTTGCAGCCGGATTGTGGAAGCTGCCGGATGAATGCCGGCCGGAAATCACCAGCCCGGCGGTTGCCGCCATGCGCGCGGCTTCGCGGCGCAGGTCTTGCGCCACGACAAGTTGCGCGCAAAGCGCCTGCCAGCTGAGCGGCCTGAGCCCCTCTGCCGAATCAGCGCCGACCGGCCACGTTTCCTTGAACCCCATGTCCATGCGAACGGCTTTAGCGCACCGACCAATAATGGACGGTAAAGCCCATCTTCACCAAAGGTTAGGTATTGTGAATCAAGGCAATAGCCATCTGTGCGCATTTGCTCTGCCGCTTTCCCGGCAAAGCGGCTAAAGGCCCGGCGATGTCCCGGATCTCCGCCCTTCCCGACCTTGGCACGCTGTTCGACCTGGCCAATCCGGTCAAGGCGCGACGGATCGTCGTGGCGATGTCGGGCGGGGTCGACAGCTCGGTCGTGGCGGGGATCGCCGCGCAAAGCGGCGCCGAAGTGATCGGCGTGACCCTCCAACTCTATGACTATGGGGCTGCTACGGGCCGCAAAGGCGCCTGCTGCGCCGGCGACGATATCCGCGATGCCCGCGCCGTGGCGGACCGCCTCGGCATCGCGCACTATGTGTTCGATCACGAATCCAGCTTCCGCGAAGAAGTGGTCGAACGTTTCGCCGACGATTATCTCGCCGGGCGAACCCCGATCCCCTGCATTCGCTGCAACATGGGGCCGAAATTCACCGATCTGCTGGCCATGGCGCGCGAACTGGGGGCCGATTGCCTCGCCACCGGGCACTACGTACGCCGTGTTAACGGGGATTCGGGGCCGGAACTGCACCGCGCGCTCGATCCGGCGCGGGACCAGTCCTACTTTCTCTATGGCACCACGGAGGAACAGCTGCGCTTCCTGCGCTTCCCGCTGGGCGGGATGCCCAAGCCCGAAGTGCGCCGGATCGCGGCCGAACTCGGCCTCGGCGTGGCGGCCAAGCCCGACAGCCAGGACATCTGCTTCGTGCCGGATGGCGATTATGCCCGCGTGGTCGAAAAGGTCCGCCCCGGCGGCAGCGCCCCGGGCGAGATCGTCCATGCGACGAGCGGCGCGGTCCTCGGCGAACACAAGGGCGTGATCCATTACACCGTGGGCCAGCGCCGCGGGCTCGAGATCGGCGGCCAGCCCGAACCGCTCTATGTCGTCTCGCTGGATGCTGCCGAACGCCGGGTCATGGTCGGCCCGCGCGCCCTGCTCGCCGTGGGCAGCGCCACGATCACCGAAACCAACCGCATCAGCCCGATGCCCTCCGGCCCGCTGACGGCCAAGGTGCGCTCGCTGGCCAGGCCCGTGCCGGTCGGGATCGATGGTCCTTTCGGTGAAGGCGCCACCACCACCTTGCGCTTCCACAATCCGGAATACGGCGTGGCGCCCGGCCAGGCGGCGGTGCTTTATGCGGGGGATCGGGTGGTCGGCGGCGGCTGGATCGAAGCCACCACGCCGGCAACCTAGTCGCTATTTCCACGGCTCCAGCTGGCAGCCCCAGCCCTCGCGGTATGTCGCGGTCTGCCGCGCCAGCATCAGGAACGATGCGGTGACCGACTTCTCTTCGGCGTCTTCGGAAAGGGTGACCCAGCCGATCTGGCGCTCCATGTCCTTGTGGCAATCACCCAGCGGCCGGCCGCCCACGAAGCGGCAGGAGCAGGCCACCCGCGCGCCATAGGACGCCGCGGTCAGTGAATAGCCACGCACCGGCACCCAATAAAGCCAGCCGAGCGCCGCCAGCGCCAGCGGCACAAGCAGCCACAGCCAGCGCCGACGGCTGGGCTGGACGGAATGCGGATGAGACAGGAGGGGCGTGTTTTCGATTGCCACGGACAGTCGATCTGGAGGAAAGGACGGCGGCGATGGCCCGCCTTTCCCTCCCCCATATCGTCCCTCTGCTGCTCCTGCCAGCCCTGATCGGCTGTGGTGGCAACGCGGGCGACAGCGCGCCGCCGCCCCTGCCCGAAGCCGCGATGAAGGCCGTCTCGGCCAAGCCCGGCGTGGATCGTGAACGGCTTGCCCGTGCGGTGGACCGCCTGTTCACCGACGCGGCTATGGGCGAAACCCGCGCCGTGATCGTGATGCGTGACGGCAGGATCGTCGCCGAGCGCTATGCCCCCGGCTATCACGAGAACACCCGCTTCGTATCATGGTCCATGGCCAAGACGATCACCGGGGTGATGACCGGCATGCTGGTATCCGACGGCCGCCTGCGGCTCGACGAGACCGCCCCGGTGCCCGAATGGCAGCGACCGGGCGATCCGCGTGGCGAGATCACGCTGCGCCAGCTGCTGCAGATGCGGTCGGGCCTGCGCCATGTCGAGGCGGGCGATCCGCCCTACCGTTCCGATGAAGTGCGCATGCTGTTCCTCGACGGGCGAGACGACATGGCGCGCTATGCCGAATCGCAGCCGCTGCAGTTCGAACCCGGGCAGAAATGGGTCTATTCGAGCAACACCAGCGTGATCCTGGCCGACCTTGCCGCACGCGTGCTCTCGCCCGAGCCCGATCCCGAAAGCCGCCGCCGTGCCGTGGCCGATTACCTGCGCACGCGCCTGTTCGGGCCGCTGGGCATGAAGTCGATGGTGCCGGAATTCGATGCGGCGGGCACCCTGATCGGTGGCAGCCTGATCCACGGCACCGCGCGTGACTGGGCCCGCTTCGGCGAATTCCTGCGCAACAAGGGCGCGGTGCGCGGCGCGCAGATCATCCCGCGCCAGTGGATCGAGTTCATGACCACGCCCTCTCCGCGCGAAAAGCAATATGGCGCGCAGGTCTGGCTCAACCGCCCGCCGACCAGCGGCAAGCCTTCGCTGTTTCCCGACCGTGGCCCTTCCGACCTCTTCGCCTGCGAAGGGCACCTCGGGCAGTACGTGATCGTCTCGCCCACGCAGCATCTGGTGGTGGTGCGGCTGGGCATGACGCCCGAGGACAGCCTTGATCCCGTGGTCGAACGCCTCGGCGATATCGTCCAGTTGTACCGTTAGGCGCCGGCCTCGCGGGGGGCGCCCTGTGCCAGCAGGGCCGGGCTCTCGCCCTCAGGTCCGGCGGTCAGAAGATCGGCCGCGCCGATCGGCGCCTCGTCCACCAGTCCTTCGGGATCGGGATGGATCAGGATCTCGATGCCGGGGAACTCGGCCATCAGCTTGTCCTCGATCTCGTCCATCACCCGGTGCGCCTCGGTCACCGTCATGCGGCCGTCCACCCAGACGTGGAACTGCACGAAATCGCGGTTGCCGCTGGTGCGCGTGCGCAGGTCGTGCAGGCCTTTCAGCTCGGGATGCTGGGCCACCACCGCCAGGAAGCGCTCGCGCTTCTCGATCGGCCATTCGTGGTCCATCAGCTGCTCGATCGCTTCCTGCGATGCGCCCCAGGCACCCCACGCCAGCCACAGCGCGATGCCGAAGGCGAAGACCGCGTCCGATCCTTTCAGGCCGGCATACTTTTCCAGCACCAGCGCGGCGATCACCGCCAGGTTCAGGAACAGGTCGGACTTGTAGTGGACATTGTCGGTGCTGATGGCGAGGCTGTTGGTCTGGCGGATCACGTGGCGCTGATAGGCCAGCAGCGCCAGCGTGGCGCCCATGGCGATGGCCGAGACGATCACCCCGCTCTCCGCCTCTGCCACCTGCTCGTTGCCCAGGAACTGCCCGACCGCGCGGAAGGCGAGGCCGATGGCCGAGATCGAGATCAGCACCACCTGGAACATCGCCGCCAGCGCCTCGGCCTTGCCGTGGCCGAAGCGGTGGTTGTGATCGTCCGGCTGCGCCGCCACCCACACGCCCAGCAGCGTCGCCATGCTCGCCACGAGGTCCAGCGCCGTATCGGCCAGGCTGCCCAGCATCGCGGTCGAGCCCGTGGAGATCACCGCCCACACCTTCATCCCCAGCAGCAGCGCGGCAACGGCGATGCTGGCCTGCGCCGCCGTGCGGTTCAGGTCGGCATGCGGGGCGGTGGTGGTCTGGTCCATGCCATGCGCCTTAGGGGTAAAGCAGCGTGCTGGTCCAGCCGCCGCTGGCGGCGAAAGTGAAGCGGCGGCGTTCGTGCAGGCGGAATTCCCGGTCCTGCCAGAATTCCATCGCCGTGGGCGTCACGCGGTAACCGGACCAATGCGCCGGGCGCGGCACCTCGCCATCCGGGTACTGCGCCTCAAGCGCCTCCACGCGATCGAGGTACACCTCCCGCGAGGGGAGTGGGCGAGACTGGTCGCTGGCGGCGGACCCGATGCGCGATTGCGGGTGCCGGCTGGCGAAATAGGCATCCGCCTCGGCATCGGTCACCTGCCGGATCGGACCTTCGATGCGGATCTGGCGGCGCAGGCTCTTCCAGTGGAACAGCAGGGCGACGTTGGGATTGGCGGCCAGTTCGCGCCCCTTGCGGCTTTCGAAGTTGGTGTAGAACACGAAGCCATCGCGCCCATGGCCCTTCAGCAGCACCATCCGCACCGAAGGCAGCCCCTGCGGCGTGGCGGTGGCCAGCGCCATCGCATTGGGATCGTTGGGCTCGCTCCCCCGGGCTTCGGCAAACCAGGCTTCGAACAGGTCGAAGGGATCGGCCGACGGGATCGCGTCGGCAGGATTCTGTTCCAATGTCACACACTTTCGCTGCGAGGTTGACACAGTTGACACGGATGCACGGCAAAAACACGTCCGGCGTCAGGTTCGCCGCAGCTGTGCCCGGTTGGCTTGAGGGGGGCCATGATCGCGGTCAATTTCATCGCGCAGACCGTATCTTATCGTCGCGATGTAGGAAAGCTGCCCACCGGGTCCACGCTATCTTGCGGGGAACCGGTGGGAACCCTAGCTAGGTGGCCATGGCAGACCCTTATTCCATCCTGGGCGTCGCGCGCAGCGCGGGCGAGAAGGACATCAAGTCCGCATACCGCAAGCTCGCCAAGGAGCTTCACCCGGACCGCAACAAGGACAACCCCAAGGCGTCCGAACGGTTCGCCGAGGTGACGCGCGCCTATGACCTGCTGTCCGACAAGGACAAGCGCGCCCGCTTTGACCGCGGCGAGATCGACGCCGAGGGCAACCCCACCGCGCCGTTCGGCTTCGGCGGCGGTGGTGGCGGCGGTTTCAGTGGCGGGTTCGGCGGCGCGCAGCGCGGCTATCGCCACGATGGCTTCGAAGGCTTCGGCGGCGGCGGACCCGAAGGCGTTGACGTGGGCGACATCTTCGAAGGCCTGTTCGGCGGTCGCGGCGGTGGCGGTGGCGGTGGTTTCGGCGGCTTTGGCGGCGGACGCCGCGGCCCTCCGCCCAAGGGTGCGAACATCACCTATCGCCTGCAGGTGTCCTTCATCGACGCGGCCACCCGCGCGCCGCAACGGATCACGCTGGGCGATGGCAAGACCATCGACCTGAAACTGCCCGCTGGCGTGGAGCACGGCCAGCAGGTGCGCCTTGGCGGCAAGGGCGAGCAGGGGCCCGGCGGCTTTGGCGACGCCATCGTGACCATCGAAATCGGCGCGCACCCGTTCTACGAACGCGACGGTGACAACATCCGGCTGGACCTGCCGATCACCATCGACGAGGCCGTTCACGGTGCCAAGGTGAAGGTGCCGACGGTGGAAGGCGCAGTCATGCTGACGGTTGCCCCCGGAAGCACCAGCGGCAAGACGCTGCGCCTCAAAGGGCGCGGCTTTACCCGCAAGAACGGCGAGCGTGGCGACCAGCTGGTGAAGCTGATCGTCGATATTCCTGCAGAAGACGCGGACCTGAAAGCCCGCTTGGAAGGTTGGAAGGACCAGCGCGACGTGCGCGGCAAGCTGGGAGTGTAACTGTGGGGCAATCCGGGGGCGAGGCGGGGGCGGAAGCCGGGCGCGAACTGGAGGCCCCCGCCCATCCCCCGAGCGAAAGCGAAGGCGAACCCTTGCCGGCCGACGCGCATCCGCTGGTCGACATGCCCGACCTTTCGCCCGAGGCGCGCCGCCGCGAGGCGCTGCGCTGGCGCGCCGGGCTGGCCCATGCCCGGCAGAAGCTGGGTCCGGGCACGCGGTTCTTCCAGGTGACCAAACGCGTCGCAGTCGGCGTATTCAACGACGGCACGATCCACGCGGGCAACTTTGCCTACATGGTGCTGATCGCGCTGTTCCCGTTCTTCATCACCGGCGCCGCGCTGTTTTCGCTGGTGGGTGAGGCGGGCCAGCGCGCCGCCGCGGTCAACACCGTGCTGCTGGCGCTGCCCCCGGTGGTGGCCAATGTGCTGGAACCCGTGGCGCAGGGCGTGCTGGAAGCGCGCACCGGCAACCTGCTGTGGATCGGCGGGCTGTTCGGCCTGTGGACCGTGGGCAGCTTGGTGGAAACCATGCGCGACATCCTGCGCCGCGCCTATGGCACGCCGTGGACTCACGCGTTCTGGCGATACCGGCTGATGTCCACCGGGCTGATCGTCGCATCTGTGGTGCTGATCCTCATCTCGATCGGGGCGCAGGTGCTGATCGGTGCGGTGCAGGAGGCGATCTTCGCCTTCGCCCCGCAGCTCGATGGCTGGGTGGACAATCTCGCGCTCACCCGTTTCGCCCCTACGCTGGTGCTTTACGGTGCGCTGTGGCTGATCTTCATCACGTTGACGCCGGGGGCCTATCGCGGGCGGCAGTATCCCAAATGGCCCGGTGCGCTGCTGGTGACGGCGTGGTGGATGGGCGTCACCACTGTGCTGCCAAAGGCACTGCGCACCCTGTTTTCCTATGATCTCACCTACGGAAGCCTTGCCGGGGTGATGATCGCGCTTTTCTTTTTCTGGCTAGTCGGCTTAGGGATGGTGGTAGGTGCCGAACTCAACGCCGCTCTTGCCGAAACCCCGGAAGAGCAGGACATGCTGGGCCAGGCCGATGATCGCCTGCGCGCCGGGGACGCGCGCAAGGCACGAAACGAGTTGACGCAAGAGGGCGCATGACCGGACTGATGAAGGGTAAGCGGGGCCTGATCATGGGCCTTGCCAATGACAAGTCGCTGGCCTGGGGCATTGCCCAGAAGCTGGCCGAACACGGTGCCGAACTTGCTTTCTCCTATCAGGGCGAAGCACTGGAAAAGCGCGTGCGCCCGCTGGCCGCCAGCCTGGGCAGCGATTTCCTGATCGAATGCGACGTGTCCGACATGGACGCGCTGGAGCAGACGTTCGCCACGCTGAAGGCCCGGTGGGAAACCATCGACTTCATCGTCCACGCCATCGGTTATTCCGACAAGAACCAGCTGCGCGGGCGGTTCTACGACACCACGCTCGACAACTTCCTGATGACCATGAACATCTCGGCCTACAGCCTGGTGGCGGTGACCAAGCGCGCGACCGAGATGATGCCCAATGGCGGTTCGATCCTGACGCTGACGTATTACGGCGCGGAAAAGGTCGTGCCGCACTACAACGTGATGGGCGTGGCCAAGGCGGCGCTTGAAACCAGCGTGAAGTATCTGGCCAATGACTGCGGCCCGGCCAACATCCGCGTCAACGCCATCTCTGCCGGCCCGATCAAGACGCTGGCCGCCAGCGGCATCGGCGATTTCCGCTACATCCTGAAGTGGAACGAGCTGAACAGCCCGCTGCGCCGCAACGTGACCATCGACGACGTGGGCGGATCAGGGCTCTATTTCCTGTCCGACCTGTCATCGGGCGTGACCGGCGAAGTTCACCACGTGGATGCCGGCTATCACCTCGTCGGCATGAAGCAGGAAGACGCGCCCGATATTGCGCTGAGCTGATAGCTCAATCGAGGGGGATACGGGCGGCGTCGATGATCCGCCCGAAGCCTTCGGCCACCGTGTGACGGTCGACGAGATCGACCTTCCACGGCAGCGGCGATTCGTCGAATGCTTCCGCCAGCTCTGCAAGCAGCGCGAGCGGGAGGGGCTCCGGCCCTTCGAGCACGAGATCGAGGTCTGACCAGGACTTGGGCGCGCCGCCCGCCCGGCTGCCGAACACGCCAACCGAGACACCGGGTGGAAGATGCCGGGCGAGGACCTCCAGCACTTCCGCCCGCTCAGCCTCACTCAACGCAACCGTCATCCGCTTGCCTGCAAGCGCGCCAGCAAGGCCCTGGCCTCGACAAGAAACCCGGGAATCGCCTGCGCCACCTGCAGGGCCTTGGCCTCGTCATACGTGTGCGAGGTGATGTTGCGCATTTCGCGGAACACGCGCCAGTCATCCCACTGCCCCGCCAGCAGGCCCTGTTCCGCAGCGGTGCGGATCAGGGTCGGGAAGGTCATCCGGTCGATCTCTTCCGGGTTGGCGGCCCCCGCTTCCAGCACGCGCCGCAGCATCTTGTGCGAAAGATCGTAGGTGAATTCGAAGCGCTGGATCAGCCCGTCGCGGATCTGCGCGTCGGACCGATCCGCCTCATAGCGGACCAGCCCTTCGTCGAGCCGCGCGACGGCATTGGCCAAGGGGGTGAAATCCAACATGGGCTGTTCCTGCCACCAACCCAGCCGCGCGTGCAAGGGCGCTCTGCCCTTCGCCTTACTGCGGCGGGGTGGCCAGCGGCGCCTGGCCGGCAGGCGCCGGTGCGGCAGGTGCATCGCCGGCCGTGCGTTCACGGGCGAGACGCGCCTCGTATTCCTTTTCCAGCTGTTCGACGCGGCCCTGTTCGGCAGCGGCGTCCTTGTCGATCGTCTGGAGCCGCTTGGCGCGCTCTTCCTCGATCAGGCGGCCGAACTGCACGTCGCTGGCCTGCTTCTTTTCGGCATAGGCGCGGTCGATCAGCTTGGCCATGCAGCCCGATGCCCCGCCCGAGCCGACCGGCGAGCACGAGGCGACGCCCATTGCGCCGACCGTTTCATAGGCCTTTACCCGTTCGGTCCAGCTCTGGTTGACGCTGGCATTGGGATTGTCGCGCAGCGGGGCGGGGATGCGGAAGCGTTCCGCCTCGTCCTTGCGCGCGCAGACGGTGATCGATCCGTCGGTGGAAGCCGGGCAGGGATCATCGCCATAGACGATCAGCTGGTTGACCTTTTCCCCCGGATTGGCCTGCGCCATGGCGGGCAGCGGGGCAAACCCGGTGGCGGTGGCAAGCGCTGCGGCGGCGAGAAGGCGCTTCATCGGAAATCTCCAGCTGGGACCTTGGTCCGATATAGTGCGCACAAGCGTTGAACGGTAGATGAAGACCCGTCCTTGCCCGCAATCAAGTTGATCAGATCTTCTTGGAAAGACCGATGGCGACACGGCAGCCCAGGCGGATGGCGTTGAACAGCAGCGGGTAGCCCGGAGCCTTTTCCGCGCCAGCGGCAAGCGCGGCATCGCGATGCTCGCGCTCGTCATCGCGGAATTCGCGGATCATCGCGGCAAGCTCAGGGTCCTCGTCGCCCAGTTCCTCGAGCTGCTCGGTATAGTGGGCGTCGATCTCGGTCTCGATCGCGGCGGTGCAGGCCATCGCCGCTTCCGGGCCGATCAGCGCGGTGGCGGCGCCCAGCGCGAAGCCGGCGGCGGACCATAGCGGCTGCAGCGCGGTGGGGCGCACGCCGCGCCGGGCGATCAGCGCATCGAACTTCTGCCGATGCGCCGCTTCCTGTTCCGCCATGGCGGCGATTTCCGCCGAATGCGGCGCGCGGTCCCCCATCACGGCCAGTTGCCCGGCATAGATGCGGGTGGCGCCGAATTCGCCGGCCTGGTCGACCCGCAACATTTCAGCGGATTTGCTCATGACCTGCCTCCCTTGCGCAGCAGCGCGAAAATCAGGATCGCCGAAGCGGTCGAGATCAGGAAGTTGTATCCGGCGAGGCTGATGCCGAACAGTGTCCATTGGGCCTGGTCACAGCGGATCAGCGGTGCGTTGAGGATGGAATCGAGAGCATTGGAGCCCAGCGCCATGGTGGTGCAGGTGGTCAGCCCTTCCCACCACTTGTATTCCACCCCGGCGTGATAGGCGCCGATCAGCCCGCTGGCGAGAATCGCGATTGCGGCCAGCCCGGCGAGCGGCACGGCCCCCGGCTGCCGGCGCAAGACCACGGCCAAAGCGCCCAGCACCAGCGCGGCAAAGTGGGGATAGCGCTGCCACCAGCACATTTCGCACGGCACCAGGCCGAAGCCGTATTGCGACAGGTAAGCCCCGCCGAGCAGCACCAGCGGCGTGACGAAGGCGAGCGTGATCGCCGTGTTGCGGGCCTGCGCTGCGGTCATCTCAACGCTTCCGGGCGGCGATCGCGGCCGGGGTGGTACGGCCGATCGTCTGCGCTGCATACCACAGCTGGAAGTCGTCGATGCCCTTGGCCTTCAGCTCCTCCGGCGTCCACTTGAAGCGCGGATCCTCGGTCTTGTCCTTCTCCAGGTCCTTGTCGTCCTTGATCTCGTTGATCAGGTGCCCGCGCAGATCGCTTTCGCGATAGGAACGCAGCGCGCGCTTGCGCAGGTCGGGATCGGAGATCTGCGGCACGGCGATATCGGGATCGATGCCGCCTTCCTGCACGCTGCGGCCCGATGGCGTGTAGTAGCGCGCGGTTGTGAGCTTGAGCGCGGTGTCGCGGGTCAGCGGGATCAGCGTCTGCACGCTGCCCTTGCCGAAGCTGCGCTGGCCCATCACCACGGCGCGGTGCTGATCCTGCAGCGCCCCGGCCACGATCTCCGACGCGGAGGCCGAGCCTTCGTCGATCAGCACGATCATCGGCAGGCCCTTGGCGATGTCACCCGGCTGCGCGCCATAGGTATCGTTGTCCTTGGCATAGCGGCCGCGCTGCGAAACGATCGTGCCCTTTTCCAGGAACAGGTCTGAGAGGGCCACCGCCTCGTCAAGCAGGCCGCCGGGGTTGCCGCGCAGATCAAGGATCAGGCCGTTGGGGCGGCCGCCGGTCTGCGCCCGGATCTTGTTCCACGCATCGGCCACCTGCGCGCCGACATTGGCGCTGAAGCTGCTGACAGAGATCACCCCGGTGCCGTCCTTCACCTGGAATTCCACCGGCTTCAGGTCGATGATCTGCCGGGTCACGGTCACGTCGAAGGGATCATCGCGGCCGGGGCGGAACACGGTGAGGCGGATCTGCGTGCCGGGCGCGCCGCGCATCTGGTCCACCGCTTCGTCCAGCGTGCCGCCATAGATCAGCTTGCCGTCGAGGTGGGTGATGTAATCGCCCGCCTTCACACCGGCCTTGTCTGCCGGGCTGCCCTTGGTCGGCGCGATCACCTTCACCGCGCCATCATCCAGCGTCACCGACAAGCCCAGCCCGCCATAGGAGCCATCAGTCTGGGTCTTGAGGTTCTCGAAATCGCGCGCGTCGAGATAGGAGCTGTGCGGATCGAGCGTGGCGAGCATGCCGTCGATCGCGCCCTTCATCAGCTTGTCGTCGTCCACCGGCTCGACATAGTTGGACTTGATGCGTTCGTAGACGGCCATCAGCTTGCCGAATTCGGGGCCGGAGCGGGCATCCACGGCGGCCAGCCCGGCCGTCGCCACGGGCATGAGCGCCACCGCAGTGACAAGGGCGGAAGCACGAGCAAGGGCTGCGAAGCGGGTTGCCATGATGGCCTTTCAGATGGGCGCCGCACGAACAAGACGCGGCTTTGCCACGGCTTTTATAGCTGCGCGGGCATTAACGCCAGATGGAGTGAAGGCGAGATGCGATACCCTTTCAGGAAGATCATTAGCCTTTCAGGTAGGCCATCGGATTGACCGGCTGCCCGTCCTTGCGCAGTTCCACCGTCACGACCGGGCGGCCCGGACCTGCGCTGCCGACGGGAGAGCCCTGCACCACGCGGTCGCCTACCTCCACCGCCAGCGCGCCAAGCCCCGTCAGTAGCGAGGACCAGCCGCCATCGTGCTCAAGGATCACGATGCGGCCATAGCCGCGATAGGGCCCGGCAAAGGCGACCCGGCCGGCCGCCGGCGCGACGACCTGCGCCGCCGCCGCAGGGGCGAAGGTGATCCCGCGCGAAGGGCCGGTCCCGGCGGTTTCCGCAAAGCCTGTGACCACCCGCCCGGTCACCGGCAGAATCCACCCGAAACCGCCGGTGGGCGCGGCAAGCGGCCCGGCTTCGTCGATCACCGGCGGCACCGCCATCGGATCGACCGGGCGCGGCACCGGTCCGGGCAGCGCCGCCAGCCGCGCACGCAGCACCCCGTCCTGCTGCAGCTGCGCCATCAGCGCGCCAAGATCGCGCGTGTCCTCCGCCAGAGACAGCGCGCGGTCCGCCTCGCGGCTGGCCGAGCCCGACGCCGCGCGCGAGGCGATGCGCTGCCGGCTTTCCAGCGCGGCGAGTTGCGCGCGCCGTTCGCCCAGGCCCTGTTCGCTGGCGCGCAGCTGCCCGGCAAGCGCGCGGGCGCTGTCCTGCAGCTGCCGCCCGCGCATGATCTCGCCGCGCAGGCCCGCCGTCTGCCGCCGCACCTCGGGCAGCATCGTTTCCAGCACGGCGCGCAGATAGACCGTTTCGCGCAGGCTGTCCGACCGCATCAGGCTGAACACCATCGGCCGCCGCGCCATCAGCTGCAGCGCCGCGGTGAGCCGCACCACCGGTTCCTGCCGCGCGGCGATGCGCAGGCGCAGCGCTTCACGCTGGCGGTCGATCACCGCGATGCGCGCCTGCGCCACCTGGATCTCCGCCTCGGACTGCTGGATGCGCGCCGCCACCGCAGCCGCTTCGGCTGCGGTGCGGTCCGCCGCCTGGCTGGCGGCTTGCGCCTCGCGCTCGAGATTGGCGGCGCGCGCCTGCGTCTCAGCCAGCGCGCGCTCCGCCTCCTTCAGCGCCATGCCTGCCTGCCCCGGATCGCTGAACCGCGCATCCTGCGCCAGCCCCTGCCAGCCGAGCACGGCGGCAAGCGCAAGCGAGAGAGCGAGCAGCGCGGAGCGTGACGTCATGCCGCCGCTACCCTTCGCGGTGATAGGGATGGCCGGCGACGATGCTGGTCGCCCGCCACAGCTGTTCGGCCAGCATCGCGCGGGCCAGCATGTGTGGCCAGGTCATCGCGCCGAACGCGATCAACAGGTCCGCCGAATCGCGCAGGGCTTCGTCATGCCCGTCTGCCGCGCCGATCAGGAAGCGCGCCTCGCGCACACCATCGTCGCGCCAGCGTTCGAGGATGCGGGCGAATTCGGTGGAGGTCAGTTGCCGCCCACGCTCGTCCAGCGCCACGGTGCGGACGGGGCCACTGGCTGGTGGCGGCATCTGCCCGCCCCTGTCGGGCAGTTCGGTTACCTTGAAGCCCCACGCGATGCGCTTGCCATAACGCTCGACCATCTCGCCCTCGGGCGAACGGCCGATCTTGCCCCTGGCGATGACGTGAAGCTGCATTGCAGCGGTCTAGCGTTTATCGGGACAAATGAGAATCCCCGGAAGGGAATTCGGATTCTCGCAGAGACGCAGAGGAGAAAGAGGACGCAGCGAATCGTACGCCCCCCTCTGCGGCCTGATCAATCTCTGCGAGAAACAAGTCTCAGCCAAAGCGCCTGCGGCGAGTTATGCCGCGCCTTGGTCTCCGAAGGCCCACATGCGTTCCAGGTTGTAGAACGTGCGCACTTCCGGGCGGAACACGTGGACCACCACGTCGCCTGCGTCGATCAGCACCCAGTCCGCCGCCGGCAGCCCTTCGATCCGCACGTGGCCGAAACCGCCCTGCTTGATCCGTTCGGCCAGCTTCTGCGCGATGGCGGCGACCTGACGGGTCGAACGGCCCGAGGCGATCACCATGTAATCGGCGACCGAGCTCTTGCCTTCGAGCGGAATGGATACGACCTCCTGCGCCTGATCCTCGTCGAGCGACTGGAGCACCAGATCGTGCAGCGAAGTGGCGGCAGGGGTTTGGGAAGTGGCGATGCCGGCCTTGGCCGACAGCGGTTGAACGCTGGTCATATCGCGCGAAATGGCCTCCGTGGCTGAAGAGTCAAGGGATAACGACTGAAACAGGCGCGCGATCCATGGCCAGACCCCGCCGTGGGGGTGCCAAAATGGGCCGGATGGGATTGCGCGCTCAGGGTTTTCCTCGCCGGATCGGAAGATCTGCAACCGCGCGATGGGTAACGCCATCACGCAGGCTGGCCGTGCGGAACCGGCCATGCCAGTTCCCGTCACCCGCGCGGATCGCGCTGGCCGATCGGGAATCGGGATCGAAGCGAAGGAATGTCAGCGCCGGAGCGCTCCGCCTTGCGCCGGAAAGCAGCTTTCCGCGCCGCTGGCGCCAGCGGCGCAGCCAGGCCATGGCAGGGCTCGCCAAGGCAGCATGATCATAACCCGGCCTGGCCACCACCGCAATGGGCATGGTCCTCGCTATGGCGCGCCAGTGCTTCCACCGATGGAACTGGGCAAGGTTGTCCGCCCCCATGATCCACACGAAGCGCACCTTGGGATAGCGGCGCACCAATGCGCGCAGCGTGTCCACGGTAAAGCGCGTGCCCAGTTCGCGTTCGATCGCCGTCACCCGGATTGTGCTGCGCCGCGCCTGCATTTGCGCCGAGGAAAAGCGCACCGGCAGCGGCGCCATGCCCTCAACCGGTTTCAGCACGTTGCCCGGCGAAACCAGCCACCACACCGCATCCAGCCCCAGCGCGTCCTTAACGAACAGGCTGATCCGCCGGTGCCCGCCATGCGCCGGGTTGAAGCTGCCGCCGAGCAGCCCGACGACGGGACCGGAAGCACTTATGGGCGCACCTGCCCCGATCCGCGGACCAGCCACTTGTAGGTGGTCAGCCCTTCCAGTGCGACCGGGCCGCGCGCGTGCAGGCGGCCGGTGGCGATGCCGATTTCCGCGCCCAGCCCGAATTCGCCACCATCGGCGAACTGGCTGGAGGCGTTGTGCATCACGATGGCGCTGTCCACTTCCGACAGGAAGCGATCGGCCACGCCCTGATCCTGCGCCACCACCGCATCGGTGTGGCCGCTGGAATGGCGCGCCACGTGGGCCAGCGCATCGTCGATGCCGTCCACCACCGCCACCGCGCAGATCGCCTCGAGATATTCGGTATCCCAGTCCTCGTCGGTGGCGGGCAGGATGCGCGGATCGATGGCGCGGGCGCGGGCATCGCCGCGCAGCTCGCACCCGGCGGCCAGCAGCGGTTCCACCAGCCCGTGCGGATCGGGATAGGTCGCATCGATCAGCAGCGTTTCCATCGCGCCGCAGATGCCGGTGCGGCGCATCTTGGCGTTCAGCACGATCTGCGCCGCCATGGCAGGATCGGCGCTGTGATCGACATACGTGTGGTTGATCCCGTCAAGGTGGGCAAGCACCGGCACGGTCGCCTCTGCCTGCACGCGGGCGACCAGGCTCTTGCCCCCGCGCGGCACGATCATGTCGATCAGGCCCGCGGCCTTGAGCATGGCGCCCACGGCGGCACGATCCTGCGTCGGCATCAGCTGCACCACTTCGGCAGGCACGCCACCTTCCACCAGCCCTTCGACCAGCGCGGCATGGATCGCGCGGTTGGAATGCATCGCCTCTGTTCCGCCGCGCAGCAGCGTGGCGTTGCCCGACCGCACGCAGAGCGCGGCGGCATCGGCGGTCACGTTGGGCCGGCTTTCATAGATGATGCCGATCACGCCAATGGGGATGCGTACGCGCTGCAGCACCATGCCGTTGGGGCGGGCATCCTCGCCGATGACGTCACCCACGGGGTCCGCCAGCACGGCCACCTGCTCCACGGCGGCGGCCATGGCTTCCAGCCGCTTTTCATTCAGCCGCAGCCGGTCGAGCAGCGCCGACGAAAGGCCCCGCGCTTCGCCCGCAGCCATGTCCTTTGCATTGGCTTCGAGAATGCCCGGCCCGGCCCGGCGCAGCGCGGCTCCGGCCAGCTTCAACGCGCGTTCCTTGTCCGGCGATGGCATCCGCGCCAGCACCTTCTGCGCCGCGCGCCCGGCACGGGCCAGCCGCTCGACAAGCGTGGTGACGGATTCCGCGGCGGAATCAGCGGGCGTGATCGTCTCGGTGCTCATGGGCATGCCCCTATCACCGGGCGGGCGCGCTGTCAGCCGCGCTTGTCACGCCAGGGCGAGTCGCGGGCGGGTTTGTGATTGGTTCCATCCTAAAGGTTTCGATTCACCGCTGGAGTCACACGATTCGCCCCGGATGGGCCGATTCGGATTCGCCACCCGTTAACCGCGTGGGTAAGCGCCGCACTTCGTTTCGAACGCTAACAAGCGGGACGGGGGTCGCCATCTTCAATCTGCCGGACATCGACGGCCTGCTTGCGCGCGTGCGCAGCTGGTTCCCGGAGCGCGAGTTCTTCATGCGCTCGCAGGGGCAGGTCCGCTTCATCCGCATTTCCAGCAAGCTGCAGATGAGCGTGGCGGGCGCAGTGGCCGGCGCGGTGCTGCTGTGGATCGGCGTGCTCGCCTGGGCTCTGGTGGCCAACATCGTCGCCGTCGGCTCCAACGCCTCGCTGCTTGAGCGCGAAGCCGCGGTCGCCTCGGCCGAAAGCCGCGTGGCGAAGTATCGCGGCGGGCTCGACGGCATCACCGCCGAACTGGAAAAGCGGCAGGATTTCATCGAAAAGAGCGTGGAAGGCAGCATCGGCGCGCTGCCGGGTGACCTGCCCAAGGGCACGGTCAGCGACAGTTCGGGCGAAGCCGCCAAGACCGTCCAGAAGATTTCGCAGGTCCTGCCCGAAGCGGCCGGGCTGGCCCGCATCGAAGCGAAGCAGCTGGCCTTCATCGAACGCCTGACCCGCTATGCCGACATGCGCTCTGCCCGCGCCGAAACCGCGATACGCCGCGTGGGGCTGAACCCCGCGATGGTGGCTGCGGCAGACCGCAGCGCGCAGGGCGGCCCGCTGATCCCGCTGTTCTCGCGCGGGGAATCGCTCGATCCGCGCTTTGCCCGGCTCGGCGCCAGCCTTGCCCGCATGGCGGCGATGGAGCAGGGCCTGGCCCGCATCCCCAACACCCTGCCCGCCAGCCTGGAATACATCTCGTCCGGCTTCGGCACCCGCGCCGATCCCTTCACCGGGGGCGCCGCGTTCCATGCCGGGCTCGATTTCCGCGGACCAGTCGGCGCGCCGATCCATGCCGCCGCCGCGGGCACCATCACGTTCACCGGCGTGCGCCAGGGCTATGGCAACTGCGTGGAGATCAGCCACGGCAACGGCCTGCTCACCCGCTATGCCCACATGTCGCGCATCGGCGCGCGATTGGGGCAGGCGGTGAAGCCGGGCGACACCATCGGCGCGATCGGCAACACCGGCCGTTCCACCGGTCCGCACCTGCATTTCGAAGTGCGCATCAACGACCGTCCGGTCAACCCGCGCCCGTTCCTGGAGTCGATGCCCCATGTTTTCGAAGAAGCCCGCGCCGGACGCCCGGCCGGCAACGCCGGGTAACGCCATGGCCGCCGCGACCTTTTCCGTCCTCGCCGCCGATCTCGCCGTAAAGGGTGACATTCACGCCAGCGCCGATCTGCACATCGATGGCAACGTTGAAGGCGCGATCACCTGCGCCGCGCTCGTGCAGGGCGAATCGAGCACGATCCGCGGTGGCATCAAGGCCGAAAGCGCGCGGCTTTCCGGCACGGTGCATGGGCCGATCGAAGCCGGGCACCTGACCATCCTGAAGACCGCGCGCATCCACGGTGACGTGACCTATGATGCGCTGACCATCGAACAGGGCGCGCAGGTTGACGGCCGCTTCGCCCACCGCGTGGTGGAAGCGGAAGCGTCGCTGACGCTCGTCAGCTGAACGTCCTTTGAGGGTGCGCCTTCGGCATCCGCCGAAGGCTTGGCGACACCGGGCTGATGCCGCCAAGGGTACTACAGACGGAAAAGGCCGCCCCCGTGGGGCGGCCTTTCCTGTTTCCGGCGATGGCTGGCCGAATCAGGAGTCCGAGATGCCTTCGGCCCGGCGCGCGGCCAGCCATGCGGCGGCTTCGGCTTCCTGTGCAGCTTCGGACGCGGCCTTGCTCTGCGCTTCGCGCTCGGCACGCAGTTCCTCGATCAGCGCGTCGCGGTCCGAACCGAGGCGCATGGTGTTGGCGGCCTCGTCTTCCTCGATTCCGGCGCGCTTGGCGGCCTTGGCCACCAGCCCGTCAAGCTCGCGCTGCGAACACAGGCCCAGCGTCACCGGGTCCTTCGGGTTGATGTTGCCGATGTTCCAGTGGCTGCGATCGCGGATCGCGGCGATGGTGGTGCGGGTGGTGCCGATCAGCTTGCCGATCTGCGCGTCGGAGATTTCCGGGTGGTTGCGAAGAATCCAGGCGATGCCATCGGGCTTGTCCTGCCGCTTCGACACCGGGGTGTAGCGCGGGCCCTTGGTGCGGCTGACCGAAAGCGGCGCCTTCTGCATGCGCAGCTTGTAGTCCGGATTCGCCTGGCCGCGTTCGATCTCGGCCTGGGTCAGTTCGCCCGAGTGGACCGGATCGCGGCCGGTATACTTCTGCCCGGCCAGATCGTCGGCCATCGCCTGCACTTCCAGGATGTGCAGGCCGCAGAATTCGGCGATCTGTTCAAAGGTCAGCGCGGTGTTGTCGACCAGCCACGATGCGGTGGCATGGGGCATCAGCGGATACGTGGGCTGCTGGCTCACGGCGGTTCTCCGGATAGCGGAAACAATAAGGGCCGCCCCTTGCGGAGCGGCCGTGTTGCCCCCGATGTAGGACACCGTCCGTCAAACGGCAAGCGATTCCGCGCCGATCACTCGTGCCTGTGCATCCGATTCCAGGTTGCGCGCCGCTTCCCTGCCCACGCGCGCCATCGCATCTTCGCGCGCGGTGCGGTCGTATCCGATCGCCTGGGCCACCAAGGCCTGCGCCTGCTGCGGGGTGAGCGCGGCGTCGGGGGCGACCACGGCCACGCCCAGTTCGGCCGCATACATCGTCAGCTTGCCCTCCGGCTGGTCAAGCGCGATCACCGGCGCACCGGCATGCGCGGCCATGATCATCGCGTGCAGCCGGTTGGTCAGCACCAGTGCGGAGCGGCTGTAAAGCGCGGCAAGGTCGGGCAGCCCATTGGCCTGCGCCTGCGCCAGCGGCTTGCCCGGATAGCGCGCGATCAGCACCGCGCCCGCCTTCGGGTCCATCTCCGGCCGCGGATCGTGGCAGGCGATGGTCACCGCATCGGCAAGGCCCGCCGCCTGCGCCGCTTCGACCAGCGCATCTAGCCCCGGCCCCGCCAGCGTGCGGCCTTCGCTGCTGTCGATGCAGGGCGCGATCACCGTGCCGTGCCGGGCCGCACCTTCGGACCGGGCAAACAGGCGCTGCTTCGATCCCGTCTCAAGAAAGGCCATGTCCGCCGTGCGCACCACATGGCGCGGGGCAACAAGGCGTGCCGCGTTGCGTTCAGAGGCGTGGTCGCGCACGTTCACGCGATCCGCCAGGCGCAGGATCATGCTCCACAGCAACCGGCGCGGGCGGGAGGCGAGCCGGCTCACGCCCAGCCCGCGCGTCATCACCCGTCCGCCGCTGATGCGCACCGCCAGCGCCGCCAGCAACAGTCCGGCCAGCGCCCGTACCGACGTGTTGTCCCGCACAAGCTGCCCGCCACCGATCACCAGGTCGCGCCCCAGGCACTGGCGGGCGAACGCCACGATTCGCCGGCCGGGCACGAGCCGCCCGCCGGCGTCGCGCACCTGCCGCTGGATGTCCTCCGGCAGATCGATCCACCGCCGCACGATCGCGCCTGGTCCATCGAATTCGAGATTCTGCAACAGCAGCAGCAGGTCGCCGCCGTTGTTCAGATCGCCGCACGCGAGGGCACGGGGCCTGCGCATTGCATGGTGTCCTTTGGTAGGAGGGGTCCAGCGCAATCACCATCGGCAACCGACGCGGCACGACAATGCTGCAATGCGGCATGACTTTTCAACCGCCGGATTGCTCCATTCCCGTTTTCTGCGGTCAAATGTTACACCATTGCGGCAGTTTGGTTTCAGCCTACCTTGAGTACGATCTTGCCGACGTGGCTGCCGGCCTCCATCCGGGCATGGGCAGCGGCGGCCTCGGCCAGCGGGAATTCGGCGTCCATCACCGGGCGCAGCGCGCCTTCCTCCACCAGCGGCCAGGCGTTGGCGCGGATCTCGTCGGCCAGCATCGTCTTGAAGGCATTGGTCCGCGGGCGCAGGGTCGATCCGGTCAGCACCAGCCGCCGCCGCATCACCTCGGCCATGTTGATCTCGGCCCGAACCCCGCCCTGCACCGCGATGGTCACATGCCGTCCGTCGTCGGTCAGGCACTTCAGGTTGCGCGCCACATAGTCGCCCGCCACCATGTCGAGCACCAGTTCCACGCCGCGCCCACCGGTCAGGCGCTTCACCTCTTCCACGAAGTCGCCCGCCTTGTAGTCGATCGCATGGTCCGCGCCGATCTCCAGCGCGCGCGCGCACTTTTCCTCCCCGCCACAGGTGACGATCACCGTCAGGCCGAAGGCCTTGCCCAGCATGATCGCCATCGTGCCGATGCCGCTGGTGCCGCCATGGACCAGGATCGTCTCGCCATCGCGGGCATAGCCGCGCTCGAACACATTGTGCCACACGGTGAACAGCGTTTCGGGCAGCGCCGCCGCCTCGGCCAGCGAAAGCCCCGGCGGCACCGGCAGGCACAGCCCCGCTTCGGCCAGGCAGTATTCGGCATAGCCACCACCCGCCACAAGCGCGCAGACCCTCTGCCCGACCAGCGGATCGATCACGCCTTCACCCACGGAAACGACCTGGCCGGAAATCTCCAGCCCCGGGATCGGCGAAGCCCCCGGCGGCGGCGGATAGAACCCCTGCCGCTGGATCACATCGGGCCGGTTCACCCCGGCATAGGCCACGCGCACCAGCACCTGCCCCGGTCCCGGCACGGGCACCGGCAGCGTTTCGGCACGCAGCACCTCCGGTCCGCCCGGCGCCTCGAATCCCGCCGCGGTCATCGTCGCGGGCATCGTTGCTGGCATAGTCGCTGGCACCGGCTGCATGACGTCACCCCTGTTTTCGGCCTTTGGTCGAGCAGGCCGCCGCATCTGCCCCGGATTCTCCGAACGGCTGCCCTTTCAGTCACGTACCCACGCGGCCTGTTGACAGCAAGGCCGCATCAGCACCATTGTGCATCGCAATGGAGATAGACGAGCGCCCGCGCCCCAAAGGGGATCTGGCCAGCCAGCTGGCGGGGGAATCGCTCGATCCCTATTCCTTCGACGAACTGAACGAACGCATCGCCCTGCTCGAGCGGGAGATCGTCCGCGTCGTCGCCCACAGGGACAAGGCCAAGGCCCACCGCGCCGCCGCCGATGCGCTGTTCGGCGGGCCGAAGACGGCGCCGCCCGACGGGAACGCAAAATGAACGCCGCCGCCCTTCACGAAACGGGGCGGCGCACCCATATCGCGGTCATGCCCATTTCCCCGGTCGGTAATCCTTCCGGCCAGCCCCACACGTTTTCCCCCCACGTTGCCGATTTAGCCATGGTTAATCGAAAGCGTGGTTTCCTCCCGCAAGGGAACACCCGTGATGGCCGAGTCCTTCGTCCATCCTTGAAGGCGAGCCCCAGAAAGCGAGCATATGCCCAGTTTCGCCCAGAGCCTTGAGAAGACGCTTCATGCCGCGCTCAGCAACGCCTCGGAGCGCAGCCATGAGTACGCGACGCTGGAGCATCTCCTCCTCGCGCTGATCGACGATGCCGACGCGGCGCAGGTCATGCAGGCCTGCGGGGTCGACCTTGGTGATCTGGGCGATGTGGTGCGCCAGTATCTCGATCAGGAATACCAGTCGCTCAAGACGCAGGAAAAGGCCGATCCGCAGCCCACCGCCGGGTTCCAGCGGGTGATCCAGCGCGCCATCCTGCACGTGCAGTCCAGCGGCAAGGACACCGTTACCGGCGCCAACGTGCTGGTCGCGCTGTTTTCCGAACGCGACAGCTACGCCGTCTATTTCCTGCAGCAGCAGGACATGAGCCGGCTGGACGCGGTCAGCTTCATCAGCCACGGCATCGGCAAGGGCGGCCGCCAGGTCGAAAACCGCAATGCCAAGGGGGCCGAGGAAGAGACCCCGAAGCAGGAGGAAAAGGCCGAGGCCAAGGGCGGCGCGAAGAAGGATTCCGCGCTCGACCAGTTCACCGTCAACCTCAATGAAAAGGCGCTGAACGGCAAGGTCGATCCGCTGATCGGGCGCGGGCCCGAAGTGGACCGCACCATCCAGATCCTGTGCCGCCGGTCAAAGAACAACCCGCTCTACGTGGGCGATCCCGGCGTGGGCAAGACCGCCATCGCCGAAGGTCTGGCGCGCAAGATCGTGGAAGGCGAAGTGCCCGAAGTGCTGGCCGAGGCGGTGATCTACTCGCTCGACATGGGCAGCCTGCTTGCCGGCACGCGCTATCGCGGTGATTTCGAGGAGCGGCTCAAGCAGGTCGTCTCCGAACTCGAAAAGATGCCGCACGCGATCCTGTTCATCGACGAGATCCACACCGTGATCGGCGCCGGCGCCACCAGCGGCGGCGCGATGGACGCGTCCAACCTGCTCAAGCCCGCGCTTTCGGGGGGCACGATCCGCTGCATCGGCTCCACCACATACAAGGAGTTCCGCAACCACTTCGAAAAGGACCGCGCCCTGCTGCGCCGGTTCCAGAAGATCGACGTGAACGAACCCACGGTGGAAGACACGATCAAGATCCTGAAAGGTCTGCGCACCGCCTTCGAGGAACACCACAAGGTCAAGTACACGCCCGACGCGATCAAGACCGCGGTGGAACTCTCCGCGCGCTACATCAACGACCGCAAGCTGCCGGACAAGGCGATCGACGTGATCGACGAAGTCGGCGCCATGCAGATGCTGGTGCCGCCTTCCAAGCGCAAGAAGACCATCACCGCGCGCGAGATCGAGCAGGTCATCGCCACGATGGCGCGCATCCCGCCCAAGTCGGTCAGCAGTGACGACAAGCAGGTGCTCGAACACCTCGAACGGGACCTGAAGCGGCTGGTGTTCGGGCAGGACAAGGCGATCGAGGTGCTGTCCAGCGCCATGAAGCTCAGCCGCGCCGGCCTGCGCGATCCGGACAAGCCGATCGGCTCGTTCCTGTTCAGTGGCCCCACCGGCGTCGGCAAGACCGAAGTCGCCCGCAGCCTTGCCCAGATCATGGGCATCCCGCTGCAGCGCTTCGACATGTCGGAATACATGGAGCGCCACTCGGTCTCGCGCCTGATAGGTGCGCCTCCGGGCTATGTCGGCTTTGACCAGGGCGGCCTGCTGACCGACGCCATCGACCAGCAGCCGCACTGCGTCCTGCTTCTCGACGAGATCGAGAAGGCGCACCCGGACCTGTTCAACATCCTGCTGCAGGTGATGGACAACGGCCGCCTGACCGACCACCACGGCAAGACGGTGGATTTCCGCAACGTGGTCCTGATCATGACCACCAATGCGGGCGCCAGCGACATGGCGCGGCAGGGCATCGGCTTTGGCGACGTGTCAAAGGCGGACGCGGGTGACGAGGCGGTGAAGAAGATGTTCACGCCCGAGTTCCGCAACCGGCTCGATGCCATCGTGCCCTTCGCCTACCTGCCCACCGAAGTGGTCAGCCGCGTGGTGGACAAGTTCATCCTCCAGCTGGAACTGCAGCTGGCGGACCAGAACGTGCACATCCAGTTCGATTCCGATGCCCGCGCATGGCTGGCCAAGAAGGGCTATGACAAGCTCTACGGCGCCCGCCCGATGGCCCGCCTGATCCAGGAAAAGGTCAAGAAGCCGCTGGCCGAGGAACTGCTGTTCGGCAAGCTGGCCCACGGCGGCGAAGTCCACGTCAGCCTGAAGAGCGAGGACGAAGGCCTCGCCTTCCAGCTGACCCCGGCTGCGCCCAAGCTGGTCAAGAAAAAGGGCAAGAAGAGCAAGGCCGGCAACGCCGCCGAGGAGCCGAATACCGACGAGGCGTAAGCTCCGAACCTGGCATTACCCCGAAAGGGCGGCGGGCAACCGCCGCCCTTTTTCTTGCCTGATCGAAAGAGAGGACTATATTAAGACCAAATTCGGTCTAGGAATCCCAATGAACCTTGAAGCTCGAATCAAGCCTATCAGCTACCTCAAGGCGCACAGCGCCGAGGTCATTCGCGAACTCAGAGAAGGCGCAGCCCCGCTGGTCATCACCCAAAATGGCGAGGCGACTGCAGTGCTTCAGGACGTGGGCAGCTACGAAGCTACGCAGGAAGCGTTGGCTCTGCTTAAATTGTTGGCGCTGGGGCAAGATGACATTGCAGCAGGCCGGGTCATGCCGCTGGAAGGTCTTGCCGACCGCATTCGCGGAGCTTGAGCTTTGGAAACAAAGCGAGAAGTCGTGATATCGCAAGGCGCGGAACGAGATCTAATGGGTCTATATCGCCGGCGCCGAGCGCAGCGCGGCCTCGATGGCCCCGACGGCGCAGAAGCATTATTGACCGGTCTGGTTGCAGCAGCAGGAAGCCTTGCCGACTTCGCGCTGCGGGGGTCCACGCCGCCCGAACTGGAAGCCTTGGGCATCCACTTGTATCGGCAAATTCCCGCCCGCATTGGATCTGCAGCCTTCCGATTGGTCTACTTGCCGGAAGCCGAACGTGTCACGATCTTGATCGTTGCCGATTCCCGGCGGGATTTCCGCACCTTGCTGGAGGAGCGTCTGCTCCGACGTTGACCCCACCCCAAATCCCATCTGGAACCTGCGCGGCCCTTGCGCCATTCCTCTGCCATGCCCGAATGTTCCACGTGGATCAGGCCAGAGCCGCACGGCATCCACGTGGTGCCCGCCGATGCGTGGATCGATCCGGCGCGGCCCGTGGAGCGCGCGCTGGTCACCCATGGCCATGCCGACCATGCGCGCGGCGGGCATGGGCATGTCTTCGCCACGCCGGAAACGCTGGCGATCATGGGCCTGCGCTATGGCGGCGCGCAGCATGAAACGCCGGTCGCCTATGGCGAGCGGGTGGCGCTGCAGGGCGGGGTCTTCGCCACGTACTATCCCGCCGGGCACGTGCTCGGCTCCGCACAGATCCTGCTCGAACATGCGGGCGATCGGGTGGTCGTCACCGGGGACTACAAGCGTCGCGCCGATCCCACCTGCTTGGCCTTCCAGCCTGTGCCCTGCGACGTGTTCATCACCGAGGCGACCTTTGGCCTGCCGGTGTTCCGCCACCCGCCCATTGCCGAGGAGATCGCCAAGCTGACCGGCGCGCTGGCGCTGCACCCCGATCGTTGCGTGCTGGTGGGGGCCTATGCGCTGGGCAAGGCGCAGCGCCTGATCGCGGAGCTGCGTGCGGCGGGCTATACCGCGCCGATCTGGCTGCATGGCGCGATGGAGCGGATGTGCTGGCTTTACGAGGAGCACGGCGTGGACCTTGGCGAGTTGCGGCTGGTGGCGGGCGCGCCCAAGGCGGCGCTGGCGGGGCAGATCGTGGTCTGCCCGCCTTCCGCGCTCAACGACCGGTGGAGCCGCCGCCTGCCCGATCCGATCACCGCCATGGCGTCAGGCTGGATGCGCGTGCGCCAACGCGCGCGGCAGCGCAACGTGGAACTGCCGCTGGTCATCTCCGACCATGCCGACTGGGACGAGCTGACCGCCACCATCACCGAGGTGAACCCGTCCGAAACCTGGATCACCCACGGCCGCGAGGAAGCCCTGCTGCGCTGGTGCCAGCTGAACCAGCGCCGCGCCCGCGCCCTGGCGCTGGTGGGGTACGAGGACGAGGATGACTGACGGCATGGCTTCCAACCCCGCCCGTGCCGATTCCGTCGAAGCATGAACCGCTTCGCCGCCCTGATCGATGCGCTGGTCTATACCCGCAGCCGCAACGGCAAGCTGGACCTGCTGGCTCAATACCTGCGCGAAACGCCCGATCCTGACCGCGGCTGGGCGCTGGCGGCGCTGACCGACGGGCTCGATTTCCCGGCGGTGAAGGCCTCCACGATCCGCGCCTTGATGGCCGAGCGGGTGGACGAGATCCTGTGGGGCCTGTCGCGCGATTATGTGGGCGATACCGCCGAAACCGCCAGCCTGCTCTGGCCCGAACCGCCGGTGCCGGCGGGACCGCCCCCAACGGTGGCCGAAGTGGTCGAAACCCTGTCTTCCGCCACGCGCGGCAATGCGGGGCCGCTTCTGGCCGGGCTGCTCGACAGGCTCGACGCCAATGGCCGCTATGCCCTGCTGAAGCTGGCGACCGGGGCGATGCGCATCGGCATCTCATCCCGCCTCGCCAAGGTCGCCTTCGCGCAGGCCTTTGGCGTGAATGTGGAAGAGGTGGAGGAATACTGGCACGGCCAGACCGCGCCCTATGCCGCGCTGTTCCAGTGGGCCATCGGGCAGGCCGAACCGCCGCGCACAGACCTGCTGCCCCTGTTCCGCCCCTTCATGCTCGCCCACCCGCTGGAGGACGGCACCCGGCTGGACCTGGCCGACTATGCCGCCGAATGGAAGTGGGACGGCATCCGCGTGCAGCTGGTCAACGTGAACGGCGAAACCCGCGTCTATTCGCGCGGTGGGGACGACATTTCCGCCGCCTTCCCCGAAATTGCCGGCTCGCTCCCCTTCCCCGCCGTGCTCGATGGCGAGCTGCTGGTGCGGGGCAGCCACCAGGGCGGCGAGGCGGGCGGCGCGGCAAGCTTCAACGCGCTGCAGCAGCGGCTGGGGCGCAAGGTCGTTTCGAAGAAGATGCTGGAGGACTACCCGGCCTTCGTGCGGCTCTACGATGTGCTGATCGATGGCGATGAAGACCTGCGTCAGCGCCCTTGGAGCGAGCGTAGACCCCGTCTCGAGGCGCTTCAGCCCCGTCTCAACCCGTCTCAGTATGACCTCAGTGAGGTGATTTCCGCCCCGGATTGGGACGCCCTGACCGAAATCCGCGCCCGCGCGCGCGACGAGGCGATCGAGGGGCTGATGCTCAAGCGCCGCGATTCGCCCTATGTGGCGGGCCGGCGGACGGGCCTGTGGTACAAGTGGAAGCGTGATCCGCTGACCGTGGACTGCGTGCTGATGTACGCCCAGCGCGGCAGCGGCAAGCGCAGCAGCTTTCATTCGGACTTCACCTTCGGCTGCTGGAACGGCGATCCTGATGCCGGGGCGGAGCTGCTGCCGGTGGGCAAGGCTTACTTCGGGTTCACCGACAACGAGTTGAAATGGCTTGATTCCTGGGTGCGCCAGCACACAACCGGTCGCTTCGGCCCGGTGCGCGAGGTGGAGAAGGCGCTGGTGCTGGAAGTGGCGTTCGACAGCGTGCACCTGAGCAAGCGGCACAAGTCCGGCCTTGCCATGCGCTTTCCCCGCATATCGCGCATCCGCAGCGACAAGCCCGCGCATGAGGCGGACCGGATCGAGACCCTGCGCGCGCTGGCGACTTGACCTGGATCAAACACCCTTTCCGGGGACACTGCTAGGCCACAGGAGTACCGATCCCTTTTCCCGGAGTTTCAAGACCTTGGCCACCCAAGCCGAAACCGCCGCTGCGCCGATGACCACCCCCTATGAGCGGATCGGCGGCATCGCGGTGCTGCGCGCGATCACCGACCGGTTCTATGACCTGATGGAGCAGGACCCGGCCTTTGCCGAGCTGCGCGCGATGCACGCGCCCGACCTTGCCCCAATGCGCGCATCGCTGCCGTCTTTCCTTGCCGGATGGGCCGGCGGCCCGCGTGACTGGTGGGAGGCGAACCCCGGCAAGTGCATGATGTCCATGCACAAACCCTTCCCCATAGATCGCCAGACCGCCACCCAGTGGGCAGAAGCCATGTGCCATGCCATTGCCGACGTCGCCCCGGCGGACACGGAAATCGCCAATGCGCTGGCCGATATGCTGACGCAGATGGCCACGGGAATGGCGCGAGGCTGATTGTCATTACGGCACCGGCCCGCTTTCAAGCGCGGGGAACACCCGTTAGACCAATCCCGTGATCCGCTATGACCGCACCCGCCGCCGCTTTGCCATCGCGCTCGCCGCGATGGCCGGGTTCGTCGATGCGGTGGGGTTCCTTTCGGCGGACGGCTATTTCGTCTCGTTCATGTCGGGCAACACCACGCGGCTGGGGGTGGCGCTGGGCACCGATCCGGCGCGGGCGTTGATCCCGGCGTTGCTGATCGGCGGCTTCCTGTGCGGGGTGACCGGGGGCGCGCTGCTGTCGCTGCGGGCCGGGCGATACCGCAAGCCGGCGGTGGTTGGGCTGGTCGCGGCGCTGTTGCTGGCCGCCGCCGCCCTGCGCGCGGCGGGGCTGGAACTGGCGATGCTGGCCGGGCTGGTCATGGCGATGGGCGCGATCAACAACACCTTTCAGCGCGGGGGCGAGGTGACCGTGGGGCTCACCTACATGACCGGGGCGCTGGTCAAGCTGGGCCAGGGGCTGGCGCTTTGGCTTTCCGGCAAGGGCGATGCGGGCTGGACCGCGTGGGGCACGCTGTGGGCGGGGCTGCTTTCAGGCGCGGTGCTGGGCGCCTTCCTGCAGGACCGGCTTCCGCTGGGCTGCCTGTGGATTGCCGCAGGCTGGGCGGTGCTGATGACCGCCCTCGCCCTGCGGATCCCCTCCGATTCCTAAAGGTGCATGCCGCCCGAGGCTTCGATCACCTGCCCGGTGACCCATGCGCCGTCCGGTCCCGCCAGCATTGCCGCTACGCGCGCGATATCATCGGGCTGGCCCACCCGCTTCAGCGCGGCGACGCTGGCCAGGAAATCGACAGTGGCGGGATCGTTGAACAGGTCCGGCGCGAAATCGGTGATCGTGGCGCCGGGGGCGATGGCATTCACCGTGATCCCCCGCGCGCCGAGTTCCGCCGCCATTGACCGGGTGAAATGGTTGATCGCCGCCTTGGTCATCGCATAGGCCACGCACGAGGGATAGGCGACCTGCGCCACCATAGACGACAGGTTCACGATCCGCCCGCCATCGCGCAGCCGCGAAAGCGCGGCGCGGGTGACGAAGAACGGCCCCTTGGCATTCACGCGGAACTGGCTGTCGAACAGGGCTTCATCGGTTTCCGCCAGCGTGGCCATGCTGCCGATCCCGGCGTTGTTGATCAGGATGTCCAGCCCGTCTGTCTGCGCATCGAAGGCGGTGAACATCGCCTCGATCTGCGCGGGATCGCCGACATCGGCCTGCAGCGCAAAGGCGCTGCCGCCGTGGGCAACGATTTGCGCCACCACATCATCGGCAGCCGCGCGATCGCTGCGATAGTTCACGGCCACGCACGCGCCATCCGCCGCCAGCCGCAGCGCCACGGCGCGGCCGATTCCGCGCGATCCGCCGGTTACGAGCGCGGTCTTGCCCGCAAGTTGCTTTGCCATGCCATTCCCTTTTGCGATTGCCCGCGCAGGGTAGAAGCAGGGGGCAAACCGGCAAGCGGACAAAAGACTAGGCTCGGCGATCCTTAATCAGGCAGTTTCAGCAGCTTGTCCCGCGAAGTTGCGCCGCGCAACAACGCCACGCGAGATGGTGCAACGCCCAAGGCGGTGGCGACCATTTCAAGGACCGCGGCGGTGGCCTTGCCATCCTCGGGCTTGGTGCGGACCTTCACGCTGACCCTGCCATCGGCGATCTCGATCCCCTCGCTCTTCGCGCCCGGGGTGACGCGCACCGCCAGCCGGCCTTCGCCATCGGCCAGCGCGCGCAACGCTTCGGGCGCAGGGAGCGAGAGTCTAGGCTTCGCCAAGGGCAGCCTTGTGCGCCTGGCCGTTGCGGACATAGTGCGCCACGCCCTGCTGCATGTCGGCCAGCGCCGCATCGGTCAGATCGCGCATATAGGCGGCCGGGCGACCGCCCCACAGCTGGCGCGAACCGACACGCTTGCCCGGCGTGAGCATGGCACCGGCGGCCAGCATGCCATCGCTTTCGATCACGCAGGCGTTCATCACCGTGGCCGACAGGCCGACGAAGCCGCGATCGTGGATGGTGCAGCCGTGGATCATCGCCAGATGCCCCACCAGCACGTCATCGCCGATGATCGTAGGAAAGCCTTCGGGATGCTTCGGGTCAGGGCTGTCACAATGGATCACCGTGCCGTCCTGGATATTGCTGCGCGCACCGATGACGATGCGGTTCACATCGCCGCGCAGCACGCAGTTGTACCAGATCGATGCCTCGGGCCCGATCTCGACATCGCCGATGATCCGGCAGCCCGGCGCGATGAAGGCGCTTTCGTGAATGCGCGGCGTCTTGCCGTGGATGCTGGCGATGGTGACGTCATGGCGCATGTATTTTCCTTTTCCTTCAATATTTTGGTCGAGCGGCGGCATAGACCACATGGCGCAGCAGCGGGCTGTCCGCGGGCAGCGCGGGATGATCGAAATCCAGCCCGGGCAGGTGACGCATGCCGAGCCGTTCCATCAGGCCCCGTGACCGCACATTGCCCGGCACCGTCATCGCCCAGATCGCATCGCTGGCAAGCTGCGCAAACCCCCAGTCGAGCGCGGCCTGTGCCGCTTCACGCGCATAGCCGTGGCCCCAGGCGTGGTGCGCCAGGCGCCAGCCGATCTCGATCCGCCCGTGCAGCGGCGTGCCTTCCGGGCCGGGCTTCAAGCCGCAGAAACCAAGGAACGCGCCGTCCGCAAGCCGCTCCAGCGCCCAGAAGCAGTGGCCCAGTTCAACAGACAGCGCATGTTGCCTCTGGATGCCCGCTTCCACCTCGGCACGCGATTGCAGGGGGCCGAGAAACGCCATGACCCGCGGATCGCGCCCCATCGCATGGAAGGGTTCGACATCGCCATCCCGCCAATCACGCAAGGCAAGCCGGGCCGTTTCCAGCCGGAAGGTCATGCCCCCAGCAGGCGCGCCGCGTGGAGGGCGTGATAGGTGAGCACGCCCGAGCAGCCCGCGCGCTTGAACGCCAGCAGCGTTTCCAGCACCAGCCCGTTCCGATCGCCCGCGCCGGCAGCCACCGCTGCCTCGATCATCGCGTATTCGCCACTCACCTGATAGGCGAAGACCGGCACGCCGAAGGTTTCCTTCACGCGCACCGCGATATCGAGATAGGGCAGACCGGGCTTGACCATCACGCTGTCCGCGCCCTCGGCCAGATCGGACTCCACTTCGCGCAGCGCTTCCTCGGCATTGCCGGGATCCATCTGGTAGGTCTTCTTGTCACCCTTCAGCAGCCCGCTGGAGCCCACCGCATCGCGGAACGGGCCATAGAAGGCGCTGGCGTACTTGGCGGCATAGGACATGATCTGCACGTTGACGTGGCCGTTGCCCTCAAGCGCCTCGCGAATCAGGCCGATGCGGCCGTCCATCATGTCAGACGGCGCGATCACGTCGGCCCCGGCCGCGGCCTGGTTCAGGCTCTGCCCCACCAGCACCTCGACCGTGGCATCGTTCAGCACATAACCGGCCTCGTCGATCAGCCCATCCTGCCCATGGCTGGTATAGGGATCGAGCGCAACGTCGGTCAGCACGCCGATATCGTCACCACACGCATCCTTGATCGCGCGGATGGCGCGGCACATCAGGTTGTCGGGGTTCAGCGCTTCCTTGCCATCGTGGCTGCGGCGATCGGGCTGGGTGTTGGGAAACAGCGCGAGGCAGGGGATGCCTGCGGCCACCGCTTCCTTCGCGCGCGCAACGATGCCGTCCACCGACCAGCGCGAGACGCCGGGCAGCGAGGCGATGGGCTGCTCCACACCGCTGCCTTCGGTAACGAACAGCGGCCAGATCAGGTCTGCCGGGGTGACCAGCACCTCACGATGCAGGGCGCGGCTCCAGGCAGTGGCGCGGGTGCGGCGCAGGCGAAGCAGGGGATAGGGTGCAGTCATGGCGCGAAGGGTTAGGCCCTTGGCGCGCGCCTCGCAACGGTTTCCCGTCTCAACGCGCGAGCGTACCCGTGCGCAGCGAGGTGAGCGCCTGCAGCCGTGCCTTGAAGGCGGCAATCTGGCCGGGATCGACAGCGCGCCGTTGCGCCAGGAAGCGCACCGACATCGGATCGACCACCCGCCCGCCGCGATAGACTTCGTAATGCAGGTGCGGGCCGGTGGAGAGGCCGGTGGAGCCGACATAGCCGATCACCTGTCCGCGCCGAACGCCTGATCCCGGCGAGACGGCAATGCGGCTGAGATGGCCATAACCGCTGGCAATGCCGCCGCCGTGTTCCAGCCGCACATAGTTGCCGTGACCGCCGTGCCAGCCGGCATAGGACACCGTGCCATCGGTGACGGCATAGACCGGCGACCCCCAGGCCGCGCCGAAATCGATGCCGGCGTGCATCCGCACGAAACCGAGGATCGGATGGCGGCGCATGCCGAACAGCGAGGTGATGCGCCCGGCCACCGGCGCGCCGAGCGCGGATTCCTGCGCCTGCCCGGCGCCGGTCATGTCTGCCAGCGTCTCGAACCCGCCGTCCTGCCCCCAGCGCAGCATCTGCACCTGCGGCTGGCCGCCGCGCACGATGCCGGCATAGAGCAGATCGCCCGCCTGCCCCTGCCCATCGGCGGCGCGCCGGTATTGCACCACCAGGTCGAATTCGTCTGTGGGGGCAATCTCCTCGAACGGAAGCGCCTGATCGATTGCGCGCAGGTAATCCTGCACGGTTTCGGGGGGAGCGCCGGCCGCACGGGCAGAGCGATAGAGGCTGGCGCCAACGATGCCGCGAATGCGCAGCGGCGTGGTGTCCACCGGAATGGCGGTGCGCGCCAGCGAAAGGCCGCCACCGTTGCGCCGGATATCCAGCGCGAGGTCGAACCTGGGGCGAAAGCTGATGGCATCGAGCGGGCGCGGCACCGAAGGCCCGCTGCGCTGGCCAAGCGTGATGGCGAAGCGGGTGCCCGAGGGGATCTGGTCCAGCGGCATGGCCTGCTGCACCATCGCCGCCACCTGGCCGGCATCGCCAGCGCCGATTCCCGCACGCTGCAGCATGCGCGGCAGGCTGTCGTTCTCGCCCAACATGGCGGTGAGCTGGATGGTTGGCCGTTCGGGCGCATTGTCGAGCCGCGCGACCATGGTATTGGCGGCGAAGTGGCGGCCCTGCGTGGCGCCATCGGTCCACGGTTGCAGCGTCTGCGCGCGGAATTCGGCGCGTGCGGCGTCAGTCAACGGCGGCAGAGGGGCAGCTTCTAGCGGGGCGGCAGAGGGCCACAGCACCAGCGCGATGACCACCAGCGCCACCAGCATGGCCAGCTCGCGAAACCAGCGGGCACTGCCGACATCCTCGGCCAGATCGGGCGAGGGAAGGTGGCGCGCGGCCCATGCCTCGGCCTTGCGGCACCAGGCATCCCACCTGCGCGCAAGCGGATGGGGGTGATCGCGCAGCGACGGCTTGGGCGCAGGTGCTGGATGGGGTTCGGCGGATTTGATGATGGGCGCACGGCGCGCGCCGAACGCGGGACCGCGCGCACGGCCGAAGGTCATGCCTGCCGGCACGCCCGCCTGCATCGCCAGTTCGTCGCGAGGCCCCAACACGTCCTGCACTTTCCCGTCGCCGTCCTAAGTCTTGCGGTTTCTGCAAGGGGCAGGGTTAATTCGGCGTAAACCCCTGCGCTTTCTTCTTGCGCACCACGGTAGCCAGTGCGCCCCGGCTTGGCTATCCTGCGCGCCGATCGGGGAGACCATTGGCGGCATGAATGACGGGCAGGTTCTGGGCGAGGCGGTGCAGGCCGGGCTGACGGCGCGCGTGGTTGAGCCCCATGCGGGCGAAGATGCCGCTGGGGATGCGGGGCACACCCACGAGAGCGCCTGCCTGAACTGCGGCACGCCGCTGGTGGGCAGCCATTGCCACGCCTGCGGCCAGGCGGCGCACGTCCACCGCACGCTGGGCGCGTTCTTTCATGACCTGCTGCACGGGGTGTTCCATTTCGAAGGGAAGATCTGGCGCACCCTGCCGATGCTGGCGTGGCGGCCGGGGGACCTGACGCGGCGCTATATCGCGGGGCAGCGCGCCAGCTTCGTTTCCCCGCTGGCGCTGTTCCTGTTCAGCGCGTTCCTGTTCTTCGCCGTGTTCCACCAGACCGCGGGCGAGACCGAGTTCAACCCGGAAGTGACGCTGGGCATGAAGGACGGCGCCAAGGGCGAGGCGGCGGTGAAGGCCAAGATCGCCGACCTGCAGAAGCAACGCGCGGCCGCCGTGAAGGCCGGGCAGGATATCGACGGCATCGACAGACAGATCGACACCCAGACCACCGCGCTTGACATCATGCACGAGGTGAAGGCCCACGGCACCGACGAAGGAGGCAAGATCAGCGATGTGGAGGCGGTCAACCACGCCTTCGCCAAGATCCGCGCGAACCCCGGCCTCGCCGCCTACAAGGCACAGAGCTATGCCTACAAATACAGCTGGGCGCTGATCCCGATCTCGGTGCCTTTCCTGTGGCTGCTGTTCCCGTTCAGCCGCCGCTTCCACCTGTATGACCACACCGTGTTCGTGACCTATTCGATAGCGTTCATGACCCTGCTGGGCTGCTTGATCATGCTGCTGGGCGCGCTCAATCAGGATTGGGCGGTAGGCCTGCTGCTGCTGGCGCCGCCGGTGCACATGTACCGGCAGCTGCGCGGGGCCTATGGCTGTTCAAGGGCGGGCGGGCTGGTGCGCGCCGCCGCGCTTTCGCTCTTCGCGTTCGTGGCGCTGCTGCTGTTCACCATGCTGGTGGCGGTGCAGACAGGCACCTGAAGTCTCAGCAATCGAGCACGAAAGGCCCTGCGGCGCGCGCTTCGAGCATGGCGTGCGCCCTGGCCGCTTCGGCCAGCGGGAAGCGCCCACCCAGCGTGAGCGGCAGATCGCCAGCGGCCATCGCGGCGAACAGGCTTGCGGAACGGGCCAGCAGCGCCTCACGCGGCTGGATATAGGGCCACAGGAACGGGCGCGAGACCTTGGCAGACTTCGCGCCGAGACGCGACAGGTCGAACGGCGGGATCGGGCCAGATGCCTGGCCATAGTGGACGAGGTGGCCCAGCATGGCGAGCGAAGCCAGCGAACCTTCGAAGGTATCCGCGCCCACCGCATCATAGACGACGTTCGCGCCCTTGCCGCCGGTGATCTCCATCACCCGCGTCGCCACGTCCTCGCTCTGGTAGGCGATCACGTGATCGCACCCGGCATCGCGCGCGGCCTGCTGCTTGGCGGGTGCCCCGGCGGTGCCGATCACGGTTGCGCCGCGCAACTTTGCCATGCGCGCGACCAGTTGCCCCACGCCGCCGCCGGCCGCCTGCGCCAGCACGACCATGCCGGGGGTTACCGGCTCGACCTGATCGACCAGCGCCTGCGTGGTCAGGCCTTTGAGATACCATGCGCTGGCAAGGCCGGGCTCGATGCCATCGGGCAAGGGTGCGGCCAGCTCCGCCTTCAACACGCGCGCCCGGGCATAGCCGCCATAGGCCCGCTCGATATATGCGACGCGGTCACCGATGCGGAACAGGTCCACGCCCGGCCCCACCGCCTCGACCGTGCCCACTGCTTCCAGTCCGGGAATGCCCGGCAGGGCCAGCGTCTTGTAGGCGCCGGACCGCACATAGACATCGTGGAAATTCACCGAAGCCGCCTGCTGGCGGACCAGGATCTCGCCCGGACCGGGATCGGGCAGGACGACGGATTCGACCTGCATGACCTCTGGCCCGCCATAGTGGCGGATCACGATCGCTTCGGTGCTGCCCCCCATTGTGCCGTCCTCAGGCGCCGATCGGCTGGGCACCGCCGGAACCGGCGAACTTGCGCCCCGCGCGCGGCACGGCCGAACCCTGTGACGAAACCGGGCGCGCAGGCCCGCTCGGAGCCTCGGGCCGGTCGATCTTGCCGTTTTCGAGCAGGGTCTTGATCTCGTCGCCGGTCAGCGTTTCATATTCCAGCAGCGCGAGCGCCAGCAGGTGCAGCTTTTCCTCGTTTTCCTTGAGAATGGTGGTGGCGCGCGCGTGCGCCCCATCCACCAGCATGCGGATCTCGCTGTCGATCAGCTTGTTGGTCTCGTCGGATGCGAACAGGCGCGCCGAACCGCCCATGCCGAGGTAGCCTTCCTGCTGGTCCTCGTACTGCAGTGGGCCCAGCTTGTCGCTCATACCCCACTTGGTGACCATGCTGCGCGCCAGGCTGGTGGCGTACTGGATATCGGACGAGGCGCCGCTGGAAACCTTGTCGTAGCCGAAGATGATCTCTTCCGCCACGCGGCCGCCCATGCTGACCGAGAGGTTCGCGTGCATCTTGTCCCGATGATAGGAATAGCTGTCACGCTCCGGCAGGCGCATCACCATGCCCAGTGCGCGGCCGCGCGGGATGATGGTGGCCTTGTGGATCGGGTCGCTGGCCGGTTCGTTGACCGAAACGATGGCATGGCCCGCCTCGTGATAGGCGGTCATCTTCTTCTCTTCGTCGGTCATCACCATGGAACGCCGCTCGGCGCCCATCATCACCTTGTCCTTGGCGTCCTCGAACTCCTGCATCGCGACAAGGCGTTTGTTGCGCCGCGCCGCGAGCAGCGCCGCTTCGTTGACGAGGTTGGCAAGGTCCGCACCGGAAAAGCCGGGTGTGCCGCGCGCGATGGTGCGCGGGTTCACGTCGGGCGCCAGCGGCACCTTCTTCATGTGGACCGAAAGGATCTTCTCGCGGCCCTCGATATCGGGGATCGGCACCACCACCTGGCGGTCGAAGCGGCCCGGACGCAGCAGCGCCGGATCGAGCACGTCGGGCCGGTTGGTGGCAGCGATGATGATGATGCCCTCGTTCGCCTCGAACCCGTCCATCTCCACCAGCAGCTGGTTGAGCGTCTGTTCGCGTTCATCGTTCGAATTGCCGAGGCCATGGCCACGATGGCGGCCCACCGCGTCGATTTCGTCGATGAAGACGATGCACGGCGCGTTCTTCTTGGCCTGTTCGAACATGTCGCGCACGCGGCTGGCGCCGACGCCGACGAACATCTCGACGAAGTCCGAGCCGGAAATGGTGAAGAACGGCACACCCGCCTCACCCGCGATGGCGCGGGCCAGCAGCGTCTTGCCGGTGCCGGGCGAGCCGACCAGCAGCGCACCCTTGGGGATCTGGCCGCCCAGCTTGGAAAAGCGGCTGGGATCGCGCAGGAATTCGACGATCTCCTGCAGCTCCTCGCGCGCCTCGTCGATGCCGGCGACATCGTCGAAGGTGACCCGGCCCTGCCGCTCGGTCAGCATCTTGGCCTTGCTCTTGCCAAAGCCCATCGCGCCCGATCCGCCGCCCTTCTGCACTTGGCGCAGCGCAAAGAACGCCACGCCCAGGATCAGCAGGAACGGCAGCGACTGGGCAAGGATGTAGAGCAGCAGGTTGGGCTCCTCGTTCGCCTTGCCGGCATACTGCACGCCGTTGTCCTGCAGCAGCTTGGGCAGATCGTTGTCGCCCGGCACCGGGATGGTCTGGAACTGCTGGTCGTTCTTCAGCGTGCCGGTGATGCGGTCCGTGCCGATCTGCACTTCGCGCACCGCGCCTTCGGAAACGCGCGCGCGGAATTCGGAATAACGGATCAGCGTGCCCGAAGCATCGGTGCGGGCGCTGAACATCGAAACTACCAGCAGCAGCGCGAGGAATATCCCGCCCCAGACAAGGAGGCTCTTTATCCAGGGATTGCCCTGCGGCTGGTCGTCATTCATTGCGCATGCCTTCGCAAAGGGCGGAATCGCCCGCGTTCACCCGATCAATGTAGGATCGCAGCGGTGAATGGCAATATAACCACAAGTGCGAAAAAGCTGCGCACCGTAATCGGTTGCCTGCGTCAACCCGCGCGATGCGGCGCAGCCGGGGTGAAGCGCCATTCCGCCGCGCGGCCATCGCCCCGCACGCCGGCCAGAGTCGCCACTTCGCCCACGGCCAGCCGGCCATGCCAGCGCGCCACTTCGCTGCCGCGCGGAACGGATCGGCCCATCCGTGCGATCACCGTTTCCAGCACGCGCAATTGCAAGGCGCGGGGGCCGGCAGGCTGCCAGACCAGCGCATCGCCAACCGGCGCCAGCGATCCCACGGCTTGCGCCACCGCCCAATCCAGCACCTCGTCCGCTTCGGCCAGATGCGTGGCACTGGCGGCAAGCGCTGCGCGGTCGAGCCAGTCCGCCTTCGCCATGGCGATGCGCAGCCGCGCCCGTTCGAAGCGGGGATCGCGGTTTGAAGGATCGTCCACTGCGGAGAGCCCCGCCTGCGCGCAGATGTCCACCAGTTCGCCGCGCCGCCAGCCGAGCAGCGGGCGCAACAGGGGCTGCGCGGTTCCGGGTACGGCCGCCCGCGCGCGCATGCCCGCAAGGCCGCGCAGGCCCGCGCCGCGATTCAGCCGCATCACCAGCGTTTCCGCCTGATCGTCGGCATGGTGCGCCGTGACCAGCGCGCCCAGGCCTTCATCTTCCAGCCACTGGCCCAGCGCGGCATAGCGCGCTTCGCGCGCCCGCGCCTGCACGCCCGCTCCGCCCGACAGCGCCAGCGTGATCGTGCGATGGGCAATTCCGCGTTCGGCGCACAGGCCCGCGACCATGGCCGCCTCCGCCGCGCTTTCGACCCGCAGCCCGTGGTCCACGCTGGCCACCGCAAAGGCATCAGGGATCGCCGCGTGGGCCAGCAGCAGCAGCGCAGTGCTGTCTGGCCCGCCCGAAACGGCAAGGCCCACCGGTTGCCCGGTGGGCCACAGCTTCGCGAGGTCTTCGGCGAAGCGCGCCGTCAGCGCCGCGTCAATTGCAGGTGACCGATTTGCTGGCGGCATCGTATTGCGCCTTCAACCGGCCGGCAGCCTCTGCCGGGTAGCTGCTCTTGAATTCGGCAAAGGCGGTGCAGGCGCGCTTGGTTTCCTTCAGTCGCGTCATCGCCACGCCCAGGTAGAGCAGGCTGTCGGGCGCGCGTTCGCCCTGCTTGTCGTTCAGGTAGTTCTGCACGAACCATTGCGCCGCGGTGCCCGGCTTGTTGTCGTCCAGATAGGCGCGGCCCAGCAGGTTGCGCGCATAGGTCAGCCGCTTGTGCTTGGGAAACTGCTGGGTGAAGGCGGTCAGCGCCTGCTGCGCCTCTGGAAAGAACTTCGCTTCCCACAGGCGATAGCCGTAGGAATAGAGATCCTCGCCCTTGTCGTCGGACACCGGCTTTTCGATGGCCGCGACGGCTGCGACGCGGGCGGCGGAGGGCTCGGCCGGCTTGGCCGTGGCGGGCGTGGTCGCCGCCGGAGCGGGCTTCGCAGGCGCGGGCTTCGCGGCCGGCGCGGGAGTTGCGGCAGAAGGGCCGGAAGCGGCGACGGGCGCCGCCGACGGCCCAGCCACATCATCGGTTGCCGGGGCCGGGGCAGGGGCGGGTTCGAGCGCGGTCAGGCGCGCTTCCAGCTTGGCCAGGCGGTTCTGGTTTTCCTCGGCCTGCCCGGTCAGCACCTTCAGCTGGCTTTCAACCGCGTCCATCCGCGCCATCAGGTCGGTCACGGCCGAATTGGCGGCGGGCGTGGGCGTGACAGTGCCCGGGGTCGGCGCGCCGATTTCGGGCGTGAAGGTCTTGCCTGCACCATCAGGGAAGACCTTGCGCTGCACCGCGCGCAGTTCCGCCTCGATGCGCTTCAGGCGAAGGTCGGTATCCTGCGAGGTGGCCTGGGCATGTGCCGCCACCGGCAGGAACGCAGGCACGGGGCCCGCCAGCGAAAGCGCCAGCGCCACCTTCAACGCGCGGCTGCGGTACGTCAGATTCATGGTTGCTCCCGTCCGAAAGGTCTGGCGGCTTGCCCCCGTGCCGCGATCGTTAACGGTTTTGCCGCAGTGCAGCCGCGAAGTCGAGCGCTGGCTATTGTCCGGCCGTGGAAGATTCGGCCGTTGGTGCTGTCGGCGCAGGCTCGACCGGGAGGGCCGCCGTCGGTGCAGGCCGCACGGCGCGGCGGGCGGGCGGGGTGACAGGGGCACGCACCGGCGTGGCTGGCGTGCTTGCCGCCGGAACGGGCGGGGCAACCGCCTGCCCCCGCGCCAGCAGCGCCTGCGCACTGACGGCCACGTTCTTCACGATGCCTTCCTTTTCGGCGATGCGTGGCACAGCCTGCCCGCCGATGGTGATGGCCAGCGCATCGGGCCGCCCGGTCCACAGCACGGGCCCGGTTGCGTCGGCAGGCACGGTATAGCTTTCGCCCTTGGCCAGTTGCTTCTGCAGCAGCTGCTTGCCCGCGCCATCGCTGAATTTCACCCAGATCGCGTCTTCCAGCGCGGTGAACACCACCGGGCCACCGGGCTGCGCCGCCGGAGCGGCCGGACGCGGCGCCGGGGCGGTGGCGGGCCTGGGTTCCTCCGGCCCGACCAGCGCTGGCAGCTCGGCAGAGGGCCAGTAATAGCTGCGCCAGAACACCAGCCCCATCGCGATCACCGCGGCGACCAGCAGCACCGCCAGCCATGAAACCATGTGCGACGGCGTCTTGTCGGGATCGCCCACCTCGAACTGATGGATCACCCGAGGTTCGGGGCGTGGGGCGCTGCCATCCAGCTCGCGCCGCACGTCCTCGGTGATCTGCTTTTCGTCCAGCCCCACCGCCTTGGCATAGCTGCGCGCGAAACCCAGGGCATAGGGGCGGCCGGGCAGGCTGGCGTAATCGCCCGCCTCCACCGCCTCGACATGGCGCTGCGTGATGCGGGTACGGGCGGCGATGTCCTTGATCGACAGGCCCAGCGCCTCACGCCCTGCCTTCAGCCGCACGCCGACGCTTTGCGCCCTTGCGGAAAAAGCCGTTCCGTCCGCAGCGCCCGTTTCAGCATTGTCCCCAGCGCCGTCCGGCCTCACGGCGTCGCTCCCGTCATCCATGTCTTCGCGCAACCCTTATGCGTATTCGTGCGGAGCCCGTTCACGACAAGGCATGATTGATGGCGGGTGAATGTCAACGGTTATCGCGCAGGATGCGACCAATCGGGCGACGAACCGCCTTCATGGGCACGCAAGAGTGCTCAATCGCATTCGATTCCATGCATGCACGCCCATTCCGACAGGGTCGAGCGCATGTTGGCCGGCGGGGCGGCGAGCCACGAATCCATCGCGGCGCGAATCTCGGCAAGGTTCACCTTGCCCACCAGTTCCTTGATCGGGCCCACTGCGGCGGGCGTGATCGAAAGCCGCGTGATGCCAAGGCCGAGCAGCGCCAGGGCTTCCAGCCGCCGCCCGCCCATCTCGCCGCACACGGTGATGTCGGTGCCGTGCGGAGCCACTGTCGTCACCACCCGGCGCAGGAAGCGCAGGATCGCCGGGCTCAGCCAGTCATAGCGCTCGGCCAGCTTGGGATTGGCGCGATCGGCCGCAAACAGGAACTGCGTCAGGTCATTGGTGCCGATCGACAGGAAGGAGAGGCGCGGGGCCAGCATGTCGAGGCATTCGGCCAGCGCCGGCACTTCCAGCATGGCGCCAAAGCGGATCGCCTCGGGCAGCAGCTTCTTCTGCTGCTTCAGGAAGGCGAGCTGCCCGTCGAACACCGCCTTGGCCGCGTCGAACTCCCACGGCTCGGTCACCATCGGGAACATCACGTTCAGCGTACGCCCGCCCGCCGCTTCCAGCAGGGCACGCGCCTGCGCCTTCAGCAGACCGTCACGTTCCAGCGCCACGCGCAGCGCGCGCCAGCCCATCGCCGGGTTTTCCTCGGTCTCGCCATCGTTGTGGCGCAGGTACGGCAGCACCTTGTCGCCGCCGATGTCCACCGTACGGAACACCACCGGGCGATCCCCCGCCGCATCCAGCACATCGCGATAGAGCCGCGTCTGGCGTTCGCGCGCGGGCAGCGTGGCAGAGACGAGGAACTGGAACTCGGTGCGGAACAGGCCGATGCCGTCTGCCCCGGTCAGGTTCAGCATCGGCATGTCATCGCGCAGGCCGGCGTTCATCATCACGGTGATACGCTCACCGTCGCGGGTGACGGGCTCGACCTCGCGCATCGCGGCATAGTGTGCCTGCCGCTCGCGGTTGCGCGCCGATCGCGCCTCGAACGCTTCGACCAGCGCGGGTGTCGGCCGCACCTCGACCACACCCTGGTCGCCATCCAGCAGCAACTGGTCCCCGTCGCGAACCTTGCCACGCAGGCTGCGCACGCGGCCCACCACCGGGACGCCCATGGCGCGCGCCACGATCACCACGTGCGCGGTCAGCGATCCTTCCTCAAGGATCACGCCCTTCAGCCGCCGCCGGTCATATTCCAGCAGTTCCGCCGGGCCCAGGTTGCGCGCGATCAGGATCGCATCGCCCTTGAGCCCCAAGCTCGCCGCCGTGCCCAGCTGGCCGGAAACGATGCGCAGTAGGCGGTTGGACAGGTCCTCCAGATCGTGCATCCGGTCCGCCAGCAGCGGATCGTCGATCTGGCGCATGCGCATGCGGGTGCGCTGCTGCACCCGTTCGATCGCCGCTTCGGCGGTCAGACCGGAATCGATCGCTTCCTTGATCCGGCGCGTCCAGCCTTCGTCATAGGCGAACATCTTGTAGGTCTCGAGCACCTCCTCGTGCTCGCCCCCCACGCCGAACTCCGCCTGGCTGGCCATGCGGTCGATCTGCTCGCGCATCTTGTCGAAGGCGAGGTAGACGCGCTGCAGCTCGGCCTCGGTATCCTCGGCCACCACGTGTTCGATGGTCACGCGCGGCTGGTGGAACACCGCCTTGCCCGCCGCAATGCCCTTCACCAGGGTCAGCCCGGTCAACCGTTCGGGCCCGGTGTTCAGCGCGGCGGCGCCCGCCGCGTCGTCCTCGTCGATCAGCTCGGCATTGGCGATCAGTTCCGACAGCACCATGGCCACGGTCTGCAGCGCCTCGATCTCCACCTCTTCATAGCGGCGCGGCTCGACATGCTGCACCGCCACCACGCCCACCGCGCGTTCGCGCCGCACGATCGGCACGCCGGCGAACGAGTGGAACTTTTCCTCCCCCGTTTCCGGGCGGAAGGCGAAGTCAGGGTGCGCGGCGGCTTCGGCCAGGTTCAGCGTCTCGATGTTCGCGGCGATCGTGCCGGTCAGGCCCTCGCCCACCGCCATGCGCGTGACGTGCACGGCAGCCTGGTTCAGCCCGCGCGTGGCGAACAGTTCCAGCATGCCTTCGCGCAGCAGGTAGATCGAGCAGACCTCGCTATCCAGCTTCTCGCCGATCACGTCGACGATGCGATTGAGCTTGGCCTGCGCGGTGGCGCGCGAAGCCATGACCTCGTGCAACGAGGTGAGGATGGCGCGGGCAGCGGCGGCGGCGGTCAGCAGAGCCATGCCAACCGCTTATCGCAACCCCCGCCCTTTGCAAACAAGACCCGCCACCTTTCTGGAGTTATTCGTATTTTGGAAAGGAAAGGCCATCCGGCCTTCCCTTGCGGTTCCAGCCCACTCCCCCGCCCGGCCACCCACGAGAGTGCCCTGAAATGGGTGGCCGGGCGGGGGAGTGGGCTGGAACCGCAAGCCTTCCGCGGATGCGGAAGGCGCGCCAAAGCAAAACGAAAAGGCCGGTCCATGCGGACCGGCCCCTCCCTGCATCATGCATGTTATCTCTTTGTAACCTCAATGGAACCGGGCAAGCTCTTCCTTCAACTTGAGCTTGCGCCGCTTGAGCTCCATCACAACGGCTCCGTCCGGGATCGGGCGGGCCATTTCTTCGGCCAACTGGCGTTCAAGGCCGGCGTGCTTGGACTGCAAGGCGCTGAGATGCGACGTTTCCATGCGGTATACCTCCTTCGGGAAAAATCCCCGTTGGCTCCGGCGGAAGGATGTCCGCCGAAAGGGATGGCGTCCACTTCGTGGGCCGATCCGACTCATCGGAGCGGGCGCGTTGTCATGCTGCCGCATTCGCCGTATCTTGCAAGCCAAACCGCGCCGGATTGCGGCTCTTGCGGGTTCATCCGTAAGACGCTTGCAAGCATCGTTCCGTCGCAGGTAACGATGTTGCGCGTTCCAGGAGTGCCCGGGTTGACCGAAGATGAAATGCGCAAGCGGCTGGAGATGCTGCGGATCGAACATCGCGATCTTGATGCCGCAATCGATGCGCTAAGCAGCACCGGCGCGGCCGACCAGTTGCAGGTCGCGCGGCTGAAGAAGCGCAAGCTGATGCTGAAGGACCAGATTGCGCTGATCGAGGACTACCTGATCCCGGACATCATCGCCTGAATCCGGCAAAATCCCGCGCTTTGAATCACTTGGCTGGTGGTGCATCGCACCATCGAAAGCACCATGGCCGTCCCGTTGCGGCACAGTGCAAATTTGGCTGGAACCTTGGCCCGCCAGACTGTTGAGAAAAGGGTTAACGCAGGACTATGCGCACCCGATGGCCCTTATGCCCAGCCTCAACCCGCGCATCGTGGAAGCGCTCTATGGCGAAGCGCTTGCGCTGGCCGAGGCTGTGCGCGCGTGCTTTGAACGGCTGCGCCAGCAACGGATGACGCAGCACGCCGAGACCGGTCACGATGAGGACCTGCTGCGCGTGCAGATCAGCTGCGAGGCGCTGCGCACCACCACCCGCGTGATGCACTGCCTTGCCTGGCTGCTCAACCACCGCGCCTATTTTGCGGGTGAGCTTTCGGAACTGCAGTTGCGCCGCCATGGGCGGCTTATCGCCAATTTTCCCGCCAATGATCGCGAAGCCCTGGCCGCCCTGCCTGCCGAGGCACAGGCCCTGGTCCACGATAGCGAACGTCTTTACGAACGAATTCAGAGGCTTGAACGTGCCTGGCGGGGTGAGCCGCAACCCGGCCTCTCCGCCATAGACCGCCTGCGCCATCGCCTCGCCACGCGCCACGCCGGCTGACTCGCACAGTTGCGCCATGGGCCGGGCGTCCCCATAGCAGGATCATGGCAACGCGCACCCCCGACGAGAACCCGCAGGACCGTTCCACGTGGAACACCGGCCTCGCCGTGACACTGGAACCGCTTGTGCGGCGGGTCCTGGCACCCAATCCTTCGCCCTACACGTTCACCGGAACGCAGACCTACCTGATCGGCAATGCCAGCGATGTGGCTGTGGTCGATCCCGGCCCTGCGGGCGGCGGTGCAGATGGCCATGCCGACACCAATGGCGCAGGCCATGTCGACGCCATCCTGGCGGCTGCGGGCGATGCACGGATCGTGGCGATCCTGTGTACCCACACGCACCGCGACCATAGCCCCGCCTCGCGCCCGCTGCAGGCGGCTACAGGTGCCCCGATCATTGGCTGTTCACCGCTGTCGCTGGAAGATGACGGACCGCGCGCCGACGCAGCCTTCGATCCGGCCTATGTCCCCGATCGCGTACTGATGGATGGGGAACGCCTGTCGGGCGACGGCTGGACCATCGAGGCGGTCCACACGCCCGGCCACACCAGCAACCACCTGTGCTATGCGCTGGTGGAAAGCGACGCGCTGTTCACCGGCGATCACGTGATGGGCTGGTCCACCAGCGTGGTATCGCCCCCCGATGGAGACATGGCCGCCTATATGGCCAGCCTCGACAAGCTCTATCAGCGCAGCGATCGCGTCTATTATCCGGCGCATGGTCCGCAGGTCGACAACCCTCGCCAGTTCGTGCGCGGCATGATCGGCCACCGCCGCCAGCGCGAACGGCAGATCCTGCGCCTGCTGGAACAAGGGGCCCATGCCATCCCCGATTTCGTTGCCGCGATGTACAAGGGGCTCGATCCACGGCTGCATGGCGCGGCCGGGCGATCGGTTCTTGCCCATCTGCTGGACCTTCGGCAGCGGACGCGCGTTTGCCCTGCCGACCCCGGCAAGCTGGAAACGACCCCATGGACCCTGATCGCCTGAACACCCCCTCCCCGCATACCCCGCGCACGGCGGCGCCTGCACGCATCTCGGCGCTGCCATGGCTGCTGTTCATCGGCGCGCTGGCATTGGTCGCGTGGTTCGGCTGGCAATTGTGGAAACCGAAGGACCTGGGCGACCCGCTCGCCACCAGTCTCGTCGCCTTTGAAAAGCAGGACAAGCTGACCGTGTTCAGCGCGCAGCTCGCCCCCGTGGTGGCAAGCGATGACACCCGGCTGCTCGGCCTCGTCCGCTCCCGCCAGGTTGCGGTGATCCCGGCACGCGTGGAATATGCTCTCGATCTTTCACAGGTGGGGCGCGATCGCATGCGCTGGAATGCCGCGACCAAGACGCTTGCGGTGCGGCTGCCCCCGCTCGGCATCAGCCGCCCCAACCTGGACGAGGCGCGCGCACAGTACCTGCGAGAGGGCGTGTGGATCACGCGCGAGGCGCAGGACAAACTGACGCGGGACAACACCCAACTGGCCGAACGGCTCGCCACCGAACAGGCCGGCAACCCGGTGCTGATGGGCCTTGCCCGCACCGCCGCCAAGGAAGCAATCCGCCAGAACCTTTCGATCCCGCTGCAAGTCGCCGGTTTCGGAGACGTGCAGGTGGTGGTAACTTTCGACGGAGAGCCGAATCCGGCCTGACGGGCGACATGGTCCCCTGCCCGTCGCGCAACTAAAGGGTCGCGCGGGGGAAATGAGGGAGAATGACCATGGCAACGGCAGCCGCCGCCCATCCGAGCTATAGCTACACCACCGACCAGCAGTTCTTTCTGCGCCTGTCGCAGGTCATTGCCGGCCTGATCGTCTTCGGCTTCGCGCAGTGGGCCCTGCGCGGCTTCGTCAAACCCACGCAGGTGCCGTTGCTGATCCATGTTCATGGCGTCGTCATGCTCGGCTGGCTGGCCGTGCTGGTTGCGCAGAACGCGCTGGCGGGATCGGGCAACCTGGCCCTGCACCGACATCTTGGCTGGGCGAGTGTCGCCCTCGTCGGCGCGATCGTGGTGCTCGGCATTTCCGCGGGTCGCATGGCGCTGCAGCTGCACCGCGTGCCGCCCTTCTTCAGCGACGCCTTTTTCCTCGCGCTCACGCATGTGGAAGTCACCGCCTTCGCCGCGATGTTTGCAACTGCCGTGGCGCTGCGCCGGCAGACGCAGTGGCATCGGCGCCTGATGATCGGCGCCACGGTGATCGTGATGGAGCCGGCATTCGGTCGCCTGCTGCCGATGGAGTTGATTGATCCTGGGCTCGGCCCGTGGCTGGAAGCCGCACTTCAGGCCGTGTTTCTGCTCGCCATCGCGCGGCACGATCGCAAGGTGATGGGTGCGGTCCATCCCGCCACGCTGTTCTCGCTGGCCGCGCTGCTTGGCGTCCACGCCCTGATCCAGGCGCTGGCGGCCTTGCCCGCCATGGCTGCGGCCGCGCAGGCTATTGCGACCGGGGCCTAGGGTCCCTAAGTCCCCTCGCGCGCCCACGCCTGTCCGGGCGCGCGAGAAGGACCCGCGATGACCGCCCAACCGACGAACCTTACCGGCCTGGACCTGCGCGCCGAGATCGACCGCCTGCGCAAGGAGCGCAATGCGGTGATCCTGGCGCACTATTATCAGAAGCCGGAAATCCAGGACCTCGCCGATTTCGTCGGCGATTCGCTCGAGCTATCGCGCAAGGCGGCAGACACCGATGCCGACGTCATCGCCTTCTGCGGCGTGAAGTTCATGGCCGATACCGCGAAGATCCTGTCCCCGCAGAAGATCGTGGTCCTGCCCGATCTCGACGCGGGCTGCAGCCTTGAGGATTCGTGCCCGCCCGACCAGTTCAAGGCGTTCCGTGAGGCGCACCCCGATCACATCGCGCTCACCTACATCAACTGCTCCACCGAGGTGAAGGCGCTCAGCGATGTCATCGTGACCTCGTCCAGCGCGGAAACCATCCTCGCCCGGATCCCGCCCGAACAGAAGATCATCTTCGGCCCGGACCGGCACCTTGGCGGCTATCTCAACCGCAAGTTCGGGCGCGAGATGCTGCTGTGGCCTGGCGTGTGCATCGTGCACGAGGCGTTTTCGGAAACCGAGCTGCTCAAGCTGAAGGCCCAGCATCCCGGCGCGCCGATTGCCGCGCACCCGGAATGCCCGCCGCACATCGTTGACCATGCCGACTATGTCGGCTCCACCAGCGGCATCCTGCAGTTCGCCAAGACGATGGAAGGTGACACCCTGATCGTCGCCACCGAGCCGCACATCATCCACCAGATGCAGCTGGCCATGCCGCACAAGACCTTCATCGGCGCGCCGGGAGCCGACGGCAACTGCAACTGCAACATCTGCCCTTACATGGCGCTCAACACCATGGAGAAGCTCTATCTCGCGCTGCGCGACCTGACCCCGCGCATCGAGATCGAGGAAAGCCTGCGCCTGGCCGCCAAGAAGAGCCTCGACCGGATGCTCGACATGGCCAGCGGCACCATCGGCATGGGCGATCTCGGCGCAAAGCCGTTCAGCGCCTGAACGAAAAAGGGCGGCCTTGCGGGGCCGCCCTCCTCGCTTCGATGCTGGTTCCGCTTACAGGAACAGCACGTCAGCCTGCGCCACCGTGCTGCCGATCACGGTCACGTCAAAATCGGCCACCTTGTCGCCGTTCAGGTCGGCCAGGAGATGCCCGCCGGCGAAGCGCAGTTCGCCCGCCGCGCCGCTGAACGCTGCGCTGCCGATCCACGTCAGGTCCGCGCCAGCTTCCAGCGGGGACTTCGCGCCAAGGTGGGTCAAGTCGATCTTGTCAGTCCCGCTGGCGAAATCGGCGATGGTGTCGCCCTTTTCCACGACGTGGAACTGGAACGTGTCCTTGCCCGCGCCGCCGTAAAGCGTGTCCTTGCCTTCGAACCCGTTGAGCACGTCATCGCCGGCCATGCCCTTCAGCACGTTGGCCACCTGGTTGCCCCAGATCACGTCGCGCGCCGATCCGCCCACCGCGTTCTCGATGGTGGTGCCATAGGCGATCGACAGGTTGAGGTATTCGGTGGTGAACACGCCGGACACACCGGTTTCACGCGCGATGTCCGCTTCGTTCGCGGCGATGGCGGGATTGGCCAGGCCGTCGATGAAGGCCTGTGACCTGTCGGCAAAGGGCGCGCCGCGGATCAGGCCGAGTTCCACGCGGGCGGCGTCGATCACCGCCTCGGTCGGGATCGCCTGCCCCACCGAGCTGAACGCACCGGCATGGAGATCAATCTGCTGGCTGGCGGTGAAGCCCGACAGGTCCAGCGTGTCCTTGCCCCCGGCGTCGTAGATCGAAAGATAAGGGAACGCGTTCTTCGAGAAATCGTAGACCACGTTGCCGGCATTGCTGTTGAAGCCATAGGTGGTGTCGGTCACGCGCGTCGTCGGGTCTGCGCCATACTTGGCCTGGATCGTCAGGATATCGTGCACCAGCGGTGTCTGCGCATTGCCAAACTGCAGCGTGTTCCAGTCGCGGATGCGGCCGCCGGTATCCTCTGCCGCCCAGTACGACATGATCGAATACTGCGTGCTGTCCTGCGCATATTCGGCATAGTTGGCGTAGGTGAGGTCGAGGTTCGGGTCATAATTGTACTGCCCGGGGTGCGACAGGCCCAGCGTATGGCCCAGTTCGTGCACCAGCGTGGTCTTGCCGTATCCGCCAAAGCCGAACCACGCGTTGGTCCAGTTCAGCGCCGGATCGGCCACGAACACGTCGGACTGAAACTTGTAGCCCTGCTTGCCGGGATAATAGGCATAGGCCTGCGCCGGGTCCCACGAATTGGCAAACTGGATGTCCGCGCCAGTGCCGTTCTTCTCCACGAACTTCACCGCGACAAGATCGTCCCACAGCTGGATCGAGGCGCGCGCCTCGGTGCGCTGCTGCGCGTTGAACGGCGAGAAGCCATAGCCTGCGGTGAAGCCGAAGTTCGGGTTGTTGTAGACGTTGGTCAGGTGCGACAGATCAGCGAAGCTGTAGGTGATGACGCCGTTGGGCGCCTTCAGCACGGTGCCCGAATCGATGTGCGCCTTCACCCCTTCCAGGTCGAGCACAGGCTTGCCGCGGAAGAACTCTCCCACATGGTTGTCGAGGCTTGCGCCCGGCGTTCCGGACGAGAGTGGCGCGATGAACTTCGGCAGCGGCATCGACGCATCGCCGGCAACGTCGCGGAATTCGAAGATGTCGGCATCCGGATTGGTCGCGAGCACGTCTTGGGCGCGCATTCTGCTTGCAGGCATGTTGGTAGGTCCCCGGTCCTGATGGTACCGCGCAGCCCCTGTGGCACGCGGACGGCGGCAGCTGAACGGCTCCGCTCCGGGGGCATCAACGGCCCCCGAATGCAAGGAGACTCATTTCAACTGAAACCAATGCCCTACGTATATCGGCCCAAAAGCGATTGGATAGGAAAATTTTCAACCATTGATCTCAATCCGGCGCATCCGCGGTTCGTGCCGGCTCGCCCACCCGAGCCAGCACCAGCGAGACCGCCACCAGCACCATGCCCAGCCCATCAACCACGCCGATCGTCTCGCCGAACGCCGCCCAGCCGGCGATCACCGAGACCACTGGCTGCGACAACAGCGCAAGGCCGATCACCAGCGGGCTGAAGTGCCCCAGCGCATAGACCAGCAACCCCTGCCCGATCACCTGGCTGGCGATGGCGAGCCCGATTACCGGCCACCATGTGTGCGGCCAGACCGGCTCTCCCAGCCACAGCGCGCAGACCAGCAGCACCGGCGCCCCTGTCCAGCTGGCATGAAACAGCAGGGACCAGCTGCCAAAGCGCCCGCGCGCATGCTGGATCAGCAGGATGTAAAAGAAGTAGAAGAAGCCTGCGAGCACGCAGAAAAGGTCACCCACCAAGGTCGAGGTGTCGATCTCCAACGATCGCCCCATCAGGATGGCCGACCCCGCCAGCGCCAAGATCATCGCCGCCACTTCGGCCCAGCGCGGCGCGCGGCGCGCCGCCACCATGCCCCAGACCATCAGGATCAGGCTGCCCGAATTGCCGAACAGCGAGGCGTTGCCCAGCTTGGTCTTTTCGATCCCCACATGCCATGACGCCAGATCGAGTGCGAAGAGAACGCCCGCCAGCGCCACCGCACCCAGCGAGCCCCAGCCGAAACCGGTCAGCGGCTGGCGATTGGCCCGGGCCAGCAATGCCAGCAGCGGCAAGGGCAGCACCAGCCGCCACAACCCTGCCGAGACCGGGCCACTATCGGCCAGCCTGACGAACCACGGGCCGAACGCCAGCGCCAGGTTGCCCCCCATCAACGCGACGAAATGGAAACTATCCGGATGGCGTGTTTTCGTTTCACGCCGGTACGTTGCCATTGAAGGGTTCGCTTCCTAAAAAGTTGCAAAAGGAAACTTGGCTCTTGGCCGTCCTTTCGTTCGCACGTTCTTCATTTCCACCCTGCAAAGGTCCTGTCCATGCACGATTCGCTGTTTCAGCCCGGCTTTCTTGGCGCCATCGCGATTCCCAACCGCATCATCATGGCGCCGCTCACCCGCGGCCGTGCCACGCCCGAACATGTACCCACCCCGATCATGCAGACCTATTATCGCCAGCGCGCGACTGCGGGCCTGATCCTGACCGAAGCTACCGGCATCAGCCGCGAAGGGCTTGGCTGGCCAGGCGCACCCGGAATCTGGAGTGATCAGCAGGTAGAGGCGTGGAAGCCGATCGTGGAGGCCGTGCACGAAGCCGGCGGCCGCATCGCGATGCAGCTGTGGCACATGGGGCGTCTGGTCCACCCCGATTTCCTCGGCGGCAAGCCGGGTGTTTCGTCATCGGCCACGCGTGCGCCCGGACCGGCTCACACGCCGCAGGGCCGCAAGGACAACGAGACTGCCCGCGCCCTGCGGCTCGACGAAATTCCCCGCCTGATCGAAGACTATGGCCTTGCGGCCGAGAATGCCAAGAAGGCAGGCTTTGACGGGGTGCAGCTCCATGCCGCCAATGGCTACCTGATCGACCAGTTCCTGCGCGATGGCGCCAACCTGCGTGACGACGACTATGGCGGCAGCACCACCAACCGCGTGCGCCTGCTGCGTGAGGTGACCGCCCGCCTGATCGAAGTGTGGGGCGCGGATCGTGTGGGCGTCCGGCTCTCGCCCAATGGCGAATCGCAGGGCGTCGACGACAGCAATCCGCAGGCAACCTTCGGTGAAGCCGCACGCGTGCTGCAGGATCTCGGCATCGCCTATCTCGAACTGCGTCAGCCCGGCCCCGATGGCACTTATGGCAAGACTGACGTACCCCAGCAGGACGGCCTGATCCGCACGCTCTTCACCGGTCCGCTGATCCTGAACAGCGACTACACGCCCGAGCAGGCCGACGCCGACATCCGTTCCGGCCGGGCCGACGTGATCAGCTTCGGTCGCCCGTTCATTTCAAACCCGGACCTTGTCGATCGCATCGCCAAGGGCGCCCACCTCAATCCGAACAAGGGGATACCACAGACGTGGTACTTCCCGGGCGAGGAAGGGTACACCGACTACCCCACGCTTGCAGAGGAAGCGGCTTCCGCCGCATAAGGAGTTCCATGACACGCACGCACCCCCGTTCCTGGCTGTTCATTCCCGCAGACAGCGAGAAGAAGCTGATGAAAGCGCCGGAAACGGGGGCGCATGCGATCATCGTGGACCTCGAGGATTCGGTCGCCTTTGCGGCGAAGGCCGGCGCGCGCCGCACTGCGCGCGATTGGCTGGAAGCGCACAAGCGCCAGATCACCACGCGCAAGCAGGCCCGCTGGGTGCGGATCAACGCGGTGGAAACCGGCCTGTGGCGCGATGATCTGGCCGCGATCATGGCCGGCGCGCCCGATGGCATCATGCTGCCCAAGGCCGAAGGGCCCGAACAGATCCGCCTCGTCGCCGCCGAAATCTATGAACATGAACAGCGCAACGGCCTGCCCAACGGCCATGTCCGCATCCTGCCACTGGTCAGCGAAACGGCGCGCGCCGCGCTGACCATCACTTCCTATGTCGAGGCCTCGATGCCCCGCCTTGCCGGGCTCACTTGGGGGGCGGAAGACCTTTCGGCCGCCATTGGCGCCAGCCGCAAGCGTGATGCCGCCGGGCAGTGGACCGACACCTTCCGCTTCATCCGCGCGCAGACGCTGCTTGCCGCCCATGCCCGTGATGTCTGGGCCATCGACACCCTGCATGCCGATTTCCGTGACGAGGAAGGCTGCCGCCGCGCCGCCGAGGCTGCACGCGGCGATGGCTTCACCGGCATGCTGGCGATCCATCCGGTGCAGGTGCCGATCATCAACGCCGCCTTCGCCCCGACCGAGGCCGAACTGGCCGAGGCAGAAGCCATTGTCGCGGCCTTTGCCGCCAATCCCGGCGCGGGCACGCTGCAGCTCGACGGCAGGATGATAGACCAGCCGCACCTCAAGCAGGCGCGTGCCCTGCTCGGCATCGAAGCGGCGCCAGTCCGCCCGCTCTGAATCCGGTCAGGCGGCGGGCTTGCTCGCTGCCGGCTTGGGCTTGGCGGTTGCGGCGGGTTTCGGACTTGCCGCCGGCTTTGGCACGTCCGCAGGGTTGGCCGCATCGGTCGGGGCGGGCGCGCTTTCCGCCACCGGCGAATCCGCCGCTTCACTGGCGTCGGTGCCGGGCAGGTCCAGCTTGGGCTTGTCCACCTTGGCCGGCATCAACGGGGCCTGTGCCTGCGAATGGCTGGTGTCGATCATCGCGTCGCTGATCGTGCCGGGCAGCACTTCGCCACCCGCCGCCTTGGCGCCCTTTTCCTCGCCTTTGCCGCCGCAGCCGCTCACCGTGGCCGAGAGCGCAGCCGCAACCAGCAGTGCTGCCGAAATCCGCTTCATCATGCCTCCTTCGGCGGGCACGCCACGTCCAGCCGCGCCAGGAAATCGTCGGCGCGCGCCAGCAATGCCCGATCCCAAACATCGGGCGCAACCTCCTGCCCCAGATCAGCCAGGCTGGTCACCCCGAATTCATCGATCCCGCAGGGTACGATCCCGCCGAAGTGGCTGAGATCGGGCGAAAGGTTCACCGAAAAGCCATGCATCGTCACCCACCGGCGGATGCGCACGCCGATCGCGCCGATCTTGGCCTCGCGCCCATCGCTGCCCTTGGTCCAGATGCCCACCCGGCCTTCGGCGCGCCACGATTCCACGCCGAAATCGCCCAGCGTATCGATCACCCAGCCCTCCACCGCGTGAACGAAGCCGCGCACGTCGCGCGCCCGGGTCTTCAGGTCCAGCAGGATGTAGCCCACGCGCTGCCCCGGCCCGTGGTAGGTGTAGCGCCCGCCGCGCCCCGCCTCGAACACCTCGAACCGCGGGTCGAGCAGTTCGCTGCGATCCGCACTCGTCCCGGCGGTATAGACCGGCGGGTGCTCCAGCAGCCAGATCAGCTCCCGCGCCGTCCCTTCGGCGATTGCCGCGTTGCGTCCGGTCATCGTCTCCAGCGCCTGCGCATAGGGCACCAGCGTGGTTTCCTGCCGGATCTCGATGTCGGAATTTGCCTTCATGCCTGCCGCACTTGGCCTGCGCACGCGCCAAGTTCAAGCCCCGCTGCAGAAGGGGTGCAAGCATGCGCCGCTGCTGCTAGGAAGCCGCGGTGATGACCCCCAAGCTTGATGCCTCCGCCGCCTGGAAAAGCGCCACCACGATGGTCAGCGCCAATCGCGAGGTGCTGGTCGCGATCGCCGGGGTGTTCTTCGTTCTGCCCGCCCTGCTGGGCGCGGTGCTGCTGCCCAAGCCTGCGTTCACCCCCGGCATGGACGATCAGCAGATGGCCGAGGCGATCCTGCGGTTCTACGGCGATTCGGGCCCCGTCCTCCTGCTGCTGTCGCTGCCGCTGATCGTCGGGTTCATGGCCATGCTCAAGGTCATGCTCGATCCGGCGCGCCCGACCGTGGGCGCCACGCTGATGGATTGCCTGCGCCTGCTGCCAAGCTATCTCGGCGCGCATATCCTCAGCACGCTGGCGCTGTCCTTCGGCTGGCTGATCATTGCCAGCGTGCTCATCCTGCTGTTGCCGCCGCTGCTGGCGGTGCCGATTTCGGTCCTGGCGATGACCTGGCCGATGTCACGCGTGATGCTTGTCGCGCCGGAAATTGCGGTGCGCCGGGTGCGCAATCCGATCACGGCGATTCGCAGCTCGATCCGCGATACGCGCGGCGCATACCTGTCGGTGCTGCTCTATTTCGGGCCGGCGTTCACGCTGTTCTTCATCGCCTATGGCCTGGTGATGATCTTCGTCGGCGTGGTGCTGGTGCAGACCACCGAGGGCGAGACCCAGCGCCTGCTCAGCGAAGGCGTCGTCGGGCTGCTGTTCGCGCTGGGCTACACCTATTTCGCCGCGATGATCGCCAGCGTGTGGCGGCAACTGGCCGCCCCGGTCGAAGGCGAATTCTCCGCCTTCGACTGAAGGATCAGTCCTTCCAGCCCCAGCTGATCACGCAAGGGGGCACGTTCACCGGCTCGAAGCCCTTGTCGATACGGTGAAAATACTGCCCCATCAGCGCGCGGGCTCGGGCGGTGTACTGATAGACCAGGAATGCCCCGCCCTGGCGCAGCACACGGTGCGTCGCGCTCATGATCGCCGGGCCCACGCCGGGCGGCAGGTTGGTGAAGGGCAGGCCCGAAAGGACGTAGTCCGCCTGTTCGAAGCCATGCGCGCGGATGATCTCCTCCACGTCGGCCGCCGATCCGTTCACCGCAATGAAGCGGCTGTCGCCGATGGTGCGCGAAAGGTAGTCGATGAAATCAGGATTCGTGTCGATCACGATCAGCGTGCCATCGCGACGCAGCTTGTCCAGCACCGGGCGGCAGAAGGTGCCCACGCCCGGTCCGTATTCCACGAAAAGCTTGGTATTCTCCCAGTCCACGCGCGAAAGCACGCGCTCGATTGTGCGGCGCGATGAAGGCACGATCGCGCCCACCATCGCCGGATGCTTCACGAATCCCTTGAAGAACAGGCCCGCCGGGCCGAACGCGCGCCGCGCCTTGCGCAATGAACGCTGGATCAGGGGCTCTCGCGCTACCCGGGTCGAAGTCATTGTCTGGTATGGTCCTCTCGGTGGACTGAGACACTGGATTGACACAGGCGAGTCGCAAAATTGCGGCGTCTTTGCAAGCGTGGTGCTTGCGCCTTGGTTCCGGATCGGTGCAAGGGCAGCGCACGATGACCGAGACAGAGGCTTTGCAGGGCGCGCATCTGCCGCGCGAGAGAATGGCGCTGCTGTTCGCGGTCATGCTCGTCATCGCGGCGGGCAACACGGCCATGCAGTCGGTCATGCCGTCGATCGGCACGCACCTTGGCATTGCCGACGTCTGGGTCACGCTTGCCTATTCCTGGTCGGCGGTGGTCTGGGTCCTGATTGCGCCTTATTGGGCGCGTAGATCCGACAGACGCGGGCGCAAGGCGATGATGGCTCTCGGCCTCACCGGCTTTACCCTTTCATTCAGCCTGTGCGGGCTCGCGCTGTTCGCCGGCTTGCAAGGGTGGGTCGGCGGTTTCATGGCGCTCTTCCTCTTCTCGCTGGCCCGCTTGCTCTATGGCACCTTCGGTTCAGCCGCCCCGCCCGCCGTGCAGGCTTACGTCGCCAGCCGCACCGGCATCAGCGAGCGAACCCGGGCGCTCGCGCTGATTTCTTCCAGCTTCGGCCTTGGCACCGTGCTCGGCCCGGCGCTCGCGCCGTTGCTTATCCTGCCGGGAATCGGCCTGATCGGACCTTTTGCGGGATTTTCGCTCTTCGCCGTTGGCGTCATGGTCCTCATTCGCCTGCGGCTGCCTGATGATACGCCCAGCTTCGCCGGCCATGGCGATGTGCTGGTCGCGCCGTTCAGTGCCGGATCAGCACCCCGGCTCGATGGCGTGGAAAGACGGCTGCCGTCCGAAACTCCGCGCCTGCGCTGGGCCGATCCGCGCATTCGTGGCTGGTTGATCGCCGGAGCCCTGGGCAACCACGCACAGGCAATCCTGCTCGGGATCATCGGCTTTCTCCTGCTCGATCGGCTTGGCCTGCGCCATCAGCCCGATTCGGCAGCCGGCCTGATCGGTCTCGTGCTGATGTGCGGCGCCATTGCCACCCTGCTGGCGCAGTGGGGCCTGATCCCGGCTCTGGGCCTCGGCCCTCGCATGTCCACGCTTTCGGGCAGGTCCGCCTGCGCGCTTGGCACATTGCTGGTCGCAGCCGGGAATGACCTGCATTCGGTCGCGACAGGCTTTGCTTTCGCCTCGCTCGGCCTCGGGCTGTTCCGCCCCGGCTTCACGGCAGGTGCCAGCCTTGCCGCCAGCCACGATGAACAAGGCGAGGCGGCGGGAATCGTCACCGCCATCAACGGCAGCGCCTATATCGTCACGCCCGCAATCGGCGTCTGGCTCTATGGCCACACCGCATGGGGCGTTTGGTTCGCGGTCGAAGCGCTGCTGATCGGCGCAATCCTTACCTGCCTTGTCGCCATCCCCAAGGATAGCGACTGATCGCAATGCAAAGCCAGGCCGTCGTCGCCAAGGGTGCGCTGTCGAACGGCGCCAGCTTCGTCATCCGTTTCGGCGCACGCGCCGCATTCCTGTGGGTGGCCGCGCGGCTTTATGGCGCGGCCCCCTATGGCGTGTTCTCGATGGGCTCCACCATGGCGGAACTGCTCGCGCCGCTGGCCGGGCTGGGGCTGAAGCGGATGATCTTCCCCTGGCTGGAACAGGAGGCGGAAACGCGCAGCGCGCCTCACGTGCTGCTTGATGCGCTACTGCTCACCACGCTTTCCAGCATCGCGGTTGCCGCACTCGTCATCGCTGGCGTCATGGCGTTGCCGCAAGGCGCGATATCGACGGAACTGCGTTATGCCCTGATGCTCCTTGCCCCTGCGGTGCTGGGGCAGGCGGTGGCCGATGTCGCTTTCGCCGCCACCCGCTGGACCCACCGCATGCGCTACGAAGTGCTAGGTCGCGGACTGGTCGAACCCTATGCCCTCACCGGCATCGTCGTGGCCGCGTGGTTCCTGGGCGATACCGGGGAAGGCCTGCTGATCGGCTATCTCGCCGGCAGCCTCATCGTCGCTCTCTTCGCCTTGTGGAGTGCCCGCCACTGCCTCGGCCCATGGCGCGCTTTGTACTGGCGACCGAGCCGGCTGGCCTCGCGCCTGAAAACCCTGATTTCACCTGCCGGCACCGATACGCTGGTCGCGCTGTCGCAGCGGATCGACCTCGCCCTTGTCGGCTTCCTGCTCGGCGATGCCGCTGCGGGGGTTTACAACGTGCTGCGCCAGCTGCGCACGCCGATCCTGCAGGTCCGCCAGGCTTTTGACGGCATCCTCACCCCGCTCACCGCGCGCACCATGTATGCCGATGGCGATGCCCGCGCCGGAGAGGCGATGGCCGCCGCCACCCGCGTGATCCTGTCCATCCAGCTCGGCGTGGTGCTGCTGATGACTGCCGCAGGTGCGCCCCTGCTCGCCCTGTTCGGCCCGCAATACCCCGCGGCTTGGAGCGCACTGGTTGTGATGGTGCTGGCAGAGGCGGTGAATGGCGCCTTCGGGGTCAGCGAGCTGATCCTTTATTATCGCCGCCCCGCGCTCGCGCTGCAGGTCAACCTGCTGCTGATTGCCATACCGGCGGTGCTGATCCCGCTCGCCGCGCCATATTTCGGCCTGCTCGGCGCGGCAGGCGCGATGCTCGTGGCGGCGCTGGCGGCCACGGCGATGCGGCGCCTGTGGCTGAAGCGGCTGGGCGTCCATCGGCCCTTCACCCACGCCCTGCCGCCGATGCTCGCTGCGCTGGCCGGCATACTGGCCTGGCTGGCCCTGGACGCGGCGCTGCATGGCGCAAAGCCGGTGGTCCTCGCCTTTGCTCCGCCGCTCTGCGCTCTGGCCATCTACGCGGGGCTGATCTGGCTGTGGCGGCGGCTTGATCCGCAGGCACTGGCCATGGCGCAGTTCCGCGTCAATTAAGGCCCATTCAGCCTAAACCCAGCCGTTTCACCACCCGCGCCGCGGCGGCGTCCTCCAGCTTCACGGCTATTACCAGCAGCACGTTCAGCACCACCGACTGGTACAGGAAATACCACAGCGGGCTGCCCGCCAGCATAGCGAAGCCCAGCACGATCGCGCGCGGATTGGGGCCCAGGAACTTCAGGAAGAACAACAGCGGCCGCTGCTCCTTGGCAACTTCGGCACGGATCTGCGCCAGCCGGTCTGGATCGCTGTCCTGCACCCGCGTCACTTCGGCATCGATGATCAGCGCGTTGCGGCTCATCCCTGATGCCAGGCGCAGGTATCCAGCCACGAACACGCGCAGAACTGCGCCCAGGCCGCCCTTCCCGCCAAAAGCTTCGGCATCGCCCTTGGCGGTGTTGTTCAGCCACGGCACGCCATAGGTCCAGTACTGGTAGAACCGCCGCTGCACTTCCACGAAGTTCGACTGCACGATGTGGCTGCCGCCCGCCGCCAGCGCCCAGAACCAGGCCCAGCCCGGTCCCAGCGCCCGCGTCAGCACAAAGGCCAGCAGCACATAGAGCACGATGTGGCTCACATAATCGCAGATTCCGTCAACCAGCTCGCCCAAGGGGCTGGTCTTGCCGGTGATGCGCGCCAGATCACCATCCGCGCCATCCACCACGTGCCAGCCCATGTGCAGCGCCATGCCCAGCAATGGTCCCCACGGCCAGACCGGCCCATAGCTGCCCAGGCCGTAATAGACCACGCCCGCGGCCACCACCATCATGCCACCGAACACCGAAACCGCATTGGGCGTGATCGGCGTGTGCGCCAGCAGGCGCGCCAGTTGCCAGGCCAGCGGGTGGTACAGGTAATGGTTCAGCGCGTCCTGTAACTCGCGCTTGCGCTGCGGGCGTTCGATCACCCTCTTGCTGCCAACCCCCGACACTGGTCCCGATCCTCTTGCGACCCTCGCTTGGCGCAAGCGGTAGCCGCCTCTATAGGCGCAGGAAAGGGGTCGATGCACGGGAAGGGACCACACGCGTAAAATGACCGCATTTTCAGTGGCCATTCCGGCCAGCGACCTGCTGCGCCGCCGCATTGGCGGCATCACCGGCGTCGCCCGCGCGGTGATCCTTGCCGATCTTGCCGGAGCGGACACGATTTTCGTCCTCGCCGATGCGCCGGTGGAGGAAGACTGGCGCCGCAGCTTCATGCTGCGCGGCCGTGCGTTGCCTTCGGTGTCCATCGTGCCCGCCGGCTCGTCTTTGCCCGAAAGGGCAAGCCTGCTTCCGGGCGATGCCCTGTCCACCCGTGCCGCGCTTGATGCGCTGGCCGCCAATCCGCACTTGCGCCTTTCTGCCGATGATCCGCGCCTGATCGCGGGCAGAAGCGATCGTGCCATGGTCATGGCGCTGTTGCGCGCCACGCTCAAACCCACCGAAGGCCCGGTCGGCCGCTGGATCAACCGCCCGATCTCGTTCCGCCTGGCCGCGCTGGCCATGAAGCTGCGCCTTGGCCCCGATCCGGTCACCTGGTTCACGCTGGCGTTGGCCATGGTCATGGCGGTGGTGCTGGGGCATGGCGGCGCGGAATGGCTGGCGCTGGGCGGCGTACTCTATCAGGCGGTGTCGGTGATCGACTGCGTCGATGGGGATATAGCGCGCGTCAGCTGGGCGATGAGCCGGCGTGGCGCCCTGCTCGATACCGCGTGTGACATGGTCGCCAACTTCGGCTTCGTGGTCGGGCTGATGACCGGGGTGATCCGCACCTATGGCATTGATTATGCCTGGATCGCGCTGGCCTGCGTGGTGCTGCTGCTGATCGGCATCGGCGCGATGACGGCGCTGCTCCGGCTCGGCCCGCGCCGCGGCAGTTTTGACGTTCTGCGCGCCGCGCTTTCGCGAAAGCTGGAAGGCCGGCCCGTTCTGCAGGCGGTCACGCTCACGCTCGAAAGGCTGTTCAAGCGTGATGTCTATGTCCTGGTCGCCTGCATTGGGTGCCTTGCGCAGCTGGCCTGGGTGCTGCCCGGCCTGCTGCTGGGCGGCCTGCTGATATGGCTCGGCGCCATCGCCTGGTGCGCGCCTCTGATCGCGGCCGACAAAGCCGGAGAACTGCTGCCCCCGCATCTGCGCAACGTCTGACACGGTCGTCCGTGGTGGTATCCCCCCTTGCGCGTTGGCGCAGTCTATCCCACATCTGCGTGCAACACGATTGCAACACCATCTTCCAGCACAGGGATCGGGCAGGGAATGAAGGGCGTGATCCTTGCCGCAGGTCGCGGCAGCAGGCTGGGCGATGCGACGGATGCCCTGCCAAAGCCATTGATGCCGGTTGCAGGGCGCACCTGCATCGATTTCGCAGTGGAAGCACTGCTTGCCGTAGTCGACGAAGTCATCGTCGTAACCGGCTATCGCGCGCACCTGATCGAGGACCACCTCGCGCGCGAATGGCCCGATGCGCCATTGCGCACGGTGCGCAATCCGCAGCTTGAGGCCGGCAATCTCACTTCGCTGGGCGCGGCGCGTCCGCTGGTGGGCGATGCAGCCTTCATCCTCACCAATGCCGATCACCTCTTCCCTGCCGACATGTATGTCCGCCACTTCGCGCCGATGGGCGATGCCATCGCCATCGCCTGCGAACGCGAACGCCCGGTCCTGCCCGACGAGATGAAGGTGATCGAGGAAAGCGGCCGCCTCACCGCCATTTCCAAGACGCTGCCGAAGTACGATGGTGCCTATATCGGCACCACCGCCGTGCCCGCGTCGCTGCGCGCGGCCTATTGGCAGGCGTTCGACCGCGTCCATGCCGAACGCGATCTCGCCACCGCTTCGGTGGAAATGGTGCTGCACCAGCTGGCGCCGGATCTTGCCACGGCGCCGCGCGTCTGCTGGCTCTCGGGCCTCAAATGGTTCGAAGTGGATACTCCCGAAGACCTCGCCATCGCGCGGGAAGGCCTTTCCGCTTGAGCGGCGCGGTGCGCGTCCTGGTGTTCGATCTCGACGGCACGCTCGTGCCGACGATGGAGGACTATGCCGACAAGGCTGCCACCCTGATGCACGCCGCCTTCGCCACCCCGGTGGACGAGGCGCGGCAGGCGTACTGGGCCACGTCGGGCCTGCCCTTCGAACGCCAGCTGCGCCAGCTTTACCCCGGCCATGATACTGATCCCGTGGCCGAAGCGTTCGAAAGCTGGAAGGATGGCTATCTGTCCGGCATCGCCCTTCCCGCCGATGTTGCCGCGCTGCTTTCCGGCTGGCGCACCGCCGGCTTCCATGTCGCGATCTCGTCCAACAACCTCGAATGCTATGTTGACCGCCTGGCACGCGATTGGCCGGTGGACTGTGCGCTGGGCTATCGCGCCGCCAGCGCTGATGACGCCGGCTTCGGCAAGGGCGAACCGCATTTCACCGCGCTGGAATCGCGTTTTGCGCTGCCGCGCAGCCAGTTCCTGTTCACCGGGGATTCGCCCAACGACGCCCGCATTGCCGCCGCCGCGGGCGTGCCCTTCCGCGCCCTGCTGACCCCTGCTTTCACCGTCGAGGATTTCGAAAGCGCAGTTGCGGGCACGGCCATCATCGAAAACCTGGCCGACCTCGACAGCGTGCTGGCGCCACAGGCAGCGCTGGGCTGAACCGCCATGCCGCATTGCAACATGAACCTTGGCACTGCCATCTCCATAGTTTTACGCAAACTTATGTCGATGGATTCACAATTGCGGCGCGTTGTTTCGCACATGCAAGGCAAGTCATTGGTATTCCGTCGACCGCGGCTATCCACAGCCCGTCGTGACAGGCGGGAAATCCGCTTGCATTCCGCGGGAATTCGGTAAAGTGAGGCAGTTTGGTTACAGACGCCTGGGCGGGCGCCTGCGTACAAGGGACTGACGTAACATGAAGGCAATCAAGGTCGCCATGATCGGCGTGGGCAACTGCGCCAGCTCGCTGGTGCAGGGGGTCTATTTCTATCGCAACAACAACTCTGCCGGCGGCCTGATCCATGACCGCATCGGAGGCTATGGTGCGGGCGATGTGGACTTCGTGCTCGGCATCGATGTCGATGCGCGCAAGGTGGGCAAGGACATTTCGGAAGCGATCTTCGCTGCGCCGAACTGCACCGCCGTGTTCCAGGCAGACGTGCCCCTCACGGGCGGCAAGGTCATCATGGGCAAGAAGCTCGATGGCGTTGCCGACCACATGACCGGCATGGGCGAACGCGGCTTCATCGTCGCCGACGAACCCGAAGCCACCAAGGAATCGATCGTTCAGGCGCTCAAGGATTCGGGCGCGGAAGTCCTCGTGAACTTCCTGCCGGTCGGTTCGCAGACCGCCACCGAATTCTACATGGAATGCGCGCTCGAAGCCGGCATCGCGGTTGTCAACTGCATGCCCGTGTTCATCGCCTCCACCCCGGAATGGGAAGCGAAGTTCCGCAACAAGCGCATCCCGATCGTGGGTGACGACATCAAGGCCCAGGTTGGCGCCACGATCGTCCACCGCGTGCTCTCCAGCCTGTTCAGCGCCCGCGGCGTCGCCGTGGAAAAGACCTATCAGCTGAACACCGGCGGCAACACCGATTTCATGAACATGCTCGACCGCCAGCGTCTGGGCAGCAAGAAGGAATCGAAGACCGAGGCAGTGCAGGCCATGCTTGCGCAGCGCCTGGAAGACGAAAACATCCACGTCGGCCCGTCGGACTATGTGCCCTGGCAGAAGGACAACAAGCTGTGCTTCCTGCGCCTTGAAGGCCTGCAGTGGGGCAACGTGCCGATGAACCTGGAACTCCGCCTCTCGGTGGAAGACAGCCCGAACTCGGCCGCCTGCGTCATGGACGCCATCCGTTGCTGCAAGGTCGCGCTGGAGCGCGGCGAAGGCGGCGCGCTGATCGGCCCGTCGGCCTACTTCTGCAAGCATCCGCCGCAGCAGTTCAACGACGATGTTGCGGCGCAGATGGTGGACGAGTACATCACCGAGGCCGCGCTGGCCGCTGAATAAGCAGCCAACCGCATTCCGGTTTCGCGGCGGCGCCGGTCTTCCTTGGGGGAGGCCGGCGCCGTCTGCATTTCCGGGGACCGTGAACTGACCTGCAGCGAACTCGAAAGACCCGAAGCCTTGGATGCCCTGATCATCGCCGCCGGTTTCGGCAGCCGCCTTGCCGATATCTCCGCGTCGAAGCCGCTTACTCCGGTCTGCGGGGTGCCCCTGATCGAGATCGGCGTGCGCCAGGCCATGCTGGCCGGGGTCACCCGCGTGATCGTCGTCACGGGGCACGAGGCCGATATGCTGGAACGCTTCCTGGCCGACCTGTCGCAGCGCGCCGGGATCGAGATCGTGCCGGTGCGCCTGACCGATTGGTCCACTCCCAATGGCCATTCCGTGATCGCCGGTGCCACCCGCTGCGATGGCGATTACTTGCTGATGATGGCCGATCACATGTTCGAGGCCGACATACTCGCCCGCCTGATGGCCGAAGGCAGCGCCGATCGCGGGGTCACACTCGCCATCGATCGCCGGCTCGACAACCCGCTGGTCGATCCCGAAGACGCCACCTGGGTCCGCACCGACGATGCCGGGCGCATCCAGGCCATCGGCAAGACCATCACCCCCTATGACGCGGTCGATTGCGGCGCTTTCCTGTGCACGCCCGATCTCGCCGCCGCCATTCGTGAGGCGATCGCCGCGGGCAAGTCCGGCTCGCTGTCCGACGGGATGCAGGTGCTGGCCGATCGCGGCCGCGCCTTCACCATGGATATCGACGACGCCTGGTGGCTGGACGTGGATGATCCCCGCGCCCACGCCCTGGCCGAGGAAATGGCTCCATGGCACCTCGCCCCCACCTTTGCCGCCATGGCCGGGCAGGACTGAACCAAGTTACTGCAGCACCAGCCCGCTCCCCCGCCCGGCCACCCAACGGAATTGTACACTGTGGGTGGCCGGGCGGGGGAGCGGGCCGGTGCCGCAATCCACGTAAGTGGAGCAAACGAAAAAGCCGCCCGGAACGTGTCCGGACGGCTTTTCTGGGCCGAGACATCCCTCACCCGGTTCGGGCGAGGGCCCTCCCTCAGCGATAGAAGATGTGGTTGTCGATACGCGCCACGCGGGTCTTGCCCCACGAAGGGCTGACGCTGGCGGCGTGGAAGAACATCGCGCCCTCGGCAGGGCTCTTCCACGATCCCTTGTCGGCGATCATGGCGATCTTCACCGCCTGCTGCCAGGCGTGACTGTCGCGGTTCACCGCCGGGATGGCGCGTCCACGCACGAACGAGAACTGCGACGGCTGCAGCACCACGCCGCAGTACGACGTGGGGAAGCGGCCCGAATTGGCGCGGGCGACGATCACGCGGCCAACGGCAAGCTGGCCGGCCAGGGTTTCGCTCTTGGCTTCGAAGTAGATCGCGCCGGCTAGGCATTCCATCTCGCGCGAGAGCGCAGCAGGAACGGCGGTGTCGGCAACAAGATCGGCCAGCGATGTTGCGCTCTGGGCAACCGGGGCAACCGCGTCAGTTTCGACAGCGTTGTGCACTTCCGGCTGCGGTGCCGCCTCGATGGTCGGCACGGGCGCGGCGATCGCGGAATTTCGGGTGATGGCGGAAGCGCCGGGCGCTTCGGCTACCTGCAGTTGCAGGTCCTGGGCCTTCGCACCGGAACCGGCGCTGGCAAACAGGGTTGAAAAAAGAGTGGCAGCGACACTGATGGCGCTGGCGATACGAAGTTTCTTACTCACAATTCGTCCATACTGGGCGGTGAGCATCCGGGCATGGCGCGAACCATGCCCTTCCCGTCGCGAAGCAAATCGCGATGGGTTGGTGCACGGTCCGAATGGCCAAGCCGTCTGCCCCCCGTCTGCGTGCTAGCGAAGCGGGATGCCCCCCTTGCTTCGCCGCCTGCGCATTGGCGGTGCCGTCGCCTTTATTTTGCAACGCAGCGAAGTCAACCTTACGAAAGTCAGGTCAGTTGCGGTTCAGGACGAATCGTTCACCCTCCGCGATAGTCAGTTCGACTATCCACATGTCGCGGTCCTGCGCGCTTCTGCGCTCCAGATAGTCGTTAAATTCCGATTTATTATCAATACTTTGATGCCGTACTGCGGTCCATTTCCGGCTTCCGTCGATCTGCGGCATCCGTTCATAGAGCGTGCCAAGCCCTTGATTATCCACGATAACGATCATGATCGTGCCTGAGTCCGGCTCGCCCTTCTGCAGCACCATGGCAAAGCCGCCCGCCGCCTCGCACGCCCGCATCAGCGCCGATGTTTCCAGCCGGGTCGGCAGCCGCGATTCGCTCATTCCGGAGAAGATCCCGGCGCGTAACCAGCAAGGCCCGAGAGTGCGATTCGCGATCGCTGGAACGTGCCGGTGCCCCGCCCTACTTCCTCGCCGCTTTCGTCCACCAGCCGCGATTCCGCCACCAGAACCCGCCGTCGGCCGGAAAGCCAGCGCCCCTCGGCCACCACACGCCCGCCGGTGATCGGCCTGGTGAAGTGCAGGTTGAACGATGTCGTCAGCAGGAAACGGTCCGTCACCAGCGTGTTCGCGGCATAGAACGCCGCATCGTCGAGCATCTTGAAGTAGATCGTGCCGTGCGCCGCGCCTGCGGCATGGAACACGTGCGGCGTCACATCGAACAGGATGCGCGCATGCCCTTCGCCCAGAACTTCCAGGCGGGATTCGAACAGGGTGTTGACCGGGGCCGAGGCATAGAGCCGTTCCAGCGCGCGCCAATGCGGCGCGGCGGCATCATCGTGCAACTCAGGCCGCATCCCGGTCGATAACATTGACCAGCAGCGCATAAAGCGCATCGGCATCGGGCGCAGAGACGAGCTTCTCGTGCATCTTGTCGTCACGCATCAGGCGCGAGATCGCAGCAAGCGCCTGAAGGTGCGTGGCCCCGGCCTGCTCGGGTGAAAGCAGCCCGAACACGCAATCCACCGGCATGCCATCCGCGGAATCGAAATCCACCGGCTTTTCCAGCCGCAGGAACGCCGCCACCGGCTTGGTCAGCCCGTCGATCCGCGCATGGGGAATGGCCACGCCACGGCCAAAGCCGGTGCTGCCCAGCCGCTCGCGTTCCTCGATCCGGTCGAGCAGGTGCGTCGGATCGATGCCCGTCACCGTGGCGAAGGTATCGCCAAGCGCGGCCAGTATCTGCTGCTTGTTTTCCGCGCGGATCACGCGGACCGCATTGGGATCAATGGTGAAGAGAGCCGTCATGGACTGAAATGCCGCAGCGTGCATCGGATGCACGGTCAAGTTGCCGCGCGCCATGCTCCCGTTTCAGGCGCGGTGCAAGCACCGAATCGCGTCGCCGCGGCTCCGGTGCCTGCAACTGGCGAACGCCTACTTGCCCGGTTCCACCCAGCCGATCGAACCGTCGCCACGGCGATAGACCATGTTGTGCACGCCGGTGCCCGCATTCTTGAACAGCAGCGCGTTGGTGTTGCGCAGGTCCAGCATCATCACCGCGTCGGAAACGGTCGCCTCGGGCACATCCACCTTGGTTTCGGCGATCACCAGCGGCGCATCGGCCGGTTCATCATCCTGCTCCTCCACCACGAACACGGTGTAGGACGCATCCAGCACGAAGTTCGCCTCGTCGGTCTTGCGCGCATGGTCGGCGCCATCGGCGCGGGCCTTCACCCGGCGCTTGTAACGGCGCAGCTGCTTCTCGATCTTCTCGGCCGACTGGTCCAGCGCGGCGTGGGCTTCCTGCGCCACCGCGCTGCCCTTCAGGATCAGGCCATGCGTCACATGGGTGACGATGTCGCAGCGGAAACCGCCATGCGGGGCCTTCCCCAGCGTCACTTGCGAGGAAAGCGCTCGGGAGAAATACTTGTCGACTATGGTCCCCAGCCGCTCTTCCGCATGGGCTTCGAAAGCGGCGCCGGTGTCGACCTGATGGCCCGAAACGCGAATATCCATAATCGTCTTCTCCTCGTTGGGCGATGCGATGCCGGTTGCGTGCCGGTCAGGCGCGCAACCAGATCGCCTCGCCGAATCCCGCCATGAACTCGGCATGGCGGGCCAGTTCCGCTTCGCTCGCGGCATGGGGCCGCGGTTCACGGAATGTGCGGACAATGGTGGTGGAAACGGTGAATTCCGTCTCCGTGGTCACCACTGCTTCAGCAGCCAGCTCCAGGCCGATCTGCCGTCCACCCATCAGCTCGACGTAAAGCTGTGCCAGCAGTTCCGCGTCGAGCAGCGCACCGTGCTTGGTGCGGTGGCTGCGATCGATGCCATAGCGGGTACACAGCGCGTCGAGGCTCAGCTTTGCGCCGGGATGCTTGCGGCGCGCAATGGCCACCGTGTCGACCATGCGATCGCGGCACACCGCTTCCATCCCGCACAGCGCCAGTTCCGCATTCAGGAAGCCGAAGTCGAATCCGGCATTGTGCGCCACCAGCGGGCTGTCCTGCAGGAAGTCCAGCAGTTCGGCCGCCCGCGCGGCGAATTTCGGCTTGTCGGAAAGAAACGCGGCAGAAAGCCCGTGCACTGCCTCGGCCTCGGCCGGCATGTCGCGCTCGGGATTGAAATAGGCGTGGAACACGGCGCCAGTCGGCACCCGATTGACCATCTCGATGCAGCCAATTTCCACAAGCCGGTCGCCGCTCTGCGGGTCGAGGCCGGTCGTCTCGGTATCGAAAACGATCTCACGCATCACAAGGCTGACGTTGGACCCGCCCCGCCCCGCTGGCAAGTGATTCAGGTCAATTCGGCAGGTTTTTTTCGCGGATGCGGGCAACCAGGGCGCGCACTTCGGCCTCCGTCTCGGCCAGCGAAACGCCGGTGTCGATCACGAAGTCTGCCCGCGCCCGCTTTTCCGCATCGGGCACCTGCAGTGCCAGGATCTGGGCAAACTTTTCCGGTGTCATGCCCGGCCGTGCCAGCACGCGCGCGCGCTGCATCTCCGCCGGGGCGGAAACCACCGCCACCGCGTCCAGCGCGCCGTTGTGGCCCTTTTCGAACAGGAGCGGGATGTCGAACACCACCAAGGGCTCGCTCCCGTGCTCGATCATGAACGCCTCGCGCATCCGCGCCACCGCCGGGTGGACAATCGCCTCCAGCCGTTTCAGCGCCTCCGCATCGCCAAACACGCGTGCGCCCAGCTCCTGCCGCCTGACCCCATCTGGTCCGGTCGTACCGGGAAACGCCGCCTCGATTGCGGGCAGCAACGCGCCGCCCGGCCCCTGCAGGCTGTGCACAGCGGCATCGGCATCGAACGCCGGCACGCCCAGTTCGCGCAGCATCGTCGCCACTGCGCTCTTGCCCATGCCGATCGATCCGGTCAGGCCCAGCACGAACGGGCGGCTCATGCGCCCAGCCGCCGGCGCAGTTCCACGTCCGCCTCGCCGCGCGGCGGTGTCTGGCCAAAGAAGCGGCAGAAGGCATGGTCCGCCTGCCCGATCAGCATCGAAAGCCCATCCACCGTGCGGAACCCCGCCACGCGCGCCGCCTTCAGGAAATCCGTGTCGAGCGGGCTTGTGACAATGTCATAGAACACTGATCCGGGCGGCGCATGGCTCACGTCGAACTTCAGCGGCGGCTGCCCGGCCATACCCAGCGCGCTGGCGTTCACCACCAGGTCCAGGCACCCTTCGCGGTCGTCAAAGGCGAAGTCGGTCGGATCGGCAAAGTGCTCCAGCGGCGCCACATGGTGCTCGCCTTCGGGGTCCAGTTCATCCAGCAGCGCGCGCGCCTTGTCCGGATTGCGCCCGGCCAGCACAAGCACAAGCCCCTCGCCCGCCAGCCCGACGATGATCGCCCGCGCCGCGCCGCCCGTGCCCAGCACGCGCGCCATGCGGAAATAGTGGGTCTGCCCCAGCAGATCCTGCAACGGTTCCAGGAAACCCGGCACATCGGTGTTGTATCCCACCAGCTCGCCGTCTTCGGGCACGATGGTGTTCACCGCCCCCACCCGGCGGGCCAGCGGGTCAAGTCGGTCGATCAGCGCAATCACCGCCTGCTTGTGCGGCATGGTCACGTTGCACCCGCGCCAGTCCGCGTCGCCCCGCCGCACCGCGATGAAGTCGGCCAGGCCCTCCGCCGTAACGTGGGTGGCGCGATAATCCGCGTCGATGCCCAGCCGCTCCAGCCAGAAGCCATGGATCGCGGGCGATTTCGATTGGGCGATCGGATCGCCGATCACTTCGGCATAGGGCCTGCTCACGCGTCCAGCTCACCCTGCTGGCGCAGCGCCGCCATCACCGCCAGCAATGGCATGCCCAGTACGGTGAAGTGGCTGCCCTCGATCTGCTCGAACAGCTGCACCCCCAGCGCCTCGATCCGGAACACCCCCACGCAGCCCGAAACGGCGGGCCATTCGCTGTTGAGATAGCTGTCGATAAACGCGGGAGAAAGCGTGCGAACCCGCAGTTTCGCAAGCTCACAGGTTTTCCACACCGTCACCCCGTCACGGATCAGCACCGCCGCGCTGTGCAGGTGCATGTCCTTGCCGGAAAAGAACTCCAGGTGCTCGGCCGCCTGCTCGCGCGTCTTGGGCTTGTCGAACTGCCGGCCAGCCGCTTCCACCAGCGAATCCCCGCCCAGCACCAGCCGCCCCGGCGCGCCCATCGATACGCACAGCGCCTTGGCCTCGGCCAGGATCTGCGCCACCTCGCACCCGGGCACGCCGATCAGTTCGCGCTTCAGCTCATCCTCGTCCACATCGGCGGGGCGCGCCTCGAAGGGCACGCCTGCCGCCTCCAGCATGGCGCGCCGCGATGCGCTTTGCGAAGCAAGGATAACGGTCATATCGGCTTGGTTCCTATGCTGGTGTCCGCGCTGGCCGCCCGTTCGTTGAACAGGTTGATCACCGCCGCCGCCGTCTCCTCGATGGAGCGGCGCGATACGTCGATCACCGGCCAGCCGTTGTCCGCGAACATGCGGCGGGCGTACTGCACTTCCTTTGCCACGTGTTCGCTGTCCACATATGCGGTCTCCGGCGCCTGGTTCAAGGACAGCAGCCGGTTGCGCCGCACCTGGATCAGCCGTTCCGGGCTGGTCGTCAGCCCCACCACCATCGGCCGGCGCAGCGAATAAAGCGCATTGGGCGGCGGGCTTTCAACCACAATCGGGATATTCGCCACCTTGTAACCACGGTTGGCAAGGTAGATCGCGGTCGGCGTCTTCGAACTGCGGCTCACCCCCGCCAGCACGATGTCCGCCTCCTCCCAGTTTTCCCAGCCCACCCCATCATCGTGTGCGATGGTGAACTGGATCGCATCGACCCTGCGGAAATAGGCCTCGTCCATCGCGTGCTGCTTGCCCGGGCGGCCCTTGGCCTCTTGGCCCAGCTGCTGTTCCAGCGCGCCGGTCACCGTATCCAGCGCCGCCACGCTCGGCAGGCCCAGCGCCACGCAGCGCGCCTCCAGCTTCGCGCGCATCTCGTCGCTCACCAGTGTGAACAGCACCAGCCCCGGATTTGCCGCGATTTCCCCCATGATCCGGTCAAGGTGCTGTTGCGATCGCACCATCGGCCAGAAATGACGCACCACGTCGGCATCGTCGAACTGCGCCAGCGCCGCCTTGGCGATCATTTCCAGCGTTTCGCCGGTGGAATCCGACAGCAGATGCAGGTGAAGGCGCGCCATGTGGTCCCATTTTCGCTTCCCGGGATGCGGCCTTGGCCAGATTTCCCGGCCCCGGGATGGGGCTGTGGATAGCGATAGGATAAACCACGGGAGGAAACGGACGACAAGTTCGCACCCCGATTCCACCCCCATCATCCCGATTTCCACGGGCACTTTCGCCACAGGTGGAAACCCTTTCCCACAGCCTGTGGACAGCGTGCACAAGATTCCGCTTGGCAGGGAGTCAGCCAGAGTCGCACCTGCGGATTTTTGTGGAGAGCCCTGCACAATTCGGGCACAGAACCGCCGTCCCCACTATCCACAGGGCCAACAGACTCCCACAATCTGATTCAATAAGAATCTATTTTATTTGATTGGACAGACGCGATGCCCGGTCCCCTTCTCGAAACGCTGCGCGGCGCCAACCTTTCCCGCCGGCCGATCTGGCTCATGCGGCAGGCCGGGCGCTACCTTCCGGAGTATCGCGAACTGCGGGCCGACAAGGGCGGTTTCCTCGCCTTGGTGTATGACACCGACGCTGCGGCCGAAGTCACCGTGCAGCCGATCCGCCGTTTCGGCTTCGACGGTGCCATTCTGTTTTCCGACATCCTGATCGTGCCCTATGCCATGGGGCAGGACCTGCGTTTCCTGGCGGGCGAAGGACCGGCGCTGTCCCCCCGCCTGCTCGATGCCACTCTGGAAAGCCTTGTGGCGGCCCCTGAGCGCCTTTCCCCGATCTACGAGACCGTGGCCAAGGTGAAGGCCCAGTTGAGCCCTGAGACCACCCTGCTGGGCTTTGCCGGCAGCCCGTGGACCGTGGCGACCTACATGGTCGCCGGTGAAGGCAGCCGCGATCATCACGAAACGCGCGCCCTCGCCTATCGCGATCCGGGCGCATTCCAGGCGATCATCGATGCCATTGCCGATGTGACGGTGGAATACCTCTCGGGCCAGGTAGAAGCTGGCGCCGAAGGCCTGCAGCTTTTCGATTCCTGGTCGGGCAGCCTCGCTCCGGCCGAATTCGAGCGCTGGGTCATCGCCCCCAATGCGCGCATCGCCGCCACGATGCAGGCGCGCTATCCCCATGTCCCCGTCATCGGCTTTCCCAAGGGCGCGGGTGAAAAGCTTGCCGTCTATGCGCGTGAGACCGGGGTCAATGCGGTCGGCGTCGATGAAACCATCGATCCGCTGTGGGCCGCGCGCGAAATGCCTGCCGGCATGCCGGTGCAGGGCAACCTCGATCCCCTGCTGCTGCTCGCCGGCGGGGCTGAGCTGGAAAAGCAGACGATCCGCGTGCTCGAAGCCTTTGCCGACCGTCCCCACGTGTTCAATCTCGGCCACGGCATCGGCCAGTTCACGCCCATCGAACACGTCGAACAGCTGCTGGGCATCGTCCGCAACTGGACGCGCTGAACCCTGCATTCGTCATTGCGGGAAGGCGAAGCCGCCGAAGCAATCCGGAGTTGGCGCGAAACCCCCTGGATTGCCGCCCCATCTTCGGCGGCGCGCAATGACGAAGGAGAGTTGGTGTTCCGACGCAGCGCACCAGACAAAACAATTGCTTCCCAATTCGCCCCGCCGCCTTATAGGCGGGGCATCGCGCGCATCCATCTCGTAGGCGCCCGCGGCTGAGAGACCCCACGTGCTCCCGCTTACGTTGCCGGAGCAGCACCCCTTGGACCTCAACCAGCTCTACTTCGATCACCAGCTGCAGCTGATGCGCGCACGGTCCACGCCTTGCGCAAGCGCACGGCTGCGCCACCGCGAAAGCGCGGGCCGCATTGCTCACGCGATCGCTACTGTCCACCGCGCGTCGGGCGCTGCCGCCCTGCGCCAGTGGGAAGCCTGATGGCTTCCCCGCCTCTCTCATGAAAGGTTTCATCATGTCCGACAAACTGCGCCCGTTCCTGATCCAGAAGGACGATGCCGGCAGCTTCCGCCTGACCATCCGGGAAACGCACTACAACTCGCAGGGCTATCCCATCGTGAAGTCCACCCTTCACGAAGAACTGTTCAAGACGGCCAACGCCGCCAAGCTGTTCGCCCGCGAAAACTTCCGCGCCCAGAACGGCGAGTTCGCGACGAAGTAACCGCCGCTGCAGCCGTGCCTTCCTGCTATCGTGTGCAATCCGACCCCGGATTTTTTTCAGGGGTGACGATGAAGGAACCGAGCGAAATCCGGAACGTCGGGCGCAATCACGCTGTCAGTCAGCCAGAACCAACACCTCGACCATAACCGTCACCCCGGCCTCCGAGCCGGGGTCCCGCTTCTTGCGGTCATGCGCCTGTGTTGCGCCCATAGACGACGGCTACTGTCCAGCGCGGTTGCAACCGCACGATCTGTCGACTGCCAAGCGTGATCGCGAGTCATTTCCAATACGCGAAAAAGGCGGCAGACGCCCGCGCCCACCGCCTTCTCTTTGATCGAAATGCCGCCAATCAATGCCGGAAGTGGCGCATCCCGGTGAACACCATCGCCAGCCCGGCCTCGTCGGCGGCCTTGATCACTTCCTCGTCGCGCATCGAACCGCCCGGCTGGATCACGCAGGTCGCGCCCGCTTCCACCGCTGCCAGCAGTCCGTCGGCAAAGGGGAAGAACGCATCGGAAGCCACTGCCGCGCCCACGGTCTTCGCCTCGCTCCATCCGAAGGTTTCGGCCGCTTCCTTCGCCTTGGCGGCGGCAATGCGCGAGGAATCGCGGCGGTTCATCTGGCCGGCGCCGATCCCGGCGGTCACGCCCGCCTTGGCATAGACGATGGCGTTGGATTTCACATGCTTGGCCACGGTCCAGGCGAACAGCGCATCGGCCAGTTCCTGTTCCGTGGGCGCGCGCTTGGTCACCACCTTCAACTCGGCGGGTTCCAGCTTGCCGTTGTCGCGGTCCTGCACCAGCAGGCCGCCGGCGATCGGCACGGTGTTGAGCCCGGCGCGATCGGCATCAGGCAGGCTGTCGATCAGCAGCAGGCGCAGGTTCTTCTTGCGGGCAAAGGCTTCCTTTGCCGCGTCGTCTGCGCCCGGGGCCACCACCACTTCGGTAAAGATCTCGCAGATCGCATTGGCGGTGGGTCCGTCCAGCGGCACGTTGGTCGCCACGATGCCGCCAAAGGCAGAAACGGAATCGCACTCCAGCGCGTCCTTCCACGCGTCCAGCAGCGTGTCCGCCGTTGCCACGCCACACGGGTTGGCATGTTTCACGATCACCACCGTCGGCTTCTTGCCGGCGAATTCCGCCACCAGTTCCAGCGCGGCATTGGCGTCGTTGTAGTTGTTGTAGGACAGCTCCTTGCCCTGCACTTGGCGGGCTTGCGGCAGGCCCGGCGTGTCCGGGTTGCGCGGCACATAAAGCGCGGCTGCTTGGTGCGGGTTCTCGCCATAGCGCAGCGTCGTCACCAGCTTGTGTGCCGATGCCAGCACCGGTGGGAAATGGTGCTGCTGGTCCACGCGGGCGAACCATTGCGAAATCGCTGCGTCATAGGCTGCCGTCGCGGCATAGGCCTTGGCTGCCATCGCCCGGCGGAAGGGCAGGGTGCTCGCGCCGCCGGTCTGCTCCAGCTCGGCCAGGAACGCATCGTAATCCGCCGCATCGGTCAGGATCGTCACGTAATCGTGGTTCTTCGCGGCTGAACGCACCATCGAAGGGCCGCCGATGTCGATGTTCTCGATCACCTCGTCGCGCTCGGCACCCTTGGCCACCGTGGCTTCGAAGGGATAGAGGTTCACCACCACCAGGTCGATCGCGCCGATCGCGTGCTCGGCCATCGCTGCGGCATGTTCGGGATTGTCGCGCACCGCCAGCAGCCCGCCGTGGACCTTGGGATGCAGCGTCTTCACGCGCCCGTCCATCATTTCGGGAAAGCCGGTCAGGTCCGAAATATCCATCACCGTCAGGCCTGCATCGCGCAGCGCCTTGGCGGTGCCGCCGGTGGAAACCAGCTCCACGCCGCGCGCGGCCAGCGCCTTGCCCAGATCGGCCAAGCCGGTCTTGTCGGACACCGAAAGCAGCGCCCGCCTGATCATCACATTGCTCAAGGGAAATTCCTGTCTATCGCATCTTCTTCAGCAGCCAGGAGAATGTCTCCCCGCTGCGCGGAACCTTGGCGGAAACCACCAGCTGGCGCGTGCCAACCGGTCGGCCCAGCCCATCGGCCCACAGGCTTTCCTCGATCGTCACCGGATCGCGGCCCGAACGGAACTGCCAGAGGCTGCCGTCGGCCAGCGCGAGCGTGACGCCGAGTCCGTCCCGGCCTTGCGCCAGCTCGATATGCGGACCGAGGTGGAATCGCAAGGCGACCGCGATTGTCCCGCGCTTGCCCTTCTTCCCTGTCGGCACCAGCAGGTCCTCGCCCCGCAGCTCGGTGCCGTCGTCGCGCAGGATCAGGATGCGCCGGTGGGTCAGGCCATAGCGGCTGACATAGCCGTTGTGGCTCGCTTCCAGCCGCGTCGCGCCGGATTCGCTGTTCAGTGTGCGCCGGTCGATGTCCACTTCGGAAACGCCGCTGCCCAGCTTGCCGTTGATCAGCACCGCCGTGGAATTGAAATCGTCGATGTTCAGCGTGGAATGCGCCGCCGTGGCACGCAGGCCCTGGGCCAGCCGCAGCGGAATCTGCCCGCCGGCCACGGCGGCGCCGCCGCAGTTCACGATGATGCGCTCGGCCCCGTGGCTGAATTCGAAGGCCAGCGTGCTGGCGCAGCCATCGCGCGCATGGCGGGCAAGGGGAGGGGGCGCTGCATCGAACTGTAGGATCGCCCCGCGTGCCGCCACCCGCTGGTATCCCCATTGCCGGGCATCGCGCAAAGGCCGCGTGCGCACGCCGCTTGCCTTGACCAGCGCCTCGATCGTCTCGGCCGGCACCGCCGGCGCGCCCTGCCACGATCCCAGCGCGCCATCGCCGTGCAGCAGCGCCAGCAGTGGCGGCACCAGCAGGGTCAGGATCGTGTCGATCTGGTGCGGCGCCTCGCTGCGCACCGCGGCATAGCAGGCCTTCAGCCGCACCAGCAGCGCGATCGCCTCCATCTGGCCCAGCGGGCTGCGCGAAAGCACGCCGCCATCGTCGCCCACCAGGTCGCCCAGCGCCTTGATCAGCCCGGCCTCGCCAAACAGGCGGCGCGCCTTGCCGTCTTCCAGCAGCAGGCCTGCGGCGGTGATGGCGCACCAGCCGGCCACTTCGGCCAGCTTGTCGTCGGCCTTGCCCACGTTGCGGTCCAGCCAGCGCGCGGTGTCGGCCATCGCGTGCAGGCCGCGCGCGCGGAACTTGCGGTCCTTGCCTGAAAGCAGCAGCGGCGCCTGGATCAGCCAGTTCAGTTGGCGGTGGCCGGTGTTGCCCACGTCCCACGCCGGGCCGGCGTTGGGCTTGGGATTGGCCGCCAGCCATGTTGCCAGCACCCGCTCTGCCACCTGCGTGCATTGCTGGCGCGGTGCGCAGGATTCCAGGTCGTTCAGCCAGCAGAAGCCGTGGATCATCCGCTCGAAAGGCGGGGAATTGCGGGGGCCGGAAAACTCCGTGTCGGCGATCGCCGTCTTCACCCCGTGCAGCAGGAAGTGCCCGGCGCGCAGCGCGGTGCCGGCGGCGGGATCGCCGGGCAGGGGGTTGGTCACCGTGGCGGTCAGCCTAGGGCTGGTGCGCTTCCTGAACGGATTGAGCGATCCCGGCGGCAGCCCCATGGCATAGGCCATGCGGATCAGCCGCTCGCCCGTGCCAACGGCGGGCGGGGAAAAGTCGGCCAGCGCCAATGCCCGTCCCGGCTCGATCACGCCGATTTCGGGCAGTTCCTCCGCCGTGCCTGCAGGCGTCTCGCTCATCGCCCCGCCTTTCGCTGCACCATTCGCTTCACGCCGCAGCGGTTCGGGTCCCGGCCCCAGCGGAATGGCCCGGGCGTCCGCACGTTCCCCGGAAACAGAGGCCCCTGAGACGGTGGCAGCAGCCTCATCGGTCTCGGCACTGGTGCCGCGGGCGATCGAGAGGCCGGAGCGTTCCATCGGGTCAACCGGCTCCCTTCAGCGCGGCGATATTGGCGGCATAGCTGCTCGGGCCCCCCTTGAAGCTGGCCGTGCCCGCCACCAGCACGTCGGCACCGGCGTCGGTGCACAGCCTGGCGGTAGTGGTATCCACCCCGCCGTCCACTTCCAGGTGGATTGGCCGCCCGGTCTTGTCGATCATCTTGCGCACCGCCTCGATCTTCTTGAGCTGGCTTGTGATGAAGCTCTGCCCGCCGAAGCCGGGATTCACGCTCATCACCAGCACCAGGTCGATCTCGTCGATCAGGTAGTCCAGCATCTTGGCCGGCGTCGCGGGGTTCAGCGATATGCCGGCCTTCTTGCCCAGCGCCTTGATCGCCTGCACCGTGCGATGCACGTGCGGGCCGGCTTCGGGATGCACGGTGATGATGTCCGCGCCCGCTGCGGCGAACGCTTCCAGGTACGAATCCACTGGGCTGATCATCAGGTGCACGTCAAACGGCTTGGCCGTGTGCGGGCGCAGCGCCTTCACCACCGCAGGGCCGATCGTGATGTTGGGCACGAAGTGGCCGTCCATCACGTCCACGTGGATCCAGTCCGCCCCTGCCGCATCGATGGCGCGCACTTCCTCGCCCAGCTTCGCGAAGTCCGCGGAAAGAATGGAGGGCGAAATCAGCGGGGCAGGCATGATGATCAGGTCAATCCGGGCAGCAACAATGAACGGCCCGCGCAAAAGGCACGCTTGCCGCTGTCGAAGCCGGCCGCGCACCCCATGATCGAGCCCACTCTCCGCGATACCCAGCGTGATTCCCCGCCACAAGCGCGAAGCGGCCCGTTTTCCACACGCAATGTCCGGATTTGCCCCATTTCCGAACAGATATATCCACAACCGTCATGGCGTGGCGCAATCTGGGGATGCGCCGGGCCCTGCATTCCGCAAAAGACCTCCTCAGGCAAAGCACGTAGCGCCGCCCGGCGCGGCCTACTGGCAGACGGAGGGGCAGGGCACTTGGACACCACCATCCCGGCACCGGAATTCAGCAGTGGGGCTGCGGTATTGCGCGCCGCCGTGCCGCGTCGCCGCCTTGCGGGCGTCATCGCGCTGATGGTGCTGACCACCTTGACCGAGGGCATCGGGCTGGTCCTGCTCGTGCCGCTGCTCGCGGTGCTTACCGGCAATGCCGGCGCCTTGCCCGGCCCGGCGCGCGCGCTGCTCGGCCTTGCCCAGCGCGCCGGTCTGCCGCCTGCACCCGGTGCCCTGCTGTGCGTCTTTGTCGGTCTCGTCGCCTTCCGCGCCATTGCCAACTATGCGCGCAAGATCGCGGCAGAACGCCTTGGCTATGTTCTGGTCGATACCCTGCGCACCCGTGCCTTCCACCTCCTGCTCGGCGCGCGCTGGCAAGTGCTTTCGGCCATGCGCCAGTCTGACAACGCCGCGCTGCTCATCACCAATGTCGATCGCATCGGCTTCGCCTTCGACCAGATCCTGCGCGCGGGTGCGGCGGCGGTCACGCTGGCCGGGGCAGGGATCACCGCGATGCTGCTCGCCCCCGCCGGTGCGGGGCTCACCCTGCTCGCCTACAAGGGCCTGCGCCGCCGCGCCGGGCACTTGGGCGAGGTGCTGGGCCGCGCCTACGACGATGTCCATGCGCGCACACAGGAAAGCCTCGGCGCGCTCCGCCTGATCAAGAGTCTTGGCGCAGAATCCCGCGTCGAGCGCGATTATGCCGAAACCTTTGCCGAACTGCGCCGCGCCCAGCTTGCCTATTCGCGCAGCCATGGCAGGGGGCAGGGGGTGCTGCAGGTGGCAGGCGCCGCCGCGCTGGCGGGTTCGGCCTGGCTCGCGATCGAACGCTTCCACACCAGCCCCGCCGCGCTCCTGCCCCTCGTGGCGCTGTTTGTCCGCGCGTTGCCGGCGCTCTCCTCGCTTCAGGAATGCTGGCAGGAATGGCTGCACGGCCGTTCCGCGCTCGATGAAACCGCCACGCTGATGGCCACGCTCGCCGCCGTGCAGGAACCGCGCGCCGTGTCGGATCCCGATCCCGTGCCGCTCGCCCCGGCCAGCACCATCGCGGTCGAACGCGTCACCTTTCATCACCCCGGCCGGCCTGAACCGGTGCTCGATGCGCTCACGCTCGAACTGCCGGTCGCCACCACCACTGCGCTCACCGGTCCGTCCGGTGCGGGCAAGTCCACGCTGGCCGACGTATTCGGCGCATTGCTCCTGCCCGAATCCGGCACGCTCATGCTCGATGGCGCTGCGCTCCCGCCGCAGGACCTGCCGCGCTGGCGCGCCTCGGTCGCCTATGTCCAGCAGGAACCGCTGCTGTTCCACACCTCGATCCGCGAAAACCTGCTCTGGGCCAGGCCCGATGCTTCGGAGGCCGAGCTCCACGCCGCCCTGGCTGACGCCGCAGCGCAGTTCGTCCACGCCCTGCCACAGGGGCTCGACACCCTGGTGGGCGATCGCGGCGCGTGGCTTTCGGGCGGGGAACGCCAGCGCATCGCCCTGGCCCGCGCCCTGCTGCGCCGCCCCGCGCTGCTCATTCTCGATGAACCAACCAGCGCGCTGGATGCCGAGAACGAGGCTCTGATCGCCGCCGCGCTGCAGGGCCTTCGCGGCAAGCTCACCATCCTGCTGATCGCCCACCGCGGCGCGCTGGCCGAAGTGGCCGATCGCGTCGTCGTCCTTTCGCGCGGAATCGTCGCTCCGGCGTGATCGCAATGCAGCCTGCTGTGCAAAGATGAATGGACGAGGACGAAGGGTTCAGAATAGGTTCAACGCCGAATCGATAGTTGGTGGGGGATGAACCGTTGCTCCAATGCAGCGGACAGGGGATGAAGGCGGCGGAACTGGCCACGTGGAACAGGCGTTGCACCGCGTTCACCTGAAACAATTCGGGACCATGAAGCAGATGATCTTGCCAAGACGCCTCCGCGCCGCTGGCGCAGCAGTCGCCTCTACCCTGTCCGTCGCGCTCGCGCTGTTTGCCGCTGCGCCCGCGCAGGCTGCAGCGCCCAATTGCGCCGGCCCGCACAGCGATACCTGGATCAACATCGAGGTCACCGGTGTGCGCAATTCCAACGGGTTGATCGCCGCCACGCTCTATGCCGACGATTCACGCCGCTTCCTGGTGAAGAAGGGCTCGCTTTACGTCGGCCGCGTGCCTGCGGTGCAGGGTGAGACCCGCTTCTGCCTCTTCGTGCCCAAGCCCGGCGTCTATGCCATCGCGATCTATCATGACGAGGACTCCTCGCAGAAGATCAACCGCGGCGGCATGCTCGGCATCCCGACGGAAGGGTTCGGCTTCTCCAACAACCCACCTACCATCGCCAGCCTCCCTGCCTTCCGCTCGGTGCGAATCAACATCCCCAAGGCGAACCTGGGCACCACGATCAGCCTGAAATACCCTTGAGGTCCTTCCTCCTCCGGCTTGGGGGACGGGCTCGGGGGGGCGCGGCTCAAGGCCAAGCGAGCAGAGTTTCGCGCGGGGACGCGAAGACGCGAAGGTTCAGCGCATAAGGGCCATGCCGCCCGGATGAATTATGCGGTTGGGATGCCTGCAACAAGGCCTGCGGCACCGCACAACCTCTTCGCGTCTTTGCGCGAAACTCTCTCTTCCTTGTCTCCGCGTCCTCTGCGATCTCTGCGCAAACCCCTCTTTTCACCAAGCCAAACGCCATTATGCTGGCGTCATGCCACAAGCCCAAAAGCCGGAAATCCTCGCCGCCGCCCCGCTGCCGCCCTTCACCATGGCGGATCTTGAAACGCGTTTCACCGTCCGCCGCCTGTGGGAATCCCTCGATTCTGCCACGCTCGCGCGGATCCCCGCCATCGCCGCCAGCACGCTCGCCGGTGGCATCGGCGAAGACTTGTTCACCCGCATGCCCGCGCTCAGGATCATCGCCAATTTCGGCGTGGGGTACGACAACATCGATGTCGCCGCCGCCGTCGGGCGCGGCATCATGGTCACCAACACGCCCGGCGTGCTGGACGAGGAAGTGGCTGATCTCGCCATGGGCCTGCTGCTCGCCACTCTGCGTCGCCTGCCGCAGGCCGATCGCTTCGTGCGGGAAGGGCGCTGGCCACAGGGCGCGTTCCCACTCTCGCCGTCGCTGCGCGGTCGCAAGGTCGGCATTCTCGGCCTCGGCGGCATTGGCAAGGCTATCGCCCGCCGCCTTGACGCCAGTCTCGTCAAGGTCACGTATCACGGACGCACGCGGTTGGCCGGCGTTCCCTACGAGTATTTCGCCACGCCTGTCGCGCTTGCCGAAGCCTGCGATGTCCTGATTGCGATACTCCCGGGAGGCGCGCAGACCCGTCACATCGTCAATGCCGAAGTTCTTGCCGCGCTCGGGCCACAGGGCGTGTTCATCAATGTCGCGCGCGGCAGCGTTGTCGATCAGGTGGCGCTGGTCCACGCGCTGCAGCAGGGCACGATCCTCGCCGCCGGGCTCGATGTCTATGAAGACGAGCCGCAGGTTCCTGCCGAACTCATGGAACTCGACAATGTCGTGCTGCTGCCGCACCTCGGCTCGGCCTCGCTTGTCACCCGCAGTGCCATGGGACGGCTGATGGCAGACAATCTCTCGGCATGGTTCGAAACCGGCAGGCCGCTCACCACTGTGGCGGAATGTAGCCATCTCCTGCCCGGTTGACCCCTGCGGTCCACTTGCCCTTGGGGCACCGGCTCCCCATCATCGCTTGCAATGCCCCATGGCCCCGGCAAAAGAGCGGGGCGGGGGCCTCATTCGCAACGGTGGGCCACGCATGCTGCAGGTGTTGTCGATGCTCTATCTCTGGCTCAAGGCCGGCCACGTCATTTTCGTGATCTTCTGGATGGCGGGGCTGTTCATGCTGCCCCGCTACTTCGTCTATCATCAGGAATCGCCCGAAGGCTCCGCCGAAGCCGCGATCTGGGTGGATCGCGAACGCAAGCTGCTCAAGATCATCTTGTGGCCTTCGCTCACGCTGGTCTGGCTGTTCGGCCTCGCACTGGCGGTCTCGGGCGGCTGGTTCACCCAGGGCTGGCTCCACGCGAAGCTCGGTTTCGTGCTGATCCTCTCAGCCTACCACATCTGGCTCGCCGGCTACGCGCGGGGCCTCGCCCAAGGCCGTCGCAAGCTAACCGGCCGCCAGCTCCGCCTGCTCAACGAAGTCCCCGGCGTGACCGCCGCCCTGATCGTGATCCTGGTGATCATCAAGCCATTCTGACCGGCAGGGTTGCTCGCGAAACCTGCGATCAACCCAGCCGGATCACCCGCAGGCCATCCCGCATTGCGTTGCGCATCATCGCGCGCGGGCTGCGGGGCAGGTGCTTCCACTGCGATCCCCAGGCATTGGCGCGCGGCGTGGGCGCGGCCGGCTTGGGGAAGGCGTTTTCACGCGGCGGCACTTGGACGGACATGATCCCTCTCCTCGTGGGTTTGCGTTGTCTCAACGCAACGCGTCAGCAGGACAGGGCGTTCCCACGCATCCCCCACCATTCCCGATTGACGCTGCCACCTGCGCCGCCTATTTCCGCCGGGCTATCCGGAACCGCCGCGCCGTTCGCGCGTGCTTCATCCAAGGTCCGCTGTCTCCCAGCCCATAGACCCTCCGGCCGGCGCTTCTCTGCTTAATGGAATACCGCACATGCATCTCAAGGAACTCAAGAAGAAGACCCCGGCCGAACTGGTCGAAATGGCCGAGGACATGGGCGTCGAGGGCGCCAGCACCATGCGCCGGCAGGACCTGATGTTCGCCATTCTCAAGGAAGTGGCGGAAGATGGCGAGGAAATCCACGGCATCGGCACGATCGAGGTCCTGCCTGATGGCTTCGGCTTCCTTCGCTCGCCCGAGGCGAACTACCTTGCCGGGCCTGACGACATCTATGTCTCGCCCAACCAGGTCCGCAAATGGGGCCTGCGCACGGGTGACACCGTTGAAGGTGAAGTCCGCGCGCCCAAGGATGGCGAGCGCTATTTCGCCATCACCCGCCTGATCAAGGTGAACTTCGACGAGCCGGAGGCCGTGCGCCACCGCGTCAACTTCGACAACCTCACGCCGCTCTACCCGAACGAGCGCCTGAAGCTTGATACGCTCGATCCCACGGTGAAGGACAAGTCCGCTCGCGTGATCGATCTCGTCAGCCCGCAGGGCAAGGGCCAGCGCGCGCTGATCGTCGCGCCGCCGCGCACGGGCAAGACCGTGCTGCTGCAGAACATGGCCAAGGCAATCACCGACAACCATCCGGAAGTCTTCCTGATCGTACTGCTGGTTGATGAGCGGCCCGAGGAAGTCACCGACATGCAGCGTTCGGTGAAGGGAGAGGTCATCTCCTCCACCTTTGACGAGCCCGCTACACGCCACGTGCAAGTTGCTGAAATGGTTATCGAAAAGGCAAAGCGCCTGGTCGAGCACAAGCGCGACGTGGTCATCCTGCTGGATTCGATCACCCGCCTCGGCCGTGCCTACAACACGGTGGTGCCGTCCTCGGGCAAGGTGCTGACCGGCGGTGTCGACGCCAACGCGCTGCAGCGGCCCAAGCGCTTCTTCGGTGCCGCGCGCAACATCGAGGAAGGCGGCTCGCTCTCCATCATCGCCACCGCGCTGATCGACACCGGCAGCCGCATGGACGAAGTGATCTTCGAAGAGTTCAAGGGCACCGGCAACAGCGAAATCGTGCTCGACCGCAAGGTGGCCGACAAGCGCATCTTCCCCGCGCTCGACGTGGGCAAGAGCGGCACCCGCAAGGAAGAGCTGCTCGTGCCGAAGGACCAGCTCAGCAAGATGTGGGTCCTGCGCCGCATCCTCATGCAGATGGGCACGGTCGACGCGATGGAATTCCTTCTCGACAAAATGAAGGATTCCAAGACCAACGAAGACTTCTTCGCCACGATGAACCAGTAACGCCGGTCATCGCTGCCAACACGCAAAGGGCCGGCTCATCACCGGCCCTTTTTCACGTGTTCTCGAGCTGCTCCGCCATCTTCTTCCACACCGCATCGATGGCCTTCAGCGGGCGCACCATCACCTTGACGTCGGCGATGCGCCCTTCCAGGTCGAAGCGGATCAGGTCGATGCCGTTCACGCTCACTCCGTCGATCTCGGCCATGAACTCCAGGCACGCCTCCGGCCCGTCGACCAGCTCGCGCACATAGCGGAAGCTGCCGTTGCCGAAGACCTGCGCCGCCGCAGAAAGGTACAGCAGCACCTTGTCACGCCCGGCCTGCGGAGTGTGGACGACGGGGGAGTGGAACACCGCGTCCTCCGCCACCAGTTCAGCCAGCAGATCGGGGTCGTTCCCCAGCATGTAGCGGTGCCATGCGGCCAGTCCCAGTTGCATGCGTCGTTCTCCTCTCCCCGATCCATGCGCCAACGCGGGGCCCGCCGCCTTGATCCGGCGCAAGCCCCGCGTCCCGGCTTACTTCAGGTGCGCGGCAAAGAAATCCCGCGTCCGCCCGTCGGCCAGCTGCGCCCCGGCCTCGTCGCGGCGGTTGCCCATCTCGGCGGCAAAGCCATGGTCCAGCCCCTCGTAGTCATGCAGCGTCACCTTGGGATGGCTGCCAAGCCCGTCGTGGATCGCCTTCTGCGCCTCCGGGCCAACGAAGTGGTCCGCCGTCGGAATGTGCAGCATCAGCGGGTTGGCGATCGCGTGCGATTCACCCAGCATCTGGTCGATCATCACGCCGTAATAGCCCACGGACGCATCGATGTCGGTCCGCGCCGCCGCCATGTAGGCCATGCGCCCGCCGAGGCAGAAGCCGACGAGGCCCACCTTGGCCACGCCTTTTTCGCCGCGCAGCCAGCGGATCGCCGCCTCGATATCCTGCACGCCCAAGTCGGCATCGAACTGTCCGAAGTATCCGAACGCTTCCTGCAGCTGCTCCGGCACATCCGGATCGAGCTGGACGCCGGGGGCAAAGCGCCAGAACACGTCGGGCGCCAGCGCGACATAGCCCTGCGCCGCCCAGTCATCGCACTTCTTGCGGATGCCCTCGTTCACCCCGAAGATCTCCGGCATCACGATGATCGCCGCGCCCGCGCCGCCGTCGGGCGTGGCCACATAGGCCGGAATCGCACCGTTCCCGTCCAGCGCCGCGATTGTCGTCATTTCACCCATGGTCTTCTCCTGAATTTCTCCGTGCTGGCCGCAACTTGGCCCTGCCAGTGGACTTTGCCAAGCGGGCATGACAGTCTCGCCCTCCGGGGTGGAAAAGGAGCTGCGTTGCATGAAAGTGAATGTAGAAGTCGACTGCACCCCCGAAGAAGCCCGCCGCTTCCTCGGCCTGCCCGATGTGTCGAAGGCCAACGACGTCTATGTCGACGCCATCGCCAATGCCATGAAGGGCGTCAGCTCGCTGGACCAGCTGACCGGCATGGCCAAGCAGCTCGCCCCCATGGGCGAGATCGGCATGAACCTGTTCAAGCAGTTCATGGAACAGGGCGCCGGCGCTGCCATGTCCGGCTTCAAGGCTCCAAAGAAGGATTGAGGTCAGGGGGGCTCCCCGCCAAGCCAAGCCGCCAAAGACGCAAAGCACCACTTCTTCGCCTCTTTGCGGCTTTGAGCGGAATCCCCTTCTTCCTGTTTTGAGCCGCGCATCCAAACCCGCTAAAGCGCGCGCATGTCCGCTGATACAATCTTCGCCCTCGGCTCCGGCCAGCCCCCCGCCGGCATCGCCGTAATCCGCATCAGCGGCCCCCACGCCGGTCCCGCCCTCCATGCGCTCGCCGGCAGGTTGCCCCGGCCCCGCCATGCCGCCGTCGCCACCCTGCGCCATCCCGCATCGCACGAAGAGCTTGATCGCACGCTTGTCCTCTGGCTGCCCGGCCCGGCCACCGCCACGGGTGAGGACACGGCAGAACTTCATCTCCACGGCGGCCGCGCCGTTATCGCCGCTGTCGAAGCGGCGCTCGCCACGCTCCCCGGCCTGCGCCGCGCGCAGCCCGGTGAATTCACCCGCCGCGCCTTCGCCAATGGCCGCATCGACCTGGCCGAAGCGGAAGGCCTTGCCGACCTGCTCTCCGCCGAGACCGAGCTGCAGCGCCGCAGCGCGCAGGCCATGGCCGGCGGCGCGCTGTCCCGCGCGGTGAACACCTGGCGCGAAATGCTGCTCGCGCTGTCCGCCCGGCTCGAAGCCACGCTTGATTTCTCGGACGAGGACGATGTCGGGGAAGGGGAGTCCGCTCTCCCGCCCGGCTTCGCCGCCGGCTGCACCACGCTTGCTGCGCAGCTTCACGAATGGCTCGCGCGTCCCCGTGCCGAACCCTTGCGGGAGGGCTTCCGTGTCGTCCTTGCCGGTCCGCCCAACGCCGGCAAGTCCACACTCTTCAACGCGCTGGTTGAAGCCGAAGCCGCCATCACCGCCGCCGAACCCGGCACCACCCGCGACGTGATCACCCGCACTGTCGCGCTTGATGGCGTGCCCTTTACCTTCGTCGATACCGCAGGCCTGCGTGAAGAAGGGGCAGGGGCCGTCGAAGCCATCGGCATTGAACGCGCCCGCGCCGAAGCTGTCGCCGCCGATCTCGTCCTGTGGCTTGGCCCTGAAGGCCAAGGGCCATCCTCTGCCACGCTTTGGGAAATCGAAGCACAGGTGGACCGGGCCGATGCGCCGCCCAAGGCCGCGCCCATGCACCGCCTCTCCGCCCAGACAGGCAAGGGCCTCGCCACCCTGCGCACCGCGCTCGTCACCCACGCCCGCGCCGCACTGCCCAAGCCGGGCGAGGCCGCACTCAACCAGCGCCAGCACGTTCTGCTGTCAGATGTCGCAACCGTGCTCGATCATGCCGCTCGTGAGCCCGATCCCCTGCTCGCCGCCGAGAATCTCCGTCTCGCCCGCCGCGCCCTTGACACCCTGGTCGGCCGCACCGGCACCGAAGACATGCTGGACGCCCTGTTCGGCCGCTTCTGCATCGGCAAATGATGTTTCACGTGGAACAGCATGCGCACTCTTCGACAAGCTCAGGATAGGCGGAGCATGTGCTCTATCAAACAAAACCGCTCATCGTGAGCCCGTCGAACCATAGCAGTGCAACCTCACCCAAGGCGCGATCACCCTTTGACGGGCTCAGGGTGCGCGGGGTTCGACTGAACCTAGTCCACACCAGCTCGTGGTGAGCCTGTCGAACCACCACAGCGCAACCCTCCGCACCCACATCCTCCCCTGAAGGGGAGGTGGCAGCCGCAGGCTGACGGAGGGGTAATGGTCCTCTACGCCATAAAAATGTTCCACGTGAAACACCTCCAGCTTTGACGCGAATCCCCAAGTCGCGTATCGCGCGCTCATGCATTCCTTCGACATCATCGTGGTCGGCGGCGGACACGCCGGCGTCGAAGCGGCGGCTGTCGCGGCGCGCATGGGTGCGCGCACTGCGCTGGTCAGCTTCGATGCTGCCACCATTGGCGCCATGAGCTGCAACCCGGCGATCGGCGGGCTGGGCAAGGGGCATCTTGTCCGCGAAGTTGATGCCTTCGATGGCCTGATCGCCCGCGCCGCCGATGCTGCCGCGATCCATTATCGAATGCTCAACCGCAGCAAGGGCAGCGCCGTGCAGGGCCCGCGCGTTCAGGCTGACCGCAAGCTGTTCAAGGCTGCGATCCAGCGTATGATCGCCGCCCAGGCCAACCTAACCGTCGTGCCGGGTGAAGCGGCCGCGCTGCGTCTTGATGGCGGTGCTGTCACCGGGCTCGATCTTGCCGATGGCACGGAGCTGCGGGGCAGGGCGGTCATCCTCTGCACCGGCACATTCCTCGGCGGACGCCTGTTCCGTGGCGAAGAGCGGATGGATGGGGGGCGCATCGGGGAAAGCAGCGCGCATCGGCTTGCTCAGCAGTTGCGCGCGGCGGACTTGCCGATGGCCCGGCTCAAGACAGGTACGCCACCCCGGCTCGATGGTCGCACCATCGATTGGGCGCGCCTGCCGGAACAGGAATCCGACGCTGATCCCTGGACCATGTCCCCGCTCACCAAGGGTCGCCTAGTTCCACAAGTGTTCTGCGCCATCGCCCGCACCAATGAACGGACGCACGACATCATCCGCGCCGGGCTTGATCGGTCGCCGCTGTTCACCGGGGCCATCGGTGCGCAGGGGCCGCGCTATTGCCCCTCGATCGAAGACAAGATCCATCGCTTCGGCGATCGTGATGGTCACCAGATATTCCTTGAGCCCGAAGGGCTGGACGATGACACTGTCTATCCCAACGGCGTCTCGACCTCGCTGCCCAGCGATGTCCAGCTGGCGATGATGCGCAGCATCGATGGGCTTGAAGAGGTCACCATTACCGTGCCCGGCTATGCCGTGGAGTATGACCATATCGATCCGCGCGCCCTGCGCCGCTCGCTCGAAGTGCGGGCCATCCCCGGCCTCTATTGTGCCGGGCAGATCAACGGCACCACAGGGTATGAAGAGGCGGCCGCGCAGGGGCTCGTCGCCGGAATACATGCCGCGGCGGCGGTGCTGGGTCGTCCGGCGCCCGATCTTGACCGCGCCAATTCCTACATGGCGGTGATGATTGACGATCTCACGCTGCACGGCGTTAGTGAACCCTACCGGATGCTCACCGCCCGGGCCGAGTACCGGCTGCGTCTGCGCGCCAACAACGCCACCTCGCGCCTGACGCCGCTTGCGATGGCGGCCGGGTGCGTGGGTGATGAGCGGCTGCGCTGGTTCGAAGCGCGGCAGGCTGTGCGCGGTCGGCTGGAGGATGCTTTGGCGCAGGAGGTCACGCCGAGCGAGATGGCGCGGGAAGGGCTGGCCGTCCGCGCCGATGGCGCGCGCCGTTCGCTGAGGGAATGGCTCCGCTTTCCCGAGGTGACGCTCGAAGGCATCCGTCCGTGGATTGGCGACGAAGCGTTTGATTCGCTCCTGGTTGATGAGGTGGAGGAAGACGCCGCCTATGCGCCCTACCTTGCGCGGCAGGATGCCGAGCTGCGGGACCTGCGCGGCAGCGATGGCGTGCCCTTGGGCGATGACTTCCCCTATGCCGATGTGCCCGGCCTTTCGCGTGAGATGGTTGAGCGCCTTTCGCGCGCCCAACCCGATACACTGGCCGCCGCTGGTCGAATTGCCGGGATCACCCCGGCGGCACTGGCCAGCCTGCTGGTCCACGCCCGTCGCAGGCTTGCCACATGACCATTGAAACCGAGGCACAGGCGCAGGCCTGGTTGCGCGATGTGGTGGGCGCAGATGTTGCGGCGATGGATCGGCTTGCCCGGCTCGCCATTCTGTTGACCGAGGAGAACGAACGGCAGAACCTCGTGGCAAGGGGCACCTTGCCGCATGTCTGGCAGCGCCATATTCTCGACAGTGCACAGCTTCTCGCTGTTCCACGTGAAACAGTGCCGGACGGTTCATGGCTGGATCTCGGGACCGGGGCGGGCTTCCCCGGCCTCGCCATTGCGGCGCTTCAACCCTCGCGGCCAATCACGCTAGTCGATTCGCGAAAACTGCGCACTGAATGGCTTGCCCGCGCGGCGGCGGACCTCGGGCTCGGGAATGTCACGGTGGTGTTGTCGCGCGTCGAGGACCTGCCGCCGCAGCAGCATGCGGTGATTTCGGCGCGCGCCTTCGCGCCGCTCGACCGACTGCTGCAGTTGTCCGCCCGATTTTCCACACCCGAAACGCTTTGGTTGTTGCCGAAGGGGGCCAAGGCGGCGCATGAATTGGCAGAGCTTCCGCAAGGGTGGCGGCATATGTTCCACGTGGAACAATCGCTGACCGACTCCAACGCGGGCGTCATCGCCGGCCGTCTGCTCGACACGCCGACTCTCAAGCGTCACACGGGCAAACATAGTAAGGTTCCGAACCCATGATCACCATTGCGATCGCGAACCAGAAAGGCGGAGTCGGCAAGACGACGACGGCGATCAACATCGCCACCGCGCTTGCCGCCACCGGCTGGAGCGTGCTGCTGGTCGATCTCGATCCCCAGGGCAATGCGTCCACAGGGCTGGGCGTGACGACGGCAGATCGGCACCATTCATCCTATGACCTGCTGATCGACCAGGTGCCGATTGCCGAGTGCGCACAGCCCACTCGCATTCCGGGGCTGGACCTGATTCCCGCCACCGTTGACCTGTCGGGCGCTGAGGTTGAACTGGTCAGCGCCGAGGATCGTACCGGCAAGCTGCGCGCAGCGCTGCAGGCGGACAACGGGCACGAGATCTGCCTGATCGACTGCCCACCCTCGCTGGGCCTGCTCACGCTCAACGCGCTGACCGCAGCCGATACGCTGCTGGTGCCGCTGCAGTGCGAGTTCTTCGCGCTCGAAGGGCTGAGCCAGCTGCTGCAGACGGTGGAGCGGGTGCAGGAGCGGTTCAATCCGGACCTCGGCATCCTCGGCATCGTGCTGACGATGTACGACCGCCGCAATCGCCTGACCGACCAGGTGGCCGACGACGTGCGCTCGTGCCTGGCGGACCTGGTGTTCGAATCGGTGATCCCCCGCAACGTCCGCCTGTCCGAAGCGCCGAGCCACGGGCTGCCGGCGCTGATCTATGACCACGCCTGCGCCGGTTCGCAGGCCTATATGAAGCTGGCGCGCGAACTGATCGCGCGCCTGCCCGAGCGAAGGAAGGCGGCATGAGCGGGGACGAGGCAGTCAAGGCGGCGGCGCCTGCAAAGCGTGCGGCGCTGGGCAGGGGCCTTGGCGCGCTGCTGGGTGAGACGCGGCGCGAGGAAGCCGTGGCGCGCTCTGCCGGTGAAGCGTTGGGTGCAACCGTGGCGGCTGGCGGCAATCCGCAGTCAGGCCTTGCCATGCTGCCGGTTTCGCAGATCGAACCGCACCCGGATCAGCCGCGTCGCCATTTCGACGAGGATGCGCTTGAGGAGCTGGCCCGCTCAATCGCGGCGCGCGGCGTGATCCAGCCAGTGGTGGTGCGCCCGGTGGGGCCGAACCGGTACCAGCTGGTGGCCGGTGAGCGGCGCTGGCGCGCATCGCAGCGGGCGCGGGTGCACGAGATCCCGGCGATCGTGCGCAAGCTGGACGAGCGCGAAGTGACCGCGCTGGCGTTGATCGAGAACCTGCAGCGCGAAGACTTGAACCCGGTGGAAGAGGCGCGCGCCTATCAGCGGCTTTCCGAGAACGACGGGCTGACGCAGCAGGAGATCGCGACCTTCGTTGACAAGAGCCGCAGCCACGTTGCCAACCTGATGCGGCTGCTGACGCTGCCCGAGGACGTGCTTGACATGCTGCAGCGTGAGGAGCTGACCATGGGACATGCCCGTGCGCTGGCGGTGCTGCCCGATCCGCTGCCGATCGCGCGCGAGATCGTGGCCAAGGGCCTTTCTGTCCGCGACGCCGAACGCATGGCCAAGCGCGCCACCCGGCCCGAGAGCGCGCCGCGCCGCGCCCGCGCCGAACGTAGCGGCGCCGAATCGGCCGATATTCTGGCGGTGCAGGCGCACTTGGAGGAGTTCCTGGGTCTGAAGGTGACGATCAACGCAGACGCTGACCCGCGCACTGGTTCGGTCTCGATCCGCTACAAGACGCTCGACCAGCTTGACCTGATCTGCCAGCGCCTGACCGGTGGGGCGATCTGAGGCTCGTGTCCGAAAGGGCAAGCTTTAATCGAACGATTAAATTGTGTTGACCGGCCTCTCCGGCTTTGCTTTCCTGTGTGCAACGAAAGCAAGATCCCGGAGAGTACGCCATGTCGCTCGACCTGATTCCGCGCACCGCCTACAACGACGACCACGAAGCGTTCCGCCAGACGGTGCGCAAGTTCCTCGAGACCGAGATCGCCCCGCACGCCAACGAATGGGCCGAGGCGGGGATCGTGCCGCACGATGTCTGGCCCAAGGCGGGTGAACTGGGCATGCTGTGCCCTACCGTGCCCGAGGAATACGGCGGGCTGGGCCTTGATTTCGGTTACAACGCCATCGTCGACGAAGAGAGCAGCTACTACGGGCGCGTGGCCACGGGCTTCTCGCTCCAGTCCGACATCGTGGTGAACTACCTCGTCTCCTACGGCTCGGAAGAGCAGAAGAAGACCTGGCTGCCCAAGATGGTATCGGGCGAGGTGGTGACCGCCATCGCGATGACCGAACCGGGCACCGGATCCGACCTCCAGGGAATGCGCACCACCGCAAAGAAGGACGGCAACCATTACGTGATCAACGGGTCCAAGACCTATATTACCAATGGCCAGAACGCCGACCTGATCCTTGTCTGCTGCAAGACCGACACCGAGATCCAGCCGGCGTGGAAGGGCATTTCCATCGTGCTGGTGGAAGCGAACCGGGAAGGGTTCAAGCGCGGCCGCAACCTGGACAAGATCGGCATGGACGAAGCCGATACGTCGGAGCTGTTCTTCGAGGATGTGCGCGTGCCGATCACCAATTGCCTGGGCGAGGAAGGCAAGGGCTTCATCTATCTGATGAGCGAACTGCCGCAGGAGCGCCTGTCCATCGCCATCAGCGCGCAGGCATCGGCGCAGAAGGCCTTTGACGATACGGTGGAATTCACCCGCGAGCGCAAGGCCTTTGGCAAGCCGATCCTCGATTTTCAAAACACCCGCTTCACCCTGGCCGACCTGAAGACCAAGCTGCAGGTGGGCTGGGCGCACCTCGATTGGGCGCTGGCGCGGCACCTGAAGAAGGAGCTGACGCCCGAGGAAGGGGCCGCGGCCAAGCTGTGGCACACCGAACTGCAATGGGAAGTGATGGACAAGTGCCTGCAGCTGCACGGCGGCGCCGGCTATATGAACGAATACGCCATCGCCCGCGCCTGGCGTGGCGCCCGCGTGACGCGCATCTTCGGCGGCACAAGCGAAATCATGAAGGAGCTGATCGGCCGCAAGCTGTGAGGGTTGGGGCAGCATCCTTCGCCCTTCGGCAAGCTCAGGATGAGCGGGGTTGGGTTGGAGCAGGTTAGCTGCTGCCTGCCCCGCCTATCCCACCCATCGTTATTGCGAGCCACCGGAGGTGGCGCGGCAATCCAGGGCGGTTTGCGCCAACTCTGGATTGCTTCGCTTCGCTCGCAATGACGAATAGTGTGGGCAGACAGCGACAACAAAGGCCCGCCGAAGTGATCCGGCGGGCCTTTTTCGTGATCGCGGCAAGCCGGATCAGCTGCCGACGTAGATCCGCTTTTCCTTCACGCGCTTGTCGCGCGGGCGGGCCGGAATGTACCGGCGGCGCGGGGTGGTCACATATTCGTAGGTGACGGTCTTGGTTTCCACGCAGGGTTTGGCGGGAGCCTGTGGCACGGGGACCATGACATAGCCCATCGGCACATAGGCGGGGTAATAGCCATAACCCTGGACTGGATAGCCGTAGGCACCGGCAGGCGGCTGGCTGGCCCAGAAATCGCGGCATTCGCGTTCGCGCCCGGCATCCTCGGCCTTGTCGATGGCGCGGCCCGCCACCGCGCCTACTGCCGCACCGGCCACGGTGCCGAGCACGCGATTGCCCGATGCCACGCGATTGCCGACCACGCCGCCAACCAGACCACCGATCACCGCGCCGCCCGTGCCGCTGTCGGGCCGGTAGGAAGCGCAGCGATCCATCATTTCCTGCATCCGCGGGTCGGGCGCAGGGTAGCTCATCGGCTGGGTGGGGTAGGGATAGGCGCCCTGGGGCGGCTGCACCCACTGGCCGGTCCAGCTGCCGCCCTGCCACGTGCCCTGATACACCCCCTGTGGCGGCGGAGGCGGCATGGCGGCGCCACCATGGTTATGGGCCTGCGCCGGATTGGCAACGGCGGCTGCGCCGAGGACGAGAAGCGAGACGAGCAAACGGTTCATGGCGGTACCCCTGTGGGCGCCGCACGCAGCACGCGCGGCATTAACCCGGTGGTTACCATTGCAGGGCGCAGAAAACCAAGGTTCCTGCGCATGCTGTCCCATTGTGGGGCGGTTCTCCTGGCGGACCACCCAAGCCTTTAGATTCGCCCGGAAATCGCCTTGGCCAGGGCCTCCACCCCGGCGGCATCCTCCTCGTCGAAGCGGGCGAGGGTGGGGCTGTCGAGATCGATCACCGCGATCACCGAGCCTTCCCGCCAGACCGGGACCACCAGCTCCGACGCGCTGGCCGAATCGCAGGCGATGTGGCCAGGAAACGCGTGGACATCGCGCACCAGCTGGGTCTCTCCGGTTGCGGCGGCGGTGCCGCACACGCCCTGGCCCAGCGGGATGCGGATGCAGGCGGGCTTGCCGGTGAAAGGGCCAAGCACGAGCTGGCCATCGACCATCCGGTAAAAGCCGGCCCAGTTCAGATCGGGCAGGAACAGTCCGATCAGGCTGGCAAGGTTGGCCATGTTGGCCACGCCATCGGTTTCACCATCGGTGAGGGCAAGTGCGGCGCTGCGCAAATCGGCATAGTGTTCGGCCTTGGGCTGGCCGGGCGTGGGGGCAAAATCGTACATGGGGACCATATAGGGAGAGCGATGCGAAAAGTCGCGCCACGCAACTCTTTGCTGTTTCAGCTGTGCTGAAACGGCTGCGGCACCGGCCCGCTGTCCCGCCCGATCACCCAATCAGGATACACTTCCGTGGGTGGTCGGCCGGGGAAGCGGGCCGGAACCGCGCCACACCAACGATTCCCGCATCGCCCCGTTGCGGTGGGGCGAGCGCGCGCCTAGGTTCTGCGCCATGAGCACAAAGCAGAAATTTCTCGTCTTCCTGACGATGGTGCTGGTCCTCGTCGGCGGATCGCTGGCGTGGATCATGCGAGGTGACAGCGCGCAGTACACGCTGGCCGAAACCACCGGGCCCAAGCCCAAGCTGGCCGAGCAGAACCCGCAGTGGTGGCCGACCATCGGCATCGCGAAGCCGGTGGGCTGGGCTGCCAACGAAGCGCCGGTTGCGGCCGAGGGCCTGAAGGTGACGCGCTTTGCCGACAAGCTGGACCATCCGCGCAACGTGGTGGTGCTACCCAATGGCGACGTGCTGGTGGCGGAAACCAATGCGCCGGCGAGTTCGGCGCAGGGCGGGCTGACCGGGCTGGTCGCGGGCTGGCTGTTCAAGTCGGCCGGGGCGGGCGATCCTTCGCCCAACAAGATCGTGGTGCTGCGCGATGGCAATGGCGATGGTGTGGCCGAACAGCGCTTCGAGATCAGCAACCCCGCGCTCAATTCGCCGTTCGGCATGGTGCTGCGCGAAGGGCGGCTTTACGTGGCCAACAACGATGCGGTGGTTTCCTGGCCCTTCACGCCGGGGCAGACCAGCCTGCAGGGCGCGCCTGAAAAGCTGATGGACCTGCCCGCTGGCGGCCAGCACTGGGTGCGCAACCTGTTGCTGAGCGAGGACGGCCAACGCCTTTATGTCACCGTGGGATCAGCCACGAACATCGCTGACGAGGGCATCGCCAAGGAAAAGGGCCGCGCGGCCATCCACGAGTACGATTTCGCCAAGAAGAGCGAGCGCGAGTTTGCCGGCGGCCTGCGCAATCCCAATGGCATGGACTGGAACCCGCGCACGGGCGAGCTGTGGACCGTGGTGAACGAGCGCGACATGCTGGGATCGGACCTGGTGCCCGATTACCTGACCAACGTGCCGCTGGGCGCGCAGTATGGCTGGCCGTGGGCATACTGGAAGAAGAACATCGACTGGCGCGTTGAAGAGCCGATGCCGGAATACATGCTGGAATACGTGCGCAAGCCGGAATACGCGCTGGGCGCGCACGTGGCGCCGCTGGGCCTGGCCTTTGCGCGCGGTGGCAACACGATGGGGCCGCGCTTTGCCGGCGGTGCCTTCATCGCGCGGCACGGATCGTGGAACCGCAAGCCGCTTTCGGGTTATGACGTGGTCTTCGTACGCTTTGACGATCGCGGCAACGTGCTGCCCGCAGCGCCTGCCCCGGTGCTGACCGGGTTCCTCACCGCAGACCAGAAGGCGAAGGGGCGGCCGACCTGGGTCGCCTTTGCCAAGGACGGCGCGCTGCTGGTCACCGACGATGTGGGCGGGGTGATCTGGCGCGTGACCGCGCCGGGCGCGGTTCCGGCGGTGGCGATCACCCAGATCGCCAGCCGACAGGCGCCCAAGCCCGATCCGAACGCGAAGTTCAGCATCACCAAGGACGAGAATTCGGTGCTGAACAAGCCGAAGTGAATGGGCGGCTGATCGAGCCCACCCCGGGCCCCTCCCGCAAGCGGGCGGGGAGTTGGAAACGCTACTTAATTCTCCCCTTCCGTCTGTGGGAGGGGTTGGGGATGGGCCTCATTAGAGCGCTGCCGCTTCCAGCTGATAGACCAGACCTGCGCCCGCCATGGCCGCCGCGCCGAGGCCGCGGGCTTCAGGGGCGATGGTGCGGTTGAAGAACATCGTCACCGCGGTCTTGGCGGCGTCGCCCGTGGTGCGGGCCTGTCGCGCCAGCTGCCAGCCTGCCACGGCCACCGCGCACATCGTGGTGAAGGGGACTGATCCGGCAAGGCGATCGTCGAGCGATGCGTCGGTGCTGGCCATCCAGGCGGCGACGGCGGCGGCGTCCCTGGCCAGCGAGGCGACTTCGGGGACGTCCTCCATTTCGGCGATCACGTCGGCCAGCAGGCGCTGCAGCACAGCGCCGTTCTCATAGCCCAACTTGCGGGTGACGAGGTCGGCGGCCTGGATGCCGTTGGTGCCTTCATAGATCGGGGCGATGCGCGCGTCGCGATAGTGCTGCGCCGCGCCTGTTTCCTCAACGAAGCCCATGCCGCCGTGGACCTGGATGCCGAGGCTGGCGACCTCGCAGCCGACATCGGTGCCCCAGGCCTTGAGCATGGGCACCAGCACTTCGGCGCGCAGCTGCGCGGCTTCATCGCCCAGCGCTCCGCGATCGACCTGCCCGGCGGTGTAATAGAGCAGGGCGCGGGCGCCTTCCGTCAGCGCGCGCATGCGCAGCAGGGTGCGGCGCACGTCGGGATGTTCGATGATCGCCACCGGCTCCTTGCTGGGCGAGCCGGCACGGGGGGACTGGATGCGGGTGTTGGCATAGATCCGCGCCTGCTGCAGCGCGCGTTCGGCAATCTGCACGCCTTGGCTGCCCACGTTGATGCGCGCGGAGTTCATCATCGTGAACATGGCGCGCAGGCCGCCGTTTTCCGCGCCGACCATCTCGCCGATGCATTCGTTATTGTCGCCATAGGTCATGACGCAGGTGGGCGAGGCGTTGATGCCCAGCTTGTGTTCGATGCCGGCGCAATGCACGTCGTTGCGCGCGCCCAGGCTGCCATCGGCATTGATGTGGAACTTGGGCACGATGAACAGCGAGATGCCGCGCGATCCCGCCGGCGCACCGGGGGTGCGGGCGAGGACGAGGTGGACGATGTTTTCGGCAAGGTCGTGTTCACCGAAGGTGATGTAGATCTTGGTGCCGCTGATGCGATACTTGCCCGCGTGCGGCCCTTGGGTGATCGGCGTCGCGGTGGTGCGCAGCGCGCCGACGTCTGACCCCGCCTGGGGTTCGGTGAGGTTCATGGTGCCCGACCATTTGCCGCTGACCAGCTTGGGCAGGTACGTGGCCTGCTGTTCGGGCGTACCATGGTGCAGCAGCGATTCGATCGCGCCTACGGTGAGGATCGGCAGCAGGGTGAAGGCCATGTTGGCCGCGCCCAGTGTTTCCAGCACGCAGGTGGCCAGCGTGAAGGGCAGGCCCTGGCCGCCGAAATCGACTGGACCGTTGATCGAGCCCCAGCCCTGTTCGACGAACGCGCGATAGGCCTCGGCATAGCCGGCGGGCAGGGTGACGGTGCCATCGGCCCATCGCGCGCCCTGCGTATCGCCCACTCGGTTCAGCGGCGCCCATTCGCCCTCGGCCAGCGCGCCGATGCCTTCGGCGATGGCGGCGACAAGATCGGGGGTGGCGGCGGAGAAGCGATCGTGCGCGGCAAGGTCCTCGATCCCTGCGCTCACGCGCATGGCGATCAGCTGGTCGGCGGAGGGGGCGATGAAGGTCATTTGTCGTTTTCCTTGGCAGGCCTCTGCCAGTGGCTATAGCGGGCGCGATGGATGCAACAAAGCCTGTGAAGGTCTGCCCGGCCGATGGGGCAGGGATCGCGCAAGCCGCGCAGGTGATCGCCGCGGGCGGCACCGTGGCCGTGCCGACCGAAACGGTCTATGGCCTGGCAGCGCGGGCAGACGACGATGCTGCCGTGGCCGGGATCTATCGCGCCAAGGGACGGCCCGATTTCAACCCGCTGATCGTGCACGTGCCCGACGTTACGGCAGGCGAGGTGCTGGCGCTGTTCGATGACCGCGCGCGCGCGCTGGCCGGCGCGTTCTGGCCGGGGGCATTGACCATGGTGCTGCCGCTGCGGGAAGGGGCCGGGCTGGCCCCCGCAGTAAGCGCCGGGCTGCCCTCCGTGGCGCTGCGCTGCCCCGCCCATTCGGTGATGCAGGGCCTGTTGAAAAGCTGTGGATTACCGCTCGCGGCTCCGTCTGCGAACCGTTCTGGCGGTGTCAGCCCGACCACGGCGGGGCATGTGGCAGCCTCGCTGGGCGGGCGGGTGGACCTGATTCTCGATGGCGGGGAAACGGCGCAGGGGATCGAATCGACCATCGTCGGCCTGCGCGATGACGAGACGTGGGCGCTGCTGCGGCCGGGCCCGATTACCGAGGCGCAGATTGCCGCCGTGCTGGGGCAAGGCCAAGACGTCGTGACGTCAACCCGGATCGAGGCGCCGGGCCAGCTGGCCAGCCACTATGCGCCGGGCAAGCCGGTGCGGCTGGGGGCCATGGTGGCCGAGGCGGACGAATTCCTGATCGGCTTCGGCGCAGTGGCCGGGGACGTGACGCTTTCACCAAGCGGAGATCTGGCCGAGGCGGCGGCGCGGCTGTACGCCTGCCTCCATGCCTCTGCCGATGCGCCGCAGCCCAGGGTGGCGGTGGCTCCGGTACCCGATGAAGGCATCGGCGTGGCGATCAACGATCGGCTGCGCAGGGCTGCAGCCTAATCCCCTTCATACGGCACGCGCGGAGACAGTGCGTCCAATTCCCGACGCAGGCCATAAGCGCGCTCGCACGCGCGATCGTCGCCGTCGTCGCAGCGCATGCGAGCGCGACCATATTCGCGCGACAGGCGGCCCAGCCGCTCCTCGCGCTGGCGAATTTCCCGGCCACGCTTCTGGTCCCGTTCCGACTGGCTGACGGTGAGCCGATCATAGGCGTCGGCGGTGGTGTCGACGGCGCGTGCGCCCATCCTGACCGGAGCGGTGGCGAGGTCAAACGCGGCCTTGGCCGCACAACCCACCATGCCGGGCAACAGGGCGGCCAGCACAGCCACCCGAACGTGTGGAATCAAACGCATCGTGACCGGTCCCGTCGCCTTTGCCCGTGCAACCTAGCGGTTGTGTGGACGGGCCGAAAGCGGCCTGCGGTGAAGCGTGCGCCGGTCGATCAGGGTTCGCAGACCAGCTTGCCCGAGCCCATGGCGGAAACCTTGCACGTGGCGCGGCCCTTCACGCGCACTTCGCCCGATCCCATGATGCTCGCCTTGACGTTGCCGTCCGACGCAAAGTTGGCGCTGCCGCTGCCGGCCACGTCGACCTTCGCATCGCCAACGGCAAGGCCCGGCATCAGCGCATCGCCACTGCCGGCCAGCGTCAGCTTCAGCGCATCGGTGCGCCCTGCGGCCTTGAGCGTGCCCGAGCCGAGCACTTCGACCTTTAGGTCCTTTGCTTCCACCTGCGCGGCATTCACGTCGCCCGATCCGGCGATGGTCACGCCCACGTCGTCACCCTTGAGCACATCGGCCTGGATCGTGCCCGATCCTGCAAGGATCAGGCGGCGCGCGGCGGGCACGGTGACGTTGATCGTGGCAGTGCCGGCCCAGGTGCCACCATCGCGGCCGATGCCCAGCTTGCCTTCGTGGCGCACAAACCGCAGGTGCTCCTTGAGCAGCGGGTCGCCCTCCACCGTGATCGCCAGCACATCGCCGGGAACGATGCGGACGGTATCGGGGCCCAGCAGGGTGATCTCGTCGGGCGGGGTGCCGCCCATGTCGAGCTGCGAGAGCGGCACGCCCTTGTGGCCATCAATGCTCATCGGCGTGGCTTCGCAGCCGGCAGTGGCAAGGGCGATACCCATCAGGGTGACACCGGCGAGGGTGCGGGCGATATCCTTGATCATGGCGAACTCCGGAAGGTGTGGCACCTTGATAGAACACCTGCGTGGACCAAGCCATGTCGTTCGCCGGGCGGATTCGGGCGCTGGTGGATGGTTCGTGCGATGCCTGCGCGTGGAGTGAGGCCCACCCCCAGCCCCTCCCGCAAGCGGGAGGGGAGTCAACAGGATGCCCTTCCCGCATGCGGGAGGGGGGAAGCCGGGGCAGCGCTGAAAACTCCCCTCCCGCCCACGGGAGGGGCTGGGGGTGGGCACTTCCGCCCCATGCGAAAAGGGCCGCCGGTTTCCCGGCGGCCCCTTCGTGGCGCTTGGTCCAAAACCGCGATCAGGCGGTTTCGTAGTACTTCGGCGCGTGTTCGTTGAGGATCGCGAGGATCTTCTTGAGCGCGGCGGGCTCGTCGGTCTTTTCCATCGCCGCGAGTTCGCGGGCGAGGCGCGAGGAGGCCGCTTCGAAGATTTGGCGTTCCGAATACGACTGTTCCGGCTGGTCGTCGGCGCGGAAAAGGTCACGCGTGACTTCCGCGATCGAAACGAGATCGCCCGAATTGATCTTGGCTTCATATTCCTGGGCGCGGCGCGACCACATGGTGCGCTTCACCTTGGGCTTGCCCTTCAGCGTGTCGAGCGCTTCGCGCAGGGTCTTGTCCGAAGACAGCTTGCGCATGCCGATCGCTTCGACCTTGTTCACCGGGACGCGGAGCGTCATGCGCTCCTTTTCGAAGCGGAGCACATAAAGCTCCAGCGACATGCCCGCGATTTCTTCACTCTGCAGTTCGACCACCCGGCCGACACCATGCTTCGGATAAACGACGTAATCCCCAACATCGAAGGCCAGTGCCTTGGCTGCCATTGCATATCCTTTCGACGCAGGCAGGGTAACGAACGGCGTTGGGCGGTGAAGCCCATCAGAGGGAATTCCGGGCCCTTTGGGGTGAGGTCCGGCAGACGTGACCGTCTTTCGCGGTCTTGCGAAGCCCTGCGATACGTTTGCCGCCAGTCCTGCCTTGGTTCGTGTTGCAACACGCCGGACAACCTGAAACGTCCAGCGCTTGAACGTTCATATAGCAGCTCTGTAATAAAATTTCCACCCCCTGCGGTTCGCAAATGCGTCAAAAAAGCCCGTTCGGCAGGTGCCAGACGGGTTTTTTGCGCCCTTGTTACAGCGCAGGTGCAGCAGCGAACCGCCGGGAACGAATCGCACCCGGCGGGACGGGATCAGTCGCCTTCGCCGGGCTCGGGCGAGAAGTACTTGTCGAACTTGCCCTCTTCGCCCTTGTGGCTGTCGGCGTCGGCCGGCGCGTCCTTCTTGGCGGTGAGGTTGGGCCATTCGGCCGAATACTTGGCGTTGAGCTCGAGCCACTGCTCCAGCCCGCTCTCGGTATCGGGCAGGATCGCCTCAGCCGGGCATTCCGGCTCGCACACGCCGCAGTCGATGCATTCGCTGGGGTTGATCACCAGCATGTTCTCGCCTTCGTAGAAGCAGTCCACGGGGCAGACCTCGACGCAATCCATGAACTTGCACTTGATGCAGGCTTCGGTGACGACATAGGTCATTGGTGATCTTCCCTCAGGTGTCTGTTTGGGGCCGTGCTAGAGGTGGTTGCCCGTCCGCGTCAAGCACCCGATAGCACGTCTGCGCTTCGGGGAAGGGGCCACGGCGCACCGGCAGGCTGACCACTTCGATCACCTTTACCCCGCTGCGCATGGGCAGCACCAGCACGTCGCCTTCGCGCACCGTCGCGCTCGCCCGCTCGATGCGGCGGCCATTGAGGCGGATATGCCCGGCCGTGGCCCATTCCTGTGCAAAGCTGCGGCTGGAGGCGAGCCGCAGGAACCACAGCAGCTTGTCGATCCTCATCAGGAGCCGATCCGCATCAGCCGCCGCCCCTTAGCGCATCAGTTCCGCCAGCGCGGCAAAGGCGCCGGTTGCGGGGGGCACGGGTTTTGCCGGCGCGGGCGGGTCGGCCACGCGCGGCATGCGCCAGTCCCAAAGGGGCACGCCGGGCGGCCCGAAGGCGCCTTCAGCCAGGCTTCTCGGCATGTGTACGCGAAAGCCCGACAGGCGCATCAGCGCCGCATAGGAGGCGGTGGACAGCCCCATCGAGCGCGCCACCGCAGGATCGAGATAGAGCCGTCGCGAAGGCGCAGCCAGCCTCCGCTTGTGCGCATCCTGCACCAGCCGGTCGACCAGGTCGACGCGCAGGGCCTGTGTGCCAAGGCGGCGATAGCCGGGCGGGGCGGTCTTGCCTTCCAGCACCGGCGGCATGCGATCAGGCGGGGGAAGGTGCCTGTGCCCGCGCAGGGCCGCCAGCATCGACCACAGCCGCATCGCCGCCGGACGCAGCGCCTGCGGCAGGAACAGGTCAAGTGGGCCGACGCGCACGCCAAGGCGGCGCAGCGTCTCGCGCTGCGGGCCATCCAGCTTGTCCAGCCCCGATCCTTCCCGCGCCAGCACCCCGCCGCCATCAACCATGTGCAGCAGCAGCGCCCGCAGCGCCGGACCCGATCCTTCGGCGCGGCTCGCCTCGGCCAGCCTGCGCAAGGGGCCGAGCGGCTTGGCGAGGTGGGCGGAAAGCCAGCCTTCCAGCGCAGCGAGCAGGTCCACGCGCTCCTTCACCGGCAGGCGATCAAGCGCCGGGTCGAGCCTGATACGCGGATCGAGCAGTGCCTTGCCGGGTTCGAGCCGCGCAACCGGCTGCCCGTTCCAGACAATGCCGGAATCCTGCAGGGCAAGACCGTCCGCCGCCTTTGCCGCCATGGCCAGGGCCTGCACCCGTTGCGAAATCAGCGCGGGCAGGTGGCGTTCGGCGGCCGCCAGCAGCAGCTTGCGATCCGTCGCGCGGGCCAGCGGATCGACCACGAAGCGGAAGCCTTCGAGATGGCCGATGGGTTCATCATCCACCAGCACCGCGCCCGAATCGCCCACCCGCACCGGCAGCAGCGAGGCATCGCCCCCGGCCTTGCGCATCAGCACGGTGGTGCGGCGGTTGACGAAGCGTTCGGTCAGGCGCGCGTGCAGCGCATCGGACAGGCGCGTTTCCACGGCGCGGGAGCGTGCGGCCATTTCCTCGCGCGCCAGCACCCAATCGGGCCGCTGCGCGATGTAGGACCAGCTGCGGATCGCGGAAATGCGCCCCTGCAGCGTGTCGATATCGCCAGATGGATTGTCCAGCTGGGCGATGGCCTGCGCCACATAGTCTGCGCCGAGATAGCCGTGGCGCAGATCCTGCCACAGGCGGGCGACGAAGCGGGCATGGGTCTCCGCCCCCTGCTGCCGGAAATCGGGCAGCGAGCAGGCTTGCCAGAAGCGCGCGACCGAGCCCCTGCCGCGCACGCTGGCGGCGGTCTCCGGGTCTTCGGCCAGCCGTTTGAGCACCGCGAGGTCGATCGCTTGGGGCGGGGTGGCGAGTTCCGGGCGGGGCGGGGGGCTTTCCAGATCCTCGATCAGCAGGTTCAGCGAATCGAAGCGGGGATTGGCCTCACGCCAGAACAGGCGGGTGAGGGGCGCAAAGCGGTGCTCCTCGATCGCATAGACTTCCTCGTCGGTGAATTCGGGGTTGTGCGCTCCCATGCCGGCCAGGGTGCCGAACGTGCCGTCCTTGTGGTGCCGCCCGGCGCGCCCGGCGATCTGCGCCATCTCCGCCGTGGTCAGGCGGCGGTGTCGGTGGCCGTCGTACTTTGACAGGCCGGCAAAGGCGACATGTTCGACATCGAGGTTCAGCCCCATGCCGATGGCATCGGTGGCGACGAGGTAATCCACCTCGCCCGCCTGGTACATCGCCACCTGCGCGTTGCGCGTCTGCGGGCTGAGCGCGCCCATGACCACTGCCGCGCCACCGCGGAAGCGGCGCAGCATTTCGGCCATGGCATAGACCTGCTCGGCGCTGAAGGCGACGATGGCGCTGCGTGGGGGAATGCGCGAAAGCTTCTTCGCCCCGGCATGGGTCAGCGTGGAAAAGCGCGGGCGGGTGACGATCTCGGCACCTGGTACCAGCGCCTTGACCATCGGCTCCAGCGTGGCGGAGCCCAGCAGCATCGTCTCCTCGCGGCCGCGGGTGTGCAACAAGCGATCGGTGAAAACGTGGCCGCGTTCAGGATCGGCGGAAAGCTGCGCTTCATCAAGCGCCACGAAGGCGAGGTCCGGCCGGCTGGGGAGGGCCTCCATCGTGCACAGGTGCCAACGCGCATCCTTGGGCTCGATGCGCTCCTCGCCGGTGATCAGCGCAACCTGGTTCGGCCCCTTGATCGCACAGACCCGGTCATAGACCTCGCGCGCCAGAAGGCGCAGCGGAAAGCCGATCGCGCCGCTGGAATGGGCGCAGAGCCGCTCTATGGCGAGGTGGGTCTTGCCGGTGTTGGTCGGGCCAAGCACCGCCTTGACCGTGTTGCGCTCACCACGGGGTGACCGAAGCAGGGGGCTGGCCATGAAGGGAAATGTGGAGGCAGAGGCGCGCGCAAACAAGAACGCGCCGCGGAATTATCCACGGCGCGTTCTTGTTTGCCTTTTCGGGCGCAGGCCGAAGCCGCAAAGGAAAGTCCAGAGGGGCCTTCCCCGATCAGCCGTCGTAATCGGCACCCAGCGAGGTGTTGCGCACGGGGGCCGCGGCGGTGATGCGCAGGGCCTCGGCCGACTGCGACAGCGAGCCGATTTCATCGACCTCGTCATCGTCGTCAGGCAGCACGCGCTGCAGCGACTGGATCACGTTTTCCTTCAGCACGGCGGGACGCACAGTCTCGTCCGCGATTTCGCGCAGGGCGACCACGGGGTTCTTGTCGCGGTCGCGGTCGACGGTGAGTTCCGCCCCGCCCGAGATGGCGCGGGCGCGCTCGGCGGCCAGCAGCACGAGGTCGAAACGGTTCGGGATCTTGTCGACGCAATCTTCGACGGTAACGCGCGCCATGCGGGCACTCCGGGTAACGAGAATGACAGGAGAGCGCCGCAGCTAGGGCGCGGGTGTGAAAAAGTCAAGGATTTCGGGACCGGTAGGGCGTGCCTTCCTGTTTTCACTCCCCGTCGTCGTAGGCGTGGGCCATCGAATCGGGGGCAAGGTCGCTGAACCGGGTGATGCGCGCCTCGAAGCGCAGGCGGACCTTGCCGGTGGAGCCGTGGCGCTGCTTGGCCACGATCAGCTCGGCAAGGCCGAACACGCGCTCCATCTCGGCGGCCCAGGCGGCGTGGGCGTCGTGGATCTTGGCGTCGTCGCCGTCCACCGGGCGCTTGGGCTCCTTGGCGGCGACGTAGTAGTCCTCGCGGAACACGAACCAGACCATGTCCGCGTCCTGTTCGATCGAGCCCGATTCGCGCAGGTCCGACAGCATCGGCCGCTTGTCGTCGCGCTGTTCCACCGCACGCGAGAGCTGTGAGAGCGCGATCACCGGGACCGAGAGCTCCTTGGCCAGCGTCTTCAACCCGCGTGAGATTTCCGAGATTTCGTTCACGCGGTTGTCGCTGCGGCCCGAACCCTGCAGCAGCTGCAGGTAGTCGACGATGATCAGGCCGATGTCGTGCCGGCGCTTCAAGCGGCGGGCGCGGGCGCGCAGGGACCCGATGGTCAGCGCCGGGGTATCGTCGATGAACAGCGGCAGCTCGGCCAGCCGCTGGCTGGCGAAGGACAGCTGCTGGAAGTCCTCGCGGCTGATCCGCCCCATGCGCAGCGCTTCGGAACTGATGCCCGATTGTTCGGCCAGGATACGCGTGGCGAGCTGGTCCGCGCTCATTTCCAGGCTGAAGAACGCGACCGCCGCGCCGACCGAATCCTTTACGCTGATGCCGTCGGCCAGGTCACGGCGCAGGCGGTCGGCGGCGTTAAAGGCGATGTTGGTGACAAGTGACGTCTTGCCCATGCCCGGACGGCCGGCAAGGATGATAAGGTCGGAATCGTGAAGGCCGCCGATCTTCTCGTTCACCGAGGTGAGGCCCGTGGTCTTGCCCGAGATGTGGCCGCCCGAAAGCAACGCCTTCTCGATCATTTCCAGCGAGGTGCGCGTGGCCATGCCGAAGCTCTGCGCCTCGCTGCCGGTCTGTGCGCCTTCGGCCACGGCATAGAGCGCGGCCTCGGCCATCTCCACCTGCTGCAGCGGGGCCACCGATTCGCTGGTGTCCATCGCGCCTTCGACGAGGTTGCGGCCCACCGTGATGAGCTCGCGCAGCAGGGCGAGGTCATAGATCTGCTCGGCCATCTCGCGCGGGGCGAGCAGGCCCTGGCCATCGGCGGTGAGGCGGGCGAGATAGGCCGCGCCGCCCAGCTCCTTCAGCCCCTCGTCCATCTCGAAATAGGGCTTCAGCGTCACCGGGGTGACCACCGCCTTGCGATCGATCAAGGTGAGGATGCGTTCATAGATCCGCCCATGCACCGCGGCAAAGAAATGCTCGGGTTTCAGCGGGCTGGTCAGTTCTTCCAGGATGCGGTTGTCGATCAGCACCGCACCGAGAAAGGCGGCTTCGGCCTCAACGTTGGAGGGAAGGGCGCGCACCGTTTCGGGTTCGCGCAGGAGGATCGCGTTGCTGGCTGACATGGGTGCATAGTGCCCCACCGGCGGGACAGCGGCAAGGCGCGCGCGACGGTGTGTCCCTGTGGATAGCGGGGAAGGGCTTGCGGGCGCGGGGCCGCTCTGCGAAACAGACCGCCCCATGGCGGACCCGCGCATCTCGCACATCGAACTGGACGACGCGACGATCGTCTGGCGCAATGCCGATATCGAGCAGGAGCGCCGGATCGCGATCTTCGACCTGATCGAGGAAAACACCTTCAAGCCGCTGCGCGCGTTCGGCGCGGGGCACGAGGGCCCCTATCGCCTGCGCCTGTCGGTGCAGGATGGGCGGCTGGCGCTGGATATCTCGGACGAAGCGGGCCAGCTGCTGGAAACCATCGTGCTGGGTCTGGGCCGCTTCCGCCGCCCGATCCGCGATTACTTCGCCATTTGCGATTCGTACTACCAGGCCATCCGCCGTGCGACGGCGCAGGAGATCGAGACGATCGACATGGCCCGCCGCGGCGTGCACAATGAAGCGGCGGACATGCTGCTGGAACGGCTGGACGGCAAGATCGAGACCGACTTCGCCACCGCGCGCCGCCTCTTTACCCTGATCTGCGTGCTGCATATCAGGGGCTGATTCCTTGATATAAGTTCTCGCTACGGGGCGCATTCCTTTCATGACGGGCAGACACAGACCGGCGCGCCGACGCCTTGCCGCCGCATTGCTCCTGCTGGCGGTGCTGGCGGGCGGCTTCGGCTGGTGGAAGGTGCGCAGCTGGACGCCCGACCGCGCCCGCTTTCCGGTGCAGGGCGCATGGCTGGATGTCCACGATGGCGCGGTCGACTGGCCCATGCTCAAGGCTGCGGGCGCGGACTTCGTCTACCTGACCGCCAGCGAAGGACCAGATCGGCGCGATGAAGCCTTCGGCCCCGCACTCGATGCCGCCCGGGCGCAGAAGATCCAGGTCGGCGCGGTCCACGTCTATGACCTGTGCGCCCCGGCCGATGCGCAGGCGGGCAACTTTGTCACCACCGTGCCGCGGGATGACAAGCTGCTGCCCCCCGCCGTGGCGCTCGATCTCGATTCGCGGTCCTGCCCCGAACCGCCGACCGACGCCGCACTGCAGAGCGAGCTGACCACGTTCCTCAACCAGCTGGAAAAGCACGCGGGCAAGCCGGCGATCCTGATGCTCTCGCGCAATGTCGACGCGCGCTATCACCTCTCCGCCACGATCGATCGCAACCTGTGGGTGCGGGGGGATTTCCTCCAGCCCGGCTATGCGCGGCGGCCCTGGGTGATGTGGACCGCCACCGATCGCCTGCGGACGAAGGCGGCGCAAGGCCCGCTGCGCTGGGTGGTGGTGCAGCCATGACGCCACTCGATCCGGCAACGCGCGCTGCATTGGAAGCCGCCGCCCGGGCCGCGCGTGATGGCGCCTATGCCCCCTATTCGCGCTTCACCGTGGGCGCGGCGTTGCTGTTCCGAGATGGCGCGATGGTCACCGGCGCCAACGTGGAGAACGCCAGCTATGGCCTTTCGCTCTGCGCGGAAACGGTGGCGGCCTCGCTGGCGATGAACCAGGGCCGGCGCGGCGGGCTCATCGCCGTGGCCGTGGCGGGCGGAATGGTCCACACCGAAGGGCTGCCGGTCACGCCTTGTGGCCGCTGCCGCCAGGTGCTGTTCGAACTGGCCTCGCTGGGACATACCGATCCGCTGGTAATCGGCCTTGGCGCATTCGAAACCGTGGAAATGCCGCTCTCTGCCCTCTTGCCCCATGCCTTCGGGCCGGGGCATGTGGGCTGACGTACGCAACCAGCATCCGGCGCAGCATCAGGAACAGACCTTGGCCATTCTTTCCGACAAGTGGATCCGCGAAAAGGCGATGACCGAGGGGATGATCGAACCCTTCGTGGAAAGCCAGCGGCGCGAGAACTGCATCAGCTATGGCCTTTCGTCCTATGGCTATGACGCGCGCGTCGCCGACGAGTTCAAGATCTTCACCAACATCGATTCGTCGGTGGTGGACCCCAAGGATTTCGATTCGAACTCGTTCGTGGATCGCAAGACCGACGTCTGCGTGATCCCGCCCAATTCTTTCGCGCTGGCGCGGACGGTGGAATATTTCCGCGTGCCGCGCGATGTGCTGGTGATCTGCCTGGGCAAGAGCACCTATGCCCGCTGCGGCATCATCGTGAACGTCACCCCGCTGGAGCCCGGCTGGGAAGGGCACGTGACGCTGGAATTCTCCAACACCACCCCGCTGCCGGCCAAGATCTATGCCAACGAAGGCGCGTGCCAGTTCCTGTTCCTGCAGGGCAACGAACCCTGCGAAGTCAGCTATGCCGACCGCGCGGGCAAGTACATGGGCCAGCGCGGGGTAACCTTGCCGAGGTTGTAGGAAAACACCTCCGCGTTTTCCTTGGCGGCGAGTCTTCGTTGGATGCGCCTTCGACTTCCGTCGAAGGCTTGCGGCACCGGCCCGCTCCCCCGCCCAAATGTCCAACTGGGCCACCCACGAGAGTACCCTGAATGGGTGGCCGGGCGGGGGAGCGGGCCGGTGCCGCAAAGGAAAGCCCGGATGGGCTTTCCGCACCCAGCCGAAGACTCAGGCCGCGGCCGCGTTCTCATAGGCTTCGGCTTCCGCCGCGATCAGGATATCCGCCAGCATCCAGTAGGCTTCGCCCCAGGCGGCCAGCACCTCGTCGGTGGCGACGTCTGCGCCCAGCACGTCGCGGATCGCGGGCAGCAGCGCTTCGGCGACCAGCGGATAATGCTCCGCCTTCACGCCCGTCTCCACGTGGCGGGCCACCATGCGCTGCACCGCCGGGCCCAGGTTGGCCAGCTTGTCGATGTTGCGGGCATAGGCGAGAATCGCGCCGGCCAGTCGGCGCGGCTGCTCGCCGCTCTGCTGCGCGGCCTGATCGAACATCGCCGCCACTTCCGGATCGCGGAACAGGCGGGCGTACATCGCCGTAGTGATCTCGACACCGTGCTTTTCCAGCGCGGTGGCGGTGGCCTTGACGATGGTCTGGGCCTGTTCGGAAGCGGTGCGCATGGCTGGGATCTCCGGCTTTAATGTGGTAACTAATATACCGGTATTTAAAATACTTGATTCGTTCAAGCGAATTGTCGTTATGGAAACTCCATGCAGCTGACCCAGCATACCGACTTCGGCCTGCGCCTGCTCGTCGCCCTCGCGCGCGATGGCGGGCAGCTGTCGCTGCCGGGCTTCGCCGCGTCGCAGGGGATTTCGTACCACCATGTCGCCAAGGTGGCGCAGGCGCTGGTGCGCGAAGGGCTGGCGGTCAGCCAGCGCGGGCGCAGCGGCGGCATCCTGCTGGCGCGTCCTGCAGCGGAAACGCGCGTGGGCGATGCGGTGCGCGCGCTGGAAAAGACCATGCGGCTGGTCGATTGCGGCCGTTGCGCGCTGCGTGAGGATTGTTCGCTCAGCGGCATGCTGGCCGAGGCGATGGATGCCTTCATCGCCGTGCTTGATCGTTACACGCTGGCCGATGCCGCCCGGTCGGGCGTTCCCGCCTTTCCCGGATGGGCGATGCCCGCCACGCAAGGAACCTGCGCCGCCATCGGCGATTGACCCTGCACTGATGCGCGCCCCCGCCGGCGCGCCTTTGTGGGAGAAGCGCGATGAACACCGTTGCCGCCCTGCTCGGCCGCATCCTGCTGGCGTTGCTGTTCCTGGTTTCGGGCGTGAACAAGCTGTTCGCTGTGAACCAGACCGAATCGCTGATCACCGGCGTGGGGCTGCCGCCCAATCTGGCGCTGGCGGTCGCCCTGTTCGAGATCGTCGGCGCGATTGCGTTGATCTTCGGCTTCATGACGCGGCTGTTCGCAATTCTCTTCGCCGGGTTCAGCCTGCTCACCGTCCTGTTCTTCCACCACGATTTCACCGATCCGATGCAGGCAACGATGGCGCTGAAGAACCTGGCGATCGCCGGGGGCATGCTGTGCCTGTTCGCACACAGCCAGATGCGCTGGAGCTACGATTCGATGGTTATCGCCCGCCGCGGCGAGCGCGAGACCCGCGCTGCCGAGGAACGCGCGCGTGAGGCTGAACTGCGTGCGGCCAAGGCCGAAGGGCGTGCGGAAGTGCGCCACGATACTGTCCCGGGCACTGTCCCCGCCCGACCGATTCCGGCCAGCACGATGGGCTACGTCGATACCAATGCCGATAGCGTGCCCGACCGCCGCCGCCGCTGGTGGGAACTGCGCTAAGATACCGAAAGACTGATGTCGAACCCCACCCCCAACCCCTCCCCAGCGGGGGAGGGGAGCGAGACTTGCCAAACCGCAGGTTTGCTAGTCGCAGCGGGGTGGGGGTTCGATGCCAGCCTGCTTGGCGCAGCAATGAAGAAGACAGGTCAGGGCTGTCGACGCGGCGCGGCGCTGGGATTGAGCTTCAGCGCGGCCACGCAGGCCGCCCGGTCCACGTCGCGCCCGTCGCCCCGGCGAGCGTCAACGTAGGTCGCGGTCGCCCGGCCGCCGGGTGCGGCGGGATAGAGATAGGCGTCGAGGATACAGGCGGTGCCCGACCACTGCAGCTTGCGCGCGTCCTCCTCGCGCACGTCAAGCCGCGGTGCGCCGAACAGGCGGGTCAACTGGTCGGCATCCGCGCCGATCACCCCTTCCAGCCCGGGCGCGCTCTGCACCTGCGCCGGTGGGCGCGATGGCGTGGCATAGTTCGGGCGCGTCGGCAGGCGCGTTGATGGTGCGGGTCGGGTTGGCTGCCCGGGGCTGCGGATCGTCGCGGATTTGCCGCTGCCGCTGGTGGATGCCCCCGTGCCGCCGCATGCGGCCAGCGCAAGGCACAGGGGAACGGCGGCGAGAATGCGTGGCGTCATGCCGTCCGGATCGCCGCTGTTTCGCGCCCTGTCAACGCGGGCGTGCTTTGCAACCGCGCTTGCGGCGATGGGGCGCTGCGTCTAGGCGGCGGGGCGTTCCTGCAGGAGACCACGCGCGTGACCCAGTCCAACCCGCCGATCTATGAAGTCCTCGCGATCGGCAACGCCATCGTCGACGTGATCGCCCCCGCCGCGGATGCCGAAATCGACCGGCTGGGCATGGCCAAGGGCGGCATGACGCTGATCGATACGGCCCGCGCGCACGAACTCTATGACGCGATGGGCCCGGCGCGCGAACTCTCGGGCGGCTCGGCGGCCAACACGCTGGCGGGCCTGGCTGCACTGGGCGCGACATGCGCCTTCGTCGGGCAGGTGGCCGATGACCAGCTGGGTGAAGTCTTTGCCCACGACATCCGCGCCGGCGGCATCGCCTTTGAAACGCCCGCGCGGGGCGGGGATCTCGCTACCGCGCGCTGCCTCATCTTCGTCACGCCCGACGGGCAGCGCACGATGAATACCTACCTTGGTGCTTCGCAGTTCCTGCCCGCCGCCGCGCTGGACGACGCGACCGTCGCCTCTGCCGCGGTGCTCTATCTCGAAGGATACCTGTGGGATCCGGAAGAGCCGCGCCAGGCCATGCGCCGCGCCATCGCCGCCGCCCGCGCCGCGGGGCGCAAGGTCGCCTTCACCCTGTCCGACGGCTTCGTCATCGCCCGTCACGGCGATGATTTCCGCGCGCTGATCGATGCCGGGCAGATCGACATCCTCTTCGCCAACGAACACGAGCTTGCCGCGCTGACCGGCATCGAGGATTTCGATGAAGGTATCCGCCACCTTGGCGGCAAGGTGCCGACTGTCGTCGTCACCCGCAGCGAGAACGGCGCCCATGCCTATCAGGGCGGCACACATGTCTCCGTGCCGGCAGAACCCGTGGCGCAGGTGGTCGATACCACCGGCGCGGGCGATCTCTTCGCTGCAGGGTTCCTGTTCGGCCATGTGCGCGGCCTGTCGCTGGAAACCAGCCTGAAGCTCGGCGCGGTCTGCGCGGCCGAGATCATCTCCCACTACGGCGCGCGGCCGGAGGCGGACCTCGCCAAGCTGGTCGCGCCGGTTCTGGGCTGACCGTCAGGTCACCAACCAAAGCTTCGTCATTGCGAGCGTAGCGAAGCAATCCAGAGTTGGCGCAAACCGCCCTGGATTGCCGCAATGACGCCTGAACCTTGCTCCGCCCTTCAACCCGCCTTGGCAACTTCGCGCGCGATTTCCTTCGCGCCGATGTCGCGGCGGCAGAACAGGGTGGGCGCGGTGATTGCGTCCACCGCGGCATAGGTCGCATCGCGCGCGGCCAGCACCGTGGCGCCGCGCGCGGTCACGTTCAGCACGCGCCCGCCATTCGCCCTCAGCACCCCGTCCGTGCCCAGCGCGGTGCCGGCGTGAAACACCTTGGCCCCGCCCGCTTCCGCCGTCGGAATGCCATCGATCCGCCCGCCCTTGTCCGGCGTTCCGGGGTATCCCGCCGCCGCCATGACCACGGTCAGCGCCGGATCGGGGGAGAACTGCGGCGGGGTGATCGCACCCAGCCGGTTTTCGGCGCAGGCAAGCAGCAACTCCACCAGGTCGCTCTCCAGCCGCATCATCAGCACCTGGCATTCGGGATCGCCGAAGCGCGCGTTGTATTCGATCAGCTTCGGCCCCTGCGCCGTCAGCATCAGCCCGGCATAGAGCACGCCCGAATAGGGCATGCCTTCGTCCGCCATGGTCTTCACCGTCGGCGCGATGATCCGGGCGATGGTCTCGGCCTCAAGCTCCGGGGTCAGCACGCGCGCCGGGCTGTAGGCGCCCATGCCGCCGGTGTTGGGCCCGGTGTCGCCATCGCCCACGCGCTTGTGGTCCTGCGCCGATCCGATCGGCACGATGGTCGATCCGTCGGTCAGCGCGAAGAAGCTCGCCTCCTCGCCCTCGAGGAACTCCTCCACCACCACTTCCGCGCCCGCGCCGCCAAAGGCGCCGTCGAACATGTCGGCCACCGCGGCGCGAGCCTCGTCCATGGTCATCGCCACGACCACACCCTTGCCCGCGGCAAGGCCGTCGGCCTTGATCACCACCGGCGCGCCGAACTGCTCCAGCGCGGCCATTGCCTCATCCAGCGATTTCGTCCGGACATAGCCCGCCGTGGGGATGTCCGCCCGCGCGCACAAGTCCTTGGTAAAGCCCTTCGATCCTTCCAGCTGCGCCGCCAGTCGGCTCGGGCCGAACACGGCAAAGGCGGCGGCCCGCAGCGAATCGGCCAGGCCATCCACCAGCGGCGCTTCCGGCCCGATCACCACCAGCCCGATCTGGCGCCCCTCGCAAAAGGCAACCACGGCGGCGTGGTCGGTCACGTCCAGCGTCACGCATTCGGCTTGGCGGGCTATCCCCGGGTTGCCCGGTGCGGCATAGAGCTTGCCGGTGCGGGGCGATTGGGCCAGTTTCCACGCCAGCGCATGCTCGCGCCCGCCCGACCCGATCAGCAGGATATTCATGAACGTCCCTTCCCCGCCCGACCATGGGCACGATTACGAAGACAAAGGCGGGCTGTTAGCGAGGGAAAGCGCGGGCGACAACGCCCCGGCGCTGTCGATCTCCGACATTTCCGCGCTGCTCAAGCGCACGGTGGAGGATCGCTTCGGCTTCGTGCGCGTGCGCGGCGAGCTTTCCGGGGTGAAGCGCGCCGCTTCAGGCCATCTCTACCTGTGCCTGAAGGACGAGAACGCGCGGCTCGATGGCGTGATGTGGCGCGGCAATGCGCAGCGGCTGGCCTTCCGCGTGGAGGACGGGGTGGAGGTGATCGCCACCGGCAAGCTCACCACCTATCCCGGCCGCTCGAACTACCAGATCGTGGTCGATCGCATGGAAGTGGCGGGCGAAGGCGCGCTGCTCGCGCTGCTGGCAAAAACGAAGGCCCGGCTCGAGGCAGAGGGCCTGTTCGCGCCCTCGCGCAAGCGGCCTCTGCCCTTCCTGCCGCGCGTGATCGGCGTTGTCACCTCGCCCACCGGTGCGGTGATCCGCGATATCCTGCACCGGTTGCGCGATCGCTTTCCCAGCCACGTGGTGGTCTGGCCGGTGCTGGTCCAGGGTCAGGGCGCGGCGGCGCAGGTGGCGGCGGCGGTGCGCGGCTTTTCCGCCCTGCCCCCCGGCGGCCCGGTGCCCCGCCCCGATCTCGTCATCGTCGCGCGCGGCGGCGGCTCGGTCGAGGACCTGTGGAGCTTCAACGAGGAAGAGGTCGTCCGCGCCGTGGCGGAATGCTCGATCCCCGTGATCAGCGCCGTGGGCCATGAAACCGACACCACCCTGTGCGATTTCGCGGCAGACCTGCGCGCCCCCACGCCCACGGCCGCGGCGGAAATCGCAGTGCCGGTGCTGGGTGAACTCGCCGCCGCCCTCTCCGATTACGATGCGCGGAAAAAGCGCGCGCTAGTCCGCCTGTTCGGCCAGGCGCGCGAACGGCTGGATCTGCGCGCCCGGCGCCTGCCGCAGCCGCAAACCCTGCTGCAGGGCCAGACGCAGCGGCTCGACGATCTGGGAGACCGCCTGCGCCGAGCGCTCGGCCACCGCACCGAACTCGCCGGCGCGGTGCTCGCCCGCCATGCTGGGGCACTTCGCCCGGCGCTGCTGGCAAACCGCGTGCGGCGTGAACGCGAACGCCTGGCCGCGCAGCGCCTGCGACCTGACTTGCTGCTGCAACGCATCGCCAACGCCCGCAGCCGGATCGAAACGCTCGATCGCCTGCGCTGCTCGCTTGATCCCAAGGCCCCGTTGCAGCGCGGATACGTGCTGGTCACCGGCCCGGACGGTCACGTCGTGCGCACGCTGGCGGAGGCTGAAACGCGCCACCGGCTGACTCTGGAATTCGCCGACGGGCGGCTGGACGTGTCCATTGGCACACCCGCCGCCACCCTCCCTGCGCCCACCCCGCCCCGCCCTGCGCCAAAACCGCGCCAGAGCGCACCGGGCGATGCGCAACCGAAATTGCTTTAACGCGCCGCCAGCCCTACATTGTCCCCATGCTGATGAACGCCCAGAACCGCGCCGCGCGGCTGCACTACCTGCCCGGCACCTTCCGCCAGCTTTCGGCGGGCGACCATGTCGTCTGCGCGGTCAGCGGGCAGCAGATCCCGCTCGACATGCTGCGCTACTGGTGCCCCGTGCGGCAGGAAGCCTACGCCACGCCGGAAATTGCCACGAAGCGGCTGCTCGAACCGGCGTGAGCCTGCGCCTTGCCTGCGCCGTGCTGATGGCCGTTGCGGCAGGCATTGCGGCAGCACAACCGGCGCCCTTGATTGCGCTCAGGGGCAAGGCCATCCAGGGTGGCTGGATGCGTGGGCAGGCCCCGGCCGGAACCACTGCCCTGCTGCTTGATGGCAAGCCCGTGCCGCTCGCAGCGGACGGTGCGTTCCTGATCGCCTTTGATCGCGATGCCGCGCCACAGGCCACCCTGGTGGCGCAGCGGTCCGGCCTGCCTGATCTGGTTCAGCCCATTGCCGTCGCCCCGCGCGCCTGGGCCATCCAGAACGTCAACGTCGCGCTGCGCCCGCCAGGCCTGCCCGATGCCGAATTCCAGCGCATCCGTGCCGGAGAACTCGCGCAGATCAAGGCTGCCCGCGCGCAGGCCACCGATGCGCAGGGCTGGCGTCAGGCCATGCTCAAGCCCGCCGCCGGTCGCATATCCGGCCATTTCGGTTCGCAGCGCATCTACCAGGGCCAACCCGGCGCCTACCATTCGGGCACGGATATTGCCGGCGGCGCAGGCGCACCGATCCTTGCGCCCGCCGATGGCGTCGTCGTCCTCGCGGCGGAAACGCCCTTCACGCTCGAAGGCCATCTCGTGATTCTCGATCACGGCATGGGCCTCAACAGCGCCTTCCTCCACGCCTCGGTGCTCAAGGTGAAAGTGGGAGACCGCGTGGTGCAGGGGCAAGAGATCGCCCGCATCGGCAGCACCGGCCGCGCCACCGGCCCGCACCTGCACTGGGGCCTCACCTGGCAGGGCAAACGGCTCGATCCGGAACTGTTTCTCTGACAGGTGGGTATTGCGCAATAATCCTACACCAAAGGGCAGGGCCGACGTATCGAAAATGCCGCACATGCGTTACGCGCCGCACCAAACCCTTGAATCGCAGCGACTCCGGCGCCTGATCCGTAACAAGTTAACTGTGGCATAATAGTTACATTGCCTACGGAACTGGTCGCATCTGACACCACTGTTCTTTACATCGGCAACCTCTCTGGGCCACCGGTGTCCAATCCGGAGAGGTCGAGCGGCGCGCCGTGCCGCGCCTTTCCGGTTCCTGTGAACTGGCTGGCGGTCCATCGCCCGCCATCCTTGTAGGGGCTGGATACTCATGAAAATCTTTTCCATGCTGAAGACCGGCGCTGCGCCTGCCGCACTCGGCGTTGCACTGCTGGCCGGGCCGGCATTCGCGCAGGAAGCAGCGCCGCAGGCCGGCGCTGCTGCCTCGGGCGACGAGGTCATCGTCGTCACCGGTTCGCGTATCGCGCGGCCCGATCTCACGAGCACGAGCCCGCTGAATGTTGTCGGTGCGTCCGACATCGCGCTCAAGGGCGGCTCGGCGAACATCGAAAACGTGCTGAACGACCTGCCGCAAGTCACGCCGACCACCAGCGGCGCGTCCAACAACCCGGGCGGCGGTGTCGCCACGGTCAACCTGCGCAACCTGGGTGACCAGCGCACCCTCGTCCTCGTCGACGGTCGTCGCTACATGTCGTACGACGTCAACCAGGTGGTCGACCTCAACACCATTCCGTCGGCCCTGATCGAGCGCGTCGACGTGGTCACCGGCGGCCAGTCGGCGGTCTACGGTTCCGACGCCATTGCCGGTGTCGTCAACTTCAGCCTGAAGCGCAACTTCTCGGGCATCACCGTGAACAGCAGCTATGACCTGACCGGTCGTGGCGACGGGGCGATCTTCGACATCAACGGCGTCGTTGGCGGCAACTTCGAAGACGGCCGCGGCAACGCCACGATGTTCGTCGGCTACACCGAGCGTAAGGCGGTGTTCGCTGCTGCGCGCGGTTTCGCCAAGAATGCGCTGGTTGACAACGGTGATGGCACCTTCAGTTTCGGCGGATCGGGCTCGGTGCCGCAGGGTCGTATCAACCTGCCCGGCATTGGCGCCGCAACTGGCCTTGGATGCGACATCCAAGATTTCGCCGGTGGCGTGAACAGCTGCTACGATTCGACCGCTGACGCGTACAACTATGCGCCGATCAACTACCTGCAGGTGCCGCAGAAGCGCTTCGTGGTCGCCGGCATGGCGCACTACGAAATCAACGACAACTTCAAGCCTTACATCGAGGCACAGTTCGTCAACAACCGCGTAAGCGCGCTGCTCGCCCCCACGCCGATCAGCAACGGCACGCCCTATGGCGATGGCGTAATCGGCAAGATCAACCTGTTCGTGAACTCGCCATTCTTCACCCCGGAATTCCGCACGGCCCTCGGCACGCTGGATACCGATGGTGACGGCTACGTCCAGTCCAACTTCAACTATCGCACAACGCAGTTGGGCGGCCGCCTCAACAAGGACGATCGCAGCGCCTATCGCTTCGTCGTCGGCATGAAGGGCGATATCGGTGCCGGGTTCTCGTATGATGGCTACTACATGTATGCTCGTACCAAGAACACGCAGCGTCAGCAGGGCAACGTGGCGATCGACCGGTTCCTCGCCGCCACCACCAATGCCGTCGTCGGCGGTCAGCTCGTCTGCGCCGATCCTACCGCGCGCGCGGCGGGCTGCGCTCCGGCCAACATCTTCGGCGCAAACAACCTGAGCCCCGAAGCCGTAAAGTATCTTGGTGTTTCGGCAACCAATATCGAAACCTACAACACTCAGGTCGCCTCGTTCGCGGTCACCAACCCCAATCTGTTCGATCTGGGCGCAGGTGGTGTCGGCCTCGCTCTTGGTGCCGAATACCGCAAGGAATCGGGATCGGTTGAACCGGATACCTACCTGGCATCGGGCAACGTGGCCGGTTTCAACCCCGGTCAGGCAACCGGCGGCAGCTACAACGTGAAGGAGTTCTTCGGCGAACTTCGCGTGCCGATCCTGCGTGATTCCTTCATCCACAGGCTCGATCTGAACGGCGCGGCTCGCTACTCGAAGTATTCGAATGCGCCGGGCGATGTGTTCACCTGGTCGGCAGGCCTCGAACTGGCGCCCACTCCGGACATCACCTTCCGCGGCCAGTACCAGAAAGCGGTTCGTGGCCCCAGCGTCAACGAACTCTATCTGGGCAACACCGTGTCGTTCAACGGCAATGCCGACAAGTGCGGCACGGCGGCTGCCCTTTCCGGTACGCTGAACCAGATCTGCACCGCACAGTTCAACGCTGCGGGCGCGCCGACCAGCCTGATCGGCAACCCGATCATCCAGGATCCCAATATCGTCAATCCGTTGACGTTCATTGGCGGCAACTCCGGCCTGCGTGAAGAGACCGCCAAGACCTACACCCTCGGCGCCGTCCTCACGCCAACCTTCCTGCCCGGCTTCACCGCCACGGTCGATTACTACAACATCAAGATCGACAACTATATCACGGCTGGCGTAGGCACCGATGCGATCGGCACCCTGTGCTTCGATCGCTTCAACCAGGCCTATTGCGATGTCATCGCCCGTAACTCGGTGGGTGAAATCGACACCTTCCGTGACGGTTATGTCAACTCCGGCGGTCTCAAGACCTCGGGCGTCGACATCAGCATGAACTATCGTACGGATATCGGGACCCTGATGGGAAGCCCGGCCAAGGTTTCGCTGTCGTTTGACGGTACGCGCCTGATCCGCAACGATTTCACCCCGGTCGTCGGGCTCGACCTGGTCTATAAGTGCGCTGGCTCATTCGGTGCAAACTGCGGCGTGCCCACGCCGAAGTGGCGCCACATGGCGACGACCGGCCTCAGCGTCGGTCCGTTCGATGCGCAGTTCTCCTGGCGCTACATCGGCAGCGCTTACGATGATGATCCAAACAGCGATTACGCCTCTGAGAACTTCGACGCCGTCAGCTACTTTGATCTGGCTCTGGCTTTCGAAGTCAACGAACACTTCACCCTGCGCGGTGGCGTGACCAACCTGTTCGACAAGGAACCCCCGCTTGCTGCCTCGACGCAGAACGGCGGCAACGGCGAACAGACCAACACGTTCCCGACCCTGTATGACGTGCTTGGTCGTCGCTTCTTCATGAGCGCCACCATGCACTTCTGATCCGTTCGGACCAGACGACAGAAAACACGCCGGGCCGGGTCGCAAGACCCGGCCCGGTTTGTCTATGCGCAGTGCACGTTCGATACTGAGTTAAGTGCGGGTTCGATCCCCGCCGGCTAGCACCCGAAAGGTCGGTACGTTGTGCTGAAAGCTCATTGGCTCTGTCCGCTCCTGCCTTCGGCCTCGCAATGGTGGCAGCATTGCGATCTTGCCGCTCGGATCGCCCATGGCTGAAGTGTTCAGCAGCACATAGGTCGGCGACGATTGAAGGACAGGTTACCCTCGATTACCGGCCTCGTACCACTTCAGCCGTTGCCGTACTGCGCGATGATATCGCCAATTGGTCGACGCAGATCTGAGCGTCGTTTCATGATCGGCGTACCTTTGACACGAGCTGGCCAAAGGTCGGAGCGCTGGTGAAGGTCCACAAGCCATAGCTCAGAATGAGCGTTTCGGGCTGCCTTCCCTGCAGGTGCATCCGCACCCGCTGAAGATCACTGAACCCGCCAGAACTTCATGTGCGATCCCGGCGCCAGTTCCACCTGTTTGGCCCATGCCGGCGCCTTGCCCTCCATCAGCTGCGCCATCAGCCCTTGCGGCGCGCGTCTGGCGTAGATGCCGGGCTCGGCGATGTCCGGGCACAGGGCGATCAGCGTGGCGTGGTGGGCGCGGATGATCGGCAGGGCTTCCTGCGGCGTGCCGATGAACGCGGCGATCACGTCGTGCATTCCCGCGCTGGCGCGGTGGTGGCCGGTGGCGATCACGCGGTGCGGCGTGCGCACCAGCAGGTCGGGCCCAATGTCCAGCGGGGCGAAGATATCGGTGGCGGGCAGGCGGTTCAGCGCATTGGCCGCGATGTCATAACGGCACTGGCTGAACTTCATCGCCACGCCGATGCGGTTGCTCGATGCCGGATGGATGCGGCCCCAAGCCACCACCGGCAGCGATGGCATCAGCGCCAGAACGATCGCCAGGTATCCGCCCACGCGCCGGGCCGGGCGGATCTCGGTGCGCAGGCCCCTGATCCAGCGCAGCACCAGCGCCGCCGTGGGCAGCGCGGCAAAGCCGCAGGCGCTGGCGGTGGCGCGGGCCACCAGCAGCCCGATTGCCCAGCTTCCCGCCAGCACCACGGCATAGTCCAGCCACAGCCACATCCGTTCGCGGGTCGGCGCGCGGCGCGCGTGGTCCAGCGCGGCGAGCAGGCCGATCATCGGCACACATACCGTGGTCGCGGCATAAGCGATGGGTGATCGCCAGAACGGCAGCCCTTCGGAAACCCCGGCATACCACATCCGGCGCACCAGCGGGTCCAGCGCCACGAAGGCGCCGCCCTTGCACTGTGGCGCGCCACCCAGCATGATCGCCGCCGCACCCGCGCCGATCAGGGCAAGCATCCCCAGCTGCACCGCGATGGGCCGCGGCCCGGCCAGGCGCAGCGCCCACGCGCCCGCCGCGATCCACGCGAATATGCCAAGATGCACCGGCGAAATCGCATCGCAATGCGTCGCCAGGTCGTATGTCCCACGCGTGCCCAGGTAGATCGCCGCACCGGCCAGCGCCAGCGGCGTTGCCGCAGCGGTGAACCATGCGAAACGGCGCTGCGGATCGCGCAGGTCACGCAACACGCAGGCACCCAGGAACACCGCCGTCAGCGGCAGCCCTTCGATGGAGATGGCCAGCAAGGCCGCCAGCGAAGCGCCGATGGCCAAGCCACCCTTGCGCGGGTCTTGCGCGCACAGCCCGTTCAGCGCGGCCAGCGCCAGCACGATCTGCCAGCCGTGGTGGTCGATGCGCAACGGCGTCATCTGGAACAGCAGCGGGCTGGCGATGCCGGTGACAAGGCAGGCCACGCCCACCGTCTCGCTGTCGAACAGCTTTGCAGCCAGTCGACCCACCAGCATCAGCGCGCACAGCAGCGTCAGCAGCGGCACCATCACCACCGTCACGAATTCGGCATTGGCCGTGCCCAGCAGCGGGCGCAGGATCAGGATCATCCCGGCGAGCGGAATATCCACCAGCCGCGACCAGTGCATCGGCACGCCCTGCGGCGCCATAACGCGGTACTGGTGCACGTCGAACCACGATTGCCCGGCCAGCAGGTCGCGCACCTGCAGCAGGCGCAGCGCATCGTCGGGATCGCCAAAGCGCACCTTGGCGATGCTGGACCAGTTCACCGCGATCAGGATCACCGCCAGCACAAGCCACACCAGCAGCACGCGCAAGGCATAGGCCGGCCGTTCGCCGGACACGGGGACGAGCGCCATGCTCATCGTCGGGCGCGCCAAGCTGGCCATCAGCGAAACACCACACGCTTGCGCAGCAGCCAGGTCGCGACGAAGCTCGCCACGATCGCCACCAGCTTGGCCACGCGCGGGTCCACCCCGGCCAGCGTCGCCGCGCCCACGATCGCGGTGGTCAGCCCCAGCCCGATCAGCGCGGAAATCACGAACATCGCCTTCTGCCGCGTCCGCGCCGCGCCGCGTGTCGCCACCTGGTCGGCAAAGACCTTGCGGCTCGAAAGCAGCCAGTGCGCCACGATGCCGCAACTGTAGCCGATGGCGGAGGCCGCCATTGCCGGCATGCCCGCCGCCAGCAGCGCGAGGAAAGCGCCCATGTCCACCGCCAGCGCGCCCACGCTGGCCAGGATATAGCGCACCAGCGTCACCTGGCGCAGGCGATCAAGCATCGGCAGGACCAGTTCGGTCATCGCGGGAGTTCCGGTTTTCGCAGGGAAGGGCGGGCGCGGTCATCATCTGCAGCCGCGCCCTTTTGCATGCGTGCTCAGGCGGCCTTGCGACCGCTGGCGGAAACCTTGCCCGGCACGTCCCGCACACTGGCGAGTGCAGCAGCCTGGTCCGGCGTCGGCTCGCGATGGCCGGGCCGCGTCGGGATCGCCTTCTGCGCGCCCTCGTCGCCCGCCTCGTGATACTCGGCGTCCTCGTTCACGCACCAGATGTCGTAGACGCGCTCGCCCGCCAGGATGTTCTCCACCGTCAGCATGGCGGTCATCATCGCGTGGTCCTGGTTGTTGTAGCGGTGCATGCCGTTGCGGCCGACCATGTGCAGCGTGGGGAAGCGCTCCTCCAGCTCGCCGCGCATCGCCGCCACGTTGGCCGCGTATTCGTCGTCATAGACCGGATAGGCCTTTTCCTGCCGCACCACCGCGCCACCGATCACGTCGTCGGGGTTCACCAGGCCCAGGATCGCCATTTCCTTCTTGGCCAGCTCGATCAGGCCCTCGTCGGTCGATGCCCAGAGGTCGTCGCCCTCGAAGCAGAAGTATTCCAGCCCTACGCAGGCCACGCTCTCGTCGGGCACCATCTCGGGCGACCACGAACGGAAGTTCTGGATGCGGCCCACCTTCACCTTGCTGTCGTGAATGTAGATCCAGTTGTCGGGAAACAGGTCCTCGCTGCGGATCTTCAGCGCCACGGTCAGGAAGTCGCGATACTTCAGCCGGCTCGCCTCCAGCGTCGTCTGCGGCAGGGGGTGCAGCCGCGCCGCCAGTTCGCGCATCGGCGCGCTGCTGATGGCGTGGCGGGCGCGGATCATCGTCTCGCCGCCATCATCGGCGCGCGTGGCGGAAAGGCGCCAGCCGCCCTGGCCGTCGCTGGCCAGCTGCTTCATCGCATGGCCCATCAGCACGTGGCTGCCCGCTGCGATCACCTTGTCGCGCGCCGCTTCCCACATCATGCCCGGCCCCTGCCGCGGATAGCGGAAGGTTTCCAATAGCGTCTTGGTCGCCATGCCGTCGTTCGGGCGCTTGTTCAGCCCCAGCGAGCGCTTCAGCCCGTCCAGCACCGCCGCGCCCAGCGAAAGGCCCTTGATGCGCTGCGCCGCCCAGTCCGCGCTCATCTCGTTGCAGGGCATGCCCCACACCTTCTCGGTATAGGTCTTGAAGAAGATCGAATAGAGCTTCTTGCCGAACTGGTTGCTGGTCCAGTCCTCGAAGCTCTTCACCTCGCGGATGGGAAACAGCTTGGCCAGGCCATAGCTCGCCATGCAGGTGGTCGAACGCCAGATTCCCAGGTTGCGCAGCGCCTCGAACGCGCGCAGCGGATAGGAATAGAACCGGCCCTCGTAATAGATCCGGCTCATCCGCGGCCGCTGGATGAAATCGTCGGGCAGGATCTCGTTCCACAGGTCCACCACCTGCTGACTCTTGGAAAAGAAGCGGTGCCCGCCGATGTCGAAGCGATAGCCTTCGTGCTCCACCGTGCGGCTGATCCCGCCGACATAGCGGGTGTCCTTCTCGATGATCGCCACCTTCAGCCCCTGCTTGGAAAGCAGGTAACCGGCGGTCAGGCCGGCAGGCCCCGCACCGATGATCGCCACGTCCACATCGTACTCGCGGCTTTCCGCCTGCGCTGCCCCAAACCCGTCAACCATCAGATGCCCCGTCACAGCGGTTACTTGGTGATCCGGGGATGAAGGAAAATGGATAAGGGAAGGTTAACGCCGCGCTGCGGCTTCGCGAAAAAGATCGCCCGGCAAAGGCGGGTAAAGCGCGCAGTTCAGCCGGCCTTGCCCATCGGCGCGGCCTTGCCGGCCTTGTCCTCCGGCTCCTGCAAGGCCGCCACGAACCGCGCCAGCTCTTCCAGGCGGAACGTCTGCTCGAACACCAGCCCATAATTGGGGTGATTGCGCCAGCGCACCTTGGCATAGATCGCCCGGCTGCCCCCTTGAGCGCCACCCTGGGGCCCGCCCGGCGTCTCCACCCGCACCAGTTCGTTCACCAGCAGCCACTTCTCGCCGCTGATATGCGCGCCCTGCTGCGAAAGATCGTGGAACCGCACCGGCACCGCCTCGCCGCCCGAATGCAGCACGCCTTCCAGGTTCACGCGCAGCCGCACCTGCCGCCGGCCCGAACCCGTGCCCACCTCGTCGATCAGCCGCTCCACCGCCACCGGCTCGTCGAACTGCAGCCCGGCGTTGTCACCCGCCTGCCACACCACTTTCGCCGCGAACCGCTCCCCATTGGCCAGTTCCAGCACCAGCCTGCGGTGCGCAGGCAGCGGCGCAAACAGGCGCACCTTGGCCCCGGTGGCCGATGCATCGCGCAGGATGCACAGCACTTCCACATCGTCCAGCGTCAGCTTGGCCACGCGGATCAACAGGGTAAACCGCGGCGCCGCACGCATGTTCGCGCCGGTCTGAGTCACCGCCGGACTCACCGGGTCTGGCCGCCCAGGCTGCAGGTCATCGTAGTGGACCAACCCTGTTACCCCAAGACGCTTAGCGGACAAAATGACCGCAAAGCAGACGAAACCACCGGACTGCGTCGGTCCGATATGACAAGTAATCCCAAATTCACCTTGCCAACCCGTTACTTGCCCATGGGTCTGTCTGCGTGGCGATCCGGTCCTCCCTGTTTTTGCCGCGGGCACAAACGGGGAGGGGTACCGCGCGCAAAGCGCGTGGTGGAGGGGCCTTGCGCCTGCCCTTCGCCATTGCCGACGATCATTGCCCTGTTGCGGAGACCGGGGTGATGAAAGCGGGCGGCTATTCAATCCCTTGGCCGCAACCCACCAGCCCCGCGCAAACCCAAAACGGATCATGATGAGCCTGTCGAACCACCACAGCGCAACCCCGTCCCCAGCACCAGAGAAGGCCCCTCCCCGGCGGGGAGGGGTTCGGGTGGGGGCTCCACGCTGCCGTTTGCACCCAACAGCAGCCCCACTCCTCAGCGCCAGCCTCGCCACCCCGCACCTGTGGGCTTTTCAGGAATATTTCGCGCAGAGCCCGCAGAGGTCACAGAGAGAATGTCCCTGTCCCCCGTGCTACTCCGCGCCTCTGCGCGAACCACTCTCCACCTGTCATCCCGGACCTGATCCGGGATCCCGCTTCCACTTGCCGAAGCACCGCCGCAGCAGAAAAAGCGAAACCGCCGCTCAAAGACCGGGGTGACGAAAGTTGGCGATTATTCAACCCCTTGCCCCGGACCCACCGGCCCCACGCAAACCCAAAAACGCTCATGGTGACCCTGTCGAACCATGACAGCGCAACCTCAGCCCCAGCACCAGAAAGCCCCTCCCCGGCGGGGAGGGGTTGGGGTGGGGTCTCCACGCTTGCCTTGATGCACGACAGCAGCCCCGCAGGCTACAGCGCCAACATCTCATCATGAGCAGGTGGTGGAAATCAGTATACTGTCCCCCGAATTCCCTGTCCCCCGGAATTCCTGTTCCTGGAATATCCCCCGGTCCCCAAGATGCCCCGGTATTCTACTCAATACCCCCTTCCTGAATCCCACCACCTGCCTATACACGCTGGAGAATCTGAAAAGAACCAGGGACCTAGACCATGAGGAGTTTGATTATCTGTGCTCTAGCGGTTGGGCTTGCAGGCTGTGGAGCACCCCTAACCACCTTCGGCATGTTGACCTATAACGTGCCGCTATCTCAATGTAAAAAGGGCAAGCCGTACCCAGACGGGCATATGGAATGCTACGACGGGCGGAGGAATTTTACGGGCAATTATACGCCGATGAGCCAAGGGGAGCTCGCTGCCTTTCGCGCTAAGCAGCAGGCAGACTACGCCCAGCTAAGTCAGGCGCTCAACCAAGCCAACGCCCAATTCCAATCCCAGTTACAATAAGGCAATGCTCTGCTACAGCAAGGCAATGCGGCCATGTCCAACCTAACACCGGGCTCGTACAGCTACGAGCGGTTCGACGGGGTCACCATTTTCTGTGTCCCGGTGGGATCATCTGGGGTGACCTGTAAGCCCCTCTGACCCACCTACCATCACGAAATTTCTAATTTCGGGGCGTCACACCTATCTCACCCCTACCCCACCGGCTCCACATCCACCGAAACCGTCATCGTCTGCCCCGCCCCTCCGCGGAACACGCCGTCCATCGGGGCCACGTCGGCATAGTCGCGGCCCATGGCGGTGAAGATGTGGTCGGTCTTCACCAGGCAGTCGTTGGTGGGGTCGAAGCCCACCCAGCCCAGGTCCTCGCCGCACCACAGGGCGGCCCAGGCGTGGGTGGCGTCGGCGCCCACCAGCCGGGGCTGGCCAGGCGGGGGCAGGGTGCGCAGGTATCCGCTGATATAGGAGGCGGGAATGCCATGGCCCCGCGCCGCCACGATCATCACGTGGGCAAAGTCCTGGCATACCCCGTGCCGCGCCTCGAAAGCCTCGTCCGGCGGGGTGTCCGCCGTGGTCGCCGCCCCGTCATAGGTGAACTCGGCATGGATCGCGTGCATCAGCGCGCGCCCGGCGTCGAGGATCGATGCCCCCGGTTGCAGCATCGGCGCGGCCCATTGCGTGATCGCCGGGGAAAGCGGCGCCATGGGCGAGGGGTAGAGATAGCTCGCCGGGCCCATCGCGCACAGGTCGCGGTGCGCGGCCGCCGCCTCGCGCACCTGGGCCACGGTGGGTGCCACCGCCATGTCCAGGTCGAACGATGGCTCGCTCACTTCCATGCGGAAATGGCTCTCGATCTCGATATGGCCCAGCGGCTCGCGCATGGCGATGCGCGCGCGGTGGACCACGAAGGGCCCTTCGTCCTCCTCCATCGCCGAAGGCATCGGGTCGATCATCAGCGCGTGTTCGTGCAGCACCTGCCCAGGCCAGGGCGCGGGCGTCAGCCGCAGGTTGAACCGCGCCAGCTGCACCGGCGATGCATAGTTCACCGTGGTCACATGGCGCACTTCGTAGATCATGCCAGCAGCCCCGCTCCTCCGCCTGCGGTCTTTTCGAACTGCAGGAAATAGCGCGCCGATATCGTGTCGGACAGCGCCAGCAGCTGCGCCTCTGTCTGCACCAGCAGATCCGTGCCGAACAGCTCGATCGTGTTCGATTGCAATGTGCCGGCAATCGCCCGCGCCGCCAGCAGCGGCACTTCGGGCAGCATGTCCTCGGTCAGGCTGGGCAGGCTGGCGATGTGCCCGGCGGCGGCGTTCACCTGATAGGCCAGGCTGCGCGGGTTGTCCGGGTCCAGCAGCAGCAGGTCCAGCACCGGCAGCCGGCGCGGCCCGGCAAGGTATCGCGCGCGATAGGTGATCTGGCAGTCCGAAAGGTCCAGCAATGCGCCCAGCGCGTCGGCCTGCTCGTCGCCCTCGCCATCCGGCCCGGCCAGCACCCGCGCCATGGCGCAGATGCCCTGTGCGCGCTCCACCCGGCGACCCAGGTCAAGGAAGTGCCATGCCGGACCGCGCACGAAGTTTTCCGCCAGCAGGCCGGACAGCGCAGCCAGCCGCTCCACCAGCTCGTGCGCCACGCGCAGCAGCGTGGCCGGGCGGTGCGAATTCATCGCGGGCATCGGCCGTCCGGCGATGCGCCAGAAATCCGATGTCAGCCGGTCGCGCAGGGTCAGCCCGGTGGCGCGTATCTGCGCCAGGATGGCGGCCACCGCGCCGGGCAGTTCCGCATCGCCCAACGCGGCGCGGCAGGCCTCGGGCACCGGGCCGGCGGCCTGCCTTTCGTCGATCGCGTGCCATTCCGCCAGTAGCGCCATCATCCGGGCGATCACCTCGGGATTGCTGCCGCCCGCGGCGTCCACTTCGATGCTGCTGCCCAAGATCGCGCGGATCACCCGCACGGTCAGCTCCGCACGTTCGACATAGCGGGCGAACCAGAACAGGTTGTCCGCCGCCTGGCTCGCCAGGATGCCGCCTCCGCGGCGCACCTTGGGCGTCTGGTCCAGCATTGTCGCCACGGCGCGGCCGGTGCGCGCAGGCGTGGTATCCACCACGCAGACGTCGGCGGAAAGGTCGCCCTCGCCCATCAGCATGGTCTGCACAGCGCCATCGGCGGAAAGGCGGGCAAAGCCGCCGGGCATTACCGTCCATTCGCCATCCGGGCCCCTTGCCACGAAGGCGCGCACGGTGAAGGCGCGCGGCACGAAGCGTTCGTCGATCAGCGCGGGCGTGGTGGAAAGCTGCACGATCTCCTGTCCGCAGTAATCCATCGGCCGGCGCTGCAGCGCATCGATCAGCGCTTCGCGCTGCGCACCGCTCAGGCCGGCGCCGGGCACGGACGTTCCAGGGGGCAGGCCGTCCACCGCAGCGCCGAACGCCGATGTCACCACCATCTCGTCCAGCCGCGCCTTGACGATATCGGCCTCGCGCGCCTGTCCGCACCACCACGTGGCGATGTTCGGCAGGATCGGCGCCTCGCCGGCCAGGATCTGGCTCAGCCGCGGCAAAAAGGCTGCAAAAGCAGGGGCTTCCAGAACCTCGGCGCCCGGCCAGTTGCAAAGTTCCAAGCCGCCACTTGCGCAAACTTCGTAAAGATCCGGCACCCCGATCTCACTCCGCGCATCAAACGCCAGGGGATCAAGGGCGTTGGTGTCTATCCAGCGCCAAAGGGCGTCTATGCGCTTGGGGCCGGCGATGGTGCGGATGTAGAGGCGGCCATCGATGACCGCGCAATCGCGGCCTTCCACCAGGGGGAAGCCGAGGTAGCGGGCGAGGTGGGCCTGTTCGGGATAGGACTGGTTGAGCCGCCCCGGCGTGAGCAGCGCGATGCGCGGGTTCTCGCGCGTGCAGGAGCGGGCGATGCCGCTGCGCAAGTCTGCAAAGAAGCGGGCCAGCCGCCGCGCGTGCACATCGCCCAGCAGGTTGCCGGTGCTGCGCGAAAGGGCGAGGCGGTTTTCGAGGGCATAGCCGATGCCGTTGACCAGCCGCAGCCGATCACCCAGCACGCGCCATTGGCCGCGCGGGCCGCGCGCCAGATCGACGGCCACCACGTTCAGGTAATGCCCCCCGCGCGGCCGCACCCCCACGGTGTTGCGCGCGAAGTAGCGGCTGCCGGCCACCAGCGCGGCGGGCAGGTGCCCTTCACTGACGAGCCGCTGCGGCCCATAGATATCGGCGATGACCCGTTCGAGCAGCCGCGCCCGCTGGACCAGCCCCTGTTCCACCGTGGCCCATTCCTGCGCGCCGACGATCAGCGGCATGGGCGAAAGCGGCCAGGGGCGTTCATCATCGTCGCCCGCCATGCGGAATGAAAGGCCGAGTTCCTGGATCTGGCGCGCGACCACTTCCTGCACCGGCACGCCGGCCTCTTCGCGCAGTGCGGCGAGGCCGTCGGCCATGGCCAGCCAGCGTGCGGCAAGATCGGGCGGGGCGTGGCGGAACAGGTCTCCCGCGGTCACATCGACCGGGTAGTCCTGCAGCCGCGCGGCGGCGGGCATCGTGGGCGGAGCGGCGGTGCTGGCCACGGGCGCGGTCAGTGCAGCGCGGCCGGGCGGCGCAGGTCAAGCGTCATCGGGAACTCCAGCGGCCTCTCCTCAGGCGGCATGGCCTGCCGCCCCGGCGAATGGCCATGGTCCTGGAAGCGCGCCTTGCGCCGCGCCTCGGCCTCATAGTCGTTCACCGGTACCGTATCGTAGTTCCGTCCGCCCGGATGCGCCACATGATAGACACACCCGCCGAGCGAACGCCCGTTCCACGAATCGAGGATGTCAAAGGTGAGCGGCGCATGGGGCGCAAGCTGCGGATGCATGCAGTTGGCGGCCAGCCACGCCTTGTAGCGCACGCCGCCCACCGCTTCGCCCGGAACGCCGGTGGGGGTGAGCGGAATGCGCCGCCCGTTGCAGGCGATCACGTGGCGGCCCGGCACCACGCCCATCACACGCACCTGCAGCCGCTCGGTGGAGCTGTCGACATAGCGCACCGTGCCGCCGATCGCCCCGGTCTCGCCCAGCACGTTCCACGGCTCCAGCGCGTGCGAGACCTCCAGCGTCACGCCGCCGCCCTCGATGCTGCCGTGGACCGGGAAGCGGAACTGGCGCTGCGCCTCGAACCACACCGGATCGAAGTCGTACCCTGCGCCGCGCAGGTCGGCCAGCACGTCCATGAAGTCGCTCCACACGCAATGCGGCAGCATGAAGCGATCGTGCAGCTGCGTGCCCCAGCGCACCAGCGGGCCTTGCACCGGCTCGCGCCAGAACCATGCCGCCAGCGCGCGGAGCAGCAGTTGCTGGACCAGGCTCATCTTCGGATCGGGTGGCATCTCGAAGCCGCGGAACTCCACCAGCCCGAGCCGCCCCGTGGGGCCATCGGGACTGAACATCTTGTCGATGCAGATTTCGGTACGGTGGGTATTCCCCGTCACATCCACCAGCAGGTTGCGGAACAATCGGTCGACAACCCAGGCTGGTGGCTGCGGTTCCCCCCCTTGACCCGGCGGCCCCGGAACCTGCGCCAGCGCGATCTCCAGCTCGTAAAGCCCGTCGTGCCGCGCTTCGTCAATCCGGGGGGCCTGGCAGGTCGGGCCGATGAACATGCCGGAAAAGAGGTAGCTGAGCGAGGGATGGCGCTGCCAGTAGGTGACGAAGCTTTTCAGCAGGTCTGGCCGACGGATGAAGGGCGAATCGAGCAGGCTGGGCCCACCCAGCACGATGTGGTTGCCGCCGCCAGTGCCGGTGGCGCGGCCATCGACCATGAACTTGTCCGCGGTCAGCCCCACCTCTCGCGCGCATTCATACAGCGTCTCGGTGATCTCGACCGCCTCGCGCCAGCTGGCGGCGGGCTGAATGTTCACCTCGATCACGCCGGGATCGGGCGTGACCTTGAGCACGGTCAGCCGCGGATCGGGCGGCGGGGGATAGCCTTCGATGCGCACCGGCAGGCGGGTCTGCTCCGCCACCGCTTCAATGCTGGCGATCAGGTCGAGATAGTCGTCGAGCGATTCGACCGGCGGGATGAACACGCAGAGGTGATCGCCGCGTGGTTCGATGGTGATGGCGGTGCGCACCGCGCCTTCGATCGCCACCTGCTCCACGCGCTCCTGCTGGGCCATGCCGGTGCTTTCCACGGGGACCGACCGCTGCGCGGTGACGGCTTCCTCGCGCGCCTGTGCGCCGCGCGCGATCACCTGTGCGCGCTGGTCACCCAAAGGCTCGCGCGGCTCGGCCGCGTCCCGCGGGTGGATATAGGGATAATCCAATGGCGGCACGAAGGGCAGCGAACCAAGCGGCAGGCGATAGCCCAGCGCCGAATCTCCCGGCACGGCGAACAGGGCGCCGCGCCGCACGCGCCAGTGTTCGCTTTTCCACTTGCGCGGCGGCTGCGCGGCGGAAGATTGCCACCAGCGCTGGATCGGCAGGACATGGCCGACCGGCTTCGTCAGCCCGCGCTGGAACGTGCGCATGAAGCGATCGCGCTCTTCCGGGTTCTCAAGCTTCGGGTCAGTCGGTGGGGTATTGTCGGGCAGCTGCGCCTCGCGCACGATCCAGTCGACCGCGTCTTCGAAGACCGGCTGGATGAACGTGGTTTCGACCCCCAGGTTCAGCGCGGTTTCGTGCAGGAACGTGGCGGCATCCTGGGCGTCCAGCGTCCGTGCCGGTTCTTCGTCGGGCAGGCGATCGCCCGCGATCAGCGTGGCATCGCGCCACACTGGCACGCCATCCTTGCGCCAGTAGATCGAATAGCCCCAGCGCGGCAGGCTTTCCCCCGGATACCACTTGCCCTGCCCGTGGTGCAGCAGCGATCCCGGTGCGAAGCGATCGCGCAGCTTGCGGATCAGCCGGTCGGCATAGGCGGCCTTGGTCGGGCCGACGGCGGCACTGTTCCATTCAGGCGCTTCGAAATCGCCATCGGCGACGAACGTCGGCTCGCCGCCGATGGTCAGGCGCATGTCCTGCGCGGCAAGATCCTCGTCAACCCTGTTGCCCAGCGCCAGCACGGCGTCCCAGCGCGTATCGGTGAACGGCTTTGTGATGCGCACCGCCTCGGCAATGCGGGATACGTCCATGGCAAACTGGAAGTTCGAATGGACCGGCTCCATAACCACGCCTTCGATCGGCGCGGCGGAGCGATAGTGCGGCGTGGCGCAGAGCGGGATGTGCCCTTCGCCCGCGAAGAGGCCCCAGGTCGCATCAAGCCCGATCCAGCCCGCGCCGGGCACGAACACCTCGGTCCAGGCGTGGAGGTCGCACACGTCCTGTTCCACCCCGCGCGGGCCATCAACTGCGGCGACATCGGGCGTCAGCTGGATCGAATAGCCCGAGACGAAGCGTGCGGCGAAGCCGAGCCGGCGCAGCAGCTGCACCAGCAGCCAGGCGGAATCGCGGCATGACCCGCTGCCGATCTGCAGCGTTTCCTCAGGGCTTTGCACCCCCGGCTCCATGCGGATGACATAGCCGACCGCCTTGTTCACCGCCTGGTTGATCGCCACGAGGAAATCGATGGTGCGGCCCTGGTGCCCGGTGAAGAGCGCCAGCAGGTCCTCGAACAGTGGCCCTTGCGGCTCGCAGTCGAAATAGGCGGCCAGGTCTTCCTTCAGCGCCGGGGCATAGGCGAAAGGATATTCCTCGGCATACTCCTCGACGAAGAAATCGAACGGATTGATCACCGCCAGTTCGGCCAGCAGGTCCACCTCTATCGAGAAGTGATCGACGGGTTCGGGAAAGACCAGCCGCGCCAGCCAGTTGCCGTGCGGATCCTGCTGCCAGTTGATGAAGTGGTTGGCCGGGCTGATTGTCAGCGAATAGTTGGGCACCGCGGTGCGGCTGTGCGGCGCAGGCCGCAGCCGGATGACCTGCGGCCCGAGGACCACGGGCTTGCTGTAGGTGTAGCGGGTGAGGTGGTGCAGGCCGGCCTTTATCATGGCCCGCATGCTTGCGGCAATTCATGCTGCGCCGCAACATCCTTGGTGGAGGGCCGGATGGACGGGGCGCCACAGCATGGCTAGGCTCTGGCACCTGCCAAAGGAGCCTTCATGCCTCGATTTGTTCCGCTCGATCAAGCGCTTGCCAGGGCCCGGGAAAACAGGTTCGGGCGGATGCTGGGGCGTGGAGCGGAGAACCGGGTGGAGCCGGAGTGCTGGCCGCATATCGCGCCATCGTTCCGCTTCGACAGATCTGCGAAGTTCTTTGCGATCGGCAGCTGCTTTGCCGCGAACATCACGCGTCGCCTGATCCTTGATGGCTATGACATGCAGACCGGGGGTGAACCGCTGGAACTGCATCACAACCGCTATACCCCGCCGGCGATCTGGCAGGAGCTGGCGTGGGCCGGCGCGATATTTCACCGCGACGACACGCCGACCGACAACGATATCCTGCCGCTGCTGATCGAGCTGACGCCGGGGCGCTGGGCCGACCTGTGGTGTCGCGAGGGACACCGGACCGACATGACGCGCGAGGAGGCCATCGCGGCCAGGCAGGCGCTCTATGCGCATTTCCGGCATGCCTTTACCGCAGACGTTGTGATCGTGACGCTGGGCCTGATCGAGGCATGGTGGGACAGCGTGAGCCGATCGTATGTCGAGTTCGACACGGCGTGGGCGCGGCGGGCGGATCGCGATAGGCTGTCCTTCGTTCGCCTGGACTTCGCGACTTGCCTCGATTTCGTGGTGCGGACGATGGAGCTGCTGTGCGACGGGCGGCGCAAGGTGCTGCTCACCACGTCACCCGTGGTGCTGGCGCGGACCTTTACCGCAGACGACATCGTGGTGGCCAACACGCATTCCAAGGCGGTGCTGCGCGCGGTGGCAGGCGAAGTTGCGGACCGCTTTGCCGACGTCGATTACTTTCCCAGCTATGAGATCGCGACGATCACGCGCAAGGCCGAGGTGCGGGAGGACGACCTGGTCCACGTGGCGCCGGGCTTCGTGGCGCGGATCATGGACCATGTGACGGCTGCCTATGGCGAAGGTGCGGCGCAGAGCGGAGAGGACGCCGAGGCGCGTGGGGCGCTGCTGCGCATGGCGGCGCTGGTGGAGGCGCAGCGGCTGGATGAGGCCTGGGCTATCCTGGACCCGCTGGCGGAACGTGACGTGGCCTTGGGCGGCGCGGCAGCCCATGCGGCGGCGATGCGGTTGCTGTGGCGGCGCGGCGTTGCGGAGCGGGCATTGGATCATGCGCGGGTGCTGGGTGTGGAAGCGGAGGCATTGGTGGGGCACCAGCCCGAATGGGTGATGGAGGCAGGATGCCTGCTCGAATCCGGTACCGGCGCTGGGGATGGCGCGTTGGCAGAGGCGGCGTTCGCGGCGGTCTTGCAGGCGGGGCGGCGGCATCCCGTGCTCCTGGTGCAGATGCTGCAACGCCTGCGCAGGGCCGAATGCCATGAGGTGCTGCTGCGCTTTGCCGCATTGATGGAGGAACTGGGCATCGATCATCCGGAGGCGGCTGGCATTCTTGCGCCGATCCTGTGCAGACAGGACCGTGCTGGGCAGGCGGAAGCACTGTGCCGGGCGCATCTGCAGCAGCCCCGGACAATCCCACGCTGCTGCTGCCGTTGGCCCGGATCGCGCAGGAGCGGCGTGAACACGGCGTGGTGATCGACCTGCTGTCGCGTGCGCTGGCGGTGCAGCCGGACGATACGTGGGCGCTGTTCGTGATGGCGCGGACGCTGGTGGCGTTGAAGCGCGAGGAGGAGGCGCAAGAGGTGCTGGAGCGACTGGTCGCGGTCGATCCCGGAAACGTGCGTGGGCTGGCGCTATCCGCAGTGCTGCGGTGGCGTCGGGGCGATCGCGAGGGCGCGTTTGCCCGGGCCGGCGAAGCTCGACGCCTGACGGCATCCCCATCGGACCTACCGACATCGCTGGCGCCGGTGCTGTCGGCGATGGACTTCGGCCTGTGAGTGCGCTGGCCCGCAGTGGGGCCTGCACTGGTACGGACGGCGGGACTCGAACCCGCACGAGCTGAGCTCAAGGGATTTTAAGTCCCCTGCGTCTACCATTCCGCCACGTCCGCGTGGAGTTGCGTGCGCTTGGCACAGGGCAGGGGCCGGGGCAACGCCCCGTTTTGAGCGGAGGGACTGTCCGGCCCGGTGGGCGGGACTATTCCGCGTTCAGCTTCTGGCGCATTTCCTTGCCGGGCTTGAAATAGGGCACGCGCTTGCCCGGCACCTCGACGGTATCGCCGGTGCGCGGGTTGCGGCCCTTGCGCGGTTCACGCTCGCGCGTGGAGAACGCGCCGAAGCCGCGCAGTTCGACACGGCCGCCTTCGGCCAGGCGCTTGGCGATCTCGTCGAAGAACACATCCACCACGCGCTCGACTTCCTCGGCGCGCATCCCCGGGCTGTCCTTCGCCAGAGCCTGCAGCAGTTCGGACCTGATCATCCGTTCTCAATCCCCTCGGATGCGCGCGGCATCCCCCCAAGTGACGATCCCATGCACACCGAGACCCCCGTAACGATGTACAAGCGGGTATCCTGCCACGAGGCGGTGCGGCTGACAACCTTAACCATGGTTAGTTCAAAAGGGCGAAAGTCCCGCAATCAAACGTTTTCATCGGCTCTTAAGGGCAGGCCGGGCAGGTCTTCGGGTCTGATCGCCAGCAGGCGGATGCGTTCGGCCACCAGTGGCCATTCCTCGCGCAGGAACTGCTCGCGCTCGCGCCGGCGCAGCGTCTCGGCCGCGTCGGGCTCCACGAACAGGCCAATGCCGCGCTGCACGCGGACCAGTCCCTCGTCCTGGAACTGCTGGTAGGCCTTGGCCACGGTGAGCGGATTGGCACCTTCCTCTGCCGCCAGCGTGCGGACCGAGGGCAGCAGCGCGCCAGCGGCCCAGGTGCCGTCGATGATGCCGGCGGCGATGCGATCGCGCAGGCGGAGATAGACGGGGCGCAGGGGCGAAGCCATGGGTGATGCACTGCCATAACACACCCCGCCGGGCAACAAGATTGCGGGAAGCCACGGGGATTGCGCAGCAATCCTGCGCAATGGCCACGCGGTTTGCACGCGGCGGTGCCGATGCATTTCGTGGCTTTCCATCATGGGGATTGCAGCTAGTATTTTTTGCAACAATCTTCGGGAGGGGCTCTTCCTTTGCAAATCGATACTGCCGATCGACCCATTGACGCCGAATCGACCTGGTTCGGCCATCCTGCCCAGCTCAAGCGCCTGTTTACCACCGAGATGTGGGAACGCTTCGGCTATTACGGCATGCGCGCGATTCTCACGCTCTATCTCGCCAAGCATTTCCTCTTCAACGACACCACCAGCACCGGCATCTATGGCGGGTTTACCGCGCTGGTCTATCTCACGCCGCTGATTGGCGGGCTGATCGCAGACCGATACCTTGGTTCGAAGCGATCGGTGAAGTTCGGCGCGATCATGATGGCGCTGGGCTATTTCATGCTCTGCTTCGGTGGCGAGGCAGCAAGGCCCTATGCCACCATCGAGGGCCAGCGTTATAAAGTGACCGTTGCCGAGGTGGCCGGCAAGGAAGTGCGTTCGCTCGACATGGGCGGACAGCGGCTGGAGATCGTTGGCAACGAGGACAAGACGGTCTCGCTCAAGGCGCAAGACGGCAGCGAGGCGAAGCGCATCGCGGCGGGCGGGTTCCAGTCGGATGGCGAGCGATCGCAGTTCCACATCGCCATCCTGCTGATCGGCCTGTCGCTGATCACGGTTGGCAACGGCTTCTTCAAGCCCAACATCTCGACCATCGTCGGCACGCTTTATGCCGAAGGGGACCGGCGGCGCGATGCCGGATTCACGATCTTCTACATGGGCATCAACCTCGGTTCGCTGATCTCGCAGTTCTTCTGCCCGATCTTGGCCGAATCGGTGGGCTGGTGGGCCGGGTTCGGGCTCGCGGCGATCGGCATGACGTTCTCGTGGGTGCTATTCCAGTTCGATGGCGGCCGGCTCGACGGCTATGGCGAGCGGCCGGCAGGCGCGGACCCGCGCAAGGACTGGCTGATCTATGCTGCGGCGCTGATCTGCGTGCCGCTGTTCTTCTTCCTGTTCACCAACCTGATGGCCTACGTGGCGCCAGAGGCGGGGGAGGGGCTGGTCGGCTATTTCCTTGGCCTGCCGATCATGGGCAAGCTGATGTTCGGCACCTTCCTGCTGGCGGTGCCCGGCATCCTGATCTGGGCCTTCGTCTCGGGCAACCGGGTGGAATTCCAGATGATGGTCGCGGCGATGGTGCTGATCGTGTTCAACACCGTGTTCTGGACCCTGTTCGAACAGGCGGGATCGTCGCTGACGCTGTTCGCCGAGCGCAACACGCAGCTGGAGATCGGCTGGACGCGGCCGCTGTTCGCGATGTTCCGGGCGAGCCCTGCCAGCTACTACCTGTTCTTTGCGGTTGTGCTGGGCGTGCTTGGCTGGCTGCTGACATGGTTCTTCGGCAATGGCGAGAGCCCGGCGGCGCGGCGCAGGATGGGCCTGGCCTTTGGCGCGGTGATGCTCGCAGGGTTCGGCGGCATGGTCTATGCCCGCGCGCTCGGCTTTGGCAGCGAGCCAGTCTATGTGATGCCGGCAGGGCAGACGCAGATCTTCAACGCGCTGTTCATCGTCACGCTCGCCCCGCTGTTCAGCATGATGTGGAACGCCATGGCGCGGCGCGGGGTGGAACCGAGCATCCCGGTGAAGTTCGCGGTGGCGCTGATGGGCGTTGGCGGCGGGTTCCTGCTGCTGGTGTGGGGCGCGCAGTTCGCCGATGCGGAGTTCAAGGTGGGCCTGTTCTGGCTGGCCGGGCTCTACCTGATCCATTCGATGGCGGAACTGTGCATCTCGCCGGTGGGCCTGTCGATGATCACCAAGCTTTCGATGGCGCGGATCGTGGGGATGATGATGGGCGTGTGGTTCCTGTCCATCGCCGTGGCGCAGTATGTGGCCGGCATGGTGGCGCAGGTGGCCAGCGTGGAAACGGTGGGCGGGCAGGTGACCAACCTGAAGGTCAGCCTCGACACCTACGTCGGCGTGTTCACCACGATCGGCTGGGTCTCGGTGGGAATCGGCGTGGTGCTGCTGGCGCTGGCGATCCCGCTCAAGCGGTTGATGCACGGGGTGCAGTGAGGGAAGGGCCCAGCAGGGCCTGTGGATAACCTTGCCTTCGACTGCCGGTCGCCTCACGTGACCGGCAGTGCGGAACGCCGCAATTTGTGCTCCGATTACAAATGGATGACGAATTGTGGGCGAGGAGGCTGCTAACCTAAGTTTTTCGGAAATATATCATAAAATAGAGTAAATTGGTTATTTCCGTTGGTCGACTGAACTGGAAAACAGGGTGTAGCACTACCACGCGGAATGCGCGGTCGCACGCATTCGTGGTGGTTAATGCGCGATTGGGGGAGAGCGCACTTGGGTGCAGATTTCCTGATGCTGGTGGTGGCGCTGGCCGCATTTGTGGGCACGCATTTCCTGATGTCGCACCCGTGGCGAAAGCCGTTGGTTCGCAGCCTGGGGGAAAAGTCGTTCCAGGCGGTCTATTCCCTCGTCTCGATCGTGACGCTGGGCTTCACGATCGTGGCGTTCCAGCGGAATGCCCCCGCGCCCATGCTGTGGAATGGCAAAGCGGTGGTGCCGTGGACGCTGGCCAGCGTGCTGACCTATATTGCTACGGCGCTGTTCCTCGCTTCGCTGACCGGCAATCCGGCGCTGCCGGGCGCACGCATCGCCGGGCTTTCCGCGATCCTGCCCAAGGGCGTGTACCGCATCACTCGCCATCCGATGATGTGGGCCTTCGCGCTGATATCGGTGGCGCATATCCTGGTGGCGCCGACGCCGCGAACGATCGCGCTGAGCGTGGCGGTGATCGTACTGGCGCTGGGCGGATCGCACCTGCAGGACCGCAAGAAGGACAAGCTGCACGGGCGCGACTGGCGATCATGGCTGAAGCGCACGACGTTCTGGCCCGATGTGCGGCAGGCCGGAAAGCTGGGCTATTACTGGATCATCGCGCTGTTGCCTTGGCTGCTGGTGACGGCGGCGCACCTGGTGACGGCGCACGAATATGCCGGCATCTGGAAGCCGATCCACGAGATGCGGCACCCGGATTGAGGGTTGCGTCCATGTTTATCGGGCCGCCACTTTCACCCCCATCCAAGCTTCGCTAGACGGCTGCGCCGCCAAGCTCCGCTATCCTTCCCCCATCAAGGGGGAAGGGCAATTGTGTGAAGCTCCGTCTGGTGCTCTTTGGTCCAACAGCGCTCGGGGTAGTCATTTCGACCGCTTGCGCAAGGGGCGGCGAAGCTGCTTCTTGCATAATGGACGCTCTGCGTATTCAGCCAGCCTTATAGCTATGTGGAGCAAGCGCAGCCCACGAGGCCCCGCTCGCAAGTTTCGCGCTATGTTGAAGGCGCGTAGCCTGGACAGGTCGGCTGGAATCACAAGCCTGTAGCCGACGAACGCGAACGGAAGACGATATGTAAGTGGCGCGAGCCTTAGCCCAAGCCTCTCGCAATGCCGCTTTCTGATGCCGATCCGGTCCCTTCGGTCGCGGATAACGCAGTTCGTCTCTTGATCGTTAGGACAGATCACGCCCGTGCTTCCTGAACGCCGGCGCTGTTGTGGCGAAGGGCCTTGAGGACGGTGTCGACGATCTGCGGGGCGTTGAGGCCGGCGGTGTCGTATTGGCGGTCCGGGTTGTCGTGGTCCTGGAACACGTCGGGCAGGCGCATGGTGCGGATCTTGAGGCCGGCGTCGGTCAGGCCTTCGTCGCTGGCCATGGTCAGCACGTGGGCGCCGAGGCCGCCAATCGAGCCTTCCTCGATGGTGACGACGACATCGTGGGTGGCCATCAGGCGGCGGATCAGCTCTTCGTCCAGCGGCTTGGCGAAGCGCAGGTCGGCCACGGTGGTCGAAAGGCCCTTGGCATCAAGCGTGTCGGCCGCCTTGAGTGCTTCGGCCAGGCGGGTGCCGAGCGAGAGCAGCGCGACCTTGGTGCCTTCGCGCACGATCCGGCCCTTGCCGATCTCGAGCCGGAGCGGGACTTCGGGCAGGGCGACGCCCGTGCCGTTGCCGCGCGGATAGCGGAAGGCGATGGGGCCGCTGTCATGCAGCGCGGCGGTGTGCGTCATGTGCACCAGCTCGGCCTCGTCCGCAGCGGCCATGACGACCATGTTGGGCAGGCTGGCAAGATAGGTGATGTCGAAGCTGCCGGCGTGGGTGGCGCCATCGGCACCGACCAGCCCGGCGCGGTCGATGGCGAAGCGCACGGGCAGGTTCTGGATCGCCACATCGTGCACCACTTGGTCATAGGCGCGCTGCAGGAAGGTGGAATAGATCGCGCAGAACGGCCGCATGCCCTGCGCAGCAAGGCCCGCGGCAAAGGTGACGGCGTGCTGTTCGGCAATGCCGACGTCGAAGGTGCGATCGGGGAACGTCTTCTGGAACTTGTCCAGCCCGGTGCCCGAAGGCATGGCGGCGGTGATCGCGCAGATCGTGGAATCGCGCGTCGCCTCTGCCAGCAGGGCCTGCGCGAAGACGTTGGTGTAGCTGGGCGGCCCGCCCGCGCTCTTCACCTGCTCGCCGGTGATCACGTCGAACTTCTGCACGCCGTGGTACTTGTCGGCCGCCTTTTCGGCCGGGCCATAACCCTTGCCCTTCTGCGTGACGACGTGGACGAGGCACGGCCCTTCGGCGGCATCGCGCACGTTTTCCAGCACGGGGATCAGCTGGTCGAGGTTGTGGCCATCGATCGGGCCGACGTAGTAGAAGCCCAGTTCTTCGAACAGGGTGCCGCCCATGGCCATGCCGCGGGCGAAGGAATCGGTCTTCTTCGCCGCCTTGTGCAGCGGTTCGGGCAGGCGGCGGCTGATGCGGCGGGCCAGATCGCGCAGTTCGAGGAACGGGCGCGAGGAGACGAGGCGGGCGAGATAGGCCGAAAGGCCGCCCACCGGCGGCGCGATCGACATGTCGTTGTCGTTGAGGATGACGACGAGGCGGTTGCCGGCACCGTGCGCATTGTTCATCGCCTCGTAGGCCATGCCCGCGCTCATCGCGCCATCACCGATCACGGCGATGGCCTTGCCCGGCTGGCCCGCGATCTTGTTGGCGATGGCGAAGCCGATGGCGGCCGAGATCGAGGTGCTGGAATGCGCGGTGCCGAAAGGATCGTATTCGCTTTCGCTGCGCTTGGTGAAGCCGGACAGGCCCCCGCCCTGGCGCAGGGTGCGCATGCGGCTGCGACGGCCGGTAATGATCTTGTGCGGATAGGCCTGGTGGCCCACGTCCCAGATCAGGCGATCATCGGGTGTATTGAACACATAGTGGATCGCGGTGGTCAGTTCGACCACGCCAAGCCCCGAGCCGAGGTGCCCGCCCGTCTGCCCCACGGCGGAGATCATCTCCGTACGCAGTTCGTCGGAAAGCTGGCGCAGCTGCGCGGGCTGGAGCTTGCGGAGGTCGGCGGGTGTGTCGACCGTATCGAGGAGCGGTGTAGCCGAAGTGACGGACATGGGGTTGCCTTACACTCTTGGTGTCAGCCTGTCGAACCCCATAGACACATGCCTTGGCGGGCAAGAAAGGCGTTGCCAGTGCGTGGCCGGGATCGCCATGTGGCGGCGATGATCGAGATGACCTTTCGCGCGGCTACCGAGGCGGACCTTGCGGTGCTGGATGCGGTGATGGATGCCGCCATCGGCAAGCTTCAGGCCGGTTTCCTTTCGCCTGAACAGATCGAAGCGAGCCGCGCGGTGATGGGGCTGGACCGGCAACTGGTGGCGGACCGCACCTATTTCATGGCGATGATGGGCGAAGAGATCGCTGGTTGTGGCGGGTGGAGCCGGCGCGCGACGCTTTATGGCGGGGATCACAGCGTGGGCCTGCGCGAACCGCGCCTGCTCGATCCCGCAACAGAGGCCGCGCGGATCAGGGCGATGTACACCGTGCCGCATTTTGCGCGCAGGGGCGTGGGGCGGGCGCTTCTGGCGCATTGCGAGGCGCAGGCGCGGGCGGAGGGATTCACCGCAGTGGAGCTGATGGGGACGATGGCGGGGATCCCGCTTTACCAGGCAGCCGGGTATCGCGTGCTGGAAGAGATCGAGGACGATCGCGGCGGCGCGCCGGTGCCGCTCAAGCGAATGCGCAAGGAGTTGTAGCTTGTTGTTTCAGCATAGCTGAAACAAGTTGCGGCACCGGTGCCGCCTCCACGCAAGTGGCCCGATTTACTCCTCGCCTTCGCCGCAGCGGCGGCACACGCCGCGCAGTTCCACCACGGGGCGCACTTCGGCGAAGCCCGCGTCCTGCGCGGCGGCGCGCAGCGCGCCGGTGAGGCGATCATCGTCGATGTGTGTGGCCGCCCCGCAGGTGTCGCAGATCAGGAAGATGCAATCGTGGCGGCAGCCGGGATGGCTGTTGGCGAGATAGGCGTTGGCGCTTTCCACCCGGCGGGCGAGGTTGGTGCGCACGAAGAGATCGAGGATGCGATAGACGCTGTTGGCGGCCACGCGCTTGCCCCGACGGTTGCCCACGCTTTCGGCAATGTCATAGGCCGAAGCCGGCTTTTCGCAGTGGGCCAGCGCCTCGAACACGTCGGCGCGCATCTCCGTCCATTGCTCGCCTGCGTCGAGCAGCGCGCCGCGCGCTGCGAGAACCAGCTTTTCGCCCGCGAAATCGTGATGATGGTGGCCGCCCATGCCTGCAAGATAGGCGCTAATCAGTTCCGCGTGAAGGTGCTCTGCCAGAACTGCGGGTAAAGCCGCTTCAGCGCGGCAACCTTGGGCGCGTCCCAGCGCTTGATATAGCCGTGGTCCGGGTTCTTGAGCGCGAAGTCCTGATGGTAGTCCTCGGCCGGGAAGAAGCCCTTGTCGGGCTCGACCGCGGTGACGATGGGGCGCTTCCACAGGTTGAGCACCTTGAGCTGGGCGAGATAGCCGGCAGTGACGCGGCGCTGTTCGGGTGAAAGGGGGACAATGGCATTGCGATACTGCGTGCCAGTGTCGGGGCCCTGGCGGTTCAACTCGGTGGGGTCGCTCGCAACGCCGAAGAAAACCTGCAGCAGCTGGTCATAGCGGATCTTCGCCGGGTCATAGGTGATGCGCACGGCTTCGGCATGGCCGGTATCGCCCTCGCTCACCCGTTCGTAATGCGCGTCCTGGCGCGCGCCGCCTTCAAAGCCGGAAACGACGCTCTTCACGCCCTTAACATGGCTGAACACTGCCTCCATGCCCCAGAAGCAGCCGCCGGCGAAGACCGCTGTCTTGAGGCCGGGCGTCTCGTTCGCCTTTACCGCCGCTTCGGGTGCAGCGAGCACCGTCTCGGCCTGCGCCGGCATCTGGCAGGCAGAGAGAGCAAGCGCGGCAGAGAGGCCGGCCAGCGTGGTGCGGGTATGGATCAGGGCGCGGAAAACGCCACCGGCTGTGCGTGCAGCTTTGCGCCAACGCTGACGCCCATCGCTGCAGTGCCGATCAGAAAGCCGATCGCCAGCGAGCGGTAGAAGTCCTTGCCGAAGAGTTTCATCAGTGCCGTCCGATTCGATTCCGTGGATCATGGGCTGGCTGTGCCATCCCATTGCTGGCCAGTCTGTGAACCACGCCACAGGTATGCCAACGGGCCGGATCGGAGTTTCCTTCGGGACCGACGCCGCGCCAGATGGTGCGGCTGCGGCAGGTTGCAAGACAGCGCCGACGAATCGTGCTTCAGATGCGCCGTGCTGCGTTGCAGCATGCCAAAGTTCGAAAGCGCGGTCAGTCGCGCAGGGTGACCCAGATCGGTGCATGGTCGCTCGCCTTTTCCCGCCCCCGGTAATCCTTGTCCACGCCCGCGGCGATCATCCGGTCCGCCAGTTCGGGCGAAAGCAGGGCATGGTCGATGCGGAAGCCGTGATCGCGCTGCCACGCTCCTGCCTGGTAATCCCAGAAGGTCCACACGCCGCCCTGCGGGTTGAGCAGGCCGATCGCGTCGGTCCAGCCATCATTGAGCAGGCGCTGGTATGCATCGCGCGATTCCGGCTGCATCAGCGCATCGGTTTCCATGGCGCGGACGCTGAAGGTATCGTGATCATGGGGGATCACGTTGTAGTCGCCGATCACCAGCGCCGGCAGTTCCTGCGCCGAAATCTCGGCCATGCGGGTGCGCAGGCGTTCCATCCAGCGCAGCTTGTAATCGAACTTCGGCCCCGGTTGCGGGTTGCCGTTGGGCAGGTAGATGCACACCACGCGCAGGCCAAAGACGTCGGCTTCGAGATAGCGGGCGTGTTCGTCTTCAGGATCGCCGGGCAGGCCGCGATGTGCCTCGACCGGCTGGACTCCGTCGGCCAGGATCGCCACGCCGTTGAAGCCCTTCTGCCCGTGCCAGATGGCGTGATAGCCGATCTTTTCGAACTCGGCGGCGGGGAAGCCTTCGTCCTGGGTCTTGATCTCCTGCAGGCAGGCGACGGAAGGTCGGGTTTCCTCAAGCCATTCGAGCAGGCGCGGCAGGCGTGCCTTGATGCCGTTGATGTTGAAGCTGGCGACTTTGATCGGCATGTGTCAGGCAACCCTGCTGAAGCTGGATTGCGGGCCGGCGCCGGGCAGGCGGCACAACATGCTATCGGACAAGCCAGTCTGGTGGCCGCTCATACCGAGAAACTGGCGCCGCAGCCGCAGCCGGAAGCGGCCTGCGGGTTGGTGACGCGGAAGGCCGAACCGCCCAGCGATTCGACATATTCCACTACCGCGCCGGAAACGAGATCGAGGCTGACCGGATCGACCAGCAGCTTCACCCCGTCGGTTTCGGCAATGCTGTCATCACCTTCCACCGCGTCGGCAAGGCCGAACTTGTACTGGAAGCCGCTGCAGCCGCCCCCTTCGACCGAAAGGCGCAGCATGGCAGGCTTGGCTTGCTTGGCCGCGATTGCGGCCACGCGTGCCGCGGCGGAGGGCGCGAGAGTAACGGAGGGTTCGCTCATACCCATACAGATAGGCTGCGCGACCTCGCCGCTCAAGGGCCGAAGGGTGACGACGCGGCTTAGGCCGTCTGGATATAGGCGCGCATGGCCTCGGCCTCGGCCTCGATCCGGTCGATACGGTGCTTCACCAGATCGCCGATCGAGACAAAGCCGACCATGCGGCCGCCATCCACCACCGGCAGGTGGCGGAACCGCCGCTTCGTCATCAGCGCCAGCGCTTCAAGCACACTTGTCTGCGGAGTGACGGTGAAGGCAGGTGCGGTCATCACATCGCGCACCTTCATGTGGAGCGCGGCGGCACCGTGGGCCTGCAGGCAATACAGCACGTCGCGTTCCGAAAAGATTCCGGCGACGGCGGCATCGCCATCTTCCACCGGCAGCGCACCGATGCGCTTCTTCGCCAGCACTTCCACGGCTTCGGCCACAGTCTGGTCGGCATGGCAGCGCCATACATCGCCCGAACGTCCGGCGATCACGTTGCCAATCGTCATGGCATCCTCCTTTTCCCCTGCGGACGGCTTTCGCAGCCGATCTCGAAAAGGGATCATGCCACCATCGCGCACGTTCTCAAAGGGCCGCAATCGCGTATGCGGCCTCCTTTCGGCCGGCTTTGCCAAAAGAATTGCCACTGCGCCGCATCCCGCGCATGGAGACTTCCGATGTCCCACGATCCCCTGTCCCGAATCTCTCCGCTGGATGATCCGCACAACGCGGCCCATGCCTGGGCACGGTTCCGGTCGATGATGCGCTGGGTGGGCCTGCTGAGCGCACTGGTGATCGCGGGGGTGTGGACCTGGCTGTATCAGGATGTGGGCTTCGCCTCGATCCACCTCTACATCGCCACCGCGCTGGGCTTTGGCCTGATGATCATGCTGGTCGGCGCGCTGATGGGCCTGCTGTTCCTGTCGAGCGGCACGGGGCACGACGAGGCGATCGACGACCGGTTCGAGAACGACAGCTGGGGTTAAGCGCGGATCGGATCGGGATGGCGACCAGCGCCGCCGATCAGGCCGGCGGCTTTAGCCGGAAATCCTCAACCGGCACGCCGCCGATCACGTGTTCCTGGATGATGCGTTCCAGCACTGGCGGGGTGCAGGAATGGTACCACACGTTGTCAGGGTAGACGACGGCGACCGGGCCGACGAGGCAGACGCGCAGGCATCCGACCTTGTTGCGCAGTATGCCCTGCGCGCCGCCGAGCTTGAGTTCGCCGAGACGTTTCTTGAGGTAGTTCCACGCCTCGTCACCCACGGCGCGGGGGGCGCACTTGTCCTTTTCCGGACCGGCGCAGAGCAGGATGTGGCGCTGCGGGTTGAAGCCGCCGAGCTGCTCCAATGCGCGTTCAGCCTGCAGAATCTCTTCGGAATTCGTCATCGTATCATCCAGCTGTCGAAGGCGCCGCGCAGGGAATCGGGCAGCGGAGTGGGCCGCTGTCCATCCGTGCACACCACCACGGTGCGCGCCACGGCAACGGCGCGATCGCCCTGGCGCAACAGTTGCTGGATGGCAAAGCTGGTGCGACCCAGCGAGGCGGCACCGCAATGGCAGGTCATCGTGCCCGGGTAATGCGCCTGCGCAAGGTAATCGATGGCGACACTGGCCACCATGAACCGCAATTTCGGCCTTGCCCGGCCCACCCCCGCGGCCGCGTTGAAGCGGACGCGGCCATCCTCCAGCAGCGCGGCCATGGCCACGTTGTTGATGTGGTCATTCGGATCGAGATCGGCAAAGCGGGTGCCGATTTCGTGCACGAAGGGATAGCGCGCAGGATCGAGCAGCGCCGGATCGGGCTTGGCCATGGGTCCGCTTCGCCTTAATCCCGCCCGTCACCGCGCAGCCAGCGGCCGAGCCATGAAAACACGGTGCGGTGCCACTGCAGCGAGTTCTTCGGCTTCAGCACCCAGTGGTTCTCGTCTGGGAAGACGAGCAGTTCGCTGGGCACCTTGCGCGTCTGCAGCGCGGTGAAGGCGGCGAGGCCCTGGGTATAGGGGATGCGGAAGTCCTTTTCGCTGGTGATAACCAGCATCGGCGTCTGCCACTTGGTGACGAGGTTCACCGGGTTCCACTTCTCATAGGCTTCGGGCGCCTCGAAGTAGGTCTTGCCGCCGTGCTCCCATTCGTCGAACCACAGCTCTTCGGTTTCATAGGCCATGGCGCGCGCATCGAAGACGCCATCATGCTGCACGATGCACTTGAACCGGTCGGGCCATGCGCCTTCGATCCAGTTCATCATGTAACCGCCATAGCTGGCGCCCATGGCGCAGGCATTCGCCCCATCGATCTGGGTATCGAGCGCTTCGGCGGCGGCAAGGCCTTTCTGCAGGTCTTCCAGCGGCTTGCCGCCCCAATCCTGGTTGATCGCGTCAACGAAAGCCTGTCCGTAACCGGTGGAACCGTGGAAATCGATCGTGACTGCGGCATAGCCCTGGCTGGCGATGGTACGGGGGTTCCAGCGGAAAGACCACGAATCGTTGAACGAGCCCTGCGGGCCACCGTGGACCAGAAGGACCTCGGGCAGCTTTCCGGTAAAGCCGGCCGGCTTGACGATCTGGCCCCACACGGTGTCACCGTTCGCGCCCTTGAAGTTGAAGCGACGGGTGGAAACCTGTCCCTTGGCAGCAAGGCGGGTGGTGTTGAGATCGGTAAGGCGCACAGGCGTCTTGCCCGCTTTGCCGATATAGAGCTCGGCCGGGGTATCGATGGTGTCGCGCGCAAAGAGCAGGCGGCCATCCTTCAGCGGGGTGACATGGCCGATGTTGCCTTCGCGGGTTCCTGCCAGCGACAGCCGGGTGACCTTGCCACTGGCGGGATCGATGCGGAAGGCGGGGGTGTCGAGCACATCTTCCGCCGTGGCGATCAGCGCCTTGCCATCGGGCGTCCACTGCAGCGAGGTGGGCGAGCGGTCCCAGTCCCCTGTCAGAGGACGCCATTCCTTCGTCGTTAGGTCAAGCAGCCAGACATCCAGTTTGTCGCTTTCATAGCCCGGGCGTGTCATTGCTGCCCACGCCAGCCAGCGCCCGTCGGGGGAGAAGGCGGGCATGGTGTCGGTTGCCTTGTTCAATTCGGTCAGGTTCGTTGGCGCGCTGCCATCGAGCGCGGACCACCACAGGTCGACGTTCGTGCTGCGGGGCTCGTCACGGTCGGCCCGACGTGCGGCGAAGACGAGGGCGCTGGAATCGGCTGACCATGCGACTTCCGCACCATCGCCGAAGGGCTTGGTCGGGGCATCGCCGACGAGCGCACCTGCGCCAGCGGGGCCATCGGCAGGCTTGCCGGTGGCGGGATCGACCGCGCCCTGCGTGGTGAGCGCGAAGGTGAAGATGCGGCTGTAGTTGCCCGGTGTTTCCCATTGATCCCAATGGCGAACAAAGCCCGCACCATCGCGGTAAAGCCGCCCGCTGCCGGGGCCGGTGAGAGCGGCGTTGCCTTCCGCGCAGCCACCGAACGTGGCGCAATCGCGCGCCAGATCACCCCACACCGCAATGCGGCGGCCATCGGGCGAGAGCTTGAAGCCGGATACTTCGGCCTTGAAGGCGGAGACCTGCACGGGGGTGCCGGAGACCACCCCTGCGGCATCGAGCGCGACGGACCAGACCTGGCCGACTGCGTCGGATGCCGCATCGGGCTTGCCTTCGGCGAGGTAGTAAAGGCGGCCATTGCGATCGAACGCGGGTTCGCTTGCGCCATCGGGCAGGGGGAGGCGCACGGGCGGCTGGGCCGGCTTTGCCACGCTTTTGATCCAGAGCGAGGTCGTCCGCTTGTAGCTCTGCGGATCAGTGACGGTTCGGGCAAAGACGACCCATGATCCATCAGGAGAGACTGCGGTTCCGCCAAGCCTGTCGAGCGTGACGAGGTCCTGTGCCGTCATCGGGGAGGCAGGAGCCTGGGCATGGAGGGCTGGAGCAGCCAGCAGGGCCAGCGCCGTCAGCGGAAGCGAGGCGATCGCGCGGGAAAGTGATGTCATGGCATCGGCTTAACGCCTGCCACGGGCTTGGCAAGACAGCCGCTCCGCTTCGCAACGTGGTGCGGTTTTATCTGATTTTCGTGGCAATAATCTTGCGGCGAAGGTCAGTTCAGCGTCACGTATTGCGCAATGTCGGCCGTGCGCAGCCACAGCACCTGTTCATTGGGCACCGAGTTGGTCAGCGCATAGAACGCTGCGGCGCGTTGGGGGGCGAGCCCCATTTCGCGGTAATAGCGCAGGTAGGCGGCGTTGGCCGGATCGCTGGCAGCGAAGTCGCCGGGCTGGCGGCCGTCATCGTCTTCCCACGCGTGCACTGCGAATTCGGCATCAGGCGCGGCATGGCGAGTCGCGCCTGCAAGGAACAGTTCGACCGCGCCGGACCGAACCGAGCCGCCTGCCGGCACTTCGGTGGCGATGCCCCGTGCGCGGATCAGGCGTCCCACGGCGAGGTTGGCAGTATCGTCAACGGTGCCGGGACAATCGACCATCTGCAGCACGGCGATGCCGGGGTAAGTGGCAAGCATGGCACGGAAATCAGCCGGGCTTCGTCCATCGGTTTCGGCGATCAGCGCCGCATGGGTCTCGTCCACCACCATGAAGGGGCCGAACCGGGCGATGCCTGCAACCGGTGAGGAGGCGCCGGAAAGCGGGACCAGGCGGTCGCTTCCCGGCGCGGAATCCTCGTCGACCACCTCCACTGTGGTCGTCTCGGTCCAGCGCACGCCCTGTTCATCTGTCCAGGTGCGCACACTGACCTGCTGGGCGGATGCAGGCAGGGCAATCAGGCACAGGAACAGGCACAGCAGGCGGCGCATGGTGCCACATTCGGCCCGCGCACTTTGCCGAACCGCGAAGGAACGCGGTTAACAGCAACTGCCGGTTGGGCGAGATTTCGCACCGTTTTGGCGGAACGCCTTCCTTTGCCTCGCTGACTACGTAATGCTGCGTAGCGGAAGGGGTTCGCACACATGGTCGCGCTGGTTTCGACGGTCGCCTATCTCGGGCTGGAGGCGCGCGCGGTGGAAGTGCAGTGCCAGATCGCGCCCGGCCTGCCGGCGTTCCGCGTGGTTGGCCTGCCTGACAAGGCGGTGGGGGAAAGCCGCGAGCGGGTGCATTCCGCGCTGGCGGCGATGGGCCTGTCGCTGCCGCCCAAGCGGATCACGGTCAACCTCTCCCCGGCGGACCTGCCCAAGGAGGGTTCGCATTACGATCTGCCGATCGCGCTGGCGCTGCTGGCGGCGATGGGCGTGGTCGATCGCGAGACGATCTCGGAATACGTGGCGGTGGGCGAACTGGCGCTGGACGGGCGCATCATACCCAGTCCCGGCGTGCTGCTGGCCGCGCTGCACGCGGGCGGGCAGGAAAAGGGGCTGGTCTGCCCCATGGCGCAAGGGGCAGAAGCGAGCTGGGCCAGCGGCATCCCGGTAATCGCCGCGCCAGACCTGATCGGCCTGCTCAACCACCTGAAAGGCACCCACCGCATCCCCGCGCCACCGCAGGGGGAGGTCGAACCGGCGCGGCGCATGGCCGACCTGAAGCAGGTGAAGGGGCAGGAGACCGCCAAGCGCGCACTGGAGATCGCGGCAGCCGGGGGGCACAACCTGCTGATGATCGGGCCTCCTGGTGCGGGCAAATCGCTGATGGCGTCATGCCTGCCAGGTATCCTGCCCGACCTGACCCCGGCGGAAGCGCTGGAAGTTTCCATGGTGGCGAGCGTGGCAGGCACGCTGGAGGACGGGCGGATCAGCCGGGTGCGCCCGTTCCGCAGCCCGCACCATTCGGCATCGATGGCGGCGCTGACCGGCGGCGGGTTGAAAGTGCGGCCGGGGGAGGTGAGCCTGGCGCATCTGGGCGTGCTGTTCCTCGACGAATTGCCCGAGTTCCAGCGCGCGGTGCTCGATTCGCTGCGGCAGCCGCTGGAGACGGGCGAGGTAACGGTCGCGCGGGCCAATGCACACGTGACCTTTCCGGCGCGGGTGCAACTGGTGGCGGCGATGAATCCCTGCCGCTGCGGGCACCTCGGCGATCCGGCACTGGGCTGCAGCCGCGCGCCGCGCTGTGCCGGGGATTACCAGAGCAAGATTAGCGGGCCGCTGCTGGACCGCATCGATCTGCACGTGGAGGTGGACCCGGTCTCCGCCGCCGACCTTGCCTTGCCGCCACCGGCCGAAGGGTCAGACGAAGTGGCGGCGCGGGTGGCGGCGGCGCGCGCGGTCCAGACGGCGCGGCTGGAGGGTTCGGGCAAGCGCAGCAATGCCGAACTGGATGGCGACTTGCTGGACCGCTTCGCCACGCCGGACGAGCCGGGGCGCAAGTTGATGCTGCAGGCGGCCGAGGCGATGCGCCTGTCCGCGCGCGGTTACACCCGCATGCTGCGCGTGGCGCGCACGATTGCGGATCTCGCCGGGGCGGATACGGTGGGCCGGGTGCATGTGGCCGAGGCGTTGAGCTATCGGCGGCAGGCGCCCCGAGCCTGAACTATCTGGTGCCTACCGACCTGCCATTGCCTTGGCGTTGGGTAGGTAGGTGCGGCCGATGCGTTGCAGGGTGCCGTCGGCGAGCTCGGCGGACCAGACGCCAAGGCCATCGTGCTTCAGGCCGGCGATGCGATCGCGGCGGACGATGGTGGAGCGGTGGAGGCGGATGAAGCGGGTGGGGTCGAGCCGGTCTTCCAGCCCCTGGATGGTGTGAAGCAGCAGGTAGGAGCGTTCGCCCACGTGCAGCCGCACATAGTCCCGCTCGGCATCGATGCGATCGACATCCGAAACCGCGATGCGGATCAACTCGCTGCGGTGGGGGACCCAGAATTCCTCGATCCACTGGCTGGGCGTGGGTTCGGGCGCGAGTTCGGGCCCAAGTCCTTTCTGGGCGCTGCGGCGTGCCTCGGCGCGGGCGACAGCGCGTTCGAGCCGTTCCTGGGCCACGGGCTTGAGTACATAGTCCACCGCGTCGCAGTCGAAAGCTTCCACCGCGAAATCGTCGTGCGCGGTCACGAAGATCACGGCCGGGCGATGCGCGGCGGTGCACAGGATGCGCGCCACCGAAAGGCCGTCGACCTCGGGCATCGTCATGTCGAGCAGCACGAGATCGGGGGTCAGCGCCTCGATCAGGCGCAGCGCCTGCGCGCCGTCGCTGGCGGTGCCGACCACCTGCAATGCCGGAATGCGCGAACACAGGATCTGCATCCTCTCCACCGCCAGCGGCTCATCATCCACGATCAGCGTCCGCATCAGCCCCCCAACATCCTGATTCAGCAGTCTTTCCATACCACAGGAAGGGTAAGGACGGTAGCGTAACCGCCAGCAGGCAGTGGCCCGCCTTCCGCGCTGCCCTTTTCCGCAAAGCGCGCTTCCAGCCGGTTGCGCACGTTGGCAAGGCCGATGCCGGTGCCGCCCTCGGTCGCGCCACCGCCGGGGCCGTCATCCGCCACGGTCAGCACCAGCAGGCCTTCCGCCTCGCGCGCCGTGATGCGGATGGTAACCGGGCGCGTGGTGGCGGACACGGCGTACTTGATCGAATTTTCGACCAGCGGCTGCAGGATCATGCCGGGCACGCAGGCGTTTTCCAGCGCCGGCGGGATGTCGAATTCGCAGCGCAGCCGCTCGGGAAAGCGCACGGCCTCGATCTCGAGATAGGCGCGCTGCAGCGCGATTTCGTCGGCGAGCGGCACATCGGCGGTGGGATCGGCGGTCAGACTCTGGCGGTAGAAGCCCGACAGCGTCTGGATCATCCGCTCCGCCTGCTCGCTGCGCCCGACCATGACCAGCGCGGACAGCGAGTTGAGCGTGTTGAACAGGAAGTGCGGGTTGACCTGATAGCGCAGCGATTTGAGCTCGGCGGCCTTGGCGGCGCGGCGGTACTCGCCTTCGCGACGCTCTGCTGCGCGCGCCATCTCGCCATTGCCGAGCGCGAGGTAGAGCGCCGCCCAAGCGATCAGCAGGAAATAGCGCCCCAGTGCAACGTCGGTCAGCTGGCGCCACAGGCCCTCGTCCTTGTGCACCATCTTGGTGATGACGGTGACCTTTGATCCGGGCGCGGGCTGCGCAGTGGCGCTTGGCGAAGATTGCGGAGCGGGTTTGGCCGCGGCCCTTTCCGGCGCTGGCCCGGCAGCGGGCCGGGTTGCAGGCCTGGCGGCAGGGCGCGCCTGCGCGGGAGCCGCCTTCGAGCGCACGGACCGGGCTGCCGGCGCAGGCAATCCGGCAGCGGCCAGGGCATCCTCCACCGACTGGCGCGCTTCCTCCTCGGCTTCCTGCCGTGCCTCATCGGCCATGCCACGTGCCTGTTCGGCCTGGGCGCGGGCTTCCTCCAGATCGCGAGCGAGGTCATTCGCCTCATCCTCGTCGGTCTGCACCACCACGCCGTTGGTGCGGATTTCGGCGGTGCCATCGGCGTTGCGGCGGATCATCACCCCGCCCGGCGCGGTGAGGATAGAGCTGCCATCGGGATTCTTGCGGATCGCGATGGGAAAATCGGGAGCGGGTGGGGCTGGTGGGGCGGGTGCGGTGATCGGCGCCGGGGCAACCCGTGGAGCAGGAGGGGCAGGTGGTGCAGGCGGTTCCGGCACTGTCACCGGCGCGGGGCGGGCAGGCTGCACGGCATCGCCCATGTCCACCAGCACGTTGCCGGACAGATCGCGACGAATCTGCACCTTGGGCAGGTTGATCGTGATTGAATCGCTCGCCTCCGGCGCGGGGGCGGCTTCCTGCTTCGCCTTCTCTATCTCCTGCTGCAGCATTCGCGCTTCCACCGGGGCGAAGGCCTGCTGGTTGACAACCGCGAGGGCGAGGGCGGCGGGCAGCATGATCACCAGCGCCGCAGCCACGCGCACGCCCAGCGACCGGCCGTCGAACCGGCGCAGGACCGGCCAGGCGACCAGCGTCACCGCGATTCCGGCCAGCGTCACCAGCGCGCGCCGCCACAGCAGTTCGTTGAACTCGCCCATTTCGGCCACCAGCCCGCGCAGGGTGATCAGCACGAAGTAGGTGAGCCACAGCGCCACCGCCGACAGGATCACCTGTCGGGCGGGTGGATGGGGAAGGGGTTCATGCTCCGGTGCGGCGCTGGCCATCGTGCCGGTCTACCGCAGGGCGCACGGAATGCCAGTGCGCTGGTCGGCTGGATTCCGCCGTTGGTGGAATCCAGCCACCTGAAATGGCCGGATCAGGCCAGCAGCTTTTCCTCGGCGATCTTCCTCTTCCAAACCAGCGGGGCGAGCTGGTGGACGTTCTGGCCCTCGCTGTCGACGGCCACGGTCACCGGCATGTCGGCCACGGTGAATTCGTAGATCGCCTCCATGCCAAGGTCCTCAAACCCGACGACCTTGGCTTCCTTGATCGCGCGGGCAACGAGATAGGCCGCGCCGCCCACTGCCATCAGATAGGCGCTCTTGTGGTTGGCGATGGACTGGGTGGCGGCGGGGCCGCGCTCGGCCTTGCCCACGCTGGCCAGCAGGCCAAGGTCGAGCATGGTGTCGGAGAAGCTGTCCATGCGCGTGGCCGTGGTCGGGCCGGCGGGGCCGACGACTTCGTCCCGCACCGGGTCGACCGGGCCGACGTAATAGATCACGCGGCCCTTGAAATCGACGGGCAGTTCCTCGCCCTTGGCCAGCATGTCCTTGATCCGCTTGTGCGCAGCGTCGCGGCCGGTGAGCATCTTGCCGTTGAGCAGCAGGCGGTCACCCGCCTTCCAGCCCTGCACCTCTTCCTGCGTCAGCGTGTCAAGGTTCACGCGCTTGGCCGCGCTGTCGGGCGCCCAGTGGACTTCGGGCCATTCGTCCAGCTTGGGCCGTTCGAGGAACGACGGGCCGGAGCCATCGAGCGAAAAGTGCGCGTGGCGGGTGGCGGCGCAGTTGGGGATCATGGCGATCGGCTTGCCCGCGGCGTGGCAGGGCGCATCCATGATCTTCACGTCGAGGATCGTGGAAAGCCCGCCCAGGCCCTGCGCGCCGATGCCCAGTGCGTTGACCTTGTCGAAGATTTCGATGCGCATGCGCTCGATATCGTTCTGCGGACCCCGCTCTTTCAGCTGGGCCATGTCGATCGGCTCCATCAGCGCCTTCTTGGCCAGCAGCACGCAGTGTTCGGCGGTGCCGCCGATGCCGATGCCGAGCATGCCCGGCGGGCACCAGCCGGCGCCCATCTGCGGCAGCATCTCGATCACCCAGTCGACGATGTTTTCGCTGGGGTTCATCATCTTGAACTTGGACTTGTTTTCGCTGCCGCCGCCCTTGGCCGCCACGTCGACCACGACCTTGTTGCCCTTCACCATGTCGACATGGAGCACGCAGGGAGTGTTGTCGCGGGTGTTGCGGCGGGTGAAGGCGGGATCGGCCAGCACAGAGGCGCGCAGCTTGTTGTCCGGGTTCATGTATGCGCGGCGGACGCCTTCATCGACCACGTCCTGCAGGCTCATGTCCGATTCCAGTCGGCAATCCTGGCCCCACTGGATGAACACGTTGACGATGCCGGTGTCCTGGCAAATCGGCCGGTGGCCTTCGGCGCACATGCGGCTGTTGGTCAGGATCTGGGCGATGGCGTCCTTCGCCGCAGGGCCCTGCTCGGCCTTGTAGGCCTCGCCCAGTGCGCGGATGTAATCCATCGGGTGGAAATAGCTGATATACTGCAGCGCGTCGGCCACGCTCTCGATCAGGTCCGCTTCGCGGATCGTCACCATCTCGCCCATTGCCAGGAGACTCCCTCAAGTCGTCGTTCGATGGAGGCCCCTTACGCGCCGACCGGCGACATGCAAAGCGCTTGGCGCGGGCAAAGCGATATTCTAAGGGCGGATTGACGAGACCGCGCAGCGCGGTTGCAGCGCCCGGCGGCGCATCACACACTGTTCGCAGATGAGGGATTTCATGAACTTGGTGCAAGATCGCCCGGCCGAAGGCGAATTTTCTTCAGCCCGCCGCGCCATGATCGACAGCCAGCTGCGCGTCAGCGGCGTGAACGACCCGGCCATCCTCGCCGCCTTCGCCTCGGTGGCGCGCGAAGACTACGTACCGGCAGAGCGTCGGGCAGTCGCCTATATCGATCGGGCCGTGCCGCTGGGCGATGCGGGCGTGCTGTCACCTGCGCTGACCCATGGCCAGATGCTCACCGCCGCTGCGCCGGTGGCGGCGGACACGGTGCTGGTCGTTTCGCGCAATGGCTATCTGGCGGCGCTCGCCAGCCAGATGGTCGCCAGCGTGACGCAGGTCGCCCCGGATGGCGATTGGACCGCGGGCGGTCCCTTTACGCTGGTGCTGGTGGATGGAGCCATCGAGGTGGTGCCCGATGCGCTTTCCGCCGCTCTGGCTGCGGAAGGCCGGATCGTGACCGGCATGGTCGATCGCGGCGTCACCCGCCTGGAGATCGGCCGCAAGGTGGCGGGCGAGGTGGCCTTCACCGCGCTGGGCGAGGCGGACTTCGCGATATTGCCGGAATTTGTCGCGAAGCAGAGCTGGAGCTTCTGAGCTTTATGAAACGACCTGTGCTTCGCGCCCTGCTGACCGGGGCGGCCATGGCGATTCCGCTCGGTGCCGTACAGGCGGATGACCTGCGCGGGGCACTGATCAACGCCTATCAGACCAACCCGGACCTGCAGGCGGCACGCGCCAACCAGCGCGCCAATGACGAAAACGTGCCGATCGCACGGGCCTCGGCACTGCCTTCGCTGCAGGCCACCTCCAATTATACCGAGTTCGTCAAGCAGACGGCGAACAACTTCCTGGCGCCCAGCCGCGTCGTTTCCAACGACCTGCAGCTGTCACTGCCGATCTTCGCCGGTGGCTCGGTCAAGAACTCCATCCGCGCCGCCAAGACCCGGGTCATTGCCGGGCAGGCGGACTTGCGCGGGGTGGAAAGCGGCGTGTTCAGCCAGGTCGTCGCCGCCTATATGGACGTGATCCGTGATGAGGCGATCGTCGGCCTGAACCGCAACAACGTTTCCGTACTGGAAGTGAACCTGCGCGCGACCAGCGATCGGTTCGAGATCGGCGACGTGACCCGCACCGACGTGGCGCAGTCGAACTCACGTCTCGCCCTCGCGCGGGGGGACCTGCGCACGGCGGAGGCCAACCTTGTCGCCAGCCGCGAACGCTATATCCAGATCGTGGGCGCGCCACCGGTGGACCTGCAGCCGCCGCCGCCGCTCGCCGGCCTGCCGTCGAATCCGGATGATGCGGTGGACGTGGCGGTGGATGCCAATCCGGACTTGGCTGCCGCGCGCGAACGGAGCAAGGCCGCCGGTTATGACGTGAAGGTTGCCGGGGCCGGCCGCCTGCCGCGTATTTCGGTATTCACCGCAGGCAACTACACCAACTACCTCGGTTCGCTCGGCAGTCCGGCCGGCGTGCCTACTGCGCAAAGCCAGACGACCGCGCAGGCGGGCGTGCAGGCCTCGATTCCGCTGTTCCAGGGTGGCTTGCCCGCCGCGCGTGAACGCCAGGCCCAGGCGCGGGAAGGCGCGGCGTTGGAGCAGGAAATCGGCGTGGAGCGGCAGGTCGTCGCCACCGTGCGCGCTGCCTTCACCAACTGGAAGGCGGCGAACGACGTGATCGCCATGAACCAGACGGCGGTGGACGCCGCTGCGCTGAGCCTCGAAGGCGTGCGTGCGGAAAACACCGTTGGCAACCGCACGATCCTGAACATCCTCGATGCCGAGCAGGAACTGCTGCGCGCGCAGGTGCAACTGGTTGCGGCGCGGCGGAATGCCTACGTCGCCGGGTTCAACCTGCTGGCCGCCATGGGCAAGGCGCAGGCAAAGGATCTTTCGCTCGATGCCGAACTGGGCAACGCCGCGCTCTATGATCCCAACGTCAATTACGAGCGGGTTCGCGGCAAGATCTGGGACTGGGCGCATGATCCTGCTCCCAAGGCACAGTCCACCCGGACCGTTGACTCGCCCGCGCAGGATGCGACAATCCGCGAGCAGCCCATGCCATGAAGCGATGGGGCGTGCCGATTCGGAAAGAACCGGACTGGCAGGCCGCATCCGCTTCCTCCAACAGGGCAGCAAGTAGGGGCGGCCGCAAGCAGGGGGTTGGACGAAGCATGCGCCAGGTTGGTGAACCGTCGGTCGAGGAAATCCTGGAATCGATCAAGAAGGTGATCGCGCGCGACAACCGCGCCGAGGCGGCCCAGGCGCGTGCCCGGCGTGAAGCGGCATCCGCGCCGGCCGCAGGCCCCGCAGTTGCGCGCGGCGGTGCCGACGTGCTCGACCTGACCGAAGTGGCGGCGCAGATCATGGGTGCCGACCGGTTCGTGCCGGCGGAACCTGCCGCGCCCGAAGCCGCTGTGGACCTGCACGAAGACGATTTCGACGACGAGCCGCAAGCGGACGAAGGGGACGAGACCGCCATGTCGATCAACGAAAGCCCGTTGCTGCCCGAAAGCACCACCGCTTCGATGCGTGATTCGCTGGCGGCGCTGGCCATGCTGTCGCAGCCCGGTGCGCAGCCGCAGATCGTGCGTTCAGGTGAAACCTCGCTGGAAGGCCTGGTGCGCGACATGCTGCGCCCGATGCTGGCCGAATGGCTGGACAAGAACCTGCCGCCGATGGTCGAAAAGATGGTGGCGGGCGAGATCGCCCGCATTGTCGGCAAGAAGGGCTGAAGAGCTCCCGCCGGACTGCCCCGGCGGGGTACTTCCAATCAGGCCAAGGTCAGTGCGCCGCGCCCCATGAAAGGCCGGTGCCAATTTCCACGCCCAGCGGCACGGTCAGCCTCACCGATGGCTCGGCCGCGCCCGCCATCACCCGTTCGATCACCGGCCGCGCCGCCTCGACATCGCCTTCGGGCAGTTCGAACACCAGTTCGTCGTGCACTTGCAGCAGCATGCGCACGTTGGGCAACCCGGCTTCGATCAGGGCAGGGCCCATCCGCGCCATCGCACGCTTGATGATGTCGGCGCTGGTGCCCTGGATCGGCGCGTTGATCGCGGCGCGCTCGCTGCCCTGGCGCTCGGCCTGGTTCTTGGAATTGATCCGGGGGAACCACGTCTTGCGGCCGAACAGCGTCTCGGAATAGCCGCACTCGCGCACCTTCTCGAGGGTATCGTGGATATAGCGCTGGATGCCGGGGAAGCGTTCGAAATAGCGGTCGATCATCGCCTGCGCCTCTTCGGCTGTGCAGCCCAGCCGCCCGGCAAGGCCCCATCGGCTGATGCCATAAAGGATGGCGAAGTTGATCGTCTTGGCGCGCCCGCGCGTGTCGCGGTCCACGGTGCCGAACATCTCCATGGCAGTGCGCGCGTGGATGTCCTCTCCGCCGGCAAAGGCTTCTTTCAGCGCAGGCACGTCCGCCATGTGCGCAGCCAGCCGCAGTTCGATCTGGCTGTAGTCCGCCGCCAGCAGCACGTTGCCCTGCTCAGCCACGAAGGCGTCGCGAATCTGGCGGCCGATCTCGGTGCGGATCGGGATGTTCTGCAGGTTCGGCTCGTTCGAGGAAAGTCGCCCGGTCTGCGCGCCAACCAGGCTATAGCTGGTGTGGACACGGCCGGTCTGCGGGTTGATCGCCGCCTGCAGCGCCTCGGTATAGGTCGATTTCAGCTTGGACAGTTGTCGCCATTCCAGCACCAGCGTGGCGACTTCCGCGCCCTGCGCCGCCAGTCCTTCCAGTACGGACTGGTCTGTCGAATATTGGCCGGTCTTCCCCTTTTTCCCGCCCTTGTAGCCCAGCCGGTCGAACAGCACCTCGCCCAGCTGCTTGGGGCTGCCGATGGTGAAGGGGCCACCGGCCTTCTCGTGAATCACCGCTTCAAGTTCGGCAATGCGCGTGGTGAAGGTGGCGGATAGCCCGGCCAGCCGTTCACGATCGACCTTGATCCCCGCGCGCTCCATGCCAGCAACAACCGTCACCAGCGGCCGGTCCACGCGCTGGTAGATGCGGGTGCCGCCCTCTTCCAGCAGACGCGGGGCAAACAGGCGGTGCAGGCGCCACGTCACGTCCGCGTCCTCCGCCGCATAGCGCGTGGCGTCGGCCAGCGGCACTTCGGCGAACGAGATCGCCTTCTTGCCGGTGCCGCACAGCTCCTTGAAGGTCATCGTCGTATGGCCAAGGTGGCGATCGGCCAATTCGTCCATGCCATGCCCGGCAATGCCCGTCTCGCTGCGCCCGGCATCCAGGCAGAAGGACATGACCATGGTGTCGTCGATGGGGGCGACGTCCACGCCGTGGCGCGCCAGCACGGTCAGGTCATACTTGATGTTCTGCCCCACCTTCAGCACCGCATCGCTCTCCAGCAGCGGCTTGAGCGCCGCCACAGCCTCGGCGCGGTCCAGCTGCAGCGGCATTTCGGCAAACATGTCGGTGCCACGGTGGCCCAGCGGGATGTAGCAGGCATCGTTGGGGCCCAGCGCCATGCTGATCCCCACCAGGTCCGCCTGCATCGAATCGAGCGCGCTGGTTTCGGTGTCGATGGCCACCACCCGCGCGGCAAAGGCGCGGGCGATCCATTGCTGCAGCTCGCCCATCGATTGCACGCACTGATAGGCGGCAAGATCTACTGTGGGCCACGCCGGCAGCGGCTGGCGGCTGCCCTGCGGCGCGGCCGGGGCGGCGCCGGTTTCGGGCTTGGCCGGGTTCAGCTGCGTCTTCGGTCCGGGGCTGCCCTTGCCGTCGTCCAGGCGGCGCAGCAGGCTGGTGAAGCCATGCTCTTCCAGAAACGCCGCCAGCGGGTCACGCGGGATCTGCCCCAGCGCAAAGTCCTCCAGCGGGATCGGCAGCGGGCAATCTTCCTTCAGCGCCACCAGCACGCGCGAAAGGCGCGCCATCTCGGCCTGTTCGATCAGGCTCTCGCGCAGTTTGCCCGCCTTCATCGCTGGCGCGGCGGCCAGCGCGTTTTCCAGCCCGCCGTGCTCCTGGATCAGCTTGGTCGCCGTCTTCGGGCCGATGCCACGGATGCCGGGCACGTTGTCCACCGAATCACCCATCAGCGCCAGCACGTCGCCCACCAGTTCGGGCGGCACGCCGAACTTCTCGATCACTTCGGGAATGCCGATGCGCAGGTTCTTCATGGTGTCGAGCATGTCGATGCACCCGCCGCCTTCGCTGCAGGTGCCGACCAGCTGCATCAGGTCCTTGTCCGAAGAGACGATCGTCACGTCCCAGCCCAGCCGGGTCGCTTCGCGGGCATAGCTGGCGATCAGGTCGTCCGCTTCGAGATCGTCCTCCTCGATGCAGGCAAGGCTGAAGGCGCGCGTGGCGTCGCGGATCAACGGGAACTGCGGGACCAGATCTTCCGGTGGCGGGGGGCGGTTGGCCTTGTACTGGTCGTACAGCGCATTGCGGAAGGTGGTGGATCCCTTGTCGAGGATCACCGCAAGGTGCGTGGGCCCATCGGCCTTGTGCAGGTCTTCCGCCAGTTTCCACAGCATGGTGGTGTAGCCATAGACCGCGCCCACCGGCACGCCGCGCGGGTTGGTCAGCGGTGGCAGCCGGTGATAGGCGCGGAAAATGTAGGCGGAACCGTCCACCAGATAGAGGTGGCGCTTCGAACTGTCTGGGGTGTCCATGCCTGCGTGTTAGCGGCACTGGCGCGCGGGCGAAAGCGCCATGCGCCTGACCTGTGGATCATGAACAATCCGGTATCGGGTGAAAACGGTTTGCCGCGCCGAAAGGGCGTTTCGCCGCAGGCCAAACGCGGGAAAAAAAGCCTTGCCCGCCCACACCTTGTTGAGGTCATGTCACAATGCATACGTCTTGTGCTTGCAAGGCGATGAATTGCCCATTAATTGGGGTCCCGAAGTCTACCGCCAGAGTAGGCTTTGCGGCGGGCTGCTTGCCCGGCGCGGTTCACTTCAATCCAGGGATTGTAACGCATGCGCAAGCTCATCCTCGCCGCTGTCGCCGGCACCGCCTTCGCCCTCGCCGGCTGCTCGTCGGAAAAGACCGCCGAAGCCACTGAAGCTGCCACCGAAGCTGCTGCTGAAGCCTCGGACGCTGCTTCGGAAGCTGCTGACGCTTCGGGCGCCGCTTCGGAAGCCGCCGCTGACGCGAGCGAAGCTGCGAAGATGTAATTCCCGCCCGCAAGGGCAGGTTACATTACAGATAGAGGGGCACGGTTGCGCGCGCGACCGTGCCCCTTTTCTTATGTGGGGCAAAGGCGCGGCTTTTCGCATCGTACGCACGAAAAAGGGCGCCCGAAGGCGCCCTTGTCGTTTCAGCCCAAGGCCGGTCCGTCAGCGGCGGACCAGTTCCTGGTTCGCCCGGCCGAGCGGCTGGCTGTACCCTTCATAGAGCGTGCGGGCGACCTGCGCGATCAGCCCGGCATGGGCGGTGTGCCCTTCCGGCCCGGTCACGAACACCACCATCGCCAGATGCCGCCCGTCGGGCAGGCGCACGATGCCAACGTCGTCGGTAACGCCCGAAAGCGTCCCGGTCTTGTGCGCCACCAGCGTGCCTTCGGGCAGGCCGGCGCGGATGCGGTTGCGGCCGGTGCTGGTGCGGGTCATCGTATCAAGCAGCACGGCACGGCTTTCGGGGCTCAGCGCGTTTCCACGGTCGATCGCGCTCAGCAGCGCCAGCATGGCGCGCGGCGTGCTGGCGGTGCGGGTATCGATGGTCCGCACCGGGTCCACCTTTCCATCGTCACGCACCAGCGTGGCCATGGTGTGATCAAGCCGTTGGCCGACGATTCCGGTCTTGGTCAGCCAGTTGTTTACCGCCTGGACCCCGCCCACGGCCGCAATCAGGCCGTCGGTCGCCTCGTTGTTGCTGCGCGTGATGGACAGTTCCATCAGCCCCTGCGCGGTCAGCACCTGACCTGCGCGTACGGAGGCGACGGGACCCTTTGATCCTGCCACCGGCACCATCATCGGCCATTGCTGGTCCAGCCGCAGCCGGCCCTGTTCCACCTGTGAAAGATAAGTTGCGGCCACGGCGATCTTGGCCGTGCTCGCCATGGGAAAGGGCATGTCGCCATTGACGAGGATCTGCCCGCCGCCGTCGAGGTCCATCGCCGCCACGCCGATGCGCCCACGGCCCTGCGCCACGATCGCTTCGACCTGCTGCTGGATGGCCAGATCGCGCTGGTCCTGCAGGGTAACCGGCGCGCGGCTCTGCACTTCCTGCGGCGTGGTGAACACCACCGACGGCACCGCGAACAGCAGCGCGGCAGCCAAGAAGCTGTGGCGGCGAATCCTGAACTGGCGAAGTTTCATCCCGTTGTTCTATCCCGACCCGTGCTAACCCCGTGTTACCAAGACTAACCCATTGCCCCGTAAGGGCAAAGTGCCTTGTTCCACCTTTGGTCGCCCGGAAAAGGCGTTTGGTCCCGCCGATTCGGATCGAATTGGCACCAGTACGCCGTGTGCCCGCATGGCCGGATGGGCCTGCGGGCGGGGATGGATTCTATCGGGATATCAGGCGAATGCGGCCTTCAGGTCGTCAACCAGGTCCAGCCGCTCCCACGGGAAGAAATCGCCCTCGGCCTTGCGGCCAAAGTGGCCATAGGCGGCAGTCGGTCGGTAGATCGGCTTGTTGAGGCCCAGATGCGTGCGGATCGCGCGAGGGGTCAGGCCGCCGAGGCGGGTGATGGCGAGGATCGCCTGCTCGATCTTGTCGTCGCCCACCGTGCCGGTGCCGTGCGTATCGACATAGAGCGACAGCGGCTCTGACACGCCGATGGCATAGGCGATCTGGATCGTGCAGCGCGTGGCAAGGCTCGCGGCCACCACGTTCTTCGCCAGATAGCGGGTGATGTAAGCGGCCGAACGGTCAACCTTGGTCGGGTCCTTGCCCGAGAACGCGCCGCCGCCGTGCGGCGATGCGCCGCCATAGGTGTCGACAATGATCTTGCGCCCGGTCAGCCCGGCGTCGCCATCCGGCCCGCCGATCTCGAACGAACCCGTCGGGTTGATGTAGTATTTGGTCTCGCGCAGCAGCACGGGCGGGATCACGTCTGCCACCACCCGCTTCACATAGGCGTGCAGCTCGGCTTCCTTCTCGCCTTCGTCATACCCGGGGGCGTGCTGGGTGGAAACGACGACAGCCGTGGCCGCCACGGGCAGCGAGCCTTCATAGCGCAGCGTGACCTGGCTCTTGGCGTCGGGCTCAAGAAAGGGCGCCGCGCCGGAATGACGATCCGCCGCCATGCGCTCAAGGATCTTGTGGCTGTAATAGAGCGTCGCCGGCATCAGGTCTGGCGTCTCGTCGGTGGCGTAACCGAACATGATGCCCTGGTCGCCCGCGCCTTCGTCCTTGTTGTCGGCGGCGTCGACGCCCTGCGCGATGTGGGCGGACTGGCCGTGAAGGCGGTTGATGAATTCAAGCTTCTCCCAGTGGAAGCCGTCCTGCTCGTATCCGATGCGCTTCACCGTATCGCGCACGGTCTTCTCGATCTCGTCCTGCGCGCCGGGGGCCCAGGCGCCGTTCTCGTACACGCCCTTGCAGCGGATCTCGCCGGCCAGCACGACCAGCTGCGTGGTGGTCAGCGTCTCGCAGGCGATGCGCGCTTCGGGATCCTTGGACAGGAACAGGTCGACGATGGCGTCGCTGATCTGGTCCGCCACCTTGTCCGGATGGCCTTCGGAAACGCTTTCAGACGTGAACAGGTAATCGCTGCGCATTGGTCTCGCCTTGTTGCGATTGCCATATAAAGCAATCTTTATGTGGGGCTCTAGCGTTTGCGCCGCGCTCTGGCAACCAGCGCCAGCAGCAGCAGAACTACGCCCCAGCCAAGTCCAAGTATGTTACCCATCCTTGCGAAAAGCGTGGGCGCATGGGCTGGCGGAACCAGCCCGTCGATGCGGCCGGGCTGCAGCCGCCCGATATGATCGCGCACCACGCCGTCGGCATCCACCACTGCGCTGATGCCGGTGGTGGTGGACCGCAGCACCGGCAGTCCTTCCTCGATCGCGCGCATCCGCGCCTGCGCCAGGTGCTGTGGCGGGCCCCACGATCCGAACCAGCCATCGTTGCTGGGGTTGAAGATGTAGTCCGGCCGATGCGCACGATCGACCACCTCGCCCGAGAAGATGATCTCGTAACAGATCTGGAATCCGGCCTTGCCCCAGCCGCCCTTGCTGACGGGGCCGAAATCGACCGTCTGCGCGCCGGGGCCGGGAAGGAAATCCAGGCTGCCCGCCACCAGTCGCGACAGGCCGATGGGCTCCAGCCACTGCCGCATCGGCAGGTATTCGCCATAGGGCACCAGATGCGCCTTGGCATAGCTGCCGCGGATCGCGCCGGTGGAATCGAGCGCGGTGATGACGTTCCACGCGCCTGTCACCTTGCGCCTGCGGATCTGCAGGTCGGTGGTGCCGGTCATCAGCAGGCTGCCCGCGCCCACGGTGTGCCCAAGCCTTTCCCGCGCCATGTCGGGATCGCCGGCATAGGTGTCCTGATACCAGTAAGGTTCGTATCCTGGCCGCAGGTAATCGGGCACGCCACTTTCGGGCCACAGCACCAGCCGCCGCTGTCCGGGCTTGGTCGGCAGGGATAGCGCGGCAATCTTGCGGAACTGCGCCTCGAACTGTGCGGGATCGTTCAGCGCTTCCTGCCGGAAATCGGGCTGAACCAGCGTAAATGGCAGCGTACCCTGCGCGCTGCCGCCGTGGAGCGGCAGCATCAGCAGCGCTGCTGGCAGGATGGCAAGACCGGCAGCGGCGGGCCGCCTGCCGTCACGAAACGCATTAAAGGCCGTCAGCCAGCACCCCGCCAGCATGACGACCAGCCCGGACAGGGCATAGGTGCCCATCCATGGCGCGATGCGGGCAAGGCCGGGCCGGTCGAACCCGCCCAGCGTCACCATGCCCAGCGGGTTCCATGCAAAGCCGGTGAACACCCAGCCGCGCATCCATTCGGTGATGATCCAGCAAGCGGCAAAGGCGGGCGCCAGCGCCGCACGCAGCCGGTGGTGCAGCAGCCAGGCGGCCAGCGCCGCCAGCATGGGATAGACTGCAAGGTAGAGCGACAGCAGCACCACCGCGATCCAGCCGAGCCAAGCGGGCATCTGTGCCTGATAGGTGAAAGCCGTGGCGATCCAGTTGTCGCCGATGCTGAACAGGCCCACGCCGAATAGCCAGCCGGCCAGCGCCGCCTTGCCCGGCCCGGGCGCGATGGCGATGCGTTGGATCAGCAAGGCCAGTGCGGCCAGGGTCAGCGGCCACAGCATCAGCGGCTGGAAGCCTGTGGCCGCCAGCCCGCCCGCAGCAATCAGCAGCGCGGCCTTGCGCAGGGGGGGCAGGAAGCGCTGCATCGGTGCCGCGCTATGCCGCGATGCCGGGCCGGCCGCAAGCGGCGGCGGGCCCGGTCATCGTGCGGTCACTCGGCCGCAGGGGCGGCCTCGGGCAGCGGGTTCTTGCGCGGGCGTCCGCGCTTCTTGGGTGCAGGTGCAGCTTCTTCGGTCGCAACGTCTGCAACCGGGGCGGGGGCAGGGGCCTCCGCTTCCGGCTCGGCCTTCACGCCGATGGCGGGCGGCAGGCTGGAAGGATCAAACGCGGCAGGCGCTTCTGCACCCGATTCGGCGTCGCGGCGCTGGCGGCCCGCACCCCGCGGCCGCAGCCCGCGCGAAGGGCGCGCATCGCGGACAAAGGGATTGTCGCTGACGTCGGCGATCGGCTCGCCCTCGTCGGCCCGCACGCCCTCGCCGGGCAGGGCTTCCTCGATGGCGACCTGCGGCTCGAAGCGGCGGCGGCGTTCGCCCCGACCCTCGTTGCGACCCTCACCCCGACCCTCGTTACGCGCTTCGTTGCGGCCTTCGCCACGATTGCCGTCCTCACGGCCCGCGTCGCGGCCCCCGTCACGACCTTCGTCACGGCCACCTTCGCGCGCGCCGTCGCGATTGCGGTTGCGTTCGCGGTTGTCCTCGCGCTCACCACGGTTGTCGCGGTCAAAGCGTTCGCGCGGTTCACGCTGTTCGCGGGGTTCACGCTGCTGCTCGCGCTGCTCGCGGGGCTCACGCTCCTCGCGGCGCACCTGCGGGCGGTCAAACGCGGGGAAATCGCCTTCCACGCTGAAGTCCAGGCCGTCGTCCTCGCCGCCTTCCTGCTCCTGCCAGCGGTCACCGGCAACGCCGCCGTTCTGGCGGGCGCGCTGCTCTTCCTGGCGCAGGCGGGTGTCGGCGATTACGCGGAAATAGTGGTCGGCGAACTGCAGGTAGTATTCGGCCTGCACGCGATCACCGTTCAGGTGCGCGTCCTGGGCCATCTTGCGATACTTTTCCAGCAGCTGGGGCGCATTGCCACGGGCCCGGCTGTCGATCCGGTTGAGCTGCTGGCCACCGCCACTGCCCTGCTGACGCCCGTTGTTGTTGCGTCCGCGCCGGCGGTTGTTACCACGATTGTTGTTGTTCAACTCAGGCACTTCCTTAATTGGGGCGGCCTAACGATACGATGCTGCTCAAAATGCCGCGCAACCCTCTCCACCGGCCCGCAACGCGCGGGGCAGTGGTTCCCAGCATCTGCCTGCAGCCGACCTTTGTGTCGGGCTCCTGGTGCAAATGGTGGAGTTGGCCGGGACGGGAAGCCTTCATCCGTCACCCCTGCCTGTCGCCTAATTAGTGATGCCGCCGCACCTTGCCAAGCGAAATGTTTGCACAAGTCCCGCCTTATTTCCGGAACAATTCCAGCGCGCGCGGCCGATCGCCCAGATCGCGGTGCAGCCGCGCGTCCATCCCGGCGGCCGCCGCGATGGCTGCAACCGCCTCCGCCTGGGTCCACCCGATCTCCACCACCGCCACCCCGCCGGGGGCCAGCAGCGCCGGGATCTTCGGCACCAGTACGCGGTAATCGTCCAGCCCGTTTGCCCCCGCAAACAGCGCCCCGTGCGGTTCGTGCGCCTTTACCGATGGGGCAAGGTCCGCCTCGCTTTCCACATAGGGCGGGTTGGCCAGGATCAGGTCGAACGGCCCGCCCAGCCCCTCGGCCCAGCCCGGCGCGTGCCAGTCGGCCCGTTCCATCCGCGCCTGCGGGCGCAGGCCCAGCGCCTCGGCATTGGCGCGCGCCACGGTCAGCGCCGCCTCGGACCGGTCAATCCCCACACCGCTCGCCTGCGGCAGATAGGCCAGCACCGCCAGCAGCAGCGCGCCCGATCCGGTCCCGCAATCGAGCACCCGCCGTGCATCTGGCCTGGCCGCCAGCGCCGCTTCCACGATCGTCTCGCTGTCGCCCCGCGGGATCAGTACCGCCGGGTTGACGATGAAGGGCAGGCCATAGAACTCCTGCCGCCCGGTGATATAGGCTACCGGCTCATGCCCCAGCCGCCGCTCCACCAAGGCGTCCAGCCCGTGCGGCGCTTCGTCGGCCATCGCGCGCAGCAGCATTTCCGAACGGCCCATGCCCAGCAGGTGCGCGGCCAGCAGTTCGGCATCCAGCCGCGCGGTGTCGCTTGTCATCTCCAGCCGCGCCGCGGCGGCGCGGATCGCCTCGCCAACTTTCATTCGACCGCCGCTCATTCCCCCATCGCGGCCAGCCGCTTGGCCTGGTCCTCGGCAATCAGCGCGTCGATCAGCTCGCCCAGCCCCGGCCCCTCGAGGATCTCGGGCAGGCGGTGGAGCGTCAGGTTGATGCGGTGGTCGGTCACGCGCCCCTGCGGGAAGTTGTAGGTGCGGATGCGCTCGCTGCGGTCGCCGCTGCCCACCATCGCCTTGCGCGCCTCGGCCTCCTCGCCCTGCGCCGCCTCGCGCTGCGCCTCGAACAGGCGGGCGCGCAGCACCTGCATCGCCTTGTCCTTGTTCTTGTGCTGGCTGCGCCCGTCTTGGCACGTCACCACCGTGCCGGTGGGCAGGTGCGTGATGCGCACCGCCGAATCGGTGGTGTTCACATGCTGCCCGCCCGCGCCACTGGCGCGATAGACGTCGATCTTCAGGTCCCTGTCCTCGATCGCGATGTCCACCTCGTCGGGTTCGGGCAGCACCGCCACCGTCGCCGCGCTGGTGTGGATGCGCCCGCCGCTTTCGGTCACCGGCACGCGCTGCACGCGGTGAACGCCGGATTCGAACTTCAGCCTGGCGAACACGCCGTTGCCGGCCACGTTGGCGACCACTTCCTTGTACCCGCCCAGGTCGTTGGCGTTGACCGAGACGACCTCCACCCGCCAGCCCTGCTCGGTGGCATAGCGTTCGTACATGCGGAACAGGTCGGCGGCGAACAGCGCGGCCTCGTCCCCGCCGGTGCCCGCGCGGATTTCCAGCATGGCGGGGCGGCTGTCGGCGGCATCGCGCGGCAGCATGGCAATGGCCAGGCGATGCTCCGCCTCGGGCAGGTCGGCGCGGATGCGGGCGATCTCCTCCTCGGCCAGCTCGCGCATGTCGGGATCGTCCAGCAGCGCCAGGCTGGCCAGTTCGCCGCGCATCGCGCGCACGTCCTCGGCCACGCGGGCCACCGGCTCCAGCTCGGCATAGTCGCGGCTTGCCACCACGAACTCCGGGCCTTCCAAGGTGCCACTGGCCAGCCGCGCCTCAAGCTCGGCAAACCGCGCGGCGATCTGGGCAAGGCGCTGGTCGGATACGCTCACTGCTGCTCCGCAACGAAGGCGTCGAACACCGCGCTCACCCGGTCAGCCGCCGCGAAGCCCGCTTCCAGCACCCGCAGCGATCGCGTCGGCGCGCCATCGCGCACATCCAGCGAAACCAGGGCCGCGGGGTTCAGCTTCTTGGCGCGGTCAAAGCGCTTGCGGGGCGAACCGGTCGCCACGATCTCGGCACAGACGCCGGCACGGCGGAACTGCGAAACCAGCCGCAGCGCCGCCACTTCCTGCTCCGCGTTCTCCGCCACCACGATCACGTAGGCACGGGCCTCGCCCTTCTCGCCCACCAGCATCGCCAGCCGCTCGATCCCCGCGGCCCAGCCCACCGCCGGGGTGTGCGGCCCGCCCAGCGCCTCGATCAGCCCGTCATAGCGGCCGCCACCCAGCACGGTGCCCTGCGCGCCCAGCCGGTCGGTCACGAACTCGAAGGCGGTGTGGCGGTAATAGTCCAGTCCGCGCACCAGCGCCGGGGCGCGGGTCCAGGCCACGCCCGCCGCGTCCAGTCCGGCAGTCACCCGGCCAAAGAAGTCCTGCGCCTCGGCAGACAGGTAATTGTCGATCTTCGGCGCATCGGCGGTAAAGGGCTTGTCGCGCGGGTCCTTGCTGTCAAGGATGCGCAGCGGGTTGCGCTCCAGCCGGTCCTGCGAATCCTCGCTCAGCTCCGCCCTGTGCGCGCGGAAATAGTCGATCAGCGCCACCCGCCATGCCTCGCGGCTCGGCGCATCGCCCAGCGTGTTCAGCTGCAGGGTAACACCGTCGGCGATGCCCAGCTCCTTCAGCAGCTGATCCGCCAGCACCAGCAGCTCCACGTCCGCCTGCGGCTCGGCCGCGCCCACGATCTCGGCATCGATCTGGTGGAACTGGCGATAGCGGCCCTTCTGCGGGCGTTCATAGCGGAACAGCGGCCCGTGCGTCGCCAGCTTCACCGGCGCATACTGCTGCCACCCGTTGGTCAGATAGGCGCGCGCCAGCCCGGCGGTGAACTCGGGCCGCAGGGTCAGCGATTCCCCGCCCCGGTCCTCGAACGAATACATTTCCTTGGAAACAACGTCGGTCGTCTCGCCCAGGCTGCGGCTGAACACCGCGGTCTTTTCGAACACCGGCATTTCCACGCGGCGAAAGCGATAGAGCTTGCGCACCCGTTCAAAGGTTTCGACCACGAAGCCGAACGCCTCGGCATCCGGGCCAAAGATGTCCTGCGTCCCGCGGATGGCCTGCGGGGTTTCGATTGCGGATGTCTTGCTGCTCATGCCGCGCGCGTTAGCGCAAGGGCGCGGTCCTGAAAAGCAGCACGAAAAAGGACGCCGCACCCGGTTGCAGGTGGAACCGGTTGCCGCCATGAAGACCATCATGTCTATCTCGCGCGCGGCTGCCCCGCTCCTTTCCGCCCTTCTCCTTGCAACCACGGCCCACCCCGCGCTGGCGCAGGTCCAGCCGGAAACCAACACGCGGCCGATGGCGGTGCCCATCACGCCCAGCGTTCCCGATCCGCAGGATGTGCCCTATCCGGGCACGATCGCGCTGGAAATCGACGCCAGCGACGTGACCACCGGTGCCTTCCGCGTCACCGAAACCATCCCCGTGGCCGATGGCGCCAGCAAGATCACCCTGCTCTTTCCCGAATGGCTGCCCGGCAACCACGGCCCGCGCGGCACCCTGGCCGAACTCACCGATGTGCGCTTCTTCGCCAATGGCCAGCCGTTGAAGTGGACGCGTGATCCGGTGGAGGTCTTCGCGTTTCACGTGGAACTTCCCGCCGGCACAAAGGAAGTGGTGGCCCGCTTCGTCCACACCTCGCCCCTGCGGGAAAGCGAAGGGCGCATCGTGATGACGCGCGAAATGCTCAACCTGCAGTGGGAGAAGATGAGCCTCTATCCCGCCGGGCACTATGTGCGGCAGATCAAGGTGCGCCCCACCGTCACCTTCCCGCAAGGGTGGACGGCCTACACCGCGCTCGATGGCAAGTCGGCGCCAGATGCAAAGACCGGGGCCAACCGCGTCTCGTGGGATGTGACCGACTATGAAACGCTGGTCGATTCACCGATTTTCGCCGGCCTCTATGCGCAGCGCTTCGATCTGGGCAAGAACGTCTATCTCAGCACCGTGGCCGACAAGCCGGAGTTGCTGGCGATCAAGCCCGAGAACCTGCAGACCTACCGCAACCTGGTGGACGAAGCGCTGGCCGCGTTCGGCGCAAAGCACTTCGATCATTATGACCTGCTGCTGGCGATGACCGACCGCATGGGCGGCATCGGGCTGGAACACCACCGGTCGAGCGAAAACCAGTACGAACCGCGCACGCTGGTCGATTGGGAAAAGGGCGATTGGGACCGCAACGTCATCTCGCACGAATTCGCGCATTCGTGGGATGGCAAGTTCCGCCGTCCGGCCAAGTTGTGGACCCCCGATTATCGCCAGCCGATGCAGGACAACCTGCTGTGGGTCTATGAAGGGCAGACCCAGTTCTGGGGCTATGTCCTTGCCGCGCGCGCCGGCACGCAGAGCAAGGACATGGTGCTGGCCAACTTCGCCAACTGGGCGGGCAGCTTCACCCAGTATCCGGGGCGCGAATGGCGATCGGTGGAAGATACCACGCACGATCCGGTCTTCGCCGCGCGCAAGGCCAAGCCCTTCCCCTCGCTCGCCCGCAACGAAGAGTACTATACCGAAGGCGCGCTGGTCTGGCTGGAAGCGGACCAGATCATCCGTGATGGCACCGGCGGAAAGAAGGGCCTGGACGATTTCGCCAAGGCCTTCTTCGGCATCCGCGATGGCGATTGGGGCGTCGTGCCCTATGAACCCACATTCTCCAAGTAAGTCGCTGATTTCGCTGTCGTAATCGTGATATTTCGCATATAAATCATGGCGTTGACGGCTGCGAGGGGCGCGTTTCATGGATCACCTGGAGGGTGCGGGCTTG
>NZ_JAROCY010000050.1 GCF_029436685.1 Novosphingobium cyanobacteriorum
TAATTGTCGCTCGACGGTTGCTCCTCGCAACAGCAAATGGTAGCCAGAATTCACCAACCGGCGCGGCCACCTATCGGCCATCAAAATTGACGCCGACCGGACACCGTAATCGTCGCGCTACACCGGAACGCGGAAAACAACACCTGCAGGTCAGACCGATGGCGGTGGTTGTCCTCTATCTTGTCGAGGCGCTTGAAGCTCATGTCGGAACAACGAGGGGAAGGCATTGGGCGCGGCCCTTGCAGCTGCGAAGCTCCACCTGTCCATGGCACCCAACCCAGGAGCCTTGCCGCCGACAGGCGACGTTCGCGTGGATCATGCCACTCCGGTTCTGCGCCAGCCATCAACGTGCTGATTGCCGCCGGCAGAGTGTGGAGTTCTGCGCCAACTCAATGATTTTGTAGGCATATCGTCTCGACAAGGCACCTGCAACGCCAAGCAAGCCTTACTCGAATCGTTCAGTCGGTATGGCGCGGTTGGGATCGCTTCCGCACCCGGCGGATAGATGAACTGCCGCTCTGCTATGCAAGCCATGTGCTACAGTGCGTGCTACGGAGCACGACCTGAATGCGCAGTTTTCCGCGATTTTTCAGCTTGGCTGGGGCGGCAGGATTCGAAGCCGCCTCCGGCATCTTAACCAAGTCTCTGGAAATAAAGAGATTCGTCTGCGATTCAGATGTCCAAGGTACCCTGTTGCGGCACCCTGAAGTGAACTGACCAAATCACTATCATTCTTCCGGCTCCCGCCCGCAACCATCGCGCGCAGAACACTCGCGTAACCCACAGTGTAGTCCACAGAAAGGCCGCAGAGACGCAAGGATCGATTGCTGTAACGGGCGTCAAGGACGATGCAGGTGCCGGCAATCGGCACGAGCTCCCTTGCGACGTTTGGTATCCGCCGCCATCGTGCGACATGGTCCAGCTGGCGATGCGCTCGCAGGTGATCGCGCCGTCCCCTGCCAGGGCCAGATCGAAGGCCGCGGCGGCATGGATACGCCGGGTGCCGATCCGTGGTGGCCAGCTCTCGCTGTGCTGGATGAAGCAGTAGTTGTCGTGCAGCACTTCGTCCCAATGGGTCTCGATGTCGAAGAAGGTGAAGTGCTGGGTGGCCGGGGCCGCATGGGCTGCGTTGGCCAAGGTATTGAACGTCTTCATGATGATGTTTCCTGTTGCTGAAACGCAGACGGCCGCCTCGATGGGCGGCCGTCTGCGCGATTGGTGATGCTTGTTTGTCGTCTAGGTAGACCGACTGCCGCACCGGCATCGGTTGCGCATGGATGGGATGACGGCCCCGGTTCAGATCGTCGCGATTCCCTTCCTCGCCTGCTCCAGCGAGCGCCAGGCCTGCCAGGCCGCCAGAACGGCGCGCTTGTCGGTCGAGGCGATGTCGCGGGTTTCGTTCAGCCAGGTGAGCCAGATCGCCTGCGCACGAAGCGGCAGAAGCGCGATCTGGTGTTCCACCTTCAGCCCGGGGTTGGGCCCGCGATACTTCAGGCCGTATTCCAGACCGGTGTTCACCAGCTGCCACTCGGAGCAGCGCAGGACCAGCATGCGCCCGTAGCCCTCGATCGGCAGGCCCAGCATCCGGAAGGCACTGGCCAGCGAGTTGATCCAGAAGCTCTCGGCCGGCGGCATCTGCCCTTCGAGCGGAATAACGCTGAGGATGTTCGTGCCTTCGGGCACGTGTTCAAGGAAACATCAGGCAACGTGCTGGCGAAGTGATGAACTTGGGTTGTGCTGATCAATCAGCGGGGACGTTGCCGCGATGTCGGCAACTGCAGGGATGGCTTGCAGCGCAGGTCATCCAGCAGCCAGCGCTTTTCTTCCTCGAGCGCATCCTCCTCGATGTCGGCCCAACATACCCGCCGGCCGGCATGCCACTTGTAGCCGCGTGCCTTGAGCAGGTCCTTCTTCGAGAATGGCGCGCCCCGGGCCTCGACCCTCGTTGTCACGCGATCGGACCGATCACGCAGGTGTGCCAGCAGGCAGCGTCGGTCGGGCGCTTGCCAAGACAGCAGGTGCACCAGCGACGTGACATCGGCCATGGCGCGGTGGCCCTTGTTGTAGAAGCCGATCTGCATCAGCAGATAGCCAAGCGACCGGCCGTCGAAGCCAAGATCCGCCCAGTCGATTTCGGACATCGAGCAGGCCCAGTCGCTTCGGCGAATGCCCGGCAGCAGCCGTTCCAGCACGACCGCATCGTAGGCCGCGTTGTGCGCCACGAGCGGGTCGCACTGGGCCAACAGGTGGGTCCAGTCATCGGCATCGAACTGTGCGCCCGCCACATCTGCATCGCTGATGCCGGTCAGCCGCGTCACTTCTTGCGGGATCGGCATGCCGGGGTCGCGCAGGCTCTGCTTGAGTTCGGCGACGCCGGTGATCACGCCGGCGCGGTCGATTTCCAGTACGCAGACGGCCAGATCGATCACTTCGGCTGTCTGCGGATCGGTCGATGTTGCCTCGCAGTAGACGACGCCGATGTAGTTTGGCCTGCGCTCCAGATCCGGGCCGATCAGCGGTGTTGTCGCCAAGGGCGCAACCGGGCGCAGGATGTGAATGTCCCAGCTGTCATCGCAAGGTTCACGCGCAGGCAGATAGCTCGGCAGCAGTACGCTGCACGTTTCAGGTATTGTCATGTCTTGTATCCTCTATGGTTCATTTCAACCGAGCAGGGCGAGGAAAACTCTCTTTTCCATCATCCCACGCGGCCACTAATTCCCCCGCTATCCGCGGCTTTTCTGAACCCGAGGACATGGGTGGGCGCTCTGGGGGTGATCCTTTGCAGGATGCGGCGGGCTGCCGGGCGGGATCGTAGTTCTGCCCGCGTCCACGCGTTGGGCGGTTTTCCGGCAGGGCAGCGACAGGGGGGGGGCGGACGGGGAAGCGCCCCTCGCGCCGGGTAGGCGCTCGATGATCTTGTCGCCGAGATCGTTGCATGAGGTGGCGAAGCGATCACCGTGGCCGTCGATCATACGCAGGAGGACGAGGTGCAGCGCATGGTCGCCATGGCAGTCGGCCATTGCCGGTCGCTTAACATTCTGGTCAACAATGTCGCCGGAACCCACCGGGAATTCCAGGCAACAGATCGTGACATCGTGACCATGCCGGTCGAGGTTTGGGACCGGGCAATGGCCACGAACCTGCGTAGTCCGATGCTGACCTGCAAGCACACGGTCCCAAAAATGATTGCTGCTGGTTGCGGCTCGATTGTCGATATCAGTTCAGGGGGTCACGGGGGGGGGGCGGCACTGGCAGCCTATGCGGGCTCAAAGATCGGCCAGCACCGGCTAACGATGGCCATCGTCACTGCCTATGGAACGCATAGAGGGTGTCGTAATGCGATGTCGCCGAGATGACCTGCTTCCTTGCCTCGCCTGCAGCCCGCTACGTGACGGGGCAAGTAATTGCGATGGGCGGCGGATTGCGCGTGCACCAGAATGTCATCGGCCGGGGCTCAGGCCAATGCCCTTTCATGCTGCGCAACCGTCGGCCGGTCAGCCTGTCCGACGATCTGCGAAGATCAGCTGAGAGGCGCGCAAGGCCATGCCCATGGTGGGGGCATTGGTATTGCCGGCGACCATTTCAGGGAACACCGAACAGTCGATCACGCGCAAGCCATCGATCCCGCGCAGGCGCAGGTGACCGTCCAGCGGGGCCGAATTGTCCTTGCCCATGCGCACGGTGCCGGTGGCGTGATAGCCCGCGCCGCCATAACGGCGGAAAAGATCGAGGATCTCGTCATCGCTTTGGGCAACCGACGTAAATTCGGTCTCGCCCTCGATGAACGGTTCGAGCGGCGCCTGTGCCATCAGGTCACGCGTGTAGCGGAACTGGCCGATCGCTGCGCGGCGGTCATAGTCGTCGCTCAGGTGATTTGGCTCGATGTCGAGCGGGGCGGCGGGATCGTTGCTGGTGACCTGGATGAAGCCTTCGCTGCGCGGGCGCAGGGTCATCGCAAAGACCTGCATGCCCGGATCGCTTTCCATGGCCATGCCGCGGCCCGCATCGAGCGAATAGGGGGCGAACATCAGCTGGCTGTCCGGGCGCTCGCTCTCAGGCAGGACGCGCACGAAGGCGGCGGCTTCCGAGGAGCCGTAGCTCATGATGTTGTTGCGGCCTGCAATATGGCGGGCGACGTTTGCCAGAAGGTGCAGTCCGGTGAACTGGTTGTTCACGCTGTCGCGCATGGCTTTCAGCCGCCAGTTCATCATGATCAGGACATGCTCGCGCATGTTCGCGCCGATTCCCGGACTGTCGAGCACGGTTTCGATCCCGGCGCGGGCGAGCACTTGACCTGAACCTATGCCTGAAAGCTGGAGAATGCGCGGCGAGCCGATCGCACCTGCCGAAAGAATGACCTCGCCGCGACACCGGAACGTGACCGGGGTGCCATCGGCCCGCACACCGGTGATGCCGGTGGCGCGGCGGTCACTCACGCTGACGCGGTCGGTACGGATGCCGGTCTCGATGCGCAGGTTTGCCCGCCCGCGGGCGCGGCCGAGAAAGCCCCGGGCAGCGGATACGCGCCTGCCTTTGGCGTCGATGTTCCATTGCAGCTGGCCGATCCCCTCCTGCCGGGGATCGGAATGGTCCTGCTTGATCGGCAGGCCCAGCGCCTTGCCCGCTTCCAGCCATGCCTTGAGCAGGGGTGAGGGCGAGGGATGGGTCTTGACCTTGATCGGTCCGCCTACCCCCCGGTCGGGGCTGGGGCCGCTGGCGTGGTCCTCCAGTGCGAGAAAGCACGGCAGCATCGATTGCCAGGCCCATTGATCGCCCGCCAGTTCGGCCAGACGGTCATAATCCTGGGCAACGCCGCGATTCCAGACCATGCCATTCACGCCGCTCGACCCGCCGAGCATCTTGCCGCGCAGCCAGACTTCGGGGCCAGCACCGCCTTCGCGCTGGTTGCGCGTGGGATAATAATGCGCGGTGGCAGGATCGGCCAGAGTCTTGCCGAAGCCCTTGGGCATGTTGACCACGAAGCTGTCGCCCGATCCGCCCTCTTCGACAAGCAGCACCCGGCACGACGGATCGGACGAGAGCTGGTCGGCAAGAACGCATCCGGCCGAACCTGCCCCGACAATGATATAATCGTAGTCTTCCATGGGCTGAATTCCTGTGAAGCGGCACTGCCATTGGCAAGCACAATTGCGCGTGGACGGTGCCGGCCCCTGCGGTGATCCTCTATCTAATATGCGCGGGCTAGGCTGCGGCATGCCTGGCAAACTGTTACTGACCGACGCACTGACCATCGTGACGCCCCTGGCCGCCATGGCAATTTGCTCACTGGCGGGCTCGGGCTTTGCGGTACTGCTGTTTACGCGCCGGCAGTCGAACTGGCGAAGGATGCCAATGGCAGCGATGTTACCGGCCTCATCAGCCTTTCTGTATATCTGCCGCAGGCGAATTCTTCCTTGATCGCTGCGCCCTTCGCGAGTGGCTTCGGAAGGGGGTATTCGGCGTCGGCGCGGCGCTGCTTTTGGCGGAAACGCACTTTCTCCGACTGCTGGCGTGCGCCGCACGACGCGGAAATCGCCACCTATCTCATCTGTGGTTTGTGCTTGAGGTGGCGCGTGCAAGCCTTGCTTCGCGGATGCGCAGAGCCAATTCTGAATGGATGAAACGGAAAATTGTCATCACGGGTGCGGCCTCGGGCATCGGCAGGGCGACCAAGGCAAGACTGGATGCTCAAGGTCACCGCGTGATTGGCGTGGACCTGAAGGGGTCGGATGTCACGGCTGACCTCGAACGGCCAGCGGGACGTTCGGGCATGGTCGAGGAGATCGCTGCGCTGACCGGCGGATGCATCGACGCGGTCATCGCCATCGCCGGGATTCCGGGTCCGGCTGACCCGGCAAGGCTGCTGGCGGTGAACTATTTCGGCGCGGTTGCCACGCTGGAACTGCTGCGCCCGCTGCTGGCACGCTCGTCTGCCCCGCGCGCGGTTGCGATTACATCCACGGCCTCGCTTACAGACTATGATCCGGACCTGGCCGAGACCTGCCTGGCTGGTGAAGAGGCGGTTGCACTGGCAGCGGCTGCCGGCGTGGAGCCCATGGCTGCGACCGGCTATGCCACCAGCAAGCACGCCTTGGCGCGCTGGCTGCGGCAGGCGGCAATTTCGCCGGAATGGGCAGGGTCCGGTATCCTGCTCAACGGCGTCGCGCCGGGTCGTACCCTGACGCCGATGACCGAACCCTTCTTCGCGACGGAAAAAGGCCGCGCCATGCTCGACCAGGCGACGCCTATCGCATTGTCCGATTGCCCTTATGGGAAAGCCGAGGATCTGGCCGAGGTGATCGCCTTTCTGGCGACGCTGGAGGGGCGCTACCTGGTCGGCCAGATCCTCTACGTCGATGGCGGCACCGAAGCGATCCGGCGCCCCGCACAGATCTGACCCGCCGACATGATCATGCCATCCGAGCAGCAGGATAGGATTGCGATGAAACTCTATGGTGTGCCACATTCGCCTTTCGTGGCGCGCGTGAGATTGGCACTGCGGCTCAAGGGACTGGACTTTGAAGAGCTCGCTCCGCCGGGTGGCAGCCTGAAATCGGCCGAGTATCTCGCGCTCAATCCGCTCGGCAAGGTTCCCCTGCTGGTGACGGGAAGTGGCGCCAAGATTGCTGAGTCCGAAGCGATTATCGACTATCTCGAGGAAGCCTTTCCGGAGCCCTCGCTGATCCCTGGGCATGCCGATGCGCGCATCCACATGCGCTATCTGATCCGCTTGTCGGAAAACTACGCCATCCCGGCAGTCATGCGTCTGTTCGGGCAGATGCAGCCCGAAACGAGGGATGCGGCCACGGTCGACCGCGAACTTGGCAAGATGGCGCAAGCGCTTGAGTTGCTGCAGGACGATATCGGCCTCGAGGACTATGCTGTTGGCTCCGCGGCCAGCAAGGCAGACTGCATCCTGCTGCCCACCTTGATGCTGTGCAAGCTGACCGGTGGGATATTCGGTGCAAGCGGCATCGTGGCGGAATTTCCGGGTCTGAAGCGCTATGCCATGAAGGCGCGCGAGAACGAGATCATCAAGGATGTCATGACCAGTGCCGAGGTTGCCCTGTCGGTACTGAAGTTCTGAGTTCGGACACTACGGCCTGCCGGAGCAAGTGCTTCGGGTCCAATGAAATTGACGAGGAGTAAAGCGATCATGGCGACGGCATTCAACATTCAGGACTTTGACGATCCGTCCTACAATCCGTTCCTCTCGCACGAAGACAACTTCGGCAGCGATGCCGATCCCTATCCCCGGATCCATGCGCTTCGGGACAAGGGAGCTGTTCTCCCCGGTTCTTATCGCGACAATATGGGCGCCTATTGTTATTACGGTGAAATGCCCAAGTTCACTGTGCTTGGCGTAAAGGAAGCGGATGAAGTGCTGCTGGATGCCAGCCGCTTCTCCAACTCCGGCTATGAACCGACCCTGGGCGAAACCTTTGGCATGGGCAGCATCAGCGTAATGGACAATCCAGTCCACGGTCGCTGGCGCAAGATCTTCCAGAAGATATTTCTGCCTCTTTTGAATTTTGAGTGGGTGATGCAGGATACGAGGGTGCTGGGCCGTTGGGGTCAAGGGCGGGCGTAGCCCGGCGTAGCGAACCCTTGACGCCAAGGGGCCAGCGGTACGCTGG
>NZ_JAROCY010000051.1 GCF_029436685.1 Novosphingobium cyanobacteriorum
CGGCGCGCGACGGCATGCGCGGGCCCCTCCCATGGACTACCGGGATAACCGCCTGCCAGACCGATAGGGGGGTCAGTTTTACGCGCCGATCAGGGGGTCAACTTTGAACGCCGATTGACAGCCGTTGGGCAAATTGCAAAGATACAAGCCGGGCGGGTATGTCCGGTGTTGTCTCGCGCTGGCTTGGTGGCGTGGATGCGCTGGACGAAATCGCCCAACGACTTATCCGGGTGCAGATCGAAAACCGCCCCGCCGTTGATGTGATCCGTTTGTATGACAGCCCCAAGACGCTTTTCTATTGTGACCCGCCCTATCTGCATGCCACACGCGGCGACGCTAAGGCTTACGGCTTCGAGATGGACGAGGGCCATCGATCGGGTCAGCCTCGAGTTGAAGCGTGGCGAGACGATCGGCATCGTGGGTGAATCCGGATCCGGAAAGTCCACGATCGCGCGCTGCGTGAGCCGGCTCGTCGAAGTCTCGGACGGCCGCATCCTGCTCGGGAATCTCGACATCGCAGCCATGCCCCAGCGGGAGCTGAGGCAGCATCGCCGCCGCGTCCAGATCGTTTTCCAGGACCCCTACCGGTCGCTCAATCCGAGGCGCACCGTCGGCGAGTCGATCATCGAGGGTCCGATGTACTTCGGGATGAGCCGGGACGAAGCCGTGAGGCGTGCGTCGCAGCTGATGAAGATGGTGCGGCTCGATCCGGACGCGCTCTCACGGTATCCGCACGAGTTCTCGGGCGGCCAGAGGCAGCGCATCTGCATCGCCCGCGCGCTGGCCATGGAGCCCGAGGTGCTCATCGCCGACGAGGCGGTGTCTGCGCTCGACGTCTCCGTTCAAAAACAGGTGCTCGAGCTTCTCGAGGACATCCGGGAACGCCTCGATCTCTCGATGCTCTTCATCACGCACGATCTTCGTGTGGCGGCGAAGCTCTGTGACCGGGTCGCCGTCATGAAGGGCGGCAAGGTCGTCGAGCATGGCACGGCCTTCGACGTCCTGAGCAGACCGCAGCACGAGTACACCCAGGCGCTTCTGGCGGCGGCGCCGGGCCACGCAATGGCGGGCGCCGTCGAGGTCACGAATGAGTCCGACGCCTGAGGTGCAAACCGCCCGGTATTGCATCGAACGCGCTTCCAGTCAACTTCTCATGGAAAGAAAAGTCATGAATTCTCCTGTCGGGGAAAAGAAAAGAAACGGCTCCTTGCTTCACCCGTACACCAACCCGGTACGCCAGCAGCAGACCGGAACGACACTGACGGCCAAGGGCGATGGCGTCCATGTGCTGGACGGCGACGGCAAGCGCCACCTCGACGGCATGTCGGGCCTGTGGTGTGCGTCCCTTGGCTATTCGGAGCCGCGCCTCGTCGAGGCGGCCAGGCGGCAGATGGAGCTGCTGCCGTATCACCAGACTTTCGACGCCCGTGCGACGGCGCCCGCGCTGGAGCTGGCCGAGCGGCTCGTGGGACTCACTTCGGAGTTCGAGTTCGACAAGGTCCTGTTCGCGAATTCGGGATCGGAGGCCAACGACCAGGCCGCGAAACTCATCTGGTTCTACTTCAATGCGATCGGCAAGCCGCGGAAGAAGAAGCTGATCGCCCGGACGCGGGCCTACCACGGTGTCACCGTGATGTCCGCGAGCCTCACCGGCCTCGCGCTCAACCACAACGACTTCGACCTGCCGATCGACCGCGTCCTCCACACGGATTGCCCCAGCTACTACCACTATGGGAAGCCCGGGGAGTCGGAGTCGGACTTCGTGTCGCGCATCATCGGGAACCTCGAGGCGCTTATCGAACGCGAAGGGGCGGACACGATTGCGGCCTTCTTCGCCGAGCCGATCCAGGGCGCCGGCGGCGTGCTCATGCCCGCGCAGGGCTACTTCGAGCGCCTGCAGGAAGTGCTGACCCGGCACGGCATCCTGCTCGTCGCGGACGAAGTGATCACCGGATTCGGACGAACGGGGCAGATGTTCGGCTCCCAGACGCTCGGTATCAAGCCCGACATCATGAACATCGCCAAGGCGATGTCGAGCGCCTACCTGCCGATCTCCGCGACGCTGCTTTCCAAGGAAATCTCGGACGCGATCGTCGAAGGAAGCAACCGCCAGGGAATGTTCGGGCACGGTGTCACGTATTCGGGCCATCCGGTCTGTGCGGCCGTCGCCATCGAAGTGCTCAACATCATGCAGGAACGCGACCTCGTCGGCCACGTGCGCGAGATGTCGCCTCTGTTCCTGTCTCGACTGAAGCGGATGGAAGAGCATCCGCTCGTCGCACAGTCGCGAGGGGTGGGTTTGCTGGGTGCGCTCGAAATCCTCAAGGACAAGTCCAGGCGCGTTTCGTTTGCGCTGACGGATGGCATCGGGCTGGTGCTGAAGCAGGCGGCACTCGACGAAGGGTTGATCATCCGCCCCCTGCTCGATTGCGTGGCGATCTGCCCGCCGCTGGTGGTCACGCCGTCGCAGATCGACGAACTCTTCGACAAGCTCGGACGCGCACTCGACGTGACGCTGCGCACGGCGCAGTCGCGCGGGCTGATGGCGTAAGCAAAAGACACACGGCAAGGCAAACATCCAATCATGACGACAAACCCCAAGTTTTCCGGAAGCACCGCCACGCAGTTGTGGCAACTCGACGCCTGCGAGATCTCCGCGCTCATCAGGAACGGCTGCGTTTCGAGCCGCGAAGTGACCGAGGCGGTGCTCGCGCGCAATCGCGAAGTCAATCCGAAGGTGAACGCCGTTGTTCTCACGCTGGAGAAGGAGGCGCTTGCAGCCGCGGATGCCGCGGACAAGGCGCTGGCCGAAGGCGCGGTGCCGGGGTTGCTGCATGGCATTCCGGTCACCACGAAGATCAACGTCGACCAGGCCGGCGTGCCGACGGACAATGGACTGCTCAAGTTCAAGGACCTGATCGCGCCCGAGGATGGCTCGGTGGTCGGCAACCTGCGCAAGGCCGGCGCAGTGATCGTCGGGCGGACCAACGCGCCGGCGCTGTCGCTTCGTGGCCAGACGAGCAATTCGCTCCACGGCGCGACCCTGAATCCATGGAACCCGGCGCTGACGGCGGGCGGGTCCAGTGGTGGTGCCGGTGTTGCGGTTGCGGTCGGCATCGGGCCGATCTCGCAGGGCAACGACATCGGGGGATCGATTCGCTGGCCGGCGTACTGCAACGGGGTCCTGGGTTTGCGCCCGACCGCAGGCCGGATTCCGGTCTTCAACCCGACGGCGACGACCGGACGCATGATGGCCTCGCAGTTGATGGCCGTGAACGGGCCGCTCGCAAGGACGGTGCGCGACCTGCGCTTGTCCCTGGAGGCCATGAGCGCGCGCGATCCGCGCGATCCTCTCTGGGTTCCCGTTCCGCTGGATCTCGGGCCGAGCCCGCGGCGCGTTGCGCTGGTGACCCGGACCGAAGGGCCGCCGGTGTCGCCGGGCACCTGGGCCGCGGTGCGGCAAGCGGGCCGTTATCTCGAGGACGCGGGCTATCACGTCGAGGAGGTCTCACCGCCCGCGATGCACGAGGCCTGGGGCTTGTTGCGCAAGATCATGGCCAGCGAGATGACGCAGATGCTGCTGCCTCGGCTGGACGACCTCGGGGACCCGGTGCTTGCCCAAGTCCTTCGCCACAGGTGGGCAAACCCAGAGGACTTCCGCGGCTACTGCACCGCGCTCGCCTCGCGGGACATGATCGTTCACAAGTGGCAGATGTTCTTCGAGAAGTATCCGATCGTCGTCATGCCTGCTTCGATCGGCAAGCCGGTGCCGCTCGATATCGATCTGCAGGGCGCGGAAGGCCTCCAGCGTCAGACGGATGCCATGTACTTCCAGGCGATTCTGCCCCCGCTCGGCCTGCCTGGGCTGGCCGTGCCGGTGGGAATGGACGAGGGCATGCCCGGAGGGGTTCAACTCGTGTCCGCCCGCTGGCGCGAGGACCTGCTGCTGAAGGCCGCGGAAGTGATCGAAGCGCGCGAGGGCGTGCGCATGCCCATCGAGCCGCGAGCATCCGCATGACCGGAAAGGCGGCCATGAACACCGTGAAGATCGAAAGCGAAATCCTGGGCGCTGTCGAGTCCCTGCGCGGCGAAGCCGTGGACATGCTGTGCGAATTGGTGGGCCATGCCTCGCTGCTGGGGGAGGAGGCGTCCGCGCAGGAGGTCATGGCACGCCGGTTCGGCGAGCTCGGCCTGAAGGTGGACCACTTCGAAATCGACGAAGAGAAGATCCGCCAGCACCCCGGCTACTCGCCGTCGCTCGTTTCTTACCAGGGGCGGCGCAACGTGGTCGGCATCCACCATCCGGCCGGGCGCGCGACGGGGCGCTCGCTGATCCTCAACGGACACATCGACGTCGTGCCCATCGGGCATCCCCGGCTATGGAGCCAGTCGCCCTTCGAGCCCCGCGTCGAAGGAGACCGGGTTTATGGCCGCGGTGCCGCCGACATGAAGGCAGGCATCGTGGCGTACACCATGGCATTCAAGGCACTGCGAAATCTGGGGTACGAGCCTGCCGCGCCCGTATACCTGCAATCGGTGATCGAGGAAGAATGCACCGGCAACGGGGCGCTGGCGTGCCTGGTTGCCGGCTATACCGCCGACGCCGCGCTGATTCCCGAGCCGAGCGGAGAATGCGTGCAGACCTCGCAGATGGGTGTGATGTGGCTCGCGATCGACGTCTATGGCGTGCCGGTCCATGCGTCGCGCGCGCAGGAAGGCATCGCGGCCACCACTTTCGCCCAATACATGGTCGACGAGTTGCGTGCGCTGGAGCGCCGATGGAACGAGCCGGCGTCCAGGCATCCGATGTACTGCAACCATGCCCACCCGATCAACTTCAACCTCGGCAAGTTGTCGGGCGGGGAATGGCCGTCTTCCGTACCCACCCACTGCCGCGCGGACCTGCGCATCAGCTACTACCCCGGCAAGAAAGTACCTGACGTCAAGGCGGAGGTCGAGTCGCTCCTGAAAGCCGCGCACGCCAAGCATCCGAACGCGGCATCGGTACGGTATGAAGTCAGCTACCGGGGTTTTCAGTGTGAAGGTCTGGTCATCGACATGGAAGAGCCGGCGATCGCTACGCTGATCCAGTGCCACCAGGACCTGCTGAACGCCGAGCCCGGACGGTACGCGATGACCGCGACGTCCGACGTCAAGTTCTTCCACCTTTACGGCAACATCCCTTCCACGTGCTACGGACCGTCGGGCCAGAACATCCACGGGGTCGACGAGTCGGTCTCCATCGCCAGCATGCAAAGGGTTGCGGCAGTCTACGCCTTGTACATCGCGCGCTGGTGCGGGTTGAACCGTCTCGGTTGATGGCGCGGAGGTGTCGGTTGCTGCGCTTGCGCGACTATCGGCTGATCCTCCAGGACAGCATTGCCCGACTGGCGGCCGAACAGAGGGCGCGAGCCGAGGCGCTGCCGACCGGGAGGCGCCTTGACGACCTCGACGCGACGGACAGGCAGCGCCTGGACGCGCTGATGCTCGCGCTCGCGGATACCTCGGGGCGCATGCACTGAACCACGATGCGCCGCGCAGCGGGCCGCTCAGGTCCCGCTGCGTGCGAGGACTTCGGCAAGTTTCTCCACGGGGTCGAGCATTTCATCCTCACGCACGCAGGCGAAACCCAGCAGAAGGCCGCGCTCGGCCTCTTTCCCCGCGTAGTAGCGCGAGAGGGGCCGCACGAGAACCCCTTTTTCGAGCGCCCGTTGCGCGACCTGCACGTCGTCCAGGCCATGCGGCAACGAAAGAACGAGGTGCAGGCCCGCATTGCTCTCGTCGCGCCAGAGCCAGTTCGCTCCAAGACGCGTGGCGATCAGCGAAGTCAGGGCGGCGCGCCTCGCAGCGTAGACGAGCCTCATGCGGCGGATGTGAGCTGCGTAATGGGCCCAGTCGGCCCGAAGCTGCGATTTTGGTCATCTTGGAGAACACGTCGGGAACGGGCTGGTTGTTGTTGACGATCGCCCATGCGAGGAACGACGTTCCGCTCCGATAAGGGAGCGGCGTTA
>NZ_JAROCY010000052.1 GCF_029436685.1 Novosphingobium cyanobacteriorum
TTGATCCACCCGACTTCGGCCGTTTGCGCGACGACAGACACCGCTCGGGGCGAAAAACGCTTGCCCAGCGAGCAAAATCAGGCGATCTTGAAGTCAAGCGGCAGGCCACTTGGGGAATGTCGGTTACATCCGCACGCGTCTCAAGGCATGATCGCGTCAGAGGCGAAAGCATGCGATTTATCAGCGAAACGGAGAAGATATGACGAAGAGAAAGAGCGATGCGGCGAAGAAAATTAATAGTGCCCACTCGCGGAGGCCCAACAGTTTTACCGAGCTCTGCACGACGTTGGTTGCGTCACTGAGTTCGTCTGTGTGCCAGGCATGACGCACATGGGCGATTCCTACGGGCCGCTGTCGGCGCGGCGCGCACAAAACGTAGCATTGTTGGATTGGTTCGAGCGATTTCTATGACTCTCAAAAGCATCTTCCAAATATTCCTGCTGGCGCTGGCGATGCTGATCGCCGGCTATGTGCGCACGGCTATCAGCCCCCTGCAGGAGGCGATGCGCCTGTCCCTTCATCTATCCGACAATCAAATGGCCCTGTTGCAAGGACCGATCATTGGGGTTCCGGTGACATTAACAGCCATACCATTGGGTCTATTGATCGATCGCGCCAATCGCGCGCGGCTGCTCCTTGGTCTTGTGACAATCGCTGTTGCCGCTAATTTCGCCACCGCATTTGCGCGCGACTTCACACAGCTCCTCAGCACGCGAGCAATTGCCGGGGTGTCCGCGTTAGCGATCCTGCCCGTAGTTTATTCCTTAGTCGCCGACCACTTCGCGCCGCACCTGCGTGGTCGCATGATTACCGTCGCCACCATCGGACAAATTGTCGGCAACTCCATGGCTTTCGCCCTGGGGGGAGAACTTCTAGTGCTGGCGCAGGCCCACAGCGGGGACTGGCGCACGGCCTTGAGTTGGCTTGCCGCACCGGGCGTCGCCGTTGTGCTGCTCATGCTCTTGCTCCGCGAGCCTCCGCGCTTGGAGGAGGCTAAAGGGACGCAGACGATCGCTGGCGCGTGGGAAGAGTTGCGCCACACACGCACTCTTATCTTGATGCTTTCAGCCGGAATTATCTGCGCAGAAATTGCCATCGGAGCCATGATTATCTGGGCTAGTCCGATGTTCTCACGCACCTATGCCGCAGCGCCCGACGCGATCGGCTTTCTCATGGGCTCAGGCATGCTGATCAGCGGTGTATTGGGCCCAGTCATCGGGGGAGGCCTTGCCGACTACTGTCAACGCACGGGCGGCACTGGCCGAGCCTTGCTCTTTCTCGTGTTGCTAGCCGCCCTGGGCGCACCCGCAAGCTTGTTCGCATTTGCTCCGACTTTTTCTTGGGCGAGCGCTCTCTTGATGGTCTCGCTTACCCTGATGATTGGCGTGGCGATGATGGGCATCACGCTCGTGATGAATGTCGTTCCCGACCGTCTTCGCGGCCTCTGCATGTCCGTGCTCGTCGCAGCAATCCTGCTCTTTTCGCTGGCAGTAGCGCCACCGCTGGTTAGCGTTTTGTCCAACGTGCTCGGAGGGATCGACATGATCGGCAAAGCACTCTCCATCGTGTGTGTGGCCGCGGCACTCGGATCGACTTTCGCGTTCTTTCTGGCTCGCCGCTATTTTAAAGAAAGCGTTGGCGCGGCAGGCTCGACGGCGACGGGCACGGTCACCGCCCAATGATGCAGGTTTTTTCACTCGCCGGCGAACCGAAGTCCCGAGGTCTAGCGCACGGTCGCACACACGCTGCCGCGATAAAATCGTGGCTAGGCGCTTGGCTCAAAAGTTTGCAGGCCGCCGGCGTGGGCAATCCTGACGTCTACGCGCGGCGGTTTCTAGCCGAGTCCGGTCTAGTTGTTTGCATTGAGCACGACGCTCCCGATCTGCTCGAGGAGATACGGGGAACGTCTCTCGGCGCTAATGTCCCGTTCGATCTCGTGCTAGCGGCGCAGCTCATGGACGAGGAATGGGAGTATCGACGATCGCAAAATACTCGATTCACAAAACCCGAAAAATGCAGCACGCTGGCGATTGCTTCGGCGGGCTCGCCGGTCTGGATCGGTCAGAATATGGACCTCGGCGCGTGGACCGATGGCCACCAGGTCGTGCTGCACATCGCTGAGCCCGACGGCAATCCCGACGCCCTCGTTTTTTCTCTCGCAGGCATGATTGGGCTAATGGGCGTGAACGAATGCGGCCTCGCGGTAGCAGTTAACGCTCTTCCTGAACTATCAAGGTTGCGACCGGGCCTCCCCGTCGCATTCATCATTCGAAAACTGCTGCAGGCAACATCCCTGACGGACGCAAGCGCAGTCCTATTGGCTACTGAGCACGCAACCTGCCAGCATTACCTGCTTGCGGACCCGACAGGGCTGCGCTCCTTTGAAGTTGGCCATGACACAATCGTCGAACTCAGTGGCGCAACGGCGGATAGATTATTCCATACCAATCACGCACTCGCCCCGCAGCTTCAACAAGTGACTTCGACATATGATCAACTGAACAGCAAATGCCGCTTAACGTCGCTAAGCGACAGGCTCACAAGTGCAAAGCCAACATTGACCGTTATCCAGAATGCGCTCTGCGCGTCCGATCACGCAACTCACCCAGTTTGCCGGCCCCATCCGGGCGCGCAATCTCAGCACAATACCAACTTCACCACGGGCTCGATGATCGCTCGCCTGGAATTCAGGGTCGACCTTATATCCGCCTGGTTTAGCATCGGCCCGCCTGACCGGGACGGCTATCATGCTTTGCGGTTTGAAGATTAGAGGAGATGTTGCCGAGTGGGCCGCAGTTCATGGGGTTGTGGCTTCGCCGAACTCGGCGCAGATCGTTTTCAGTTCTTCGAACTCCGCCATGCCGTACTTCGACCCCTCCCGGCCGATCCCGGACTCTTTGCATCCCCCAAATGGCGCGAGCTCACTCGAAATAAGCCCTGTGTTCAATCCAACCATCCCGTAGTCGAGCGCATTTGAGACACGGTGCGCACGGTCAAAGTCTTTGGTGAAGAGATACGATGCAAGACCCGCGCTCGATGCATTGGCTAACTCAATCGCTTCACGTTCTGACTCAAAACGAACAAGACCCGCGACAGGCCCAAACGTTTCCTCGCTGCAGAGCAAGGCGTCTCGCGGCACCTCTGTGAGCACAGTCGGTTGAAAGAACTGCTTGCCCGCGGCATGACGTTCGCCTCCAAAGAGCAGAATCGCACCTCGCGCGCGCGCGTCTTCAACATGGCGAGCCACCTTGTCGACCGCCAAGTCATTGATGAGCGGTCCCTGAGTGACCTCTTCCCCGAAGCCGTCGCCAACCTTGAATGATCGCACAGCCTCAGCGAGCCGCTCGCTAAACTCTGCGTAAACCTTTCCCTGGACTACAAATCGATTGGCGCAAACACACGTTTGACCCGCGTTTCGAAACTTCGAAGCAACAGCGCCAGCCACCGCCTTCTCTAAGTCGGCGTCATGAAAGACAATAAATGGCGCGTTACCGCCAAGCTCCAGAGAAACGCGCTTAAGCGGATCCATGCATCTCGCCGCCAGCCTTTTGCCCACATTAGTGGAGCCTGTGAACGTAAATTTTCGAACTCTGAGGTCCGCAAGCAGAACCTCGCCGATCGGCGCCGGCGCACCACAAATGACGTTAAGCGCACCGGCGGGAATCCCCGCCTCCTCGCCCAACAGCGCCAACGCCAAAGCCGTGAACGGCGTCAACTCAGATGGCTTCAAGATGACGGTACAACCGGACGCAAGGGCCGGTGCAAGCTTCCGCGTCACCATCGCCGCCGGGAAATTCCAGACGAATACGGCTTGTTCAGGCAAGGTGGCTTCCTGAATCAGCCACCGCACTTCAGCCGGAAGGTGGGCTCAGGAGCACCACCAAAATATGGATGCGCGCTTACAAGAACGCACTGCTTCGCACGAATTCGCTCAATGTGGGGTAGCATCGTCTGCCTGTCAGCTGCCGGATCAATTGGGAGGGCTCCTGTCGTCTGGTCTAAACCGTATGCCGGAACAACGACTTCCTCAGGCTCCAGGTCTTGGTCGACATCGTCACATTCGCGATCGTCAATCGCACTGTCGGGGTCGCTGATCGGACAGCCAGGTCCACCCCAAGGGAGCGGACGATTACTTCCGCCGCCATACTCTTCGTCCTCGCCGTTGTTGTGGTCAAATTCGTCGCCGTTGAGCTCGACATCAGGATCCGGGTCCATTGCGTCGAGCAGATCGATCGCAACCGACAGGAACGCTTCCACGGTCGGACGATCGAAGCGGGAGAGGATTTGCACCACTGTGGGCATTTGGGCCGGGACAGGGAATCGGGTGACGGTGGCGGGATCGCCGCCTATGGGGTTCGTAGCCATATTCAGCACTCCTTTGTCTGTATGCTGTTTGTGGTCAGGGGGTGGGGCGAGTTGGTACCTCGCCTCATCCCCGCTTAACGCAGGCGACGTTCGGCCTGCAGCTGTTCGATCAGTTCAATCATTTCCAAACGCAGATCCTGGGCGATGACAATGGAAGTGCTCGCCCGTCCTGCGTAATGCTTTGCCTCACCGCTGATCCGGGAAATGGTTTCTCGTGTGTGTTCAAAGGCTTCGGAGAGCAGGTGTTCGATGTGGCAAGAAAGAACCTCCAAGCGGTCCAGCACTTTCTTAGTGTCAGCCGTGAATGTAGGGGTCATTTCAGTCATGATTCGCGCTCCTATCGCGAGTGGTGATGAGGGGGCGAGGTTGGTTGGTCCCGGCGCTCGCTCCCGCTTTCTCCGGTTGCCCGGCGAAACTTTATCCGTTGGCCCGCTCGGGGAATGAAATATCATACGTGCCTTGCGGAGTGCAGATAGAGTTCAAGGCATCGAACCCCGTCCAGCTCGAAATGCAGACTCTAGGCGACAGGCTCAGCGCCTGTGGGATGATGCGATCGACGTTCATGGAACGCTGGGAGAGCGCTATCTCGTTGGCAGATTTCTGCTCCCGGACCTCCCCGACATCCGGTTCCATCCGCGGTGCCCTCTTGGCCGAAAGCCAAACACTGCGTTTCATCAAGCCCTGCTTGTGGCCGTGCGTGACCTAGGCCGGCTTGTGGCGGTTCAAAGGATCATCCTGGACCCTAGATCAGGCCGACATCGCGGCAAGTTCTTGCTGGGGAGCTGCGGGCAGGGGGCATGGCAACCAACATTGTCTGATGGGGTGTTGGCAATTGCGGAAGGCTTCGAAGACGCGGCCGCCTTCACAAGTCTGACCGGCGTGACCTGCTGGGCGGCCATGGGCGCTGCTCGCTTGCCACTCCTCCATCTTCCGAAGGGGATCCATACGCTAATCATTGCCGAGGACAACGATGCACCTGGACAGAATGCTGCGCATCAAGCGAGCAAGACCTACGCCAGACCAGGCTGTAGCGCGACGATTACGGTGTCCGGTCGGCGTCAATTTTGATGGCCGATAGGTGGCCGCGCCGGTTGGTGAATTCTGGCTACCATTTGCTGTTGCGAGGAGCAACCGTCGAGCGACAAT
>NZ_JAROCY010000053.1 GCF_029436685.1 Novosphingobium cyanobacteriorum
CAACAAACTCAAGAACGCTCGCAGACTGGCAACACGATACGACAAAACTGCCGACAGCTATCTCGGCTTCGTCCAAATCGTCTCAATCCGGCTCTGGACGCGCCAATTTGTCAACGCCTCCTAAGATGGCGAGTTTGACTCACAACGACGCGGATCGCAAGTATCAGCCAAATCATTTACACGTCGAGAACTTGAGGGCTAAACTTACAGCGCCCTTACACGCAGCCGTTGCGAACCAAGAAAACGGAAACATCAGAATCGCTTGCTTGCCGCGAGCCTCAAATTCGACGTTAGATGCCCGACGTAGCAGTACCCCGCGCCCGAGGGCGCAGGGTACTGGCAGCGTCAGGAGAGTTCCGGGGACAGCGAGAGTTCCGGGGGCAGTATACTTAATCCCGCCCAATTGACGGCGAAAGTTCCGCGCTACATCCCAGAAACAGGCGGGCAAGCACAATGCCTGCCCGCCTTATGGATCAGGCGACGAAGATGTCGGAATAATAGAGCGCCGGGTGCGTATCGGTGCCGAGCGTGGCGATCTGCACGGCGGCGAAGGCGGTGCCGGTGCCGTCGGCGTCATAGTAAAGGCGGCCCGAGGTGGTATCGTAGATCACCCGGTCCGACGCATCGTGGGCGGCGTTGGCTCCGGCGGCGGCCCAGAACTCCGCCTTGGAGATATAGGTGCCGGGCGCTTCGGCAAGGCCGGTGAAGACGGCCTTTGACAGGGCGATGTGATCGCGCTGATCATGGCTGAAATCGGTGATGATGTCGAAATCAGCCTTCAGCCGGCTGGTGAGCACGAAGTTGTCACGCCCGATGCCGCCGGTGAGCGTGTCACGCCCGGCGCCGCCGACAAGGGTATCGTTGCCTTCGTTGCCCACGAGCACATCAGCCCCCGCGGCACCGTTCAGCGTGTTGGCGCGGCGGTCTCCGGTCAGGGTATCGGCAAGGGCGGAACCGGTGAGGTTCTCTATGCCGGTGAGGGTATCGATCCCCGCGCCCACGGTATCCTGTGCGGTGGTGGTGCGCAGGTCTACCGTGACGCCTGCGGTTGCGGCGGTATAGACCGCAAGGTCAACGCCGGCGCCGCCGTTGAGGATATCGGCGCCCGCGCCGCCCACCAGCGTATCATTGCCATCGCCGCCATAGAGGAAATCGTCCCCGTCACCGCCGCCAAGGATATCGGTGCCGCCAAAGCCATAGAGGCGATCGCTGCCGCCCAGGCCATTGGCGACATCGTTGAACGCCGACAGATTGAAGCGATCGTTGCCGGCCAGCACCTGCACCAGCAGCGCGCTGTCATCGGCCGTGCCCACCGTCTGGGCGACCGAGGCGAGGGTGAGGGCCGAGATCTTGATCCCCTGCAGCAGGAATTCGGGCTGGCTGAGATCGCCGATCTGGCCGGTGAACTGCGCAACGCCGGTGACGGTGCCCTTGGTCACCGTGCCATCATTGGTGAAGCCAAAGCTCGATCCGGCGAAATAGGCGGTGTGAAAGCCCGCGTCGAAGTATTCGAACCCGGCGATGTCCTGATAGGTCTTGCCGTTGATGACCTGGTTGATGTTGTCGTCAAAGCTCTGGTTGGTGCCATTGGTGACGAGCACGGACAGATCGAAGCCGGAAAGATCGAATGCCTGATAGGCGGTAAGCGTGGCCATGAAGGGGTCTCCTGTTGCCGGGACAGGGTACCGCCAAGGGCCGTTAACGGATTGTATAAACACGGCATTCTGAGTGGCCGCGCGCTAAAGCTTCCAGACGAGGGCGAGCGAGGCCATCTTCTCCTTGTAGCGATACAGATCCACGTTCGAGCGGCGATCGACGTAGCGCGCGATGGGGCGCAGGGTGAAGTGCGCCGAAAGCGGGAAATCCAGCGCGGCGTTGAGCGTGGAGCGGGTTTCGTGCCGTTCGCTGCCGATCGAGGGGGTGATGGCGGTGTAATCCCGAACCTGCCAGGCATAGCCCACGCGGGCGCGGGCGTCCTTGCCCAGCAGGCGGACAGGCACCTGCACGCGGACCGAGGCCTGCAGCGCGCGGAAGGCGAATTCGGGGCCGGTGGTGCGCTCGTCATCCCCGCGCAGGCCCAGCGCGATATAGCCCTTGCGCTTGGCGAAGAAGCGGTAGGCATCGACGCCGAGCATGGCGGTGCGCGCATCGAGCCGGTTGGCGGTGACGAAATCCTTGCGCAGCCAGGTGAAGGCGCCGCGCAGGAACAGGTTTTTCGTAGCGAAGGCCGAGAGCGAGGGTGAGACGAGGTGCATGTCGAGATAGGCGGCATCACCCAGGATCACGTGGCTGTACTGATAATCGACGGCGGCGTTGATCTTTCCGAAACGGCGGGCGAAGCCGGCGCCGGCGGCGTGGATGGTGAGGTCGAAATCGGTCAGGTTGAAATTGCGCGCCTCGTCATACGTGTAGCTGAAGCGCAGGGTGGTGCGCCGGGTGGCGACGGGGGTGAGCGTGACGCCCGCGCCGAGCAGGGCCGAGCCATCGCCCTTGCGCACCTGGAAGTCGGCATCATCGACGCCGATGTTGTTGTTGTACTGCACCCCGGCGGAGAGGGTGAGGGCCAGCAGCTTCTGCCGGTTGCCCGGGCGCGCGGGCGGTGGTGTGGGGCGCTGGCGCAGGGCATCTACCACCGGTGGCGGCGCAGGCTTTTCGGCAGGCGCGGATGCAGGAGAGGCTGGGGCAGGAGAGGCTGGGGCAGGAGGCGCTTCAGCCACGAGGGGAGCGGCCACGAGCGGGGCGGGCCCGGCGAGCGCCAGGACGAGAGGATGGAGCATGATGGGCAAGGGAAGGCCGCCGGACGCCAATGCGCCCGACGGCCCGTATCCTTATCTAGCCGTGATTATTCGGGATCAGCCGGAGCGCTGGCCGCCGACGTGGTGGCAAGCCGTTCCACCACGTTGTCAGCCGCCTGATCGGCGGCCTGATCAGCCGCGCTGTCCTCAAAACCACCGCCGGTCATGGTGTACAGGATCTCGGGGTTGTCGGACAGGTTGCGCTCGTAGGGCTGGATGATCCCGTCATCACCCGCGCGGGTGATGTCCACCGTTTCATCGACAATGCCGGAATCGCCGATGCCGGATTCCGCAATGCCGGAATCATCCACCACCGGATCCACCACATACTTCGGTTCATCGACGATGCCGCTGTCGACCGGATCAACCGTGTCAACCGATGGCGTTTCGATGGTCACTTCATCACCCGCATCGGCAGCGTTGGCCGTGCCGGACAAGGCGAGGAGGCTGGCGCCGGCCACGAGGGCCAGGGCATGCGCACGCTTGATCATGTTTCTCTCCGATCTGAATCGGTCGTTGGTCCCATCCCCGGGCAAGGCGAAGAATAACACGCGCCCGTTTCTTGTCGAGCCAAGAAGAATCGAGATAATTCAACTGCTTTTGCGTAGACGTTTCAGATCGGTTCGATGGTTATTGTAAGCGCTTCACTTTCGTTGAGGCCTTCCGCCCGGCGCACGGCGGCCTTGATGGGGATGGACCAGCCGCGCTCCTTCATCGGGAAGGCCGAGGTGGTCCAGGTGCTGCCACCCACGGTGACGCGCACCTTGACCGAGCCGAAGCCGCGCCGCCGGCCGAGCTCGAGCCGCTCCATCAGCGCATGGGCGGAGAGCGCATCGCCCGCTTCGCCATCGATCGAGACGAAGTACCAGTCGCCGCCGCTCTCTCCGCCCGACCAGCGCCAGAGCGGGGTGGTGGCCTCGATGCGCTCGCTCACGGCTGCCTGCGCCGGACGGGGACGGGCACGTTGCAGATGTCAACGCCGCCCGCCGGCCTGATGTAGAACGGATCGCGCCGGTTGGCGCGCGCATCGGCATAGCGGGCGAAGCTGGCGCTTGTCGTGGAGAGGTATTCGTAAGTCGGCAGGCCGGGCACGTCTGCGCCGATGCGGATGGCGCGGATCGGCGTGCGCTCGGCGGCGGTCCTGTAAAACCCTATGTCACCCGTGCCGCGGGGCAGGGTGGAGAGGTGCTCCATCCCTTCGATCACCCGGCCGATCACCGCGATGTTGCGATCGAGCTGGCGCGGGGCATGGCCGATGACGGCGTATAGCTCCGCGCCGGAACCGGTGTCAGGCGGCATGTCGCGCCCTACGCCGACGGTGCCGTAGCAGTGGGTGGGCCATATCGTTTCCAGCTTGGATGCGACAGGCCAGCCATCGATGAACCAAGTCGCCAACGCATAGTTGTCGCCACCCCCGATGACTGGAGTTGGTTCGCGAGCGTCGTGAACCTGTTGAAGGTTGATCTCAATCTGTTGGTCGGTCAGGCGTGCAAAAATACGCTCCATAGATTTTGGGTCAGGCTGAGCCTCATACTCGCTCTGCGGCACCACCCTCATCCCCGGCGGCAGCGGCTTGGCCCTGGCCTTGTCCTCGCCATCGGGATCGCCCCATTGCACGACATAGCCATCCTGCGCGCGGTTGATGCTCGTGCCGTCCCACCAGTGCGCGGCGGCGAGCGTGCGGATGTTGCCGATCCACCCCTGCGAAAAGGGCGGCGGCAGCAGCTGGATCACCACTCGGCGCGGCTTGCCTGCGGCATCGGCGGCGAGGTCCATCACGAGCAGGTCGGCCGGGGCGATGGCGGTCCAGTCCGCGGCGGGGCTGGCGGCGACGATCTCCGCCGGGCTGGGCGCAGGCGCGGTTGCGGGCCGCGCCGGGGTTTCGGCGAAGGCCGTGAGCGCGGGTGAAAGGGCAAGGGCGGAGCCGAGCAGGAAGGAGCGCAACATTTCCGCATCCTGCCAGCCTTCATGCCCTTGCGAAAGCGCCTTGGTGCGGCTAGGGCGCGCCTTCCAGTGCGATTGGAAGGTTCGCCTGATTCATGGTTCACGCCAGCGCGAACCGATCAGGCACATGCGGAGCGGTGGCCGAGTGGTCGAAGGCGCTCGCCTGGAAAGTGAGTATACGTCAAAAGCGTATCGAGGGTTCGAATCCCTCCCGCTCCGCCACTTATCATTGATTTCACTTGATAAAATTCAAGGAATGCCCTCGGTTCCCATAACCATTCCCCGATAGCGCGCTTGCTTGAAGCCGGACGCCATGGGACAATTCGCTCGAAAGGCGCTGGCCGCCCGCCCCTGCCGGAGTGGATGGCATGATGGTCATTCAAGAGGAGATTGCACTCAGGGGGCAACGTCAAAAGCTGGGAACAGGAGCGCACACCGTACGCCGCCATGCGGCAGAAAGAGATTGTTAAGCAATAGGTTACGCGAAGTTGTTCCTCTACAAAGAGGAGCAAGTCAATGCAAGCAAATGGCTATCTGCTACCAGCGAATGAAG
>NZ_JAROCY010000054.1 GCF_029436685.1 Novosphingobium cyanobacteriorum
GGACAGGAAGGGCCCTCGGGCCCTCCCTGTCCGGCAGAGAAGAGGGGGCTCGGATCATGTGTCCTGCTTGATTGGCAGAAGAGGACAGAAAGGACACGTTATGGATGGGACCTACCACGAGCTGTCGCACTGGACCGGCCATGCCAGCCGCCTGGGGCGTGATCTCAAGAACCGCTTCGGCACGGCGGCCTATGCCGCCGAAGAACTGGTAGCCGAGCTATCGAGCGCCATGCTCGGCGCTGAGCTGGGCCTGCCGGTCACGCATCTCGACAGCCACGCGAGCTACATCGAGCATTGGCTCAAGCTTCTGAAGGATGACGACCGCGCCATCCTGTCCGCTGCGGCCAAGGCCGAAGAGGCCTCGACCCTGCTGCTGAAGCTTGGCGGGCGGGTCACGGCCGAACAGTTTGACGACGCGTCAGACGACGCTGCGCTTGCGGCCTGAGGGATGATGCCATGGGCCGATCAGTCAGCTATCCCAGCGGCGCAATCGTCGCCTTCACCGTGCTCGAGGTCGAAGCCGAGGACGACTGGGAATTCGAATACGAGTGGCTGCGTGACGACCTGCGCGAGCGGGCCGGCCGAGCCTTCCCGTCGCTGATCCCGCATGACGGCTGGCGCGGCCGGGAGGACCGGATCCTCATGCGCAATGCCTATGCGGATTTCGGCGTGTCGGTCTACGGCGGGCTGGTGGCCGTCTGGATCGTCGAACGCGATGACGGGGCCTATTGGGACGCCGATTGGCGCACGGCCCGCTCACCGCGGGCACAGCGCTGGCTGTCCCAGATCGCATCCCGCTTCGATGCCGTGTTCGGCGACTATGACTGTCTCGGGCATATGTCGAACGGAGAGGGTGTCTACGCCAAGCGAGCGGCTTGAGCCGAGCCGGGGCGGTGCAGTGCATGGATGAAGCATAGGGCGTGCCCCTGCCTACGGATCTGTTCCGACCGCCCATGGCCTGGCGCCATGCGAGAGAGGCCCTGGGCCAGCCGCCAGTCTTGCGCAACCCGGCTAGGGCGGGCCCGTGTTGGCCTTCGCCCTTCAGGCTCAAGGCCTGCCCGCGCCAGCCCGCCAAGCCGGGTTTCCCCTGACGGGTGCGCAATCCTGCCTGAATGCTGGCCCTGACGGGCTCTCGCTGGCGCAGCCATGAACGGATGCGCCGGTGTCACGTCAGTCAGGAGGATATCCCATGCACACGTCATTTGCCGACCAACTCGCCGGGCTCGATCTTGCCGGTTTCTCGATCGGACCCGCTCCCGTATCGACAAGCGATTTCCCGGTCCGGGAGGCGGTCGTCCAAACTCTCGAAGCGGTCTGGTCCGATCTTTTCGCCATGGTGTCCGGGACCGCTCTCGAAGCCGACGCCGAGGATCTTGGCTGGGCTTTCGTCAACATCTTTCACCGCTCGGCCGAACGTAAATCAACTGCAGTCGACCGGGCGACCGACGAGGTCCGCGCGCTGATTGCTACGGCCGATGGATCTGAGGTCCACACCCATGAACTCGAGACGCAGGTCGAGCGGGCGCAGTGCGCCGAAAGTGCGATGCTGGCGCTCGAGGAGATGCGCGAGGTTGCAGCAGCCCTTTACCTCAACGAGTTCGGTTCCTCCTGGAAGCCGGTCTCCAGTTCGCGTTTCAATCACAGCGTCATGCTCACCTCGGCGCTCGTCGAAGGGCGCGACTTCCTGCGTGCCCGTGCCGAGGCCAAGCGCCGTGCGGCGGTGCCCGAAGGAACCCCGGTCGTCTTCGCTGGCGGGCGCACCCGTCATGCGACCGAAGACGATGCGCTGACCTTCGGCAACAATGTCTGGGCAACGCTCGACAAGGTTCGTGACCGTGTGCCCGACATGGTGCTCATCCATGGCGGCGACACCAAGGGCGTAGACCGCCTGGCATCGAGCTGGGCTGAACGTCGCGGCATCCCGCAGGTCACGTTTTCGCTCGACATGCGGCTGGGCACCCGTGCCGGCTTCAAGCGTAACGAGCGGATGCTCTCCCTCGATCCGCGCTACGTCATCGCCTTTCCGGGCAATGGCGTACTCGAACGTTTGGTGATCGAGGCCAAGACTCGGCGGATCACCGTTGTCGATCGCCGCGGGCCCCTTGGCACCAATCCGAAGAGCACTTCGGCAGGGGCTGACTGAGGTCATGCCAGTCCTCGCGCCAGCGCCTGATCGGCGCTGGCGTCATCCATCAGAGGAAAGGTGTGCGCCTGTCGATTGAAGCCAGCGAATGGCCGTTGGCTTCATTCACCAGGAGGCATTCCATGATCGATATTGAGGCCCTGATGGCCGACTTTGCCGTACGGCAGGCGGAGCGGCAGGTGCAAGTGGCCGAAGAAATCCGGCAGCTCAAGACAGCCATTTTTCCGCGGTTGCTAGAGGCTAGCATCGCACGCGTCGAGATCCGCTTTGACGGCTGCGGCGATAGCGGTGCCGTTGAAGAATGTGCATGCCTCGATGCAGCCGGCGCGGCGATCCCGTGCCCGGAAGTCCTTCTCATGGAAGGCGAAGCAGATACGGCGGAACGTGCAGGATCCAAAGAGCTGCAATCACTCGGCCAGGCACTCGAGCAGCTGACCTATCTGGCACTCGAATGTCACCATCCGGGCTGGGAAATCAACGATGGCGCCTGCGGCGAACTGGCGATCGATGTCGCTGAAGCGACCTTCGTGCTCGACTGCAGTCTGCGCTTCACCGCGACCGATGATCACTCGACCGAGCTCTAGGAGACCTGGCATGGCCCATTGCTACTACCACGCCATCTCGTCGGTCCGGAAATGGGGCGGTACGGTCGATGACTATCTCCCGTTGCACCAGTGGTTCGACCAGTCGAAGGCTATTCTCGCAGACCCCCGCCACCGCGCGCTGCGGCACCATGCCGAGGGGATATTCATGCTCGAAACACTCTTCGGCGAGACCCTCGTCAATGCTGATGGCCGGGTCGTTCCGGTGCGTCTGGTCGGTGAACAGCACGTACGCGAAGACCTGGGCTCGATCCCCTCCTTTGCTGATTGGGCGCGCTTGATCACGCCGCAGGCCTGGATGCTTCGAGGCAACCCTCTGGACGGCGCTGAAGGGGTGACGATCGACATGCCTGTCCCCGGCGAAGCAGGTGCGTCCAGGAATGTGCCACCGGTTGGAGGAGCGGTCATTACGATGATCTAGGAAGTGGTTCTCCGGTGGAAGGTCGGCGGGGATGATCTGGCCAAGACCGGAGGGAAACGAGGCAGGGCAAACCTGTTCAAGGCATCCAGCTCCACCCGGCTTCGATGCAAACCTGTCCCTGAATCACCCCCCGTCGAGACGCGCAACCCGGATCAGGTCCGGCCGAGTTGCCGGGCTGTGCCCGGCTGCCCGCACCACCCGAACCAGTTCCGGGTTCCCCTTCGGTGCGCTTCGCCATGGGGCGCTTCTGCTCGGGTTTTGCAGCCGGGATGGACCCGGAATGCTCGATCAGGAGAAAGCCCATGACCAATCTCGTTATCCTCGTTGGCCGCATCGCTCGCGACCCCGAGACCCGCACCACCCAGGGTGGAACCAGCATCACCTCGATCTCGGTCGTGACCGACCGTCCCGCCCGCAAGGATGGCAAGACCTACAAGGACGAAAACGGCTACACCGCCAAGGACAGCGAATTCCACCGGATCACCTGCTTCAACGGCCTGGGCCAGAACGTCGCCAAGTACTGCACCAAGGGCCAGCTCGTGACGGTCGAAGGGCGCATCCACTACACCCAGTGGGAGGATCAGAGCGGCACCAAGCGCTACGGCTGCGAGATCATCGCCGACAAGGTCGACTTCCTCACCAAGGGCCGCTCCGGCAGCAACGAAGGTGCTCCCGACATCGACGAAGACTGAATGTCCTCACCTCACGACAAGGCCCCGGTGGCAGACGCCATCGGGGCCTTTTCTTTTGTACGCCGGCGATGCGGCGGCGCGGGGGATCAAACCCCTTGCCGCCGCCGGGTTGGGCTTACGCGGGAGCTATCCGCTTCAGCGTTTCCTCGATCCCGAGTGCCATTGCTCCTCGGACGATCTGACGCAGTTGCGCTGGTTCGATCGTCTCGGCGCCGCACTCGATCAGAATGTGGCCAAGGACAATCGCCGCCTCGTCGCGAAGCTTTGCTTCCTTGGCCGCCAGTTCCTCGCGTTGTTCCCGGAGCTTCTTCAAGGCATCAACCGGATTGCTTTTGCGGGGCATGTCAGTCCTTTCCGCCCCCTTGGCTTGTGATCCCTCGAGAGCTCTTCTGCCACCGTGCGCAGGGTGTAGGAAAACGAGAAAAACGGTGCTCGCCCACAACCGTCCGGTGCCAACCGAGAGGGTAGAGGGGCTGGCTCACGGATTACCCAGTATGATGTCCGTCCACATGCCGCCTCAAGGACGGCAGGGCCCCACCATTTTGCCGAAGAAGGGATGAATCCCTTCCCCCGACAAAATCGTTTCCCCCACCGCCGCTGGCGCGGCCGCGCAGGTGCGCGGTCCCTGACCCGGCATGCGCACGAACATCGCACTTCTTCCTGTCGTTCGAGACAACCTCAGGAGGATCATCATGGCATATTCCGCACCTTGCAGCGCTTCACCCCGCAGCTATTTCGAGGCCCTGGAACTCGCCGAGTGCCGGGCACTGCACAGCTACTTCGATCAGCACATCGTGGAAGACGAAGAGCTCGGATATATCGCCCTGGACGAAGGCGACTACTGCGCTCTGCCAGCACACCTGGCAGCACGTGTCGTCCACACCATTCACGGATCGATGCTGGATGAATTCTGACGCCGAAAAGGGTGGGAGCCGGGAACGGTTCCTGCCCTTTTATTTTGCTCGCCGTTGGTTCGTTTCGATTCATAAGCGGGCCTGATGAGCGGGGTGCGGGCATCGGCGCCTGCACGCGCTTTGGCTCAGCGCTATCGAGGCCCTTCATTCCCTCCTGCATGTCCCGCGAAGTGACCGGATCACCCTCTCGCAGCTTGGTAGAGTGAGCACACCGTACGCCGCCATGCGGCAGAAAGAGATTGTTAAGCAATAGGTTACGCGAAGTTGTTCCTCTACAAAGAGGAGCAAGTCAATGCAAGCAAATGGCTATCTGCTACCAGCGAATGAAG
>NZ_JAROCY010000055.1 GCF_029436685.1 Novosphingobium cyanobacteriorum
GCACCATGCCGATGGCAAGGACAGGCGGGGTGTTGCCCATGGCGTTGAAGAAGCTGAACGGGGCAAGGTTGTCCACCCCGTCGCGGGATCGGGAACTGACCCAGGCGATGGGGCGGGGAACGATGCACGATCCGATGATCCTGTATCGCTCGGCCGCTGTGAGATCAGCCATGTCCCAGATCATCGTCCGCAGTTCCTCCGTGCCTAGTACTGGCCACCCAGCAGTGCGCCGGCGTTGGGCACCTTACGGTCCAGGCCCAGCTTTTCCAGCATCTGGTGGGTCGTGCACACGGCGGCCGAAACCACCGGCACGCCGATCTGGTCCTGCAGGTCCTGGATGATCGGCAGCGAGGGCATCTGCACACAGGCCGAAGCCACGAACGCGTCGATCCCGGTCCGGTCCACCTTCCTGTAGATCTCCAGCAGCCGCCGGGGGTCATGACGGCCCACCTCGATGTTGTCGGGAATTTCGAGCGCGGTGAAGTCGCGCACGGTGATGCCCTCGCTTTCGATGTAGTCGACAACCAGCTGCGTCAGGGGCTTCATGTAGGGGCAGATCACGGAGATCGTCCTGGCGCCGATGCGGTGAAGCCCTTCGATCAGCGCTCCTGCGCTTGTCACCACGGGCGCGGCCGCGTCGTTCTCGATCGTGCGCTGGTGAAGGCGCGCCTCCGACACGCGGTGGTACCCCTTGCCCATGCTCATGATCGCCACGAGGCAGGCATAGCCGAGCACGTCCACGCGGGCGTCGGAGAGCTCGATGGCGCAGCGGTCGCTGTCCCGGTCCATCGCTTCCAGTTCTTCCTTCACCACGTGCTTCATGCGCATGCGGCTGGAATGGAAGGTGAAGCGTTCCGGCAGGATCGCCTCGCGCGCCCTCAGCATGGCGGGGATTTCGGTTTCCATCGTGGTGTTGGAGGATGGGACGATCTGTCCCACGCGGAAGGGGCGGGTCATGGTCATTGTTCGGTCCTGCAAGGGGGGATCAGGGGTGGGCCGGCGTGTCTGCGGCATCGCCGGCAGGGGCAGGGGAAGGGGCAGGGGATGGGCGTGTTTCGGCCTGCCCGGTGAGCGTGATCGGCGCGCGCGGCGTGCGGTCCACGTTGAGGGAGAAGACATCGAAGCGGTTGTAATGGCCGATGATGTCGTGCATCTGCTTGGGCTGGATGCAGCGGGACAGGTCGATGTCGGCATAGACGATGCCTTCTGCATCGATCAGCGGTTCGCCCACCAGGCGTCCGTCCGGCCCGATCACGCCCGAGAACGCGCTGCTGGTCCGTTCCAGCCGCGCCCGCGCATCGGGCACGAGCGTTTCCATTGCCGCGATGATCTCTTCCGAGATGGTCGAGCACGAGACGATGGTGAAGACCTTGCCCTCGAACGAATGGGCCATGGCGCGCACCTTGATCGCCTCGGCCATGTCGTAGTCGGGCGGGGCCACCGGCAGCGAGATATAGCTCGCGGCATGGACCAGTTCGCCTTGCGCCAGCAGCGAGAAGCGGGCGAGAGTGTTGGTGTTCTCGCCGCAGGCGAGCCCGCCCAGCGGCCCGACCGCGGTATCATAGACCACCAGCCCCGATCCGTCGCCCGGTGCCCAGGTCAGCTTTTCGGCCCAGGTGGGCACCAGCTTGCGATGCCGCCCCATGATCGCGCCATCCGGGCCGATGAAGACCAGCGTGTTGAACAGCGTGCCGATGGACACGGGGCTGCGTTCGTTGACACCGATGATGACGTGCACCCCGCATTCGCGGGCCGCTTCGCACACCAGCGCAATCTCTGGTCCCGGCAGCAGGATCGAGGCACGCACCAGGCGCTCGAACCAGGGGCTGCACGAAACCGGATCCGTGATCCAGCTCCAGTAGGGATAGCCCGCCACGAACACTTCCGGAAACACGACCAGCGAGGCGCCATGGGCGGCGGCTTCACGAACGAGGGACGCCGCCTTCGCGCATGTTGCGTCGGGGTCGAGAAACACGGGGCAGGTCTGCACCGCCGCTGCCTTGAAACTCGGTAGGTCCAGCATAGGAAAGTCACCTTGTCACTCGTGGCGCACCGCCCATTACGTGCGTCTGCAAGTTTTTTGATCTCCCTCTTGTGCCTCAGGTTGACACTGGTGCGCAAGATATTTTAAGCTTAGAATAAATCAGCCACAGGAGATCGGGTGATGACCGATGCAAGCTACGACACGTACCGCGAAGACGTGATCGGTCGCGCCAACGTGCCAGACACGGCTGAACTCGTTGCGTTCTATAAAGATCTGGAAGGGCAGCACGCTGGCGCCCTGTGGACGGTCGCCAACAAGATAGAGCCATGGGAGCCGGTCACCGAATCCGTGCCGGTGCTGTGGCAGTATGATCGGCTGCGCGATCATGTCCTGCGCTCGCTTGCGCTGGTCAGTCCGGAACAGGCGGGCCGGCGCGTGGTCTATCTCGCCAACCCCGGCCGCCGGGACGTGACGGCCGCAGTCGGCTGGCTCTATACGGGGCTGCAGGTGATGGGGCCGGGCGAAGTCGCCTCCAGCCACCGCCATTCCGCCTCCGCCTTGCGCTTCATCATGGAAGGCAGTGGCGCCTTCACCAATGTCGACGGGCACAAGATGACACTGGGCCGCAACGACTTCGTGCTTACGCCCAACGGCACCTGGCACGAACATGGCGTGGCCGAGGAAGGCACCGTGTGCATCTGGCAGGACGGGCTCGACATTCCGCTGATGAACGCGCTCGAAGCCAACTTCTACGAAGTGCACCCCGATCTTCAGCAGGCGGTCGGCTTCCCAATCGACGATTCCACCGCCACCTGGGGCAATGCCGCGCTCAAGCCCGCCGGGGAAACCTGGTCGAAGCGCTACTCGCCGCTCCTCAAGTACGAGTGGGAGCCGACCTACGAAGCGCTGCGGAAATATGCGCGGGTCACCGATGGATCGCCATACGACGGGATCCACATGGACTATGTGAACCCCTTCACCGGCGGCGCGCCGATGATGACCATGGGCGCATCGATGCAGTTGCTGCGTCCCGGCGAGCACACCAGGGCCCACCGCGAGGTTGGCAGCTTCGTCTATCAGTGCGCCAAGGGCTCGGGCTATTCGATCATCGGCGGAAGGCGCTTCGACTGGAAGGAGCGGGATATCTTCGTGGTTCCCTCATGGATGTGGCATGAACACGTCAATGGCTCCGACAGTGAGGACGCCTGCCTGTTCTCGTTCCACGACCTGCCGACCATGCGCGCGCTCGGCCTCTATCGCGCGGAAGGCTTGGCCGAAAACGACGGCTTCCAGCCGGTCATCTCCTGATCTTCGCATTCCCGAAAGGACAACCATGCGTCTTGTTACCTATCGCCGGTCCATCGAAGCGGAAGCGCGCCTTGGCGTGCTGGTCGATGATCTGGTCGTCGATGTCGCCATCCTGGGCGAACGTGCGGGCTCGCCCATGCCGTCGCGCATGCTCGACTTCATCAGGCTCGGGCCGGTTGCGGTCACCGAACTGGGCCACCTGCTCCAGGAGGCAGGCGGTCGCTGGCCGGTCGATGGCGCGCTGCCGCTTGCCGGCGTGACCCTGCTTGCGCCAATCCCGCGTCCCGACAAGAACGTCTTCGGCATCGGTCTCAACTACATCGACCACGTGGCCGAAAGCGCCGCGGCACTGGATACCTCGCCGGATCTGCCCAAGCAGCCGGTCATCTTCTCCAAGCCTCCGACATCGGTCATCGCGCCGGGTGAACCCATCGTCCACCGGGCTGACATCACGCAGCAGCTCGATTGGGAAGTGGAACTGGCGGCGATCATTGGCACCACGGCACAACGCGTCACGCGCGAGAACGCGCTGTCGCACGTGTTCGGCTATACCGTGCTGATCGACATGAGCGCGCGCGATTGCCGCCGTGCCGGCCAGTGGATCTATTCCAAGGGGCAGGACAGCTACTGCCCGATGGGGCCCTGCATCGTCACCGCCGACGAGATTCCCGATCCGCAGACGCTCGACCTGTGGCTGACCGTCAACGGCGTGGAAAAGCAGCGCAACAACACCAGCCATATGCTGTTCAAGGTTGATGAACTGATCGCAGACATCAGCCAGGGCATCACCCTCGAACCGGGCGACATCATCGCCACCGGCACTCCCGAAGGCGTCGGCGCTGGCCGCAATCCGCAGGAATGGGTCTGGCCGGGCGACGTGATCGAAGCCGAAGTCGTCGGCATCGGCAAGCTGCGCCACCCCGTCGTCGCGGGCTGACGCTGACAGCACCAGCGCTCCACAACGAACGTCCCGGAAAACCCACATGACAGGCCTCTCCTGAAACCGGGCAGGAGAGGCCTTG
>NZ_JAROCY010000056.1 GCF_029436685.1 Novosphingobium cyanobacteriorum
GCACACCGTACGCCGCCATGCGGCAGAAAGAGATTGTTAAGCAATAGGTTACGCGAAGTTGTTCCTCTACAAAGAGGAGCAAGTCAATGCAAGCAAATGGCTATCTGCTACCAGCGAATGAAGCCACGAATCATGCCGCAACACGATCCGGTGAAGGGCGCGGGAGTGGTGAAAAGGCAAAGCCGTCCAACCGGGTTAGGCTCAACGGCAACATCGTCCGACGCAAACCGGGCAAGCGCATCCGCGAGTATTGGGATGTTGACCTGCCGGGCTTTGGCCTGCGGGTAAATCCTGGCGGCAGGCGGACATGGTTCGTGCTGTTCCGCCAGCGCGGCAAGCTGCGGCGGGTTTCGCTGGGGACCTCCCGCGACATCTCACCCGCCACAGCCCGCCGCCTCGCGAGGGCGAAGCTGGCAGAGGTCACACTCGATGGGTTGCCGACGCGCAAGAAGGCCCGCGCTGCGCAGAAGAGCGATGCACCTTTGCTGCGCGACTACGCCGAACGCTTCTGGGCCGACTACGCGCGGCACTGGAAGCCTTCGACCCGCAAACGCAACGAGTGCGCCATCTTCAAGGAAATCCTCGGTGCGTTTGGCGATCGGCGCGTCGACGATCTGGCGAAGGGCGACATCCTGTTCTGGCGCGACAGCTTTGTCGAACGCCCCGGCGTGTTCAACCGCACCTTGCCGGTGTTCTCGGTGATGATGGGATACGCGGAGCGCCTAGGCTTGCGTGCCCGTGGTTCCAACCCCTGCAAGGGCACGCCGCGCTACAAGCGCAAACCGATGGAGCGGTTTCTGTCGCCACATGAATACGCGCGGCTAGCCACGGCATTGCGGGACTACGAGGCGGAGCAGCCGCTCTATGTCACGGCGATCCGCCTGCTGATCTTCACCGGCGCACGTTGCGGAGAGATCGAGCAACTGCGCTGGGAATGGGTTCAGGAACCGCGCCTGATGCTGCCTGATAGCAAGACCGGAGCGAAGATCGTCTATCTCAACCGGCAGGCTATCGATGTGATTGAATCGCTCCCAGACCGGAAAGCAACCGGCCTGCTGTTTCCCTCGTTCCGCAATCCCGACAAGCCGATCACGCTCGGCATCCATTGGTCGAAAATCCGCAATTGTGCAGCATTGCCGGATGTGCGCCTACATGACCTGCGCCACAGCTTTGCCTCGGTCGCGATCCGGGACAACATCTCGCTCATGGTCATCGGCAAGCTGCTGGGCCATGCGCTGGCAGAAACGACGACCCGATACGCGCACCTGTCCGACGAGATCGTCGCCGATGCCGCCGAGCGCGTATCCGGCTCCATCGCGCGCCTGATCGGAGTGGGGCAATGAACGCGCTGACCCTGCGTGGGATCGTCGCCGAGGAGCTTGGCAGTCTCCGGCTCCATGCGATTGGCAAATGCGGCGGCCTGGGCGAGCTACGCAAGACGTGCTGGACGCGCGAACTGCCCGGCTTTGGCACCCGACATTATGCCAGCGGACGCAAGGTCTATGTCGTCCAGGCACGGATGGAAGGGCGCACCCGCACGGTGACGATCGGCAACGCCAAGGTGCTGAGCCGTGCGCAGGCGATGGATGTGGCGCGTCGCGTCCTGCTCCGCGCCCAGACCGGCGAGAATCCGGCGGAGGAGCGCAAGCGGCTGCGCAAAGTTCCATCCTACCGGGACTTTCTCACAACCTACTGGGAGCGCGTCTCGCCCAAATGGAAACCGTCCACGCTCTACACCCACCGTTACTACAAGCGGAAATATCTCGACCGGGCATTCGAAGGCCTGTTCCTCGACGAAATCGAGGAACGCTATGTGCAGGAATGGTTCAACCGGATTACCAACACCGGTGGCCCCGGAGCGGCCAATCGTTGCGGTGAAATCCTGCGCGCCATGTTCAACAAGGCCGAGCAATGGGGCGTGCGGCCCGAAGGCTCGAACCCCTGCCTCTACATCCGCAAGAACAAGGGGCGGAAGTGCGAGCGCTTCCTGTCCGATCAAGAGTTCAAGCGAATTGGCGAAGTGCTCGACCGGCACCGCAAGGCTTTCCCGCTGCATTGCGCCGCGATCAGCCTGCTGATCCTGACCGGCTGCCGCAAGTCGGAGATCACCTGCCTCAAATGGGGCGAGGTACGAGGGAGGCGCTTGCTGCTGACCGACAGCAAGACCGGCCCGCGCACGGTCTGGTTGGCGGAAGCGGCTGCAACCATTCTCCACGCCCTGCCGCGCCGTGAGAAGCAGAGCTATGTGTTCTGGAACCCGGCCACCCAGCGCCCGATCACCGATATCGGCAACTTGTGGAGCAAGCTGCGCGACGAGGCGGGCCTACCCGGCGTCCGCATCCACGACCTGCGGCACAGCTTTGCCAGCCATGCCGCCGCCCATTCGGAAACCCTGCCGATGATCGGCAAGCTGCTGGGTCATGCCGATGTGCGCACGACGACCCGCTATGCCCATCTTGACGATGGGCATGTCATCGAGGCAGCGCGGCGCATCGGCGACCAGATCGAGCAAAACATGAGCGGCTCATATTCATTGAGCCGTAACACTAAGTATGATAGTGGGCCGTTGCTGTGAGCCTCAAGAACCCGCGCATCCGCATCTACGCCAACCGCTGGTTCGCTTGAGTATCCGGCAAAGGAGAAGATCAGCGATGTCACGCTTGCTGATGCCGTGCATCGGGCCGAATCCGGCCTGATCGATGCCGACCTCGGCAGCGGCCTTATCAAGCAGCGCATCGCGCGCCAGGGCGGAGGCAAATCCGGCGGTTATCGCTCGATCCTGATCTTCCGCTCGGGCGAGCGGGCCATATTCATGTTTGCCTTTGCCAAGAGCGACAAGGCGAACCTGAGTGCGGCGGAACTGAAGGTCTATCGCAAGGCGGCCAGCATCATGCTGGAGCTGGACGAGGACCAGATCGAAACGGAAGTTGAAGCAGGCCGATTGGTCGAGGTGAAAGACGATGAGCAAGGCTAAGGCAAAAACCTACAAGAGCGAGGCGATGGCTGCGGTCCACGAGATGATGGAAGGCCTCCGCGACGCGGGCAGCATCGACAAGCGCACCATGCGCGAGTTCGATGAGGCCTGCCTTGCGCCTGCGCCGGTTCTGTCACCGGACGAGATCAAAGCGATCCGCGAGGCGGAGCATGTGTCGCAGTCGGTGTTCGCGCGCTATCTCAACGTGTCGAAGAACCTTGTTTCCGACTGGGAGCGCGGGGCGAAGAAGCCGGGAGGCCCGGCGCTGCGCCTGTTGTCGATCATTCAGCGCAATGGGCTAAACGCGGTGGCTTGAGCATCGGTAAGCCGCAAGAAAACACTCGCTACTGCGCCAAGATAAACCTGACTCGCGTCTCAATGGTTGAGCCTTGAGCAATTGCGATGGCTCGGCACAGCACCGTCATAAGCCTGTCACCTGTTCTCATGAACGCGCAAGCCGACGCTCGATTAGCGGGGGTAAGAGGCTGAGCCCCGGGCATGAGATATATCCGTTCGATCGAAACCATGTCTCGAGAATTCATAGGGCCTGCAAAGCCGAGAATCTGGTCGCGACCATCCTCGCTTTTACCGGAGAATTGAATCATCACCGAGCCGTTGTTCGGATGAAAAGACATCACCGCATTGGTGCACGCAAACCCCGTCGTCTCATTGTCGATGATCACACCTGAATCGGACGAACATTGCCCCTGAAGCACAGATACGTCCTCAGGGACTTGCGCGCTTGAGGTACCTGCGCCTGACGCGGCTACGATGGCAGCGCCGATACAGAAGGCTCTCAGTACTATAGAGGTCTTCGGCATCAATTGCCCCCCAAACGCGCTTCGATGTCGCGCTGAAAATCCATCTCATTTGCAGAACAAGAAATCGTGACTGCCCCGTTGACGGGTTGCATGGCTAGGTCGTTGTCACCCTCCTCAAACTGAGGGCCAGGCACTAGTCGGCGAGGTTGGATGATTTCCCCTCGGCTATCCACCCAAGATTCTTGCGTGTGATCCGGCAAATATTCAGCCTCGGAAACGCCAAGGCGGGCAAATTTGTCTCGAAGCTCCTCGGCCGAACCCATTACAGTTACGGAAATGTGGTTAGGGGGAGCCGTGCCAGGGCCGCGCCCAAACGGAGCCATCGCCCCTCCACTCGGATCGGCTTGCCACCCACCCAGCCTGACGACTTGATGACCCAGAAATGTCATCGGCTTGACGGGGACGAAAAGGCGGATGCCGTCACCACCGTCATTCGTATTGGCGACCGTGTGACTGTGTAGCATCGCGGAAATGACGACCCCTGCCTGAGCTGGGTGACGGCAACTCAGTTGCTCA
>NZ_JAROCY010000057.1 GCF_029436685.1 Novosphingobium cyanobacteriorum
GCATTGGGCCCTCGGCGCTGACGGAGGCCATGGGCATGCTCAACCACCATTTCGCAGCAGCCGCCTGATCGGCGCAGAGCGACAGCCTACCTCTGACTGCCGCCAATCTTTGCAACAGAGCCCGAAGGGGTGCTGCCCACGATCCGCATCGACCATGCCAAGCTGGTGATGGACGGGGTGATCCAGGCTCCGGCGCAGACCGCCGGGCTGGTTGAGCCCTACTGGGTGGCGCAGGACCACGATCACGGGGCACAGGATCACGGGGCGCACGATGCCAATGCGGTCCGCTGGGGGCCGGGCACCCAGCGCGGCCCGGTCTACATGGAGGTGGCGCAGCTGCGCGACATCGTGACGGGCCTGAACCGCGCCGGGCTCGATCCGCATATCCACGCCATTGGTGACCGCGCGGTCAAGCTCACGCTCGATGCGCTGGAGCAGGTCCGCGCGGCGGGTGCCCCGGCGAGCTTCCGCCCTGCGATTGCCCATGCCGAACTGGTCGAACCGGTCGATCTGCCGCGCTTCAAGGCGATTGGGGCGCTGCCGGTGATGTCATACCAGTGGAGCATTCCGGGGCCGAATTCGGTCACTGGCGCGAAAAACCAGCTTGGGCCTGAGCGCTTCGAGCGCATGGAGCCGTTCGACAAGCTGCACGCCGGTGGGGTGCGCGTGGTCTATGGTAGCGACTGGCCGGTGGACCGGATGAACTACTGGCTGGCACTGAAGGGCGGGATCACCCGCGCGGGCGGACGCGACATTCCCGCCGAATTTGCCGGGCGGCTCAACCACGCACCGGGGCTGAGCCGGGTGCAGGCGCTGCGCTCGATCACCATCAACGGCGCTTATGCACTCCATGCGGAAGACCGTACCGGCTCGCTGGAGCCGGGCAAGCTGGCCGATCTGATCGTGCTGGAGCGGAACTTCCTGCAGGTTCCGGAGGCGACACTCGGCGAAAACCGAGTGCTGATGACGATGGTTGGTGGAAGCATAATCCATGATTCCGGAAAAGTTTTGCTCAAAAACGCGAAATATGGCCGATCCGATTGACAGTACCCCTCGAGGGGGACTTGAGAAAATATCCTGCATGTCCCCTTGCTAGGAAGGGATTTTTTGAACCTGTCACGCGGTAAATCATGCCCGTGCCGGACATGGGGGTATTTTACATGGATGAATTGACGATCAAGCGCGCAATTTCGTTTGGCGTTTCGCTGATTTCGTTGACCGCTTCGGCAACGGCGGTGCGCGCCCAGGATCTGCCTGCCGCCACCGGTGCATCGGAAAGCGGCCCGGCTTCAGACGAGATCGTGGTCACCGCGACGCGTCAGTCGGAAACGATCTCCAAGGTTCCGATCAGCATTTCGGCATTCGACAACGAACGCCTGCAGCGCGACGGCGTGCGCCGGGTGGATGATCTCGTGCGCTTCACCCCCGGTCTTGTGCTCAGCCGCGGCGTGACCGGCTCCAACGTTATCTCGATCCGCGGCATCACATCGGGTGCCGGTGCGGGCGTGACGGGCATCTACATCGACGAGACCCCGATTCAGGTGCGCAACGAGGGTTATGGCGCGGGCTCCGCCTTCGCGGAAGTTTTCGACCTCGAACGCGTCGAAGTGCTGCGCGGCCCGCAGGGCACGCTGTTCGGAGCCGGTTCCGAAGGTGGCACGGTGCGCTTCATCCAGGCCGCGCCGAACATGGATGCGCTCCACATCTACGCCCGCAGCGAAGTGGCCACGACCCACAAGGGCAGCGAAACCTATGAAGGCGGTCTGGCCGTGGGCGCTCCGCTGGTTGCCGACAAGATCGCCTTCCGCGCCAGCCTCTATTACCGCCGAAACGGCGGCTACATCGATGCCGTCGACGGCACGTATGCGCCGACCGCCAATGCCGCGGCGGTCTATCCCAACGGCAACCTGATCAGCTTCACGCCCAAAGGCGTTGTGCGCAAGGACACCAATTCCGACAATGCGCTGACTGCGCGCCTCGCGGTCGAGTTCCGTCCGACGGAGTGGCTCTCGCTCACGCCATCCATCAGCTATCAGCGCACGCGCCAGAACGACGGCGGGAACGACTTCTGGACCGGGTCTTCGAACCTCGGCAACGGGGATCTCAGCCGCCTCGTGTTCAGCAAGGGATCGGCGGCAACCAACCCCGCGCTGATCGATATAGCCGTGCCTGACAAGGAATCCGCGCAGGACCGGTTCCTGCTCTACGCGCTCAACGCCAAGGCAGAGCTCGGCAGCGTGGACCTTATCAGCAGCACGTCCTTCTTCGACCGCGCCAATCGCAAGTGGCTCGATTTCACGCTGATCGACACGTTCCAGTTCGGCGGTTACGCCTCACCCCCGGCGGGCCACAAGTCGGCCTCGCTCTATGAAGTCGGCCAGAAGAACTTCGTGCAGGAACTGCGTCTGCAATCCTCCGATCGGAACGCCCGCCTACGCTGGGTGGTCGGCGGCTTCTTCTCGTCCAACAAGCAGACTGCCCGGCAGAACATCTTCAATAACTTCGTCGACAAGCTGCCGGTCGTGTTCGGCGCTTCGGCGGGCGGTGATCCGTTCGGCCCCGGGACCAGTGCCATCGTAAATGCGCTGGGCGTGCCGCTGTTGCCGGGCGGCGGTTCCTATTCCGAGAACCGCCGGATCAACGAAAAGCAGTATGCCGGCTTTGCGCAGTTCGATTTCCGCGCCACCGAGCGGCTGACCCTGACTCTGGGCGCGCGCGTGGCGCACAACGTGCTGGAATACGATGGCATCTTCCGCGGCCCGTTCAACAACAACAACCCGCCGCTCGGCTTCCCCTGCCCGACGGCGGGGGGCTGCACGCCCGGCACCGGGGTGTTCACCCCGCTCTATCAGGACACGGTCGGCCTCAAGAACAGCGAAACCGCCTTCACGCCCAAGTTCGGCCTTTCCTGGCAGGCGACCGACCGGGATCTGTTCTATGCCTCGATCTCCAAGGGGTTCCGCCCAGCCGGGGTCAGCGCCAAAGTCCCTGAAAACTTCTGCCGCCCGGACCTCGCGCTCACCGGCTATGCCGATGCCAATGGTCGCAGTGCGCAGCCCGCGTCCTACAAGTCGGACTCGGTGTGGAGCTATGAGGCGGGGGCCAAGAACAAGCTGTTCGATGGCAAGCTCACGATCGATGCCAGCGCCTACCTCATCAAGTGGAAGAACATCCAGAACTCGGTGTTCCTGCCCACCTGCGGCTATGGCTTTGTCGATAATCTCGGCAATGCCACCTCGCGCGGGTTCGATCTGGCGGTCACTGTCCAGCCGGTCGATGGCTTGCGGATCGGGGCCAACGCATCGTACAACAAGGCCGACTACGATGGCGCGGTGGTGACCCCGGGCAAGATCAATCTCTATCCGGCCAATTCGGCGATCTCGGCAGCGCGTCCGTGGACTCTGACGCTGATCGGTGAATACTACTGGAGCGACTTCTATCTTCGTGCTGATGGCAGCTATTTCAGCGAAGCACGCGGGCAGGGGGCGACCGATCCCAAGTCACCGCTGTTCAACCCGCGGCTGCAGCCGGACCAGTCGTACACGGCCATCAACATGCGCGCTGGCGTGCTCAAGGGAGGGGTGGACGTGTCGCTGTTCGTGAACAACCTGACCAATACGCGGCCCGTGCTTGGCGCGGCGGCGCAGCTCGGCGGATTTGTCTACACGGCCTCCACCATCCGTCCGCGCACGATCGGGATCACCGCGAGTTTTCGCCGGTGATCCAGGCGGGCGCGGTGAGCGGTGATGCAGCCGAACCCACGGCCCTGCGCCGTGTGTTCGGCACCGGTTCGCTGGTCATGTTCGGCCTTGCCTATCTGGTGCCGCTCACCGTCTTCACGGCTCTGTTGCAAAAATCGTGAAGCTTGAGCATGCTTGGCGGAGATTGGACGGACGGAACGATGACGGATTTCAAGTGGCGCCATTTCCAGGGTGATGTGATCCTGTGGGCGGTGCGCTGGT
>NZ_JAROCY010000058.1 GCF_029436685.1 Novosphingobium cyanobacteriorum
CGGCGCCCGTAGGGCGGCACCACATAAAAGGGGCAGGAAAGCCTGCGAATAGCATCTGCTGGCATCGTACCGGATTTGTTCGCCCTTAGCGTGCAGATACGTCACTTTCGTGTAGTCACCCCTTGATCGGAGATCCTCGCAAAAAGTTCGCGCGGATCTCGCGCAGGATCTTCGTGCAGATCCGCGCGAGGATCTCGCCGGCGATCGACAGCAGCGCCAACGGCCGTTCGAGGGCCTGAAACTCGGCCGCCGCGCCGCGCCCGAGAGCCGCGAGCCAGACCGCGCCGGCGCGGACGGCCCGCAGATCGACCAGAAACGGCCGCAGCAGGCCGAGAAGCAGCGGCGCGGTATGTTCGCCGGCCTCAAGCTCAATGCGCGTCCTGCCCCCTCACAGGAGCGCACAGAGCGGCCGGAAAGGGAAGGGAGCTTGCGGCAGGCGCCTGCGCCCGACCGGCTGGCCGAGCGGGCGCGGGGGCAGTCGCCGCTTGAGGCCGCCGTTGACCGCTATTCGCGGGCCTATCAGTCGATCGACCAGCACCGGCGCGAGGGCTTGCCGGTCCTCGACATGCAGCGGCAGGAAATAGGCGATGCCGGCCGGCAGCTCGACCAGGTGCAGGGCGGCATGAAAGATTTGCTGCGCTCGACGTTGCAAAACGACCCGGCGACGGTGCGCGCCATGACCGAGCTTTCCGGCCGGGAGCGTGTCGCGCAGGTTATCGACGGGATGAAGCGCGAAAACGCGGCGCTGCAAGACCCGAATATCAGGGCCGAGCGGTTCGTTGAACGCTGGCAGGAGCTACAGGGCCAGCGCCGGGAGCTTCGCGGCTGGCAGCACGACGATGCCCGCGCCAAGGTCGAAAGCCAGATGAACGGCATGACCAAGAGCCTTGAGCGTGACCCGCAGGTAGATTCCATCCTGCGCAATCGCCGTCAGGAACTCGGAATCGGGCAGCAGCAGCGCCGGGGGCAGAGCATCGCCCACGAGCTGCAAGAGGAAATGTCACGCAGCCGGCAACTTAGCCGGGGCATCGGTTTGGGAAGGTAGGCACGGAGAATATGGCGGAGCTGGACGACGACAGGGAAGGAATCGAGCCGGAAGCACTGGACGAGGACGCCGGCGACCCGGCCGCCGCGTTCGACGCGCTCCGGCGCACGATCGAGACGCAGGGCGCGCAGATCGGCGCGGAAATGACCGTGATGCGGCGCGGGCTGGAAGCGGCTTTCGACCAGCTCGAAAAGATCGAGCCGGCGCAGGACTACAAGCCCCAGCTCGCCCAGCTCGTGCAGGCGCTCGACAATGTTGCGGAGCGGCTGCACGGCGTAGAGCAATCGCCTATTCTCCGGCAGGGTGCGACACACTATGCGGCGCTCCTCGAGCGCAGCGGCGAGGCCCTGATACGCACCGCCGCGCAGCAGCTCGAGCGGCAGGCGTCCGACCTCGAGCGCGCCGGCCGGAACCTCGCCGCTCATACGAAAAGCGCCTACGACCGGAAAAGTCAGGATTTCCGCATATGGATGGCCGGCCTTGTCGGGCTGTTCGTCGGCATATTCCTGATTTTGCTGTTGCCGCGTTTCCTGCCCTTCTCGGCCGACACCCATGTTGCGGCGACCGTCATAGGTCAGGACCGATGGAACGCCGGCGTCACCATGATGCGGGTGGCCGATCCCCGAAGCTGGCGCGGCGTGGCCGATTCCTCGCAGCTCGTGCGCGACAATGCCGAGGCGATCGGGCAATGCGCCGAGGCCGCGCGCACGGCCGGTTCAGATCAGCAATGCACCATCACCGTGAAAGCGCCGGCAGCACCGGCGCAGTAGGGTTGTGGGGGGACACCAGTTATTTCGGGAGGTTTTCTTCCGCCTCAACAGGTCCGGCGGCCATCGCGACGAGGCGCGCCGCGATACGCTTGCGCAGTTGCTCGGGGAGCGGGCGCGACGACAGCGCCTCGTGAATCCACAGCCCATCGGCGGCAAGGCGCGAAATGAACCTGTCCAACTCGGCAGCGTCGTTTCCAATCGGCGCAGGAGGTGCCCAGCGGTCGATGACCTGTTGCCACAGATCGCCAAGCTGCCGATTGTCGGAGCTTTCCAGCATGAGCAGCAGTTCGACCCGCCGGGCAGCTCTTGCGCAGGTGTTGATGTAGGCGGCGTGTCGTTCGGCGTCTGTCGCCCTGTCCGAGGTGTTGCCGGCGCTCGCTTCCAGCTCCTGTTCCCATGAGCGAGTCAGATGCTCATGGGTGGCGAGGATCAGGGCTTCGCGCGACGGGAAATGATACAGAAGGCCGGCGCGTGTCATGCCGGTTTCGAGCGCTACGGCGTCGAGGGTGACGGCGGTGAGGCCGTCACGCTCGATGATGCTCACAATGGCTTCAAGCACTTCGAGGCGCTTGCTGGCTCTCGCCATGTCGGCTTCCTTAGTGTTGTGTGGGATAGGCTGACGATTGCGAGCCGGGACCGTAGCGCCGCAACAGGATGCCGGTGATCAGGGCACCCACGGCCAGAACACCCGCCGCCACGTACATGACGACCGTATAGGCGTGGTCGAATGCGATTCCTGCCGCTTGACGCACGACAACACCATCGGCCCCCGCCTCGTTGGCAAAGACCAGCGCCGACGCCATGCTGTCGCGGGCCGCTTCCGAGGTTCCGGCGGGGAACACGACGTTGACCGTATAGAGGTAGGCCAAAAGACTTCCGAGAATTGTGACAGCGAACAGACTGCCAAACTCGTAGGACACTTCCTCGACCGACGACGCCATGCCGGCGCGATGCACAGGCACATTGCCCACAATAGCCGTTGATGCCACCGACATTGTTGCACCTACGCCGGCACCGGTCAGCGCCAGACCGGCGATCAGCCAGCCAAGGCCATGAGTGATGCCCCATGTCGCAAGCAGGACCGCCAGCGATCCCGCCGCAAGCCCGCCAGCTATAAGGATACGTAGGCCAATACGATGCAGGAATGCACCACCGAGCAGCACAGTCGGCAATGATCCGAGCGCCGCCGCCGAAACCAGCATCCCGGCTTCCAGCGGCGTGAAGCCCGCAACGAGCTGGAAGCGTTGCGTCGTAGCAAGCTGAACACCGCCGATGGCGAACAGGGAGAACGCGGCCGCTAGAACGCCCGATGTGAACGCGGCATTGCGGAAGATCGAGAAGTCGAGCAGCGGGAACGGCAGGCGCAGTTGCCGGCGGACGAACAGCGCTCCGGCGAGGATGGCAACCAGCAGCGAAATAGCGGGGACGGCCCACGACTGCCCGGCATGGGCAGATTCCTTGATCGCGATCACAAAAGCCGACAGCGCCACCAATGCCTGAAACGACGACACCACGTCCCAAGGCTTGGTCGCATCGCCGGCCACCTTCGGCGCAACGATCAGCGCCGAAATGAAGGCAGCGACCACTACCGGCACATTGATGAGGAACACCGACCCCCACCAGAAATGGCCGAGCAGAAAACCGCCGATGATCGGTCCGAGGGCTCTGTTGCAAAGATTGGCGGCAGTCAGAGGTAGGCTGTCGCTCTGCGCCGATCAGGCGGCTGCTGCGAAATGGTGGTTGAGCATGCCCATGGCCTCCGTCAGCGCCGAGGGCCCAATGCC
>NZ_JAROCY010000059.1 GCF_029436685.1 Novosphingobium cyanobacteriorum
GCCAAGCCCGCACCCTCCAGGTGATCCATGAAACGCGCCCCTCGCAGCCGTCAACGCCATGATTTATATGCGAAATATCACGATTACGACAGCGAAATCAGCGACTTACTTGGAGAATGTGGGATCTAACCTTTCGAGGATTCCACGCCCCGGCCCACGTCTCCACAGGCGTCAACGACTATAACGGAAAAAACTGAGAGTTTGCAGCCGCTAATTGGTAAAGCCCGACCTGACCACGCCCGCGACGGTAGCCCCCGGCCGGCCCGCTCTTATCATATTGGGCCGTAGGGCCGGCCGGGGGCGGATGATTACATGCTTACAGGAAAGCATGTATGCCCTGCCCTACTAATGCAACGCCTCAATGCCTCGCCGCCGGATGACGTTCAACAAGGCCAGGGCCGGCCCCTTAGCCTGCGCCTCGCCACGCTCAAGCTGCGACACATAGCCGGGCGTCACATTGAGATAGCGGCCGAACGCAGCTTGGCTAAGGTGCGCTTGCTCACGGACGGCCCTCACCTCTGCACCCGTCATCGGCGTTTCGGTCGGCAGGGTCTTTTCTCCAAGATGCCGCGCCGTGATCTTCTCATAGGTGGCCTCGTCCATGATCCCAAGGCGGCGCTGCGCGCCCGCCATTTCCGCGATCTCGCGGGCAAGGCGGCTAGGCTTCGTCGTCGTCATGCTCGATCTCCTTCAAATCTCCGTCTTCAATGGCTTCCCCGACCAACTCGGCCGACGCTGCAAGCCAGTTTGCCCCGATCGTTCGCAGGGCCTCCAACTCGTCATCATCAATGTTATCGCGGTCGCTTTTGGCGAATGCGTAGAGAAACACCGCACGCCCGGCCGCCCGATAGGCAACGATCATCCGAAACCCGCCAGACCGCCCTTGACCAGGCCGCGCCACGCGCTGCTTGATGAGGCCGCCGCCAAGATCGGCGTCAATAGTGCCGCGCTCGGCCCGCTCGATAGCCTCGCTCAAGCTGGCATCTGCAATCCGTTGCCTACGGGCAAACCGCGCAACACCTCTGGTCAAGAAAATCCGCACGGAGCCTCACTCTAACACTAAAAACTATAGTGGGTATTGTTATAGTTTCAATCCCCGCTCTCGCGGACCTGCGGATAATTGTATTTCATGAAAAGGAGATTCAGGGCTTCCGCAACAAGCCGCTCCTGCGGAATCCGCTTGCCCTGCTCATCGCGTGTGCGGAAGCTGACTTCTTCCAGCGTCTCCCAATACGCGGGCGGCAGGTAATGCGTTTTTGCCGTCTTATTCGCCCGCGACGGCGCAACATAGCTCCCGGTCGGCTGCGAGTTGCGAGCACGGCCTTTCGGTTCTGCCGGCGCATCAAAAGCGGCCGGAGCTGCCGGCGGGGGTGTCGGTTCCTCTGCGGTCTTGATAGCGGCGGCCAGAAGAGAAGGCTTGCGGCTCATGCTTTCATCCTTTCATGCTTTCCTGCAATCATGCTTGCCTGTTCTGTAAGAAAAGCGAACAACCCCGCGACTTCCTGCGCGGCGCGGCCTTCCGGCTCAAGCTCCTGCGGCGTTTGTCCCAGGGCCGGCGCGTCCTCGTAGGCTTTCAGCCGCGATACATGGATGGGAGCGACCTGCACGTTAAAGCTCGCGGCAATTGCGGCGGCATCGTCAATGGCTCTACCCCCGGCGTTTGGATGCACCAGGTTCAAAACGACAAATGTGGGCGGACTGCCGGCCATATCCAGGAGCCGCTTTAGCGGCTCCAAGGTTTCAATCGAAAATATCTGCGCCTGCGACGGAACCAGCACTATATCGGCGTGCTTGGCCGCCTCCGTCGATGCGCTGTCCATCTTGCCGGGCGTGTCGATGAACACCCAATCCATGCCAAGACCGCGATAGGCATCAAGCGATCGCCGGATAGCGCCGGGCTGGATCGAGGCAACGTCCGGGCCATCACCCTCCCGGCGGTCAAACCAGTTGACGGCGTTCGTCTGCGGGTCGAGGTCGAGCAAGGCCGACTTTTTTCCGGCCCGGTGCGCAGCGACCGCAAGCGCCGTCGCGATCGTCGTCTTTCCGGTCCCGCCCTTCTGAGTACAGAATGCCACTGTAATCATGATTGCATCCTTTCATGAAATTAAGCCTACATGCTTACGTGCCACTATGTAAGCATGTTTGCATTGACATTTTATTAAGCCTGCTCGTCCTCGTCGGCCGACATAGGGGGCGTTTGCGGGAGGGGGCGGAATCCTACGCCAAGCTCGCCCAGATAGCCGGCGCGAGATCTTACTTGTTGCTGCCTTCTACGGTCGCGCCAGAAAGGCGACGGCTCAGTTCTATCCGGCGATGGCTACGCATTTTGAAGGTGTCTGGCCCAACGCGCCGATACTCAATGAAGCCGAGAGAACGCCAAAATCGCTCTGCCGCTTCATTCGCTTCCAGCACGGCCAACCGAATCTCTGTGGCACCTCTCGCAGCGGCCCAGCTTTCGACCGTCGAGTAAATTGAGCGTCCGACGCCACGACCACGCTGTGCGGCATCTACGATCATGAAGCCGAGATACCATGTGCCATCACGCGGATAATCGCGGAGGATGGCCGCGATTGCATATAGGCCGCCAGGCCCCTTCCATCCCAGGACAGCTTGATTGTGGGCGCTCTTTTCGGGCGGCACATCGGAGAAAAGCTCGCGAGCATCGTCCAGCGTGGGCGCGGCCCCGTCCTGCAACAGGAAATAGTCGCTGCAACGGTTGTACAGGTCTGCAACGTCTGCGGCGTCCGCTTGGGTAAGTTTGATCGGGGCTCCCGTCATCATCATCGCGTTTTGGCAGCAAGCACGCGCTGACCGTAATCCCGGAGTTCCCCGTTGGGACCGACATAGCGGTAGAGAGTGACGCGCTCGATCCCGAGTTCCTTGCAGAGGTCGGAAACGGACGTGTCGCGTTGGGCCATAGCAGCCTGAGCGAGCCGCACCTGGGCCTTGGAGAGGGCGAACTTGCGGCCACCCTTGCGTCCCCGCGCGCGGGCAGCGGCCAGGCCAGCCATGGTGCGCTCGCGGATCATATCCCGCTCAAACTCCGCCAGTGTGGCAAAAATGCCGAACACCATCCGGCCCGATGGCGTCGTGGTGTCGATCTGCGCGCCCTTGCCGGTGAGCACCCGCAGACCGATACCGCGATCCGACAGATTCTGCACCGTGCTGACCAGGTGGGTGAGCGTTCGGCCGAGCCGGTCGAGCTTCCAAACGATGAGGACATCGCCGTCGCGCAACGATTTCAGGCAGGCGGCAAGACCGGGGCGATCATCACGGCGGCTCTGTTGCAAAAATCGTGAAGCTTGAGCATGCTTGGCGGAGATTGGACGGACGGAACGATGACGGATTTCAAGTGGCGCCATTTCCAGGGTGATGTGATCCTGTGGGCGGTGCGCTGGT
>NZ_JAROCY010000006.1 GCF_029436685.1 Novosphingobium cyanobacteriorum
CCACCGGTTGTCTGGTCCGCTCTCCGGTCGGGGCTGCGCCCCTCCCTACGATCAGACCAGACAACCGATCCTACCGGCCATCATAGTCGCCGCTCAACCGGCCATCGTAGTTGTCGCCGCGCACGCAAATCCTGTTCCGGACCGACAGCATGGATCGCGCACGTTGGCAGGATGCTTCCGCCCGCCACGCCATCAAGTCGCTCTTGCGCGATGCCCGCGCGCTGATTTCGGGCGGCTATCTTCGCTTGCTCCGGCATCGCCGGCGATCCTGACCATCGCCGCGCCGGTGGGCGAAATTGATACCCCCCAAATTCGCCCTCCACCCTACCGGTCTCGCTTCGCCATCGTGGCCTTTGTCCGCCGCTCCTCGCCGGCGGTCTCAACGAACCCACGAAAGGCCGTCCTATGCGACCCGATCTCGCCGTCCTGCCGCCGCGCTTTCTACGCACCAAGGAAGCCGCTGAATTCCTGAGCCTTTCGGCGCGCACGCTCGAAAAGCACCGCACCTACGGCACCGGCCCCGCTTACAAAAAGCTCGGCGGCCGTGTCGTCTATGCCGTCGATGACCTCCAGGCCTGGGCCGAGCGCGGCGCCGTCACGTCGACGTCGGACCCGCGCGGCCTCGTCCTTCCCGCCAAGCGCCATCCGCTCGCCCCTGTCGCCCAAACCAGCCGCTACGCGCGCTGAGCGGCTTTTCGAATGGCGGCGCGGCACCGGACCAACTCCGAGCGCGGACAGCTCGATCTGTTCCGGGCGCTCCCCGGTGATTTCGCTGCCCGAGACGCGCAGGATCTCATGGCCTATCCGTTCTTTTCTCTCTCGAAGTCCCATCGCGTCACGCCGATCGATTTCACTTCTGGCGACGTCGCGATCCGCGTCGAAGCCGTGCCCGATCACGGCATGGCGACGATCTGGGACGCCGATATCCTGATCTGGGCCGCGAGCCAGATCGTGGAGGCGCGCGACGCGGGGCTTCGCACCTCGCGCCTGATGGCCGCCACTCCCTACGAAATCCTGCGATTCATCGGTCGCGGCACCAGCCTGCGCGACTATCAGCGTCTCAAGGCCGCGCTCGATCGGCTTCAGTCCACGACGGTCTGTACCTCGATCCGCCAGCCCGCCGAGGGTCGTCGTCACCGCTTCTCCTGGATCAATGAGTGGAAGGAGCGCACCGACCGCGATGGCCGCCCGGACGGGATCGAGATGATCCTGCCGGACTGGTTTTATCAAGCCGTCCTGCAGGACGCGCTCGTACTCACCATCGACCGCGCCTACTTCGATCTCGACGGCGGCCTCGAACGCTGGCTCTACCGCATCGTGCGAAAGCACGGCGGCCGTCAGCGCCATGGCTGGCGTTTCGACTTTCGGCATTTGCACCAAAAGTCCGGCGCGCTTTCGCCGTTCAAGCGCTTCGCCTTCGAGCTGCGCGACATCATCCGGCGTCAACCCTTGCCCGGCTATCGATTGTTTCTCGAAGTCGAGATCGGCGGCCGCTCGCTGCTCGCTTTCGAGCCTTCGCCACCCTGTGGAAACCCTGTGGATAGCGTCGTGCCATCGGGAACCCGAAGGCATGTGCCAACAGGAACCCGCCTATCGTGCCAGCAGGAACCCAAATCGGGTCTAAGCCCAAGTCCTGCAACGAAAAATCGCGCCCCTAACTTAGAATCTAACAAAGAATCTAACTTTTTGCTGCGCGCGCGCGACGTGGAAAACCTCATCCACGAGGCTGTCAGCGCTCTCGATGCGACTCCGAAATCCCGCCGTCATTCGGCTCGGCAGACCCGTCACGACGCTCCGCAACTGCCTCTCGATGACCATTCGGGAGGCGAGCCGTGATCGTTGCGCTCCTCAATCAGAAGGGCGGCGTCGGCAAAACGACGCTCGCACTCAACCTTGCCGGAGAATGGGCCGGAAAGGGGAAGAAGGTGACGCTGATCGACGCGGACCCGCAAGGGTCGGCGCTCGATTGGTCGCAGGCGCGCAGCCGCGAAGGCCTTACGCGCTTGTTCGGCGTCGTAGGCCTGGCGCGCGACACATTGCACCGCGAAGCGCCGGAGCTGGCGCGAGACGCTGACGTCGTCGTGATCGACGGGCCGCCGCGCGTCGCCGGGTTGATGCGATCCGCGTTGCTCGCCGCCGATCTCGTGCTGATCCCCGTTCAGCCATCGCCGCTCGACGGTTGGGCGTCTGCCGAGATGCTGGCGCTCGTCGCCGAGGCGCGCATCTATCGCCCCGATCTCGCCGCGCGCTTCGTGCTCAACCGCTGCCCGGCCCGCACCGTGCTTGCGCGCGAGACCGCCGAGACGCTCGCCGATCACGATCCGCCGGTGCTCGCAGAGACCATCGGCCAGCGCGTGGCTTTTGCGGTGGCGGCGCAGTCCGGCCGCCTCGTCCAGGAACTCGACGACGCCCAACCCGCCGGGCGCGAGATTGCGGCGCTGGCGAAAGAAATCGATCGGCTCGGCATGGGGAGGTCGGCGCGATGAGCGAACGCCCGAACCGTCGCGGTTTCGCCGCCCGGCCCGCCAACCCCGAGCAATGGATCAAGGCCGCCGATGTCGCGCTGAGCGATCCCCGAAACGCTGGCTTCACCGCACGCCTCACCATCGACGTGACGCCCGATCTACGCGCCCGGATCAAGATCGCCGCCTTCAAACGCGGCGTCACGGTCGCCGAAGCCTTGCGCGAGCTTCTCGCCCGCGAATTTCCGACAATCGAAGGAGACCCATCATGAATGGCGACGCGGCTTCCCGCGCACGTGGCGGCCCCATGCCGATGGCCGCGCGCGCCGATAACCTCACACAGGTCGAACTGACCTGGGTGGAAAAGCGGATCGAGAACTGGATCAGATTCGGCCGTGAGACGCGCGAGCAAGTGCTCGACCGCCGCCGCCGCGTCTTCTTCTACCGCCCCGGCGCCGTCTTTGCGTTCGTTCGATGGGCGGCCAACGACTTCGGCACAATCCTCTCGCGCATCGACATCGTGCGCGCGATCACGCCAGGCGAGCCCTATCAAACGCTGCCGTTCGTGCGCCCCGGCGGCGAGATCCTGCTGAAGATCGAGGGCTGGCCCAAGGTCGAACAGGTGCTCCGCCACATCGACGCCGTGGAAGCCGCCGGCGTCGATCCTTGTGAAGTCTGCCCCGATCACTGGCGTCACGTTCATCACCGCCTGACTGCTGGTCAGGAGCCGCGCGCCTACACATCCGAGCGCCATGAGGCATGGCTGAAGCGCCGGAGGGTAGAAGGATGACCCGCTTTGGCTACGTCATGGCGACATATGCCGCGCTGATCGCCGTCGGCGTCGCGTCCTGTGTTCCCGTGCCCATCAAGCTGATCTGGAACGCGTCCGCCAGCACGCCGATCGGCTTCTACGATCTTGCGGCCACGCACGATCTGAAGCGCGGCGATCTCGTCGCAGTGATGCCGGAAAAGCCGCTCGCCGATTTCATCGTCGCGCGCGGCTACATCGGCCGCGGCGTGCCGCTGTTGAAGCATGTCGCGGCGCTTCCGGGGCAAACCGTCTGCCGTACCGGTCCCGCTGTGGCCATCGACGCCGCCTTCGTCGGCGACGCTCTCGAACGCGACTCACGCGGCCGCGCGCTGCCCGTCTGGCAGGGCTGCCGACGCATCGCCGACGGCGAAGTTTTCCTCATGAATACGGCCGTCGCCGACAGCCTCGATGGTCGCTACTTCGGCGCGCTTCCCGCGCGCGAGATCATCGGCAAAGCGACGCCACTTTACACCGACGAAGCCGGCGACGGCCGCTTCGTCTGGCGAGCCGCCACGCATTGAACGCCTCCCCATCGTCGGGAGCGGCCCCCGCCGATGGCTTCTTCAACCTCGCCGCACAGGAAAAGCCCATGCCACAGATCGGCGCATTCACCCGCGAGAAGTCCTGCTTTTTTGGGCGGATCGAAACGCTCATCATCCGCCGCGATATTGTTCTCGTGCCCACGGACAACGCCGACGCCGAGAACACGCCGGATTACCGCGTCCATGTCGCCGCCGACGGCGATGCCGAGCCTGGGGCTGAATGTGGCGCCGCCTGGAAACGAACCGGCGAGCGCGCCGGCGAATTCCTCGCGCTCGTCATCGACGACCCCGCGTTGCCGCAGCCGATCCGCGCCAACCTGTTCCGCGACGACGCAAAGGGCGTCACCTGGTCTCTGCAATGGAGCCGTTCTTCCCGGCACGAGGGGAAAGATTGACGCCATGCGCCGCGCCGCACTCCTCCTCCTTTCCGGCCTGTCTTTCGCCTGTGGGATCGCGGATTTGGCCTTCGCTCAAGCGCCGAGCGCCATTCGGGTTTCGGCGCGCGATCCCTTCGGCGCTCACATCGCCGAAGCGGCGCAGCGTTTCCAACTCCCCGCCGCCTGGATACGCGCTGTCCTCGCCGCCGAAAGCAACGGAAACCCGCGCGCCGTATCGCCCAAAGGCGCGATGGGTTTGATGCAACTGATGCCCGCGACGTGGCAGACCTTGCGAATCCAGCACCGGCTCGGCGCGGACCCTTTCGATCCGCACGACAACATCATTGCGGGAGCGGCGTTCATCCGGCTGCTCTATGACCGCTACGGATCGCCCGGTTGGATCGCCGCCTACAACGCCGGTCCTGGTCGGTACGAAGCGTCCCTCAGGGGCCGCTCGCTGCCGCTGGAAACCCGTGCCTATGTCGCCGCCGTCGCGCCCAATCTCAGTGGCGACAGCAATCCGGGCGTCACTCTCGTTTCGGCGATGGACCCGCGAGCCTGGACGCGCTCGGCGTTGTTCGTCGTGCAGGAAACAGGCAGTTCGGCTGCCGATCCCGCGCCCGCCGAGCATCCATCCAGCGACCTCCCGACAAGGCCGACCGTGCGCGATGTTTCTGCCATCGTGCCGCAGTCGAACGGCCTGTTCGTCGCGCGATCCGGCCGAGGAATGGCGCAATGATCGCGCCGGTTCCTGATCGCACGATAGCGTGCCCCAGCGTGTCATGGAGTGCGCGAAAGGGGGGCACGGGCAACACGACCGGAGGATGGCAGGATAAAGGGCCGCGAGGTGCGGCGGTCGGCGGTCGTGTTGTTTCAATGGTTTATGCAGCGATTTCGCGATGTGCGGGTTTTTCTCGCACCTCGCGACCTCATCGTTTTCCGCGCATTTCCAATGGCTTGATAAGATGTGCGGGGTTTCGGCCATGACCGGCGACAGCGAGTTCCGCGTCCGACCGGGCCGCATCCGCTCATCTGGAAAACAAGCCGCGCGGCCCTTCATCGCACAGGCGCTCGCCGCCGCGCGCAAGGCTGGTGCCGGGGTTTCACGCTCGGGCCGGATCGTCCCCGGCAACCGCTCGCGCTTCGGCAAGGGACAGCGCGCCAGCATTCAGGCAAACCGCCTTATCACTTCGCGCTCGCGAGGCGCTGTCGTCAAGGCGCGCGTCGTGCGCCAGAACGGCCGCTCGGCGCCGCTCGCCACCCATCTCAATTATCTTCGCCGCGAGGGCGTGACCCGGGACGGGGAGAAGGCTCGCCTGTTCGGTGCTGGCGGCGACGACGCGGACGGCCGCGCCTTCGCGGAGCGGTGCGAAGGCGACCGGCATCATTTTCGCTTCATCGTTTCGCCGGATGACGCGGCGGAGATGACGGACCTCAAATCCTTCACCCGAGATCTCGTCGGCCAGATGGAGAAGGACCTCGGCACGCGGCTCGAATGGGTGGGAGTCGACCACTGGAACACCGAGCATCCGCATATCCACTTGATCGTGCGCGGCGTCCGGGACGACGGCGAGAACCTCGTGATCTCCCGCGACTACATCAAAGATGGCATGCGCGACCGGGCGCGCGATCTTATCACCCAGGATCTCGGCCCGCGCAGCGATCTCGACATCCGCCGCGGCCTTGACCGGCAGGTGGACGCCGAGCGTTGGACACAGCTGGATCGCCAGCTCGTCCGCGACGGCCGCGATACCGGCGTCATCGATCTGGCGCCGGACCCGACGACCAAGCCCGACGAATATCACACCCAGAAGATCGGCCGCCTGCGCAAGCTGGAAACCCTCGGTCTCGCGGAGCAGGTCGGCCCCGGCCAATGGACGATCGCCGAGGACGCTGAGACGACGCTGCGGGCGATGGGCGAGCGTGGCGACATCATAAAGCGCATGCACCGCGCGCTTACCGAGCGTGGCATCGAGCGCGGCTCGGCCAGCTACGTCCTTGCGGCCGAGAGCCTTGAGGCGCCGATCATCGGGCGGCTCGTCGATCGCGGCCTCGATGATGAGCTGAAGGGCACGGCCTATGCCGTGGTCGATGGCGTCGATGGCCGCACCCATCACATCAAGCTGCGCGATCTCGACGCCGCCGGCGACAGCGCAACAGGCTCGATCGTCGAACTGCGCAGGTTCGAGGATGCGAACGGCGAACGCCGCGTCGCGCTCGCCGTCCGTTCCGATCTCGACATCGACCGGCAGATCACCGCGACGGGCGCGACCTGGCTCGACCGTCAGAACATCGCGCGTGAGCCGGTCGCGCTGTCCGACGGCGGCTTCGGCGCCGAGGTGCGGGAAGCCATGCGCGCCCGCGCCGATCTTCTCGTCGAACAAGGCTTTGGCGAACGCCACGGCCAGCGCGTCACCTTCAACCGCAATTTGATCGAGACACTGCGCAAGCGCGAATTGGACGCGCTCGGCGAAAGGCTCGCCTCCGAAACCGGCCAGACCTTCAACCATGCCACCAGCGGCGAATATGTCGCTGGTTCATATCGCCAGCGCTTCACGCTCGCCTCGGGCCGGTTCGCCATGATCGATGATGGCCTCGGCTTCCAGCTCGTGCCCTGGACGCCCTCTCTCGAAAAGCAACTCGGCCGCCATGTCTCGGGCGTCGCCCGCGACGACGGCGGCGTCGACTGGAGCTTCGGCCGCAAGCGCGGCGTCGGCCTTTGACCCCTTCATCCAAGAACCTTTGCCACAAAAAGGAATTCAAGAATGTCCGCGACCAAAATTCTCTGGGGCCAGATCCTGGCCGTCTTCGCCATCGTGCTCGTCTGCGTTTGGGGCGCGACCGAGTGGGTCGCCTGGCGTCTCGCCTTCCAGCCAGAACTCGGGACACCCTGGTTCAAGCTCCTCGGCTTCCCGGTCTATTACCCACCCGCCTTTTTCTGGTGGTGGTACGGCTATGACGCCTACGCGCCGTCGATCTTCGTCGAGGGCGCGTACATCGCGGCATCGGGCGGATTGATCGCCGCCGCCGTGGCGATCGGCATGTCGGTCTGGCGCGCACGCGAAGCCAAGAAAGTCGAGACCTACGGTTCCGCGCGCTGGGCCGACAAGGCCGAGGTGCAAGCCGCTGGCCTGCTTGGTCCCGATGGCGTTGTGCTTGGCCGCTATGCCCACGAATACCTTCGCCACGATGGGCCGGAGCATGTCCTGTGCTTCGCGCCGACCCGCTCGGGTAAGGGCGTAGGCCTCGTGATCCCCTCACTGTTGACCTGGCCGGGCTCCGCGATCGTTCACGACATCAAGGGCGAGAACTGGCAGCTCTCGGCTGGTTTCCGAGCGCGGCACGGCCGGGTGCTGTTGTTCGATCCGACCAACGCCAAATCGTCGGCCTACAATCCGCTGCTCGAAGTCCGCCGCGGCGAATGGGAGGTGCGCGACGTTCAGAACATCGCCGACATTCTGGTCGATCCCGAGGGCAGCCTCGAAAAGCGCAGCCATTGGGAAAAGACCAGCCACGCGCTGTTGGTCGGTGCCATCCTTCACGTCCTCTATGCCGAGCAGGACAAGACCCTGGCCGGCGTCGCCGCCTTCCTCTCCGATCCCAAGCGCCCCATCGAGTCGACGCTTGCCGCCATGATGAAAACCGCGCACCTCGGTGACGCCGGGCCGCACCCCGTCATCGCGAGCGCCGCCCGCGAGCTGCTCAACAAGTCCGAGAACGAACGCTCGGGCGTGCTCTCCACCGCCATGTCGTTCCTCGGCCTCTACCGCGATCCCGTCGTCGCCGAGGTGACGCGCCGTTGCGACTGGCGCATCACCGACATGGTCGACGGAAAGCGGCCGACGACGCTCTACCTCGTCGTGCCGCCCTCCGACATCAACCGCACAAAGCCGCTTATCCGTCTGATCCTAAACCAGGTCGGCCGCCGCCTGACTGAGGATTTGCAGGCCAAGGCCGGGCGTCACCGTTTGCTCCTGATGCTGGACGAGTTCCCGGCGCTGGGGCGGCTCGACTTCTTCGAGTCGGCGCTCGCCTTCATGGCGGGCTACGGCCTGAAGTCCTTCCTGATCGCGCAGTCGCTGAACCAGATCGAGAAGGCCTATGGCGCGAACAACTCGATCCTCGACAACTGCCATGTCCGCGTCAGCTTCGCCACGAACGACGAGCGCACCGCCAAGCGCGTGTCGGACGCGCTCGGCACCGCCACAGAGATGAAGGCGATGAAGAACTACGCGGGCAGCCGCTTGTCGCCCTGGCTCGGACATCTGATGGTGTCGCGGTCGGAGACTGCACGGCCGCTGCTCACCCCTGGCGAGGTGATGCAGCTTCCCGCGACCGACGAGATCGTTATGATCGCCGGCACGCCGCCGATCCGCGCGAAAAAGGCGCGCTATTTTGAAGACCGCCGCCTCCAGGAACGGATCCTGCCGCCGCCCATGCTGTCGTCCTCGCAACATGGACGGCCCGACGACTGGACGGCATTGCCTGTACCGGACGGGCCGCAGATCGCGGAGGTGAAGTCTGCTTTGGCGGGAGTTGACGAAGATCCGACAGAATCCGAGCGTCGCCGTCAGCCCGAAATCAACCGCGTGCAGCCGGTCGAGAAAAAGGAGTCGATTGAGAACGAGTTCGAGATTGGCCTCGCCGATGACGACGAGGATGATGCTGGGCGCAACAGCCGAATGAACCGGCTCATGCAAGGCGTGGCGCGCCAGGTTTCGCTCGATCCCACCGACGGCATGGATCTGTGAGGCGAAGATGAGCAAACCGGCCCGAAAACAGCGTTTATCCGTCTATGTCGATCCCGCGGTAATGAACCGCTTGGCCGATCATGCCGCGCGACGGGATCAATCCCGCTCGCTGATCGCGGAGGCCGCGATCGAGTCCTTCCTGTCGCCCGACGCCGCTGAGCGTCAGGAAGCCGCGATCACCAAGCGACTAGACCAGTTCGACCGCCGCATGGTCCGGCTCGAACGCGATGTGGGCATCTCCGTCGAGATGCTCGCCGTGTTCGTCCGCTTTTGGCTGGCCACCACGCCCACGCTGTCCGAACCCGTTGTCAAGGCTGCCCATGCCAAGGCTGCCGAACGCTACGCCGCGTTCCTCACCGCGCTGGGGCGACGGCTCGCCAAGGGGCCGAAATTGCGCCATGAGATTAGCGAGGATCTCAAGGACATCGCGAATACTGAACATCTCGGATGAGGTTCTGACTGCCGCCAAGTGAACCGCTGGGCAAATGTGTATCCATCGGCTACACTCCTGCCCATGAGAAAAGACGTCGGCATGCGCATCAGACTGGATCGCGAATTACGGGACCACTTCCTCGCAATTTGCCAGCGGCAGGACAGGCCTGCGGCACAGGTCATACGGGACTTTATGCGCGACCATGTCCGCAAAAACGCCAAGGCATCTTCGGGAGAATCAAAATCACATAACGGAGGGGCTAGCAGATGAAAGGGCTCGCCCGCGTAAAGTTTAAATGGTCCTCGGTAGCTCTGACGATGCTGGGGGGCCGCACATGAGTAATGTCAACGTCAAGCGGCTTATCGAGAACATTCGATCCGGGACCAATATCTACACGCCGCTGGTGGAACTTGTCGTGAACGCCATTCAGGCCATCGATCAAAAGGGCATCAAGAATGGCCTGATCCAGATCGAAATCATTCGAAGCGGGCAAGAAGATCTCGTCGACCGCCTTGCAGATATCGACGGGTTCATTGTCAAGGACAACGGGGTTGGGTTCACCAAAAGCAATCGCGATTCGTTCGACACCCTCTATACTGAGCAGAAAATCACCGATGGCGGCAAGGGGTTCGGCCGGTTCACCTGCCTCAAATATTTCAACCGTGTGCAGGTAGCGAGTACCTTCGCCGATGGCGATACCTTCCACGATCGGTCCTTCAGGATGGGCCTCGACAAGGACATCATCGTTGATGAAAAGACAACAGCTTCCGAGAAACGGGAGACGGGCACGGCCGTCGAGATTTCCGGAATCAAGTCAGTCAAATTCCCGGATAAGCGCCTCGAAACCGTCAGCCGCGTCATCGTCGAACGACTGCTGCCGTATTTCGTGGACAAGGATCGGGACTGCCCTCACATCGTAATCCGGGAAGCGAAGGAGCCATCCAACGGCGTCTCCCTCAACGATTATCTGGGCAAGGAGAACAGCCAGATCGTCGAGATGCGGGTCGAGCAGGGTACATTCACGCTCACGGCCAACGAAGAGGCCAAGGACTTTCAGGTCCGCGTCTTCAAATTATATGCGCCGAGGTCGGCCAAGAGTAAGGTCAGTCTCGTCGCGCACCGGCGCGAAGTGACCGACAACCCACTTCAAGCCTATATCCCGGAATTCGCGGAGGAGTTCTATGAGGCTGGTCCCGATCAGGACCTGTCCAAAGGGCGCAATTTTGTCGTCAAATCCTATGTATTTGGCGACTACCTGAATGACAATGTGTCACTGGAACGGGGAGAATTCCGCTTCCAGACCGACAACGACCTGCTGAATGGCATTTCCCAAAGCGAGATCGAGCAGAAGGCCGCCGAAATCGCGCAGTCGGCGATTGGCTCGGAGATCACCGAGAGGAAGAGGCGTAAGCAGGAGCGCATCGCCGACTATGTCTCAGCCGAAGCCCCATGGCACCGTACGCTCGCGAATGAGGTCGATTTTGACGTCTTGCCCATGCGCCCGTCGAACCAGGATATCGAGCTTCATCTCCAGAAGAAAAAATACGAAAAGGAGATACAAACCCGCTCACAGGTAGCCGCGCTACTGAAATCGGAAAATCCCGACGAGATGGGTGAGAAGATCATTCAGCTCATGGACAGCATTTCGGAAACCAGCAAGAACGATTTGATTCATTACGTTTCTATGAGAAAATGCGTCCTAGACCTTTTTTCAAAGTCATTAGAAATAGGCGCGGACGGAAAACATAAATCAGAAGGTGATGTGCATGATATCATTATGCGGCGCAAGAAGGATTCTGAGGACCTCGACTACGAAGCGCACAATCTCTGGATGTTGGATGAACGATTGAATTTTTCTTCGTACGTGTCGTCAGACAAGCCGCTAAACAAACCTAACGGTGACCGCACAGATATCACGATCTACAATAGGCGTGTTGCGTTTCGCGGCGAAAACGAGGCGAGCAACCCTATCACGATCTTCGAATTCAAGAAGCCACAGCGAGACAATTTCGCCGATCCTTCGTCGAAGGAAGACCCCGTTCAGCAGATCGTTCGTTACGTCAACCAGATCAGAGAAGGGAAGTTCAAGACACCCACAGGTCGCGATATTATCGTCAATGGCACGACGCCTTTTTACGGGTATGTGGTTTGCGACCTGACAGCCAAGGTCAAGAAATGGCTCGAATTCGAGAAGGAATTCACGCCCATGCCTGACGGCCTTGGTTGGTTCCGTTGGTTCGGCAACAACAGCCTCTACATGGAGGTTTTGAGCTGGACCAAACTGCTTCGCGACGCAGAAATGCGGAACAAGATATTTTTCAAGAAGCTCGGCATAGACTGATTACTTTGGTAACGTCGCCAGATGAGGCAGTCAGAGAGTCGCTGCTGATATCCACTGCCTCATCGCGACCACCGCCGTTCTCCTGTATTTGCACGCCACGCTACTACGCCGCTAAATCCTTGTTGAATCTGCCCTAAATCGGGCTCTTTTAATCGACCCCGCAAGGGGAAGGAATGTCGATCCCCGCTGAACTTGGGGCGCGACATGAAGGCTTCGCATCACAATTCTGAAGGCCTCGCGCGGGGCGCGCGGATGCTGCGCACCGCGCTCGGCTCGGCGATCGCGCGGTTCCTCGAAGACGCCGGCGTCGTCGAGGTGATGCTGAACCCCGACGGGCGCATCTGGATTGACCGGCTGTCCGAGGGATTGTCCGACACGGGTGAGCGGCTGTCGCCCGCCGATGGCGAGCGCATCGTTCGCCTGGTCGCCCACCATGTCGGCGCCGAGGTTCACGCTGGGGCGCCGCGCGTCTCGGCCGAGCTGCCCGAGACGGGGGAAAGGTTCGAGGGTTTGCTGCCGCCCGTCGTCACGGCGCCCGCCTTCGCTATTCGCAAGCCCGCCGTCGCCGTGTTCACGCTCGACGATTATGTCGCAGCCGAGATCATGTCGGCGGCACAGGCCGAAGCGCTGCGCCGGGGTGTCGCCACCCGCGCCAACATCCTCGTCGCCGGCGGCACTTCGACTGGCAAGACCACGCTCACCAATGCCCTGCTGGCGGAGGTCGCGAAGACCTCCGACCGCGTCGTCATCATCGAGGACACGCGCGAGCTGCAATGCGCCGCGCCCAACCTGGTCGCCATGCGCACCAAGGATGGCGTCGCCTCGCTGTCCGATCTCGTTCGCTCGTCGCTGCGCCTGCGCCCCGACCGCATTCCGGTTGGCGAGGTGCGCGGCAGCGAGGCGCTCGACCTCCTGAAGGCCTGGGGCACCGGCCATCCCGGCGGCGTCGGGACGATCCATGCCGGCAGCGCCATCGGCGCGCTGCGCCGGATGGAGCAGCTGATCCAGGAAGCCGTCGTCACCGTGCCGCGCGCGTTGATCGCCGAGACCATCGATCTCGTCGTCGTACTGGCCGGGCGAGGGTCCAAGCGCCGGCTTGCCGAACTCGCGCGCGTCGAGGGCCTCGGCCCCGACGGCGACTATCGCGTCACCCTGCTCGATTCCGAGTCTCCCCACCCCGAAGAAGGAAGCCCCTCATGATGCCTGCCGTTTCCCGTATGCGCCGCCGCCTCGCCGCGTCGGTCTCCGTCGCCGTTCTCAGCGTCATGGCCGCCGCGCCGGCGCACGCCTCCGGCTCGTCGATGCCGTGGGAGCAGCCGCTGCAACAGATACTGCAATCGATCGAAGGCCCCGTCGCCAAGATCGTCGCGGTGATCATCATCATCGCCACCGGCCTGGCGCTGGCGTTCGGAGATACCTCGGGCGGCTTCCGCCGCCTGATCCAGATCGTGTTCGGGCTCTCGATCGCGTTTGCGGCCAGCTCGTTCTTCCTTTCGTTCTTCTCGTTCAGCGGCGGGGCGCTCGTCTGATGACCGGCGTCGTCGATCAGGTCGCCGAGGTTCCCGGCTTCACGGTTCCGCTGCATCGGGCGCTGTCCGAGCCGATCCTGCTCGGCGGCGCGCCGCGCGCTCTCGCGATCATGAACGGCACGCTGGCGGGCGCGATCGGCCTCGGGCTTCGGCTCTGGCTGGTCGGCCTCGGCATCTGGGCGGTCGGCCATGTCGCCGCCGTGTGGGCGGCCAAGCGCGATCCGCTGTTCGTCGAAGTGGTGCGCCGTCACCTGCGCATCCCCGCCCATCTCACGGTTTGAGCGAGGACCTCGCCGATGATGAACCTCGCCGAATACCGCGACAAGAATAGCCGGCTCGCCGATTTCCTGCCCTGGGTCGGGCTGATCGGCGAAGGCGTCGTCCTCAACAAAGACGGCAGTTTTCAGCGCACGGCACGCTTTCGCGGGCCGGATCTCGATTCCGCGGTGCCTGCTGAACTGGTCGCGGTCGCAGGCCGGCTAAACAACGCTTTTCGCCGCCTTGGCTCAGGCTGGGCGATCTTCGTCGAAGCGCAGCGCCATGTCTCGAACCGCTATCCCGTGAGCACATTTCCCGACGCGGCCTCCGCGCTGGTCGATGCCGAGCGCAAGGCAGATTTCGAGGAAGCCGGCGCGCACTTCGAATCGAGCTACTTCCTCACCTTCACCTATCTGCCGCCGGCCGAGGACGCGGCGCGCGCCGAGAGCTGGCTCTACGAAGGTCGCGACCAGAAGGACCTCGATGCACGCGAAGTGCTGACCGGCTTTGCCGATCGCACCGACCGCATCCTGCGCCTCGTCGAAGCGTTCATGCCGGAATGCGTCTGGCTCGATGACGGCGAGACGCTGACCTATCTCCACGCCTGCGTCTCGACCAAGCGGCACCGGGTCCGCGTTCCCGAGACGCCGATGTATCTCGACGCTCTGCTTGCCGATCAGCCGCTGACCGGCGGTCTGGAGCCGCGCCTCGGCGCGCAGCATCTGCGCGTGCTGACGATCACCGGCTTTCCCACGGCGACGACGCCGGGCCTGCTCGACGAGCTGAACCGACTCGCCTTCCCCTATCGCTGGTCTACTCGCGCGATCCTGCTCGACAAGACCGACGCGACCAAGCTGCTGACCAAGATCCGCCGTCAGTGGTTCGCCAAGCGCAAGTCGATCGCCGCGATCCTCAAGGAAGTGATGACCAACGAAGCCTCGGCGCTGGTCGATACCGACGCCTCGAACAAGGCGGCCGACGCAGACCTCGCGCTTCAGGAACTCGGCGCGGATTACGCCGGCATCGCCTATGTCACCGCTACGGTGACGGTGTGGGACGCCGATCCACGCACCGCCGACGAGAAGCTCCGCCTCGTCGAAAAAGTGATCCAGGGCCGTGATTTCACGGCGATGGCGGAGACCATCAACGCGGTGGACGCCTGGCTCGGTTCCTTGCCGGGGCATGTCTACGCCAATGTCCGGCAGCCGCCGATTTCCACGCTCAATCTCGCCCACATGATCCCCCTGTCAGCGGTGTGGGCGGGGCCGGAACGGGACGAGCACTTTGCAGCACCCCCACTGCTGTTCGGCAAGACCGAAGGCTCGACCCCGTTCCGGTTTTCCCTCCATGTCGGCGATGTCGGCCATACGCTGATCGTCGGCCCGACCGGCGCCGGCAAGTCCGTGCTGCTGGCGCTGATGGCCTTGCAGTTCCGCCGTTACGCGGGTGCCCAGGTCTTCGCCTTCGATTTCGGCGGCTCGATCCGCGCGGCCGCACTCGCCATGCGCGGCGACTGGCACGATCTCGGTGGCGGCCTGACCGAAGGCAGCGCCGCGAGCGTCGCGTTGCAACCGCTCGCCCGCGTCGATGACACCGCCGAGCGCGCGTGGGCGGCCGACTGGCTGCTCGCCATCCTCGCGCGTGAGAGCGTGGCCGTAAGCCCCGATGTGAAGGAGCACATCTGGACGGCGCTGACGTCGCTCGCCTCTGCGCCGGTCGAGGAGCGCACGATCACCGGCCTTTGCGTGCTGTTGCAGTCGAACGACCTCAAGCAGGCGCTCCGGCCCTATTGCATCGGCGGCGCGTGGGGGCGGCTGCTCGACGCCGAGAGCGAACATCTCGGCACGGCGACCGTCCAGGCTTTCGAGACCGAGGGGCTTATCGGCACGGAAGCCGCGCCCGCCGTTCTCGCCTACCTCTTCCACCGCATCGAGGATCGGCTCGACGGATCGCCGACGATGATCATCGTCGATGAAGGCTGGCTCGCGCTCGACGACGAGGGCTTCGCCGGCCAGTTGCGCGAATGGCTGAAAACGCTGCGCAAGAAGAACGCCAGCGTCATCTTCGCCACGCAGTCGCTTTCCGACATAGACGGCTCCGCGATCGCGCCCGCCATCATTGAGAGCTGCCAGACCCGGCTCTTGCTGCCCAACGAGCGCGCCATCGAGCCGCAGATCACCGCCATCTATCGCCGTTTCGGCCTTAACGACCGCCAGATCGAGATCATCGCTCGGGCCATGCCCAAGCGCGATTATTACTGCCAGTCGCGGCGCGGCAACCGGCTGTTCGAGTTGGGTCTCTCCGAAGTCGCCCTGTCGCTTTGCGCCGCGTCCTCGCGCCAGCATCAGGCCCGCATTGCACAGGTCTATGCGCGCTCCGGCCCCGACGGCTTTCTCGCCTCATGGCTTCGCGAAAGCGACCTCGGTTGGGCCGCCGACATGATCCCCGGTCTCACCAACGTCACTCCGCAGCCTCGCATTCCGCACGCCCCCAAAATGGAGACCCCGTCATGATCCAGAAGCTTCTTCATTCCCGCGCCCGGCGCTTCGCCTTCGCGCTGCTCGCCGCTCCTGTTGCCGTCGCGCCGATGCTGGCGACGCCCGCGCAGGCCCAATGGGTCGTGTTCGATCCCTCGAACTACGCCCAGAACGTGCTGACCGCCGCGCGGAGCCTCCAGCAGATCACCAACCAGATCACATCGCTGCAAAACGAGACGCAGATGCTGATCAATCAGGCCCGCAATCTCGCGAGCCTTCCGATCTCGTCGCTCAACCAGATCGAGCAGTCGCTCCAGCGGACCCAGACCCTCCTCGCCCAGGCCCAGAACATCACCTACAACACCCAGGCGATCAACACGGCCTTCCAGAACCAGTATTCGGCCGCGTCGATGTCGGGCACGAACGCCCAACTCGTCGCCAATGCGCAGGCCCGCTGGCAGAACACGCTCGCCGGGCTTCAGGACGCGATGAAGACGCAGGCGACCGTCGTCTCCAATCTCGGCACGAACTCCGCGCAGATGTCGGTGCTGGTCAACGCCAGCCAGAACGCGACGGGCGCGCTTCAGGCGACGCAGGCCGGCAATCAACTGGTGGCGCTCGCCGCGCAGCAGATCGCCGATCTGACCGCCGTCGTCGCCGCCAACGGCCGCGCCGATGCGCTGCGCGACGCCGAACGCTCGGCCGCAGCCGCGCAAGGGGCCGCTCAGCGCCAGACGTTCCTGACCCCCGGCGCGGGCTATCAGCCCGGCAGCGCTCAGATGTTCCACTCCGGCAACTGAAGGGGCGATCCGTGGACGCCAAGACCCTCGCGCGCATCGGCGCCGTGATCTTTGCCGCCTTCGCGATCACGGCGGCGGTGATCGACGCGTCGCGCAAGCCCGAGCCTTCCGCGCCTTTGGCGGTCACGCCGACGCTCGCCGCCAGCGCCGATCCGCTCGCGGCCGAACTGGACCGGTGCAACACGCTCGGCGAGGCCGGCGAGCGCGATGCCGGTTGCCTTGCTGCCTGGGCCAAGAACCGCCGCCGTTTTCTGGGTGAGGAGCGCTGAGCCATGGGCAATACCGGCGTCATCGACCAATTCCTCGGCGTCTTCACCAGCTACATCGACAGCGGCTTCGGCCTGCTCGGCGGCGAGGTCGGCTTCATCGCCACCACGCTCATCGTGATCGACGTGACACTCGCCGCGCTGTTCTGGAGCTGGGGCGCCGACGAGGACATCATGGCGCGGCTCGTCAAGAAGACGCTGTTCGTCGGCGTCTTCGCCTACCTGATCTCCAACTGGAACAACCTCGCCAGGATCGTCTTCGAGAGCTTTGCCGGGCTCGGCCTGAAAGCATCGGGCACCGGCTTCACGACCGCGCAACTGTTGCAGCCGGGCCAGGTCGCGCAGACCGGGCTCGACGCGAGCCGTCCGCTGCTCACCGCGATCTCGAACCTGATGGGCTATGTCTCGTTCTTCGAGAACTTCATCCAGATCGCCTGCATGCTGTTCGCCTGGGCGCTGGTGCTGCTCGCCTTCTTCATCCTCGCGATCCAGCTGTTCGTCACGTTGATCGAGTTCAAGCTGACGACGCTCGCCGGCTTCGTGCTGATCCCCTTCGGCCTGTTCGGCAAGTCTGCCTTCATGGCCGAGCGTGTCCTCGGCAACGTCATTTCGTCGGGCATCAAGGTGCTGGTGCTCGCCGTCATCATCGGCATCGGCTCGACCCTGTTCTCGCAATTCACCGCCGGCTTCGGCGGCGCGACGCCGACCATCGATCAGGCGATGGCGATCGTGCTCGCTGCGCTGTCATTGCTCGGCCTCGGCATTTTCGGCCCCGGCATCGCCAACGGCCTCGTCTCCGGCGGCCCGCAGCTTGGCGCGGGCGCGGCCATCGGGACCGGCCTCGCTGCAGGCGGCATGGTCGCGGCCGGCGCGGCGGGCGTGGGCGCCGTCGCCTCCGGCGGCGCAGCGCTCGCAGGTGGCGCAGCCGCCGCTGCCCGTGGCGGGGCTGCCTTGGCGGGAGGAGCCTCCACCGCCTACAGCCTCGGCGCGGCCGGACAGACCGGCGCGGCGGGCGTTGCCTCTGGTCTTCGCGGTGTCGCCAGCGCCGGCGCGCAAGCTGCCGTCTCGCCCCTGAAGCGCGCCGCATCGGGGGCCGTCGACAGCCTCAAATCCAGCTATGAGGCCGGAAGCCGCGCTGCCTTCGAAAGCACCGGCGGCGCCGTCGCGGGCGAAGCCGCCGCCACTGAAGCCGCCGCGTCCGCCGAATCCACCCCGCCCACAACCGACGGCCCGCCCGCCTGGGCGGAGCGCATGAAGCGCTCGCAGCAAATCACCCACGGCGTTCAGGCCGCCGCCCATGCCGTGCGCAGCGGCGACAGCCATGGCGGGGGCTCTTCCGTCGATCTCTCCGAAAGCGAATGATCATGTTCAAGCGACCATCGACGCATTACGGCAATTCTCCGCAACCCGAGACGCCCTACCAGCGCGCAGCCCAAGTCTGGGACGAACGCATCGGCTCCGCCCGCGTGCAGGCGCGGAACTGGCGCTTCATGGCCTTCGGCTCGCTTGCCCTGTCGGCAGGCCTTTCGGCCGCGCTAGTCTGGCAATCCGCGAACGGCTCGATCGTCCCCTGGGTGGTGCAGGTCGACAAGCTCGGCGCCGCGCAGGCCGTGGCGCCTGCGACCGCCGATTATCAGCCCAACGATCCGCAGATCGCCTTTTACCTCGCGCGCTTCATCGAGGAAGTGCGGGGCATTCCCGCCGATCCGATCATCGTGCGACAGAACTGGCTGCGCGCCTACGACTTCACCACGCAGGGCGGCGCGCTGGCGCTCAATGACTACGCCCGCGCTAACGACCCCTTCGCCAATGTCGGCAAGGTCCAGGTCGCCGTCGAGATTTCCAGCGTGATCCGCGCATCGCCTTCGAGCTTCCGCGTCGCCTGGATCGAGCGCCGATATCAGGACGGCTCGCTCGCCACGACCGAGCGCTGGTCCGCGATCCTCACCGTCGCCGTGCAGCCGCCCCGCGATGCCGACCGGCTGCGGAAGAATCCGCTCGGAATCTACATCAACGCCATCAACTGGTCGAAGGAACTTGGATCATGACGCCGCCTCTCCATCGCCCCGCCCCGACAAAAGGCGGATGTCCGGCTTTCCGTAAATCCGCGCTCCCACTTCTCCTGATTTGCGCGTCTGCGCTCGCGGGCTGCGCCGGGCAGATCCCGCCGCCCGACATCGACTACGACAACGCCGCGCCCGCCGTGCAGGCGTCCGATCCCCCCGCGCCGGTCAAGATCGTCGAACTGCCAAAGCCCCTGCCACTTCCCGGCCAACTGAAATCGGTCGGCAAGGATGCGAAGCCAGAGCCGGAAGCCGCCGATCCGACGGTGCGCGTCAATCAGGCCAATGCCGCCGCGCGCGTGCAGCCCGTGCGCAACGGCTTCATCAATTCGATGCAGGTCTATCCCTTCGTCGATGGCGCGCTCTATCAGGTCTATTCCGCCCCGGGCGAGATCACCGACATCGCCTTGCAACCGGGTGAGATCCTCGTCGGCTCCGGCCCTGTCGCTGCCGGCGACACCGTGCGCTGGATCATCGGCGACACCGAAAGCGGCACAGCCGCTGGCAAGCAGGTTCACATCCTCGTCAAGCCGACGCGGCCCGAACTGATGACCAATCTCGTCATCAACACTGACCGGCGCACCTACCACATGGAACTGCGCTCTACCGAGAAGACCTACATGGCCTCGGTCTCGTGGCAATATCCGCAGGACCAACTCATCGCGCTACGTCGCCAGAATACCGAAGCTCAGGCGGCGCAGCCCGTCTCGTCGGGCATCGATCTCGCCAAGGTCAACTTCCGCTATGAGGTAACGGGCGACCGTGCGCCGTGGCGGCCGCTGCGCGCATTCGACGACGGCCGCCAAGTGTTCATCGAGTTCCCGCGCGGCATCGGCCAGGGCGAAATGCCGCCGCTCTTCGTCGTCGGTCCCGAGGGCGACACTTCCGAACTCGTGAACTACCGCGTGCGCGGCAATTACATGGTCGTTGATCGGCTGTTCGCAGCCGCCGAATTGCGCTTCGGCGCGACCAAAAACCAGAAGCGCGTGCGCATCTCCCGCACAGACGGGAGGCCAGCGTCGTGAACAGCGATCTCGATCCCGAGAAGGAAGAAGGCAAACGCACCGGGCCGGCGGACATGCCGGAAGCCGAAGATGACGCCCGGCCGCTGAACGGCGAGCGCGCCACGGCCATGCGGCTGCGGCCGGAGCCGCCGCGCGTCACCCGGCTGTCGCGCAAGGCGCTCGCCGGGCTCGCGCTCGTCACGAGCCTCGGTCTCGGCGGTGCGCTGATCTACGCGCTTCAGACCCGACACGGCGGCAACCAGGGCCAGGAACTCTACTCCACCGACAACCGCACGACGCCGGATGGCCTCGCCAATCTGCCGAAAGACTATTCCGGCGTGCCCAAGCTCGGCCCGCCGCTGCCGGGCGATCTCGGCCGCCCGATCCTCAGCGCGCAGAACGCCGGCCAGTCGGTGCCGACACCGCCGATGGCCATGCCCAATCCCGGAATCAGCCAGGAGGAGCAGCGTCGCCTTCAGGAGATCGAATCCGCCCGCACTGCGCGGTTGTTCTCATCGACCGAGACCCGGCCGTCGAGCCCGCAGGCGGCGACCGCCGGGCCGGTTCCACAACCCGACCTCGCCAGCCTCGGGCTCGCGCCGCAGCCGTCGACGCCATCGGCGCAGGATCGCCAGCTCGCCTTCCTCAACCAGACGCCGGATAAACGCACGGTCTCGCCTGACCGCGTTGCGGCGCCGGCTTCCATCAACGTGCTCCAGGCAGGCGCCGTCATTCCGGCGGCGCTCATCACCGGCATTCGGTCGGACCTTCCCGGCCAGATCACCGCGCAAGTCACCGAGAACATCTACGACAGCCCCACCGGCCGCATCCTTCTCGTGCCGCAAGGCACACGCGTCGTCGGCCAATACGACAACGGCGTCGGCTTCGGTCAGCGGCGGGTGCTGCTCGTCTGGAGCCGGCTGATTTTCCCCAATGGGCGCTCGATCGTGCTCGAACGCCAACCCGGCGCCGACGCCGAAGGCTACGCCGGCCTGGAAGATGGCGTCGACTACCATTGGGGCGAGCTGTTCAAGGCGGCCGCGCTCTCGACGATCCTGAGCGTTGGCGCGGAGGCCGGGACCAGCCAGAACGAGAACAACCTCGTCCAGGCGCTCCGTCAGGGCGCGTCGAACAGCGTCAGCCAGACCGGCCAGCAGATCGTCAGCCGCCAGCTCAATATCGCGCCGACGCTGACGATCCGACCGGGCTTCCCAGTCCGCGTTATCGTCACCCGCGACCTCGTGCTCGAACCCTACGGAGGCTGACATGGCGAAACTGAAGCTGGCGCCCATCGCCGACGACAAGCCGGTCAAAGTCGCAATCGAACTGCCGGCCGCCCTTCATCGCGATCTCGTCGCTTATGCCGAAATCCTTGGCCGCGAGACCGGGCATAAACCCGCTGATCCCGTTCGACTCATCGTCCCGATGCTGGAACGATTCATGGCGACGGATCGGGGGTTTGCGAAAGCAAGAAAGGCGCGGACGGGTTCGGAACCAGGTCACTGACGACGGCCCGCAGGTCAACGTCCGCCATCGACTTCGCCAGGTCGAGAAGGCGGTGCAAGGCGGGGTTTTCGTTGTTCGGCGACCAGACCCCGCAGAACGGCAGGACCTCGCCGGCAATCGGTCGAAACACTACGCCCGGAAATTGCGCAGCCGTCGTCGCCTCGCTCGTCACGGTCAAACCGCGCCGGAGCGCGACCAGTCGCATCAGGTTATCCCGGCTGACAGCTTGATGATGGATTTCCGGATGACGCCCGAGGTCGGCGAGCCGCTTGACGAGATAGTCATGGATCTCCTCGCCGGGCGCGCTTTCGCTGACGATGAAGGGCTCGCCGGCAAGTTCTTCGAACTGGACCTCTCCATCGCCGCACAGGCGGTGGCCCGCCGGCAGCACGACGAAGATGCGCTCGGTCCAGAGCTGCCGCCCCTCGCAGCCCGGCCAATCGGCGCAGCCGGTGATGAACGCGACATCGAGGTGATGCTTTCGGATCGCGGCGATGTGGTCTGCGGGATTGCCGTCGATGAAGGTGAGTTTGACGGCCGGGTGCTGCGCGCCGAAGGTATCGATCAACTCGGAGAGGAAGCCCGACGCCAGCGACGAGAAAATCCCGATTCTGATGTGGCCGTCCTCGCCACGTCCGATAGCCGCCGCCTCGGACCGCGCGAGGCCGATTTCCGTCAACGCCTTACGGCCGCGCTGAACGAACTGTTTCCCGGCATTCGTGAGCGTCACGCCATTGGGCGTGCGGATGAAGAACGCCGTTCCCAATCGTTCCTCAAGTTCGCGGATACGGCGACTGATCGCTGACTCCTGAACACCAAGTGCCGCAGCTGCTCGCCTGAAACTTCCTTGGTCAGCTGCCGCAATAACATACTGGATGTGGCGCACCTGTACCGGCAAACACGCAACTCCCGAATATATCCGATCCGAACCTGATTCCTAATAACAGCATTTTTGCGCGGTTGCGTACGGATTTGCACCAGTTTGGTATATGGATGTTCACGCCGATATCCACGCTACAACGCGACGTCTTACTACTCTGCTTGAAAGGGTCTTCCACTATCGCGACCTATCGTTCTCTATCGCCAGCGGAACTGCGAGGGAGATCAAAAATGGGCAGGAGCGAACCGCTGGAAATCACCAAGACCATCAGGCGACATCAATTGCGCGAGATGGTGCCGCTTGCGGACAGCACGATCTACGAGATGGAACAGCGCGGCGAATTTCCCCGGCGCTTTGCGCTTTCCCCACGGTGCATCGTCTGGGACCTCGCGGAGGTGCAAGCTTGGCTAATAGCCCGGCGCGCAAAGCCAGTCTTTCGCGCCAAACATCCGGACGTCGCCCAACGCAAGTCCCGGCCCGTCAAAGCGCGGGATCGAGCGCAGCAAGGGGCATAGCGGGAGGCAGTACTGTAGGCGTGTACTTCCGGCCCTCTGCCCATGCATCTACTACTTCAGCCCATTCCTGCATCATGTGGCGACGCTGGACCTCGTATTCGGCCTTGTTATAGACCCCGCGCGATGAGCGCCCGTCTTCGTGCGCCAAGCACTTTTCGATCCAGTCGCGGTTAAAGCCCATCTCATTGAGCAGCGTCGATCCCGTCCGGCGCAGGTCGTGAACGGTGAACGGCTCCAGCGGCAGACCTTCCTTCCTGGCCTGTTCGACGACCGCGTAGGTGACGCGGTTGAAGGTCGCCCGCGACATCGGCGCGTCCGCGTCGTAGCGTGACGGAAGCAGATACTTTGAGTTTCCGGCGCAGGTTTTGAGCGCGATCATGATGTCTAGGGTCTGTCGGCACAAGTAGACGTTGTGCGGCTTTGATCGCTTCATTCGCTCCTTCGGAATCGTCCAGACCGCATTCTCGAAATCGATCTCGTCCCAGACGGCGTCCTGCAATTCGCTCTTTCGGACCATGGTCAACAGGTAGAGCTTCATGCCGAGGCGGATCGTTGGCAGGGTCGCCACCTTTTCGAGCTGCTTGAGCATAACACGGATTTCGGTCGGCGTGAGCGCGCGATCCTTGGGCGTGAAGGTCGCGATCGAAGCGGGGCCAACGTCAGCGGCCGGATTTGCGATCTTCTCGCCGTGGAGAATGGCGTAGCCGTAAATTTGCTTCAGGATGTCCCTGACGTGGATTGCCGTTGCCGGAGCGCCTCGCTCCACGATCTTGGCGCAAAGAGCGCGCAAGTCATCAGGTGTGATCTCGGTCAGCAAGCGGTTGCGCCAGACGGGCCTCAACTCACGCTCGAAGATCGCGCGACGCATGGCCCGTGTGCTGTCAGCCATCGGAGAGGCTGACAGCCATTTTTCGCCAAATTCGCCGAAGCTCTTGGCCTCCTTAATACGGCGCTTTTCACGCTGCTTTTCGATCGCGGGGGAACGCCCTTCGGCGATCGCCCGGCGCGCATCGATGCAGAGTTCACGTGCCCGGGCGAGCGAAATCCCATCTCGGGCGTACTTGCCAAGATGGACGGTCTCCCGCCTGCCGTTCAGCCGGTAGTCGAGCCGGAACGAGATGCCGCCTGACGGCGCGACGCGCACATACATGCCGTCACGATCTGTCACCTTGTACATTTTGGCTTTTGGTTTCAGGCACTTGAGTGCCGCATCGGTCAACATTTGGGGCCTCCTCGCGGAAAAGTACCGTCAGGCGTTCTTGGGAGGCTTTTGACGAAAATAATTGTTTTCTTACAACGCGTAATGTCAAAAAAAGTACCGTCATTAGCCTCAGTCGCTGTGACGGTACTTTCGTTTTTCCGGATGATCAATGGGGGCCAGGCCCGTCGATGAGGACGGCAAACGCGATCCTTGCCCACCGATAGATACCGATAGGTAATGGACGTATTATTTATTTTTTTCAGTGCGTTAGATCGTATTCCAGCGTATTTTCGGATACGCCCGGAGGGGCGAAAATCATTCCCACTCGATGGTGCCCGGCGGCTTCGACGTGTAGTCATAGACCACGCGGTTGATGCCCTTCACCTCGTTGACGATGCGCGTCGCCACGCGGGAGAGGAAGCCGGCGTCGAAGGGATAGATGTCGGCGGTCATGCCGTCGGTGCTGGTCACCGCGCGCAGGGCGCAGACGCTGTCATAGGTGCGGAAATCGCCCATCACGCCCACGGTGCGCACCGGCAGAAGAACGGCAAAGGCCTGCCAGATCGCGTCATAGAGCCCGGCGTTGCGGATTTCCTCAAGATAGATGGCGTCGGCCTTGCGCAGGATGTCGCACTTTTCGCGCGTCACTTCGCCGGGGATGCGGATGGCGAGGCCCGGCCCCGGGAAGGGGTGACGGCCTACGAAGATCTCGGGCAGGCCCAGTTCGCGGCCCAGCGCGCGCACTTCGTCCTTGAACAGTTCGCGAAGCGGTTCGACCAGCTTCATGTTCATGCGTTCGGGCAGGCCGCCCACGTTGTGGTGGCTCTTGATCGTGACCGAGGGCCCGCCGGTGAAGGAGACCGATTCGATCACGTCGGGATAGAGCGTGCCCTGCGCGAGGAAGTCTGCCCCGCCCACCTGGCGCGCCTCTTCCTCGAACACGTCGATGAAGGTCTTGCCGATGAACTTGCGCTTCGCCTCCGGGTCGGTAACGCCTTCCAGCCCCTTGAGGAACAGGGTCGAAACGTCCTTGTGGACCAGGGGAATCTTGTAGTGGTTGCGGAACAGGCTGACGACCTGCTCCGCCTCGCCCAGCCGCATCAGGCCATGGTCCACGAACACGCAGGTCAGCTGGTCGCCGATCGCCTCGTGGATCAGCACCGCCGCGACCGCCGAATCGACGCCGCCGGACAGGCCGCAGATCACGCGGGCGTCGCCCACCTGCTCACGGATCTCGGCGATCTTGGTCTTGCGGAATTCCGCCATGGTCCATTCGCCGGTGCAGCCGCACACGTGGCGCACGAAGTTGGCGATCAGCTTGCCACCGTCGGGCGTGTGGACAACTTCCGGGTGGAACTGGGTGCCGTAATACTTCTTCTGGTCGTTCGCGATCACCGCGAACGGCGCGCCATCGGATACAGCCACGATGCGGAAGCCCGGGGCGAACTGCGTCACCTTGTCACCATGACTCATCCACACCTGATGGCGATCACCCACGGTCCACAGCCCGTCAAACAGCACGCAGGGCTCGGTCACGGTGAGGAAGGCGCGGCCGAATTCGCCCGAATCGCCCGGTTCCACCTTGCCGCCCAGCTGCTCGCTCATCACCTGCTGGCCATAACAGATGCCCAGGATCGGCAGGCCGCTGTCAAACAGCACCTGTGGCGCGCGCGGGCTGCCATCGGCAGGCACGCTGGCGGGCGATCCCGACAGGATGATGCCGGTGGGCTTCATCCGGTGGAATGCCGCCTCGGCCTGGGTAAAGGGGGCGATTTCGGAATAGACGCCGGCCTCGCGCACGCGGCGGGCGATCAGCTGGGTGACCTGGCTGCCGAAATCGACGATCAGGATGGATTCTGAAGGCTGGATGCTCATGGCTGGCCGATAATGAGCCACGCGCGCGCTGTCCAGCCACGACATCCTGTCGCAACAGCTGTTGCAGGAAGTGAATTGCAATTTCCGCAACTGCCTTTGTTTTGTTCGCATTTGCACAATACGTCAAAAGGCGTATCTGCGGCCTCGTTCAGCAAGCTCCTGCAATCCACCACCCTGCCGGCGCCGATGAACTGGGAGACTGCCTGGAAGAGCCTCACAACAAACAGGAGGTAATTCCCATGCGCAGCATCGTGACCTACGCGCTGCCGATCATTCTTGCTGCTGGCATCAGCGGCATGATGTTCACCGCCACGCTCGCCTGAGCCGCGGTACAGACAAATCGGTAGTCCGCCAAAGCGGCTGTCCCGAAGTACGGGACGGCCGTTTTGCTTTTTTGGCGCCCTTTGCTTTTTCAACATGCTGACGGCACATGGTCGCCGTGACGACCGTGACCCGTTTCGCCCCCAGCCCCAACGGCCCGCTGCACCTTGGCCATGCCTTTGCAGCGATCGTCGCGCATGATCGTGCGATGCGCGATGGCGGCGCGTTCATGCTGCGGATCGAGGATATAGACGGCGCGCGCAGCCGGCCCGAGCTGGCCGGGGAGTTCCGCGAGGACCTGCGCTGGCTGGGCCTGGCATGGCGAGAGACACCGCCGCAATCGACCCGCCTTACGGCATACAGGGCCGCGCTGGAATCGTTGCGCGAACGGGGCCTGGTCTATCGCTGCACCTGTACCCGGGCCGAGATCGCCGCCGCGGCGGGCGCCCCCGGACCGGACGGTCCGGTCTATCCCGGCACCTGCCGCCACAACGCGCCATCGCCGGATGCGCCGGCCGTATGGCGGCTGGATATCGCCAGGGCGACGGCCATCGCCGGACCGCTCACCTGGCATGACGAGCGGCGCGGACTGCAACCTGGGCGGCCGGAGCTGTTCGGTGACGTGGTGCTGTGGCGCAAGGACGCACCGGCAAGCTACCACCTGGCCGCCACGCTCGACGATGCGGCGGACGGCGTCACCGTGGTGACCCGCGGGGCAGACCTGTTTGCCGCCACGCATGTCCATCGCCTGCTGCAGGCGCTTCTGGGCCTGCCGGTGCCGGTGTGGCATCACCACCCCGTGCTGGTGGAAGCGGACGGGCGCAAACTGGCCAAGCGGCGTGGCGCCCCCTCGCTGGCCGACCGCCGCCATTCGGGCGAGAGCGGGACCGCCGTGGCGCAGGCGCTGCGCGCCGCCCGTTTTGACACTGGCATTTCCCTGTCCGAGTACGTAGACCGTGAACCATGAACTACCTGCTCATCCCGCTCCTGCTCATCTTCATGGGCCTTGCCGTCTATTCGCTGGTGCGCGGGATCGTCGCCTTCCTGAAAACCACGCGCGAAGGGCTGGAACGCGGGGATGAAGGCATCAAGGAAATGCAGCTTCTGCAGAACAGGATGATGTGGAACCGCGTGAAGTTCCAGGGCCTCGCCGTGCTTGTGGTGGCCGTGCTGCTGGCGTTTTCGCACAAATAGGCGCGTTCTCGTACAAAGGCACAGGCGCCACCCACCATGGTCAAGCTCAACAAGATCTATACCCGCACCGGTGACGACGGGACCACCGGCCTTGTCGATGGTTCGCGCCGCGCCAAGGCCGATCCGCGGATGCACGCCATCGGTGAAGTGGACGAACTGAACAGCGCCATCGGCCTGGCCACGCTGGCGGTGCCGGCGGAAACCGCGGCCGACCTGCAGCGCATCCAGAACGACCTGTTCGATCTGGGCGCGGACCTCGCCACGCCGGAGGGTGCATTCGGTGTGGACGGATTCGAACCCGGCGAGATGGTGCTGCGCGTGATTCCGGCACAGGTCACCTGGCTGGAAACCGCCATCGATGCATTGAACGAAAACCTGCCGCCCCTCACCAGCTTCATCCTGCCGGGTGGCAGCGAAGGTGCCGCCCGCGTCCATCTGGCCCGCGCCATCGCCCGCCGGGCAGAACGGGCAGCCGTGGCGGCAGCGGCGGCCGAACGCCTGAATCCTGCGGCCTTGGGCTATCTCAATCGCCTGTCGGATTACCTGTTCGTGCTGGCGCGATCGCTCAATGCAGGCGCCGATCCGCTCTGGGTGCCCGGCGGCAACCGCTAGGCCTTTCTCATGCTGCATTGCGATAGGTGGCGCACCTGCGAAGCCTGCGCTACGCAGCACCCAACCTGAACGGAAGGGAATGCTTATGCGGACAATGGCGGTTATCGGCGCAGGCCAGATGGGATCGGGCATCGCGCAGGTTTCGGCGCAGGCGGGCTTGAAGGTCCTGCTGTCGGACATCTCGCTGGAACTGGCGGAAAAGGCCAAGGACAAGATCGCCAAGGGCTATGCCAAGCTGGTCGAGCGGGGCAAGGTCGATGCCGTCCTGGCTGCCTCCACGCTCGACAACCTGATCCCCGTGGGTGACTACGCGCGCCTGCCCGAAGCCGAACTGGTGATCGAGGCGGCGACCGAGCGCGAGGACATCAAGCACAAGATCTTCAAGGCGGCGGGCGAATTCCTGGCCCCCACCGCCATCATGGCCACCAACACCAGCTCGATCCCGATCACGCGCATGGCGGTCAGCTCGCCCGACGCCGCGCGCTTCATCGGCATCCACTTCTTCAATCCCGTGCCGCTGATGAAGCTGGTGGAAGTGATCCCCGGTCTGGCCACGTCGGAATCCACCATCATGACCGTGCGCGATTATGCTGCGGCCATCGGCAAGGAAGTCGTGCTGTCTCAGGATGAGCCGGGCTTCATCGTCAACCGCATCTTCGTGCCCTTCATCAACGAGGCGGCCTTCGTGCTGGGCAGTGGCACCGGGTCGGTTGTGGACATCGACAAGGGCGTGAAGCTGGGCCTGAACCACCCGATGGGCCCGCTGGAGCTGGCTGACTTCATCGGGCTCGACACCCTGTTAGAGATCATGAAGATCTACCTCGCCTCCACCGGCGACCCGAAGTATCGCCCCGCGCCGCTGCTGCAGAAGTATGTCGAAGCAGGCTGGTATGGCCGCAAGACCGGTCGCGGCTTCTACGACTATTCGGGCGAGACCCCGGTTCCCACGCGCTGATTGTTGGGGGGCAGGCTGCCGGCCGGCCTGCCCCTGCCGCACCGGGGTCAAGGAACGCCACTGGCTGTCGAGCGTAGTCCCGCGCAAGGAGATTGCGCATGACCGACCGCCCACGCCCCCACGCCGGCCCCGACGAGGAAACCACCTCGGAAAACTTCATCCAGCGCGATCTCGCGCCGGAAACGCACAACGACGAACAGGACGACGAAACCGCGCAGGCGCAGTTCCTGGCCGACGAGGCGCTGGGCCGGGCCACCACCGTTTTCGGCAGTGACGAGGAAACCGAGCGGGTGGGCGACGATGCCGACGAGATCGGCGGCACCACGCCGGACATCGTCGATCACATGAAGCAGATGGTCAGCAGCGGCCGCATCGACATGGGTGCCTTCCGCGGCGAACGCAGCGACGACGACGAGGAAGGCTATTACGGCGAGGGCGGCATCGACGATGACACGCCTCGTGGCGCCCCCTGACCGATCCTACTGGTCGCTATAGCTCGACGGCGCTTCACCGTATTCCGAGGTTTCGGATGACCGCTGGTCGGACGCTGCCCAGGCTTCGAACTTTGCCTGCTCCCGCTTTTCCTTGCGCAGCTTGGCCTGTTCGGCCGTTTCCGCCGCAGGGGGTGTGGCAAAGCCCATCATGCTGGTTCCCGATGACGCGAATACGGCCCAAACACACATCAGCCCGACCCAGACAAGGGCGGCCCAGCGGCTGCGGAAAAGAAGCGGATACATTCAAACCTCCAATGTGGATCAGGGATTCTGGTCCGGGCTTTCGGGCTGGTCGGGGCCTTGGTCCGGGGCGTCCGGATCATTGGCCGTATCGGCAGGGCGATCGTGATAGATGCGCACTTCCACCTTGCGCCCCTGCGCCTCTTCGGCCTCATCCGCCGGCGGCGCGGGTGGTTCCTGCGCCGCCCACTGCGAGAAGCGATCCTGCCCGGTCACGGCCTGCTCGGGCTCGTCCGGAGACAGGCCGCCGGACAGGCTGCGGGTTGCGATCAGCAAGGCCCCGCCAAGCATCAGCAGCACCCATGCCAGCGCGAACAAGCGATTGCGAAACAGCTGGGCGTACATGCGAATTCCGGGTCCAGGGTTTTCGACGGATGCACGCCATGAGTACCGCACGAAGGTTAAGAACCCGCCAAGGGGACATGACTAAGCACAGCCCCGGAATTGTTCACCATCGCGCGGCCTGTCAGCCTCGATATGCTCCGCACGCACCTTCGCGCACCCCAATTGCCCGTCGTGAACGGGCGCGTGCGGGGCGTCTGCCCGGCTGTGTGGCTGCGCGCGGTTGCCACTCCCATCCTTCCGGCGCATGAGGGCGGGCGTGCAAACGGTTCTCCTGCTCGTCCTGTCCAACATCTTCATGACCACGGCGTGGTACTGGCACCTGCGCGGCGGCCCGCAGGTGGCCGAAGCGCGGCCGATCCTGATGGTCATCGCCGTCAGCTGGGCGCTGGCGCTGGTGGAATACTGCCTTGCCGTGCCCGCCAACCGCATCGGCTATGCCCAGGGGTGGAGCGCGGGGCAGCTGAAGGTTGTGCAGGAAGCGATCGCGCTGGTCGTCTTCGGCGTGTTCATGGTGCTGGTCTTGGGCGAACAGCTGCACTGGCGGCATTTCGCCGCCTTCGTCTGCCTGATGGGGGCGGTCGGCTTCCTGTTCCTGAAATAGGCGGCGCTGTTCGATTTTCCCGCTCAATGGCGCACATGGTGCGGAGCAGGTCGACGATTGGTAAAGCGCCTGAGTTCCTTGCCTAAGTCATTGTGCTTTCAGCACGAATCCTGAGGAGAACAGATCGGGAAAGTGGTGCACCGCACCGCAATGCGCCGCCTGCTCCTCCTTTCCGCCCTGCTCCTCGTTTCCGCCCAGCAGCCCGTCATTGATCCGGAAAGGGCGACTTTCGGACCCTGCGGCGAAGGCAAGCGGATAACCTGCGTGGTAGATGGTGACACCTTCTGGTATCGCGGTACCAAGATCCGCATTGCCGACATCAATGCGCCCGAAGTTTCGCACCCGAGCTGCGATTCCGAAGCACAGCGCGGTGCGGCGGCCACCCGGCGCCTGACCGAACTGCTCAACGCCGGCGCCTTTTCGCTGGAGATCGACGGGCGCGAGACCGACCGCTATGGCCGCGCGCTGCGCGTGGTCACCCGCAACGGTCGCAGCCTTGGCACCATGCTTGCGCGCGAAGGGCTGGCGGAACATTGGAAAGGCCGGCGCGGCGACTGGTGCGCGGCCTGACCGCTCAGGCCGCGCGCAGCCCGCTCACGCTCCTGGCCCCGCGGTCAACGCCGGACAGCCCGTCGAACACCGCGTCGATGATCCGCGCCAGCTTGTCCTCGCTCAGCCGCTCCATCGCCATGGTCATGGTGGAAAGCGCGCAATAGGGCGCGACCATCTGGTTCACGAGGCTCAGCGCCTCGTCCACTTCCAGCCCGGCGAAAAAGCCTTCGGCCATGGCCTCGCCGATGATCTCGCACAGGTAATGGTCGGCCAGGTCAACATAGCTGCGCACCTGCTCGAAGTATTCCTCGCCCAGTTCCATGTAGGTCTGGTGCGCAACCGGATCAGCCCGCCACGCATCGCGGATCAGCACAAAGCGGCGCGCGAAGAATTCGTACATCTTGCGGCGCGGCGGCAGGTCGCTGGCCAGCACCGCTTCCATCACCGCCACCTTGGGCCGGAACCAGTATTCCGCCATCGCCTCCAGCAGCGCATCCTTGCCCTCGAAATAGCGGTAGAGGTTGGCGGACGACATGCCGGCGCGGCTGGCCAGATCCTGCATGGTCAGCGCGTGCGCGCCGCGCTCCTCGATCATGGCGCAGGCGATCTCCACCAGCCGTTCCTGACCTGCCTCGATATCGTTACGCGGACGTGCCATGATCGCTCTCGTGCTGGGGTTCGCTGAAATTAGGCGGGATATGTTCAGGATTCAATCTGCCACGGTGCTTGCGGTGGGCCTTGCCCTTTCCGCCTGCGCCACGCTGCCGCAACAGTCCGCACCGGTCGAGGTGGGCATCGCCGCCTTCAACGATTTCCACGGCAGTCTTGAACCGCCCAGACAGGCGGTCCTTGCGCCTGATGGCGCGGGTGGATCGGTGGCGGTCCCCGCAGGCGGCGCGGCATGGCTCGCCACGGCGCTGGATTCGATCCGCGCCCGCCATCCCCATCACCTGACGGTTTCAGCGGGAGACCTGACCGGAGCCTCGCAGCTTGCCTCGTCGCTGTTCCTTGACGAGCCGACCGTGGGCGTGATGAACCGCCTCGGGCTCGATTTCAACGCCGTGGGCAACCACGAGTTCGACCGTGGCGCGGCAGAGCTCACCCGCCTGCACAAGGGCGGTTGCCAGCAACTGACCCGCCGGAAGCCGTGCCTGTTGGAAAGTTTCCCCGGGGAAACATTTGCCCTGCTCGCCGCCAGCACCGTGGATGCGCGGGGCCGCACGCTGTTTCCGGCCAGCGGCATCCGCCGCTTCGGCAAAGGCCGCGCGCAGGTGAGCGTCGGGGTAATCGGCCTGACCCTGAAAGGCACGCCCGACCTTGTCGACCGCGCAGGCATCGCCGGGCTGACCTTCCGGGACGAGGCCGAGACGATCAACGCCGAAGTGCCCCGCCTGAAGGCGCAAGGCGCTGACGCCATCGTCGTGCTGATCCACCAGGGCGGGCGGCAGGCCGGCAACACGCCCGATCCCGATGGCTGCGCGGGCTTTGCCGGAGAGATCCGCCCGATCCTTGACCGGCTCGATCCGCGCGTGGACCTTGTCGTTTCGGGCCATACCCACGCCGCCTATGTCTGCGATGGGCCCGGGCCGCTGCTGACCAGCGCGGGTCTCTATGGCACGATGGTGACCGACATCGTCCTTGCAATAGACCCGCGCACGCGCAAGGTCGTGCGCCGCAGCGCGCGCAACGTGATCGTGCAGTCGGTGCCGTTCACTTCGGCCAAGGGCGCCGTGCCGCTGACGCAGGACGTGCCGCAGTTCGCGCCCGATCCCGCGATTGCCGCCTATGTCGGCCGCTATGTGGATGCCGCAAGGGCTGAAGCCAGCCGCCCGGTGGGCCGCCTGTCCGGCCCGGCCACGCGCGGAGATGGGTCCGACGGCGGCACGCTGGGCAACCTCGTCGCCGATTCGCAGCTTGCCGCCACGCACGATGCGGGGGCGCAGATCGCCTTCATGAACCCCTTCGGCCTGCGCGCGGCACTGGTGCCGGCGGCGGACGGGCGGGTCTCGTTCGGCGATCTCTATGCCGTGCAGCCCTTTGGCAACAACGTGGTGACCGAAACGCTGACCGGCGCGGAGATAAAGGCGGCGCTGGAACAGGGCCTTGACGACAAGGGCCCGGAGCAGGTCCTCAGCGCCTCCACTGGCTTTTCCTGGACCTTCGACCGCAGCCGCCCCGCAGGCGACCGCATCGTCGCCATGGCACTGAACGGGCGCCCCATCGATCCCGCCGCAACCTATCGCATCACGATCAACGGCTTCCTTGCGCTGGGTGGTGATGGCTTCACCGTGTTCGCCGGGAAGCCCGGCGCGACGACCGGCCCCACCGACATCGACGCCTTCGAACGCTGGATCGCCGCCACCCCCATCCGCGACGTTCCGCAGGAAAGGCGCGCCGCCTCACTCATCCCCTAGGGGAACCGCCACCCCCTTCATGCCGTTGCCCAAGGCATGGAAAACGCTGCCGAAATTGTCCGCCCCGCGCGTCGCTGGCCCGCCGTAGTGTGGATCGTCCGCCACGGCCAGAGCGCGGGCAACGTGGCGCGTGACCACGCCACTGAACTGGGCCTGCCGCGCATCGCGCTGACCCATCGCGATGTCGACGTGCCGCTGTCCGATCTCGGGCGCGATCAGGCGCGGGCGCTGGGCCACTGGTTCTCACAGAACGCCGAGGAAGCGCGGCCCAACGTGATCCTCGCCTCCCCCTATGTCCGCGCCGTGGAAACCGCGCGACTGTTTCGCGAGGCAGGCGGTTGCGACCGGCACGAACCGATCTGCATCGACGAGCGCCTGCGCGAAAAGGAGTTCGGCATCCTCGACGGGCTGACCACTGCGGGCATTCACGAACTGCAGCCGGAACAGGCCGCATTCCGCCGGTTGCTCGGCAAGTTCTACCACCGCCCGCCCGGCGGCGAATCGTGGTGCGACGTGATCTTCCGGCTGCGCGCGCTGATGGACACGGTCTCGCTCCACCATGCCGGGCACCGCGTGATGATCGTGGCGCATCAGGTCGTGGTGCTGTGCCTGCGCTACATCATCGAAGGGCTGGACGAAGCACAGGTGCTGGCCATCGATGCCGAGGGCGATGTCGCCAACTGCGGCCTCACCGAATACCGTTTTGAACCTGATGCGGGCAACGACGGCGGGCTGGTGCTGGCGCGCTACAACGTGACCGCGCCCCTGGTGGCGGAGGACACCGCCGTCACTTCCGAGCCGGATGCCATGGTCGCGGCCCGTGGTTAGCAGGCACAAGGATGAGGCGCAGCCGCTCGACAGCGATTGGCTGCGCGCCCATCCCCTGCCTCAGCCGGACAACGGCGCAGACAAGAACGCGCGCGGTCGCGTGCTCGCGATAGGGGGCTGTCGCACGGTGCCCGGCGGATTGCTGCTGACCGCCGAAGGCGCGCTGCGCGCCGGCGCGGGCAAGGTCCAGCTCGCCACGATTGCCGACGCCACGCTGGCCCTGGGCGTGGCGATGCCCGAAGCGGCCATCCATGCCCTGCCCACCGGGCGGGATGGCGAACTGGGCGAATGCCGGGAGGCGCTGAAACCGTTGCTGGAAAGGGCCGATGCCATCATCGCCGGGCCGGCCATGGGCTGCCGGGAAGCGGCGGGGCGTCTGCTGCCCGCGCTGGGCGATGCGACGGATGGCGCAACGCTGGTGATCGACGCCGCCGCGCTGATGGCGCTGCCCCATGTGCGCAGCACGATGCCGCCACGCCGCCAGCCCCCGATCCTGACGCCCCACATCGGCGAGATGGCCGCGCTGCTGAAATGTGACGCGGCAGCGATCGAGGCTGACCGGCCCGCTGCGGTGCGCCTTGCCGCCCGGCGCTTTCGCGCCATTTGCGTGCTCAAGGGCCCGACCAGCCTCGTCGCCGCGCCCGATGGCAGCATGTTTGCCTATGCAGGTGGCGGCGTGGGCCTTGCCACCGGCGGATCGGGGGATGTGCTGGCGGGCATAGTCGCAGGGCTTGCCGCTCGAGGCACGCCACCGCTGGAAGCTGCACTGTGGGCTGTGTGGCTGCATGGTGAGGCCGGGCGTCGCTGTTCGGAGCAGATGGGGCCGCTGGGCTTCCTCGCCCGTGAACTGCTGGCCCATGTTCCGGGCCTGATGCGCGCGCTCTGACCGTGACGGTCAGGTGAACTGCCTCATCGGGCCATTTGCCGTTCGGTAACGGCTTTTGGGCCAAATCGCATGGTGCCCCCCTTGTCTGAGGGGCCTAGCAGTGCGATATTCGGTTGATCATGCAACTTGAGTCCGTCCCACCTGCCTTCGCGGCATTTCCCATGCCCGGCGTCCGCGCCGGAGAGGACGACGATGGGCGCGGCCCTGGCGGCGGTGATCTGATTGGCATTGCAACCCGCACCCGCGCCCGGCCCAAGAAGCCGAGCATGTTCAAGGTACTGATGCTGAACGACGATTACACCCCGATGGAATTCGTGGTGATGGTGCTCAAGCGCTTCTTCCACATGGACCTGGAACAGGCCACGCGGGTGATGCTGCATGTCCACCAGAAGGGCGTCGGCGTCTGCGGGATTTTCCCCTACGAAATTGCCGAAACCAAGGTGAACCAGGTGATGGACTTCGCCCGGCAGAACCAGCACCCCTTGCAGTGTACGCTGGAAAAGGCCTGATTGCCGCCGGGCTAGGTCTATCCTCTGCGGGTCAGCGGATCTTCTGCTCCACCATTTCCCGCGCCACCGCGCGCAACAGCGCAGCCAGCCACGCCATCGCCAATGACCGGGCATTGCGCGAATGCGCGCCCGCCGCGCTTGGCAGAACCACCTGCGCCACATAGCCGCCATCGGCCAGGCGGCCACCGGTGAAGGTCGCCTTTTCCGGAAGCAGGGCCAAAGCCGCGCTTTCATAGGCGCCCGAATCCGCCAGCAAGCCGACATGCAGCAGATCGTCGTCCGCACTCTCGGCGGCAGACTCTTCATCGGCTGATGCCGGCGCCAGACCCCGCCCGAGCAGGACGGGCAGAACCTTTTCGAATCCCTCATATTGCTGGTCATGCGTCATTGCTTCGCAGGCGTCGGCCAACGCCTGCAATTCTTGAGGTCCGGCCCGGCAATGCAAGGCAAGCGCCTCGCGCCGGTCCGCCCTCGTGCGAACCCGATCCATTCCTCGATTTCTCCGAAGTTATTCCTGGATTTTTTGTCTTGGGGGGATTTCCAGCCGGAACCGGACACCGTTTTCGGCGTTCCTTCGACTTCTCCGGCCTGTCCGCCTGATAAGGGACTAATATCTCTCGTTTATTGTGGCAATAACTTTAGAGAGCACTTCGTCCTGTAGGTGCCGCCTGATTCCTTCCTTTTTCGCCTTTCGCGTACCGACGAACCCGGCTAGTCCGGCAGTCCCTGAGCAGCCCGTCAACCAGAGCGCCCGCGAAGCCACTCCGTGAAATTCCTCACCGCAACCGACAAATACATCGCCCGGCTCGTGATCGTGCCGATGCTGTCGGTGTTCGTGATCGCGGCATCGCTGCTCGTGCTCGACAAGATGCTGAAGCTGTTCGATTTCGTCGCCACGCAGGGCGGCCCGGTCAGCGTCGTCTTTAAGATGCTGGCCAATCTGCTGCCCGAATATGCCAGCCTCGCCATCCCGCTCGGCCTGATGCTCGGCATCCTCTTTGCTTTCCGCAAGCTCGCCACCTCGTCGGAACTCGACGTGATGCGCGCCGTGGGGTTGAGCTACACGCGGCTGCTGCGCGTGCCCTATCTCTTTGCCATCGCGCTGGCGCTGCTCAACCTCGCGATCGTCAGCTATATCCAGCCGCTTTCGCGCTATTACTATGAACAGCTGCAGTTCCAGCTGCGTTCGGGTGCGCTTGGTGCCTCGATCAAGGTGGGAGAATTCAACTCGCTGCAGGATCGCACCGCGCTGCGCGTGGATTCCAGCCGCGACGAAGGGCGTGACCTGCAGGGAATCTTCGCCCGCATCGCCACCGCGAAAGGCCAGGTCATGGTCATTTCCGCGCGCGAGGGGCAGTTCTTCGCCAACAAGGAAAACCCCGATACGGTGATCCTGCGGCTGACCGACGGACAGATCGTTCAGGATGGCCCCGGCATCGTCAGCCCGCGCGTGCTGTCCTTCGCCAGCCATGACCTGCCGATCGACCTGCCGAAGATCGAACAGTTCCGCCAGCGGGGGGACAAGGACCGGGAATACTTCCTGCCCGAACTGCTGCAGATCGGCTGGAGCGACAAGTCGACCGAGGCAGCCCGCGCGCAGTCACGCGCCAACCTCAACTATCGTCTGGTCGAAGTGGCCATGATGTTCCTGCTGCCGCTGCTGGCGGTCGCGCTGGCGGTGCCGCCCAAGCGGTCATCCTCCGCGCTCGGCGTGTTCCTGTCGATCGTGATGGTCGTCGCCTATCACAAGGTGAATGAATACGGGCAGGACGTGGCCAGCCTTGGCCGCATCGATCCCACGCTGGCGCTATGGGGGCCCTTCGTCGCCTTCGCCGTGCTGATCGTGTGGATGTACTGGCGGCTTGCCTATGTGCCCGGCGGCCAGCCGATCGGCGCGCTGGAAACCGGCTTTGCCAAGCTGACGAGCCGCCTGCGCAAGCTCTTCGCCTCGCGCGCTGACAGGCAGAAGGCGCAGGAAACCCTTGCCGCGCAGGAGGAAGCCGCCCGTGCAGCTTGAATTCTTCCCATCGCGCACGATCACGCTCTACATCGCCAAGACCTTTGCCGTGCGCATCGTGGCCGTGCTGCTCATGCTGGTGCTGGTCCTGCAGATGCTCGACCTGCTCAGCGAATCGGGCCGGATCCTTGCTGCGCCCGGCAACGGACAGGGCGAGCTGATGACCTACATCTCGCTGCGCATGCCGCAGCTGGTCAGCCGGTTCCTGCCCTATTCGGTGCTGCTCGCCACGATCATCACGCTGATAACGCTGAACCAGAACAGCGAGGTCATCGCGATGAAGGCCGCCGGCCTTTCCGCGCACCAGATCCTTGCCCCGCTGTTCCTTGTCGCGGCCTTCGCCTCGGTCTTCGCCTTCGGCTTCAACGAGCGCGTCGTCACCCGCTCCACCGCAACGTTGAAGGCCTGGCAGGATGCCGACTATGGCGCGATTCCCAAGGACAGCGACGTAAAATCCAACGTCTGGCTGCAGGACGGGCCGAACATCCTCTTCGCCCGCTCGATCGAAGGGCGCGGGTCGCAGACGCGGATGCAGGACGTCAGCTGGTATCGCCGCGATCCCACCGGCATGGTCACCGAGATTGTCCGCGCGCCTTCGGCCGCCTTCGCCAATCCCGGCTGGCGGTTTGACCAGCCGCTGTCTTTCGACGTGCAGAGCGCGCGCCGTACCGCGCTGCCCGGCCCCAAGGTCTATGCCCTGAACGTTGAGCCGGCGCAGATCATCATCCGCAAGGCCAATCCCGATGGCGAATCGCTGATGATGCTCACTGGCTCCATCACGGCGATCCGCGATGCCGGCTATCGCACCAGCGAACTTGACGGAAAGTGGTGGCACAAGATCTCAGGGCCGCTTTCGGCCGTGCTGATGCCGCTGCTTGGCGCAGTGGCGGCCTTCGGCCTTGCGCGGTCGGGCAAGCTGTTCGTGCGCGCGGTGATCGGCATGGCGCTGGGTTTCGCCTATTTCGTGGTGGACAATGCCGCGCTCGCCATGGGCAACTTCGGCGGCTACCCGCCGATGCTCGCCGCCTGGGCGCCGTTCCTGCTGTTCCTGCTGATCGGCGAGATGGTGCTGATCCGCACCGAGGAATAGCGCCCGGGTGCGCAGTCCACGCGTCTCGGTCGTCTGCATCTTCTACCAGGCCGAACGCTTCCTGGCCGAGGCCGTCGACAGCGTTCTGGCGCAGGACTTTGCCGATTGGGAACTGCTGCTGGTGGACGATGGCTCCACCGACGGCGGCACGGCCCTCGCCCAGGGCTACGTCACGCGCCACCCCGGCCGCATCCGCTATCTCGATCACCCCGGCCACGCCAACCGCGGCATGAGCGCCACGCGCAACCGCGGCATTGCCGAGGCGCAGGGCGAATATCTCGCCTTCATTGATGCAGACGATGTCTGGCGCGCCGCCAAGCTGGCCGAACAGGTTGCGCTGCTGGATGCCGATCCCGCCGCTGCCATGGTCTGCGGCAACCTGGAATACTGGCGCAGCTGGGACGGTGGGCGCGATGCGGTGGTGCGCATCGGCCCGCCCCGCCACGGCCCGCTCGGCTCGGCACCCTTGCGCTCCTCGCCGCCCGATACCCTGCTCGATTGCTATCCGCTGGGCATGATGCCCGCCGTCTCGGTCGATGCGCTGGTGCGCCGTTCGGTGGCCGAAGCGGTCGGCCGGTTCGAGGAGCAGTTCACCGCGCTCTATGAGGACCAGGCCTTCTTCGCCAAGGTCATGGCCAGCCACCCGGTGATCTTCGCCGATCGCAGCTGGCTGCGCTATCGCCAGCACGGCGGCAACACCGTTTCCACCGCCCATGCCGATGGCAGCTACCGCGCCAGCCGTGCCGCCTTCCTCGTCTGGCTGGAAAGCTGGATTGCCCCCCGCAACCTGCCCGGCAAGGCGCGCCTGCAGCGCGCCATCGCGCGCGAACAATGGAAGCTCTCCCACCCCCTTGCCGCCAAGGTGCTCAACCGCATCCAACGCCGCTTCCCGCGCCTGATGCGTTGAGCGGTCAGGGCTGGAAGAAGCGCGAACGCAGGTAGGTGGCCGGGCGCGGGATCGCGGTCTTCAGCCAGAATCGCCACGGCGAGTCACAGGTCAGCATCTCGATCCGCGCCACGTCCATCATGTTCTTGCCGCGCCGCGCATGCTTGTCGGCCAGGCCGAAGCCCAGCGCGTAGCCGGCCTTCTCCACCGCCTCGAAGCAGCGCTGGTCGCGCCCGCCGAAGGGATAGCAGAAGTATTTCGGCCGCGGCAGGCCCATCGCCTCGATATCGTCGGCACAGCCCAGCGTCTCGCTGGCAAGGTCACGGTCCGAAAGGTCGGGCATCATCCGGTGGGTGCGCGAATGCGCGCCGATGTCCACGCCCAGTGCGTGCAGCGCGCGCAGGCCCTCGGGGTCGAGCAGCTGCAGCCGCACCGCACCCACCTTCTGGTCCCATTCGTTGGTCCATGACGGCAGGCCGGTGACGGCGAAGGCCACCGGGCGGATGCGCTGCGGTGCCAGCACGGTCCGCACCACCTCGGTCAGGTCGGTATAGCAATCGTCGAAGGTCAGCAGCACCGCCTTCTTCGGCAGGCGGATCAGCCCTTTCAGGCACAGCAGCAGGTCATCCGCCGTGATGAAGGTGAACCCGCGCCGCTTCAGCGAGGCGATCTGCGCGGCAAACACATCGGGCGGGATCGAATAGTTACCCAGCAGCCCGTCGAACGAATGGTCCGCCATCGCGTGATAGCACAACACCAGCGCCTTGCGCGCATTGGGCATGCCGCCGTGCCTGCGCACGGCTGACCAATAGGCCACCTGCTGCGCCGCATAGAACACGCGCGCCACCCACTTGTTCGATCGCCACCGCGTTTTCAGCGCCCGGTCCGCAAACCATCCGGCAAAGGCGGCGAAGACTTTGGGAAAAAGCGGCACCGCACCCAGCGGCTTGTAGACATAGCGGGTCACGCGCCGGTGGATGTTGTTCAGCCCGAACAGCGTCGGCGCCAGCGAAGGGTGCCGCCGCGCGAACATCACGTCCGCCCGGCCAGACTTGAACGCGCGGCGCAGGTTCTCGCGCGGGGTCACGATATAGCGGTGCAGGCTCACCGCATCGGGCGCGTGCACCACCTTGAACCGCTCCAGCAGCTTCACGCCAAAGTCGGCATCCTCCTGCCCATAGTTGCCGTTTTCGGTGAACCGCGCATCGAACCCGCCGATCGCCTCATAGGCGCTGCGCCGCACCGAAAGCTGGCCGCCGAACACGTGGAATGGCGTCAGCTGGTCCATCTCGCGCGATTGCCGGGCAGAATCCGCCGCCCAGATGGCGATGCCCTCGCTCAGGAACCCCGGCGGGCTGTTGTCCTCCAGCGGGATCTCGCCCAGCACCGCATCAGCCCCTTCGCGATATTTCTTCGCGTGCTGCTCCACGATGTCGGGGCGACAGATCATGTCGTCGTCCAGGAAGAACAGGATCTCGTGCCGAGCCTCCTGCGCGCCGCGGTTGCGCGCATGGCCCAGCCCGCCGTTGGGCTGCCACACCACGCGATAGGGGAACGGCAGCTCGATCTGCTTCAGCGCGTCCTCGGTGCCGTCGTTCGACCCGTCGATGATCACCACCAGCTCGAACGGCCCGTCGTATTCGATGCGGCCGATCGCCTGCACCGTCTCGCACACCATGTCCCGCCGTTGATAGGTCGAGACGATCATCGTGAAGGAGGGGTTGGACACCGCGTTCAAACCGTTTCTCCCGTCATGGAGCGCAGATAGGCAAGCGACTGCAAGGGGCCCGCTTCCACCACGCGACCCTGTTCCACCACCACGCCGTTGGTGCAGGCAGACAGGGTGCTGTGGCGATGGCTGATCACCAGCGCGGTGCGAAAATGGCGGTGCTCGCCCAGCAGGCGCATGATCTCGGCTTCAGACAGCGCGTCCACCGCATTGGTCGCCTCGTCCAGGATCAGCAGGTCGGGCCGGCGCAGCAGCGCGCGGGCCAGGCCGATGCGCTGGCGCTGCCCGCCCGAAAGGTTCGATCCCTCGTATCCCACCGGTGCATCATATCCGCCGGGCAGCGCGGCGATGAACCCCGCCGCACCCGCCACTGCCGCCGCCTCTTCTATCTCCGTCCGGCTCGCCCCCGGCCGGCCATAGGCGATGTTCTCCGCCACGCTGCCGTCGATCAGCATCACGTCCTGCCCGGCCACGGCAATGCGCGCGCGCCAGTCACGCTGGTCCAGTGCCGTCACCGGCCGCTCACCCAGCAGGATCGCCCCTGCAGAAGGCTCCACCAGCCGGCACAGCAGGTTGACGATGGTGGACTTGCCCGCGCCCGAATGCCCGATCAGCGCCGTCGCCACGCCGGGCTCGATGCTGAAGTCCACGCCGTGCAGCGCCGCGGCCCCGTTGGGATAGGCATAGCGCACCCCAGCAAAGCGGATCGGCGCATCCAGCGCGGTACAGGGTTCGCCCTGGACCAATGGCTCCGGCTCCTGCCCCAGCAGCCATTCCACTTCGCGCACCCGCCCGGTCACCCCGGAAATGCCGCTGCGCGCCTGGCCCACGGCGGCGGCATAGGGCTCCACCCGCGCCAGCAGAATAACATAGGCGATCAGTGCGGGCGCCGGCACCTGCAGCTGCCAGCCGATCACCAGCACCAGCACGAACACCGCCGCCATCGCCGCGCTCACCACCGGCATGATCGCGGCGCCCACCGCATACCAGGCGAACCCGGCGCGGAACACGCGCTGGCACACATCGGCAAAGCGGGTGCGCTCGCGCTCTTCCTGTCCGAACACGCGGGTGGTGCGCATGGCGGTGACCATGGCGATCATCCGCGCGCCCTGTTCCTTCACGTGGCCGGTGGACACCGTATCGAAATGGTCCTGCCGCCGCTGCAGCAGCACCAGCACGCCACGGATCAAGACCGCGCAGGCCAGCACCACCAGGAACAGCCGCCAGTCCAGCCACGCCAGCAGCGCACCCACCACCGCCATGCCGGTCAGCGCCGGGATCATCGCCAGCACACTGCGCAGCGCATCCCCCACCGACCAGCTGAACGCGGTGAACACCTGGATCAGCCGCGCGGTGTCTTCCCGCAGGAAGAACGCGAACTCCACGCCGGTCAGCCGCTCCGCCATGGCATTGTGCAGATCGCGCACGAAGCGGGACTGGATGAAGGCGATCAGCACGTTGTTGCCCGCCTGCACCGCGCCCCGCAACACCAGCAGGCCCAGCGCCACGCCCCCCAGCAAGGTCACGCGGCTATCGGCCGGGATCGACCCGGCCAGGCGGAACACCAGCCCGATCGGTCCCGGCTGCAACGCCTGCAACTGCGCATCGCCCGCCAGCATCGTCGCGGCCAGCGGCACCAGCGTGCCCACCCCCAGCCCGTCAAGCAGGCTGACCAGCACGCCCAACCCCGCCACCAATGGCAGCAGGGGCAAGTACGGCTTGGCAACCTTGCGCAGGGGGCTCACGCTCTTCGCCATCGTCAGGTCTGCAAACGTCCCTTCCCGGATCGGCACATGATGGCAAATCCTTTCGCAATTGCGAATGAACTGGTCAGGCTCTAGGACACTATGACAAGGTGAGTCCAGCCGCCGGCTGGGCCTTCAGGCCGGCACAGGGTGCCAAAACGGGGCTGGGACGGATCAACAGATGCAGGGGCCGCCGCAGACCGGACCACGCGCCTTGCTGAGCGGCATGCTCCGCCAGGCCTTGCCCGCCAGCCTGCGCCTTCGCCTGCGAAAGTGGCGGCTGGGGCTCGGCGTCCCGCCCGTGGGCGGCGTGGATTTCGGCGATCTGGCCCGCACCACGCCGATTGCGCCGCACTATGGCTATCTGCGCGGTGGCGCGGTCGATCGATACTATATCGAAGGATTCCTTGCCCGGCGCGGGGCCGACATTCGCGGTCGCGTGCTTGAAGTGGCGACTGCGATCTATGCCCGCGCCTATGGCCAGGGCGTCTCCCAGGTTGATGAGCTGGACAGCATCCCCGGTCCGAACGTGGCCTTCGCGGGTGATATCGGCACGGAAGGCCTGCTGCCTTCGGATGCCTTCGACAGCATCGTCTTCACGCAGACGCTGCAATACGTGTTCGAACCGGCCGTCGCGGTGGCACAGCTCTATCGCGCGCTGAAGCCCGGCGGCGTCCTGCTGGCGACCATTCCGGTGATCACGCCATTGGAACCGGGCGACAACGGCTGGCTCTGGACCTTCACGCCCAAGGTTGCGCGTCGGCTGTTCCACGCCACGTTTGGCGCGGAAAACTGCAGCATCGAAATCCACGGCAATGTCTTTGCGGCCACCTGCTATCTCCACGGCATCGTGGTGGAAGATATCGATACGAAGATGCTTGAACCGGTGGATGAATGCTATCCGGTCACCATCGCCATCCGCGCGGTAAAACGTGCCGCATGACTTATCCCGATACGGCACGTCTTTTCGCAATTGCGAGAACCTTGGTCCATCTCTAGGCTGTTCGTCGGATAGGCGATGATGCAGGCTTTGGTGACGGACCGTCTGGAAGACGCGATTGAGGATCGGGGCGTCGCGGTGATCGTCACCACGCACAACTACGCCCGCTTCCTCGGCGATGCGATCGACAGCGTGCTGGCGCAATCCGTGCCGCCTGTCGAAGTGCTGGTGGTGGATGATGGATCCACCGATGATCCCGCCGCCGTCCTCGCCCGCTATCCCGGCGTGCGCCTTCTCGCCATTCCGCAGCAGGGCATTGCCGCCGCGCGCAACGCCGCGCTGGCGCAGGTCTCCGCGCGCTTCGTCGTCTTCCTCGATGCGGATGACGTGCTGGCCCACACGGCACTGGAATCGGGCCTTGCCTGCATGGCGGCCAATCCCGGCGCGGGCTTCGTCTATGGCGCGCACCGGCTGGTGGATGCCGACCTGAAGCCGCTGGGCGGCCCCTCGATCTGCCGGGTCCAGCCCAATGGCTGGCACTCCCTCCTGCGCGGCAACGTGGTGCAGATGCACGCGGCGGTGATATTCGATCGGGCAAAGCTGCTCGCCGTCGGCGGATACGAAGCCACGATCCCACGCTGCGAGGACTATGACCTGTTCCTGCGCATGGCGCGCCGTTTCCTGGTCGCCTGCCACCCCGCCGTCGTCGCCGATTATCGCCTGCATGGGCAGAACATGTCGTCCGATGCGGCTGAAATGCTGGCCTGGCATCTCAAGGTGCTGGACCGCAACCGGCCCGACCCTGCCGATGTCGCCGGCCTGCGCGCGTGGCGCGATGGCCAGCGCCACTGGAAAAAGGCCTTCACCAACTTCGTCTGGACGGAACGCGGCGCGCCCAGCGCCACCCGCTGGGCGCAAAGGAGAAAGATGATGCGCGTTGCGCCCCGCCTGACCCCTGCCGCCGCGCTGCGGCAGATCGTGCTGCGCGTCCTGCCCGATCCGGTGGTCGATCTGGTGCGCCGCGTGCGCAAGCCCAAGGTCACGCCCCGGCTCGGCGATTTCGATTTCGGAGATCTTGCGCGCCTTAAACCGGTCGATCCCAACTTCGGCTATGGCCGCGGCAACCCGGTGGACCGCTACTACATCGAACGCTTCCTCGACACCCACCGCAAGGATGTGAAGGGCCGGGTGCTCGAAGTGGGCACGCCGGGCTACAGCCAGATCTACGATTCGGGGATAACCCGGCAGGACGTGCTCAACGTCAACGACGATCCCGGCACCACCATCCGCGGCGATTTCGAGGACGAGGCGACGCTCCCCGCCGATACCTTCGATTGCGTGATCTTCACCCAGGCACTGCAATATGCCTATCGCCCGGAAGTGGCGCTGCGGAACCTCTATCGCACATTGAAGCCCGGCGGGGTGCTGCTGGCCACGCTGCCGGCGATCACCCCGGTCGATAACATCGAATGGCAATGGTATTGGGCCTTCGCCCCCAAGGTGGCCAACCGCCTGTTCGAAGAGACTTTCGGCCCCGGCAACTTCACGCTGGAGGTGCACGGCAACGTCTTTGCCGCCACCTGTTTTCTGCAGGGACTGGCCGTGGAAGACGTCGGCCCACGCTGGCTGGACCCGGCAGATCCGGCCTATCCGGTCAACATCACGGTGCGTGCATTGAAACGGACTGAGACGGGGTTGAAACCGACTGAGAACGACTGAGAGGGGGCTGAGCCGCCCTCAGCTCTTCTTGGGAACGGCAAAAGTGCCGCTCACCCGGCCACCCTGGCTGCCCGCGCCAACACCACCGGCACCGCCGCCCGAACGACCATCGACGCTGGAGATTCCGGTGTTCAGATCGATCACCAGCCGCCCTCCGTTCAGCGTGTCAGACCCGCGGCGCAGGGCCACGTTGCCGACCATGGTGATGATGCGGCTGTTGAAGTCATAGACCGCCACATCGCCGCTGGCGCGTTCGTTGTTGCGCGTCACCACCACGCCGCCGGTCGCGTCGATTCGCTGGATTTTCAGTTCGTTGGTGTCGGTATAGGCCACCGTGGTGCGCGCCGCGCGCAGGTTCAGCTCGGCCTGGGTGATGTCCACGTTGCCGGACAGGACCACACGGTTCGCCTTGTCCTGCAGCTCGATCCGGTCAGCGGCATAGTTCACCGGCGCATTGCTGTTGTGCGCGCCGATCCCCTGCGCCGCCAGGTGCTGCGCCCCCGCAATCAGCGCCGCCGACGCGGCGAAACCGATCGCCAGCGAGCGCATCGGGCGGGCTTTGCGGATGGTGTCGAAAGTCTGGTTCATCGTTGCTTTCCAGGCATCTGCAGCTTGCCGGGTTCCATCCGCAGCCGCGCGTGGCCATCCAGGGTGACCGTGCGCTGTTCAAGGTCGGCGATTATGCTGTCGGCCGAGAAAGTGCCAGCGGGAATACGACCTTCCACCCGGCCGTTGGAAACCATGCGGCGGGTGTTGAGATCGATGTTCGCGCCCTGCGTGACCATGCGATACCCGTCTGCGCTCTGGAAGTTCACCGCGCCCGGAACGCCGATCACCTGCTTGCCGAAATCATAATCGCCGGCGTCGGTGGTCAGGATCGCCGGCCCGTCATTCAGCATCACCCGCGCCGTCACGTCCTTCATCTCCACCACGCTTTCACGCGCGGTGTGCTGCACCGCGTTGCCTGCGGTGACAGAGAAGTTGCGCCCGCGATCGTCCTCGCCACGGTACATCGCCGAAACCACGCGCAGCCGGTCCTGCAGCATCGCCACCTTGTTGCGATCAAGCAGGAAGCTGATCTCGCCACGCGGGCTGAGCGGGGCGAGGATCATCACCGCCAGCAGGGCGCCGATGGCGGCAGGCAGGGCCGAAGCAAGGAACCGGACGATCCGATCGTGCGAACCGCCGGGCGCGGCAAAGTGCCGCCGGCTGCTGCGGATCTGGTCGGCCTGTTCAGTCATTACTCGTGGCTGAAGATGTCGCGGTCGGCCCAGCCGGCCACATCGAGCAGCGCGCGCGTCGGCAGGAAATCGAAGCAGGCCTGCGCCATCTCGGTCCGCCCTTCGCGTGCCAGCCGTTCCACGAAGATCGCGTGCATGGCGTGCAGATAGCGCACGTCGGATGCGGCATATTCCTGCTGCGCCTCGCTCAGCACCGGGCCGCCCCAGTCGCTCGACTGCTGCTGCTTGGAAATCTCCTTGCCCAGCAGTTCGCGCACCAGTTCCTTCAGTCCGTGGCGGTCGGTATAGGTGCGCACCAGCTTGCTGGCGATCTTGGTGCAGAACACCGGCGTGGCCATCACGCCCAGGTAATGCTGGATCGCCGCCAGATCGAACCGGGCGAAGTGGAACAGCTTCAGCCGTGCCGGATCGGCCAGCACCGCCTTCAGGTTCGGCGCATCATAGGCGCTGCCGGGGCCGAAGCGGACCAGGTGTTCATCACCCAGCCCGTCCGAAATCTGCACCACGCAAAGCCGGTCACGCGTGGTGACCAGACCCATCGTCTCGGTGTCGACAGCGACAATGCCCGGGGCGAGCGCGCCGGCGGGCAGATCTTCTTCGTGGAAGTAAACAGCCATTCGGACTCGCTTAGGCTTTCAACGGGGACACGGCAAGCACGGTGGCGAGAACAGCCCGCCTCAAATCCGGCCCACGCTGCTGTAGTGGAAGCCCTTTTCGCGCACTTCCACCGGATCATAGATGTTGCGCAGGTCCACCAGGATCGGTTGCGCCGCCAGCTGCTTCACCCGGTCAAGGTCCAGCGCGCGGAAGGCATCCCATTCGGTTACCAGCACCACCGCATCGGCACCCTTCACCGCTTCATAGGTGTTGGTGGCCATGGTCACGCCGGGCATCAGCGGCGCGGCCAGTTCCATGCCTTCGGGATCATAGGCGACCACTTCTGCCCCGGCATCCATCAGCGTCTGCACGATGGCGATCGACGGCGCATCGCGCATGTCATCGGTGTTGGGCTTGAAGGTCAGGCCCAGCAGGGCGATGCGCCTGCCCCGCGCCTCGCCCGCGCCGGCCTCGGCCAGCGCCTCGATCACCTTGCGGCCCATCGCGCGCTTGCGGCTGTCGTTGACCTTGGCCACCGCCTCCACGATGCGCAGGGGCGAGTTGTAGTCCTCTGCCGTCTTGAGCAGGGCCAGCGTATCCTTGGGAAAGCACGATCCGCCATAGCCCGGCCCGGCATGGAGGAACTTGGAACCGATGCGCCCGTCGAGCCCGATGCCGCGCGCCACGTCCTGCACATCGCCGCCCACCTTTTCGCACAGGTCGGCCATTTCGTTGATGAAGGTGATCTTGGTGGCGAGGAAGGCGTTGGCGGCATACTTGATCAGCTCGCTCGACCGGCGGCTGGTGAACAGGATCGGCGCCTTGTTGAGGAAGAGCGGGCGATAGACCTCGTTCATCACCGCGCGCGCCCAATCTTCCTCCGCGCCGATGACGATGCGGTCCGGCCGCTTGAAATCGCTGATCGCCGCACCTTCGCGCAGGAATTCGGGGTTGGAGACGACCGCGAACTTCACCCCCGTGCCGCTTTCGCGGATGATCCGCTCCACCTCGTCACCCGTGCCCACCGGCACGGTGGACTTGGTGACCACGACAGCCGGTGTCTTCAGCTCCGCCGCCACTTCCTGCGCCACGGCATAGACATAGCTGAGATCGGCATGGCCATCGCCACGGCGCGAAGGCGTGCCCACGGCGATGAAGATCGCCTGCGCGCCTTCGATCGAAGCGGCCAGATCGGTGCTGAACGAAAGGCGGCCCGCCTTCACGTTGCCGGCCACCAGTTCGGCAAGGCCGGGTTCGTAGATCGGCATCACGCCCGCACGCAGGCTGTCGATCTTGCCCTGGTCCTTGTCGATGCAGACCACGTCATGCCCGAAATCGGCGAAGCACGCGCCGGACACGAGGCCCACATAGCCCGAACCCACCATCGCGATCTTCATGTGCCGTCTTCCTGAAAATGCTGCCGTGCAACCGGCCGCGCGGTTAGCAAGCATGGCCGCGCGACGCAAACGCGCCCTTGCACCTGCCAATGCCGCACGCGCGCTTGCCCGGCCATGAACCGGTGGGTTACAGCCCGATCATGACAGAAAATGCAGTGCCCGAAAGCTGGGCCCCCGCGCTTGCCCCCGTGCTGGAAAGCCGCAAGGCGCGCGCGCTGGGCGGGTTCCTGAAGGCCGAGGAAGCCGCTGGCAAGACGATCTACCCGCCACGCGGCAGCCGCCTTGCCGCGCTGGAGCTGACGCCGCTTGATCAGGTGAAGGTCGTCATCCTGGGGCAGGACCCCTATCACGGACCAGGGCAGGCACATGGTCTGGCGTTTTCGGTGCAGAAGGGCGTGAAGATCCCGCCGAGCCTGGTCAACATCTACAAGGAGCTGGAAAGCGACCTGGGCATTCCCCGCGCCGACCACGGCAACCTGGAGAACTGGGCGCGACAGGGCGTGCTGCTGCTGAACAACGCGCTGACGGTGGAGGCCGGACAGGCCGGATCGCACCAGATGAAGGGGTGGGAGGAACTGACCGACGCCGCCGTCGCCGCCGTGGCGGCGCGCAGCGAGCCCACCGTGTTCGTACTGTGGGGCAGCCATGCGCAGAAGAAGGCGGCACGCGTGCCGGGCCTTGCCGATGGGCCGCACCTGGTGCTGAAGGCGCCGCATCCCAGCCCGCTGTCCGCCTATGCCGGGTTCTTCGGCAGCAGGCCGTTCAGCCAGACCAACGCCTTCCTCGATTCGCACGGGCGCGGTGCGATCGACTGGCGCGTCTGACCGGCCGAAAAAGACTGGCGGCCGATCAGCAGCTTGGGCGGTTACCGCCCGATTTGGCATGAATAGCGCTTTGCCACGCCGTTACTAACACGCATCCTCCCCGATGGACCGGACCATAGGGGAGTGACCCATGAACATCATCGACCTGCAAAAGGCCATCGGCGCCAAGCCAGACGGGATCTGGGGCGAGAAGTCACGCGCCGCGCTGATGACCGCGTTCAGCAATCCCAAGGCGGCGAAGCTTTCCGCCACCGAGGCCAAAGCCTTTGCCGACCGGCTGGGCGTTTCGACCAAGCAGCTGGCGGCAGTCGCCACCGTGGAGGCCGGCGGTGCGGGCTTCGACAAGGCCGGCCGGCCCAAGATCCTGTTCGAGCGGCACAAGTTCCACGCCTTCACCGGCGGCAGGTACTCGGTCAGCACCTTCAGCAACCCGCAGGGCGGCGGCTATAACGAAAGCAGCTGGGACAAGCTGGTGGGCGCGATCGTGACCGGATCGGTCGATGCCGCGTTCATGTCATGCTCGTGGGGCAAGTTTCAGGTGCTGGGGCAGTACTGGGCAGACTTCCACTATGATTCGCCCTTTGCGCTGGCCTTCTCCACCGTGGCGTCGGAAGCGGCGCATTACGAGTTGCTTGCCCGCTATATCGAGCACAACCACCTGCAGGACGAGATGAAGGCGCTTTCCACCAATCCGGAAACGTGCAGGGCCTTCGCCAAGGCCTATAACGGGCCGAGCTACGTGAAGTTTTCCTATCACACCAAGCTGGCCGACGCGATGAAGTGAAGGGTGGCAGGCGGGCGTCGTAGCCCCACTCCGCTGCGACCATGCCGCGCCTGCGGCTCGACTCATCTCACTCCTCGCCCCGCTGGGGAGGGGCCGGGGCTGGGGGTTCGAGGTCAGTGCTGCAGCGAAAAGGGCGCCTCCTTGCGGAAGCGCCCCTTCTTTTCGGCCGATCGCTGTGATCAGCGCGGCAGTTCGCTCACGCCCATCAGCGCCTCGTCCACCGCGCAGGCGCACTGGCGGCCTTCGCGGATGGCCCAGACGACAAGGCTCTGGCCACGACGCATGTCGCCACAGGCGAAGACGTTGTCGACGCTGGTCTTGTAGTCGACGACGTTGCCCTTCACGTTGCCGCGCGGGTCGAGCTCCACGCCCGCCTGTTCAAGCAGGCCCTGCTTGCGCGGGCCGACGAAGCCCATGGCGAGCAGGATCAGGTCGGCCTTGAGCACGAATTCGCTGCCCGGCACTTCCTGCATCTGGCCATTGACCCATTCCACGCGCACGCATTCCAGGCCGGTCACGTCGTTTTCACCCACGACGCGCTTGGTCAGCACGGCGAATTCACGCTCGCAGCCTTCCTCGTGGCTCGACGAGGTGCGCAGCTTCAGCGGCCAGTTGGGCCAGCTCAGCGCCTTGTCTTCCTTTTCCGGCGGCTTGGGCATGATCTCTAGCTGGGTAACGCTCAGCGCCCCCTGGCGGTTGGAGGTGCCGACACAGTCGGAGCCGGTGTCGCCACCGCCGATCACCACCACGTGCTTGCCCGTGGCGAGCAGCGAGCCGCGCGGGGCGGCGCGCAGTTCGTCGTCACCGGCGTTGCGCTTGTTCTGCTGGGTCAGGAATTCCATCGCCATGCGCACGCTGGGCAGTTCCGCGCCGGGGATGTTCAGCCCGCGCGGGTCTTCCGCGCCGCCCGACAGGACAACCGCGTCGAAGTTTTCCTGCAGCGACGCGAACGACACCGTCACGCCCACCTCCACGCTGGTGCGGAACTGGACGCCTTCGGCCTCCATCTGCATCGCGCGGCGATTGATCAGCTGCTTTTCCATCTTGAAGTCGGGGATGCCATAGCGCAGCAGCCCGCCGACGCGGTCATTCTTCTCGAACACCGTCACCGAATGGCCGGCGCGCGCCAGCTGCTGCGCGGCAGCAAGGCCCGCCGGGCCCGAACCGACCACGGCCACCGACTTGCCGGTCTTCTTCGACGGCACCTGCGGTGCGATCCAGCCTTCCTTCCAGCCCTTGTCCACGATCGCACACTCGATCGACTTGATGGTGACCGGCTGGTCCACGATGTTCAGCGTGCAGGCCGCCTCGCACGGGGCGGGGCAGATGCGGCCGGTGAACTCGGGGAAGTTGTTGGTCGAATGCAGGTTCTCGACCGCTTCGCGCCAGTCGTTCTCGTAGACCAGGTGGTTCCAGTCGGGGATCTGGTTGTTCACCGGGCAGCCGTTGTGACAATACGGGATGCCGCAGTTCATGCAGCGCGAAGCCTGCCCCTTCAGGCCGGCCTCGTCGTGCGGGATGATGAACTCGCGATAGTGCTTCAGGCGCTCTTCGGGAGCGTCATAGGTGCGATCCTTGCGGTCGATCTCAAGGAAACCGGTTGCCTTACCCATTGCAATCTAACCCTTACTCAGCCGCGACCGAGGCGGCGGCGAGGCGCTCGGCCTCCATCTGGCGCAGCGCCCGCGCATAATCGCGCGGCATGACCTTCACGAAGCGCGGCAGTTCCTCGGCCCAGTTGTCGAGGATCGCACGCGCGCGCTTGCTGCCGGTGTGCAGCAGGTGGCGTTCGATCAGCACGCGCAGGCGTTCCGCGTCATGGCGCAGCATGTCGCCCATGCCATAGTCGTGAACGTCGACGCCGCGCTGCTGCGGGCGACCCGTGCCCTCGTCCTCGTCGCGCTCGGCGGAAATGGGCAGCAGGTCGACCATCGCCGGATTGGCGAGCTGGGCGAAATTGCCATCCACGTCATAGACATAGGCCACACCGCCAGACATGCCTGCGGCAAAGTTGCGGCCGGTCTTGCCCAGCACGGCAACGACACCGCCGGTCATGTATTCGCAGCCATGGTCACCGGTGCCTTCGACAACCGCGATCGCGCCCGAATTGCGCACGGCAAAGCGTTCACCGGCCACACCGTTGAAGTAGGCCTCGCCCGCGATCGCGCCATAGAGCACGGTGTTGCCCACGATGATGTTCTCGGTCGCCTCGCGATCGACATGCGCCGGCTGGCGCACCACCACGCGGCCGCCCGAAAGGCCCTTGCCGACATAGTCGTTGGCATCGCCGGTCAGGTCGAGCGTGACGCCATGCGCCAGGAACGCGCCGAACGACTGGCCGGCCACGCCCTTGAACGAGACGTGGATGGTGTTGTCCGGCAGGCCCTTGTGGCCATACTTGCGGGCCACTTCGCCCGAAAGCATCGCGCCCACGGTGCGGTTGACGTTGATCACGCTGCGCTCGATGCGCACCGCCTCGCCCTTGTCCAGCGCGGGCGCGGCGGCGGCGATCAGGTCGTTGTCCAGCGCGGCTTCCAGCCCGTGGTCCTGCGTGCCGCTCCAGTTCAGCGTGGTGCCGGGGGCCGGCTCCACCTTGTGCAGCAGCTTCGACAGGTCCACGCCCTGCGCCTTCCAGTGGCTGACTGCCTTCTTCACGTCGAGCCGGTCCACGCGCCCGACCATTTCGGCCACGTTGCGGAAGCCCATCTCGGCCATGATCGCGCGCAGTTCCTCGGCCACGAAGAAGAAGTAGTTGATCACGTGCTCCGGCTGGCCGGTGAAGCGCGCGCGCAGCACCGGGTCCTGCGTGGCCACGCCGACCGGGCAGGTGTTGAGGTGGCACTTGCGCATCATGATGCAGCCCGCGGCGATCAGCGGCGCGGTGGCAAAGCCGAACTCGTCCGCGCCGAGCAGCGCGGCCACGGCCACGTCGCGCCCGGTGCGGATGCCGCCATCGGCCTGCACGCAGATGCGCGAACGCAGGTTGTTCAGCAGCAGCGTCTGCTGGGTCTCGGCCAGGCCGATCTCCCACGGCGAACCCGCGTGCGTCAGCGAGGTCAGCGGCGAAGCGCCGGTCCCGCCTTCATAGCCCGAGATCGTGACGTGGTCCGCGCGCGCCTTGGAAACGCCCGCAGCCACGGTGCCCACGCCCACTTCCGACACCAGCTTGACCGAGATGCGCGCGCCGGTGTTCACGTTCTTGAGATCGTGGATCAGCTGCGCGAGGTCTTCGATCGAATAGATGTCGTGGTGCGGCGGCGGCGAGATGAGGCCGACGCCGGGGGTGGAATGGCGGGTCTTGCCGATGGTCTTGTCGACCTTGTCGCCCGGCAGCTGGCCGCCCTCGCCAGGCTTTGCGCCCTGCGCCATCTTGATCTGCACGTCATCGGCGTTGACCAGGTATTCCGCGGTCACGCCAAAGCGGCCCGAGGCGACCTGCTTGATCGCCGAGCGCATCGAATCACCGTTGGGCAGCGGCTTGAACCGCATCGGGTCCTCGCCGCCCTCACCGGTGTTCGACTTGCCGCCGATGCGGTTCATCGCAACGGCCAGCGTGGTGTGCGCTTCCCAGCTGATCGAGCCATAGCTCATCGCGCCGGTGGCGAAGCGCTTCACGATCTCGCTCGCCGGTTCGACCTCGGAGATGTCGATCGGCTGGTCAGCCTTCTTCAGCTCCATCAGCCCGCGGATGGTCAGCATCCGTTCCGACTGGTCGTTGATCGACTGGGCGAACTCGCGATACTTCTCGGGCGTGTTGCCGCGCACCGCGTGCTGCAGGTTGGCGATGTTGCTCGCCGTCCAGGCATGCTCCTCGCCCCGCAGGCGCAGCTGGTACATGCCGCCCACGTCCAGCATCTTCTTGTAGATCGGGTTGTCGCCATAGGCCGTGGCGTGGCGGCGCACGGTCTCTTCCGCGATCTCCCTGAGCCCTACGCCTTCGATGGTCGTGGCGGTGCCGGTGAAGTACTTTTCGATAAAGGCGCTGGACAGGCCCACCGCGTCGAAGATCTGCGCGCCGCAGTACGACTGGTAGGTGGAGATGCCCATCTTGGACATCACCTTCAGGATGCCCTTGCCGATCGCCTTGATGTAGTTCTTCTGCACGTCCTTGGTCGAAAGCGGCAGATCCTTGTCGACCCGGATCGCCTCCAGCGTCTCGAACGCCAGGTACGGGTTGATCGCTTCCGCGCCATAGCCCGCCAGCACGCAGAAGTGGTGCACTTCGCGCGCTTCGCCGGTTTCCACGACAAGCCCGGTCTGCATGCGCAGGCCCTGGCGGACGAGGTGGTGGTGCACCGCCGCCGTCGCCAGCAGCGCCGGCATCGGGATACGGCTTTCGCACTGCGCGCGGTCGGACAGGATCAGGATGTTCTTGTCCGCCAGCACCGCCTCGGTCGCGGCCCAGCACATTTCCTTCACCGCCTGCTCGAGGCCATCGGCCCCGCTCGCGGCGTCCCAGGTGGTGTCGATCGTCGCGGTACGGAACGCGCCGTCGAGCGCGGCCTCGACCGAGCGGATCTTGGCGATCTCGTCATTGGTCAGGATCGGCTGGTCGACTTCCAGGCGCTTGTGGCTGCCGGCGTCGTGGCCCAGCAGGTTCGGGCGCGGCCCGATCATGCTGACCAGCGACATGACCAGCTCCTCGCGGATCGGGTCGATCGGCGGGTTGGTCACCTGCGCGAAGTTCTGCTTGAAATAGTCGTAGAGCAGGCGCGAACGCTTCGACAGCACCGCGATCGGCGTGTCGGTGCCCATCGAGCCGATCGGATCGTCACCGGCCACGGCCATCGGCTCGAGGAACTTGGTCACGTCCTCCTGCGTGTAGCCGAAGGCCTGCTGGCGATCGAGCAGCGAGGTCGTCTCCACCGGCAGCGCGGCCAGCTCGGGCTCCACCACTTCAAGCTCCTTGAGCTTGTACTGCGCGGATTCCAGCCACTCCTCGTAAGGCTCCGCCCCGGCGAGTTCGGCCTTGATCTCCTCGTCCTCGACGATGCGGCCCTTTTCCATGTCGATCAGCAACATGCGGCCGGGCTGCAGGCGCCACTTGCGGACGATGTCCTCCTCGCGGAAGGGCAGCACGCCGCTTTCCGAAGCCATGCAGATCAGGTCGTCGCGGGTGATCGAGAAGCGCGCGGGGCGCAGCCCGTTGCGGTCCAGGGTCGCGCCGATCTGGCGGCCATCGGTAAAGGCCACCGCCGCCGGGCCGTCCCACGGCTCCATCAGCGCGGCGTGGTATTCATAGAACGCGCGGCGCTTGCCATCCATCAGCGGGTTGCCGGCCCAGGCTTCGGGGATCAGCATCATCACCGCGTGCGCCAGCGAATAACCACCCGCGAGTAGCAGCTCGAGCGCGTTGTCGAGGCTCGCCGTGTCCGACTGGCCGTGCGGGATGATCGGCCACATCTTGTCGAGATCGGGGCCGAGCAGTTCGGATTCCATGGTGCGGCGGCGCGCATTCATCCAGTTCACGTTGCCGCGAACGGTGTTGATCTCGCCGTTGTGCGCCACGAAGCGGAACGGATGCGCCAGCTTCCAGCTGGGGAAGGTGTTGGTCGAAAAGCGCTGGTGAACCAGGCCCAGCGCCGAAACGCAGTCCGGATCGCGCAGGTCGTCATAGAAGCCGCCCACCTGGGTCGCCAGCAGCAAGCCCTTGTAGACGATGGTGCGCGACGAGAAGCTGGGCATGTAGAGCTGCGTCACGCCCGGCAGGTCGAACTTTTCGGCCATGGCGGCCAGCGGGTTCTGCGTCTGCTTGCGGATCGCCAGCAGCTTGCGCTCGAACGCGTCCTGATCGGGCGTGCCGGCGCCCCGCGCGATCACGCACTGGCGGATCACCGGCATCTGTTCGATCACGGTCTTGCCCAGGCCCGCCACGGTGGTGGGCACGTCGCGCCAGCCGACCAGTTCCTGGCCTTCCTTGGCGATGAACTTCTCGAAGAATTCGATCACGAAGTTCCGGCTGGGCTCGTCCTGCGGCAGGAAGCACATCGCCACGGCATAGTCGCCCGGCGCAGGCAGTGTCTTGCCCTCGGCAGTGGCCCACTTGCGGAACAGCGCATCGGGCAGCTGGATCAGGATGCCCGCGCCATCGCCCAGCAGCGGGTCCGCGCCCACCGCGCCGCGGTGGTCCAGGTTGTGCAGGATCTGCAGCGCCTGTTCGATAATCGCGTGGCTTTTCTGCCCCTTGATGTGGGCAATGAAGCCCACGCCACAGGCGTCATGCTCGTTACGCGGATCGTAGAGGCCCTGAACCGGCGGAAAACCCATCTCGAATTTGTTCCTGCATCCAGAAAGAAGGAATACGCGCGCGAATCACCGCCCGGAAAAGGCGATGAAAGTTGCGCGAATGTCCCCCATGACTGCAGGATTGTTATTTTGCAACCGCGAGAAGGGGCAGCGGGCCCAGAAGGCCGTTGGAAATAGGAATGCGATCACAGAATGGGGGGGCAGAACGCCCCCTCATCCCGCATTTTATCTTTGAATTTCAACCCTTCGCCGTCATCCGTTGCAGCGTTGCCAGCGCAGCGCGAAGTGCACGATCGGCCTCTTCTGGATCAACCTGCGGGGCGGCGGGTGGGGTGAAAATCTGGCGGGGTGCCTCCCCTGTCGCCTGCGGCCGGGCGAACGGGCCCTGTCCGGGGAAGACCACGACCGGTTCTACCTCGGTCATGTCATCTTCGGCCACGCCATCCGTTTCGGGAGCATCGGCGGCCAGCGCATCAAGCGGCAGGTCCACCCGCACGAACTCCTGGCGGGGCAGCGGCGCGGGCATGTCCACCAGCGAGGGATAGCGCTCCTCGGGCACGGGCGGCTCGGGCTCGGCATCATCGGACTGGGGGATCGCCACCGGCTGAAGCGGCGTGCGACCCAGGAAGCGCGGCACGATGACCTCTTCCTCGTCCTCGTCGTCCTGTGTGACGGGTGCGATATCCGCTTCCTGCGAACGCAGCGAAACGATGCGCTGGATCGGCTTTTGCACCAGCGGCGAATAGGGCAGCGGCTGGATGCCTTCCGCACGGTCGCTTGCCGGCGTGGTCGGCTCGTCCTCTTCGCCACGCACGGTCACATCCGGAGCGGGCGAAGCGCCCAGCCGCATCGCCAGCGGGCCCGAACGCGCCTGATCGAACAAGGGCGAACGGAAGAGAGCGCGCGCAGGCTGGCTGAACGGTGCAAGGTCCGCTGCCGTTTCGGGTTCCGCATCATCAACAGGCTCCGCCACCGGCGGAACAACCATTTCCGGCGCGGGCCGGGTTTCAATTGCCGGCGCGAATGCTTCGTCCTGCGGCTGCGCCATTGCCTGGGCCTGCGCCAATTCCTGCGCCTGCTCCTGCAGTGCGCGGCGTTCGGCAATGGCCAGCGCCAGACGCTCGATCAGCTGGACCAGGCCCAGCGTGCCAAGCGGTGCCTCGGCCACCGGTGAGCGCGGCGCGCCGGGTACGACCGGTTCGGGCATGGCGAAGATCGGGGCCATGGTCGGCCGGGCAGGTGCGGCGGCCACCGTCTCGACTTCGGCCTGCTCGATCTCGTCGGCATCGTCAGCCATGGCGTCAGCCGCTGTCTCGGGCTGATCAAACGGCTGGGCCTCGAGTTCAGCTTCGAATGCGGCCTCGCCTTCATCAACCGCGACAAACTCGGCGTAATCGGTCGGTTCGGCTTGCTCCGCCTCTGCCACGGGATCGGCAGAGTAGACGTCATCGTAAGGCGCGTCTTCCGCAGGGGCCGGGGCGATCGGTTCGGCGGCGATGTCCTCGCTGAGGATCAGAGGCTGGCACACCGGCACTTCCACGTCGCGCCACGCAGCCCGGCCCGTGCTTTCGGCGGGTGCATCAGGCACCACCGAACGGCGGCGCGGGCTGGCATGGGGCGAGGCGGGCCTGAGCCTGAGGCCGATCAGCGCGCCAAGGCCAAGGCCGACGACAGTCAACATGATGGCGACGAGCGCATGCGCCGTGGCGCCCAGCGGCGGCGCTGCAGCCGGAACCAGCGCGGGCAGCCCGGTCATGGCAACGATTCGTTCCAGCACCGAAGCGGGCACCGCAAAGCTGCCGAGCCCGAACAGGGCCCCGAACCAGAGTGCGACAAGCGCGGGAAACAGCGGATGCGCCGTGATCGGCTGGGCGGGCTTGCGCTTCTTCGGTTTCACGTGCGTTCGAGTCCCCGGATACCTTATCGGCCTTGATCGCCCCCGGTTTCAGGCGGCAATTTCGGCATAATCAGGCTCTTGGCCTAGCACGGTTTGGTAAACGGGAAGATAACGTCTGACGTTGAGAGCCCAGTCGTGCCGCTTTTCAACGAACGTGCGCGCCGTTTCACGGCGTTCCGGCCAGCGCTGGCGATGGCACAGCAGATCCGCCATCGCATCGGCCAACCCGGCCGGGTCATCGGGTGGAAACAGCGTGCCGGTGCGGTCGTGCTCGATCAGTTCGCGGTGCCCGCCCACGCTGCTCGCCGCCACCAGCTTGCCCTGCGCCATGGCCTCAAGCGGCTTCAACGGGGTGACCAGCTCGGTCAGGCGCATGCCCTTGCGCGGATAGCAGACCACGTCGACCAGGCTGTAGTACCGGTCCACATCATGGTGCGGCACCCGGCCGACGAAGCGGACCGCGCTGGCCGCCGGGCTGGCCGAGGCCTGCACGCGCAGGCGTTCCTCGGCGGGGCCGCCACCCACCAGCAGCAGGCGGGCATCGGGCACGCGGGCAACGATGGCGGGCATGGCGGCAATCAAGTCGTCCAGCCCTTCATAGGGGTAGAAGCTGCCGAGGAAGCCGATCACCGGCCCCTCACCCAGCCCCAGCTCGTTGGCCAGCGCCGCATCGCGCGGCAACGGCGTGCCGAACATCGCCATGTCCACGCCGTTGGGCATCACGGTGAAGCGGCTGCGCGGATATCCGCGTGAAACCAGGTCTTCCAGCAGGCCGTTGCAGATCGTCACAACCGCATCGGCGCCGGCGACCACGCGGTTTTCCAGGTGGCGGGTCAGCCAGTACTTCGCCGATCCCTCGCGGCCCGTGCCGTTGCCCACGGCGGCGTCTTCCCAGAAGGCGCGGATTTCATAGACCACGGGAATGCCCAGCCTGCGTCCGGCCTTCAGCGCGGCAAGGCCGCACAGCGCCGGCGAATGCGCGTGCAGCACATCGGGCCGCCAATCGCGCGCCACTTCAACGATGCGCGCGGCCAGCGCGGATACTTCCTTCCATTCACGCCAGCCGGTCGGCCCTTCGGCCTCGCCGGGGGTGCGGTAAAAGGTCAGACCGTCGGCCTGCTGCACATCACCCGGCACGGCGGGGGCGGCATGGCGCTGCCCGGTCACGCCGCGCACGTCCAGCCCCAGCGCCTCCTGCGCCTTCAGGATGGCGCGGGTGCGAAAGGTATAGCCGCTGTGCAGCGGCAGGCTGTGATCAAGGACATGGAGCACGCGTGTCATGGTTTCCGGCCATGCCACGGGAAGGCTTAACGCGGCGTCAACCCCGGCGGGTTAGGGCATGGTGCATGCGCAAGGTCGTGGCCCCATGATCGACATCTTCACCGTGGTGGTGCCGCACGCGCTGATGGCGCTGGCGGTATGGCGCCTGCTCCATCGCGACGATCTCGACAACGACCCCGCCCTGCCCGAAGGCAGGAAGCCGCTGGCGCGGGGGCAGAACCGGCGGCGGCCGCGTGCTTAACCTCTTTCTCACCGCCTTCGTCTTCGCCTTTCTCGGCGCGGGGCTGCGGCGGCCGTTCCTGCTCGTGCTGGCCTATGCCTATATCGACATCGTCGCCCCGCAGAAGGTGACCTGGGGCTTCCTGCAGAGCGTGCCGGTCTCGCTGATCACGTTCGGCTGCATGATCCTCGCGTGGCTGGCGGCGGAGAACAAGGACGGCATCCGCGTTTCGCCACGCCAGTTCGTGCTGTTCCTGCTGCTGGTCTATTGCGGCCTCACCACCCGCACCGCCGATTTCCCGGAGGAAGCGCTGGAGAAGTGGGCCTGGGTGTGGAAGGCGCTGGTCTTTGCCATATTCATGCCGCTGACCCTGCGCACCCGGCTGCGGATCGAAGCGATGACACTGGTCATGGTGCTTTCGGTCGGCGTGATCGTGATCGGCGGCGGGATCAAGACGCTGGCCTCGGGCGGCGGCTATGGCGAACTCAAGCTGCTGGTGAACGACAACACCGGGCTCTACGAAGGCTCGATCATATCGGCGGTGGCCATCTCGGTGGTGCCGCTGGCGCTGTGGCTGGCGCGGCATGGCACGATCTTCAGGCCCAACTGGATGGTCTGGCTGTTCGCGCTGGGCATCTGCTTTTCCTGCCTGCTGATGCCCATCGGCACGCAGGCGCGCACCGGGCTGATCTGCGTGGCCGTTCTCGGCGTGCTGATGCTGCGCACGGCCAAGCGGCGGCTGCTCTACATCTCGCTGATCGCCATCGCCGGGGTGATCGCCGTGCCGCTGCTGCCAGCCAGCTTTACCGAGCGGATGAGCACGATCCGCAACCACCGGAGCGACCAATCCGCCGGGACGCGCATCGCGGTGTGGCAGTGGACGATGGAATACGCGCAGAGCAATCCGTTCGGCGGCGGCTTCAACTCCTACCTCCAGAACAGCGTCTCTTACGACAAGGTGATCGCCGACGATGCGGGCGACAACAACACCGCGCTGAAAACCGAACGGATCGAGGAAAAGGCCCGCGCCTTCCATTCCAGCTACTTCGAGATGCTGGGCGAACAGGGCTATCCCGGCCTGGCACTGTGGCTGCTGCTGCACATCATGGGCGTGGTGCAGATGGAAATGCTGCGCCGCCGCTATGCCAAGGACCCGCCGCCGGGGTTCGCATGGGTCACCCCGCTGGCCGATGCGCTGCAGCAGGCGCAGATCGTCTACCTGGTTGGCGGGGCCTTCGTGGGCATCGCGTTCCAGCCGTTCTGCTATATGCTGGTGGGGCTTCAGTGCGGCCTGAGCGCCTATATCGGGCGCGTGCAACGCAGCGCCAGCGCGCCGTTCCGCAGGCCCCGCAACACCGGCCGCGCACTCGCTGCATCTTTGCCAACCCCTTGAAGCGGGTTGCAGCCGCCGTAGGTTGAGCGCAGTTGAGAGGGGGTTGAGATCGACTGAGAGCGATCGAGAGGGGGTTGAGCGATGCAGAAGACCATGCAGGCGGCCGATATCGCGAAGCTGGCCGGGCAGCAGATCGGCACGTCCGAATGGATCGAGGTGACCCAGGAAAGGATCGACCGCTTTGCCGAGGCGACGGGCGATTTCCAGTTCATCCACGTCGATCCGGTCCGTGCGGCGCAGACCCCGTTCGGCGGCACCATCGCCCACGGTTTCCTCACCCTCTCACTTCTGCCGCTGCTGACCGAACGCAGCGATTGCCCTGTGGCCGAGGGCACCAATATGTGCGTCAACTATGGCAGCAACAAGCTGCGTTTCCTGGCCCCGGTCCGCGCCGGAAAGCGGGTGCGGGGTGTGTTCAAGCTTCTGGAACTCGAGGAAAAACGCCCCGGCCAATGGCAGCAGGTGATGGAAGTGGCCATCGAGATCGAGGGCGAGGACAAGCCCGCCCTGATCTGCGAATGGATTTCCCAGTTTTTCGTCTGACCCAGCCGGATCAGGCGACGACCGAGAGGTTCTTGCGCTTCTTCGCCAGCCGGTCGTGGCGCAGCACCCATTCATCGACGACCGGGGCGATCGACGTGCGCCAGCGGGTGCCGTTGAAGATGCCATAGTGGCCCACTTCGGGAGCGAGGTGGTACTTCTTCAGCTTTTCCGGCAGGTTGGGCGTGACCTTCAGCGCGGCCTTGGTCTGGCCGATGCCGGAGATGTCATCGCGTTCGCCCTCGATGCACAGGATCGCGGTGTCGGTGATGTCGCCCAGGTCCACCGCCGTGCCGCGATGGACCAGCTCGCCCTTGGGCAGGGCGTGGGTCTGGAACACGACGTCCACCGTCTGCAGGTAGAATTCAGCGGTCATGTCGCAGACCGCGCGGTATTCGTCATAGAACTTCTTGGTGGCGTCGGCGCTTTCGCCATCGCCCTGCACCATGTGCTTGAACAGGCCATAGTGGCTCATCATGTGGCTGCCGAGGTTCATCGACATGAACGAGGCGAGCTGCACGAAGCCGGGATAGACCTGCCGCCCCGCGCCCGGATAGTTCTGCGGCACGGTGGTGATCACGTTGTGCTTGAACCACACATAGGGCTTGGTGATCGCGTGGTCGTTCACCGCAGTGGGGCTTTCACGCGTGTCGATCGGCCCGCCCATCATGGTCAGCGTGACCGGGCGGCAGGGGTGGCCGGCCTTGGCCATGACCGCCGTTGCAGCAAAGGTGGGCACCGAAGGCTGGCACACCGCCATCGCGTGGGCGCCGGGGCCGATGTATTCCAGGAAGCCGACGATGTAATCGATGTAGTCGTCGAGGTTGAAGCTGCCCTCTTCAAGGGGGACGTACTTCGCATCGGCCCAATCGGTGATGTAGACCACGCAGCGTTCCAGCATGCGCTCCACCGTGCCGCGCAGCAGCGTGGCGTAGTGTCCGCTCATGGGCGCGACGATCAGCAGGCGGGGCGCGTCCTCGGGCAGGCCGGTGTGGGTGAACTTCTTGAGATCACCGAACGGACGCGTCACCGCGGTCGTCTCGCTGACCGCATGGGCGTGGCCATCGACCGTCACCGTCTTGATGCCGAAGGCGGGCTTTGCGCGCGGCGCGGCGGCGTGGGCGAAGACATCAAGCGCGGACGCCATCATCTGGCTGAAGCCCGTGTTGGCGAGGGGATAGCGCGGATCGGAGAACAGTTCCGACGTGAGCGAGGCCATGGCGCTGCCCGCATTCAGGAACGAGCGCTGGATCTCGTGGATCTTGTAAAGCACCTGCGAACACCTTTTGTTGTTGCCCGGCAGCGCCGGACTCGATTGCGGCGCAGTCTGCCGTGGTTTCAAGCCTTGTGCAACGCAACAATTTGCGAGGTCCGGGGGTGCCCGTTCCACCGCTTGCCCGCATGCCCCCTTCCGGCCATGCCCGCCATCGGCTAGGCGGGCGGCCATGGACGCGCAAACCCCGCCCGAAATGGCCCAGCCCGAAATGGCCCAGCCCGAAAAGGCCCGCCCCGAACAGGCCCAGCCCGAACTGGTGCCGCCGACGGCGCGCAACCTGACCCCGCTGCGCATGATCCTGCGCCAGGCGCTGAACTATCCGGCGCAAGTGGGGGCCGCGCTGGCCGCGCTGGTGGTGACATCGGGCGCGACCATCGCCATTCCGGCGCGGTTCAAGACGATCATCGACCAGGCGTTCGGCCCCGGCGCCAACCCCGAAACGATCAACGGGGCGTTTCGCCTGCTGCTGGTGATCGTGGTGGTCCTTGGCATCGGCACGGCGACGCGGTTCTACTTCGTTTCATGGATCGGCGAACGCGTGGTGGCGGACATACGCCTGCGCGTGCAGAAGAACCTGCTGCGGATGCCCCCCAGCTTCTTCGAGAGCAACAGCCCGAAGGAGATCTCCAGCCGGATGACGTCGGACACGTCGATCATCGAGCAGGTGGTGGGCACGACGGTTTCGGTCGCGCTGCGCAATTCGCTGACCGCGGTGGGTGGCCTTGCCTATCTGTTCTACCTGGCGCCGGCGCTGACCGCTGGTGTGCTGGTGGGCATTCCGGTGATCCTGGGGCCGATCTTCTTCTTTGGCCGCCGCCTGCGCAGTGCATCACGATCAAGCCAGGACCGCGTGGCCGATATCGGCGTGCAGATTTCCGAAGTGCTGGGCGCGATGAAGGTGGTCCAGGCCTTTGGCCAGGAATCGCGCGAGGCGCAGCGCTTTGGCGCGACGGTGGAACGCACTTTCGCCACCGCGGAACGGCGCATCCGCATCCGTTCGGTGATGACCGCCATCGTCATCTTCCTGATCTTTGGCGGGATCACCGCGCTGATGTGGGAAGGCGCGATGGGCGTGGCCCAAGGGCGGATCAGCGGTGGCACGATCGCCGCCTTCGTGCTGACCGGGGGCCTTGTCGCCGGTGCATTCGGTTCGCTGATGGAAGTCTATGGCGACCTGGTGCGCGGGGCTGGCGCGGCGAGCCGGCTGAACGAGCTGCTGCTGGAACAGCCGGACATCGCGCCCCCGGCCCGGCCGATCACCCTGCCGCAGCCGCCACGCGGGCAGATCGCGTTCCAGAACGTATCGTTCCGCTATCCCAGCCGGCCCGAGATTGCGGCGCTGGAGGACTTTTCGCTGGCGGTGGAGCCAGGCGAGACGGTGGCCATCGTCGGCCCTTCGGGCGCGGGCAAATCCACCCTCTTCCTGCTGGCCGAGCGGTTCTATGACCCGCAGGCGGGCACCGTGCGGATCGATGGGGTGCCGCTGCCGCAGGCGGACCCGGCGGAAGTCCGCGCGCGCATGGCGCTGGTGCCGCAGGACGGCACGCTGTTTGCCGCCAGCGCGCGCGACAACCTGCGTTATGGCAACTGGAGCGCGAGCGACGACCAGATCTGGGAAGCAGCCCGCGCCGCCAATGCCGAAACGTTCCTGCGTGCGCTGCCGCAGGGGCTGGACACGTTCCTGGGCGAGGATGGCGCGCGCCTTTCCGGCGGGCAGCGCCAGCGCATCGCCATTGCCCGCGCGCTGCTGCGCGATGCGCCGATCCTGCTGCTGGACGAAGCGACGAGCGCCCTGGACGCCGAAAGCGAGCGGCTGGTGCAGGATGCGCTGGACCGGCTGATGGCGCAGCGCACCACGCTGGTGATCGCGCATCGCCTTGCCACCGTGCGCCAGGCCGACCGCATCGTGGTGATGGAAAACGGGCGCATCGTGGAGCAGGGCAAGCATGCCGAGCTGACGGCGGCGAACGGGCTCTATGCCCGGCTGGCGCGGCTGCAGTTCGATACGGCGGCGGCCTGAGGCCATTGCGTCGCCCGAAAGGGTGGGGGGTGTTCACCACAGCGCAAGGCGGCTAGAGCCATCCGGTCACCATTGAAACCGGATGGACCCGACTGCCCATGCGTTTGCGCCTGTTGCTTGCCTGCACTGCCGCCCTTGCCCTGCCCGCCACCGCCCTTGCCGAGGGGCCTGCCGCCGCCCCGTCCGCGCAGGTGGACTACCCGGTGCCGACCTTTCCGGGCTGGGGCTTCAATCCGGCCGACATCGACCGGTCAATCAAGCCGGGTGACGATTTCTTCGCCTATGTGAACGGCAAGTGGGACAAGGCCGAGGTCATCCCGCCGCAATACCCATACAGCGGCAATGCGCTGGCGCTGCGGCTGGCTTCGGACCGGGCGGTGCGCGACATCGTGACCGGCCTTGCCGCAACGCCCCATGCCGCCGGAACGGGCGAACAGCGCATCGCCGACAGCTATCGCGCGTTCATGGACCGCCCCGCCATTGACGCGGCAGGACTGGCTCCGGCCAAGCCCTATCTCGACCGCATCCGCGGCGCCGCCACGCGCGAGGCGCTGTCCGCGTTGATGGCGCAGCCGGGCATGCCATCGCCGGTGGCGTTCTATGTGAGCATCGACCGCACCGATCCGGCGCGCAATGCGGTCTATGCCGGGGTCGGCGGGCTGGGCCTGCCCGACCGCGATTATTACCTTGTCGACAACGAGCGCAACCGCGAGATCCAGGCGAAGTATCGCGCCTATCTGGCGTTCCTGCTGGGCAAGGCCGGGCAGGCCGATGCGGCTGCGATGGCCGACAAGGTCTATGCCTTCGAATACGCCATCGCCCAGGCGGACTGGGACCGCGCGGTGGCGCGCAACCCGCTGCTGACCACCAACGTGGTGCCGCGCGCGGATTTTGCAGCGCTGGGCAGCGCCTTTCCACTGCAGCCACTCTTGCAGGGTCGCGGGCTGGGCGAGGTCGGTTCGCTGATCGTGACCGAACTGCCGCCATCGACCGAGAAGGCGGCGAAGCTGGCGCTTTCGGCAGAGGACCGCGCCAAGCTTGGCGGCGGGATGCCCGCGCTGGTGAAGCTGCTGGGCGAGACCGACATCGGCACGATCCAGGCGTGGATGGCGGCGCGTTTCCTCTCTTCAAACGCATCGGTGCTGCCATCGGACATCGATGCGGCGACGTTCGAACTCTATGGCCGCACCCTGTCGGGCCGCACGGCGGAGCGCGAGCGCTGGCAGCGGGCGATGGCCACGCTGGAGGGCCAGATGGGCGAGGCGCTGGGCGCGCTCTATGTGAAGGAACACTTCCCGCCTTCGAGCAAGGCGGCGATGATCGAACTGGTCGGCAACCTGCGCGCGGCGCTGGCGCACAACCTGAAGACGCTGCCGTGGATGACGCCGGCCACCCGCGTGGCGGCGCAGGCGAAGCTCGACGCGTTCAACGTGAAGATCGGCTATCCGGAAAAGTTCAAGAGCTATGACGGCATGGCCATCCGCCCCGATGCGCCACTGGACAATGCGGTGGAATCGGCGCGCTGGCACTGGCAGGACGACCTGAAGGAGCTGGCGGCGCCGGTGGACAAGGGCAAGTGGCTGATGACCCCGCCGACGGTCAACGCCTATTACATGCCGCCTGCGAACGAGATCGTGTTCCCGGCCGCGTTCCTGCAGCCGCCGTATTTCAACCCCCGGGCGGATGCGGCAGTGAACTATGGCGCGGTGGGCGCGACCATCGGGCACGAGATCGGCCACGGCTTCGACGATTCGGGTTCACGCTATGACGGGACCGGCGCGCTGAAGGACTGGTGGACCGAAGAGGACCGCAAGACCTTTGACGCGCTGGGCAAGAAGCTGGCCGCGCAATACGACAGGGAATGCCCGCTGGACGGGGGCAAGACCTGCCACAACGGGCTGCTGACGCTGGGCGAGAACATCGGCGACCTTGGCGGGCTGTCGATGGCATACCAGGCCTACAGGCTTTCGCTGAAGGGCAAGCCCGCGCCGGTGATCGACGGGCTGACCGGGGACCAGCGCTTCTTCCTGTCCTATGCCCAGGCGTGGCGGTGGAAGTACCGCGACGCCTTCGCCCGGCAGCTGTTGAAGACGGACCCGCATGCGCTGGCCGAGGCGCGGGTGAACGCCGTGCTGCGCAACTTCGACCCGTGGTACAAGGCGTTCAACGTGAAGCCGGGCGACAAGCTTTACCTGCCGCCCGAGCAGCGCGTGCGCATCTGGTGAGGGGCGAAAGGGCGGGCATTGCCATAATTTAAGCCCGCCCCACCCTTGACACTTTGCTGCACTGCGGCGACGCCTGCGCGCCATGGACAGCCTGACGATCACCGCCATCCTCTTGGGCATCGTGGAGGGACTTACCGAGTTCCTGCCGGTGTCCTCCACCGGCCACCTCGTGCTCGCGACCGAGGTGTTCGGGTATGACCCAGGCCAGTGGGAAGTGTTCAACGTGGTGATCCAGCTGCCAGCGATCATGGCGGTGGTGGTGCTTTACTGGAGCAAGTTCATGGAGGTGGCGAAGGGCCTGTTCGCGGGCAGCCGCGACGCCATCGCCTTCGTGCGCAACATCATCGTCGCCTTCATCCCCTCGGCCATCCTGGGCGTGCTGCTGAAGAAGAAGATCGACGCGATGCTGGAAACCCCGGTGATCGTGGCCTGGGCGCTGATTCTGGGGGGCGTGGCCATCCTGCTAATCGAGCGGGTGGCGAAGCAGGGCGAATATCGCCCGGTGGAGAATGTCTCGGTCGGCAAGTCCTTCGCCATCGGGGTGATGCAGTGCATCTCGATGATCCCGGGGGTTTCGCGATCAGGTGCGACGATCATGGGGGCGTTGTCGATGGGCGTGAACCGCCGGACCGCCGCCGAATTCAGCTTCTTCCTGGCGGTGCCGACGATGTTCGGGGCAACCGCCAAGCAGCTGTGGGACCATCGCGAGGAACTGGCCGCGCAGTCAGGCCCGGTGGGCTGGAGCCACATCGCCGTCGGCTCGGCCGTGTCGTTCGTGGTGGCGCTGGTGGTGATCAAGCTGTTCGTCGGCTTCGTCAGCCGCCGTGGCTTCACCCCTTTCGCGATATACCGCATCGCCGCCGGCGCGCTCGCGCTGGTGTGGCTGATGCGGGGGTAAATTCTTTGCCGCAAGCCTTGGGCCGATGCCCAAGGCGCATCGATCAAAAACGCCTCGTCGCACTATCGGAACCAAATGCCTCGGCCCGGATTTTTCCGGGCAGACAGCATTTCAAGGGATTAGCGATATGGGCCTCATCATTCTTCTTGTCGTCGGTGGCATTCTTGGCTGGCTGGCCAGCATCGTGATGCGCACCGATGCCCAGCAGGGCATCTTCCTCAACATCGTCGTCGGCATTGTCGGCGCGCTGCTTGGCGGCTTCCTGCTTGCGCCGCTGATCGGCGGTGGTTCGATCACCAACGGCATCTCGGCCGGCACGCTGATCGTGTCGTTCCTGGGCGCCCTGATCCTGCTCGCGATCGTCAACCTCGTCCGTCGCGGCGCGGTGCGCTGAACCGGACTTCCAGACATTACCAACCCGAGGCGGTCCTTTGCGGCCGCCTCAACCATAAAGGGGACAAAGGCATGAAGACCTTCACCAAAGGCGCGATGATCGCCATGACCGCAGCGCTGGGCCTGAGCCTGGCCGCGTGCGACAGCAAGAAGGAAGACGCGGCCGAGAACACCGCCGACGCCGTGCAGAACGCCAGCGATGCCGCTGCCGACGCCATGGACACCCAGGCCGCCAACATGAGCGGCGCTGCGGCCGACACCATGAACGACAAGGCGGATGCGGTTCGCGCCTCGGGCAACACCAAGGCCGAAGCGATCGAAGAGAACGCGGAGAAGAAGCAGTAATCCTGCCTGCAGGGGACTGTTTCAGGTCGGCGCCCGGGCTTTCCCGGGCGCCGTTCTGCTTTGGTCGTGCCGGTCAGACCGGCTCTGCCCCGCTGCCTCTGCCGCCGCGCAGGTGATATTCCAGCGTGCCCTTGTGGATCACGTCGTCCACGTCGATCACGGCCGTATTGGCATAGGTGAACCCTGCGCCCAGCCCGCGATAGAGCCGGTCGAAATCTCGCTCCACCGTCTGATGGTAAAGCTGGGCAAAGCTTTCGATCACGAAGTAGGTCGGCTGCAGGTCGCTGATCACGTAATCGGTGCGCATGGCGCGATCGACATTGAGCATGATGCGGTTGGGCGAGCGGGCCTCGAGCGCGAAGACCGCTTCGGCCGGGCCGGAGAGAATGCCCGCGCCATAGGCGCGCAGGCCGTCCGCTTCCTGCACGAGGCCGAATTCCACCGTGTACCAGTAGAGCGCGCCCAGCGCCTTCAGCCGGTTGTAGCGCATCGCCTTCCACCCGGCGCGGCCATATTCCTGCATGTAATCGGCATAGACCGGATCGGCGAGCAGGGGCACGTGGCCGAACACATCGTGGAACACGTCAGGTTCCTCGATATAGTCGAACCGATCAGGGCTGCGGATGAAATTGCCCGCGGGAAAGCGGCGGTTGGCGAGGTGCCAGAAGAACACGTGATCCGGGATCAGCATGGGCACCGGCACCACGCTCCACCCGGTCAAGGCGGTGAGTTCGCGCGACAGGCGGGCGAGTTCCGGCACGCCGCCGCGGCCAAGGTCCAGCCGTTCCAGCCCCGCCATGAAGGCGCTGGCGGCGCGGCCCGGCAGCACTTCCATCTGCCGCGCGAACAGGCGATCCCAGGTGGCGTGGTCCTGTGCGCCATAATCCGCCTGGGACGGCTCCACCCAGTCTTCACCCAAGTGGGTGGGCCGGCGCAGCGGCGCGGTGAACACATCCGCCGGAAGATCGGGCAGACGGGTGAAATCGGTGGGGGCGGTGATCGTCGACATGGTTTCAACTGCAACCTCTAACAGTTCACGTCCGCTTCCGCAAACTTGCTTGCCGCGCCAACTCCACGCAGGGTGGCCCGCGCAGGTTGCAACCTGAAAGGATCCACCGATGGGCGAGCTGAAGAAGAAGGACTACGAGGACCTGCTCGAACCACTGCAGGAAGAGCTGAACGCCATGGCGCGCTGGGCGGCAAAGGTTGGCGCGCGGGTGCTGGTGATCCTGGAAGGGCGCGACACGGCGGGCAAGACCGGTGTGATCAACGCCCTGTCCGACAAGCTCAATCCCCGACAGGTGCGCACGGTGGCCCTGTCCAAGCCGACCGAGCGCGAACAGGGGCAGTGGTATCTCCAGCGCTACGTGCCGCACCTGCCGGCGGCGGGCGAGATCGTGCTGTTCGATCGCAGCTGGTACAACCGCGCCGGGGTGGAACGGGTAATGGGCTACGCCACCGAGGAGCAGGTGCGGGCGTTCCTCGCTGCCGCGCCTGCGTTCGAGAAGATGCTGGTCGACGATGGCATCCTGCTGTTCAAGTACTGGCTGACCTGTGACCAGTCCGAACAGGAAAAGCGCTTTGCCGAGCGGCGCGGCGATCCGATGAAGCGGTGGAAGCTGTCACCCGTGGATATCGAGGCGCGCGGCAAGTATGCCGACTACACCGCCGCGCGCGAGGCGATGCTGGCGGCGACCCACACGGCGCATGCACCGTGGACGCTGGTGGATTTCAACGACCAGCGGCGCGGACGGCTGACGCTGATTCGCAACCTGCTTGACCGGCTGCCCGATACCATGGTTGAGACCCCGCCGCTGGAGCTGCCACCGCTGCCTGGCAAGCCCGAGGAAGAGCATTTCGGCGTGCTGAAGCCGATTCATCCCTTCCCCGCCCCTTGACTTTGCCCTGATTCTCCCCCAACGCCCGCGCCCTGTGAAGGCGGCGTGGCGACGCGCCGCCGCTTGCGTTTTCAGGATAGAGCAATGGCCAAGCCCACCACCGTCAAGATCCGTCTGGTCTCGACCGCAGACACCGGTTTCTTCTATGTCACCAAGAAGAACCCGCGCAACACGACCGAGAAGATGAGCTTCCGCAAGTATGACCCGGTGGTGCGCAAGCACGTCGAGTTCAAGGAAGCCAAGATCAAGTAAGCGGGCGCTTGCCGCGCCGCACCCGGAACCGGAACGGTTCACGGGAAGTTCAACGCCGACACTGCAAGGAACGGCGATGAACACGATCTTGAAGACCCTTCGCACCCCGGTTCTTGCCGCTTCGGCCCTCGCGCTTGCCGCGACGGGCCTTTCGGTGCTTCCGACACCGGCAACCGCCCAATCCGCCACAGACCGTGCGCAGATCGATACGGCGGTGGGCGCGCTGCGCGCCATTTCCTCCATGCGGGCCGACTTCGTGCAGACCGATCGCAACGGCCAGCGCGTGGGCGGCGTGATGACGCTGAAGCGCCCGGGCAAGATCCGCTTTCAATATCAGAAGGGCGTGCCCTTCCTGATCGTGGCCGATGGATCATCGCTGACCATGATCGATTACGAAGTGCGGCAGGTACAGCGCTGGCCCATCCGCAACAGCCCGCTGGGCGCACTGCTCGATCCCAACAAGGACGTGGCGCGCTTTGCCAGGCTGAACCCCACGGCCAATCCTTCGGTGCTGAGCATCGACGTGAAGGATCCTCGCCACCCGGAATACGGCACGATCACGCTGATCATGGTGCGCAAGGCTTCGGCACCGGGCGGCTGGGAGCTCGATTCGTGGGTGGCGCTCGATTCGCAAGCCAAGCGCACCACGGTGCGGCTGACCAACCACCAGTATGGCATCGCCGTGCCGGACAACACCTTCCGCTTTAACGACCCGCGCACCCAGAATCGCCGCGCGGGGTGATTCTTTCAGAGTCTGGTCCAGGCGGAGAACCCGAATTGCGGTTCACCGGCACCAGCCCACGACTCGTCCTGAGATCGCCCTCCGGCTGCGACAAATTGCGACAAGGCTGAAAGCAGCGTTCATCCGGGCGAAAGGGGCGGGGTCCTAGAAAGACATCAGACGGAGCGGTCGAGGCGGGTTTCCCCCCTGTTGCCCAGCTTCCATCCAGCCGCCCGTCTAGCGTGACGAACGCACATGGAACCCTCGGACCAATGCCCCCGGTCCGAGGGTTTTCTGTTGGGACAGGCCGTGTTTGCCGGTGGCCGGGCTGCGAACGGCACTGCCCTGCGCTGCGGGTGCTCGCGACCAGAAAGGTCGCTGCGCGCCGCTTCTCGGACAGCACCATTCTCGCTACGGCCATCGCCAAATCCAGCCCATCCCAATGCGCGGCAGGCCCCGGCCTTGCTCCCTTCGGCACACGCTCCTAAAGCCACCACCATGATCTCGATCGCCACCTGGAACATCAATTCCGTCCGTCTTCGCGCCGATCAGGTGGAACGCTTCCTTGCGCAGGAAGCGCCCGACGTGCTGTGCCTGCAGGAGATCAAGTGCGCCGAGCACCTGTTCCCGCACGAGGTGTTCGAGAAGGCCGGATACGTGCATCGCGCGGTGCGTGGGCAGAAGGGCTATCACGGTGTCGCCACGGTGAGCCGCATTCCGCTGCGCGAGATCGGCCGGCACGACTGGCAGGACAATGGCGAGGCCCGGCATGTGGGCGTGGAACTGCTCGGCCCCGGACAGGGGCTGGTGCTGGAGAACGTCTATATCCCGGCGGGCGGCGATATTCCGGACCGCGAGGCGAACCTGAAGTTCGGCCAGAAGCTAGATTTCCTGGAGCGGATGACGCGCTGGGCCGATGTGCTGGACAAGCCCACGCTGATCGTGGGGGACTTCAACATCGCGCCGCTGGACTGCGACGTCTATGACCACAAGGCGCTGCTGAAGGTGGTGAGCCACACCCCGGTGGAGGTGGAGACGCTGCAGCGTTTCGCCGATGCGCATGGCTGGGTGGACCTGGGCCGCAAGCACATTCCGGCGCCCGAGCGCAATTACTCGTGGTGGTCGTATCGCTCCTATTGGCGCAACAAGGACCAGGGCCGACGGCTGGACCATATGTGGGCATCGCCGCAGGTGGCGGCGCAGTCGGTCTCGCACCGCTTTGTCGAGGAGACCCGCCGCTGGGAACAGCCTTCGGACCACGTGCCATTGGTGACGGTCCTGGACCTGTGAGCGCGGCAGGCGGCAGCATGCAAGGCGGCAGCCGCGCCGTCGCCCTCGCGCTCGATGCGTTGCGGCACGGCTGGGCGATCCGCGTGAACGGCGAAGGCGGCGCGCTGGACCTGCTGCCGGCGGAAACCGGCTTTGCCCAGCCGGGCCTTTATGCCGCGCGCATGCTGATTTCCGCAGCGCGCGCGGCCACGCTGAAGCTGGCCAACAGCCGGGAATACCGGCCCGAGGCGCCCGTGCTGATCCACGGGGCCGAACCCTTTGCGCTGCGCGATGCGCGTGAGCTGGCCGACCCTGCGCTCGATCTTGCCCGACCCCTGCGCGGGCCGTTCCGCGCCGAGCCGATCGCGGCCGGGGCAGCGGCGGTGGCGGCGATGGAACTGGCGCGGCTGGCCGGCATCCTGCCCGCGTTCCTGGTATCCACCGGCGTGGAGCCGGCGGCGGCGGTGACGGTGGCTGACCTTGCCGCGTTCAAGGACCCGCTGGACCTGACCATCCAGGCCCGTGCGCGCCTGCCGGTGGCGGCGTGCGAATCGGCAGAGATCGTGGCGTTTCGCGCACGGGATGACCTGCGTGAGCATGTGGCGCTGGTGATCGGCAGCCAGAACGGCGACGTGCCGCCGCTGGTGCGGCTGCACAGCGAATGCCTGACCGGCGACATCCTTGGCAGCCTGAAGTGCGATTGCGGCCCGCAGCTGGACGCCGCGCTGCGCCGCATGGCGGAGGAGACGACAACCGGCGGCTGGGGCGTGCTGCTCTACCTGCGGCAGGAAGGGCGCGGCATCGGCCTGATCAACAAGCTGCGCGCCTATGAACTGCAGGACCAGGGCTTTGACACGGTGGACGCCAACGAACGGCTTGGCCTGCCCAGCGAGGCGCGTGATTTCCCCGTGGCGGCACGGATGCTCGATCTGCTGGGCGTTTCTGCGATACGGCTGATGACCAACAACCCGGCCAAGGTGGCGGCGCTGGAAGGCGTAGGGGTGACGGTGTTGGAACGCGTAGCGCACCAGCTGCCCGCCAATCCGCATAACGCCCGCTATCTCGACACCAAGCGCGACCGCACGGGGCATATCCTGTGATAGGCGGGGAGCCGCAGCCCCCCGCCATCGTGCATCACCAGGCGCGCCACATGATCGCCGCGACGATGGCGACAAGCACGGCGGCGCCGGCGATGCCCTTCAGCACATCAGCCCACGAGAAGCGATCGATGTGTTCGGCGCGGAAGCGGGCATAGCCGCGGGCGATGCCCGGCTCGCTGGCCAGCAGCGCCACATCCATGGCAGTGGCTTCGCGGCGGAACCAGCGCACCAGCAGGTCGCGCTCCTCAACATTGACATCGGGATAGGCCGCCAGCAGCGCTTCCACATGCGCGCGGCGGGCGAGCGCGGAGGCGCTCTCGGTAAGGGTGTTCATGATGGGTAATCCTGAATTGCTTGGAAACAGCGCCAAGGGGCGCGCGTCGACAATTCAGGCGTGAGGAGGGCCCCGCGGCGCTTCCTTGCGCGCCAGGGCAGGCGCGGCGGGTGGTGGGCCGGTGGAATCCGGCCGCACATGATCGAACACGGCAATGGCGGGCTGGACCACAGGTGTGGCCGCCGTGGGCACGGGCGGCAAGGGCAACGGCGCAATCCGCACCGCCGCCACATCGCGCCGTGCGGGCGCAACCACCATTTCCACCGTATCTGCGCTGAAGGCCGATCCGCTGCGCTGTTCAAAGGCGGCCGCCACCGGTGTTCCGGCGTGGAACGCGATGGTCAGCACCAGCAGCACGGCCCAGAGCCGCCCTGCCAGCCGCAGGGGAAACCGGCTCAGCATCCCGACAAGGTAGGGACCGAAGCCCCGAGAGGCAAGTTTCAGCGGCGCTCGAACTTCTTCAGCCCCGGCCCCGTCTGGTTCGCGCCGAGCCGGATCGCATCGCCGCTCCAGTCCGCAACAAAGGCCGTGGTGCGGTCCACGCCGGGGGCGAGGCGGGCGACGTTGGCTTCGATCACCAGCCCGTCGGCGCTGTGCACGCGACCTTCGGCGGCATTGGTAATGAAGGCGCTGTAGTTCTCCTTGTCCTGCCCCTGCACCATCCAGTTGCCACGGATCGCGCCGGTGGCCCCGGCGCTGAGATCGATCATGTAGTTGGTTGCGCGCCCCTGCGAATCGTCGAAGCTCGAATCGCTGACCTCGATGCGCGCGGCGCGGCTCTTTACATAGTGACCGCCACGGCCCTGCTCGAACCGCACGTTGCGGATGGTCACGCTGCCATAGTCGCCGAAGTAGACCGAGTGCGCGCAGGACAGGCCACGGTCGCAGCGGCCGAGGCGGCTGAAGGTGGATTTCTCGATCAGCACCTGCCCGTTCGGGTCGTCGGCCGAGAGGATGCCTTGGTCGCTGTCGCGAAACCACGACTGTCGCACGGTAAGGTCGCCCTTTTCCAGACGGATGCCCGCGCCGTTGCCTTCGCCGATGCGCAGGTTCTGGAACACCAGCCCTTCAACGCGGGCTGAGCGCCCGCGCACGACCAGCGTCGCCTTGCCTTCGCAGATCGCGCCGTCAAACACTGTCTGCCCAGGCTCCTGCGCCACGAAGGCGACTTGGCCCGCCGTCTGCACGGCGCAATCGCGATAGGCGCCGGGTGCGATCAGGATGGTGCCGGCACGGTCACCGATGAAGTTCACCGCCTCCTGCAAGGCGCCGAAGCGCTGGCCGGTCTCAGCCACGGTATAAGGCGCGCGGTCGGGCTGGGCCGAAACCGTGCCGGCAAGCAACAGGACCGGGAGGGCGAGCAGGCAGGTCGCTTTGATCATGGAGCCGGCTTACCCCGCCAGCCCAATCCTGTCAGGCGGCGCGTAACGTCCGTGCCATAACGGATCAGGACGGGCAGAACCGATTGCGCTTGCGAATCAGACCATATTGATCCACTATTGCTTCTGCGGGACCGGGCCCCTCTGGCGCGGCGGTGCGATCATGGATTGCACGCCACGTGATGTCGGACCGCATCGGGTGTTTGCCGATGCTGCCGGTCCGGGTCCTCTCCCCCCACTCCCCGGCACGGACCAGAGCATTAGCGCACCCGATCGAACGCAACGTTCTGATCGAGGAGCATATGATGTCGAACAAGACCTTCCGCCTGCTGGAACGCCACCAGAAGCTGGACGCCCTGCTGCGCATGGCGCAGGGGCGGCGCTGGGCCGATCCCTATGAGATCGCGCGGATCAAGAAGCTGAAACTGATGGTCAAGGACCGGCTGGCGCAGCTTGCCCGCGGCGGACGCCGCGCGGCTAGAACTGCCGGATGACCGCCAGGAACTGGTCGCCATAGGCGTCCAGCTTGCGCGCACCGACCCCGCCGATCGCGGCCAGATCGCCGCGACTGGCGGGGCGGACCGCCGCCATTTCACGCAGCACGGCATCGTGGAAGATGACATAGGGCGGCACTCCCGCCTCCTGCGCCAGTTCGCGCCGCAGCGCGCGCAACGCATCGAACAAGGGATCGCCCACCGGATTGGGCGCACCGCCCCCGCCCTTGCGCCGCCGACCGCCGCTGCGTTCTGCCCGCTCGGCAATCACCAGGTCGAGCCGCGCCTCTCCCTTCAGCAACGCCCGTGCATCGCCGCCCAGCATCAGGCCGCCATGTTCGTTGGCGACCAGCGCGCCGCGCGCCTGCAGGGCCCGGCTCACCTGCTTCAGCAGCGGCGCTTCCTCGGCCGGAACAATGCCAAACACAGTCAATTGATCGTGCCCGCGCTGCATCACGCGTTCGTCGGCAACGCCGGTCAGCACTTTTTCCACGTGGCCGAAGCCGAACGCCTGCCCGGTACGATAGACCGCGCTGAGCAGCTTGCGCGCCAGCTCGGTGGCGTCGGTCACGCCCGGCGCGTTCAGGCAGTTGTCGCAGTTGCCGCATTGGGTGGGCGGGTTCTCGCCAAAGTGGCGCAGCAGCACGGCGCGGCGGCATTCGGCGGTTTCGACCAGCCCGGCCAGCGCATCCAGCCGCGCGCGTTCGCTCGCGCGGCGGTGCTCTTCCACTTCGCCCAGCCGCGCCCGTGCGCGCACGAAATCGTCCGGCCCCCACAGCATGATGGCCACCGAAGGATCGCCATCGCGCCCGGCGCGGCCGGTTTCCTGATAGTATCCCTCGATCGACTTGGGCAGCGCCGCGTGGGCGACGAAGCGCACATCGGGCTTGTCGATACCCATGCCGAAGGCGACGGTCGCCACCATCACCATGTCCTCGCTCGCCACGAAGGCGGCCTGGTTGCCCGCGCGCACTTCGGGCGCCAGCCCGGCGTGATAGGGCAGCACGGTGCGCCCCTCGCCCGCAAGCTGATCGGCCAGCCGCTCCACCTGCGCGCGTGTGGGCGCATAGACGATGCCGGGACCGGGGTTTTCGGCGAGCACCTGCTTCAGCTGGCGCAGCGGGTTGTCCCGCCCGCGAATGGCATAGCGGATGTTCGGCCGATCAAACCCGGCCACGATCAGACCATCATCGGGAATGCCGAGCTGCGCGAGGATGTCTGCCCGGGTGTGCCGGTCCGCCGTGGCCGTCAGCGCCAGCCGCGGAACATCCGGAAAGGCATCCATCAACGGGCGCAGCAGGCGGTAATCGGGGCGGAAATCGTGGCCCCATTCCGAGACGCAGTGCGCCTCGTCGATGGCAAACAGGCCGACCCGCCCCTGCGACAGCAGATCGCGGAAATGCGGCTGGCTGGCGCGTTCGGGCGCCACGTAGAGCAGGTCCAGCTCGCCGCGCAGGAAGCGTTCGATGGTCTGGCCGCGATCGGCATCGACGCTGGTCAGCGTGGCGGCGGCGATGCCGTTGGCTGTCGCCCCGCGCAGCTGGTCATGCATCAGCGCGATCAGGGGGGAGACGACGATGCAGGTGCCATCGAGCATCGTGGCTGGCAACTGGTAGGTCAGCGATTTGCCCGCGCCGGTCGGCATCACCGCCAGCGTGGACTGCCCTGCCAGCACACGCGCCACCACCTGTTCCTGCACGCCGCGGAAGGCGGGAAAACCGAACACCCGCGCCAGCGCGGCGCGCGCCTCGTCCATGTTCGCAAGCATATCGAAATCGGCCATCGCCTTTGCCCATGCCACACATGGGCGGCGGGTTACACCCGCCTTATCCGGTGATCACGTGCAGCCGGCTGATCCGGCTGGTCACGATCTTCCAGCCGTCCGCCTCCTTGCGGTAGGTTTCGTGATAGTGGCCCATGCCGTGCAGCGTCATCGTCTCGCCCGCCAGGTCCCAGATCTGGTCTTCCATGGCGATCACGCCGCGCGCCTCGGTATCGGACAGGATCTCGATCTCGTGGCAATGGCCGTGGTGCACGGTGCGCAGCGTCTCCACCGCCGCCTGCACGAAGGCGGCGATCTGATCGCCGCCACTGTGTGTCCACTGGTCTGCATCCGGGCCGGGTTCGAGGCTGAGCGAACAGCTGGCGTCAAAGCGCGCATCATCGGCAAAGACCTGGCGCAGCCCGACGAAGTCCTTGGTGTCCATGCAGCGGAAATAGCGTGCCTTCAGCTGCTTGATCTCCTCGATCGCGATCAGCCGCTGGATGGGGTCGATATCAGGCATGTCAGGCTCTCCCGGAGATGTTTGCCCGGAAGGCTAGCACGGCGATGCCGCCCCGCGCCCTCTGCTTTCGTTCAGGCGAGCAGCGACGCGAGCACGCCCGATGCCGCAGCCGTGCGTGCCAGCATCACGGTGAGCACGAGGGCCAGCACCGCCATCAGGCCCCAGAACCACGGGCCGAGAACCGTCACCCGCGCCGGATCGGCAGTGTCATACCACACTGGATAATAAAGGCTGGGCCGCCAGCCGCGATGCACCTGCCGCCGCACCACCGCGCGCTGCAGAAGCCCGTCGGCGGTGGTGAACTCCACGTCATCCTCGATCAGGCGGCTGTCCTCGCCATCGCGCCAGTTCCACCCGCGGGAGGTGAACATCGTCATGCCGAACGACCAGAAATCCTCGCGCTGCTGGCTTTCGGTATAATCGCTGCGCAGCACCCGCGCGGTGGCAGGGCGCCAACCGCCCAGCAGCCGCAGCGACTGCCATACGCAGAACACGAAGAACAGCCACGCCGCGAGCGTCGCCACGAGGATCAGATCAGCCATGGATGCGTGCTATCGCAGGCCGGGCTTAATTTTCCGCAAGCGCCGCCAGCTTCTCCTCAACGGCGGTGAAGGCGCTGTGCGCACCCTTGGGCGCAGCATCGGGCACGGCGGTGGTGAAGAAGGCCACGCCCTTGCCCGTCTTCGGATCGACCCACAGGCCCGAACGCAGGCCATAGGCTTCGCCCGAATGGCCGATACGCAGGCGGCCATCGCCGAACAGGTTGTCTGCACAGGGCGGCGGACCGCCTGCCAGCACATGCACCGCCAGGCCATAGGCGCAGTTCACCCCGCCCTGCCCGCCGCCTTCGTCCACGCCATTGGTGCCCGAGAAGCGCCATGCGGGCTGCACCAGTTCGGCAAAGCTGCGGCGCGAGAGGAAGCCTTTGCCGCCCCGCCCCAGCAGTTGCCCGATCCGCGCCAGGTCCCGCATCGAAATGCGCAGGCCACCCTGCGGGGAGAACAGGCCACCATTCCAGCCGGACACATAGGTGGACAGATCACAACCGCCGTCCCTGCCGGGCTGCACCGGGCAGGCGGGGACTGCACCTTTCAGGTCATCGCGCGCCACGCTGCCATCCGCACGATGGAGCACCACCGCGTGCGCCGCGCGCCCGGCACTGCACCCGCTCCAGTTGAAGCAGGCGTCCAGCCTCAGCGGCCGCAGCACGATGCGCTGCATAAGTGCATCGAACCGCTCGCCTGTCGCCGCCTCCATCACCGAGGCGATCACCGGGAAATTGAGATTGGTGTAGTGGAACCAGTCGCTGCCGGGGGCATGGGCCCTGTCCCACGCCCGGGGATCGGAAAGCCTTGCACGGACCGTGTCCCCCAACGGGATCAGGTAATCGGCATCGTCCACCAGGCTCGACCGGTGAGACAGCAACTGGCGCAGCGTGATCGGCACATCGGGAAAGGCGGGGTTGCGCAATCGCCAGCCGAGATAACCAGACACGTCACGATCCAGGTCCAGCACGCCCGCATCCACCAGCCGCATCACCCCCAGCGCGGTGACCAGTTTGGAGATCGAGGCGATGCGCACCGGATCGTCTGCGTTCACCTTGCGCCCGGTGGTACGGTCGGCCTCACCCTCGGCCAGGACGGTGCAGATATGGTGGCGATCGAACGCGATGGCCACCGATGCCGGCACGGCCTGCGCGCTGACCATTGCGGACGCGCAGGAGAGAATCCCAACCATTGCAACACTATACCATCGCGCCATCGGCATCAGTCTCCGGCCAGCAACCGCCCGCCGAGACTAGCAGGTTCCGCCCCGCTGTCGCCTGCCTTCAACGGATGCGAAACCGCCGGAATCCGCCACCCCTTAACCAAGGCAGGCCGCCGCCGTCCTCAGGTTACAGACCGGCGAGCCGTACCTCCTCCATCCACCTTGGACGGCCCGTCGGTCGCCCCGCCCTGTCCGTGGAGGATGACTTTGACCGAAGCCCTGACCCAGTGCTGGTTCACCCGCATCCACCTGCCCGAAAGGCACCGGCACAAGGAAGCCGACGGCTCCACCAGCAGCACCTGCCGCTATTGCCACAGGCCGATCGTCAGCTGGAGCAAGGACGCCTGGTCACTGGCCACGGGACTCGACGTCTCGCGCCTCGCCGCCACTGCTTCGGGCCGCTACCTCTGGCTGCATGATCGCGAGGCGGACTACGTCATCCATCGCTACACCGTGAAGCACCTGAACGACGAGGAAGCCATCGAGGCGTTCAAGGAACGGCTGCGCGCCGAATACAACCTTGACGATCCGGACACCACGCTGGTGCTGATGGACAGCCACCCGCCCAAGCGGAAGCGCCCTGTGCGCAAGGCCGGCGCCAAGGCGGGCAGATCGGGCCGCGGGATGTCAGACGCTTTCAGCTTCGTGTTACCGGGTAACCGTCAAATCGCTTGATCCGGCGCAGCGAGAAGCTGGATCGCATCGAGGAGACGCCCGGCAGCCGGGCCAGGCAATCGCGATGGATGCGGTCGTACTGGTCAAGGTCCCGCGCCGCCACGCGCAGGATATAATCCGCACTGCCGCTCATCAGGTGGCATTCCAGGATATCGTCGAAATCACCCACCGCACGCTCGAACCGGTCCATTGCCTCGCGGCTCTGGCTGGTCAGCGTGATCTCCACGAAAACCTCCACCGCCAGTCCCACCGCGCGGGGATCGATCCGTGCGGCATAGCCCGAGATCACCCCTTGTTCCTCAAGCGCACGGATGCGGCGGTGGCAGGCACTGGGCGACAGCGCCACCTTTTCCGCCACCTGTGCAATCGGCTGCGCCGAATCACGCTGCAGCGCTTCGATGATGGCGGCATCCGTGCGGTTCATGCAATTTTTTCCGATAAACTTGGTATTGATCAGGAAATATCGCCATTTTGGGCAATGGCAAAGCCCCATTTAGGTGAAACAGTGCACCCCATCGCGCGTATTCTGCATGGCATCACAGTTTGACGGGAGCAAAGCCATGCGTGTCGGTACAGTTCGCGAAATCAAGAACCACGAATACCGGGTCGGCCTGACCCCTGAATCCGCGCGCGAACTGGTCGCGCATGGCCATGAAGTGTGGGTGGAAAGCGGCGCCGGCAACGGCATCGGCGCAGGCGATGCGGACTATGAAGCCGCAGGTGCCACGATCAAGCCCGATGCCGCCACGATCTTCGCCGGGTGCGAGATGATCGTGAAGGTGAAGGAGCCGCAGGCTGTCGAACGCGCCCAGCTGCGCGAGGGCCAGGTTCTCTACACCTACCTCCACCTCGCGCCGGATCCGGAACAGACCGCCGACCTCGTGAAGAGCGGCGTGACCGCCATCGCCTATGAAACCGTCACCGGGCCGGGCAATGCCCTGCCGCTGCTCAAGCCGATGAGCCAGGTTGCCGGACGCATGTCGATCCAGGCCGGCGCCACCGCGCTGGAAAAGGCGAACGGCGGACGCGGCGTGCTGCTGGGCGGCGTGCCCGGCGTGCTGCCGGGCAAGGTCGTGGTGATCGGCGGCGGCGTGGTCGGCTTCAACGCCGCACAGATGGCGGTGGGCCTTGGCGCCGATGTGACGATCCTTGATCGTGATCCCAACGTGCTGGAACGGCTCGACAATCACTTTGAAGGCCGCGCCCGCACCCTGCATGCCGGCAAGGCCGCGCTGGCCGCGCTGGTGGCCGATGCGGACCTGGTGATCGGCGCGGTGCTGATCCCCGGCGCTGCCGCCCCCAAGCTGGTCACGCGGGACATGCTGGCCACGATGAACCCCGGCTCGGTGCTGGTGGACGTGGCGATCGACCAGGGTGGCTGCTTCGAGACCAGCCGGGCGACCACCCATGCCGAACCGACCTATGTGGTCGATGGCGTGGTCCACTATTGCGTGGCCAACATGCCGGGCGCAGTTGCGCGCACCAGCACCTATGCGCTCAACAACGTGACCCTGCCCCACGCGCTGCGCATTGCCGACCTGGGCTGGAAGGCCGCGCTTGCGGCCGATGCGCATCTCGCCGCAGGGCTCAACGTCCACGCCGGCAAGGTCGCCTATGAAGCCGTGGCCCGTGAACTCGGTTATGAATTTACGCCACTGGGGCAAATACTTGGCTGAGTTTACCCGACGCTAAACAGGCGGGGGATAGTCAGGATTCATGACTGCCCCCGTGCGCATGGTTCTGATGCTGCTCGTGGCGCTTGCCGGATTGATGCCGGCAGGCGCCCTTGCGCATCCGTTGACGGTGCGCGAGCAATGCCATGCCGAAGCCTCCGCCCAGGAATCCTACGCCTCGGTCAGCCTCGATCCACGCCGCTGGACCTGCTCCGCCGACAACTACAGCATCGATTCAGAGGTGGTCTTCATCCGGTTCCGCCTGGATCAGACCAGCCCCTTGCCGGCCAGCTTCGTCACCCATGCCGCCACCTTCGCCCGCGTGGACCTCGCCGTGCTGGACCGCGACGGTACCATGCGCAGCCTCAGCTATCCTGAACGAGAGGCGCGCCACCTCGGCTCCGGGCCGGTCGTATCGGTGCAGTTGCCGCCGGTTACCAGGAACAGCGAATGGGTGGTCGCCCGCATCACCGGGCCGTGGTCGAAGACCGTGGTCAGTCAGGCCCGGCTGGACGACGACCCCGAAGGCACCGGCTGGGACCTGGGCGAGATCGTCGCCATGGCGATGATTTGCGGGATGCTGGTGCTGCCCCTGCTGTTCAACGGCGGCTTCTATGTGATCCTGCGCCAGCAATACGTGCTCTGGCACCTCGTGCTGATCACGGCCATGCTGCTGCAGGCGCTGGTCGGCACCGGCTTCATCCACCTGATCGCGGACCTGCCGACCTTTGCCGAAGGGGCCGTATCCACGTTCTGCTACGGCACGATCGGAGCGAGCGCGCTGATGTTCACGGGCACGTTCCTTGAACCGCATGCGCTTGACCGCGCGGTCCAGCGCGGGCTGCGGCTGACAGCGGCTGCCGTCTTCGGCATCGGCGCGTTCACGATGCTGCCGTTCAATGCGCTGCGCCTGTGGTCCACGCTGGCGATCTACCTTGCCATGATCGCCACCATCGTGATGCTGGTGACGGCGCAGGTCCACGCATGGCGGCGCGGCAGCAACCTCGTCTGGTTCCAGATCGCGGGCTGGACGCCTACAGTCCTCGTCGGGGTGTGGCGCATCGGGTGCTATCTGTTCCCCGCAGGGCATCCGACCGATTCCATCGTCCCCTATGAACTCTCGCTCGCGGTGGAAGTCGTCGCCAGTTCGATCGGCATCATCAGCCGCATCGTGGTGCTGCGCCGCGAACGCGACGACGCCACCGCGCTGGCGCAGGAGCTTGAGGGCGAGGCCCGGCGCGACCCCCTTACCGGGCTGTGGAACCGCCACGCAATCGAAGCGCGTTTCCGCGATCTGGTGCGCGATGGCTTCCGCACCATGGCGGTGATCGATCTCGATCACTTCAAGGCGGTGAACGACAGCCACGGGCACGACGTGGGCGACAAGGTGCTGAAGGCAGCCGCCGGCGCGCTGGTGTTCGATGCCGATACCCGCGCCATCCGCATGGGCGGCGAGGAATTCCTGCTGCTGCTGCGTGGCCCCGATTCGGCGGAGCGCGCCGAGCGCTGCCGCCGCGCCATAACCACCCGCGTCGCCGCCGGCGTTCCGGGGCTGGACCGCATGGTCACCGCCAGCATGGGGCTGGTCGAACATGATCCGCGCGGGGCGCTGCAGGCGGATTTCGCCACGCTTTATCGCCAGTGCGACAAGCTGCTCTATGAAGCCAAGCGCCTGGGCCGAAACCGCACAATGCGCGAAAAGATGACCAGCTTCGCCCCGGACGCAGCGTTGGCGATCTAGGGCAGGAAAGGCGCCGCGATCTCGGGCGTCACCCGCTGCAGCCGTCCGCTCGCCCGGTCGATCAAAGCCCAGGTGGTGCGTGCGCTGACGATCGCCTTGCCGCCGGTATCGCGGAAATCCACCCGCCGGTCGAACCGCGCGCCGATCGGCCCTTCGGGAATGAAAGTCTCGGCGGTCACACTCTCGCCCTCGCGGATGTTGCCGCGGTAATCGATCTCGTGCCGCGTCACCACCCAGACATAGGCCGCCTTGTGCGCCTCGCTCGCCACCGCCTCCCAATGCGCGACGGCGATCGCCTCCATCCACTGCACCCACACGGCGTTGTTCACATGGCCCAGCTCGTCGATGTGCTCGGGGCCTGCGGTGAAGGTCAACGAATGGCGGTTGGTCAAAGCCTGTTCCTCACGCCGGCACGCCCAGCTGCCACAGGATGAAGGCGAATTCCTCGGCGGTTTCCTTCAGCGATTCGAACCGGCCTGACTTGCCGCCATGCCCTGCGCCCATGTTGGTCTTGAGCAGCAGCTCGCTGTCGCAGGTCTTCACTTCGCGCAGCTTCGCCACCCATTTGGCCGGCTCCCAATAGGTCACGCGCGGATCGTTCAGGCCTGCGGTCACCAGCATCGGCGGATAGGCCTGCGGCTTGACCTGGTCATAGGGCGAATAGGACCGAATCAGCTCGAATGCCGCCGCATCCTCGATCGGGTTGCCCCATTCGGGCCACTCTCCGGGGGTCAGCGGCAGGCTCTCGTCCAGCATGGTGTTGAGCACGTCGACAAAGGGCACGTGCGCCGCCACTGCGCCCCACAGGCCTGGATCGGAATTGACCACCGCGCCCATCAGCTCGCCTCCTGCCGATCCGCCCGCGATGGCGATCTTGCCCTCTGCGGTGAAGCCGCGCTCCACCAGCCCCTTCGCCACATCGACGAAATCGTTAAAGGTGTTGGTGCGCTTTTCCAGCTTGCCGTCCTTGTACCAGCGGCGGCCCATGTCGTCGCCACCACGAATATGCGCGATGGCATAGGCGAAGCCGCGGTCGACAAGACTCAGCCGCGTGGTGGAAAAGCCCGGCCCGATGGCGATGCCATAGGCACCATAGCCATAGAGATAGAGCGGCCCACCCTGCTCGCGGCCCTTGCGCCACACCACCGAGACCGGGATGGCCGTGCCATCGCGTGCAGTGATCTCAAGCCGCGCGGATTCATAAAGCGAAGCATCATACCCGCTGGGGATTTCCTGCGTCTTCAGCAGCTCCAGCCGCCGCTCCGCCACGTGATAGTCATAGGTAGACGCGGGGCTGACCATCGATTCATAGCTGATGCGCAGCTTTTCCATCGCCCATTCGGGGTTGTCCCCCAGCGAGGCTTCGTAACTCGCTTCCGGGAAGGCGATGGGCTCCACCCGCGCAGGCTCGTCGTAGTATCGCACCTCGATCCGGTCGAGCCCGCGCACCCGGCCTTCCACCACATAGAAATCGCGAAACAGATCGAACCCCGTCAGGTAGAAATCGTCGCTGCCCTCGATCAGGGTGGACCATTCGCCGGGCTGCGCCAGCGGTGCGGTCGCCAGCCGGAAGTTCTCATGGCTGTCGTTGGTATGGATGTAGAGCACGCCCTCGCGCTCATCGACGTCATACTCCACGCCCACCTGCCGTTCCCGCACCAGGATGGGCGTGGCAAGCGGATCGGCGGCGGGAATCAGCCGCACTTCACTGGTCTCGTGATCGCCGGTGGAGATCACCACCCACTTCTCGTTGGCAGAAAGCCCGGCAGACACGCGGAAGCCCTCGTCGTCCTCGTGATAGAGTTCGACGTCGTCCGACAGCGGCTTGCCCAGCCAGTGCAGCCGGGCATTGTCGGTCCGCCAGTTCTCGTTGGCGAGGCTGTAGATCAGCGCGCTGTCGTCCGCGACCCATACGAGACCCGAGAGCGTGCCCGGAATCTCGTCGGCCAGCACTTCGCCTGTGGCGATCACCTTTACCCGCGCGGTGAAGCGTTCCGATCCGTTGTCATCCACCGACCACGCCAGCAGCTTGCCATTGGCGGAAACAGAGATCGCGCCCAGCCGGAAATATTCCTTGCCCTCGGCCAGCGCCACTTCGTCAAGGATCAGTTCGTCCGCGCTGCCATCATCGGGGGTGCCCACCGGGCGGCGCCACCACTTCTTGTATTCCGCCCCTTCCTCGTACTCGATCCAGTAGAGGAACGCGCCGTCCTTCTGCGGCACCGACTTGTCCGCTTCCTTGATCCGTGCACGCATTTCCTTGAACAGCGCATCGATCGTCGGCTGCTGCGGCTTCATCCGCGCCTCGAACCAGGCGTTCTCGGCTTCCAGGTGCGCCAGCACCGCCTTGTCGGTCACTTCCGGGTAACCGGGATCGCGCAACCAGGCGTAATCATCGGTCACGGTCACGCCATGACGGGTGAAGCTGTGCGGCTTCTTCGCGGCGAGCGGAGGTGTTGCGGGGACGGGAGCGACAGGAGGGGTGTTATCGGCCATCACCCGCATCTATGTTGCAGCTGTAACCACCGCAACCCGGACTCGCAGATCCCATGCTGATGAACACGCACGAAGCCCGCGTCGACGCCCTGCGAAAGGAGCTGGCCCGCCAGAACCTCGACGGCTTCGTCATCCCCATCTCCGACGAGCACATGAGCGAATATGTCGGCGCCTATGCCCAGCGGCTCGAATGGCTGACCGGCTTCGGCGGATCGGCCGGCAGCGCCGTGGTGCTGAAGGATGAGGCGGCGATCTTCGTCGACGGGCGCTATACCCTGCAGGTGCGCGAACAGGTCGATGGCCGGCTCTTCGCCTACGAATCCGTACCGCAGACCAGCGTGGCCGCATGGCTGGGCGAACATGCGCCCGAAGGCGCGCGCATCGGCTACGACGCATGGCTGCATTCCAAGGGCTGGGCCGAAAGCGCGGCCCGCGCCTTGGCCGCCCGCAACGCCACGCTGGTGGCGGTGGAGCGCAACCCCATCGACGCGATCTGGCAGGACCGGCCGCAGCCCTCGCTCGCCCCCGCCGTCCCCCACGCCAGCGAGGTCGCGGGCCGGAGCGCGACCGACAAGCGCGCCGAAGTGGCCGAATGGCTCGCCACCAAGGGCCATGACGCCGCCGTCATCTCCGCGCTCGATTCGGTGGCGTGGCTGCTCAACATCCGGGGCGAGGACGTCTCGCGCACGCCGGTCGCGCTCTCGTTCGTGCTCGCCCATGCCGATGGCACCGCAGACCTGTTCATCGCCCCCGAAAAGGTCACGCCTGACCTTGTCGCGCACCTCGGCAACGCGGTGCGGGTGCAGCCGCGCGAGGCCTTCGTCCCCATGCTTCAGGGCCTGGCCGGCAAGACCGTGGCGGTCGACCCGGAACGCGCCGTCGCCGCGATCTGGAAGGCGCTGGAGGATGCCGGCGCGAAGACCGTGGCGGTCACCGATCCCACGGTGCTGCCCAAGGCGATCAAGAACCCGGTCGAACAGGCCGGCCACCGCGCCGCGCAGGCGCGTGACGGGGCGGCCATCTCGCGCTTCCTTCACTGGCTGTCGGTCGCCGCGCCCAAGGGTGGCGAGACCGAACTCTCCGCCGCCGCCGCCCTGCAGGCGGAGCGCGAGAAGACCGGCCAGCTGCGCGATCTGTCGTTCGACACCATCTCCGCCGCCGGGCCCAACGGGGCCAGCCCGCACTACAAGGTGGACGAGCACACCAACCGCCCGATCGAGCCGAACAGCGTCTACCTCGTCGATTCGGGCGGCCAGTATCTCGATGGCACCACCGACATCACCCGCACCGTGTGGATCGGCCCCGATGCGCCGCCAGCCGAAGTGAAGGACCGCTTCACCCGCGTGCTGAAGGGCCACATCGCGCTGGCCCGCGCCGTGTTCCCGCGCGGCACCAACGGCAGCCAGCTCGATACCCTCGCGCGCCAGTTCCTTTGGTCCGCCGGGCTCGATTACGCGCACGGCACCGGCCATGGCGTGGGCAGCTTCCTCGCGGTGCACGAAGGGCCGCAGCGCATCGCCAAGGCCAGCGGCGGGCAGGCTGGCACCGGGCAGGAGCTGCTGCCCGGCATGATTCTCTCCAACGAGCCGGGCTATTACAAGGCCGGCGAATACGGCATCCGCATCGAAAACCTGATCCTGGTCGAGGACCGCCGGATCGAAGGCGCGGACGGCGCGTACATGGGCTTCGAAACGCTCACCTTCGCTCCCATCGATCGCACTCTGGTGGACCTGTCCCTGCTCACCGGCGAGGAGCGTGGATGGTGGAACGACTATCATGCGCAAGTCCGGGCCCTGCTCGCGCCCCAGCTTGCGGGCGATGACCTGGCCTGGCTGGAGACGGCCTGCGCCCCGCTTTGACGGCACATTTGTTCATGATATGTTCCGTAGATCGACTCGGATGAAAGGAACACGTCATGATCGGATACATCACGCTCGGCACCAATGATCTCGCTCGCGGGGCCGCCTTCTATGACGCCCTGGCCGCTGAACTCGGCGTGGGGCGCATGATGGAATGGGACCACGCAATTGCCTGGGGCACGCCCGGCGGCAGCGCGGGCATCGGGCTGACGCGCCCATTCGATAGCGGCCCTGCCACGGTCGGCAACGGCGTGATGGTCGCGCTCGAGGCAAAGGATGCCGAACAGGTGCAGCGGCTCCATGCCATCGCGCTGGCCCATGGTGGCGTGTGTGAAGGTGCGCCCGGTCCGCGCGGCGAGGGCGGCGGGTTCTACGCCGCCTATTTCCGTGATCCGGACGGCAACAAGCTCAACGCCTTCGTCATGGGCTGATGCAAAGGTTCGCGACAAACTGCGACAAAGTTTCACCCCTCGCGGCATAGTTGCGCGACAATCGGCACCTATATCGTTGGTCAAGGAAGTCGCGGGGCGGCCTGATCCAGTCCCCCCTTGAAATCTGGCCACCAAACCGGCGGGTCATTCCCCTCCCCCTGTGCCCGCCGGGGCAGCTCCGCGGCTTTCTCCCCCCTTTCCCCGAGGACTGACCACGATGAGGAAGTTCACACTCGCCGCCACTGCCGCGATCCTGGCAACGGCAGGCACCGCCGCTTATGTCGCCTCCCCCGCCTATGCCCAGATGGCGGGCGGAAAGGGTTGGGATCGCAACGCCACGATCACCTGGGCCGATGCCAAGGCCAAGGCCGATGCGGCATGGACGCGCCTTGACGTCAACGGCGATGGCAAGCTCGACCAGGCCGACCGCGACTCCAGGATGGGCCAGATGTTCGACCGGATCGACACAAACCACGATGGTTCGATCAGCCGCAACGAGTTCATGGCCCATCACAAGGGCATGATGGACCATGGCAAGCCGGGCGCGATGCCGCCCCCGCCCCCGGGCGAAGGACCGATGGCGGGCAAGGGCCATGGCTGGCGTCATGGCGGCCCCGGCGGAATGGGGCCAGACCACGGCGCGATGGCCATGCTCGGGATGGCCGATACGAACCACGATGGCGCCGTCAGCCGCGCCGAATACGACGATTCGATAAAGGCCATGTTCGACAAGGCTGATGCCAACCATGATGGCAAGGTCACACCCGAGGAACGGCGTGCCGCGATGATGCAGATGCACGGCCGCATGGGCGGCCCGGGCGGGCAGATGAACGGCGGCATGGGTCGCGGCCTTGGCGGCGACATGATTCCACCCCCGCCTCCGGGCGATGACGGCGAGTGAGCCGAAGCGCCTGCGTGATTTGAAACCCAGCGCCATTTTCGGCTAGGACCGGGGCCGATGACCGAAACCACTGCCACCCGCATCCTGCTTGTCGACGACGAAGCTGCGCTGCGCGAACCCCTGGCGGACTACCTCGTCCGCCAGGGGTTCGGCGTGACCCAGGCCGGCAGCGCGGCGGAAGCCCGCGGCCTCATCGCCGAGGAGAGCTTCGACCTCGTGCTGCTCGACATCATGATGCCGGGCGAAGATGGCCTGTCGCTGTGCCGGCACCTTGCGGAAACGCGCCACCTCCCGGTCATCTTCATCACCGCAAAGGGTGAAGCGACCGACCGCATCGTCGGGCTGGAAATCGGCGGCGACGACTATGTGGTAAAGCCCTTCGATCCGCGCGAACTGGTTGCCCGTATCCGCAGTGTGCTGCGCCGTGCCGGTCGCGCCGTGCCCGATGAGGGCGAGGCGGTGTGCTTCGAATTTGAAGGCTGGCGGCTCGATCCGCTCAAGCGCCGCCTGACCGATGGCGAAGGTGCGGTCGTGGCCATTTCCTCGGCCGAGTTTCGCCTGCTCATGGCCTTCCTTGAACATCCACGCCAGGTGCTCGACCGCGACCGTCTGCTCGACATGGTGCAGGGCCGCGAGGCGCACCTGTTCGACCGCGCGGTGGACAACCAGATCAGCCGCCTGCGTCGCAAGATCGAGGTGGACAGCCGCAACCCGCAGATGATCCAGACCGTCTGGGGTGGCGGCTACATGCTTGCTGCCGAAGTCCGCAAGGTGCCGGCGCGCGCGTGATGGCCACGCCGCCCCATTCCTCGCGCATGCCGCAGGTTCCGCGCAGCCTGCAGGGCCAGATCATGCTGGCCATCGCCGTCGCGCTGCTTGTGGCGCAGGGCATTTCCGCCGCGCTGATCTGGCGGGCCCAGCATGAACGGCACATGATGGGGCTGGTCAACGCCGCCGCCTTCCGTCTGATCGGTGATCGCATGCTGCCGGCCACGCCGGCAGAAGGGCGCGGTCGGCGCCGCCCTCCACTGCCTGACGACGGCTTTCGCCTGCCGCGCCCGCTGCGGCTCCAGATCACCTCCGCCTCGCCATGGCAGGATGGGGACCGCCGGCGCGAGGACATCGAATCCGAACTGCACGAGGTATTCGAGGCGCAGGGCGTGGCCTCGGGCGAACTGCTGGTGATCCAGCGCGATCCGCATCGCGATCCTGTGATCGACGATTGGCTGGAACAGACGCGCCGTCGCTTCGAACGGCTCGGCTGGTGGGAAGGCCAGCCGACTTTGGTGATCGCCGCCGTCCGCCGTGGCGATGGTCAATGGCTGGCGGCGCGCTTGATCGTGCCTGCAACCGAACGACACGTCCTGCTCTCGCTCATGGGGCAGACGATCCTGCTCTACTTCGTGCTTATCGGTGCGGTGGCGCTGATCCTGCGCCGCATCGTTCGCCCGCTCAAGGCGTTGACCCGGCGGGTCGAGGTCTTCGCCCGCGAACGCAGCCTCGATGGTCAGCTCGTGCCTGAAGGTCCGGAGGACGTGCGCCACCTGGTGGAGGCGCACAACCAGATGGAAGGCCGCATCGCCGCGCTGCTCGATGAAAAGGACGTGATGCTCGGCGCCATCGGGCATGACCTGAAGACCCCGCTCGCCGCCCTGCGCGTGCGCATCGAGGCGGTGGACGACGACGCCGAGCGCGGGAAGATGGCCGCCACCATCGAGGACATCAACCGCTCGCTCGACGACATCCTCTCGCTTGCTCGCGTCGGCCGCCCCACCGACCCGGTCGAAGCCACCGAGCTTTCCGCGCTCATCTCTGACGTGGTTGGCGAATACGAGGACATGGGCGACGACGTCACCCTGCTTGATACCCAGCGCATGGTCGGCCGCGTCCGCGCCACCTGGCTGCGCCGCGCGCTGCGCAACCTTGTCTCCAACGCCCTGCGCTATGGCACTCGCGCCCGCGTGGCCCTCGTCCGACAAGGCGATTGGGCGGTGCTGACCGTGGAAGATGATGGCCCCGGCATCCCGGAAAGCGAGATCGCGCGGATGATGGAGCCGTTCAACCGGCTCGAGAGCTCGCGCAACAGCGGCACCGGCGGTGCCGGCCTTGGCCTTACCCTCGCGCGCGCCATTGCCGATCAGCACGGCGGCGCGCTGATCGTGGCCAACCGCATCGAAGGCGGCGCGGTGCGCGGCCTCGTCGCCACGCTGCGCCTGCCGCTCGCCTGAACCTTCCCGCCCGCGCCCTCCCGCAAAGGCTCTCGCCACGCCCGGGATTGGTTGCTAGTGCAACCGCCTTCGCCGCATGCGCGGCCCAGTCTCCGGGAGAATCCCTGCCCATGCGTTCGCTCGCCCTTGTTTCGGCGCTGGCTCTTGCCGTTGCCGCGCCCCAGGTCCTTGCCGAAACCCCGCTGGTCGCGCCCAATCCCGTTGCCGCCGCGGGCGTGCACAGTGACCTGCCGCGCAACGCCGCCCCACTGCACTACACGATAGAGATCGCCCCCGACGCCACCGCCATGGCCTTCACCGGCAAGGCGGGCATCGACATCGCGGTCAGCGAGGCAACGCCCACCATCGTGCTCCACGCGGTAGAACTGACCGTGGACAAGGCTACGCTCACCCCGGTCGGCGGCGGCGCACCGATCACGCTGACTGCCGCCACCAATGCGGCCGAACAGAAGCTGCGCCTCACCGCGCCGGCCGCGATCGCTCCGGGACAGTACCGGCTCGACATCGCCTACAAGGGGACGATCAACACCCAGCCAAACGGCCTCTTCGCGCTCGATTACCCCGACAAGCGCACCGGCAAGACCACGCGCGGCCTGTTCACCCAGTTCGAACCGGCCGACGCCCGCCGCTTTGCGCCGATGTTCGACGAACCGATCTACAAGGCGCCCTGGACCCTCTCTGCCGTTGTCCCCGCCGCGCAGATGGCCGTGGCCAATACCCCGGCGGTAAAGGAAGAACCGCTCGCCGGGGGCCTGAAGCGCGTCACCTTCGCCGAAACTCCGCGCATGTCATCCTATCTGCTGTTCTTTGCGCTGGGCGATTTCGAACGCTTGGCCAAGCCGGCCATGCCCGGGGTCGAGGTCGGCATCGTCTCGCCCGCAGGCAGCGGCGAACAGGCCCGCTTTGCGCTCGATTCGCTGGCGCCGCTGGTCCCCTATTATGCCGACTATTTCGGCCAGCCCTTCCCCCTGCCCAAGCTCGACAACGTTGCCGGGCCGGGCCAGTCGCAGTTCTTCGGCGCCATGGAGAACTGGGGCGGGATCTTCACCTTTGAAAGCATCCTGCTGGAAGATCCGGCCATTTCCACCCCTGCCACGCGCAACGCGATCTACACCACGCAGGCGCACGAAGTGGCGCACCAGTGGTTCGGCGATCTCGTCACCATGGCGTGGTGGGACGATCTCTGGCTGAACGAAGGGTTCGCCAGCTGGATGGAAACCAAGGCGACCGACCATTTCCATCCTGACTGGTTCGCGCCGATGGGCCGCGTCAATGGCCGCGAACAGGCGATGGAGCTTGATGGGTTCCGCACCACCCACCCGATCGTGCAGGAAATCCGCACGGTGGATGAAGCCAACCAGGCCTTCGATTCGATCACCTACCAGAAGGGCGAGGCGGTCATCTCGATGCTCGAGGCCTTCGCCGGTGAGGACGTGTGGCGGGGTGGCCTGCGCGCCTACATGGCGGATCGCAAGTTCGGCAGCAGCCGCACCGATGATCTGTGGGCGGCGGTCGAAAAGGCCGGCGCCCCCGGACTGACCAAGGTGGCGCACGATTTCACCCGCCAGCCCGGCATCCCGCTGGTGAAGGTCACCGCCATGCAGTGCAAGGGCGGCAAGACCACGCTTGCGCTCGAACAGGGCGAGTTCAGCCGTGACCGCATGGCCGAAACCGGCGCCAGCCCCGCGCGCTGGCAGGTGCCGATGCTCGTCTCCGCCGGCGGCGCGCCGGTCCGCTCGATCCTCGATGGCCGCGCCAACGCCGGCAAGGCCTCCGTCACTGTCGACGGCTGCGGCCCCGTGCTGCTCAACACCGGCCAGCTCGGCTACTACCGCGTACTCTATCCGCAAAAGGCGCTGGCCGGCCTCGCCAAGGCGCTGCCCGGCTTTACGCCCATCGACCAGATGGGCCTGGTGTCCGACAACATCGCCCTGTCCTACGCCGGCTACCAGCCGCTTGCCCCGGCGCTCGATCTGCTCGCCGCCGTCCCCGGCAACGCCAACCCCGTCCTCGCCAGCAGCGCCTTCCGCCACTACCGCGCCGCGTGGGATTCGCTGGACAAGGCCCCCGCCGCCCGCGCCGCGCTCACCGCACGCATCGCGAAGACCTGGCGCCCCCGTCTCGAAGCGCTCGGCTATGAACCCCGCGCCAACGAGACCCTGCCCGAAGCGACCCTGCGGACGCAGCTCGTCGGCGGCTTCGGCGCGCTCGGCGATCCGCAGGTGCTGACCGAGGCGCGCCGCCGCTTCGCCCTGCTCAAGGCCAATCCCAAGGCGCTGGACGGGCCAATGAAGACGGTATGGTTCGGGATCGTCGCCCGCCACGCCACCCGCACGGAGTGGGACGCCATCCGCGCCTATGCCGACGCCTCGGGCAGTTCGGTGGAAAAGCAGACGCTCTACACCCTGCTCGCCCGTGCCGAGGACCCGGCGCTCGTCCAGTTCGCGCTAGACCTCGCCCTCACCGACAAGCCCGGCCAGACCACCAGTGCCGGCATGATCGCCATGGCCAGCGGTCTGCATCCCGAAATGACCTATGACTTCGTGATCGCGCATCGCGATGCGGTGGAAAAGCTGGTCGACAGCTCCTCGCGCACCCGGTTCCTCGCCGGCGTGGTGGACAATTCCAACGATCCCGCGCTGGTGCCCAAGGTCGAAAGCTACATGGCGAACCTCGCCCCCGATGCGCGCAAGCCGATGGAGCAGGCGCTGGCTGCGCTCAAGGAACGCCTCCAGTCCCGCCCCCGCTACATCAGCGGCCTCACCGCATGGCTGGGCGTGAAGAAGAAGTAAGGCCTGAAGGCCGGTCTTAAGCTGTTTCGGTTACACCGAAACAGGGACGGCACCGGCCCGCTCCCACGCCCGGCCACCCAACGAGATTGTATGCCCTGGGTGGCCGGGCGGAGGGGCGGGCCGGTGCCGCCTCCCACGTCAGTGGACCAAATTCAGCGAAGCAGCCCGCCCAACAGCCCGCGCGCAAAGCGCCCGAACGCGGCCCCGCCGATCGAGGTCGCCACCGTGCCCACCACGGCAGACAGGCCCGAACTTACCGGCGATGCGCGGGATTTCTTGCCGGTCAGCTCGGCCGCGATCACCGATCCGGCTGAAGCGGCGATGGCGCCTACCGCGGCCTTGCCTGCCTTGCCCCACAGGCTCGGGCTCTGGCGGGCAGAGTTGCGCTGCGCAACTTCGCCTTCCTGCTCCACCTGCGCGGCAGCGGCTGCGGCATCGGCGGCCTTCTGCGCCAGCACTTCGGCCGCGCTCTCGCGGTTGACCGCCGCGTCATACTTGCCGTCGAACGGGCTGACCGACTGGATCACCGCGCGCTCCTTGTCGCTCAACGGACCCAGCCGTGATCGCGGCGGCGCCACCAGCGTGCGCTGCACCACCCCCGGCGCGCCATCGGCATCCAGCGTGGAAACCAGCGCCTCGCCCACCTTCAGTTCGGTAATCACCGTCGCCACGTCCAGGTCCGGGTTGATGCGAAACGTTTCCGCCGCCGCCTTGATCGCCTTCTGGTCGCGCGGAGTGAAGGCGCGCAGCGCGTGCTGCACGCGGTTGCCCAGCTGCCCGGCGATCTTTTCTGGTATGTCGATCGGGTTCTGGCTGACGAAATAGACGCCCACACCCTTCGACCGGATCAGGCGCACCACCTGCTCCACCTTGTCAAACAGCGCCGCCGGCGCGTCGTCGAACAGCAGGTGCGCCTCGTCAAAGAAGAACACCAGCCGGGGCTTGTCCGGGTCGCCCACCTCGGGCAGCGCCTCGAACAGCTCGCTCAGCAGCCACAGCAGGAACGTGGCGTAGAGCTTGGGGCTCTGCATCAGCTTCTGCGCCGCCAGCACGTTGACGATGCCGCGCCCCTGCTCGTCGGCCTTGATGAAGTCGTTGATCTCGAACGCCGGCTCGCCAAAGAACCTGTCCGCCCCCTGGCTTTCGAAGGCCAGCAGCTGGCGTTGGATCGTGCCGACGCTGGCCTTGGAAACGTTGCCGTACTTCGTCGCCAGTTCGCTCGCCTGTTCGGCGCAGGCCGCCAGCGTCGCCTGCAGGTCTGCCATGTCGATCAGCAGCAGGCCGTTGTCGTCGGCATAGCGGAAGGCGACGTTCAGCACGCCCTCCTGCGTCTCGTTCAATCCCATAAGCCGCGCCAGCAGCAGCGGCCCCATTTCCGATATCGTCGTGCGGATCGGATGCCCCGCCTCGCCATACAGGTCCCAGAACACCGCCGGATTGTCGGCATAGGCATAGTCCGTGATGCCCAGGTCCTTCGCCCGCTGCTCCAGCGTGGCCGCGTGCTTGAAGGTCGGGCTGCCCGGCATCGCCACGCCCGAAAGGTCACCCTTCACGTCGGCCATGAACACCGGCACGCCTTCGCGGCTGAACTGTTCGGCGATGGTCTGCAGTGTCACCGTCTTGCCCGTGCCCGTGGCCCCGGCCACCAGCCCGTGGCGGTTGGCGCGGTCCAGCCGCAGCACCTGGCGCTCGCCGTTCGCGCCCAGTCCGATCAGGATATCGCCCATCTTTTCGCCTTCTCGCCCATGCCCGGTTGTCAGTGCCCCTGCAGGCAGGAACCTATGCGGAGCCGCCTTGGGGCGGAAGCGGTTTTTGCATCCTGATCGGTGTGCGGCTATGCGCACTCGCAATCCCATGGACGCCACCCCCTTCATCCTGCTCGACGATGCCCGTCACGATGGCACGGCCAGCGCGCGCCTCTATCGCGCGCCGCGCCGGATCGTCGTCGCGCGGCGTCCCGAAGAGGTCATGCCCGCGCTCGCCCGCATCGGCGAAGGCGGCGGCGATTGGGCAGGTTACATCGCCTATGAAGCTGGACTCGCGCTTGAACCGCGCCTTGCCGGGCGCGCGCCTGCCCGCACCGGCGCCTGCGGCCCGCTGGTATGGTTTGCCCGGTTCGATGAAGTGACCGAGCTGGATGGCGAGGCCGCCCAGCGCTGGATCGCCAGCCATGCGCAGGGCAACGGCCGCCTCGGCCCGCTTGGCGCGCAGCTCTCCGCCGGCGGCTATGCCCGCACCTTCGCCGCCATGCGCGATGCCATCCACGCGGGTGACATCTACCAGGCCAATCTCACCTTCCAGCTCGGCGGCAGCTGGAGCGGCGATCCGCTGGCGATCTATGCCGCCCTGCGGCAAGACAGCCGCGCCGGCCATGGTGGCGTGGTCTGGGATGGCTCGCACTGGCACCTCTCGCTTTCGCCCGAACTGTTCCTCGAACTGGCCGACGGCATGGCCACCGTCCGCCCGATGAAGGGCACCGCCCCGCGCGGGCGCACGCCGGAAGAGGACGAAGCCTCGAAGGCCCTGCTGGCGCAGAGCGTGAAGGACCGCGCCGAAAACCTGATGATCGTTGACCTCATGCGCAACGATCTGTCACGCGTGGCGGAACCCGGAAGCGTGCGCGTGGAACGGCCCTTTGCGGTGGAAACCTATCCCACTCTGCACACCATGGTCACCACTGTGCGGGCGCAGCTGAAGCCGGGCGAGGACGTGCGCAGCCTGATGCGCGCCATCTTTCCCTGCGGATCGATCACCGGCGCGCCCAAGATCCGCGCGATGGAGCTCATCGACGAAGTGGAGCGCGATGCCCGCGGGCTCTATTGCGGTGCGATCGGCCGTGTCGATGCGTCTGGCGATGCCGCGTTCAATGTGGCAATCCGCACCTTGCGCCTTGCCCCCGATCATCCCGGTGCCAGCGGGGGGCGCGCCAGCATGGGGGTGGGCTCGGCGGTCGTGGCCGATTCTTCCGCGCTGGGCGAATGGCGCGAATGCATGGTGAAGGGGAATTTCTTGCGTCTGTCCGCCGGCAATGCCGACTTGATCGAAACGATGGCCTTCGATCCGGCCACGGGCATCGCCCTGCTCGAACTGCATCTTGAACGGATGAAGGCCAGCGCCGCCGAACTCGGCTTCGAATTCGATCGCCACGCCGTGCGCAATGCCATCCACGCGCTGTGCTTCGATCTCGATGCGCCCTCGCGCGTGCGCCTCGTCGCCTCGCGCGCCGGCGCCCATGCGCTTGAAGCCGGGCCGATGCCCGCGCCGGTGGCGGGCCTCGCCTGCGCCATCCTGCCCCTGCCGGTTGCGGAAAATGACTGGCGCCTGCGCCACAAGACCTCTGACCGCGCCTTCTACGAAGAGGGGTTGAAGGCCGCACAGGCCGCCGGCGCGGGTGAGGCGCTGTTCCTGCGTGACGATGGCCTGCTTACCGAAGGCACTTTCACCAACCTTTTCGTCGAACGCGATGGCATGCTGCTCACCCCGCCCGCCACGCTCGGCCTGCTGCCCGGCGTGCTGCGCCGCAGCCTGATCGAATCCGGCCGCGCGCGCGAAGCCGATCTGCGGATCGACGATCTCGCCGGGGGCTTCTTCTGCGGCAATGCGCTGCGCGGCCTCGTGCCCGCCCGCCTGCTCGGCGTCTGACCATCATGCAAAACCTCAGCACCGCGCTCTCGCGCATCCAGCCCTCGCGCACCAATGCGATGACCGACCGCGCCATCGAACTGCGCGCCCAAGGGCGTGACATCATCTCGCTTTCAGTGGGTGAGCCCGATTTCCCCACGCCCGATCACGTCAAGCAGGCTGCCAAGGACGCGCTCGACGCCAATGACACGCGGTACACCGCCGTGGTCGGCACAGCAGCGCTGCGCGATGCGGCGGCGCTGCACTTCCGCCGCGATCTCGGCCTCGTGGTCGATCCCGCCAACGTGATCGTCAGCGCGGGTGGCAAGCAGGCGATCTTCCTCGCGCTCTGCGCCACGCTCGATCCGGGTGACGAGGTGCTGGTCCCATCGCCCTGGTGGGTCAGCTACCCCGAGATCGTGCGCTTCGCCGGCGGCACGGTGGTGGATCTGCCCACCACCGCCGAGGGCGGCTTCCGCCTCTCCGCCACCCAGCTCGAAGCGGCGATCACCCCCGCCACCCGCTGGCTCCTGCTCAACAGCCCGGGCAACCCCACCGGCGCGACCTATCCAGCGGAAGAACTGCGCGCCTTGGGCGAAGTGCTGCGTCGCCACCCCCGCGTGCTGGTGCTCAGCGACGATATCTACGCGCCGCTGCGCTATACCCCCGGCACCCACGCCACACTGGCGGTGGAATGCCCGGATCTTGCCGACCGCATACTCACCGTCTCGGGCGTATCGAAAAGCCACGCGATGACCGGCTTCCGCATCGGCGTCTCCGCGGGCCCCGCCTGGCTGGTGGGCGCCATGGGCAAGCTGCAGAGCCACGCCTCGGGCAATCCCTGCTCTATCAGCCAGGCCGCCGCCGTCGCCGCCTTCACCGGCCCGCAGGAATTCCTGGCCGATTGGCGTGAACGCTTCCGCGTTCGGCGTGATCTCTGCGTCGATGCGGTGCGGGCCATCCCCGGCCTGTCCACCCCGGTGCCCGATGGCGCGTTCTACCTGATGATCGACGCCGCGCCGTTGATGCCGCGCTTCGGCGATGACGAGGCGCTCGCGCTGCACCTGCTCGAACATGGCGTCGCCGTCGTCGCCGCTTCGGCCTTCGGCGGGCGCGATGGCTTCCGCATTTCCTTCGCCGCCGACGATGCCCGGCTGACCGAAGCCTTCCATCGCATCGCCAAGGCGCTCACATGATCGATTTCGACATCCTGTTCGAAGATGGCGAGGCTCTGGTGATAGACAAGCCCGCCGGCCTGCCGCTCGACCAGCCTCGCGCGGGTGGCCCCTCGCTCGAAGACTGGCTCGACGAACTGCGCTTCGGCTTTCAGCGTCCGCCTGCCCCGGTCCACCGGCTCGACCGCGACACTTCGGGCTGCCTGCTCCTCGCCCGCAATCCCAAGGCGCTGAAGCGCTTTTCGGGAGCGTTTGAGGCGCGGGAGGTGACCAAGGTCTATCTCGGCGTCGTCGCGGGCGATGTGGCCGGTGAATCCGGCACGATCGACCTCGCGCTCAGCAAGATCAGCAGCGCCGAAGCGGGCTGGCGGATGATCCCGGCCAAGAAGGGCAAGCCCGCCCTCACCCGCTGGAAAGTCCTCGATCGCAAGGACGGCCTCACCCTTGTCGAGTTTCGCCCCGAAACCGGTCGCACCCACCAGATTCGCATCCACGCCCTCGCCGGCCTCGGCCACGCGCTGATGGGCGATCCCATCTACGGCGACGGCAAGGGCGCCCAAAATGGCAAAATGGGGCGGACGATGCTCCACGCCTCGGCGCTCACCGTCCCCCGCGAAGGCAAGGCCCCGATCACCGCCACCGCCGCGCTGCCGGCAGACATCGCCGCTCTTGGGTTCGATCTGCCCGCCTGATCTTGCGTACACCCCCATCCCCAGCGGGGAGGGGCGCGAGACTTGCCGAACCGCAGGTTCGCTAGTCGCAGCGGGGTGGGGGTTCTACGCCAGCAGGCAAACGACCCACCTGGCCCCCACACCCGCAAAAAAAGGGCCGGTCCGAAGACCAGCCCTGGAAAGTTTGGGAGAGGATGCCTGAAAGGCCCGTCCCTTGTGCACTGCATCATGAGATTGTGCAAGTGCGAAATAGTACGATCCGGTTGCATCTGGCACAATTGACAGGTCTCACCCTTCCACAGGCCCCCTCCTGCGGTTAGAAGCGCCGGCATGGTCGCGATCCCCGTCACCCGCTCGATCTTTATTGACAGCGACGAGCTGGTGGAGAGTTTCGCGCGCGCTTCAGGCGCCGGTGGCCAGCATGTGAACACCACAGACAGCGCCGTCATGCTCCGCTTCGATGTCGCCGCCTCGCCCGGCCTGCCCGATCCGGTCAAGCATCGCCTCGCCCAACTCGCCGGCTCACGCATGACGCGCGAAGGGGTCCTTGTCCTGCGCAGCGAAGGCTCGCGTTCGCAGCTGCTCAATCGCCAGGAAGTGCGCGATCGCCTGTTCGAGCTGATCCGCGAGGCGACCGTGGTGCCCAAGAAGCGCAAGCCCACGCGCCCCACCAAGGCCTCGCAAGCCCGCCGCGTCGACGCCAAGGCCCGCCGTGGCTCCGTCAAGGCCGGCCGCGGCAAGGTGAAGCTGGACTAAGCCAGCCCGACGCCCAATCTCCGTTCGTGTCGAGCGAAGTCGAGACACCCCACCCGCCCGGCAGGTTGCTATTCCGGCGTTCCCGAAGCTTCGGGCGCCAGCAGGTCGGCCGGCACGGTCGCATCCACCAGCGGCGGCGCGGGGCGCGATTCCAGCATCTGCGCCGCGTCATCCAGCGCCTTGGCCTCGCCCTGGGTCACCCCGCCGGGGCCGGGATCGCTGTCGCGCGAACAGCCTGCCACTGCGGCGGCCAGCATGAGCGCGAGCGCAGGGCCAGCGATCAGCCCCCGCATCGTTACTGCTGCGGCTCGGTCTTGGGCTGGGCCTGTTCGGCTTCGGCGGCAGCAGCCTTGGCGGCTTCGGCGGCGCTCATCGCGGCGTCGGCGTTGCTGCGCGCGGCCTGCTCGGCACTCATCGCCGCTTCCGAAGCGTCGGCGGCAGGATCGGCAACGGGCGGCGGGGCGGCCAGCGAAGGCGCGGCGGCAGGCAGTTCGTCCGCCGGCATCTCCACGTTGTCGGGCGTGGCCTGATCGGCCGCATCGTCCGACTTGCCGCAGCCCGCCAGCGAAAGGGCGGCAGCGGCAGCGAAGGCGGTCAGGGCGAACTTCTTCATGGGGATCCCTCTCGGTTCTTTCGGCTGCCAACATGCGCGGGCAGCGTATCGCGCGGTTCTATCCGTCAGCCTGCCCGCAAAACAACCCCCAAGACGTCATATGCGTCGAGTTGCGGCTTTCTACCACATGATATAAAGAAATCCTTATATCCCTTGCCACATATAAAGGATACTTTATATGGCGATCACAATGACCCTGCTCGACTCCCTCCGGGCCCTTGCCGACCCAACCCGCGTGCGCATCATGCGGCTGCTCGCCAGCATGGAGCTGGCGGTGGGAGAGCTTGCGCAGGTCCTCGGGCAAAGCCAGCCCCGCGTCTCGCGCCACGTGAAGATCCTGTGCGATGCCGGCCTTGCCGAACGGCGCAAGGAAGGCGGCTGGGTCTTCCTGCGCAGCGCCCTGGGTGAAGCGGGGGACGGACTGGCTCCCGCTCTCGCCGCGCTGCTCGCCGCCGCTGAACAGGGCGATCCCGCCTTCGCCCGCCAGTGCGCGGAAGACCGCCAGCATCTCGAAGCCATCCGCACCGCGCGCCACGCCCATGCCGAAGACTATTTCGCGCGCCACGCCGCCGAATGGGACAGCCTGCGCAGCCTGCACATCGCCGATGGCCCGGTGGAATCCGCGCTGGAGGCCATGCTGGCCGATCTTGCCGGCAACAAGACGCTCGGCCGCCTGTTCGATGTCGGCACCGGCACCGGCCGCATGGCAGAACTCTTCGCCGACAAGGCCGATCACATCACCGCGCTCGATCGCAGCCCGGAAATGCTCCGCCTCGCCCGCACCCGGCTGCAGCACCTGCCTGCGGGCAAGGTCGAGCTGGTCCAGGGCGATTTCGCCCAGCTGCCCTTCGCCGCCGCCAGCTTCGATACCGTGCTGTTCCACCAGGTCCTGCACTATGCGCTCGCGCCCGAAGCCGTGCTGGCCGAGGCCGCCCGCGTCACCGTGCCGGGCGGGCGCATCGCCATCGTCGATTTCGCCGCGCATGATCGTGAAGAGCTGCGCGAGCGCCACGCCCACGCCCGCCTCGGCTTTTCCGACGCGCAGATTCACGATCTGCTCGCCGATGCCGGGTTCGATCTCGCCGCCGAACGCGCCCTTCCGGGGCACGAACTGATCGTCAAGCTATGGACCGGGGTCCGCCGCCCCGCGCAAAAGACATGAACAGCACCAATCCCACTTTCGACCAGCTGCGCGAAGCCCGCACCGCGCTCGATACGCCCCTGTTCGCCGGCCTGCCGGGCGATATCCGGGTCAGCTTCGAATTCTTCCCGCCCAGGACAGACGCCCTGATGGAGCAGCTGTGGTCGGTGGTCGAAGTGCTCGCCCCGCTCGATCCCGCCTTCGTCTCGGTCACCTATGGCGCGGGTGGTTCCACCCGCGATCGCACCCACGGCACCGTGGCACGCATCATCCGAGAGGCACGGCTGCCCACCGCCGCGCACCTCACCTGTGTCGACGCCACCAAGGCCGAGATCCGCGAAGTGGCCGAATCCTATTGGGAAGCGGGCGTGCGCCACATCGTCGCGCTGCGTGGCGACATGGGGGCTCCCGGCGTGCCCTTCACCCCGCATCCCGATGGCTATGCCAATGCTGCCGATCTGGTCGCGGGCCTCAAGGATATCGCCCCCTTCGAGATCTCCGTCGCCGCCTATCCGGAAAGCCACCCGGATTCGCCCAGCCGCGCCGCCGATATCGACAACCTGAAGCGCAAGCTTGATGCCGGGGCCACCCGCGCCATCACCCAGTTCTTCTTCGAGCCCGAAACCTTCTTCCGCTTCCGCGACGATCTTGCCGCCGCCGGCATCGATGCGCCGGTCCTGCCCGGCATACTGCCCGTGTCCAACGTGGCGCAGACGCGCAAGTTCGCGCAGGCCTGCGGCGCGGCGATCCCGGCGTGGATGGACGGCCTGTTCGAAGGGCTCGATACCCACCCCGCCTCGCGCCAGCTCGTCGCCGCCACCATCGCCGCCGAATTCTGCCGCCGCCTCTATGCCGGCGGGGTCCGCGATTTCCACTTCTACACCCTAAACCGCGCCGAACTGTCCTACGCGATCTGCCACCTCCTCGGCCGTCGCCCCAAGGCCTCGCCGCTGGAGAAGGCCGCATGACGCTGATTCCCTCCGCCGCCCGCACTGCCTTGGTCGAACAGGCGCGCCAGCGCATCCTGATCACCGATGGCGCCTTCGGCACCGAGATCCAGAATTACCGCCTGTCCGAGGCCGACTATGCCGGCACCCTCGGCCTCACGAAGGACCAGAAGGGCAACAACGACATCCTCGCGCTGACCAAGCCGGAGGTGCCCGAGGCGATCCACCGCGCCTACTTCGCCGCCGGAGCGGACATCGCCGAAACCAACACCTTCAGCGCCAACCGCATCAGCCAGGCCGACTATGCCGCCGAGCATCTGGTGCGCGAGATCAACGTGGAAAGCGCCCGGCTGGCCCGCAGCGTGGCCGATGAATTCGCCGCCAGGGATGGCCGCCCCCGCTTCGTCGCCGGCGCCATCGGCCCCACCAACAAGACCCTGTCGCTTTCGCCCGACGTCAACGATCCGGGTTATCGCGAAGTGGACTGGGACCTGATGGTTGATGTCTATGCCGAACAGGTGCGCGCGCTGGTCGAAGGCGGCAGCGACTTCATCCTGATCGAAACCGTGTTCGATACGCTCAACGCCAAGGCTGGCGTCATGGCGGTGCGGCGGGTGGAACAGGAGCTCGGCCGCGAAGTGCCGATCATGCTGTCGATGACGCTTACGGACCTCTCGGGCCGCAATCTGTCGGGCCATACGGTCGAGGCGTTCTGGTACGCCATCCGCCATGCCAAGCCCGTCACCGTCGGGCTCAACTGCTCGTTTGGCGCCACCCAGCTGCGCCCCCATGTGCGCGCGCTGTCGCAGATCGCCGATACGCTGATCATGGTCTATCCCAACGCCGGCCTGCCCAACGAACTGGGCGAGTACGACGAAGCACCGCAGACCACCGCCGCCCTCGTCAAGGAATGGGCCGACCACGGCCAGGTCAACATACTCGGCGGCTGCTGCGGCTCCACCCCGGACCACATCGCCGCCATGGCGTCAGCCGTACAGGGCCTCCCCGCGCGCACCCTGCCCACGCCGGAAACCGTAACCCGCCTCGCCGGCCTCGAACCTTTCGTGATGGCTGGCTGACGCCTGCCCCCGCCGCAAGGCCGGGGGTCCACATTCTCCCCTCCCGCTTGCGGGAGGGGCAGGGGGAGGGCCTGTTACCCTCCACCTGGATGAACCCGCCCTCCCCTACCCCCTCCCGCAAGCGGGAGGGGAACTGGAATCGACAATGACCACCTCCACCACCACCCCTGCCAATGCCGGTTCCCGCTTCGTCAATGTCGGCGAACGCACCAACGTCACCGGCTCGGCCGCGTTCAAGAAGCTGATCCTTGCCGGCGACTATGCCAAGGCGGTGGAAGTGGCGCGCCAGCAGGTGGAAAACGGTGCGCAGGTGATCGACGTCAACATGGACGAAGGCCTGCTCGATGCGGTCGAGGCCATGACCACCTTCCTCAAGCTGATCGCCGCCGAGCCCGACATCGCCCGCGTGCCAGTGATGATCGACAGTTCGAAGTGGGAAGTGATCGAGGCTGGCCTCAAGTGCGTCTCGGGCAAGCCCATCGTCAATTCCATCAGCATGAAGGAAGGCGAGGAGGCATTCCTCACCCACGCGCGCAAGTGCATGGACTATGGCGCCGCCGTGGTCGTGATGGCCTTTGACGAGAAGGGCCAGGCCGACACGAAGGATCGCAAGGTAGAAATCTGCGAGCGCGCCTACAAGCTGCTGATGGGCATCGGCTTCCCGCCCGAGGACGTGATCTTCGATCCCAACGTCTTCGCCGTCGCCACCGGCATCGAGGAGCACGATCGCTACGCCCTGGATTTCATCGAGGCGACGCGCGAGATCAAGGCGCGTTGCCCGCACGTCCACATCTCGGGCGGCCTGTCCAACCTCTCGTTCAGCTTCCGCGGCAACGAAACGGTGCGCCGCGCCATGCACTCGGTGTTCCTCTACCACGCCATTCCGGCAGGCATGGACATGGCCATCGTCAACGCCGGACAGCTTGACGTCTATGCCCAGATCGATCCCGTGCTGCGCGAAGCCTGCGAGGACGTGCTGCTCATGCGCCGCGCGGATGCGACAGAGCGGCTGATCGAGCTGGCCGAAAGCTTCAAGGGCAAGGACGCGGTTGCCGAAAAGCAGGCCGAGGAATGGCGCAGCTGGGACGTTGTTCGCCGGCTGGAGCACGCGCTGGTCAAGGGCATCGACGCCTACATCGTCGAGGATACCGAGGAAGCCCGCCTGCTCCACGCCCGCCCGATCGAGGTGATCGAAGGCCCGCTGATGGCCGGCATGAACACCGTGGGCGACCTGTTCGGATCGGGCCAGATGTTCCTGCCGCAGGTGGTGAAATCCGCCCGCGTGATGAAGAAGGCGGTGGCCCACCTCATCCCCTTCATCGAAGCGGCGAAAGAAGAGGGCGCCAAGGCCAAGGGCAAGATCGTGATGGCCACGGTGAAGGGCGACGTCCACGATATCGGCAAGAACATCGTCGGCGTGGTCCTGCAGTGCAACGGCTACGAAGTGATCGACCTTGGCGTCATGGTGCCGTGGGCCACGATCCTCGACACTGCGAAGAAGGAAGGCGCCGACATCATCGGCCTTTCCGGCCTGATCACCCCCTCGCTGGACGAGATGGTGACCGTGGCCGAGGAAATGCAGCGCGCCGGCTTCACCATCCCGCTGCTGATCGGCGGGGCCACCACCAGCAAGGTCCACACCGCGCTCAAGATCGACCCGGCCTATGATGGCCCGGTGGTCCACGTGCTTGACGCCAGCCGCGCCGTCGGCGTCGCCAGCCAGCTGCTGTCCGACACCCAGGCGCTTGGCTTCATCAAGGCGACGGCCGCCGATTACCAGCACGTGCGCGATGCCCGCGCCGGCAAGGGCGGGTCCAAGCTGCTGCCGTTGCAGGATGCGCGCGACAACGCCTTTGCGCCCGACATGTCGGAAAAGGCGCCGCCGCCCGAACAGCCCGGCCTGCATGTGTTTCCCGATTGGGATCTTGCCGATCTGGTCGAAACCTTTGATTGGACGCCCTTCTTCCGAGCCTGGGAACTCGCCGGCACCTATCCCGCGATCCTGACCGATCCTGTCGTGGGTGAAAGCGCCACCAGCCTGTTTGCGGATGCCAGGGCCATGCTCGAGAAGATCGTCTCGGAGAAGTGGCTGACGGCCAAGGGCGTCGCCGGCTTCTGGCCCTGCGCCCGCCACGGTGATGACGTGGTGCTGCATCCCGATGATGACGAGCTGTCGGTCCGCCTGCCCTTCCTGCGCCAGCAATTCATCAAGAGCCGGGGCCGCGCCAACTTCTGCCTGGCCGATTTCATCGATCCGGCGGGCGACTGGCTGGGCGGCTTCGCCGTGGGCATCCATGGCATCGAACCGCACCTCGCCCGGTTCCAGGCCGCCAACGACGACTATTCGGACATCCTGCTGAAGGCCTTGGCCGACCGTTTTGCCGAAGCCTTTGCCGAGCGCCTGCACCAGCACGTGCGCACCACGCTGTGGGCCTATGCACCGGGGGAGCAGCTGACCAACGAGGCACTGATCCGCGAACAGTATCGCGGCATCCGCCCCGCGCCGGGCTATCCCGCCTGCCCGGATCACAGCCTGAAGCCGGTGCTGTTCGATCTGCTGCGCGCGCAGGACAACGCCGGCATCACGCTCACCGAATCGCAGGCGATGCTGCCCACCGCAGCGGTCAGCGGGTTCTACTTCGCCCACCCGGAAAGCCAGTACTTCGGCGTCGCCACCATCGGCCGCGACCAGCTGGAAGACTATGCGGCGCGGCGGGGGGTGGACCTTGCGACGGCAGAGCGGTGGCTGCGCCCCAATCTCGACTGAGGCAAGCGCTGCGTGTGCGGAGAGCCCCCACCCCCAACCCCCTCCCTTGTCCTTCGACAAGCTCAGGATGAGCGGGGAAGGGGCATGGAGAGCATCCGGCGGCGAGCCCGGACTTTTGCCTGAGGATCAAGACGGACCTGCGCGACCGGTGCGGGCGCCATGCGTGGCGCCGCAAGGGAGGGCGGGCAGCGCGCATTTGCGAGTGGCCGGGCGGGGCGTTGCAGCCGCTTCGGCGCAGCCTGTGACCGGACGGAAGCTCGATGCCGGGTGGCGGCTCGCGTGCCAGCCCGGTCCGTAGCGCCATTGGCAAGGGGAAGAGGCCGGGAGCGTCACACGGATAGGTCACCGTAGGTCCGCCGGGAAGCGGGATGCCGTTTCGTGCCGGAGGCCCGACCCGGGCCCTTGTCCGACGCATGCACGCGGCTGAACCACCGCCCCACATCCGCCGTCCGTTGCTTTGGCTTGGGATTTGCCCGGGGCTGGGGCTTTACGCCCTCGTGCTGGCAAGGCTGCCAGTTCCCCGCGATGCCGAACCCGCGCCGGTCGCGTCGGGCTTCGGCCTGAGGGGCCTGACCCGAAGGAGCGAGGGCGAAGCCGGCCATGCCCGCTCCCGGTCCAAGGCTGGGGCATATAACCTATTTGGTTATAATTGTCAAGTTCATGCGTATAGCTGTGCCACGCACTAGACCCGTCGCGTCAGGATCAGCCAGCCCGCCACGCCATTCAGCGCGGAATAGGCGATGTAGCCCAGCAGGCCCCACACTTCGCCCTGCGCGGCCAGCAGCATGCCGGCGAACAGCATGAGGAACTCCACCGCCAGCGAAAGGCGCCGGCTCATCGCGTGGTAGAACCACGGCATCCGTCCGATCAGCGGGTGCCCGCATTCCATCACCGCGCCGTGCAGCGCGAAGTTGGCCACGCCAAGGATGAAGGTGAGGAGAATCGCCATGTTTGGCGCAGCCTACACCACCGTGGCGGGGCGGGAAGAAGCCTTTCCTGTCGTTCGCCGGATGCACCATGTCGTTCGTCGGGCGACCGTGCCGCTGGTCGGGTGCATTCGCGGGATTGTCGAGCCTGCCGCGCATCGCCCCGCGGCCGGGGGTATCAGGATGGCATGCGGCGGCGGTCCCTTGCGAACCCCACCCCCCGAACCCCCAAGGGGCCCCGTCGCGACCGAGTTGAACCCCATGCCAAGGAGCCCCGCCATGACCTTCACCAAGACCCTGATCGCCGCTGCCGCCGCCAGCACCATCGCCTTCGCCGCAGCCCCTGCCGCCTTTGCGGAAGAGCCGGTCACCGTGACCCGCCTGGTGCGCTACAGCGATCTCGACCTCGCCAGCCCCGAAGGGCAGGCAAAGCTCGACGCCCGCCTGCGCTATGCCGCCGCCCGGGTGTGCGAAACCAGCAGCGGTCCGCACCCGCTGTCCGAAGAGATCTCCAGCCGCCGCTGCTACACCCGCGCCCTCAACGGTGCGCGCCAGAGCTTTGCCGCGGTGATGACCAGCAAGTCGCTTAGCCGCTGATGGACCGGCGGCCCCGCGAGCCGGTCGGGAAGCACTCCAGCCCCGCTTCCCGGCCGGTTCGTGGAATGCTTTTGCCTGTTGCGGCACAAACCTTCGATGGATGTCGAAGGCGCACCAAACGAAGGCCCTTTGCTATTTCACCGCCCGAACCGGCGACCTGCCTTCGGCCTCGATGTCGGCACGTTCGCGCCAGGTGAGATCCGCCGGGCCCAGCACCCGGTCATCATGCGCGCGGATGGTGATGGGCAGGATCGGCTGGCCGTCGCGCGCGTCGCACAGCACGGGATTGGCCGGCACGCCCAGCGCCCACTTCTCCCCCCACTGGCGCAGCGCCAGCATGGCGGGCAGCAGATCAAACCCCTTTGGCGTGAGCCGATATTCGATGCGCCGGCGATCGTCGGCGCACGGTTCGCGCTTCAGGATGCCGGATTCGACCAGGCGCGACAGGCGGTTGGAAAGGATGTTGCGTGCAATGCCGAGCTGATCGAGGAATTCCTCGAAGTGACGCACCCCGTTGAACGCGGCGCGCAGGATCATGAACGACCAGCGCTCCCCCATCGCCTCAAGCGCGCAGGGCAGGCCGCAGGCGGCCAGATCGGACAAGGGTTCGCGCAGTTTTTCCATATCGGTTCCCGCCATAGCGCAAAGGCGCAAGCGATGTAAGTTTTTAGTTGCAACTTAAAACCTAGATATGTAGGTATCGATTCGCAACTGAAATCCGCATCCTCTCCAGGACGCTCCGCACGGCGGCTGGTTCCGTCAGCGGCGCCCCAGCGCCGGGTTTCATGCACGGACATAAGGGGAAGAGACATGACTGCAACCGTTGACGGTGGCCTGCGCCGCCTGCTGCCCGCCCTCGCCGCGCTGGCGTTTTCGGCCGGATCGTTCGCCATAACCGCCCAGCCCGCCCGGGCCGAAGGCGGATACTACACCGCCGCGCTGGCGGCCCCGCTGGCCGCGCCGCAGAAGGTGATCGAAGGCGGAGTGTTGTGGAACTGCGCCGGCACCGCCTGCACCGCGGCCCGCGACACCTCTCGCCCGGCCATCGTCTGCGCCCGTCTGGCGCGCAAGGTGGGCGAAGTGACCCGCTTTGCCACGCCCAAGGGCGAACTGGCCGCAGAAGACCTGGCCAAGTGCAACAGCAAGTGAGTTTTCCAGCCTGACCTGCTCCAGCGCGTGCCCGCCCCGACCCTGCCGGGCGCGCCAAACCTGACAGGCCGTGGAGCGAACGCATGCCGCTCCACGGCCTTCTTTTTGGCATGGATTTGTCCGTGACCGTTCAGGTTGCGGTTCCTATAGCATGGCGCCATGCGCCCCCTTGCACTTGTCGCCGCCCTGTCGGCCGCCCTGCCCGCACCCGCCTTCGCTGCGGACGCGCCCGCGCAAGCGCTGACCGACGTGCACCGCACCGAACTGCGCTGCGCCGCCGCATTCGCGCTGGCCGCCAATGCGCAGGCGCAGGGGGACGAGGCGGCGCAGGGCCTGCCGCCACTGGCGGTAAGGGGCAAGCGCTACTTCACGATGGTGGGGCAGCAGGTGATGGAGCAGGCCGGCATGACCCGTGAACAGGTGCGTGACCTGCTGACCGCCGACGCCACGGCGATCCAGCAGGCGGCCGCAACCGATCCCGCTTCCGCGCTGACTTCCGCCGTAAAGCCTTGCCTCGCCAGCCTGGAAGCCAAGGTGCCGCCGCTCAAGACGCCGGACCTGCTGCAATGCTCTGCGATCCTCAGCCTCGCCTTCGACGAAGTCCATGCACGAGAGGGCATGAGCGACGCGGCCAAGGACATGAAGACCCTGGCCACCGTTCTGGCCGCGCGCGAGCACGAGGCGCTGGTGGCGCAAGGGCGCAGCAACGACGAGGCGGATGCCACGCTGGCCAAGGCGCACGACGCCATGCTGGCCGAGGCGACGGACAGCGCCGGCGGGGTGGAGAAGTACGATATCGACCATTGCTACGACCTCGCCAGGCCGGATGCCAAATCGCACTACTGAACCGGCTCGCGATGCGGTATTGCTCCACCGACGCCGGATAGTCCGGCCGGAGGGGGCAAGATGGAAGCGGTACTGCTGCTGCTGATCGTTCTGGTGGTCGTTTACGTGCTGATGGGCGTGCGCGTGGTGCGGCAGGGCCATGTCTATACCATCGAGCGGCTGGGCCGCTTCACCCTGGCAGCGCGGCCGGGGCTGCATTTCCTGATGCCGTTCGTCGACCGGGTGGGCCACAAGGTCAACATGATGGAGCAGGTGCTCGACATCCCCGGACAGGAAATCATCACGCGCGACAACGCCATGGTCGGCGTGGACGCGGTGGTGTTCTTCCAGGTGCTGGACGCGGGGAAGGCGGCCTATGAGGTGTCAGACCTCTATGTGGCGATCATGCAGCTGACGACCACCAACCTGCGCACGGTTATGGGTTCGATGGACCTGGACGAGACGCTGTCCAAGCGCGACGAGATCAACGCGCGGCTGCTGTCGGTGGTGGACCACGCCACATCGCCATGGGGGGTGAAGATCACCCGGGTGGAGATCAAGGATATCCGCCCGCCGGTGGACATTTCCAACGCCATGGCCCGCCAGATGAAGGCGGAGCGCGAAAAGCGCGCCCAGATCCTTGAGGCAGAGGGTTCGCGCGCATCGGAGATCCTGAAGGCGGAAGGGCAGAAACAGGCGCAGATCCTTGAGGCCGAGGGGCGCAAGGAGGCCGCGTTCCGCGATGCCGAGGCGCGTGAACGATCGGCCGAGGCCGAAGCGAAGGCGACCATGGTGGTGTCCGAAGCGATTGCCGCATCGGGCACGCAGGCCCTGAATTACTTCGTGGCGCAGAAATATGTCGAAGCGGTGCAGCAGTTTGCCACATCGCCCAACGCCAAGACCATCCTGTTCCCGGTGGAGGCGACGCAGCTGATCGGAACGCTGGGCGGAATTGGCGAGCTGATCGGAGATGCGGTGAAGGGTCCGCCGCCGGCCCCGCAGCCGCCGCGTTCACCGCGCCCGTCGGTGCCGACGATCACGCCCGGACAGGGGTGAGCGCCATGACGGTCCTGCTGGAATCGCCGTGGGCCTGGGTGGCGCTGGGCGTGGTGCTGGCCATCGCCGAGCTGCTGGTGCCGGGCTATTTCCTGATCTGGATTGCGGCGGCGGCCTTGCTCACCGGCCTTGCCGGGCTCGCGCTGCCCCTGCCCTTTGCCGTGCTGGCGCTGCTGTTCGTGGCGATGGCGGGTGTGGCGGTGCTGGCCGGACGGCGCTGGTATGCACGCAACCCGGGGGTGGATGCGGACCCCGCGCTGAACGATCGCGGCGGCCAATTGGTGGGCCAGGGCGCCGTGGTGGCCTGCGCGATCAGCGGCGGCAGTGGCCGGGTGCGCCATGGCGACACCGAGTGGTTGGCGCGCGGGCCAGACCTGCCTGCGGGCGCGCGGGTGCGTGTGGTTGGCCATGAGGGCACCGTGCTTGTTGTGGAACCCGCCTGATCCCATATCGCTGCGCGAAGGAGATCCCCAGATGGTCGACAAGCTGAATCTGACCGAAGCCGAATGGCGCGAACGACTGACCCCCGAGCAATACCAGATCCTGCGCCAGCATGGCACGGAGCGCGCCTTCACCGGCAAGTATGAAAAGAACAAGGCCGCGGGCGATTACACCTGCGCCGGGTGCGGTGCGCCGCTGTTCGAGTCCGACGCCAAGTATGACAGCGGATCGGGCTGGCCCAGCTTCTATGCCCCGGTGGATGACGAGATGGTCGACGAGATCACCGACCGCAGCCATGGCATGGTCCGCACCGAAGTGCGCTGTGCCCGCTGTGACGGGCATCTTGGCCACGTGTTTCCCGATGGTCCCGCACCCACCGGCCTGCGCTATTGCATCAACAGCGCATCGCTGGATTTCAAGCCGAAGGAAGACTGAACTGCGACGCTTTCGCCACTCGTGAAACTTCCCATTAACCCTGCGTTATATTTGCCCTATGCATGAGGCGCCCGTCAGGGCGGGCAAGCATGCCTGTGCACGATAACGAGGGAAGCAATCAAAGCTGATGGCCAGGCGGGACATTCCCCGGCGACGTCCGGAGCCCGAAGACGAACCGCGCGGCCGGTCAGGCCGTGGCAGCTCCTTCATCGGAAGGCTGCTGCGCCGGATCGTGGTATGGGGCGGCGCGCTGACCCTGCTGGGCGCGATGGCGCTGACCGCCGCGGTGCTGATCACCGCGCGGTCGCTGCCGAGCTATGACCGGCTGAAATCGAGCCAGGCGGGCCAGACCATCGTGGTGCGCGCGGCCGATGGTTCGGAAATCGTCACGCTCGGGCCCAGCTATGGCAAGTGGATTCCCATCCGCGCCGTGCCCGGTGTGATGCAGGATGCCATGGTGGCGGTGGAAGACCGCCGCTTTCGCAGCCATTGGGGCGTGGACCCCATCGGCATCGCCCGTTCGGTGTGGGTGCGTATCCAGAGCGGCCATTGGCGGCAGGGCGCGTCCACCATCACCCAGCAGCTGGCCCGCAACGTTTTCCTGAACAACAGCCGCACCTTCGACCGCAAGATCCGCGAGGCGGTGCTGGCGCTGGCGCTTGAGACCCGCTTCAGCAAGGACCAGATCCTCGAACTCTATCTCAACAAGGTCTATTTCGGCGGCGGCGCCTATGGCGTGGATTCGGCTGCGCGCAAGTTCTTCGGCCATTCGGGCGAGCAGCTGAACCTGTCGGAAGCGGCGATCATCGCCGGGCTGGTGAAGGCGCCATCGCACTATTCGCCCACGGCGGACAAGGATGCCGCCGTCGAACGCGCGAAAACGGTGCTGGGCACCATGGTGAAGGCCGACAAGATCACGCCTGCCGAGGCCGATGGCGTCGATTTCAAGGCGGTCAGGTTCGCTTCGGAGCAGGGCCAGAACTCCGCGCGCTATTTCACCGACTGGGTGCTGCCGCAGCTGGACCTGCTGCTGCCCGACAACGACCAGCCGATCGAGGTGTGGACCACGCTGGACCCCACGGCCCAGCGCGCCGCAACCGACGCGATCCAGGCCTTCGCGCCCAAGGGTGCACAGGGCGCGCTGGTGAGCGTGGACCGCGATGGCGCAGTGCTGGCCATGGTGGGCGGCACCGACTACGTCACCAGCAACTACAACCGCGCCGTCAACGCCGTGCGCCAGCCGGGATCGGCGTGGAAGCTGTTTGTCTATCTCGCCGCGCTGGAAGCGGGCTACAAGCCCGAGGACAAGGTGCGTGACGAGCCGGTGACGATCGACGGGTGGAGCCCGCGCAATTCCGGCGGCACCTATGCCGGCGAGATCGACGTGCGCACCGCCTTCGCCTATTCCAAGAACACCGTGGCGGCGCAGCTGGGCAACGAGGTGGGCTTCGGCGCGGTGGCCAACATGGCGCGCCGCTTTGGCATCACCACCCCGATCAACACGATGCCTTCGATGGTGCTGGGCACCAGCGAAGTGCGCGTGATCGACATGGTGCGCGCCTTTGCCGAAGTGCAGGCCAAGGGCACCAACGTGATGCCCTATGGCATCCGCAAGGTGACCACCACCGATGGCGAGGTGCTCTACAGCCACCGGCCCGACAACCCGCAGCAGCTGGTGCCCAACTATGTGGCGGCGGGCATTACCGACCTGATGCAGACCGCCGTCAGCACCGGCACCGGCCGCGCGGCGCAGATCGGCCGCCCCGTGGCGGGCAAGACCGGCACCACCAGTTCCAACAAGGATGGCTGGTTCCTGGGCTTTTCCAGCGGGATCACCACCGGCGTGTGGATGGGCCGCGACGATGCGCGCGCGGTGCCCGGCCTGCAGGGCGGCACCGCCCCGGCGCGGGCTTTTGCGTCATACATGAAGGTCGTCACCGCCAAGCGCCCGGTGGAGCAGTTCGAGACGCAGCTGACCCTGCCGCAGTGGCAGCTGGAGCCCGATGACGAGGCGATGCAGTCCAATCCGGACGACTACTTCTATGTCGACCCGAACGGCGATGTGGTGAACGGTGCGGGCCAGCGCGGCCCGCAGGCGCCGGATGAAGCTGTGCCTGTGCCCGAGGACGGGGTGGAGCAGGATGCGCCGGCTGCGGCCAACGACGATTTCCTCAACCGCGCCACGGGCCGTGACGCGCCACGGCAGCGCGTTCCCGCCGGAAGGCCCACCACCAGCGCCGGGCCGCAGCGGCAACAAGCCAACCCCGCGAACTTTTAGGCCACACGTTCGTTGTGCGGTGGATGGGTCCTGCCGGACCCGATACCGACAGGAGACGAACAATGGCTCTGTTCAAGCTCGCCGCCGCTGCGACGGTCGGCTATTTCATCTGGAAGGCGTCGAAACAGACCGCTTCCAACGCGGAACCGGCGGCCTTCGCCACGGGCGAGGGATCGGGCGAAAACTTCTCCAAGGTGCGCTCGGCCGGCACCGAGGGCATGCGTTCGGACCCGCCCAAGTGGGACAAGGTGGACCAAGCCGGGGACGAAAGCTTCCCGGCGAGCGATCCGCCGTCAACGTACTGATTGTGGTACGATGGGGGCAGGCAGGCTGACATTATGGCAGCCGAGAGCCCCCGGCCATCGCCCGTCGCCCGAAGGGGAGACATAAAAAAGGGGCGGCGTTGCCAGATGGCAGCGCCGCCCCTTTCTGCTTGAGTCTGATGCCGATCAGCGCAGGCGGATCGGCACGTAGATGGCGGGCTGGCCGCGGCGCTGGATGCGCAGCAGCACGGCTTCGCGGTTCTCCGCCTTGGCCTGCCTGACCACGGCTTCCAGCTCCGCCGCGGTGGTCACCGGCTTGTAGTTGGCCGAGAGGACGATGTCGCCACGCTGCAGGCCCTTGGCCCCGGCGTCGGCGGAATCGTCGACCGCGGTGATGACCACGCCCTTCACATCCTCGCCCACGCCGAGCTGGCGGGCGATGGTGGCGGTCATCGGGATCACCGCCACGCCCAGCGACTGCTGCACCACCGGCCCGGCGGGGGCCTTCTGCGCGGAGCCGCCATTGGGGCCGAAGCCGCCATCGTCGTCGCCATTGTCGGGGTCGAAGCTCTGCTTGGCGAGTTCCTCGTCGCTCGGCCGCTTGCCCACCACGGCCTGCACGGTCAGGCGCTGGCCATTGCGGATCAGCTCGATCGGGATGCGCTTGCCCGGAGGGGTGTTGGCAACGATGAACGACAGCGTCTGGTCCGGCGTCACTTCCTTGCCATCCACGGCCACGACCACGTCGCCCGGCTGCATCCCGGCCTTGGCCGCGCCCTGGCCAGGCTCGACCGACTGGATGAATTCGCCACGCTTCTTGGCGATGCCGAGCGAGGCGGCCAGATCGTCGGACAGCTGCTGGATGCGCACGCCGAGGTAGCCGCGATCGATCGCCTGCCCATTGCGCAGCTTGTCCACGATGGGCGCAGCGATTTCGGCGGGAATGGCGAAGCCGATGCCGACGCTGCCGCCGGTGGGCGAGAAGATGGCGTTGTTGATGCCGATGACGTTGCCGTTCATGTCGAACATCGGGCCGCCCGAGTTGCCCCGGTTGATCGAGGCGTCGGTCTGCAGGTAGCGGTCATAGGCCGAGCCCGAGCCGGTGTTGCGATAGACCGCCGAGATGATCCCGCTGGTCACCGTGCCGCCCAGGCCGAAGGGGTTGCCGATGGCGATCACCCAGTCACCCACGCGGGCATGGCGCGAATCGCCAAATTTCACGAAGGGGAACGGCTTTGTGCCGCTGATCTTCAGCACCGCAAGGTCCGAGGCGGCATCGCGGCCGACCAGCTTGGCCGGATAGTCGGTGCCGTCGGTCATGGTGACGGTGATCGATTCAACCTCTCCCTGCCCGTCGGCGGTGATCACGTGGTTGTTGGTGACCACATAGCCATCGGCAGAGATGATGAAGCCCGAACCGAGTGACTGCGCCTCGCGCGTCTGCGGTCCGCCATTGCCCTGCCCGCCGCCGAACAGATCGCCAAAGGGCGTTCCGGCAAACGGGTTCTGGTTCTGCACCTTCACCCGCTGGCGCGTGGAGATGTTGACCACTGCCGGCTGCAATTGCTGGGTCAGGTCCGCAAAGCTGGCGGGCGCCCCGGCGCGGGGCACCACAGACTGCATCTGGCTGCTGTCATTCTGGGCGACCTGCGCCCCTGCCGGAAAGCCGGTAGCCAGCGTCAGCGCGCTGCCGGCGAGGAGCAGCGCCGTAGTCACTCCATAAGCGTATCGCACGTGGCCTTGTCCTCTTTGTCTAATCCTGGTCGCGGAACGGTGATTCCGCTGCCGATCCCCGAACGGGATTCACGCTTCGTCGCATGAACGAAATTTGAATGGCAGCGGTTTCACCAGCGAAGTCACTTTCCGCGGAACTGGCGCAGATATTCGTTGTCGGGCGAGAGCACGATCGAGGTGCTCGACTGCTTTTGCGCGAAGGTGGTGTCATAGCTCTGCATCGCGCGGTAGAAATCATAGAACTGCGGATCCTTGCCGAAGCTCTCGGCATAGGTCTTGGCAGCCTGCGCTTCCGCTTCGGCCCGGATGATCTGCCCGGCCTTCTGGCCCTGTGCGCGGATCGTCGCGGCTTCCTGCTGGCGTGCGCTGATCATGCGGGTGAAGGCGCTTTCCAGCGGCGCTCCGTCGGGCAGGTCCGCCCGCTTGATGCGCACGTCGATCACCTGCGCGCCATATTCGCGCGCTTCAGCGTCCAGCCCCTTGCGGATGTTCTCCATCGCCTGCCCGCGCTCGGCGGTGAGCAGCGAGGCGAACGTGCGCTTGCCCAGTTCCTGGCGCAGCACCGAGTTGAGGATGGGCTGCAGCTGTTCCGCCACGCGGTCCACCGTTCCGGCCGTCTGGTACATCTTGACCGGATCGATCACGCGGAAGCGGGCATAGGCGTCCACTTCCAGCCGCTGCTGGTCGGCGCTGGTCACCTGCTGGCGCTCCATGCTCACGTCCAGCACGCGCTTGTCGATGGTGATCACCTGTTCAAAGAACGGGATGCGCCAGGTAAGGCCTGCCCCGGTCTGGCCGAAATCGGCATTGGGGCGGAAGCGGTTGACCACGCGCACCGGTTCACCCAGCCGCACGATCACCGCCTGTTCGGTCTCGTCCACTTCCTTGAGACAGGACAGCAGGCCGATGATGGCGATGATCACCGCGACCAGCGCAAGCTTCTGTTCGGCCCAGATCCGTTCGAGCGCGTTCATGGCTTGGCCTCCGACACGGGGGCAGGCGGCGGCGTCTGCTTCATCGCCGGCAACGGCAGGTAGGGCACCGTGCCGGGCGCCTCGACGATGACCTTGTCGGTCTGGCTCAGCACACGCTCCATCGTTTCGTAATACATGCGGCGGCGGGTCACCTCGGGCGCCAGCTTGTACTGCGCATAGACCTTGTCGAAAGCCGCGGCCTCACCCTGCGCACGCGCGGTCAGCTGCTGGGCCCAGGCGTTGGCGCGATTGATCTCGCTCTGTGCATCCTGCTGCGCGGCCAGCACTTCCTTGAACGCGTCCACCACCTTGGTCGGCGGGTCGGTCTTCTTGATGTCCACGCCCTGGATGGTCACACCCGCGCGATAGGCGTCGAGCACCCGCTGCATCCGGTCCCGCACGCTGGTTTCGATCGCGGCGCGGCCCGATCCCATCACCTGCCCCAGCGAGACTTCGGAAATGGACTGGCGCATCGCCGCCTCGGCCACTTCGCGAACGGTCTGGTCGGGATCGGCCAGCTGGTAGGAATAGAGCTTCAGGTCCTTGATGTTCCAGCGCACGATATAGCTGAGGTCGACAAGGTTCTGGTCGCTCGTCAGCATCAGCTTCTCGGCATCGCCCTCGGGGATCGATTCCCGGCGGATCTGGGTGACGTTCTCGGTCGTCACCGCCTGGAACGGCCAGGGCGCGGTCAGCGCCATGCCCGGCTTGAGCGTGCGGGAATAGGAGCCGAAGGTCGTGACCACACCCTCTTCCTGCGCGGAAACGCGGTGGACCATCGAGGTGCCGAGCCACAACAGCAGCACGGCCGCCACCACCAGCGGCGTCCACGATTTGCCATCGGGCCGCTGTGGCAGGCGGAACTGCGGGTTTGGCCCGCCGCGCCCGCCGTTGTTGCCACCACCACCTCCACCGCGCTTGCGGAAGATGTCCTCCAGGCTGGGACGCCGGTTGTCACCACCGGCAGAGGGCGGCAGCCAGGGGTTGCGCGGGCCGCCGGACTTGTCACCCGGCTTGCCGCCGGGCTGATCGGCCGCGGGCGGAGGGGATGCGGGAGGGCTCTCGCCATCGGGGGTGGACGGCTCTTCCGGGCCGGAACCGCCTTCTCCGCCTGACCCGCCCCAGGGACTGTTCTTGCCGGCCATCGCCCAGCCGCTGTGCTTCGCACGCTCACCAAAACTGCTCATGTCCCCGGTTATAGGGACGTTGCCTGCGAAAAACAGTGTCTCCTCCTCAAATTTCCTTGCTAGGGGAATGCCCGAAAGGACGGGCTTCGGCCCGGAGCGGGAACGGAACGTGGCAATCGAAGAGGCGGGTGACGAAACGGCGCTGGCACAGGCGCTGAAGCAGGTGGACCCGGCGCGCGTTCAGGCGGCGCGGGTGAAGGATGGCGTGGCCAGCGTTGTGCTCGACGTGGGCGGGCTGGAACGGCTGGAGCGCGACAAACTGGAAATGGCCGTGCGCGACGCGGCGCGAAAGGGCGGCGCCACCGACGTGCGCGTGGCGATGACCGCGGAAAAACGCGCCCGGCGGATCATCGCGGTGGGTTCTGGCAAGGGCGGCGTGGGCAAGTCCACGCTTTCGGCCAACCTTGCCGTGGCCATGGCACGGCTGGGGCGCAAGGTGGGGCTGGTCGATGCCGACATCTATGGCCCATCGCAGGCGCGGCTGCTTTCCACCGAAGGGCGCACGCCCGAAGCCAGCGACAGCAAGATGCACCCGGTGCAGAGCCCGTTCGGCGTGCCGCTGCTGTCCATGGGCCATCTGGTGCAGCCGGGGCAGGCCATCGCCTGGCGCGGGCCGATGGTGGGCAATGCGCTGAACCAGCTGATGGACGCGCACTGGGGCGATGCCGAGATCATCGTGGTCGACCTGCCGCCCGGCACCGGCGACATCCAGCTGACCATGCTGCAGAAGCACAAGCCGGCCGGAGCGGTGATCGTCTCAACCCCGCAGGATCTGGCGCTGATGGATGCGACCCGCGCGATAAGCCTGTTCGAGCAGGGGCAGATCCCGCTGATCGGCATGGTCGAGAACATGGCCGGCTATATCTGCCCGCATTGCGGCGAGGAAAGCGACCCCTTCGGCGTCGGCGGGGCGCAGGCTGCGGCGATGACCATGAACCTGCCGTTCCTGGGCCGCGTGCCGCTGGACATCCAGATCCGGCGGGAAAGCGACGCAGGCCATCCCGTGGCCGCAGGCGACGGACCGCAGGCCGAAGCATACCTGAATATCGCGCGCGCCGTGCTGGCGTGGCTGGACACGCACTAAGGTCATGCGGCTCAGCCGGCGCGGGCTGCTGATCGGCGCAGGGGCAGGCGGCGGCCTGTTGCTGGCGTTCGGGCTGCTGCCGCGCCGCTATGCCAGTGCGCTGGTGGCGGGCGAGGGCGAACGCGTGTTCGACAGCCTGCTGCGCATCGGCAAGGATGGCACGGTCAGCGTGGCAGTGCCGCTGTGCGAGATGGGCCAGGGCATCACCACGCTGGCGGCGCAGATCGTGGCGGTTGAGCTGGGTGCGGACTGGAAGCGCGTGGGCGTGGAGCCCGCGCCGGTCAGCCCGCATTATGGCGATCCGGTGCTGGCGGCGCGCTGGGCCTCGCTGTGGATGCCGCTGGCCGCAGGGCTGGCGGATTCGCCGGGCGACACGCTGGCCCAAGTCCATTCCGAGCGCGGGCCGATGATGATCACTGCCGAAGGCACTGCGCTGGCCGCATTCGAGGCGCCCCTGCGCGCCGCAGCGGCATCCGCCCGCGCCTGCCTGGCGCAGGCGGCGGCGGCGAAGTGGGGAGTCGGTTGGGAAACGCTGGAGGTGCGCGACCACGCCGTGATCAACGGCAGGCAGCGGCTGGGCTTTGCCGAACTGGCCGGACCCGCAGCCGACTATGACCCGCCATCGGTGCCCGTGCTGCGCGCGGAACCAGCGCGCGAAAAGCCGGGCGCCTTCCCCGAAGGCGGGCGCCTGCACTTCCCCCGGCTGGACCTGCCGGCCAAGGTGGACGGCAGCTTCGTGTTTGCGGGCGACGTACGCCTGCCCGGCATGGTCCATGCCGCAATCGCCCACGGCCCGCAGGGCGATGCGGTGCTGGCGAGCTATGACCGCAAGGCGGCGGCCGATGTGCCTGGCCTGGTCGGCGTGGTGAAGGCCAGGCGCTGGCTGGCGGCGGTGGGCGCGACCTGGCACGCCGCGGACAAGGCGCTGAAGGCGATGGACCCGCGCTTCAAGGCGGCGGGGCGGGTGGTCGATTCGGGCGCGCTGGACAGCCGGCTGGACCGCGCGCTGCGCAAGGGCGAGGCCACGGTGATCGCCGCCGAGGGCGACCCCACCGCGCTGCTGGCCAAGCCGAACCTGACCGCGCGCTATGACGTGGAGGCGGCGCTGCACGCCCCGCTGGAAACGCCCACCGCCACCGCGCGGATCGAGAACGGGCGGCTGGAGCTGTGGATCGCCACGCAGGCGCCCGAACAGGCCGCGCGGGCGGCGGCGCGTGGGGCGGGCATCGCCCGGCGCAACGTGGTGGTCTATCCCATGCACGCGGGCGGCAGCTTCGATGCGAAGCTTGACACGCGCATCGCGGCAGAGGCGGCGGCGATCTGCAAGGCGGTGAACCGCCCGGTGCAGCTGGTATGGTCACGTTGGCAGGATCTGCTCGCCACGTTCCCCCGCGCGCCCGCTTCGGCGCAGCTTTCCGCCGCAATGGGGCCCGATCGAAGGCAGCTGCTCGGCTGGCGCACCCGGCTGGCAATGCCCGCCACCGCGATCGAGGCGGGTGCGCGCCTGTTGGGCGAGGAAAGCGTGCCCGCTGCGCTGGCTGCCGCGAAGGACAGGGCTGACCCCCTCGCCTGCGAAGGCGCACTGCCGCTTTACGCCATTCCCGAAAAGGCGGTGGAGCATGTGCCGGTCAACCTGTCGCTGCCCACTGCGCGCCAGCGCGGCAATTCCCACGGCATTGCCGCTTTCCTGACCGAGAGCTTCATCGACGAGTGCGCGCATTTTGCCCGGGCGGAACCACTGTCTTTCCGCGTGGGCATGCTGGGCGGGCAACCCCGGCTGGTGGCCTGCCTGCAGGGCGTGGCGCGCATGGCGATGTGGGGCGGCGGTGCCGACGCATCGGGCCAGGGCATCGCCTGCCACCGCATGGACCTGAACGCGCCAGAGGGGCAGCGCAGCGGCTTCATCGCCGTGGTAGCCACCGCCCGGCAGGAAAACGGCGCCGTGCGGGTGGACCGCCTGTCCGCCTATGCCGATATCGGCCGCGTGGTGAATGTGGACGTGGCGCGCCAGCAGATCGAAGGCGGCATGGTCTTCGGGCTGGCGCAGGCCATCGGCGGCGCCACCGCATGGGCGCACGGGCTGCCGCAGGCCGGGCGGCTGGCGCAGCTGGGCCTGCCCCTGCTGGCCGATTGCCCGAAGATGGATGTTGCATTTGCCGATTCGAACGCCGAACCGTTCGATCCCGGCGAACTCGGCATGGTCGCAGTTGCGCCGGCCATCGCCAATGCCCTGTTTTCCGCAACCGGACTGCGTTTCCGCCGGTTGCCGCTGCTTTCCGAAGGAATCTGATGTCCTCTTCCGCCATCCTGCCGGCCGACCACCCGACCATCGCCACCGGCAAGGTCGGGGTGCTGCTGGTCAACCTCGGTACGCCCGATGCGCCCGATGCCGGCGCGGTGCGGCGCTATCTCGCCGAGTTCCTGTCAGACAAGCGGGTGGTGGAGATTCCTTCGCTGGTGTGGCAGCCGATCCTTCGCGGCATCATCCTGCGCACACGCCCGCAGAAATCGGCCCATGCCTATCAGCAGGTGTGGACCCCGGAAGGCTCGCCGCTGGCCGCGATCACGGCAGCGCAGGCCCGCGCACTGCAGGGGCGGCTGGGCGATGCGGCAATCGTCCGCCACGCCATGCGCTATGGCAAGCCGGCCGTGGCGGGGGAGCTTGACGCGCTGATCGAAGCCGGATGCGAGCGCATCCTCGTCGCGCCGCTCTATCCGCAATATTGCGCCGCCACCACCGCCAGCGTGCTCGACGCGATGGCCGACTGGATCAAGGCGCGCCGCCGCCTGCCCGCGCTGCGCACGCTGCCCCCCTATGGCGACGATGCGCAGACCATCGCCACGCTTCACACCGACCTTTCGCGCCAGATCGCCGCACTGGACTTCGATCCGGAGGTGCTGCTGCTTAGCTACCACGGCATGCCTGAGCGTACGCTGTTCCTGGGCGATCCCTATCACTGCCACTGCCGCAAGATGTCACGCCTGCTGGGCGATGCCTTTGCCACAAGCCATCCCGGCATGCGGCTGGTCACCAGCTTCCAGTCGCGCTTCGGCCGGGCCAAGTGGCTGGAACCGGCAACCGATACGGTGCTTCTGGAAGAAGCCGGCAGGGGCACGAAGAAGGTGGCCATCGCCGCGCCGGGCTTTTCCGCCGATTGCCTGGAAACGCTCGAAGAACTGGCGATTCGCGGCAAGGAGGACTTCATCGGCGCGGGCGGAACGCACTTCGCCGCGCTGGCCTGCCTCAATGCCGGGGATGCCGGCATGGACCTGCTGGAAAGCCTGGTGCGGCGCGAGCTTGCAGGCTGGATTTGACTTTGCTGACATGAATGTCATTAATTGCCCGGTTAAAGCTTAACCGGGAGAGACGAAGCCATGGCAAGCCTGGCGCCTTCGCAGGTTCACCTTGTCCAGACCGATCACGGCAACCCGCACTGGACCCGCCACCCCGGCGACAGTGCGCTGGACCACATCCCGGGCGAAGACGGCTGGCCTTTCGTGGGAACCACGCTGATGCAGCTGGCCGATCCGCTCGGCTTCGGGCAGCGCATGCTGGAAACATACGGCCCGGTCTATCGCACGCGCAGCTTCGGCCGGCGGCAGGTTGCGCTGATCGGCCCCGACGCCAACGAACTGGTGCTGTTCGATCGTGACAGGCTGTTTTCCAATGAGCAGGGCTGGGGCCCGATCCTCAACCTGCTGTTTCCGCGCGGTCTGATGCTGATGGACCACGAAGCGCACCGCATCGACCGGCGCGCGCTTTCGATCGCCTTCAAGCCCGACCCGATGCGCGCCTATTGCGGGCAGCTGAACGCCGACATCGCCCGCATGGCAGGTGCATGGGGCGCGGGCCCAATCCGCTTCTACGATGCGATCAAGGCGCTGACGCTGCAGACTGCGGCCACCAGCTTCATGGGTCTGCCGTTCGGTCCCGAGGCGGACAGGCTGAACAAGGCCTTCGTCAACATGGTGCAAGCCTCGATCGCGCCGGTGAGGCGCCCCCTGCCCTTCACCCGCATGGGCCGGGGTGTGGCGGGGCGGCGGATGATGGTGGACTTCTTCACGCCTCTGGTGCGGGAACGCCGCGCCCGCCCGGGGCAGGACATGTTCAGCCAGTTCGCGCTGGCCACGCGCGAGGACGGCAGCCTGCTGGCCGAAGATGTGGTGGTGGACCACATGATCTTCCTGATGATGGCGGCGCATGACACCATCACCAGTTCCTTCACCACGCTGGCATGGCACCTGGCGCGCAACCCGGAGTGGCAGGACAAGCTGCGCGCCGAGGCGCTGGCGGTGCTGGGCGGGCCTGGCCGGACGCTCGACTACGATTCGCTGGGCCGGATGGAGATGACCGAGCTGGCCTTCAAGGAAGCGCTGCGCATCATGCCACCGGTGCCGTCGCTGCCGCGCCGAGCGCTGCGCGATTTCACCTTCCACGGCTTTGCCATTCCGGCGGGCAGCACCGTGTCGATCAGCCCGGCGGCGGTCCATGCCGATCCTGCGCTGTGGCCCGATCCGACCCGCTTCGATCCGCTGCGCTTCACGCCTGACAAGGTGGCGGCGCGGCACAAGTATGCCTGGGTCCCCTATGGCGGCGGGGGCCACATGTGCCTTGGCCTGCACTTCGCCGCGATGCAGACCAAGGTTCTGGCGGCGCAGATCCTCACGCGCTACCGGCTGGAAGCGGCGCCGGGATACGAGCCTCGCTGGCAGGCCTGGCCGATCCCCAAGCCAAGGGATGGTCTGCGGCTGACTTTGCGGCCACTGGATTAATCGCCACTGACGGGGCCGGCGGCACCGACCCTGTTTCGGTCCGGCCGAAACTCCATCTGGCCCCATCACAGCCGAATCTGTTGACGATTCGCCGCTCCACCGCTAAGGGCCGCGCTTTCCGGCGGGTTTGCCCGCCTTTCGAGCAAACCAACGCCAATTCGACCGGGGCGTCCAGTGCGGCCCGGCAGAGGACAGAAACAGGACAGACATGGCCAATACGCCGCAAGCCCGCAAGCGCATCCGCCGCAACGAACGTCGCGCCGAAATCAACGGCAACCGCCTTTCCCGCATCCGCACCTTCGTGAAGAAGGTGGAGACCGCGCTGGCCGGTGGCGACAAGACCGCGGCTTCCGAAGCGCTGAAGGCTGCGCAGCCCGAGTTGGCCCGTGGCGTGGCCCGTGGCGTGCTCCACAAGAACACCGTGGCCCGCAAGATGAGCCGTCTGAGCAAGCGAGTCGCTGCGCTCTGATTCGGCTCTTGGCCCTCTCCTGAGGGCCAGCCATCAGCACAAAAACAGAACGTGGCCGGCGCCCAAATCGCCGGCCACTTTTTGTTTCTGCCCACTGTCACGAACGGTAACGGTGTGCAGGTGCAACAAGTCACGGAAACTTCGCGATTCGCGATCACCGCTAATTAAAATGATGTAATTTCAGTGACTTAGAAAATTATCACGGCATCCCGTGAGTCAAGAAGGTTTATTTCGGTTTTTTTACGACACCGCGCTTGCGAATCCCTCCCTACCCCCAATAGACAGTGCTTCCCGCTACCGGAGATTGTCCCTGCTACGGCAGGTTCGAAGCTGGCAGCTGGGTCACGAACATCAGCTGTTGAGAGGTCGGCGAACACCATGTCCGCCGACAAGGGGGAATTCATGCCTGCAACGGACACACGTTGCAGCATGCAGTTTGAGCGGGGCGGGGAAACGTGAAACTCGATGAATTCGGCAGCGGGCCGACGGCACGGGGCATTGGCGCAGACGCTGGCCCTGCGCATGGACGCGGCACACTCGCCAGGAAGGGACGTGACGGGGTAATGAACGAGGACCAGGAAGCACTGGATCTGGCCGCAGATTGGGCGGACATCAGCCAGGGGCTGAAGAAGGACCTCGGCTCGCAGCTGCACGCGCAGTGGATCAAGCCGATCCAGCTGGGCTCGTTCTGCAAGGACACCGGCACGCTGGACCTGTTCCTGCCGACCGAGTTCTCGGCCAACTGGGTGGCCGACCGCTTTGCCGATCGCCTTTCGCTGGCGTGGAAGATCGCGCGCAGCGAAGTGCGCCAGGTGCGCATCACCGTGCACCCGCGCCGCCGCGCCATGCCCGAACTGCGCGTGGGCGGCGATGCCGGCATGGCTCCGGCGCGTGTCCAGGGCATTCCCGCACCGGTGGTGGCCGATGCCATGGTCACCGGGCTCGACCCGTCGCTGACCTTTGCCGAATTCGTCTCAGGATCGGCCAACGTGCTGGCGGTGAACGCGGCGCAGCGCATGGCCGCGGTGGAAACGCCGCAGTTCTCGCCGCTCTACCTCAAGGGTTCGACCGGCCAGGGCAAGACCCACCTGCTCCACGCCATCGGCCACGCCTATGCCGCCAACAAGCCTGGCGCGCGCATCTTCTACTGCTCGGCCGAGCGCTTCATGATCGAGTTCGTCCAGGCCATGCGCCAGAACGAGATGATCGAGTTCAAGGCCCGCCTGCGCGGCTTTGACCTGCTGCTGGTGGACGACATCCAGTTCATCATCGGCAAGGCCAGCACGCAGGAGGAATTCCTGCACACCATCGACGCGCTGCTGGGCGCGGGCAGGCGGCTGGTGGTGGCGGCGGACCGCGCGCCGCAGGCCCTGGACGGGGTGGAGCAGCGCCTGCTTTCGCGCCTGTCGATGGGCCTGGTGGCTGATATCCAGCCCGCCGACATCGAGCTGCGCCGCAAGATCCTCGAACACCGCCTTGCCCGCTTCACCTCCACCCAGGTGCCGCAGGACGTGGTCGAATTCCTTGCCCGCACGATCAACCGCAACGTGCGCGAACTGGTCGGCGGGCTCAACAAGCTGGTCGCCTTCGCCCAGCTGACCGGGCAGCCGGTCTCGCTGAACCTGGCCGAAGAGCAACTGACCGACATCCTGTCGGCCAACCGCCGCCGGATCACCATCGACGAGATCCAGCGCACGGTCTGCCAGTTCTATCGCGTCGACCGTACCGAGATGGCCAGCAAGCGCCGCGCCCGTGCCGTGGTGCGCCCGCGGCAGGTGGCGATGTACCTGGCCAAGGTGCTCACCCCGCGCTCGTACCCGGAAATCGGCCGCAAGTTTGGCGGGCGCGACCATTCCACAGTGATCCACGCGGTGCGCCTGATCGAGGAACTGCGCACCCGCGATGCCGACATGGACGGCGACGTGCGCACCCTGCTGCGCCAGCTGGAAGACTGACCGCAGCAGGCCAAGGTTGCGCCGGCATCCTTCGACAGGCTCAGGATGAGCGGGGTTGGTTTTGTGGGATCGGACCCTTGCCAAACCGCTCGTGGTGAGCTTGTCGAACCACCACGGCGCAACCTCGCCGCGCTTGTCGAAGCGCTCCGCCGGCCCTAACTGCGGCGCATGACCCCCGACCGCCTCGACCGCTTCGCCCGCCATATCGTCCTGCCCGAAGTGGGCGGCGCCGGGCAGGCGCGGCTGGTGGAAAGCCATGTCGTGCTGGTGGGCGCGGGCGGCATCGGCAGTCCGGCGCTGCAATATCTGGCCGGGGCGGGCATCGGCCGGATCACCGTGATCGACGACGACTCGGTCGAGACAAGCAACCTGCAACGCCAGACGATCTTCACCGGTGCCGACATCGGCAAGCCCAAGGCCGAGGCGGCGGCGCAGTGGGTGCGTGCGTTTGATCCCGCGCTGGCCGTCACCGCCCATGTCACCCGCATATCCCGTGGCAACGCGGCCGACCTGATCGCCGGGGCGGACGTCGTGCTCGACGGCTGCGACAACTTCGCCACTCGGCTCGCCGTGTCCGACGCCTGCGTCGCTGCCGGCGTGCCGCTGACCAGCGCCGCGCTGGGCCGCTTCCAGGGCCAGGTCGCCAACTTCGCCGGGCACCGTTCAGACCACGCCTGCTATCGCTGCTTCGTGGGCGATGCCTTCGATGCCGAGGACTGCGACACCTGCGCGGACCTTGGCGTGCTGGGCGCAATGGTCGGCATGGTTGGCGCCTTCGGTGCGATGGCGGCGATGCGCGTGCTGCTCGAAGGCACCTCCTCGCTGGGCGATCCGCAGTGGGGCCAGCTCCACGTGCTCGACGGGATGAAGCCCTCGCTGCGCTCGATGCGCATCGTCAAGGACCCGGAATGCAGGGGTTGCGGCGGGGCGGCCTAGGTTTTCGCGCAAAGACGCGAAGACGCGAAGGGGTTCGCGCAGAGCCCGCAGTGGGCCCAGAGGCTTTAAAGCCTGCGGCGCAGCCGCCCTACTGCCTCCCTGTCTCTGCGATCTCTGCGCGAATCCAATTTCAGCCGAGCAGCTCGTCCACCCAAGCCGGAACGATCTCGGTCGCCGGGCCCAGTCGCGATTCGTGGAACCACGCCGAGCCCTGCGAGCGCTCCAGGTTCAGTTCCAGCGTCTGCAACCCCAGCTCGCGCGCAGTGCGCACGAAGCCGGCGGCGGGATAGACCGCGCCTGAGGTGCCGATCGACACGAACAGGTCCGCTGCGCCCAGCGCCTGATAGATGTCCTCCATGCGATAGGGAATCTCGCCGAACCACACGATGTCGGGCCGCAGCGCCGCCTTTCCGCAGGCCGGGCACGGCGGACGGTGGAGCAGCGGCCCGGTCCAGCGGCTGCGCGCGTCGCAGGCATTGCACCATGCGTTGAGGTGTTCACCATGCATGTGCAGCACATCCAGCGCGCCGCCCCGCTCGTGCAGGTCGTCCACGTTCTGCGTCACGATCAGCACTTGCGCACCCGGTGCCTTCTTCGGCCATTCCCGCTCCAGCCGGGCGAGCGCGCGGTGCGCGGCGTTGGGCTCCTTGGTCTGGATCGCCGCGCGCCGCATGTCGTAAAAGCGCAGCACCAGTTCGGGATCACGGGCGAAGGCTTCGGGCGTGGCCACGTCCTCCACCCGGTGCTGTTCCCACAGCCCGCCGCCGCCCCGGAAGGTGTCGATGCCGGATTCGGCGGAAACGCCTGCGCCGGTGAGGATCACGATGTTGCGAATGTGGCTCATCCCGCCCATGAAGCACGCCTTCAATGGGGTGAGCAATGGCGAGAATCGGAATCATCGGCAGCGCGGGACGCATGGGCAACGCGCTGCAGGCGGCGGTCGCGGCGGCAGGGCATGACTATGCCGGCGGCATCGACAAGGGTGGAGACCCGCTGGCGCTGGCGCAGGCGAGCGACGTGCTGGTGGACTTTTCCGCCCCCGCTGCACTGGAATACAACCTTGATGCGGCGATCCACGCGGGCAAGCCGATCGTGGTTGGCACCACGGGGCTTGAAGAGCGCCACCACTGGCTGGTCGATGCCGCGGCGGTGAGCGTGCCCGTGCTGCAGACCGGCAACACCTCGCTGGGCGTGACGCTGCTGTCCTACCTCGTGCGCGAGGCGGCGCAGCGGCTGGGCGAAGACTGGGACATCGAGATCGTGGAGACGCACCACCGCATGAAGGTGGACGCGCCATCGGGCACCGCGATCCTGCTGGGCGAAGCGGCGGCGCGCGGGCGCGGCGTATCCCTTCATGAAGAGGAAGTGCGCGGGCGCGACGGCATCACCGGCGCGCGCAAGGCCGGGACCATCGGCTTTGCCAGCCTGCGCGGCGGCACCGTGGCGGGGGACCATTCGGTCCACTTCCTGGCGGACAACGAACGGCTGACCCTGTCGCACCTTGCCGAGAACCGCGGCATCTTTGCCCGCGGCGCGATCCGCGCGGCGGAATGGCTGCTCGACAAGAAGGCGGGCCGCTACACCATGCCCGAGGTGCTCGACCTTTGAACAAGGCGGCGATCTTCGAATTCTTCCGCCGGCTGGCAGAGGCCAATCCCGATCCGCAGACCGAGCTGGAGTTCGGCAACATCTACCAGCTGCTGGTGGCGGTGACGCTGTCCGCGCAGGCGACCGACGTGGGGGTGAACAAGGCCACGCGCGCCCTGTTCGCCAGGGTGAAGACCCCGCAGGACATGCTCGACCTGGGCGAAGAGGGGCTGAAGCAGCACATCAAGACGATCGGCCTGTTCAATTCGAAGGCCAAGAACGTGATGGCGATGGCGGAAATCCTCGTCCGCGATCACGGCGGCGATGTGCCCAACGATCGCGATGCGCTGACCGAGCTGCCCGGCGTGGGTCGCAAGACCGCCAACGTGGTGCTGAATTGTGCCTTCGGCGCGGAAACCTTTGCGGTCGACACGCATATATTCCGGGTCGGCAACCGCACGGGGCTGGCCAAGGGCAAGACGCCGCTCGCCGTGGAGAAGCAGCTGGAAAAGAAGGTGCCGCAACCCTTCCGGGTGGGCGCGCACCACTGGCTGATCCTCCACGGGCGCTATGTCTGCAAGGCGCGCACGCCGGAATGCTGGCGCTGCCCGGTGGTTGACCTTTGCGGATACAAGGCGAAAATCCTCGAAAAGGGGGCCAAGCCGGCGACTCAGCAGGGCCGCGCGGCAGCAAAGGAGAGCTGAGCATGAAAGCCCTTAAGCTGTTTGCAGGCGCCGCCGCGCTGCTCGTCACCGCTGGATGCGCGCCGATGGCGGGCGGGGGCAACGACGGCCATGGCAAGAATGTGCCCGCCGCCACGCTGGCCGGCCCGCCGCAAAGCTGCATCCCCATCGTCCAGATCAACGAAAGCCGGGTGCGCGATGACTGGACCATCGATTTCCGCGTCGGCAGCCAGTGGTATCGCAACAGCCTGCCCAACCGCTGCAACAACCTCGGCTTCGAACGGTCCTTCTCCTATTCCACCTCGCTTTCGCAGCTGTGCAACGTGGACATCATCACGGTGATCCAGACGGGCGCCGGCGGTGGCCCGCGCGGATCGTGCGGACTGGGCCAGTTCCAGCCGGTGACGCTGGCGAAGTAGCGCCTGGTTGCCGCTCACGCGGAAGCGGCACCGGCCCACTCCCCCGCCCGACCACCCAACGGAATTGTACGCTATGGGTGGTCGGGCGGGGGAGTGGGCCGGTGCCGCAACCCTGTTTCAGTGTAACTGAAACAGAAGCTAAGCCTCAGGATCGAGATGCAGCCCCTTGCGCCCATGCTCGGGCGTATCGTGCGGGGGCACGGTTTCGGGTGCGTCGGGGTCCAGCGGCGGCTGCAGCATGCCTTCCCACTTGGTGATGACCGATGTCGCCACCGCATTGCCGACCACGTTGGTGGCGGTGCGGCCCATGTCGAGGAACGTGTCCACGCCCAGGATCAGCGCGATCCCTTCCACCGGCAGGCCGAACTGCGTCAGCGTGGCGGCGATCACCACCAGGCTGGCGCGCGGCACGCTGGCGATGCCCTTGCTGGTGACCATCAGCGTCAGCAGCATGGCGATCTGCTGCCCCATGCTCAGGTGGATGTCATAGGCCTGCGCGATGAACATCGTGGCGAAGCTGGTGTACATCATGCTGCCATCGAGGTTGAACGAATAGCCCAGCGGCAGCACGAAGCCGGAGATGCGGCGCGGCACCCCGAAACGGTCGAGCTGTTCGAACAGCTTGGGCAGCGCAGATTCAGAACTCGCGGTGGCAAAGGCCAGCAGCAGCGGCTCACGGATATAGCGCGCCAGCAGCAGCACCCGCTTGCCCAGGAACACGCCGCCCGCCGAAAGCAGCAGCACCCACAGGATCAGCAGCCCGAAGTAGAACTCGCCCATGAACACGCCATAGGTGACGACGATGCCCAGCCCCTTGGTGGCGATGACCGAGGCCATCGCCCCGAACACCGCCAGCGGCGCGGCCTTCATCACATAGTCGGTCACCGTCAGCATCAGCGTGGCCAGCGCCTCCGCCCCGCGCAGCAGCGGCGCGCCCTGCTCCCCGATGGCCGAAAGCGCCACGCCCGCAAACAGCGAGAACACCAGCACCTGCAGCACGTTGTTCTGCGCCATCGCGTCGATGATGCTGGTGGGGAATACCGACAGCACGAAGTGGCGCACGGTGAAGTCCGCCGTGGCCAGCTCGCCCACCGGCGTCGTGGCGGTGAACTGCAGCCCGTGGCCCGGCTGGAACAGGTTCACCAGCACCAGCCCCAGCCCGATCGAGATCAGGCTGGCGGTGATGAACCAGGCCAGCGCGCGCCCGCCGATGCGGCCCAGCGCGCTGCTGTCACCCATGCTGGCGATGCCGGTGACGATCGTCGCCATCACCAGTGGCGCGATGATCATCTTGATCAGGTGCAGGAACACCTCGGGCAACAGCTTCAGCAGGTCGGCAATCTGCGCCAGCTGCTTGCTGTCTGCCGGATAGGCCTGGTTCAGCGCGAAGCCGACGGCGATGCCGGCCAGCAGGCCGATGAGGATGTAGAAGGTAAGCCTGCGCGCCAAGGTCCCGGTCCCTGCAATATTGTTGCGGACGAGACTAACGACCTTTCCCGCGAAGCCCAAGCGCCTTTGGCGGGTGTAGTGCTGTGGTGGTCCGACAAGCTCACCACGAGCGACTTGGGTATTTCCAAATAACCGAAAAAGCACCCAACCCCGCTCACCCTGAGCCTGTCGAAGGGTGCTGGCGCGACCTGGCCTCTCTCAGCGCCCCGTCTGCGCGCGGTGCAGCAGCTTCTGGTCCGCCAGCACCAGCGCCATCATCGCTTCCACCACCGGCACGCCGCGAATGCCCACGCAGGGGTCGTGCCGGCCCTTGGTGAACAGCTCGGTCGCCTCGCCCTCGCGCGTGATCGTGGGCATGGGGGTGAGGATCGAACTGGTCGGCTTGAACGCCACGCGCACCGTCACCGGCTGCCCGGTGGAGATGCCGCCCGCAATCCCGCCCGCATGGTTTGCCGTGAACAGCGGTCCATCATTGCCCGGCCGCATCGGGTCGGCATTGCCTTCGCCGGTGTTGGCTGCGGCGGCGAACCCGTCGCCGATCTCCACGCCCTTCACCGCGTTGATGCCCATCATCGCGTGGGCCAGTTCCGCGTCGAGCTTGGCATAGAGCGGCGCGCCCCAGCCGGCGGGCACGCCCGTGGCCACGCATTCCACCACCGCGCCCAGCGAAGACCCGCTCTTGCGCGCTTGGTCCACCAGCGCCTCCCAGCGCGCGGCGGCCTGTGCATCGGGGCAGAAGAACGGATTCCGGCCGATCTCAGCCGCGTCGAAGTTCGCCATGTCGATGGCGTCACCACCGATGGCGCTGACCCAGGCGAGGATCTGCACTTCGGGGATCACCGCCCGCGCCACCGCGCCCGCCGCCACGCGGCTGGCCGTCTCGCGCGCGCTCGACCGGCCACCGCCGCGATAGTCGCGAAAGCCGTACTTCGCGTCATAGGCATAGTCGGCATGGCCAGGGCGATAGGCCTTGGCCACGTCGCCATAGTCCTTGGACCGCTGGTCCACGTTCTCGATCATCAGGCTGATCGGGGTGCCGGTCGTGCGTTGGATTCCATCTTGGCCCTCGAACACGCCCGACAGGATCTTCACCGCATCCGGCTCCTGCCGCTGCGTGGTGAAGCGCGATTGGCCGGGGCGGCGCGCATCGAGGAACGGCTGGATGTCCGCTTCCGACAGCGGCAGGCCCGGCGGGCACCCGTCCACCACCGCGCCGATGGCCGGCCCGTGGCTTTCCCCCCAGGTGGTGAAGCGGAACGCGTGTCCGAAGGTGTTGAAGCTCATGGCCGCGCGCTTTGTCGGAAATCCGCGCAAAAGTCCACCGGCACGGGCGTGCTGCGGTGGTTCGACAAGCTCACCCCAAGCGGATATGGACGGCCACATACAAACCCCGCTCGCCCTGAGCTTGTCGAAGGGCCCCACCCCGGACCCGCCCATGTTCCTCGTCGTCTTCCGCAACCGCAAGCGCGTCGATCTCGACGCCGCCGCCTACGGGGCCGATGCGCAGGCGATGGAGGACCTCGCGGCCCGGCAGCCCGGCTTCCTCTCCTTCAAGAGCTACACTGCGGAAGACGGCGAAGTGATCGCCCTGTCCGAATGGACCGACGAAGCCGCCGCGCTCGCCTGGCGCAAGGTGGCCGAACACGCCGCAATGCAGGCGAAAGGCCGCAGCGACTACTACGAAGACTACACCCTCTTTGCCGGCACCCCCAACCGCGTCCACCGCTTCAGCAGGAAAGCCCCATGACCACTCTCTATGGCATACCCAACTGCGACACCGTGAAGAAGGCGCGCGCCTGGCTTGATGCCAGGGGCATCGCTTACACCTTCCACGACTACAAGAAGCAGGGCGCTCAACCCGAGCGCATCGCCGGCTGGATCGCGCAGGCGGGGCTGGGCAAGGTGGTGAACAAGGCTGGCACCACCTTCCGCAAGCTGGACGCGGCCGATCAGGCGGCGCTGGATACGGACGGCGCCCCGGCGGTGCTGGCGGCGAACACATCGGTGATCAAGCGGCCCATCGTCGAGCATCCCGGCGGGCTGCTGGTCGGCTTCAAGGAAGCGGAGTGGGCGGCGGCGTTCTGAGCGCCGGCAGCCCACCCCGCTGCGACTAGCTTCGCTTTGCTCAGCAAGTCTCGCTCCCCTCCCGCCTGCGGGAGGGGTTGGGGGTGGGCCCTTGGCAATTACCCCCGCAACCTCCGCAACGCCCGGTTCGCCAGCGCCTTCACCCGGTTCGACGCCGGATAGGGCGCCGGCGAGCGCGGGTTCAGGCCCACGCCGCGCAGCACGTGGTTGAAGGCGCGCGCGTCCGCTTCGGCAAAGCTCCATTCCGATCGCCAGGTGACCGAGAGCGAGACCGACACGCCATCGCCGTTCTGCACCCAGTGCGGCGCCTTCACCGGCACGTGGATCGCCTCGCCCGGATGGATCGTGATCGCCACGCCCTTGCCCGCGAAGTCCTCCTGCCACGGCAGGTTGCGGTGATGCTGGCCGAGGTGGAACGCCTCATGCACATGCGGCGCGAAGATCGCCTCGTCGTCGCCCGGAAACACCGTCATCGTCTTTGATCCGCGCACTTGCAGCAGGATGTTGTGTTCGGGATCGAAGTGGAACGGCGTCACCGCGCCGGGCGAGCTGATGAAGATGAAGCCTTCCTGCCGCAGCATCGCGCCCGTGCGCGGCTGGACCACATGGGCCAGGTCCCCCAGGATGCTTTCCATCAGATCGCGATAGGCCGCCACCTGCTCGATCCGCTTGAGCACCACCCACACGCCTGCACTTTCCAGCCCTTCCAGCGCCTGTTCCAGCGCGCGTTCGGGCGTCGGCACGTCTTCGGGCGCAATGCCCACGGGCAGGTTGCCGGGATTGTATTCGATCGAATCGGCCGGCAGCTCGCGCGCCAGCTGCTGCAGCGCGGGCAGGCCGAGCAGCGGATGCGCCAGCAGGCCATGCGTCAGCTTCATCGGCTGCACCGGGTATCCCCCGGCAAAGGTGGTCAGGGCCTCTGGCGTAAAGAAACGGGGGTCACCCATGGGCGCGCCTTCAAACGGAAACACACGACGCGGCATAGCGCGCGGGCGTTAATTCCCCCTTTCTCTCTTGATGCTTAACCCCATCGCAAAGCATTGGCCCTATGCCCGCATGCGATGACCCGCTGCTACATCACCATCGATACCGAGTACGACTTCGGCTTCACCCGCCGCACAGGCGCGAATTCGCGCTGCGCCAACTTCGATCGGTCGATCGCCTGCGTCACCCCCGGCGGCGCGGTGGGCACGGTCTATCAGATGGATCGCTTCGATGCGCACGGGCTGAAGGCGGTGTTCTTCGTTGATCCCATGCCCGCGCTGATATGGGGCGTGGCGGCGATCGAGGACGTGGTCGGCCCGATCGTGGCGCGCGGGCACGATGTGCAGTTGCACATCCACACCGAATGGCTGGAACTGGCAGGCACCAGCAGCCCGGTCGGCAGCCGCACAGGCCTGAACATCAAGGACTTCACCTTCGAGGAGCAGTGCGCGCTGCTCACCTACGCGCGCAACGTCCTCGTCGCCGCAGGCGCACCGGCCCCGGTCGCCTTCCGCGCCGGCAACTATGGCGCCAACGACGATACCCTGCGCGCTCTGGCCGAGATCGGCCTCGCCTATGACACCAGCTTCTGCCCCGGCATCGCCCAGTCGCACTGCGCCATATCGCTCGACCGCGCGGTGCGTGTGCCGGTTATGCACCAAGGCGTGATCGAAGTGCCCATCGGCTGCATCGCCGGGCACGGCGGCACGTTGCGCCATGCGCAGGTCACCGCAATCTCTGCCGCGGAAACACTGGCTGCGCTGCACCACCACCGCCGCCACGGGATCGACAGCTTCACGCTTGTCTCGCACAGCTTCGAACTGCTCAGCCGCGATCGCAGCCGCGTGAACGAGATCGTGCGCCGCCGCTTCGAACGGCTCTGCGCCGCGCTCGAAAAGGCCGAGGGCGTGGCCACCGGCACTTATGCCGATCATCCACCCGCCGTGGCCCCCACCGGCGCGACCGCCGGCACGCCGCCGTTCAGCCCGCTTCGCACCGGCCTGCGCCTCGCCGAACAGGCGCTGGCCAACGCGCTCTATGGTGCGCGATGACCACCCAGACCGTCCCCATCAAGTTCGTCGTCGGCTCGCGCAAGCTGCTCTCGGTGCCGCGCGTGGTGCAGACGCTGGCCTTCGGGCTGGATGACCTGATCGGCGGCACCCTGCCCCAATGGCCTGCACCGGGTCCACAGGTGCAGGGCCTGCGCATCCTCTCCGCCCCGGCCAGCCAATTGGGCGCGATCCGCGCGCGCTATCCCGGCTATCTCGTCGGCGGGCTGCAGCACTACCGCCGCTTCTATATCGAGATGGAGGGGCGGACCTATGCCGATTACCTCGGCCTGTTCTCGTCCAAGACCCGCTCCACCTTCAACCGAAAGCGGCGCAAGCTGGCCGAGGCCAGCGGCGGCGCGCTCGACCTGCGCGAGTTCCATGGCGAGGCCGATGTCGAGGCCTTCATGGCCGATGCCGTGCCGCTCTCGCGCCGCACCTACCAGACCCGCCTGCTCGATGCCGGCCTGCCCGAAGGGCCGGAGGCCATCGCCGCGATGAAGGCGCTCGCCCGCAGGGACGAACTGCGCGCCTACATCCTCTACATCGGCGGCCAGCCGGCCAGCTATCTCTACCTGCCCACCACCGGCGGCGTGGTGACCTATGCCTTCCTCGGCTACGATCCCGACCATGCCCACCTCTCGGTCGGCACGGTGCTGCAGATGGAAGTGCTTGAGCGCCTCTTCGGCGAAGCGCGCTATCGCTACTTCGATTTCACCGAGGGCGAAGGCGCGCACAAGCAGATGTTCGGCACCGCCTCCATTGCAGCCTGCAGCTTCTTCCTGCTGCGCCCCAGCGTGCCCAACCGCGCGCTGATGGGTGGGCTCAACGCCTTCGATGGCGGCGTGGCGCTGGCCAAGCGGCTGGCGGAGCGCGGCGGCGCGCTGGCCCGCGTGCGCCAGCTGCTGCGCGGCTGACGCGCATGAAGGCCGCCCTGCGCGCGCTGGCCGGGCTGCTGGTGCGCGATTACCGGATCAACTGGATCTACGCCGCCGAGGGCACCAGCCCCCTGCTGCTGCGCCCGGACGAGGCGATCCGCCCAGTGGACGAAGCCCTGCGCAACCAGCTCGCGCAGAGCCGCACCGCCAAGGTCGCCAACAGCCTCTCCTACGCCAACGCCGGGCTTGAAGGGCTCGCCCTTCTCCGCGATGGCGATCCGCTCTGCGTCGCCCATTTCGCGCAAGGTGCGCAATACGGTCGGGCCGCCACCTGGCCACTGCGCTCGGGCGAAGTGGCGCTGATGGACATCGCCACCGAAGACGCCGCACGCGGGCAGGGCCTCGCCCCGCGCATGATCGCGGCGGCCTCGCGCCATTTTCTTGGGGCAGGCGCCTTGCGCATGATCGCCTTCATCTGGTGGAGCAACACGCCCTCGGTCCGCGCCTTCCGCAAGGCAGGCTGGCGCCGAATCGGCCTCAGCCTTGAATGGCAGGGGCGTGGGCCCTGGCGAAAGCTGCATATCCCGCTCTGATCCGGCATCGGGAACAAAGACCTTCGGAAAGTCTTAACCCTGTAGCGAAACTGTGCTACTTACACCGTTGTGAGCAAATCCCAACTCAACCCGCCCCATCTCTACCCCATCGCCGTCGATCCTGCGGACATCGACTTCATGGGCCACGTGAACAACGCGTCCTACCTCAAATGGGTGCAGGACGCGGTGATCGATCACTGGCGCGCGTTCGCCCCGGTTGAGGCGGTGAAGCAGTACCTGTGGGTCGCCACCACCCATTCGATCACCTACCGCCGCCCCACCTTCCTTGATGACACGGTGATTGCGGAAGTGATCCTCGAAAAGGTCCAGGGCGCCCGCGCCTTCTACGAAACCGTGATCAAGCGCGGCGAGGAAGTGCTGGCCGAGGTCAAGTCCAGCTGGTGCTGCATCGACGCCGACACTATGCGCCCGGCCAGGCTGGCGCGCGAACTGGTGGAGAAGTTCCTGCCCTCCTCCACCACGCCCGCTGCTCAGCGCCAGTAATCGCGGCGCTGCATGCCGTCATAGCGCCCGCTGTCGAGACAGCAGCGCTTGAAACCTCTTCCCCGAACCGCACGGGCACGGGTCGCGACGCCCCAGCCGTTCAAGCAGTTCGATGCTTGCCGGATCATCCGGGCCGCCGCGCACCGTACGCAGCCCCCGCTTGACGCGGGTCTCGCTGGGGAACCCCTTACGGCGCTTCGACGTGCGCTCGAAAGGACGGCTGTAGGTCGTGGTATGCGGTCTTCATGTCTGCCTCCATCGTGAAGGGTGTGGGACAAGGTTGATTCAGTGCAGCTGGCGGCGTTCCGGCTTGGCCACCACCTGCCACCGATCGCGGTACAGCAACTGGCCAGGATCGCGGGTCCACGTCCGCTGCACCGGCACACCGCAATCCTCGATCAGCGCACAGAGCGCATGGGCATGCGCCACCATTTCGCGCGCGTCGTCGCGAAACCAGCAGACGCCGTCGGACCAGCGTCGGCCCTTGGCGCAGACGTGAAACCGGTCGGGCACCGGCAACCAGTCCCCGAACCAGTCGAGTTCGCGCCGCAAAGCAATCAGGACGGGCGTATCCTCGGTCCGCTCGTTCCAGATGGCATAGGCGGCGCGAAACGGGCCCGGCGCCACGCTCGCACGCGTGACCGTCCCGGGCGTCGTGAAACGCACAAACATTGGAAATTTCCCGCAAGGCGCTGCCGCACGCCCCGCAACCGATGGCGTCGGGTCCGAATGCGGTCAGCGATGTCGCAACAAAAGGGTCGAACGCGCGCGTGCGCGGCTTACTTCGGGCCCTGTGGCTCAAGGACTGCAAACATGGGCTACCCTCCTGAGCAGGCGCGACGCGGACCATCCGCGATCGGGTGCGCGCCCTTACTGCGCGCCAGTGCGGTTTGCAAGCGCCGGGATCTTCAGTCCAGCCTCTTCACCGTCACGATATAATTCAGCGCCAAATCGTCAGACAGGTGCAGGCCCTTTGACGGCCCCCACGCGATCCCCATCGGGTTGCCCATGGCCAGCCCCACCCCAGCCAGCAGGTCGTGCAGTTCGATCGGGGTGATGAAGTCGTCCCAATGGTGCGTGCCGCGCGGCACCAGCCCCATCCGTTCGGCGCCCTCCACCATCAGCAGGCGCGATGCGGTGGTGCGGTTGGGGGTGGAAAGCACCATCAGCCCGCCCTCGCCCAGCCGCTCTGCCAGCGCGCGAAGGAACGCCGCCTTGTCCGCCACGTGCTCGATCACTTCCAGGCAGGTGACGAGGTCGAAGGTCGGCAGGCCCAGCGCGGCCAGTTCGCCATGGCGGTAATCGATGGTCAGCCCGCCCGCCTCGGCATGGGTGCGCGCCGCCGCGATGTTCTCCTGCGCCGCATCCACGCCCGTCACCGCCGCACCCAGCCGCGCCAGCGGTTCGCACAGCAGTCCCGCGCCGCAGCCGACGTCGAGCGCGGTGCGGCCCTTCAGCGGCTTCAGGCCACGCGAATCGGTGGCGAAGTGCGCGTCGATCGCGCTGCGGATGAAGCCCAGCCGCACCGGGTTGAGCCGGTGGAGCATCGCGCTCGATCCCTTGTGGTCCCACCACTCGGCGGCAAGCTGGCCAAAGTGTGCGGCTTCGTCCGGGCGGATCGTTGTTGCATTGCTCATGAACCCTTCCTAAAGCGCCGCCACCCTGCGGTCCACCGGTCTGCCGGGCAAGATTCTTACGTTTTCAGGAGCAAGCCTTGGCCCGGATCGTGATGAAATTCGGCGGCACGTCGATGGCCGGCACCGAGCGCATCCGCCGTGTCGCCCGCATCGTGCAGCGCCAGCAGGCCGCGGGGCACGAAGTCGCCGTGGTCGTTTCGGCGATGGCGGGCGAGACCGATCGCCTTGTCAATTTCTGCCGCGAAGCCAGCCCGCTGTATGATCCCGCCGAATACGACGTGGTCGTGGCTGCGGGGGAACAGATCACCTCGGGCCTGCTGGCAATGCACCTGCAGGCGCTGTGCTGCAAGGCGCGTTCGTGGCTCGGCTGGCAGCTGCCGGTGCGCACTGACGATGCGCACAGCAAGGCGCGCATCGAGGATATCGATTCGGACGAACTGCTGGCCAGCATGGCCGCGGGCGAGATTGCGGTGATCCCGGGATTCCAGGGTCTGACCGCCGGCAACCGCGTCACCACGCTGGGCCGGGGCGGCTCCGACACGTCGGCCGTGGCCGTGGCGGCCGCGATTAAGGCCGATCGCTGCGACATCTACACCGATGTCGATGGGGTCTATACCACCGACCCGCGCATCGTGGCCAAGGCGCGCAAGCTGAAGAACGTGACGTACGAGGAAATGCTGGAGCTGGCCTCGGTCGGGTCCAAGGTGCTGCAGACCCGCTCGGTCAGCCTTGCGATGAAGGAAGGCGTGCGGGTGCAGGTGCTGTCCTCGTTCATCGATGACGACGCGCCCGCTGCCGACACCATCCCCGGCACGATGATTGTCTCCGACGAAGAGCTCGAAGGATTGGAAATGGAACGCCAGCTGATCACCGGCATCGCCGCCGACAAGAACGAGGCCAAGGTCACCCTGACCCGCGTGGCCGACCGCCCCGGCGCAGTCGCGTCGATCTTCGCGCCGCTGGCCGAAGCCAACATCAACGTTGACATGATCATCCAGAACATCGCCAAGGACAAGGGCGAGACCGACGTGACCTTCACCTGCCCGCAGGCGGACCTCGCCCGCACGCAGGCGCTGCTGGAAGAGCGCAAGGAGCAGATCGGCTTCTACCGCATGATCGCCGACAGCAAGGTGGCCAAGGTCTCGGTCGTCGGCGTCGGCATGCGCAGCCACGCCGGTGTCGCCAGCACGATGTTCAAGTCGCTGGCCGATCGCGGCATCAACATTCAGGCGATCAGCACCAGCGAGATCAAGGTCTCTGTCCTGATCGACGCCGACGAGGTGGAACTGGCCGTCCGCGTGCTCCACACCGCGTACGGACTCGACGCGGCATAAGCCCTTCTCAGAGGGGGCTCAGTCGGCTTCAGTCGACTTCAACCCCCTCTCAGTCGTTCTCAACGTACCTTCAATCCAAGCTCCGCGAGCAGGTCTCCAGCCTGTTCGCGTGAGATCGTGGCGCCGCGGAAAAGGCGCGCATCCTCAAGCTTCACCCCGCCCAGATCCGCGCCGCGCAGGTCCGCACCGTCGAAGCGCGCCTGCGCCAGCGTGGCGTCGCGCAGGCTGCAGGCCTCGAACGTGGCCATGCGGAAATCGCACTTGCGCAAGTCCGCCTGCGAAAAATCCACGCGTTTCAGCGCTTCCTTGCGGAAAGACAGCCCCGGCAGCCGCGCCGCCACCAGCAGCACTTCCTCAAACGCCACGTCCAGCGCCTTCGCGTCGGAAAAGTCCGCCCCGGTCAGCTTGCAGCCGGAAAAGCGCGCGCCATTCAACGCGGCACGGCGGAACATGGCATTGTTGTAATCCCCGCCCTCGATCCGCGCATCCGCCAGTTGCGCCCCGGTGAAATCGGCGAAAGGGGCGCGGCATCCCCGCAGGACCGCGCCGTTCAGCTGCGCACCGGCCAGTTTCGCATGGCGCAGGATGCAGCGTTCGAAGCGCCAGCCATCAAGCGGCAGGCCCGAAAGGTCCGCTTCCTCCAGATCGCAATCGACGAGGTGCGTTCTGGGCGGGAGACCGGTTAATGCCGCGCGATCAAGGCGTTGGCCGGTGACCGGTGCGGGCTGCTGCGGGCGGGAAAAGAGATCGTCCATCCCCGCGCGCTAGGCGCATCTGGCCCGTATGCAAAGCGAAACCCCGCCCCCGAAGGTCCAACGAATGCTGGCCATCCCGGGGGCGGGGTGCGACCCGCTGGCGCTGTCACCCGATACGGGTTCAGTCAGCCAGTTCGGGCTCGGCCGGCACCATCTCGGGCAGGGGCATCCCGAGCGCGGCGGCCACGCCTGCGCCATATTCGGGGGCGCAGCGCAGGCAGTTTTCGATGTGCCGGGCCTTGATGAAGGCCGGGGCATCGCCCATCGCCCGCGCCGTGTTGAAATAGAGGCTCTGCTTCTCGGTCGCGCTCATCTGCAGGAACAGCTTGCGCGGCTGGGTGAAGTAGTCCTCGTCATCCTCGCGGAAGTTCCAGTAGTCGGCATCGCCACGGATCTTCAGCGGCGGTTCGCGGTATTCGCCCTGGTCCTGCCAGGTATCGAACGAGTTCGGGTGGTAATGCAGCGTGGAGCCATAGTTGCCGTCCACCCGCATCGCGCCATCGCGATGGTTGGAATGAACCGGGCAGCGCGGCGCGTTCACCGGAATCTGGTGGTGGTTTACCCCCAGGCGATAGCGCTGCGCATCCGAATAGGCGAAAAGGCGCGCCTGCAGCATCTTGTCGGGCGAAACGCCGATCCCGGGCACCAGGTTGGAAGGCGCGAAGGCGCTCTGTTCCACTTCGGCGAAGAAGTTGTCCGGGTTGCGGTTGAGCGCGAACTCGCCCACCTCGATCAGCGGATAATCGTCCTTGTACCACACCTTGGTCAGGTCGAACGGGTGGAACTTGTATGTCTCCGCCTCTTGCTCGGGCATGACCTGGATGTACATCTTCCAGCGCGGAAACTCGCCGCGTTCGATCGCGTCATACAGGTCGCGCTGGTGGCTTTCGCGGTCCCGCCCGATCAGGTCGCCGGCCTGCGCATCGGTCAGGTTCTCGATGCCCTGCTGGCTGAGGAAGTGGAACTTCACCCAGAAGCGTTCGCCTTCGGCATTGATCATGCTGTAGGTGTGGCTGCCAAAGCCATGCATGTGGCGATAGGTGCGCGGGATGCCGCGTTCGCTCATCACGATGGTAACCTGGTGGAACGCTTCGGGCAGCAGCGTCCAGAAATCCCAGTTGTGGCTGGCCGAGCGCAGATTGGTGCGCGGATCGCGCTTCACCGCCTTGTTCAGATCGGCAAACTTGCGCGGATCACGGACGAAGAACACGGGGGTGTTGTTGCCCACCATGTCCCAGTTGCCTTCCTCGGTATAGAACTTCAGCGCAAAGCCGCGGATGTCGCGCTCAGCATCGGCGGCGCCGCGTTCACCCGCCACGGTGGTGAACCGCGCGAACAGTTCCGTCTGCTTGCCCACTTCGGAAAGGAACGCGGCGCGGGTGTAACGCGTGACATCGTTGGTGACGGTAAAGGTGCCGTAAGCGCCCGATCCCTTGGCATGCATACGCCGTTCGGGGATCACTTCGCGGTTCAGGTTGGCGAGCTTTTCGATCAGCCACACGTCCTGCATCAGCAGTGGGCCGCGCGGTCCAGCGGTCATGGAGTTCATGTTGTCGGCCACAGGGGCGCCAAATGCGGTGGTCAGGCCACCCGAGTAAGGACACTTGCCGGTGGGCTGGTCTGATCGGCTCATCTCATCAACTCCGTCTGTTTGATCGTTAGAACCGATCTACAGAAAGCCGCTTGATCGAGGAAACGAGTAAGACCGCTCACTATGATCGCCTGAAGCGATCTACATCTGCCTTGCCGCTGCCACGAAGCGGCCCTAAAGCGCGCGGCTTGATATCAGGACGGGAAGAAGCTGCGGGAATGACCCAATATCCGAAGACATCGGCGCTGATGGCGCGCGGGGCGGAATTCCTCGGCACCGAACACGCCGTGCTGTGCGGCGCGATGAGCTGGGTTTCCGAACGCAACCTCGTCGCCGCGATCAGCAACGCGGGCGGCTTTGGCGTGATCGCCTGCGGCGCGATGACGCCCGCACTGCTGGACAAGGAAATCGCCGGGACCAAGGCGCTGACCGCCAAGCCTTTCGGCGTGAACCTGATCACCATGCACCCCGCGCTGTTCGATCTGATCGAGGTCTGCGCCCGGCACAAGGTGGGCCACGTGGTGCTGGCCGGCGGCATCCCGCCCAAGGGCAGCGTGGAGGCGATCAAGGCCTTCGGCGCCAAGGTCATCGTCTTCGCGCCCACCATTGCGCTGGCGAAAAAGCTGTTCCGATCCGGCGCGGATGCGCTGGTGATCGAAGGCAGCGAGGCGGGCGGCCACATCGGCCCGGTTTCCACCAGCGTGCTGGCGCAGGAATTCCTGCCCGCGCTGGCGGCCGAACACATCGTGTTCGTGGCCGGCGGCATCGGCCGGGGCGAGGCGATTGCCGGTTACCTGGAGATGGGCGCCAGCGGCGTGCAGCTGGGCACGCGCTTTGCCTGCGCCAGCGAATCGATCGCCCACCCCGCGTTCAAGCAGGCCTTCTTCCGCGCCAATGCGCGCGATGCGGTGGCCAGCGTGCAGGTTGATCCTCGCCTGCCGGTGATCCCGGTGCGCGCGCTGAAGAACAAGGGGTCCGAGGAATTCACCGCCAAGCAGGTGGCCGTGGCCAAGATGCTGGATGAAGGCACGGTGGACATGGCCGCCGCGCAGCTTGAGATCGAACACTTCTGGGCCGGTGCGCTGCGCCGTGCCGTGATCGATGGCGATGTTGAACGCGGTTCGGTGATGGCCGGGCAATCGGTGGGCATGGTGACCAGCGAAGAGCCGGTGGCCGAGATCATGGCCCAGCTGCTCGCCGAAAGCGAAGCCGCGCTGGAGCGCCGCTGACGCGATGAACGGCAGCGCGACAGGAGCGGAGACTGCCCCTACCGCGCGGCCACACCGCGCTTCGTGGGGCATTGTCTTCGCCATCGTGCTGATCGACATGCTGGGCTTCGGGCTGGTGATTCCAGTGCTGCCGGGCCTGATCATGCATCTGGCCCACGTGCCCATCGCGGTTGCCGCCGAATATGCCGGGTGGCTGGGCGCGGGCTATGCCGCGATGCAGTTCGTGTTCGCACCGATCATCGGCAACCTGTCGGACCGGTTCGGCCGTCGCCCGGTGCTGCTTGCCTCGATCTGCGCGCTGGGGCTGGATTATCTGCTGCAGGCGGTGGCGCCCAACATCGGCTGGCTGGTGGCGGGGCGCCTGATCGCCGGGATCACCGGGGCCAGCTTCTCGGCCGCCTATGCCTATATCGCCGATGTCACCCCGCCTGAAAAACGCTCGGCCAACTTCGGCCTGATGGGGCTCGCTTTCGGTATCGGCTTCGTCGTCGGCCCGGCGGTGGGCGGGTTGCTCGGTTCAATCAGCCCGCGCCTGCCCTTTGCCGCCGCCGCCGCGCTGGCTTTGGCCAACGCGGTGTTCGGCTTCTTCGTGCTGAAGGAGTCACTTGCCCCTGAAAACCGTCGCCCGTTCGACCTGCGCCGCGCCAATGCGCTGGCGGCACTGCAATCCCTGCGCGGGCAGAGCAGCACGGTGCTGTGGTTCGTGGCGGCACTGGGCACCTGGCAGCTGGTCCACATCGTCTATCCCGCCGCCTGGGCCTATATCGCCATTGCCGCCTATGGCTTCACCACGCAGCAGGTGGGCGTGGCGCTGGCCGCGGTGGGCCTTTCCAGCGCGCTGGTGCAGGGTGTGGCGCTGCGCCGGGTGCTGCCACGGATCGGCGAAAAGCGCGCGGTGCTGATCGGCATTGCCGGGCTGATCGTCGCCTCCGTGCTCTATACCGTGGCGCGGACCCCTGCGGCGGTCTACCTCGCGGTCTTCGTGGGGGCGCTGCAGGGGCTGGTGCAGCCATCGATCTCTGGCCTCAACAGCCGCGCCGTGGATGCGCGCAGCCAGGGCGAGCTGCAGGGCGCGGTGCAGTCGATCGGCTCGATCGCGGCGATCATCGGCCCGCCGCTCTACACCCAGATCCTCGCGCGCTTCAGCGGCCCGCACGCGGTGCTGAACCTGCCGACGATGCCGATGCTGGTCTCCGCCGCGATCTCGCTGGTGGTGCTGGTGCTGTTCCTGCGCGGGGCGCGAAAGCTGGAGCTTACCTCAGCTTGAGGTGAAACTCAGCTTTCCAGTTCGACGTCCCAGTAGAGCCAGTCGCGCCAGGATTCGTGCAGGTAGTTGGGCGGGAAGGCCCGGCCCCGATCCTGCAGCTGCCACGTGGTCGGGCGGATCGGGTGTTCCATGATGTGCATGTGCGCCTGCGCCGGAGTGCGCCCGCCCTTCTTCAGGTTGCACGGCGCGCAGGCGGTGGTCACGTTCTCCCACGTGGTGCGCCCGCCCAGCCGGCGCGGCACCACGTGATCGAACGTCAGCTGTTCCCCGCATCCGCAATACTGGCAGGAGAAGCGATCGCGCAGGAACAGGTTGAAGCGGGTGAAGGCGGGAAACTCGCTGGGCCGCACATACTGCCGCAGCGCGATCACCGAAGGGATCTTCATGTCGAGCGAAGGGCTGTGCACCTCCCGCTCATACGTGGCGATGATGTCCACCCTTTCCAGGAACACCGCCTTCACCGCGGTCTGCCACGGCCACAGGCTCAGCGGGTAATACGACAGCGGCGTATAGTCCGCATTGAGCACCAGCGCGGGGCAGTTCGACAGGTGCCGACTGGCGGAATGGCCGGTGAAACCGGCATCGGCGATATAGCGGGAATGCAGTGCCGCAGCGGCATCGCCGCCATGAAGGCTGGCCGAAGCCGCCTTATCGATCAGCGCCTTATGAAGCATGCTCCGGTCCGGCCCTCGTCCATCGTCGTCCTGCCCCTGTCCGGGGAGCCATGGGCGACGGGCGTGACCACTTCATGACGCATGGGCAGATGGAACACGCCTGCGACTCCCCCGTCAAGAGGGAACCGCGGGCAGTTTCCACATCCTGCCTTCAAAGGGGTGCTGTTTCAGTTGCACTGAAACGGATGCGGTGCCGGGCGGGGGAGCGGGCCGGCACCGCCTCATCAGATCAGAACGCGTAAGCCATCACCAGATCGTTGAGCAGATCGCGCCCCGTGAACACGGCCTTCACCGATGCCCGCTCGTTCAACCCGTGCACCCCGTTGCCATCGGGATTGCCGAAGCCGGCAGGCGGCCCATACGACGGGATGCCCACCGCTTCCAGGAACACGCCATCGGTCGCCCCTGGCGACATCACCGGCACCAGCGGCACGCCGGGATAGTACTTGGCCACAAGCTTTTCCGCCGGGCCGACGATCTTCGGATCGAGCGGCGGGGCCTTGGCGTCGGGCCCGCGCATGTCGGTGCGGGTCACGGTCATCTTCGGATCGGCGATCACCTGCTCCAGCGTCTTGCGCACCTCCTCGCCGGTCACGCCCGGGAAAATCCGGCAGTTGATGTTCGCCCCGGCGCGCTGCGGCAGCGCGTTGTTGGCGTGCCCGCCATCGAGCAGCGTGGCGACGCAGGTGGTGCGCAGCATCGAATGGAAGGTGCGGTCGGTATTGAGCAGGTCTTCCGCCGCCTTGTCGTTCGGGTTGGCTGCGATCGCGACCATCGCCTTGCCCATCGCGTCGCTGCGGCTGGCCCCGGCCTTGGCGAAATAGGCGCGAGTGGTGTCATTCAGCATCAGTGGGAATTCATAGGCTGCGATCTTCTCCAGCGCCGCCGCCAGATCGTAGATCGCATTGTCCTTCACCGGGATCGAGCTGTGCCCGCCGCGGTTGGTCGCCTCGATGCGGTAGTTCACCGGGGTCTTCTCGCCCACGTGGATGGTCTGCACCACCACGCGCCCGCCTTCCTCCAGCGGCTTGTCCGTCCTGCCGCCCCCGCCTTCGTTCAGCGCGAATTCGGCGTCGATCAGGTCACGCCTGTTCTCGGCCAGCCACTTCGCGCCGTTGAAGGCGGTGCTGGTCTCCTCGCCGCAGGTCAGCGCCAGCTTGATCGTGCGCCTGGGCTTCTTGGCCGCAGCCTTGAAGCGCATCATCATGTCGACCCAGGTGGCGTCCATCGCCTTCATGTCCGACGTGCCGCGGCCATAGAAATAGCCGCCTTCCTCGATGAACCGATAGGGATCGCGGGTCCAGTCCTCGCGCTTGGCCACCACCACGTCAAGATGGCCGAGCAGCAGGATCGGCTTCAGCGTCTTCGAGGTTCCCGGCAGCACCGCCACGATGCCGCCCTCCTTCGGCGCCTCGGGCACGGCAAAGCGGAAGATGTCGGCATCGCCATAGCCGGCCTTGCGCAAATGCCCCTCGATCTTGTCGGCCAGCGCGGTGCAGCTGCCGGTGGTGATCGACGTGTCGGTCTCCACGAACTCCTTGTAGAGCTCGCGCCAGGCAACCTGGTCGGGCCGCAGCGGCGCTTGTGTCGCTGCGTTGGCGCCAGTGGAAAGAAGCATGGCGGCAAACGCCGCGCCGATCAGCTTGTGCATCAGGAAATGCCCCCGAAATCAGGTCTATGGCGCCATTCCAGCAGCTTTGCCCCGCCCTGCAAAGCGCCTTTGCGGCCATGGGGTGAAACGCCGCTGCAACACGCAGGGTCCATGGGCGGCGGCACAGCCGGATTTTCCGCCCGCTCCTGTGTAAAACAGGCCGGATTCGCTTGGGTTTTCGGCCCCGAATGCCTATGTCGAAAGGCATGGCCAGCACCAACGAAAACACCCCGAACACCAACGCCTATGGCGCGGAATCGATCAAGGTCCTCAAGGGGCTAGACGCCGTGCGCAAGCGGCCCGGCATGTACATCGGCGATACCGACGATGGATCGGGCCTGCACCACATGGTGTTCGAGGTGTCCGACAACGCCATCGACGAGGCGCTGGCCGGGCATTGCGACCTCGTCCTGATCGAGCTGAACGCCGACGGTTCGGTTTCGGTGGAGGACAACGGCCGTGGCATCCCCACCGGCATCCACCCCGAGGAAGGCGTTTCCGCCGCCGAAGTGATCATGACCCAGCTCCACGCGGGCGGGAAGTTCGAGAACACCAGCGACGACAACGCCTACAAGGTTTCGGGCGGCCTGCACGGCGTCGGCGTCTCGGTGGTGAACGCGCTGTCCGAATGGCTGGAGCTGACCATCTGGCGCGACGGGCAGGAACACTGGATGAAGTTCGCGCACGGTGATTCCGTCGCCCCGCTGGCGGTGCGCGGCCCCGCGCCGGAAGGGAAGAAGGGCACCCGCGTGACCTTCTCGGCCAGCCACGAAACCTTCAAGAACGTGACCGAGTTCGATTTCGACAAGCTCGAGCACCGCTACCGCGAACTCGCCTTCCTCAATTCGGGCGTGCGCATCCTGCTGCGTGACAAGCGGCACGAGGAGGTGAAGGAGCACGATCTCTATTACGAGGGCGGCATCGCCGCCTTCGTGAAGTACCTCGATCGCAACAAGGTGGCGCTGCTGCCCGATCCCATCGCCATCTCGGCGCAGCGCGACGGCATCGGCATCGACGTCGCGCTGGAATGGAACGACAGCTACTACGAAAACGTGCTGTGCTTCACCAACAACATCCCGCAGCGCGATGGCGGCACCCACCTCGCCGCGTTCCGCGCCGCGCTGACCCGCACGCTCAACAGCTATGCCGAAAAGTCGGGCATGCTGAAGAAGGAGAAGGTCAGCCTGACGGGCGACGACATGCGTGAGGGGCTCACCGCGATCGTCTCGGTCAAGCTGCCCGATCCCAAGTTCTCGTCGCAGACCAAGGACAAGCTGGTCAGCTCCGAAGTGCGCCAGCCGCTCGAAAGCCTGATGAGCGACAAGATGACAGAGTGGCTGGAGGAAAATCCCGCCTACGCCAAGGCGGTGATCCAGAAGGTGATCGACGCCGCCGCCGCGCGCGAAGCGGCAAAGCGCGCCCGCGAACTGACGCGGCGCAAGGGCGCGATGGACATCGCCAGCTTGCCGGGCAAACTGGCCGACTGCCAGGAGCGCGATCCGCGTCTGTGCGAACTCTTCCTGGTCGAGGGTGATTCGGCCGGCGGCTCTGCCAAACAGGGGCGTGACCGCGCCACGCAGGCGATCCTGCCGTTGAAGGGCAAGATCCTGAACGTTGAGCGCGCGCGCTTTGACCGGATCATCGGATCGAAGGAAGTCGGGACGCTGATCCAGGCGATGGGCACCGGCATCCGCGAGGACTTCAACCTCGAAAAGCTGCGTTATCACAAGATCGTGATCATGACCGACGCCGACGTCGACGGCGCGCACATCCGCACCCTGCTGCTCACGTTCTTCCACCGCCAGCTGCCTGAGCTGATCAAGAACGGCCACCTCTTCATCGCCCAGCCGCCGCTGTACAAGGTGGCGAAGGGCCGCAGCGAGGTTTACCTGAAGGACAACGCCGCGCTCGATCGCTACCTCGTCGAAGCGGGGCTTTCCGGCCGCGTGCTGGAAACGGCGGGCGGCGCGCGCAGCGGGCAGGACCTGGCCGATATCGTCGACCACGCACTGCGCCTGCGCAACCTGATGGCGTTCGTCCCCCGCCGCTACAACGCCGACATCATCGAGGCCCTGGCGCTGGCCGGCGCGCTCGATCCCGATCTTTCGGCCGATGCCCGCAGCGCCGCGCTGCAGCGCGCGGCACAGTGGCTGGACCGGGGTGATCCCGAAGCGACCTGGACCGCGCAGATCGCCGAAGAAGGCGGCTATCACGTGCAGCGCCTGTGGCGCGGGGTGACCGACCACCACATGATCGAGGCCGGCTTCCTCACCAGCGCCGAAGCGCGCAAGCTGGCCAAGCTGGCGGCGGAGAACGCCGAAGTCTATGCCAACCCGGCCAGGCTGGTCCGCGCCACGGCGGTCGCCGCAGCGGAACCGGTGGAGGAAGAGCAGGCCGGTGAGGAAGACGCCGAGACACCGGCCCGCACCCGCGCCGAACCGCGCGAGGGTGACATCACCCGTCCTTCGCAGCTGGTCGAGGCGGTCTTCGCCGGCGGACGCAAAGGCCTGTCGATCCAGCGCTACAAGGGGCTGGGTGAAATGAACGCGGAACAGCTGTGGGAGACCACGCTTGATCCCAACAACCGCTCGCTGCTGCAGGTGAAGATCGAGGACGCCGACGTGACCGACGAGATCCTCACCCGCCTGATGGGTGATGTGGTGGAGCCGCGGCGTGACTTCATCCAGGAAAACGCGCTCAACGTGGCGAACCTGGACGTCTGATGCAGCACGAAACCGTTGCCGATATCGCGTGGGACCAGTCCGCGACGATGATCGACCTTGAAGGCCGCGCGCCGATCATCGGCACGATCCGCGACTGCGCCATGCATTTCGCGCTCTACAAGCCGCACGCCCGCGACAATGCCCGTGTGCTGCTGACCAGGCCCGTCCATCGCGAAGGACGGGCCACGCGCACATGGCTGCTCGAACCGTTCGAAATCGCCGAACTTTCGGAACGGCTCAAGCGCGAGACCCAGTGACCATCACATAACGCGATCATCGGATAACGGGATCACCGGAATCCGGGTTCTCGGCCGACCGAATCAGTCCGATCACGCGTCCCGCCGGCATGGCCGCCTCGCCTGCCCCGATTGTCGGCCGCGGGGATTGTCGTGCGGCATCGGCCTGGGTCGGCATGGCCACCGCCAGACCGACGCACAGCAAAGACGCCACAAGAAGATGGTTTTGCAAGGGAGCTTTCTCCGTCTGGGAACGCTCCTGCAGCGTCTTGGCGCAGCCCGCGTTCCACGCCCGGAGACGGGCCGAATGGCGAACGCGCCCAAACGAAAAGGGCGCCCCAACCGGGACGCCCTTTCATGCCTCGTGTGTGGAAGAAGCGGTTACTTCTTCGACTTGAGATAGGCGATCACGTCAGCGCGCTGCTTCGCGTCGGGCAGGCCGGCGAAGGTCATCTTGGTGCCGGGCGCGAACTTGGCGGGGCCAGAGAGCCACGTGTCGAGCGTCGCGTCGTCCCACACGCCGCCCTTGCCCTTCAGCGCGTCGGAGAAGGCGAAGCCGCCGCGGTCGCCCGCAACCTTTTCACCCGCAACGCCCCACAGGTTCGGGCCGATGCCGTTGGCAGCGCCCTGATCGATGGTGTGGCAGGCCTTGCACTTGGCAAAGACCTTTTCGCCGGCTGCAGCGTCACCCGCCACGGCAACTGCCGGGGCAGCGCCTTCGGCCGGGGCCGCACCAGCCGCCGGAACGGCTTCGGGCGCGGGCAGCGGCACGTTGGAACCCTTGGTGTTCAGGTACAGGATCACGTTGGCGCGTTCCTGCGGATCGGCGATGCCGGCGAACGACATCTTGGTGCCCTCGGCAAACTTCTTGGGATTGGCCAGCCACTCGTCGAGCGCGGCGAAATCCCAGTTGCCACCCTTGGCCTTCAGCGAATCGGAGAACGCGAAGCCGCCCTTGCCCTGGGCGATGCCTTCACCCACCGTACCCCACAGGTTCGGACCGATGCCGTTGGCAGCGCCCTGATCGATGGTGTGGCAGGCCTTGCACTTGGCAAAAGTCGCTTCGCCCTTGGCCGCATCGGCGGTGGCCAGGCGGTTGGCGATCGGCAGGACAGCCGCCGCAGCGCCCGCGCCGCCTTCAGCTTCCACGCCCTCGATCACGTAACCCAGCTTTTCCGGACGTTCCGGCTTGTCCGCCTCGAAGTAGTGCGACGAGAGGCTCGAAAGCCCCAGAGCCACGATACCGCCGAACAGCGTCCAGCCGGCGATGGTGTTGAAACGGTCGTCCATTCCGTACCCCATGCAGCGCATACCGGCACCCTTGCCGGCCCCCGCGCGTGTTTGGCGTCGCTCTAGTCAGGCCCCTTGCCCTGCGCAAGAGAGATTGAAGGCTGATCGACCTGCTTATTTGACGAATGCGCCTTGCCCGCGCGTGGCGCGCTGCCTAATCCCCGCCGTGCCATGACCAGCTATCCCGCCCCCGCCCAGCGCCTTGTCGAATCGATGTCTGCCGCCGCTGCCGCCGATCCGGCGCGGACCGTTGCGTTCCAGGGCGCGCCGGGATGCAATTCGCATCGCGCCGCGCTGGAAATGCTGCCCGATTGCCTGCCCCTGCCCTGCTTCTCGTTCGAGGACGCGCTCGATGCGGTGAAGGACGGCCGCGCCGCGCGCGCGATCATCCCCATCGAGAACTCGCAGCATGGCCGCGTGGCCGACATTCATTTCCTGCTGCCCGAATCCGGTCTTTCGATCACTGGCGAGCACTTCATGGAAATCCATGCCTGCCTGATGGCGCTGGGCGATGGACCGTTCACCTCGGCCTACAGCCACCCACAGGCGCTTGGTCAATCACGCTTCTACCTGCGCGAACGCGGCATCGTGCCATTAAGCTATGCCGATACGGCGGGCGCCGCAGCCTTTGTCGCCGAACTTGGCGATCCGGCAATCGCCGCCCTCGCGCCGAAGATCGCCGCCGAACTCTATGGCCTCAAGGTGATCGAGGAGAACGTGGAAGACGCGCATGACAATACCACGCGCTTCGTCCTGCTCGCCCAGCAGCCGCTCGATCCCGCCGCGATCACGGGTGAGGCGATCACCACGTTCGTGTTCGAGGTGCGCAACATCCCCGCCGCGCTTTACAAGGCGCTGGGCGGCTTCGCCACCAACGGCGTGAACATGACCAAGCTGGAAAGCTACCAGAAGGGTGCCAGCTTCTCCGCCACGCAGTTCTTTGCCGACGTGATCGGTGCGCCCGGCCAGCCCGCGCTGGACCGCGCGCTGGAGGAACTGCGCTTCTTCGCCAAGGACCTGCGTATCCTCGGCACCTATCCGCTGGAACGCGCGCGGGGTTGAGGTGTAAAACGGCGGCATCGCCCCTTGCGGAGGCGGGCCGCTTCGTGCCACCACCCGCGATGTGGCGGCACCAGCGGGATCGGCAGGCACTGAAGCAGCAGACCACGCGTGGCGCGCCGCGCGGGCGATGGGCGATATCCAGTACGCCCCGGTAACGCCCAAGGTCGCCCCCAAGTCCGAACCGCCCGAATGGCTGATCAGCCTGCTGCGCGCGATCGGCAAGGTTCTGGAGCCCATCGGCCGTTTCCTCGGCAGCAGCTGGGGCGTGGTCGAAGTGCTCCTGCTGATCCTGGCCGTCGCGGGCGTCGCATGGATCGCCTGGACGCTGCTCTGGCCGCTGTGGCGCGATCGTCGCCCCGCCACCGCCACAGCTCCGCCGGGCTGGGTTCCTGCGCGTGAGGCCGCCATCGCCCTGCTCGAGGATGCCGATCGCCTCGCCGCCGAAGGCCGCTATGGCGAGGCGGCGCACCTGCTGCTCCAGCGCAGCGTCCACCAGATCTCCACTGCCCGTCCCGATTGGCTCACCCCGTCGAGCACCGCGCGAGAGATCGCCACGATCCGCGAACTGCCGTGGGCGGCCAAGCGCGCCTTTGCGGTGATCGCTGGCGAGGTGGAGCGCAGCCTCTTTGCGCTGCACGGCCTCACCACCGAAGACTGGACCCGCGCCCGCACCGCCTATGCCGAATTCGCGCTGGCGGACCTTGCCAAATCGGACAGGCCCACCGATCCGCCCCTGCCCACCAGGGCGGTCCCCGCATGAATCGCCAACCCTTTGGCCGGGGCACGGTGATCGGGCTGGTGCTGATCGGCCTGCTCGCGTTCGTCGCCCTGCTCTACTGGCTCGGCAACGGGATGGGGCAGAGCAACAACGGCGGCAGCCACGCCGCCGGGCGCGGGCTCAACGGCTATGCCGCGCTAGCGGCGATGCTCGAGGCCGACGGCATGACCGTCAACCGCGCCCGCGCCAAGGACGCGCTGAAGCAGCCCGGCCTGCTCGTGCTCACGCCCACGCCCTATGCCAAGGGCGAGGATATCGAGAAGATCGTCTCCGAACGGCGCTATGTCGGCCCCACGCTGGTCGTCACGCCCAAATGGGTGGCCGAACAGATCAGCGGCGATCCCGCGATCAAGCGCGGCTGGACCACCATCGTCGGCACCATGGCGCCCGAATGGCGCGGCTTTGCCGACGATGTCACCGTCACCATCGGCCGGCCGCAGGATGCCGCCGCGCGCGGCTGGCGCACGGCCTATGCATCGGGCCGCCTGCCTGATGATCGCCGCGTGCTCTCGGGCACTGGCCAGGGCCTTGAACCACTGGTGAAATCGGGTGACGGCCGCATCCTCGCCGCGTGGCTGGTCGACGATGGCGACTACCCCGCGCTTGCCGAATTCGCCCGCACCGAATCCGAAGGCGGCGACGGCGACCTTTATCCCGTTGTCCTCGTGTTCGAGCCTGACCTGCTCGACAACTGGGGCCTTGCCGACCGCGACACCGCGCTGATGGCGCATGACCTGATCGTCGCCGCAGCGGGCGGGCATGACCAGCCGGTTACCTTCGACCTCACGCTGGTCGGCCTCGGCGCATCACCCAACCTGCTTACGCTGGCATTCCAGCCGCCCTTCCTTGCCGCCACGCTGTGCCTGCTGATGGCGGTGCTGGCGGCGATGTGGCGGGCGTTCAACCGCCACGGACCGGCACGGCGCGGGGTGCGCGAGATCGCGCTGGGCAAGACCGCGCTGGTCTCCAACACCGCCGGGCTGATCCGCCGCACCGGGCGCCTGCACCTGATCGCCGCACCCTATGCCGATGCCGCGCGCGAACGGCTGGTTGCGGCGCTGGGCCTGCCGCGCGGCCGTCCTGCGCCGGAAAGCGAGGCCGCGATCGATGCGATCATGGAGCGGCGCGCGCTGCCAGACCGCTTCTCCGCCGCCGCCGCCCGCCTGCGCCAGGCGCGCCGTGCCGAAGACATCGCCCGCCGCGCAGCGGAGCTACAGAAAATCGAAAAGGAACTGGCGAGATGACCCTTGATGAAGTGCGCGATCTGGCCGGGGCCATTCGCGGCGAGGTGGCCAAGGCGGTGGTGGGGCAGGAGGCGATCGTCGACCACCTGCTGATCGCCATGCTCTCGGGCGGGCACGTCCTGCTCGAAGGGCCCCCGGGCACGGCCAAGACCTTCCTCGCGCAGTGTTTCTCCACCGCGCTGGGGCTCGATTTCGGCCGCATCCAGTTCACGCCCGATCTGATGCCGGGCGATATCCTCGGCTCCAACCTGTTCAACTTCCAGACCAGCCAGTTCACCCTCACCCGCGGGCCGATCTTCCACGAACTGCTGCTGGCCGACGAGATCAACCGCACCCCGCCCAAGACGCAGGCCGCGCTGCTTGAAGCGATGCAGGAACGGCGCGTCACCCTGGATGGAGAGGTTCACGCGCTGTCGGATCGCTTCATGGTGGTCGCCACGCAGAACCCCATTGAAAGCCAGGGCGTCTATCCCCTGCCCGAAGCGCAGCTCGATCGCTTCCTGTTCAAGCTGCTGGTGCCCTATCCTTCCGCCGAGGAGGAGGCGAAAATCGTCGCCCGCTATGGCGAAGGGCGCGGCGCGCGCAAGCCGGCCGAACTGGGCGTCACCGCCGTCACCGATGCCGCGCGCATCGCCGCGGCCAGCGCCGCGCTGGCGCAGGTGACGCTGGCTGACAGCGTGATCGATTACGTCGTCAGGCTGGTCCGCGCCACGCGCGAAAGCGCCGATCTGGTTGCCGGGGCCAGCCCCCGCGCGGCTGTGCTGCTGGCCGGCGCCGCCCGCGCCCGCGCTGCGCTGGAAGGGCGCGATTATGTACTGCCCGATGATGTGAAGGCGCTTGCCACCGCCGTCCTGCGCCACCGCATGCTGCTGTCCCCGGCGGCCGAGATCGAAGGCCGGCAGGTGGAAGCGATCGTGGCTGACATGGTGCAGCGGACCGAGGCGCCGCGCTGAAGGTGCAGCGCCTGCCCGCCTTCTATCCCACCGGGCGCGCCGCGCTGCTGCTGGCGCTGGCTGCGCCACTGGCGCTGCTAGTCGCCACGATCCAGCCCGCCGCGTGGATCGCCGCGCCCGCGCTGGGCGGCGCGCTGTTGCTGCTCGTCCTGCTGGATGCGCTGTTCGCAGGCTCGGTGTCGGATCTGCGGGTCATCGCACCCGCCGATGCCGAAGTGGGTGAACCGCTGCGCATCACCGTACTCGCCGATCTCGCCCGCGTCGGCGGCTGGGCGCGTCCAGTTGCGGCGCTCGGCTGCGATCCCCGGCTGGCCGATGGCGGGCGGCTGGACCTGCCGCTTGCCCCGCACGATGGCGCATGGTCGGGCGCCACCGAAACCGTCCCCACGCGCCGCGGCACCGGCATGCTCTCGCGCGTGTGGCTGCGCTGGCAGGGGCCGCTCGGCCTCGCCCATCGCGCCGCATCACGCCCGGTGGAACAGTCCGTGCGGGTCTGGCCCAATGTCACCCCGGTGCGCAGCCCGGCGCTGCAGATCTTCCTGCGCGATGCCCAGTTCGGCCTCGTCGCCCGGCGCATCCGTGGTGAAGGGACCGAGTTCGAATCGCTGGCCGATTACGAACCCGGCATGGACCGCCGCCGCATCGACTGGAAAAGCTCGGCCCGCCACGCCCGGCTCTTCGCCAAGGAATACGAGACCGAGCGCAACAACCAGATCGTCTTCGCCTTCGATTGCGGACAGGCGATGTGTGAACCCATCGACGGGTTGCCACGCATTGACCGCGCCGTCACCGCCGCGCTCACCACCGCGTGGGTCGCGTTGAAGGCGCAGGATCGCGTTGCCCTGTTCGGCTTTGCCGCGCGGCCGCAGGTGCTCACCCCGTTCGTCACCACCACGCGCGATTTCCTGCGTCTGCAGCAGGCCGCCGCCGCGCTCGATTACCATGCCGAGGAACCCAACTTCACCTTGGCCCTCGCCACGCTCTCGGCGCGGCTGAAACGGCGCTCGCTGGTGGTGATCTTCTCCGATTTCACCGATCCCACCAGTGCCGAACTGATGATCGAGAACATCGCCCGGCTGGTGGAAAAGCACCTCGTGCTGTTCGTTGTCATGGCCGATGCCGAACTGGCCGGGATCGTCTCCGCCCCGGTCGATACGGTGCAGCAGGCGGCCATGGCCGTCACCGCCGATACCCTGCAACGCCAGCGCGCCGTGGTGCTGCAACGCCTGCGCCACCTCGGCGTGCGCGTGGTCGAAGCGCCGCATGACAAGATCGGCAACCGCCTGCTCGACGCCTATCTCGCGGTGAAGCGGCAGGGGAGTCTGGGATGAGCACGCAGCCAACCCTCGCCGCCCGCGTCATGGGCCGCTTCTCCCGCTCGGAAGTGGAAGCCGTTGCCGATGCGGAACAGGCCGCGCTGCGCTCCGACCGCTTTCGCCTGGAACGCGAAGGTGACTGGAAGCGGCTCGAAGCGATCGTCACCCGTGTCGAACAGGGTCGCCTGCGCCGCATCTCGGATGATGATCTGCTGGCCCTTCCGGCGCTGTACCGCAACGTCGCCTCCAGCCTGGCCATCGCACGGGAAACCTCGCTTGATCGCGCCACGATCACCTGGCTCGAAGGGCTGGTGCAGCGCGCGTGGTTCATCGTCTATGGCCCGCGCGCCAGCCTCGGCAACTGGCTGCGGCGCTTCCTCGGCGGCGGCTGGGGTGCCAGCGTGCGCGCGCTGGGGATCGACATCCTGATCGCGCTTGCCACCATGATCGCCGGCACCGTGGTCGGCTGGCTGCTGGTGACGCACAACCCCGATTGGTACTATTCGCTGGTCGGCGCGGGTGACGAACGCGTGCCCGGCGCCTCACGCGCGGTGCTGGAAAAGGTGATTCACGGCAACCAGGGGCAGGATGGCATGGCCATCTTCGCCGCCGCACTGTTTTCCAACAACGCGCAGGTCTCGATCCTCGCCTATGCGCTCGGCTTTGCCTTCGGCGTGCCATCCTTGCTGCTGCTGGTACACAACACCGCCTCGCTGGGCGCGCTGCTGTGGCTCTATCACGGGCAGGGCCTGCTGTTCGATCTGGTCGGCTGGCTCTTCGTCCACGGCACCACCGAACTGTTCGCCATCCTGCTCGCCGGCGCCAGCGGCATCCACATCGGCCGCGCCATGGCCTTTCCCGGCGATCTCCCTGTGCTCGAAGCCGCGGCTCGCGCCGGCCGCCGCACGGCGCAGGTCATGGCCGGGGTGGTGATCATGCTGATCTGCGCCGGCCTGCTCGAAGGCTTTGCCCGCCAGCTTGTCGATGCCACCGTGCCACGCCTGATCATCGGCAGCTTCATGCTGGTGTTCTGGATCGGCTATTTCTTTGCCTGGCGGCGTAACCGGGCAGAGGTGATCGGCTGATGGCGATTTCGCTGCCCTTCCGCCAACGCCGCGAAGCCGGCCGACGCCCGCTGGATCACGAAGAGCGCCGCCGCCGCACCATCGTCACGCCCGAAGGGCTGCGCCTCTCGGTCACCATCGCCTCGCGCGGGGCGCGCGCCGCGGCGCTGCTGATCGACCTGTTCCTGATCGGCCTGGCGATGATGGTCACCACGCTCGCCCTGCTGTTCATCGCGCGCGGCGTCGGCCTGCAGCTTGATGGCAAGCCCGAAGGCGTCGGCGGCCACGCGGTGCAGGCGCTGGTGATCGTGTGGATCATCGCCATGTTCGTGTTCCGCAACGCCTGGTTCCTCTATTTCGAACTGGGCGCGCGCGGGGCCACGCCGGGAAAGCGCATAACCGGCATCCGCGTGGCGGCGCGCGCGCAGGAAGACGGCGTCGGCCGCCTCACCACCGAAGCAGTGATCGCGCGCAATCTCGTCCGCGATATCGAACTGTTCATGCCGGTGGTGTTCATCGGCGGTGCGATCTCCGCCGGCGGCGATACCGAGATGGCGGGCTGGGCGGGCGCGCTGTGGTTTCTCATCTTCGTGCTGTTCCCGCTGACCAACCGCGATGCGCTGCGCTGTGGCGACGTGATCGCCGGCACCTGGGTGGTGGAGGCGCAGCGGCGCAAGCTGGAGCAGGCGCTCTCGCTGGGCGAGGCCGGCGGCGGGCGCAGCGCGGCCACCGGCGCGCAATACGTGTTCGGTGAAGCCGAACTCTCGGTCTACGGCGAATACGAGCTGCAGGTGCTGGAACGCGTGCTGCGTGACGACCGCCCCGAGGCGCTGGCCGAAGTGGCCGAGACCATCTGCCGCAAGATCGGCTGGAACGCCGGCCGCGGCGACGAACGCGCCTTCCTCGAAGCCTACTACACCCAGCTTCGCGCCCGCCTCGAACGCGGCATGCGCTTCGGCAGGCGCAAGGCCGACAAGTTCACGGACTGACTGGGACGCGGCCTACATCCCGAATCAGGAGAAACGACCGGCAATCCCTGGAGGAAGTGCGCGGCCTTGTAGCTTGAGAGTGTTGCCGGTTGTTCCGGTCTGTGCCGCTGGGAAAGGCCGAAGCCGGTGTCCCTTCCACGAACAAGTCGCGGCGCAACTTAAGGGATTCTTCACCATGTTGCGCCAGAACGGCACCAATCAAACGAAGGTGCCCTGCAATGGACGGTCTTTACGGTTCCGGATTCGATTCCCGGGACGATCATGCTGACGACATGGTGGTTGAGGCGCCGCCGCCCGTGGTGGGGCAGGACGAGCGCCGCATGCAGGTGCGCGCCTACAACTTCTGGGCCAGCCTGCTGGGACAGGGCCAGTATCCCCGGCCCGATACGCTGCTGGCGGGCAAGGTGCCGGATTTTGCCGCGAACGCGGTGCTGCTGCATTTCGACGAAGGGCTTGAAGACCCTTCCATCATGCTGGTGGGCCAGGCGCTGGCCGACGAATGCGGCGCCGAACACGCGCTTCACCGGCTGAGCGATGTGCCCGGCCGATCGCTGCTTTCGCGAATCACCGACCATTACCTACAGATCATCGCCAACAAGGCGCCGATCGGATTCGAAGCCGAGTTCGTCAACCAGCGCGGGCGCACGATCCTGTATCGCGGCATCCTGCTGCCGTTTTCGACCGACAACGAGACGATCGACTACATCTATGGCGTGATCAACTGGAAGGAACTGGCCGAGCAGCACACGACCGACGAGCTGCTGCTGGAACTGGGACAGTCGCTGGAAGAGCCTTCACCCAAGCGGGGCGAACCGTTCGGGGCGCCGCTGGCCGAATGGGCCGATGGCCCGGCCACGCTGGATCTGGCCGATTATGGCGAGATCCTGCCCTTCCCCAATGCTTTCGACGACGACTTGGCGGACATTCCCTCGCCCTCGTTCGGCGCCGACGCCACGGCGGAGATGACGCTGGCCGACTGGCTGGCTTCGGCGCGGGACTATGCCGCGGCCGCCAATTCGAGCGAGGACCGCACCCGCAGCGCGCTCTATGCCGCGATCGGCCGTGCCTGGGACTTTGCCCTGGCGGCGCAGGCCGAGCCCGACGAATATGCCGAGATGGTGGCCGAAGCCGGCCTGACCATGCAGGAACGCGCGCCGCTGACGCCGCTGGTGAAGCTGGTGTTCGGTGCGGATTACGACAAGACACGGCTGACCGAGTTCGTGACGGCGCTGAACCATGCGCAGCGGCTGGGGCTGGGCCGTGGGGAGCTGGGCCGGTTCCTGGCCGATGCGCCAGGCGGGCTGAAGGGCGTGGTTTCCACCGAGCGCCGCCTGCGCCGCGAGGAAGCCGGGCGCGACGGGCGCAGCAGCACCGAAGTGCTGGCCGAGTCGCTGCGCGCCTTGCCGCCACGACGCATCGAGACACTGCCTGCGCAGGGGGCCGAGTTTGCCCTGGTGGTGGTGCGCCGCCTGCCCGATGGCACCGTGGCCCTGCTTGGCGAGATCGAGGACGACCTGCCGCTGTTCGAACGCGCGGCGCGCAAGCTGGTCGGCTAAAAGAGATTCCCGGCCCGCCCGCATCCTGCTAGCCGTTCGCAATGAGCGGCAGGCAGGAACGGCGGCGCGTGGGAATTCCGCAGATGGGCATGCTCGGCTGGTCGTTGACCGCGCTCGCCCTCGTTCTGGTGGCGCTCTATGCCGCCTATGCCCATGCCATCAACACCAACGCGGTGGGCACGCTGGATGCGGCAGACCGGTTCCTGCGCGGCGGGGACGGCGCGGTGCGGCTGGTGGCGGCGGCGCAGTTCGGGCCGGACAAGGCGCAGAAGCTGGAGATGTTCCTGCCGGCCGAAGCCAAAGCAGGGGGAGCGGGCGGCAAGCTGCCGGTGGTGGTGTTCATCCATGGCGGCGGGTGGAACAGCGGCAATCCGCACGATTATCGCTTCATGGCGCGGGCGCTGGCGCCGCAGGGCTATGCCGTGGTGCTGGCGGGATACCGCCACTTCCCGCATGTGCGCTATCCCGCGATGCTGGAGGACGGCGCGCTGGCGGTGAAGTGGGTGGAAGACCATGCCGCCGAACATGGGGGCGATCCTGCACGGCTGGTGCTGATGGGCCATTCCGCGGGCGCCTATAACGCGATGATGCTGGGGCTTGACCCGCGCTGGCTGAACGCGGTGGGGCTTTCGCCCGGCGCGCTGCGCGGGGTGGTGGGGCTTTCGGGGCCCTATGACTTCTATCCCTTTGACGTGAAGGCATCGATCGACAGCTTTGGCCAGGCGCCCGATCCGGCGGATACCCAGCCGGTGAACCACGCCCGCGCCGGGGCGCCACCGTTGCTGCTGATCCACGGCAGCACCGACATCACGGTAAAACCGCGCAATTCCATCGCGTTGGCCAGGGCGATGACAAACGCCGGGCAGCCCACGCAGGCGATCATCCTGGAAGGCATGAGCCACGAAGGCGTGATCATGCGCTTTGCCCGCCCGTTCGCGCGCGATCCGCGCGTGCTGGACGCGGTGCTGCCGTTCCTGCGGGATGTGACACAACCTTCACCAGCCGTTCAGGCGGCAGCCCGATAAGGCTGGGACCAGATGCGCCGCACCTTTCGCCTGATCGTCGCCGTCCTTGCCACCCTGGCATTTTCCGCACGGCCCGCCGCCGCGCAGGGCGTGCTGCGCGATGCGGAGACCGAGGCGCTGTTCCGCGACCTGTCAGCCCCGATCATCGCGGCGGCGGGGCTCGACCCGAAGAACGTGGACCTGGTGCTGCTGAACGATGGCAGCATCAACGCCTTCGTGGCCGGGGGGCAGGCGATCTACATCCATTCGGGCCTGATCGGCGCGGCCGACAACGTGAACCAGGTGCAGGGCGTGGTGGCGCACGAACTGGGCCACATCACCGGCGGCCACGTGATCCGCAATGATGAAGGCGCCAAGCCCGCCACCGGAATCACCTTGCTGAGCCTGCTGCTGGGCGCGGCGGCGGCGGCGGCGGGATCGGCCGATGCAGGCATGGGCATCTTCATGGCCGGGCAGCAGGCGGCGCTGGGCAAATACCTGGCGTTCAGCCGTGCGCAGGAATCGAGCGCGGACGCCGCGAGCGTGCAGTTCCTGACCAAGGCGGGGATTTCCGGCCGGGGATCGATCGACTTCTTCAAGAAGCTGCAGAACCTGGAAATGCGCTATGGCTTCAAGCGCAATGCCGACAGCGAGTTCTACAGCACGCACCCGATGACATCGGACCGCCTGACCACGCTGGAGGATTCGTTCAGCCAGGATCCGGCATGGAACCGTCCGCCCGATGCGGACCTGCAGGCCCGCTTCCTACGGGTGAAGGCCAAGCTCTTCGGATACCTGGCCGATCCGCAGGCGACGTTGGCGGCCTATCCCGATTACCTGCAGGACGTGCCCGCGCACTATGCCCGCGCCTATGCCTATCACAAGGAGGCGTTCCTGGACAAAGCGCTGGAGGAAACCGACGCCATCCTGAAGGCCCAGCCAGACGATGCCTATGCGCTGGAACTGAAGGGGCAGGTGCTGCTGGAATCGGGCAGGCCGGCAGAGGCGGTGCCACCGTTGCGCCGCGCCGTCGAGCTGTCCCGCAACAACCCGCTGATCGCGACCACCTTTGGTCACGCGCTGCTCGCCACCGAGGACAAGGCCAACTTTGCCGAGGCGGAAAGGGTGCTCAAGACGGCAGTGGCGCGCGACCATGACAACCCGTTCGCATGGTACCAGCTGGGCGTGGTCTATGAAGCGCAAGGGGATACCCCGCGCGCGCGGCTGGCCAGCGCCGAGCAGCAGCTGATGGAAATGAACTTGCTGGAAGCCGCCCAGAATGCCGAAACCGCCGAAGCTGCCCTGCCCAAGGGATCGCCCGACTGGCTGCGCGCCCAGGATATCGCCATGTCTGCCCGCGCAATGATTGAGCGCGCGCGCAAGAAGAAGTAGCGTTGCGCCGATGAACGCCACGCGCATCCGCCCCTTCGCCCTGCTCGCCATCGGCGTGCTGATGATCGCCGCCGCCTTTGGCTGGTGGCTGGAAAGCCGCCGCGCCGCGACCGAACCCGCCGCCAATGCCGAACTGGACAGCCAACTGGCCAAGGCGGGGATAGACCCGAAGCAGCGCGCCGCGCTGGAAGGGCTGGTGCGCGCCTATATCCTCGATCACCCGGAAATCCTGCCCGAGGCGATGGACCGGCTGCAGGCGCGCGAGACGCAGGCCAAGCTTGCGCCGCTGCAGGGAGCGCTGGAAACCCCCTTCCCCGGCGCGGTGATGGGCAACCCGCAGGGCAAGGTGACACTGGTGGAATTCACCGACTTTTCCTGCACATACTGCCGGGGCAGCGTGGCAGACGTGAAGGCGCTGATCGCCGGGAACCCCGACCTGAAGGTGGTGGTGCGCGAACTGCCGATCATCGGCCCGCAGAGCGAACCCGCCGCGCGCATGGCGCTGGCCGCCGCCGCACAGGGCAAATATGGCGCGTTCCACGATGCCATGTTTTCCGGTGACCGGCCCAGTCCCGAAAGCATCGATGCCGCCGCAGGAAAGGCGGGGCTGAACCTGAACGCCGCGCGCACATTCGCCAGCAATGCCGGGGTGCAGGCCGAACTGGAGCGCAACCTGGGCATGGCCCGGCAATTGGGCGTGAACGGCACGCCGGCGTGGATCGTCAATGGCGAGCTGATTTCCGGCGCAGTGGGCCGCGAGCGGCTGCAACAGGCGATCGACGCCGCGCGCAAGGGATGACCATCGCGCGCAAGGCCCTGCTGGCGTTAGCGGCGATGGCAGGCGCGATACCCGCAAGTGCCGTGCCGGTTGACGACCTGCAGCAGGGCGATGCGATGGTGCAGACCATCGGCTGGAAGCTGGCCAGCGCCAATGCCCGGTTCTGCGCACGCAGTGGGCCGGGCATAGGCCTGCTGCTGGGCGATGCCCGCACCTTCAACGATGCGGCTGCGGCGCGCGAGGCCTATGGCCTGGGCGGCGACATTTCCGTGGCGGCGGTGGCCGATGGCGGCCCTGCGGCCAAGGCCGGGCTTTCCGCCAACGATACCGTGCTGGGCATCGCCGACGCGACCGTGGACAGCGAGCCTCCGGCCCGGCCCGGCGCATGGACCCGGCAGATCCGGCTGCAGACGCGGCTGGAAACGGCGGTACGGACCGACGGCAAGGTCACGCTGGCGCTGGCAGGAAACCGCAGCGTGACCGTGGCGGGCGAACCCGCCTGCACCGTGCGCTTCATGCTCGACGATTCGAAGGGATACGCCAAGGCCAACCGCGAGGAAGTGCGCATCGGCCGACGGTTCTACGACAGCACCGGGCAGGACGAGGCCGCCTTTGCCGCGATTGTGGCGCACGAGATGGCACATGCGGTGCTGGACCATCAGGGCGTGCTGGAGCGCGGCCCGCGCAGCGTGACGCTGGTGCGGCATACCGAGCGTGAGGCGGACCGGCTTTCGGTGTGGCTGATGGCCAATGCCGGATACGATCCACAGGGCGCGGTGCGGATGATCGAAACGGTGCTGCGATCCAAGGAGCCGTTCCTGTTCCCCGACCCGGGCCATGGCGGATGGAAGGCGCGGCGCGAGGCAGTGGTGGCCGAGATCGCCGCGATGAAGGCCGCGCCCGAGCCCGACTGGCCCCGGTTCTTCAAGCGAGAGACCTGACAGGCTCCACCAATCCGGAGGCTGCGGTGTTTTGCATTCGCGCGCATCCTCGCTACATTGGCGAGCATGGCCATGCTGCCGCTTCCGCCGACGCCGTTCTTCGGCAACAAGAACCGCGCTTTTTGGCGCCTGCAGTTCCTTGGCTGGGGCGGGGCGATGCTGCTGCGCGCGCTGTCCAGCATCGCCAATGCGCAGCCGTGGTCGTTCCTGATCATCGTGCTGATCGCCACGATCACCGGCTTTTCGCTCTCGCTGATCCTGTCGGTGATCTATCGCGCGCTGATCAACCGCCGCGCGATCGTGACCTGGGGGGTGACGGCGGTGGTGCTGGCGATCGCGGTGGGGCTTTATGCCTTCATCGATTCGTGGGTGATCAGCCTCTACCGCACCAGCAACGATGCCGGGTTTGCGCAGCTGTTCCTGGGGGTGTTCTACCTTGACCTGACGCTGCTTGGTGCATGGTCCGCCCTGTATTACGCGATCAATTTCTACATCCAGGTGGAAGAACAGAACGACCAGCTGATCCAGCTGGAGAACCAGGCGACGAGCGCGCAGCTCGCGATGCTGCGCTATCAGCTGAACCCGCACTTCCTGTTCAACACGCTGAACTCCATCTCCACGCTGGTGCTGCTGAAGCAGACCGAACCGGCCAATGCGATGCTCAGCCGGCTGTCTTCCTTCCTGCGCTATACCCTGATCAATGAGCCGACTGCGCGGGTGACCGTGGCGCAGGAGATCGAGACGCTGAAGCTCTATCTCGACATCGAGCGGATGCGCTTCGAGGAGCGGCTGCGCACCGAATTCCGCGTGGAGGAAGAGGCGAAGCAGGGCCTGATGCCATCGCTTCTGCTGCAGCCGCTGGTGGAGAACGCGATCAAGTATGCGGTGAGCCCGCTGGAGGAAGGGGCGCAGATCACCATCGATGCGCAACTCGTCGGGGGGATGCTTCGCGTCACCGTGTCGGACACGGGGCCGGGCTTGCCACCGGGCACCGACCCGTCGAAGCTGTTCGGCGTGACCAGCGAAAGCTCAAAGCATTCAACGGGCGTCGGCCTCGCGAACATTCGCGACCGGTTGGCGCAGGCCTATGGCGAAAACCAGCGATTCGAGATTGCCGACCGGCCCGAGGGTGGCGTGGCCGTGGTAGTCGAGCTTCCGTTCGAGGCGCGCGAAAACGCGCCTGCCGTTTCCGTCTCTCCCGCTTCCTCGGCTTCTGCGCAGGCAGTGGCGTGAGCGTGGCGGGAACCGCCTTTCCGTGCCGCAAGTTGTTCGCGGTTGCCTCAGGACAATCCAAGGGAAACCCATGACCATCCGCACGATCCTCGTCGATGACGAGAAGCTCGCCATCCAGGGCCTCCAGCTGCGGCTGCAGGCTTTTCCGGACGTGGAGGTGATCGACACCTGCTCGAACGGGCGAGAGGCAATCCGCAAGATCAAGACCGAAAAGCCCGACCTGGTGTTCTGCGACATCCAGATGCCCGGCTTCGATGGCTTTTCGGTGGTGAAAGGCGTGATGGAGATCGATCCGCCGCTGTTCGTGTTCGTCACCGCCTATTCCGAACACGCGATCAAGGCGTTCGAGGCCAACGCAGTGGATTACCTGCTGAAGCCGGTTGAGGAAGACCGCCTGGCCGATGCGCTGGACCGCGCGCGCACCCGACTGGCGGAAAAGCGCGGGCTGGAAGAGGCCGAAAAGCTGAAGCACGTGCTGGCCGAAGTGGCACCGGATGCGATGCCCGACATGCCCGAGGATGGCGAGCCGGCGGCGGGCCGCTTCGAAAAGCTGATCAACATCAAGGATCGCGGCCAGATCTTCCGCGTGGACGTCGACACGATCGAACGGATCGAGGCGGCGGGCGATTACATGTGCATCTACACCGGCGACAATTCGCTGATCCTGCGCGAGACGATGAAGGACCTTGAGCGCCGGCTTGACCCGCGCGTGTTCCAGCGCGTGCACCGCTCCAAGATCGTGAACCTCGATCAGGTGCGGCAGGTGCGCCCGCACACCAATGGCGAATGCTTCCTGGTGCTGGACAGCGGGGCCGAGGTGAAGGTCAGCCGGTCCTATCGCGACGTGGTGGCGCGCTTCGTCCATTGACAGGCTTCGCTCGACAGGGGCGGACCGGGTTGGGTAAGGGGCGGGCATGACCAGCTTTGCCATCCCCGGTTTCGACCTTGCCGCCTTTGTTTCCGCCACGCTGGCCGAGGACCTTGGGCAAGGCCTGCCGGGCGGCGGGAACGACGTGACCAGCAACAGCGTGATCCCGGCGGACGCGCAGTTTTCCGGGGTGATGGACAGCCGCGATGCGATCACCGTGTGCGGGCTGCCGATCGCGGCCGCGTTCTTCCGCGCGCTGGACCCGGCGATGGCGATCGAGATCCTGGTTGAGGAAGGCGCACGCGTGGAACCGGGCAGCGCGCTGATGCGCATGGTCGGCAATGCGCGGGCGATGCTGACGGCGGAGCGCAGCGCGCTGAACACGGTGCAGCACCTGTCCGGCGTGGCCACGCTGACCCGCACCTATGTCGACGCGATGGGCGATACGCGGGCGAAGCTGCTGGATACGCGCAAGACCATTCCGGGGCTGCGCCTCCTGGAGAAGTACGCCGTGCGCACCGGCGGCGGCCACAACCACCGCATGGGGCTGTGGGACGCGGCGATGATAAAGGACAACCACGTGCTGGTTGCGGGCGGCGTGGCCGAGGCGGTGAAGCGCGCGCTGGCTGCCGGAGTGCAGGACGTGATCTGCGAAGTCGACCGGATCGACCAGATCGAGCCGGCGCTGGCGGCGGGGGCGACGCGCCTGCTGCTCGACAACATGGGGCCGGACATGCTGCGTGAAGCGCTGGCAGTGGTGGCGGGCCGGGTGCCGTGCGAGGCATCGGGCGGTGTGCGGCTGGATACAATCGCCGCCATTGCCGCAACGGGGGTGGACTACGTCTCGGTTGGCCGCCTGACGCAAAGCGCACCCGCAGCAGACATCGGGCTGGATTTCACGCCACTTTGACCGCGGCTGCGGTTGCCGCCCTTTGCCCGACTGCTAAGCTGGCCGTCAGCGAGGGAGTGAAGGCATGCGGCCCACATCGATCGACCAGTTCGAGAAACTCTATCTGGGGGCGTCGGTCTTCGGGCTGTTGAACTTCATCTTCAACTTCGATGAAGCGACGCGCCAGATGGCGCAGCTGCAGTACGGCATCGTTTTCCTGGTGATTGCAGCGTTGGTCGGTTTGGGCATCAACATGCTGTTCTGGTTCTTCATCGCCCGGCGCGCCAGCAACGTGGCGAAGTGGATCCTCACCGTGCTTACGGCTTTCGGGCTGGTGAGCACGGGGATGCGATGGCAACTGATGACCTCCTATTCGCCGCTGCGGCTCACGCTGTCGCTGCTGGTGCTGGTGCTGCAGGTCATCGCCGTGGCCTACCTGTTTCGCGCTGATGCGGTAATCTGGCTGAAGAGCAAGGGGCGGCAAGGTCCGGTCGACGTCGCCACGTTCGAATGAGGCCGATGCGCGGGACAGCGGCCCTGCTCGCGCTTGCCGCCGCCACGCAGGCCCATGCGCAGGCGTGGCAGTGCCATGTACCTTCGCGGGTGGAGGCGCCTGCCCTGCCCGCCCCCGATGGGCCACGCCGCGTGCTGCCGATCCGCGGCTATACGCTGGCGCTGTCATGGTCGCCCGAGTTCTGCAAGGCGCGCAAGGGTGACAGGGCCAGCGCCACGCAATGCAGCGGCAGGATGGGGCGGTTCGGCTTCGTGCTGCACGGGTTGTGGCCGGAAAGCGCGCCGGGCCTTTGGCCGCAATGGTGCGCCGCCAGGCCGGTGCCGGCGGAGACCGTGCGGCGCAACCTGTGCCTGACGCCATCCCCGGGCCTGATCGCGCACGAATGGGCCAAGCATGGCAGTTGCATGGCGCGCAGCCCGGAAGGCTATTTCCGCGCGGCGGCGGCGCTGCTGCGGCCGATCCGGTTTCCCGACATGGCGCGGCTATCCCGGCAGGACGGCCTGACCGCAGGTGACCTGCGCAAGGCGATGGTGGAGGCGACGCCATTTCTTTCGCCCGCCGCGATCCGGCTGAAGGTGAACAGGCGAGGCTGGCTGCAGGAAATGCATCTTTGCTATGGTGCCAGCTTCATGCCCGCCGCCTGCGCCGATCCGGGCGCGCAGGATAACGCGCCGCTGAAGATCTGGCGCAGCTTCTAACGGCGTTCACGGAAGAAGGTGCGCAACAGGTCTGCCGCTTCGGCTTCGCCCATGCCGGAATACACTTCGGGCCGGTGCAGGCATGTGGGCTGTTCGAACACGCGCGCGCCGTGTTCCACCGCCCCGCCCTTGGCATCGGAGGCGGCGTAGTAAACCCGGTCAAGCCGGGCGTGGACGATGGCCCCGGCACACATCGCACAGGGTTCCAGCGTGACCCACAGGTCGCAGCCATCCAGCCGTTCCTGCCCCAACGCGGCGGCAGCAGCGCGAATCGCCAGCACTTCGGCATGGGCGGTGGGGTCACGCTGTGCCCTGGGGGCGTTGTGCGCCGTGGCGATCACCTGCCCGTCCTTGACCACGACCGCGCCGATGGGCACTTCGCCCGCACCTGCGGCAGCACGGGCCAGCTCCAGCGCGAGCTTCATCGGATCGGGCAGCGGCCAGCGGGTCATGGCAGTCGGCTAAACCGGCAAAGCGCGATCCGCAACTTGCGAATCCTTGACTTCGTCCGGTGAATCGATAAGAGCCGCGCCTTCCCGATAGGTATTATCGAACACAAAGCGAGTTTCAGCCATGTCGCGCATCTGCGAACTGACCGGCAAGGGTCGCCAGGTCGGCCACAATGTCAGCCACGCCAACAACAAGACCAAGCGTCTGTTCCTGCCCAACCTGCAGAACGTGACGCTGATGAGCGAGAAGCTGGACCGCAGCTTCAAGTTCCGCGTTTCCACGCACGGCCTGCGCTCGGTTGAGCACAACGGCGGCCTGGACAACTGGCTGCTGAAGCAGGACGACACCAAGCTGTCGGCCCGCGCCCTGAAGGTGAAGCGCGACCTCAAGAAGGCCGTCGCCGCCTGATTGCGCTCCGGTCGGCATGCCGACCGGGTGCCAAGCCAAAGCCCCGCTTCGGCGGGGCTTTTTGCGTATCTACTTAGAGCGGCGTACCGTATATCTGACCCACCCTGATTGCCTCAGGAAGCTTCTCGGCAAGGAGCGCTGTGCAGGGCGGGCTGGTTTCCCGTCCCAGCAGCGTGACGCTGTCCGAGCCGCTTCCTGTGGCAACCGCGAAGCGGCGGGCCGCTTTTGGCCCAGCGCTTCGTCCCTCGTCGGTCACTATGCGACGGCATGGCTCCCTCCTCGCTCCTCGCGATGGGCCAAAATCGGCTCCGTCAGGGTGGATCAGATATACGGTACGCCGCTCTAAACCGCAGCTTCAGCAGCAGGGTGCGTTGCAGGCGCACCATCAGGTTGCTGTCCGAAATGATCCAGATGGCCGGCTTTCCATCGGCATCCGCGGTCACGGCCATTCCTTCGAAGTTGTCGCGGATGCGCGGGTCGTCGATTCGCGCAATCTCCTGCGTTGCCACGGTTGCGCCCGCCCGGATTGCCCGCGAATCGACAAGGGCGATGACGTTGCGAAAACCGGTGATCGAAAAGCTGCGCCCCAGCACCAGCAGCCGCCCATCGGGCAGTTGTTCCAGCTCCACCGGCCGGAACCCGGCCGGCATGGCGATGGTGAAGTGGCCAGGCCGCTGGGGGTGCGCCGGGCCGGGAATGCCGGAAAAGACAAGCCCGGGATGCAGCTTCTCGTCATCCCAATCGGTATAGGTCTCGCCCAGGATCACCAACCGCCCGTCCTGCAACAGGACCATCGCCTCGGGCCCCTTGTTTTCTGGCCATGCCGCCAGTTCGGGCACCGGGATCCGCCGATGCCGCACCAGATCAGGTGAGAAGCGATAGAGTTCACCCACGCCTTCCGAAGCAAGGACGATATCCTGGTTGGCGGGATCGACCACGAAGGCTTCCGCATCGGCCGATGGCGGCGGATCGCCCCACTTGCCGTGCATCGTCACCCCCTGTCGCAGCACCGCAAAGGGGCCGGGCCGGTCCGGCGGGACGAATTCCATGTAATCGTTGCGATCGCTGAGCGCGAGGATCGTCCCGCTCTTGAGCTGGCGCATCGCGGAAAAGTTGCCGAAATCGCGATAGACGCTGTTCAGCTGCCATGCGCCGACCAGTTCCAGCCGGCCAAGCTTCGGGATGCCGCCGCCTGTCCGCAAATCAGGCATCAGGTCCGTCTTGCGCACCGGTGCGCCATAGCGCATCGGGCCGCCGGTACCGTGCTGGAGCAGCACCGCCGCCACCAGGGCCAGCACGACAAGGAGCGCAGGACGCTGCATCGCGCCAGCGCTTGCCACACGCCGGGGCGCAGCGGAATCGGAAACTGTTGCTTCGTGGAAAAAGGCCTTTGTCAGGCCGGCTGGAAGCGCAGCGCGTCACCGTTCATGCAATACCGCTTGCCGGTGGGGGGCGGGCCATCGTCGAACACGTGGCCAAGGTGTCCGCCGCAGCGCGAGCAGTGCACTTCCGTCCGGCTCATGCCGAAGGAGCTGTCCGTGCTGGTGCCGACCGCACCCTTCAACGGGCGCCAGAAGCTGGGCCAGCCCGTGCCGCTTTCAAACTTCGTGGTGCTGGAGAACAGCGGATTGCCGTCAGCCGCACAGACGAACGTGCCCTTGCGGTGTTCCTTCAGCAGGGGCGAGGTGAAGGGGCGCTCGGTGCCCGCCTGGCGCAGTATGTATACTGGTCGGGCGTGAGCAGGCGCCGCCATTCGGCGTCGCTGTGCCGGACCGGAAACGTCCCCGCCACGGCCGGTCGCGCGCTGCAGGCGCCGGCAAAGGCCATGGCTGTTCCTGCACCCAGCATCCCGAGGAAACGGCGGCGGGTGGAGGCCTGGATCGATGCGGAATCGGCAAGCGGGGTCGTCACCGGTGGTACCCTTCGAATGGTCCGTCCCGGGCGGGGCACGAGGGGGGCATCGGGTGGCCCCGCCCAGGACTGTGGCGGAGTTAACCCCGCCAGCCTGAACGCGGGGTGACCGCCGTCACACCGCATGCAGGAATGATCATCAAGGCCTCAATAGCGTTCGACCTCAACCTCCATGAGGCGGAAGCCATGCACGAAGTTGGCGCGGACCCGCTCCACTTTGCCCGCCACATGAACCCTCAGGCGGCGTTCGCGCATCTCTTCCAGCAGAACGCGCAACTGCAGCTCAGCCAGGCGCGCGCCCACGCAGCGGTGGATGCCATGGCCGAACGAAAGGTGCCGTCTTGCGTTCTCGCGCGTGACGATCAGCTTGTCGGGGTTTTCGAACACCGCTTCGTCGCGGTTGGCGGAGATGTACCACATCACCACCTTGTCACCCGCGCTTATCTGTTGCCCGAACAGCTCGGCATCGGACACGGCGGTGCGGCGCATGTGCGACAGCGGGGTAACGAAGCGGATGCATTCCTGCACCGCGTTGGGGATCAGCGATCCATCGGCTTCAAGGATGGCGCGCTGATCGGGGAACTGGTGCAGCGCGTGGATGATGCCCGACATCGTGTTGCGCGTGGTATCGTTTCCGCCCACGATCAGCAGGATCAGGTTGCCCATGAATTCCTGCGGGCTCATGTGGTTCATCGCCGGGGAATGGATCATCATCGAGATCAGATCGGGCGAAGGCGGCCTCCCCATGCGATCGATCCACAGGCGCTGGAAATAATGGGCCATTTCGCCCAGGAATTCAAAGCGCTGGTCAGAAAGCTCGCTCGCCAGCGTCAGCTCCACGTCGCCCGCCCAGTCTGACCAGAACGTCAGCAGTCGGCGGTCTTCCCACGGAAAGCCGAACAGGATCGCCAGCATGCCGGTGGTCAGTTCGATCGAAACCTGGTCCACCCAATCGAAACGTTCACCCAGCGGCAGCGAATCGAGAACGGCGGCCGTGCGGCGGCGGATCTCCGCCTCCATCTCCACGATCTTGCCCGGGGTGAACGCCGGGGCCACGGTGCGGCGCTGGCCGGTGTGTTCGGGCCGGTCCATCGCGATGAACATCGGCAGCTGGCGCTCCGCCAGCTTGGCCGGGTCGATATCGGGCGGTGGATCGCCGATCGTGATGCCGCCGTGCTGCCATGAGGAGGAAAAGATCTCGGGCAGCGATTCGACGTGGAGGACTGCCTTGTGGCTGACCACGTTCCAGTAATCGCCATAGGGCGTGCCGGTGACCTTGTTGACCGGCGCCTGCGCACGCATTTCCGCAAAGATCGGGCCCCAGGTGTCGTTCACATAGATGTCCGAGCGGCTGACGTCCCACGGGTGGGTGTGGACCGGGCGCGCCTGCGGATTGGCGTGCAGCCATTGTTCGAACACTTCGTTGGCGGTGGGCGACGAACGGTAGGTGAACGCAGTCTGGTCTGCGAATTGCGTGGCCATGGCATCCTCCGCGGACCCGTCGTGAATGCGAGTCCCTTGCAGAGGTACTATTTCCGCAACCTACAAGGGTGTCAATAAGGCGCAGCTCAGGCGGCCACGGCCTTTCGACGCTTCGCCTTGCGCGGGCGTGCCGGGCCGCTCTTCATCACCGTGCGACGGAACAGCTGCGATCCGAAGCGGACCATCAGCCCGACCCAGAGCGCCTGCCACGCCAGCGCCACAAGGTGGGGTGCGAGCGCGGAAGACTGGGCCGCGCTGGCCAGCATCGCATAGGGCGAGCTGACCGGGAAAACCCGCGAGGCCGTTTCGATCCACGTGCCGGGACGGGCCAGCGCATAGCTGGCGAAGAAGAACACGATCAGCTGCAGCATGGTGGCAGGCATCGACAGCGTCTGCACTTCGCGCACGGTCGTCGCCAGGCCGCCGATGGCGAGGAACATCGAGCCAAGCAGGAGGTAGGCCATCGCGAAGTAGGCAAAACCCAGCGCCAGGAACATCGGCCAGCCCACGGCCGGCGCGGCGAGCAGCGGGGCAGACTTCTGCCCCACCAGCACCAGCAGGCCATAGCCCGAACCCCACACCGCGATGCCGACCATGCTCACCGCCAGCATCGCGAACAGCTTGCCCAGGAACAGCGCGTCCATGGGAATGGAAGCGGCCAGCACTTCGATGATCTTGTTGGCCTTTTCCTCGACCAGGTTGGACAGGACCATGCCTGCCAGCAACATGGTGAGCAGGAACAGGAGCACCTGGCCCGCCTGCGCGGTCAGCACTTGTTCGTTGCGCTGCTTGGCCACGCTGGTCTTCACTTCGGCCACCTGCACGATCGGATAGCCCTGCGGCGCCTTTTCCACGGCACGCGCGGCAATCAGGCCGACGATGCCCTGCCACTGGTCGATCCGTTCGGGCGTGCCGGTGAGCACCGGCGCGGCGCGGGTGCCGGTGATGATAGCGGCCACGCCCTGCCCACTGCCGAGCGCCACGCGCGCGTCGAACGCCTCGCCATCGCGCAACCGCTTGAGCACGACCAGTTCGGGCACGCGGCCATCGAGCTGTCGGGCCACGGCATCGCGCGCCACAACCATCAGGTCTCCTTCATGCGCGGGCATGGCCACGCCGATCACCGGGCGATCGAGATCGCGCTGGACCGTGGCGCCGATCGATCCGGCCATCATGCCCACGATCACCGGGAACAGCGGGCCGAGCAGGAAGAAGATGAACGCCTTGGAAAAGATCACCGCCACGAAATCGCGGCGCGCGACGACCCAGGCGGCGTGCAGGCGGTGCGACAACATCAGCGGCGACCCTCTTCTTCGGGATTGGCTTCCAGCGCCCGCGCCGCGGCTTCACCCGCGATGGCGACAAAGGCATCGTGCAGCCCGGCGCGTTCGATCGAAAGGCTGAGGATGCCCGCATCGCCCTCGATCAGTGCGCGCAGCAAGGGCTCGACCCCGCTTTCGGGCAGCGTGAAGTGCCAGAACGCCCCTTCGTGCCGGGCATCGGCAGGCAACGCGGCGCGCCATGGCCCGTCCTGTGCGCGCGTCTCCAGCCGCACCTGCGGACGCAGCCGGTCCCGCGCCACGTCCACCGGCCCGGCGAAGGGAACCTTCCCCCCCGCGATGATCGCCACCTGGTTGCACATGCGCTCGGCATGGGCGATGACGTGGGTGGAAAAGATCACCGTGGTGCCATCGGCCGCAAGCTGGCGGATCAGCCGCTCCAGCTTGCCCTGGTTCAGCGCATCGAGGCCGGAAAACGGTTCATCCAGCACAACAAGGTCAGGCTTGTGCACGAGGGTGCCAAGCAGCTGGACCTGCTGCGCCATGCCTTTGGAAAGCTGGCGGATCTGGCGATCGGCGGCATAGCCGAGGCCGTTCTCCTCCAGCAGTTCGCGCCCACGCCGGCGCCCCTCCTTCAACGGCACGCCACGCAGCGCGGCGAGAAAGGCGATCGCCTCATAGGCCTTCATCGCCGGATAGAGGCCGCGCTCTTCGGGCAGGTAACCGATCCGGCGGGCAACGTCGGTGGGCCGGTCATGCCCCAGCACGCGGCGATGGCCTTCGTCGGGATCGATGATGCCCAGCAGCATGCGCAGCGTAGTCGTCTTGCCCGCGCCATTTGGGCCAAGGATGCCATAGATCGCGCCACGCGGCACCGAGATGTCGACGCCGTCCACCGCCGTGAAACCGTCGAACCGCTTGACCAGCCCGCGCGCCTCGATCGCCAGTTCGCGGCCGGCTGCGTCGACTTCATTGCCCTCCACAGCCCAAGTCCCTAACTCGATCTTCATGGCGCATGGCGTTAACCCTAGGGCATGAACGAACGGGGCGGCAAGTTTGGTTAACGGCGCGGCAAGGCTTGTCTCCCGGCTGAAGGACGAGGCGGCGCGGCTGGGCTTTGCCGCCTGCGGCATCGCGCCTGCGGCCGACGACCCGGTGCGTGCCGAGCGGCTGGAGCAGTGGCTGGGCGAAGGCAGCCATGGCAGCATGGACTGGATGGAGACGCGCCTCCATCACCGCCGCGGCCCGCAATCGCTCTGGCCTGATGCGCGCAGCGTGATCGCGCTGGGCATGAGCTATGCCCCCGCTGCCGATCCGCTGGCGCTGGCGGGGAATCGTGGCCGCGCGCGCATCTCCACCTATGCGCGAGGGGCCGACTACCATGACGTGGTCAAGCGGATGCTCAAGGCGCTGGCGCGCTGGATTGTGGCCGAAGCGCCGGGGGCGGAGGTCAAGGTCTTCGTCGATACCGCTCCGGTGATGGAAAAGCCGCTGGGCCAGGCGGCGGGCATCGGCTGGCAGGGCAAGCACACCAACCTGGTCAGCCGCAGCCATGGCTCATGGCTGTTCCTCGGGGCGATCTACACCACGCTGGACCTGCCAACCGATGGCGCACACCCGGATCGCTGCGGATCGTGCAGCGCGTGCCAGCAGGCCTGCCCCACGCAGGCCTTCCCCGCGCCCTATCGCCTCGATGCGCGACGCTGCATCTCGTACCTCACGATCGAGCACAAGGGGCCGATTCCCGAGGAATTTCGCGCTGCGCTGGGCAACCGCATCTATGGCTGCGACGATTGCCTGGCCGTCTGCCCATGGAACAGCTTCGCCAGCGCGGCGCAGGCGAACCGGGCGTTTCTGCCCCGTGCGGAGCTGGCGGCGCCCCGGCTGGCGGATCTGCTGGCGCTGGACGACGCCACGTTCCGCACCGTCTTTGCCGGATCGCCGATCAAGCGCATCGGGCGTGATCGCTTCGTGCGCAATTGCCTATATGCTGCCGGCAACAGCGGCGATGCCACGCTGTTTGCCCCGGCCCAGCGCCTGCTGGCAGACCCTGACCCGGCCGTGGCGGAGGCGGCAAGCTGGGCGCTTGGCCGCCTCGCCGCGGTTATGCCAGTTCCTTGAGCGGCACGCTGGCGTCGGCCAGCTTTTCGGGCGCGATCTGGGCGCGCGCTTCCACCAGCTTCTTGCCCTGGACATAGTCCTTGACCATGTTCACGCAGTCCAGCGCCACAACCTTGCCCCCCTTCAGGTAAACCACCGAGAACGAGCGCGTGGCGGGATCGCCGCGCAGCACCGCCTGGTCATGCCCGGTGGAAAGGCCCACAGTCTGCAGCTTCAGGTCATACTGGTTTGACCAGAACCATGGCGTCGCCTTGTAAGGCACCAGGGTGCCGCAGATCGCCTTGGCGGCGGTGGTGGCCATGTCGTTGGCGTTCTGCACCGATTCCAGCCGCATCACCGCACCGTCGACGAAATCGTTGGCATGGGCGGCGCAATCGCCGATCGCATAGACATCGGGCAGCGAGGTGCGGCAGTATTCGTCCACGTCCACCCCGTTGCCGCCCGCCGCGCCTGCGGTCAGCAGCGGGCCCACGCAAGGCACGATGCCGATGCCGACGATCACGATTTCGGCCGGCACGATCGAACCGTCCTGCATCTTCACGCCGGTCACCTTGGTGCCGTCGCCTTCGATGCAGTCCATCGCCGCGCCGGTGCGCAGGTCCACGCCATGGGCGCGGTGATCGGCCTGGTAGAATTCCGACAATGCCTCACCCGCCACGCGCGCCAGCACGCGGGGCAGCGCCTCCAGCAGCACGACCGAGCAGCCAAGCTTGGTCAGCACCGCCGCCGCCTCAAGCCCGATATACCCGCCGCCAATCACCACGGCGCGCTTTGCACCGGCATCCAGTTCACCCATCAGCCGGTCCACGTCCTCGCGCGTGCGCACCGCGTGGACCCCGGCAAGGTCTGCCCCGACGCAGGAAAGCCGGCGCGGATCGCCGCCGGCGGCCCAGATCATCGAACCATATTCGATGGTCTTGCCATCGGAAAGCGTCGCCACCTTCGCCGCCGGGTCGATCGCAGTCACTTCGGTGCCGAGACGCATTGTCACCTGCTTGTCCTGCCAGAACTGCGCCGGGCGGATCAGGATGCGGTCGAAGGTCTTGTCACGCGCCAGGTATTCCTTGGACAGCGGCGGGCGTTCATAGGGCAGTTCCGGTTCGCGCCCGATCACCACGATCGATCCTTCGAAACCGTTCTGACGCAGCGCGATGGCCGCCTGCGCGCCCCCGTGCCCTGCACCCACAATCACCACATCTGCACGATCCATGCGAATCCTCCCGGCTTTGCGGGCCGGTTTGGACAAAAGTGGCGCGTCGTCAACTGATCGCGGTCAATTTGTCCGATCCGCCACGGTCAATATGTCCGATCCGCGACCAGGTTATCTCATCATCAGCGTCCGCGCCTGGCTGGCCAACTGGGCAAGCATGGCCGGGGCCACCACTGCCGTCGCCTGGGCCCGCGCCACCAGCGCACGGAACTGGCGGACAGGGGCGGCATGGGCATCCACCCAGCGCGCCACCGCCGCATCGGGGCCTCCATCGGCCGCATGGCGCGCCAGGAAATCGAGCCGCATCTGCTGGAAGTCACGCGCCAGGCCTGAAACCAGCAGGCGCTCCCATGGATCGGAAGGCGTCATCCGGCTGGCCGCCTGCTGCGCCCAATCGAGCCCCAATTGCGCCCCCAGATCGGCAAATGCGCCGGTCAGCGCAGCGGCATCCACATTCAGTTCGCCCGCCAGGTGGGCAAGGCCGATCGCCCCGTCCATATCGTAAAGATGGACCACCCGCGCCGCCACTTCGCCCGGAATGCCCGCATCGGCCAGAGCCTGCGCCATGCGCCGCGCCTGGGCCTGGGCCTCGCCCCGCAGCAGCTGCGCCGCCGTATGCGACAGTAGGCCAACACCACCGCACAGATCCTCGATCAGATCGTTCACGGCAATGCCGCCACGTCCGGCGCGCAGCACATCGGCCACATGCGCGCGCAGCGCCGCCGCCACGCGCTCGAACATGGCAAGCCGCAGCGCTTCCGGCATCGGCGTTTCATCAAGCAGGCGCCAGGTCTCGCGCAGGTCCAGCAACCGCTCCGCCGCCACGAACGCGGCGGCAACCTGCGCCAGCGAACAGCCTTCTTCCTCCACCAGTTCGAACGGATGGACCGGCCCCATGCGGTTGACGATGCGGTTGGCAAGCTTGGTGGCGATGATCTCGCGCCGCAGGCGGTGATGGGTGATGTCGGTTTCGAAGCGTTCCTGCATCGCAGGCGGGAATGCCGCGACCAGTTCCTCTTCCAGCACGGGATCGTCCACCACCGCGCTTTCTTCCAGCGCGCGCTGCAGCACCAGTTTTGACGAGGACAGCAGCACGGCGAGTTCCGGCCGGGTGAAGCCCTGCCCCGCCGCAGCGCGCCGGGCATAATCCTCGGCCGGGGCCAGGCCCTCGGTCTTGCGGTCGAGATCGCCGCTTTCCTCCAGCACGTCGACCAGCCGTGACCAGGCCGCGCTCGCGCCTGCGCCACCGCGCTCTGCAATTGACAACGCCAGCGCCTGCAGCCGGTTGTCTTCCAGCACCAGCCCCGCCACCTCGTCGGTCATCGAGGCGAGCAGTTCGACCCGCCCGTTTTCGGTCAGGCGGCCCGCGCGCTTGGCAGCAGCCAGCGCGATCTTGATGTTCACCTCGTTGTCCGAACAATCGACGCCGGCGGAATTGTCGATGAAATCGGTGTTCACGCGGCCGCCATGCAGCGCAAATTCGATGCGACCAGCCTGCGTCATGCCAAGGTTCGCACCTTCGCCGATCACCTTGACGCGCAGTTCCGCCGCACTCACGCGCAGTGTGTCGTTGGCGGGATCGCCCACCGTGGCGTTGTTCTCCGCTGCCGATTTCACATAAGTGCCGATGCCGCCAAACCACAGCAGGTCCACCTGCGCGCGCAGGATCGCGGAGATCAGCGTCTCGGGGTCCATTTCCCCGGCCGTTGTGCCCAGCAGCGCCTGCACCTGCGGTGACAGCGGAATCGCCTTCATCGAGCGCGGGAACACCCCGCCACCTTCAGAGATCAGGCCCTTGTCGTAATCGTCCCAGCTCGATCGTGGCAGCGCGAACAGGCGTGACCGTTCGCCCCAGCTTGCCGCCGGATCGGGGTCGGGATCAAGGAACACGTGGCGATGGTCGAACGCGGCAACCAGCTTGATCGCCTGGCTCAGCAGCATGCCGTTGCCGAACACGTCGCCCGACATGTCGCCACAGCCGATCACCCGCACCGGTTCGCGCTGCACATCCACGCCCAGTTCCAGGAAATGGCGGCGGACCGAGAGCCACGCACCCTTGGCGGTGATGCCCATGGCCTTGTGGTCGTAACCCTTGGACCCACCACTGGCGAAGGCGTCATCCAGCCAGAAATCGCGCGATTCGGCGATGGCGTTGGCCACGTCGGAAAACGTCGCCGTGCCCTTGTCCGCCGCGACCACGAAATAGGGATCCTCGCCATCGCGGATCACCACGCTGGCGGGGTGGACGACCTTGCCATCGACGATGTTGTCGGTGAGCGACAGCAGCGTGCGGATAAAGACCTGGTAGCTCGCCTTGCCTTCAGCCAGCCAGCCGTCGCGATCCTTCCCCGGATCGGGCAATTGCTTGGGATAGAACCCGCCCTTGGCCCCGGTCGGCACGATCACCGCGTTCTTCACGCGCTGCGCCTTCATCAGGCCGAGGATCTCGGTGCGGAAGTCGTCGCGCCGGTCGGACCAGCGCAGGCCCCCGCGCGCCACCGGCCCCGCACGCAGGTGGATGCCTTCCACGCGCGGCGAATAGACGAAGATCTCGCGCCACGGCACCGGTCGCGGCAGGCCGGGCACCAGCGCGGATTCGATCTTGAAGGCCAGCGCTTCTTCGGCGGCTGGTGCAAACGCGTTGGTGCGCAGGGTCGCCTCCACCACCGCGCGGAAGCTGCGCAGCAGGCGATCGTCGTTGATCGCGGCAACATTGCCGAGGCCGGCGCGAATGCGTTCTGCCGCCTCTGCCTCTGCATTCGCGCGATTGCCGCCAAAGGCGGGATCGTGCCGCGCCACGAACAGATCGACCAGCCCGCGGGTGACGGCGGGCGCGTTCTTCAACGCATCGACCACGGTGGCGATGGCAAAGGTCATGCCCGTCTGGCGCAGATAGCGGAACCACGCGCGCAGCCAGTTGGCCTGCTGCGCCGAAAGCGCGACGGCCACGATCAGGCGGTTGAACGCATCGTCCTCGGCTGCGCCGTTCAGCACCGCCGCCAGCGAGGCTTCCACCGCTTCCGCCCGCTGCAGCAGCGCCTCGGCATCGGTATCCGCCGGGGTTGAGACAAGGAAATCGTGGATGAAGCCCAGCCGCCCACGATCGAGCGCGGTCGGCACTTCCTCCAGCACGCGGAAGCCGAAGTTTTCCAGCACCGGCACCGCATCCGAAAGCACGATGGCGCCTTCGCGCTGGTACAGCTTCAGCCGCAGCCCTTCCTCGCCCGGCAGGCGATGGAGCCGCGCGGCGCGGCGCGGAGCCTTGCTGCCCGAAAGCGCGCGCAGCACGCGGATGTCCTGCGCCGCCTCTGCCGCGCCAAACGCCTGGCGGTACCCGATGGGAAAAGCGGCGGCATAGCGGGTGGCGATGGCGGCAGCGCGCGCCGGGTCCTCGCCCTGCGCCAGTTCGGCCTCCACCGCGGCATCCCAGCCGCGCACCATCGTCTGCAGTTTCGCATCCAGCGCGGCCTCGTCCGCTGCCGCTTCGCCCTCGCGGATATCAAGCACGAAGCGCATCAGCGCCAGCGTGCTGCCTTCCACCTGCAGGCTCCAGTCGATCACCTGCGCGCCGGTTTCCGCCTCCAGCATGGCGCGCACCTGCAGGCGCATCTCGGTGCTCTGCGCATCGCGCGGCAGCCAAACGAAGGCGAACAGGTGCCGCCCGATCGGCGCGCGCACCAGCGCCAGACGCGGGCGTGGCCGGTCGATCAGGCTCATCATCGTGGTGGCGATGCGTTCCAGATCCGCATCGTCAAAGCCGATCAACTGGTCATGCGGCAGCGCCGTCAGCGCGTGGACCAAGGCCTTGCCGGCGTGGCCGGTGGGGTTGAAGTGCAGCTTGTCCATCAGCGCGGCCAGCTGGCTGCGCATGCGGGGCACGCGGTCGGGCGCGGCGGCCAGCGCGGCGCTGGTCCAAACCCCGGCGTGGACCGACAGCGCCACCACCTGCCCCGCTTCGCGCACCGGCACGATCAGCAGATCCAGCGGCACGCGGCGGTGCACGCGTGAAAGCCGGTTGGCCTTGACGATCAGCGGCGCGCGGCCTGAATCGGCGCCACGCTCCCCGGCGCGGTCGAACCACTCGAAGGCCTTGGCATAGGAACTGTCGGCCAGCAGCGGCGCATCGGTGGAGCGGCAGATGCCCAGCGCATCGGCCTGGCCACCATCGCGATGCCGGGTCACATGGCCCAGCAGCGTCATCATGTCCGCGGCAAGCCAGCGCAGCAGCGCCGCGCCTTCGGGATCGGGCAGCAGGCGCGCGTCCTCGTCCATCGCCGCGCGCATCCGTGGCCAGTCCGCCACCGCGGCGTGGACATCGGCCAGCGTGGAATGCAGCGCCTCCACCAGCGCGCGCCGCGCCCGGGCGTCGGCGCGCTCGGTCTCGAGGTAGATCATCGATTCGCGCCGTTCGCCGGTGGCGTCACCGCCGGGCAGGTCGATCAGCCTGCCATCGGGATCGCGCCGCACCGCCAGCACGGGGTGGACCAGCCGGTCGATCGCCAGCCCCTGCGCGGCGATGGTCGCGGTGATCGAATCGACCAGGAACGGCATGTCGTCGTTGATCACCGCGATGCGCAGATACCGCTGCGCGGCGTCGGTGCCGCTGACACTCTCCAGCGCCAGCGCAGCCTCGGAACCGCGCCGTCGGACTGCGGCGGCCAGCGTGAAGCGCGCCGCCTCATCCAGCCGGGCGGCATCGAAATCGCCGGCTTCGGCGGGCAGGAGCGAAGCGGCGAAGCGTGCGGCAAGCACCTCCTCCAGCGAAATGGCAGGGGTGATCATTTCCGACTTCGTGGCCATTGGCGTTCCATCCCGCTAGCGCAGTGAACATACCCTGCGCGGTGGCGTAACTTTATTATTATCGCCTATATCAATGTTACAAATGATACTAGTCTCGCCCAGCTTGGGCAACCCCCTCAGCGTAACCGTCGCGTGTTAACCCGGCGTGTCGCCCCCGGTTCCATGGTTGCTTAGAGTCTGTCTCAGTTGCGGGGCAACTGAGGACGGCACCGGCCCACTCCCCCGCCCGGCCACCCACAGCGTACAATTCCGTTGGGTGGCCGGGCGGGGGAGTGGGCCGGTGCCGCTTCCGCGTGAGCGGAACACATTATGCAGGCTCGGCCACCAGATCCTGCACCGCTTCCATCGTCATCTGCAGCGAACGCCGCCGCAGCGCCGGATCGAACACCGATCCCGAAACGATGATCTCGTCCGCCTTCGTCCGCTCGGCAAAGGCGGCCAGCTGCGCGCGCACCGTCTGCGGGCTGCCGATCGCGCTCACTTGCCGCATGTGCTCCAGCATCGCCAGCGCCGGTCCGGGCAGCGTATCGCGATAGCCCGCCACCGGCGGCGGCAGCTGGCCCGGATTGCCGCTGCGCAGCCGCACGAACGACTGGTCCATCGAACTGGCCAGCAGCACCGCTTCCTCGTCGGTCGGCGCGCAGGTCACGTTGATCGCCGCCATCGCATGGGGCCTGTCCAGCGCCGCCGAAGGCTCGAACCGGTCGCGATAGAGCGTCAGCGCCGCATCGAGGTGATCGGGCGCAAAGTGCGAGGCGAAGGCATAGGGCAGCCCCAGCATCGCTGCCAGCTGCGCGCCGAACAGGCTTGAGCCCAGTATCCACATCTGCACCGCCGCCCCCTTGGCCGGCGTGGCCTGCAGCGGCAGGCGCGGATCGCCGGCGAATTGCAGGCGCAGCTCCATCACGTCGTCCGGGAAATGCTCGGCCGCGCGGTTCACTTCCTTGCGCAGCGCGTGGACGATGCGCTGATCCGCCCCCGGCGCGCGCCCCAGCCCCAGATCGATCCGCCCCTGAAACAGCGCGTCCAGCGTGCCGAACTGCTCGGCGATCACCAGGGGGTTGTGGTTGGGCAGCATGATTCCGCCCGCGCCAATGCGGATGCGGCTGGTGGCATGGCCGATATGCGCCAGCACCACCGATGTCGCCGCGCCGCCGATGCCGTCCATGCCGTGATGCTCGGCCACCCAGTACCGGTGATAGCCTGCGTCCTCGGCCACTTTGGCCAGCGCCGCCGCCTCGGCCAGCGCCTGCCCTGCGGTGCCGCCTTCAACGATAGGGATCAGATCGAGCACCGAGAGTTTCATGGGGGCTATCCTTGTGGCCTGGCTGCCGATGTGGGGGCCGGGCCCAGCTGTTCAAGGTAGCCCTTGGCGGTCTTCGCCTCGTCGCCCTGCGGCGCGGTGGCGATCACCGACTGCCATGATTTGCGCGCCGCCTCGTCCCGCCCGGAAAGCACCGCGATCACACCTGCCTCCAAGCCGATGGCCGGGTCCCGCGGGTCGAGCGAGGCCGCCATCTCGATATCGCGCTGCGCCAGCTCCAGCTCGCCCATCCGGCGATAGAGCGTGGCCGAAAGCAGCCAGCCGGTCGGCTCGTTGGGCGCCAGCCGGTGCGCCTCGCCCAGCGCCTTCACCGCGTCCTCCATCCTGCCCAGCACCACCAGCGCCCGCCCGCGATCCACCTCGATCGCCGCCAGCGCCAGGTTGTCGCCCTGCGGCCCGAGCGCGCGGGCGCGGTCCAGCCAGTCGACTGCCTTCGCTGCATTGCCGCCGGCCAGCGCGGCATTGCCCGCCATCGCCAGCAGCCCCTGCTGCGAGGCCGCCTGCGTCGCATCCAGCCCGGCGATGGCGCTGGCGAATTCGCTTTCGGCGCCGGCAAAATCGCCCTGCTGGCTCAGCACCATGCCCACGCACTGCCGCGCGCGCACCCGCTCGTCCGGGCTCTTGGCCTGCGCCAGCCAGTCGCGCGCGGCGGCAAGCCCCGCTGCGGGATCGAGCTGCGCCTTGGCGAGGCAGGCGCCCAGCCGTTCCGATGGCAAATTGCCCTGCCTTTCTGCTGGTGCGCCCTTGGCCGGCGCATTCTCGATGATCGTGCGGCGGCGCGGGATCGGCAAAGGTGATTCCTGCCGCTGCGAAGGATTGGGGCCAACCTGCATCATCGCCGCCGGCCGGTCGATCTCGGCCGCATTGGCGAACAGCGGAACGGGCAGGATCATGGTCATCGGCTTTCAGTCTGCACCCGGCAGGGTGGCAATCGTCCGCAGCAGCAGCGCGATGTCCCCCTCGCGCGAAAGGCGGTGGTCCCCGTCCTTGACCAGCATGACCTGCACGTCGTCTGAACGCAGCGCATCGGCCAGCCGCAGCGCCGTCTGCCACGGCACGTCTGGGTCCGCCTGCCCCTGCAGCACGCGCACCGGGCCGGTAAAGCCAATCCCCTGCTCCAGCCGCAGCAGCCCCTGCCCGTCGCGCCAGAACCCGGCATGGGTCGGCGTCGGCTCCGGGCCATAGGGATTGTCCTCAAGCAACGTCTCGCCCGCCGCCAGCACTTCCTTCTGCTCCGCCGTGAAGCCCCACTCGGTGAAGTCCGGCGCCGGGGCGATGCCCACCAACCCGGCCACGGCACCGCCCAGCACCTCGGCCACCAGCAGCATCAGCCACCCGCCCATGCTCGATCCGCACAGGATGACGCTGCCCAGCCCCTTGGCCCGCACCAGCGCGACCACTTCGTCGCGCCAGCGGGAAAGCGTGCCATCGGCAAAATCGCCCTTGCTGCGCCCGCATCCCGAATAATCGAGCAGCAGGCACGCCCGCCCCGCCGCGTGCGCCCAGCGCAGCACCGCCTGCGCCTTGCCCCCGTCCATGTCCGACATGTAGCCGGGCAGGAACACCACCGCCGGCCCCGCCCCGGGAAGGAAGCGGTGCGCGATCTTCAGTCCGTTGGGCCCGTCGAACCACGCGACGGGCGCGATTGCATCAATATCCATGCGCGCAGCCTAGAACCGGTCCCCCCGCGTGCGCAACCGCATGGGGTGGCGGCGCGCGATTCGATAGGCTAAGCGCCTGCGCACCGGTCTGGCGGATTCCCGCCGTCCCATCCCGCTTTCCAAGAGAGTTCCGATGTCAGAGCTGCTGAAGATCACCCTGCCCGATGGTTCCGTGCGTGAAGTCGCGCCCGGCACTACCCCGGCAGACATCGCGGCGGCGATCGGCCCGGGCCTCGCCAAGGCGGCGATCGGCGCGCGCGTCGATGGCGAACTGTTCGACATCATGCGCCCGTTCGAAGGCGATGCGCAGCTGGCGCTGGTCACCGCGCGTGATGAAGCCGATGCACTGGAACTCGTCCGCCACGATTACGCCCATGTGCTGGCCGAAGCGGTGCAGGCGCTGTTCCCCGGCACGCAGATCACCTTCGGCCCGGCGACCGACGACGGCTTCTACTACGATTTCGCGCCCAAGGACCGGCCCTTTACCGAGGAAGACCTGCCCGCCATCGAAGAGGCGATGCGCAAGATCATCGCCGCCGACAAGCCGCTGCGCCGCGAAGTGTGGAGCCGCGAGGACCTGATCGCGCGCTGGACCGAACAGGGCGAAACCTTCAAGGCCGAATGGGCCGCCGAACTGCCGGGCGACGAGCCGCTGACCGTCTACTGGTCGGGGGGTGACTGGCTCGACATGTGCCGTGGCCCGCACCTTGCCAGCACCGGCAAGCTCGATCCGCAGGCGTTCAAGCTCACGCGCGTTTCGGGCGCATACTGGCGCGGTGACCAGAAGAACGCGATGCTCAGCCGCGTCTATGGCACCGGCTGGCTCAACAAGAAGCAGCTCGATGCGCACCTGACGCGGCTTGAGGAAGCGGCCAAGCGCGACCACCGCAAGCTGGGCGCGGAGATGGACCTGTTCCACCTGCAGCAGGAAGCGCACGGCAGCGTGTTCTGGCACCCCAAGGGCTATCGCGTGTGGCGCGAACTCGAAGCCTACATGCGCCGCGCCATCGACGCCGCCGGCTATCGCGAGGTGAAGACCCCGCAGGTGATGGACGCCCGCCAGTGGGAGCAGTCCGGCCACTGGGGCAAGTATCGCGAGAACATGTTCGTCATACCCGATGAAGTGCCGAACACCGAGGACGAAGGTCCGGTGATCAGCGGCGAGGCGGACTGGATGGCGCTGAAGCCGATGAACTGCCCGGCCCACGTGCTGATCTTCCGCCAGGGGCTGAAGTCCTATCGTGACCTGCCCCTGCGCCTTTATGAAAACGGCTGCTGCCACCGCAACGAACCGCACGGCGCCCTGCATGGGCTGATGCGCGTGCGCCAGTTCACGCAGGACGATGCCCACATCTTCTGCCGTGAAGACCAGATCGTGTCGGAAGTGCGCGCCTTCTGCGAACTGGCCGACCGCATCTACAAGGACTTCGGCTTCACCTATTCGATCAAGCTCGCCCTGCGCCCCGAAAAGCGCTTCGGCAGCGATGCCGATTGGGACAAGGCCGAGGACGAGCTGCGCAACGCCGTGCGTGATGCCGGCCTCGCCACTGCCGAATATGGCTGGGAAGAGCTGCCGGGCGAAGGCGCGTTCTATGCGCCCAAGCTGGAATGGCACCTGACCGACGCGATCGGCCGCACCTGGCAGGTGGGCACCATCCAGTCGGACCGCGTGCTGCCCGAACGGCTCGATGCCGCCTATGTCGCCGAAGATGGCGAAAAGCACCGCCCGGTCATGCTCCACCGCGCGATCTTCGGCTCCTACGAACGCTTCATCGGCATCCTGATCGAACACTTTGCGGGCAAGCTGCCCACCTGGCTCGCCCCGGTGCAGGCGGTCGTCGCCACGATCGTCTCCGATGCCGACGGCTATGCCGTTGAAGCGACCGAGAAGCTGCGCGCCGCCGGAATCCGCGTGGAAAGCGACCTGCGCAACGAGAAGATCAACTACAAGGTGCGCGAACACTCGCTGCAGAAGGTCCCCTTCCTGCTGGTGGTGGGCAAGCGCGAGGCAGAGGAAGGCACCGTCGCCATCCGCACCCTGGGCGAACAGGCGCAGAAAGTGGTTTCGCTCGACGAAGCCATCGCCCTGCTCAAGACCGAGGCACTGGCGCCGGACCTGCGGGCGTAACGCGGAATTAAGTGCTTCTACGGTAAAGGCCCGGCTCTCGTTAACAGGGAACCGGGCCTTTCAATCCATGTCGATGCACTTCCGCCAGCTTGCCCAACAGGCCGCCGCCGACGGCACGATTTCTCCCGACGAAGTGCTCGCCCTGCGGCGCGAGGCCTGGCCCGACGGGCGGATCAGCCCCGACGAGGCCGAGGCGATCCTTGCGATCAACGATCATGTGACTGCGCCAACGGCGGAATGGACCGACTTCGTGGTCGAGGCGATCTGCGAATTCGCCCTGAACGCCACCGATCCGCGCGGCCATGTGAGCGATGAGACCGCAGACTGGCTGATCGGCCGGATCGAGCACGATGGCCGGCTTGATACGATGACCGAGCTGGAACTGCTGGTGCGGCTGGTGGAAAAGGCGGAGAGCTGCCCGGAACGGCTCAAGACCTTCGCACAGGTGCAGATCGAACGCGCCGTGGTGTTTGGCAAGGGGCCGACCCGGCGCGGCGCAGACCTGCAGCCCGGCTGCATCGGCGATGCCGAATGCGCCCTGCTGCGCCGCCTGGTCTTCGCCGCCGGCGGGGACGGCCCGGCCCGCGTCAGCAAGGCCGAGGCGGAGATGCTGTTCCGCATCAAGGACGCCACCCTGGGCGCAGACAACGCCGCCGAATGGCAGCGCCTGTTCGTGCAGGGGATCGCCAATTACCTGCAGGGCTGGCAGGGCCTGAAACTTACCAACCGCGCCGAAGCGGCCCGGCTTGAAGCTTTCGTCAACGACCGCACCAGCCACGTCGGCGGCTTCTTCGGGCGGATGGCGCGGGTGAACGGAAACGGCTTCCTGTCCGCCACGCGTGAAGTCGCCTTCGGGCGCAAGGGCGCGGCGCGCGACATTGCCGGCGAAGCGGCGGGCGATGCGCAGGTGACCGATCTCGAGCGCCTGTGGCTCGACGCGCGGATCGATGCGGACGACACGCTCGATCCGCTGGAAAAGGCGCTGCCGGAATTCCTCAAGCAGGCTTGATCTCGCGTAGTTTCACGTAAGGCCGGGCAACGCGTCCTTCAGTCGGCAGGGTCGATCCTACCGCTTGATAAAAAGCATGATCGGGCACGTCTTTGTGGGAGACGCGCCGCGATCGAGGGGCGCGATCCGATGTCGAGTGAAGCCGTTGCCATTCCGATACCGCGCATGGTCGCGGGCGATACCGCAGAGCGCCGCCGCGCCGCGCGCCTGCCCAACCCCGCGTCACAGGGGCCGGACCGGCGCACCCGCCGGCTGGTGGATATTTCCCCCTTCGGCTGCGGGCTGGAGGTGGCGGAGGCGGCCTATTACCAGGCGGGGCAGTTCGTGCAGCTGAACTTCGAGGAAGCCCTGACCATTCGCGCCATCGTGCGCTGGACCGGGGAAACGCGGCTGGGGCTCGAGTTCACCCGTCCGCTCGCTTCGGCAGAGATCGAAGCGGCGCTGACACCGGGCGTCTCAATCGGCTTCAACCGGCTTTGAACCAGCCTCAGTCCGTCTCAGTCGCTCTCAACCCCTTCTCAGTCGTTCTCAACTTACGCCTTTTTCAGACGGTGAAGCTCTCTCCGCAGCCGCACGCGCCCTTGGCATTGGGGTTCTGGAACACGAAGCCGGCAGTGAAATCGTCCTCCTGCCAGTCCATCGTGCTGCCGATCAGATAGAGCACCGAGGCGCCATCGATGAAGAAGGTGCCGCCCGGAGTCTCGATCCGTTCGTCCATCGGATTGGCTTCGCTGACATAATCGACCGAGTAGGCAAGGCCCGAACAGCCGCGGCGCGGGGTGGAAAGCTTCACCCCGATCGCGCCTTCGGGCGCACTGGCCATCAGCGTGGCGATTCGGCCTTCGGCGCTGGGCGTCAGGATCACGGCGGCGGGGCGCTGACGGGTCTTGGTGGTCGTTTCGGTCATCACGGCACCTATATGGGGACTGCTTACAGCATTCCCAGTTCGAGCTTGGCTTCGTCGCTCATCTTCTGCGGATCCCATGGCGGATCCCAGACGAGATTGACCTCGGCATCGCGCACGCCCGGCACTGCGGCGACGCGCAGTTCCACTTCGCCGGGCATCGATTCCGCCACCGGGCAGTGCGGGGTGGTAAGTGTCATGGTAACGGCGACATGCCCGTCATCACCCACGTCCACGCCATAGATCAGGCCAAGATCGTAGATGTTCACCGGGATTTCCGGATCGAAGATGTCACGCAGAGCGGCGATCACGCCTTCATAGACATCGCCACCCGGCTCGCCGGCAGACACGCCTTCGGGCTTGGCGGCAAGAAACCCTTCGAGGTAGTCCTTCTTGCGCTCCAGCTTTTCGGCCGGAGACTCCGCGCCACTTTCTTCCACGGCATCCTCCACGAAGGCGCGGCGAGGGGCCGCGACGCCTTCCACTTCCTCAACGGCGAATTTGCGCTCGTCCCCGCGGTCCTGTGTCATCAGGCGAAAATCCTCATCGTCCGTTCGATGCCGCGGACCAGCGCCGCCACATCGCTTTCATCGCTGTAGATGCCGAAGCTGGCCCGCGCGGTGGCGGGCACGCCCAGGTGCTCCATCAGGGGCTGGGCACAGTGGTGCCCGGCGCGGATGGCCACGTTCTCTTCATCCAGGATCGTGCCGAGATCGTGCGGATGCACGCCTTCCAGCGCAAAGCTGACGATGCCGGCGCTGTCTTCCGGCCCGAACAGGCGCACCGTGTTGATCCGACCGAGCGCCTCGCGCGCCAGCCGCACGAGCCCTGATTCATGGGCATGGATCGCGGCGAGGCCCTTGTCCTTCACGAAATCTGCCGCCACGCCGAAACCGATGGCTTCGACGATGGCCGGGGTGCCGGCCTCGAACCGCTGCGGCGCGGGAGCCCAGGTGGTCTTTTCGAAGGTGACCCGGTCGATCATCGAGCCGCCGCCCTGCCACGGCGGCATGGCGTCGAGGATTTCGGCCCTGGCCCAGAGCGCGCCGATACCGGTGGGGCCATAGAGCTTGTGGCCTGAAAACGCATAGAAATCGCAGCCCAGCGCCTTCACGTCGACCGGCAGGCGGGCGACGGCCTGGCAGCCATCGAGCAGGATCTTCGCGCCCACGCCATGCGCCAGCGCCACCGCGCGCGGGGCATCGAGCACCGAGCCGAGCACGTTGGAAACATGCGCCAGCGCCACCAGTTTGTGCGCCGGGGTGAGCATCCGCTCTGCCGCGTCGAGATCGATGCGGCCATCGGCGGTGAGCGGGCAGACATCGATGGCAAGCCCGGTGCGATCCTGGATCAGCTGCCACGGCACGATGTTGGAATGGTGTTCAAGCTGCGACAGCAGCACGCGATCGCCGGGCTTCAGGTTGGCCACGCCCCAACTCTGCGCGACGAGATTGATCGCCTCGGTCGCGCCGCGGGTGAACACCAGTTCGCTGTCCTCCCCCCCGACCAGCGCGGCGACACGGCGACGGGCCGCCTCATATCCCAGCGTCATCTCGGCAGAGCGGGTATAGACCCCGCGGTGGACGGTGGCGTAGTCCGCACCGATGGCGCGGGTCATGGCGTCGATCACCACCTGCGGCTTCTGCGCGGTGGCGGCGGTATCGAGATAGTGCCAGCGCCCGCCATCGGCATTGCGCAGGCCGGGCCAGTCTTCGACACGGGTGAGCGTTTCCACGGTCACAGCAGGCCCTCCAGCGCGGCCAGTGCCGCCGCAGTCAAGGTTTCCTCTTCACCTGCGCCGATGAAGGCTTCGGCGATGAAGGCCTGCAGCATCAGCTTCTTGGCCTCTGCCGGGGGCAGGCCGCGCGACTGCAGGTAGAACAGGCCCATCGCATCGAGCTCACCCACGGCGCAGCCGTGCGCACACTTCACGTCGTCGGCGTAGATTTCCAGTTCCGGCCGGGCGTTGGCAGTGGCGGTGCGGTCAACCAGCATGGCCCGGACGGACTGTTCGCCATCGGTGCCCACCGCGCCGCGATCGACGCGGACCTTGCCGAGATAGGTGCCGGTGGCGTGGCCGGTGAGGACCGAGCGGATCACCTGGCGCGAAACGGCATCGGGTTCGGCATGGACGACTTCGGTGACGATCTCCAGCACCTGGTCCCCGCCGCCGAGCTGCGCCGCGCCAAGGTGGAACCGCGCGCCCCTGCCCAGCGTGACCTTCACCGCCAGCCGGCCATAGGCGCGCCCGGCGTTGAGCAGGCGCAGGTCGAATGCGGCGTCCGCGCCGAGCACGATCTCGATCTCGCGCGCCTGCGCGGCATCGCCTTCGGCCACGATCGAGAGCGCACCCTGTTCACCCGCCGCAACATGGATGACCTGCGGCTGCAGCGGCCACAGACCCGCCAGCGCCGCAAGATCGGCGTAGCGATAGGCCTCGTCGGCATGGGTGGGCAGGTCGATCACGCTCATGCGGCCACGGCCTCGTAACCCTGCTCTTCCAGCTGCAGCGCCAGTTCGGGGCCGCCCGACTTGACGATGCGGCCGCCCGCAAGGACGTGCACGAAGTCCGGCTTCACATAGTCCAGCAGGCGCTGGTAATGGGTGATCAGCAGGACCGCGCGATCAGGCTTGCGCATGATGGCGTTGATGCCTTCACCGCAGATGCGCAGCGCGTCGATGTCCAGGCCCGAGTCCGTCTCGTCGAGGATCGCCAGCTTGGGATCGAGGATGCCCATCTGCACCATCTCGGCCCGCTTCTTCTCGCCGCCGGAAAAGCCGACGTTCACCGGGCGCTTGAGCATGTCCATGTCCATGCGCAGCAGGCCGGCCTTTTCCCTTGCCAATTTGAGGAATTCGCCGCCCGAGAGCGGCGCTTCCCCACGCGCGGTGCGCTGTGCGTTGAGCGCTTCGCGCAGGAACTGCACGTTGGACACGCCGGGGATTTCCACAGGGTACTGGAAGCCCAGGAACAGGCCGGCGGCGGCGCGTTCGTGCGGGTCCAGCGCCAGCAGGTCTGCCCCATCGAAGCTGACCGAACCGCCGGTGACCTCATAGCCCGGACGCCCGCCGAGGGTGTAGCCCAGCGTGGACTTGCCCGCGCCGTTCGGCCCCATGATGGCATGGACCTCACCCGCGTTCACGGTGAGCGAGAGACCCTTGAGGATCGGCTTGTCGGCGACGGTGGCCTGCAGGTTTTCGATATTGAGCATGGTCATCCTTGGGTGCGCGGGCCACGGGGCGCGCCGGAACGAGGCCCACCGGGGCGCGGGCCACCCGCGTACGGTCCGCCAGGCCGAGGTCCGCGCGGCGAGGCCGCGCGAGCGGGCTTGTCGGGGCGTTCGAATGGTTCGTTGATGGCGCGCACGATCTGCTGCGTCACGCGGTCGAGATCAGCCAGTACGTCCGCTTCGGCGAAGCGGAGGACGCGGATCTTGGCGTCGGCCAGCTTGCGGTCCTGCAGTTCACCCACTTCCGGGCTGACGCCTTCGGGCGTGATCGCCACGACCAGCCAGCGCGAGGGGCAGGTGAAATCGACGATGGTCGAGCCGACCACCGCCTTGCGCGTGAACTTGATGCCGCCAAGCTGCGCGCCGGAAAGCCGCGCCCACAGCGCCCTTTCCGCATCGCTCATGTGGCGGCGTTCCTCGCGTGCGCGTTCCTTCAGGCGCTCTTCGCGTTCGGCACTGGGCTTCCAGCGCTTGTCCGCGCTGTCTTTGGGGGCGGCGTCGGTGCGGACGCTCAGGGTCTTCCTCATGATGCGTCCTTCCTGGCGCCGGAACAGTTGGCGAGGTAATCGGCGCGCGCTTCATCGAACAGATCGCGCCAGGCGCGTTCGATGGCGCGCGCATCGTCGAGCTGCTTCTGCCGCGCATCGAGCTGCGCCAGAGCGGTTGCCGCAGTGGCTTGACCGGCGGGCGAGGCCTGTGCCGGCGCGGGCGCGGCGAGCAGGGTGGCGCGCTCGGCGGCGATGGCGCGCTGTTCGGCATAGATTGCCGCGGCGAACTGCGTGCGCCGGTGCGGCTCATCCTTGATCAGCGCGCGGATCTCGCCCCGGTCACACGCCTTCACCGCGGCGAGGACGGGTTCGGCATCTGGCACCGGCACGGCCATGAGGAAGACGGGCAGCGGAATCATCCCACGCTGCCTTCAAGGCTGATGCCCAGCAGCTTCTGCGCTTCCACCGCGAATTCCATGGGCAGCTGCTGCAGCACTTCCCTGGCGAAGCCATTGACGATCAGGGCCACGGCCTGTTCCTGATCGAGCCCGCGCTGCATCGCATAGAACAGCTGGTCGTCGCTGATCTTGCTGGTGGTCGCCTCGTGCTCGATGGTGGCCGATGGGTTGCGCACCTCGATATACGGAACGGTGTGCGCGCCGCAGTCCCCGCCCAGCAGCAGGCTGTCGCACTGGGTGAAGTTGCGCACGCCTTCGGCCTGCGGCGCCACGCGGACGAGGCCGCGGTAGGTGTTGTTCGACTTGCCGGCGCTGATCCCCTTCGACACGATCGTCGAGCGGCTGCGCTTGCCGTTGTGGATCATCTTGGTGCCGGTATCGGCCTGCTGGAAATTGTTGGTGACCGCCACCGAGTAGAACTCGCCCACCGAATCCTCGCCATTCAGCACGCAAGAGGGGTACTTCCATGTGATGGCGCTGCCGGTTTCCACCTGCGTCCACGAAACCTTGGACCGCGCGCCCTGGCACAGCGCGCGCTTGGTCACGAAGTTGTAGATGCCGCCCTTGCCGTCCGCATTGCCGGGGTACCAGTTCTGCACCGTGGAATACTTGATCTCGGCATCGTCGAGCGCGACGAGTTCGACCACCGCGGCGTGGAGCTGGTTCTCGTCGCGCTGGGGCGCGGTGCAGCCTTCGAGATAGGAGACATAGGCGCCCTTGTCCGCCACGATCAGGGTGCGTTCGAACTGCCCGGTGTTTTCCGCGTTGATGCGGAAATAGGTGGACAGTTCCATCGGGCAGCGCACGCCTTCGGGAATGTAGACGAAGGTGCCGTCGGAAAAGACCGCGCAGTTCAAGGCGGCGAAGTAGTTGTCGTGCATCGGCACGACCTTGCCCAGCCAGCGCTTCACCAGATCGGGGTATTCGCGGATCGCTTCGGAGATGGAGCGGAAGATGACGCCTGCGGCTTCAAGCTCCTTGCGGAAGGTGGTGGCGACCGAGACGCTGTCGAACACCGCGTCCACCGCCACCTTGCGCGCGCCTTCCACGCCGGCGAGCACCTTCTGCTCTTCCAGCGGGATGCCCAGCTTTTCATAGATGCGCAGGATTTCGGGATCGACCTCGTCGAGCGATTCCAGCGTCTTCTTCGCCTTGGGCGCGGCCCAGTAATAGGCTTCCTGGTAATCGATCGGCGGGATGTTGAGCTTTGCCCATTCGGGCGTGGGCATGGTGAGCCAGTGGCGATAGGCCTTGAGCCGCCATTCCAGCATCCATTCCGGCTCGTCCTTCTTCGCCGAGATGAAGCGGACGGTATCTTCGGACAGGCCCTTGGGCCCGTATTCCTGCTCGATGTCGGAAGACCAGCCATGCTCGTAGTCGGCAACGCGCGCGGCGGCGTCACGCGCGGCCTGGTCCTTTACGGGTGTTTGCTCGGTCATGCGGCCCCCTGCGCCGCGGCAACGGCCATGTCCATAGGGTGAAAGGGTATTTGTGGCGCGGAAAGCTGGGTCAGGCTGATCCCGGCGAGCGCGCCGCGCAGCGCGGCATCGACCATCGGCCAGTGCGGGCGCACCACGCAGGCGCCCTCCAGCGTGCAATCGTGGCGGCCGCCCTCGCTGCAGGTGGCAAGCGCGATGGGCCCCTCCACCGCCTCGACGATATCGGCGAGCGTAATGGCGGCGGCAGGGCGGGCCAGCTTCAGCCCGCCGCCTGCGCCGCGCGCGGATTTGATCAGGCCGGCGGCGGAAAGCTTGCTGACCAGCTTCTGCACGGTGGGCACGGGCAAGCCGGTCTCGTCCGCCAGCTGCTGTGCGGAGACGCGCGCCGATCCGCAATGGCGCGCGGCGGCGCACATCGTGACGACGGCATAGTCGGCCATGCTGGAAAGTCGCATAATTCCGCCTGCTTGCAGCCTTGGGACAGAACCCGAACGGGTAATCGGACTGATTCGTTCCGGTTATCTAGGCGCGAGGATGCTGCGGTGCAAGGCAGGGCGGGCCATCCTTTGGTACAGGTCAGCCGCGGGCATCGACATCCTGCGCCACTGCGCCGACCAGCGGCGTGATCTCGCGGAAATTGCGCAGGTCCAGCAAGGCAGACAGCATGGGCTGGTCACCGGCGCCGAGGCGCGCCGGGGTGCGGCCCGCAAACAGGCGCATTTCGCGGATCATGTGCGACTGGTCATAGAACTGGTCCTGCACCAGGGCGACCTGATCGGGCGGCAGCGAAGGATCGGCCAGCAGCGCCGCGGCGCGCAGTGCGCGATACTTGCGCGCCAGCTGCTTGGGCGGCAGGCCGAAGTACTGGTCCACCAGGCGCTGCAGCTGCCGCGCCGAATAGAGCGCGTTGCGGGCAAGGTCGTCCACCCGGGGCGAAAGGCTCTGGCCCAGCCAATCCGCCACGCGCCCCATCAGCGCCACGTGGGCGCCGGGCACATCGCGCAGCAGCGGGCCAAGAGCCGCGCTCATCATCGCGGCGCAATCTGCGGGCCACAGGCGCCCGGCGTTGTAATCGGCAGCCATCGCCTGGCCCATTGCATGGAGCGACGGATCGATCAGTTCTGCCGCATCGCGCAGCCGATTGCCGTGCTCCGCAGCGGAAAGGCAGCCGGTGAGCGCCGCCCAGCCCAAGGGCGAGAGTGCGGCACCGAAAGCATGCCACGGCCCTTCGACCAGCACCGGCGCGGCGGCGGCGAGCGGGGTCATCACGTTGACGAGATGGCTGGGATCGACGCGCCCGTCGCGGAAGAACATCTCTCCCCGGCCCTGCATGAACACGGCCAGGATGCCAACGCCGGCTGGCTGGATGTCGGCAATGCGCGGCTCTTCGCAGCGGAACAAGAAGTAGGTGGTGACGAACGGCGCCAGTTCAGGCGGAGGGGGGATGTAATCGAGATGGATCAGCGCGGCACTGGTCAGTTCCGCCCCGGCCAGCGGATTGCTGTCCAGATTGTGCGGTGGAGCCATCAGTGACGGTCTGCGGGCAGAGAGATTGGAAGGTCGGCAAACGGTTTCATGCCGCGCGAAAAGGCATGGTTGATTGCCAGCCTGTCAAGCAAATGCACTGTCAAGATGTCATTTTGGAGCAATCCCCTTCGGTTCACGGCGCGAAGAGGGCGAATTGCGGACAAAAAAGGGCGGCCGAGCCAGGGCTCAGGCCGCCTTGAAGTCGAGAACCCAGCACATTGCTGCACCGAGCCCTTCGGGTCGCACGGGCTGCCTATGCGATGGATCGATTCGCGAATTGTATGGATTCGACAAAATGGGTGGCACGATGGCCACACCGATGAAAAATCAACGAACAAGTGCAAACCAAGAGGCAATTTGGAGACAGTTTGGTATTGGCGGCTTGGCGCGCCCGGACAATAGAGCGCCGCAACCGTTTACCGACCCAAACCCGCGCGAGAGAGCCGACGCTTCATGTTGTACAAGGCGTGCCGCCCGCTGCTGTTCCGCATTCCCGCCGAGCCTGCCCACCGGCTGACCATTGCCGCACTGCGCAACCTGCCGCGCGGACCACGCGCCGCGCCCGAAGCCAATCTGGCGCAGCGGGTGGCCGGAATCGTCTTTCCCAACCCGGTCGGCATGGCCCCCGGCTTCGACAAGAACGCCGAAGTGCCCGATGCGATGCTGGGCAACGGCTTCGGCTTCGTGGAGATCGGCACGGTCACGCCGCTGCCGCAGGACGGCAACCCCAAGCCGCGGCTGTTCCGCTTGGTGGAGGACCGCGCGGTGATCAACCGCATGGGCTTCAACAACGAGGGAGCCGACGCGGTGGCCGACCGCCTGCGCGCGCGGCAGGGCCAGCCCGGAATCGTGGGCGTGAACATCGGTGCGAACAAGGATTCGGTGGACCGCATCGCCGATTACGCGACGATGACGCGGATCATGGCGCCGCTGGCAACGTATCTGAGCGTCAACATTTCCAGCCCCAACACGCCGGGCCTGCGCGCGTTGCAGGACGAAGGCGCGCTGAAGGAGCTGCTGGATGCCGTGATGGAGGCGCGCGCCACCAGCACCACACCGGTGTTCCTGAAGCTGGCGCCGGATCTCGCCACGGCAGACGTCGACGCGATCAGCCGCATCGCGCTGGACAAGCGGCTCGACGCGCTGATCGTTTCGAACACCACGATCACCCGGCCGGGACTGCAATCGCGCTATGCCGCGGAGACGGGCGGCCTGTCTGGCGAGCCGCTGCGTGCGCTGGCGCTGGAGCGGCTGCGCGATTTCCGCAAGGCGACCGGCGGCGCCATCCCGCTGGTGGGCGTGGGCGGCATCGCTTCCGCCGAGGATGCCTGGGTGCGGATCAAGGCGGGGGCCAACCTGGTCCAGCTTTACAGCGCGCTGGTCTATGAAGGACCGGCGCTGGCCCGGCGGATCGTGACCGGGCTGGCAAGGAAGGTGCGCGAGGAAGGCTTCAGCAGCATTGCCGAGGCCGTCGGCACCGAATAGCCTGCGCCGCATGGCCATTCGCATACCGCTGTTCGCGCTCGCATCCTCGCTGTCTCTCGCCGCCTGTGCGCCCTTGCCGATGGCCGGGCCGCCCGCTGCCCCGCCGGTGCCGGCATCCACACCCCATCGCGCTGACAACGCGCCGGTTGATGGGCCGGGCCTGGTTTCCGCAGCAGACCCGCGCGCCGCCGCCGCAGGTGCGCAGATGCTGCAGCTGGGCGGATCGGCCACCGACGCCGCGATCGCCACGATGCTGGCGCTGGGCGTGGTGGAACCACAGAGCAGCGGCATTGGCGGTGGGGGCTTCATCGTGATGGGCGATGCGGCGGGCAAGGTGGAGACGATCGACGGGCGCGAAGCTGCCCCGGCAGCTGCCACCCCGACCTGGTTCTATGCCGAAGGGCTGCCGATGCCCATCCGCGAAGCCATTCCCGGCGGGCGCAGCGTGGGCGTGCCGGGCAACCTGCGGCTGGCCGCGCTGGCGCATACCAAGCACGGCAAGCTGGCCTGGCGCACGCTGTTCGAACCCGCGATCCGGCTGGCGCGCGACGGCTTTGCCATCACGCCGCGCCTGAATGCATCGCTGGCCATGTTCAAGGAGACCGCGGCGCTCGATCCCGCGGCGCGGGCGCTGTTCTTTGACCCGGCCGGCAATGCCCTGCCCGTGGGCACGGTGGTAAAGAATCCGGCGCTGGCGGCAACGCTGGAGCGCATCGCCGGGCGCGGCGCGGATGCATTCTACAGTGGGGACAACGCCGCCACCATCGCCGCCAAGGTGGGCACCAGCCCGATCAATCCTGCACCGATGACCACGGCCGACATCGCCGCCTATCGCGCGATCGAGCGACCGCCGGTGTGCGGAACGTATCGCGCCCATCACATCTGTTCCATGGGTCCGCCAAGCGCGGGCGGGATCATCGTTATCCAGGCGCTGGGCCAGCTGGAACGCTTTGACCTAAAGGCGATGGGGCAGAATTCCCCCGTAGCCTGGCACCTGATCGCCGAAAGCGAACGGCTGGCCTTTGCCGACCGTGACCGCTTCATCGCCGACCCTGGCCTTGTTTCGGTGCCGACGCCGGGCCTGATCGATCCATCATACATCGCGGCGCGGTCCGCGCTGATTTCGGAAAAGGCCACCCTGCCCGCTGTCCAACCGGGCAGCCCCGCAGGAGCGGGCGCGGACTACGCCATGGCCGGCCCGGTGGACGAACACGGCACCACGCACTTCGTGGCGGTGGACCGCGACGGCGCGGTGGCGAGCTACACGTCCACGGTGGAGAGCGGCTTCGGATCGGGCCTGATGGCGAACGGGTATTACCTGAACAACGAGCTGACCGATTTCAACATCGTGCCCATGCGCGATGGCAAGCCGACCGCCAACAGGGTGGAAGGCGGCAAGCGGCCGCGCAGCTCGATGAGCCCGGTGGTGGTCTATGGCCCTGATGGCACGCTGCGAATGGCCGTGGGCGGCGCCGGTGGCATGACCATCCCCGTGCAGGTGATCCGGGCCATCATCGGCACGCTCGATTGGGGCCTTTCCGCGCGCGAGGCGCTGGGGCTGGGCGTGGTGATGCCGATGGGCGACATGCTGGGCGTGGAGCAGGGCACCGCGCTGGAAGGGATGATCCCCGCGCTGCAGGCACTGGGCCATGCGCAGGTGCGCGCGATGCCGCTGCGGCTTAAGGCCAATGCGATCGAACGCGTGGGCAACAGCTGGCGCGGTGCGGCCGACCCGCGCAGCGAAGGGGCCAGCGTGACACCCTGATGGCGGGCAATGGGGCCGCTTGCCGTAAGGGCAGGCGCGCCCTACGTTCGGAATCAAGGATCGCGCGTTGGCGGACGGGCGACGGCGGGTCAGGGGATCACGGGTGCAGCTTTCCGATTTCGCGACGTTTCCGAATCTTGTTGCCATGTTTCTTTCGCGCGCGGCGGAGCGGGGCGATGCGCCGTTCCTGTGGGCCAAGTCGGGCGGCAAATGGCATTCGCGTTCATGGCGGCAGGTGGCCGACGAGGTGTGCCTGCTGGCGCAGAACCTGCGCGCACTGGGCCTGAACGATGGTGACCGGGTTGCGCTGATTTCCGAGAACCGGCCCGAATGGTGCATCGCCGACCTGGCGATCATGGCGGCGGGGTTGGTGACGGTGCCGACCTACACCACCAATACCGAGCGCGACCACCTGCACATCCTGGAAAATTCGGGCGCGCGGGCAGTGATCGTGTCAACGCCCAAGCTGGCCCAGCCGCTGCTTTCCGCCGCCCTGCGCGCGCCGTGCGCCGAGTTCGTGATCGGCATCGAACCGTTGAAGCAGATGCAGGCGAGCACGGTATCGTTCCGCGAATGGAGCGACATGACCGCCGGCGATGCGGCCACCGCCCGCGCCGATGTGGAGGCCCGCATTGCAGGCATCGGCCGCAGCGATCTGGCCTGCATCATCTACACCAGCGGCACCGGCGGCGCCCCGCGCGGCGTGCGCCAGCACCACGGCGCGATCCTGTGCAACGTGGAAGGTGCGGCCTTCATCCTGTCGGAAGACTTCGGCTGGGAGGAAGAGATCTTCCTCTCGTTCCTGCCGCTCAGCCACGCCTATGAACACACCGGTGGCCAGTTCCTGCCCATCGGCATGGGCGCGCAGATCTATTACGCCGAAGGGCTCGACAAGCTGGCGAGCAATATCGAGGAGACGCGCCCCACCTTCATGGTGGTGGTCCCGCGCCTGTTCGAAGTGCTGCGGGCCCGGATCATCAAGCAGGTGGAAAAGCAGGGCAAGCTGGCCAATTACCTGATGGGCCGGGCGCTTTCCATCGGCGGCCGCAAGGCGGATGGCAAGGGCCGGTTGATCGACATGCCGATGGACGCGGTGCTGGAACGCATCCTGCGCCCCAAGATCCGGGCGCGCTTCGGCGGACGGATCAAGGCGATGGTATCGGGCGGGGCGCCGCTGAACCCGGAAGTGGGCGTGTTCTTCGACGCCATGGGGCTGACCATGCTGCAGGGTTATGGCCAGACCGAGGCGGGTCCGGTGATATCGTGCAACCGGCCGGCGGTGGGCCTGAAGATGGATACGGTGGGACCGCCGCTGAAGGGCGTGGAGGTGAAGATCGCCCCGGATGGCGAGATCCTGGTGCGTGGCGAGCTGGTGACCCACGGATACTGGCAGAACGAGCCCGAGACCGAGCGCGCCATCCCGCGCAGCGGCCCGCAGGCGGGCTGGCTGCACACGGGTGACATCGGGCACCTCGATGCCAAGGGCCGCATCGTCATTACCGACCGCAAGAAGGACATGATCGTCAACGACAAGGGCGACAACGTCTCGCCCCAGCGGATCGAGGGCATGCTGACGCTGCAGCCTGAGATTGCGCAGGCGATGGTGAGCGGGGACAAGCGGCCCTACATCGTCGGGCTGATCGTGCCCGATCCGGAATGGGCGCTGGAATGGGCGCGCGCGCAGGGCGAACACTTCGATTTCCGCGAGCTGCAGGACCTGCCCGCGTTCCGCAACGCCATCCGCGCGGCAGTGGACCGGGTGAACAAGGACTTGAGCGTGACCGAAAAGGTGCGCCAGTTCACCTTTGCCGACGAGGCGTTTTCCATCGACAACGAGGAGATGACTCCCAGCCTGAAGATCCGCCGGCACAAGATCAGGGAACGCTATGGCGCGCGGATCGACGCGCTCTACAAGGCGTGATCCGCTGCTGTTTTCAAACCTGCGTCACTAATCCCTAGCCGTCGTTACCGACCGATTCACCCATATCGGCCAGATAGGGTGGACGGGAGGTGTCCGACGTGGACCGGCTGGCCTATGCGAACATAAGGGCGAACAGCGCCGCAATCCGGCTGGAACCGGTGCTGGACGATTTCCGCATGCTGCCCCGCGCCGTGCTGGGCGGCTTTCCCACGATCCTGTTCTATGCCGCGCTGCTTTGGCCGCACGAGCCGCACTGGCTGGTTCTGGCCTGGCTCGCCGCGCTGCTGACGCCGCTGGCCGGTTGCCACCTGCTGTGGATGCAGTGGCGCAAGCGGCAGGGTGATCTGGAATGGCTGGCGTGGGCCCGCAAGCCGCTGGTCATCCTGTCGCTCTTGACCGGATTCGGCTGGGGCGCACCGGTGGTGGTGACCGCGCTGAAGGGTGAACCCGTGCTGTTCTGCATCACCATGGTGGTGGGCGCAGGCGTGCTGGGCGGGGTCAATTCCAGCAAGGGCAGCTATGCCCCCGCAACGCTTGCGGTGATCGTGCCGGGGGTGCTGAGCGGGCTGGTCGCCTGGGCGATCTTCCTCGGCCCTGCCGAATTTGCCGGAGTCGCGGTGCTGACCGTAATCTTCGGCGCGTTCCTGTGCACCGCCGTGATCGATCGGCAGCGCAAGCACGTGGCGCAGTTCGAAGCGCGCGAAGGGCAGCGCCTGTCCATCGAAACGGTCCGCCTCCTGCTCAACGACTTTCAGGAACAGGCTGCCGACTGGCTGTGGCGGGTGGACGCACAGGGGCGCGTCTTCGCCCCCGGCTTCCGTTTTCGCCAGGTGACCGGCCGCAGTGTCGACGATCTGACAGGCCTGCCCTTTGCCGACCTGTTCGACGAAAGCCCGGAGCGGGCGATCCTGGAAAACCACCTCGACAGCCGGACACCGTTCCGCAACCTGACCGTGCAGCTGACCATCGGCGCGGAAAAGCGGTGGTGGACGCTGTCCGCCCGCGCGCTCGACAACGGAGAGATGCACGGGGTCGCATCGGATGTCACCGCACAGAAACGGGCCGAAGAGCGGATCAGCTACATGGCCCACTTCGACGGCCTGACCGAGCTGTCGAACCGTTTCCGCTTCAACGAATGCCTGCAACGCGCGCTGACCGGGCGCCTGGTCGACAGTGAGGACGTTGCCGTCCTGTGCCTTGACCTGGACCGCTTCAAGGCGGTGAACGATACGCTGGGCCATCCGGCTGGTGACCTGTTGCTGCGGCAGGTGGCAAGGCGGATCGAACTGGCCGTTGGCGCGGAAGGACTGATCGCCCGGCTGGGCGGCGACGAATTCGCCGTGCTGCTGTGCGGCCCGGATGCAGCATCGCGGGCGGAACCAACGGCGCAGCGCATCATCGCCGAGCTTGCCGAACCGTTTCATCTGGAAGAGCATCAGGTCCTGTCCTCCACCAGCATCGGCATCGCCACCTCGATCGACGGGTGCGTGGATGCGGCAGACATGATGAAGATGGCCGACCTGGCCCTTTATGCCGCCAAGGAGCAGGGGAGAAACCGGCTGGTCCATTACACCGCCGGCATGGAAACGCAGGCCCGCGAACGGCGTGAACTGGAGATCGACCTGCGCCGTGGCCTTGGCAACGGCGAGTTCGAATTGCTCTACCAACCACAGGTGGACATCGAGACCGGGGCCATCGCGTGCTATGAAGCGCTGGTGCGGTGGAACCACCCCACGCGCGGCACCATCCTGCCGGGCAGCTTCATCGACATGGCCGAGGAAACCGGCCTGATCGTGCCGCTGGGCCAATGGGTGATCCGCGCGGCGACCGAGGCGGCAGGCCGCTGGCCGGACGATGTGCGCGTGGCGGTGAACCTTTCACCCGCACAACTGCGCGATCCCGGCCTCCTGCCCTGCGTGATCCAGGCGATGGCCTCGGCAGGCCTTTCAGCAAACCGGCTTGAGCTGGAAATCACCGAAAGCGTGCTGCTGGAAGATACCGAGGACAACCTGGCCACGCTGCATCGCCTGCGCGATCTGGGCCTGCGCATCTCGCTCGACGATTTCGGCACCGGGTATTCCTCACTGAACTACCTGCGCAACTTCCCGTTCGACAAGATCAAGATCGATCGCTGCTTCATCGAAGGCATCGAGGAGCGCGGGGATTGCCAGGCGATCGTCAGCGCCATGATCACGCTGGCGGAAGATCTGGGCATGGTCATAACGGCGGAAGGCGTCGAGACGGTGGAGCAGCTTGAACGCCTGCGCCTGCACGGCTGCCGGCAGATCCAGGGCTATCTGGTGGCGCGACCGCTGTCGGCGGCCCTGCTCGATGCCCATCTGGGGCTGGTGAACGAAGCCATGGCCCGGCGCGCCGGGTAAAGGATCACGCGGCTTCGAGTTCCACGAATTCGGGATAGAACACCGGCTGGCGCCCGGACCAGCCCGGCGCGGTGGCGGCGGCTTCGCTGATCGATTGCAGCAGCAGCTTGCGCCGGTCGGGGCGGATCTGCGGCAGGGCCGCGGCACCACAGAAGGCCGATGGCAGCCAGGGCCGCACTTCGGCGCCCAGCAGGCGTTCGTAAAGGAAGCGATAGGCGCTGAAGCTTGAGATGCGTTCCTGCGCGAGGTCGAAAGTGGTCACGCGCATCAACGGACCCATGGCGCGCTCGATGCAGTCCAGCCCTTCGGCATTGGGCAGTTCCTGGCGCAGCAGCTTCAGGTCCTGATAGACCACATACTGCTGGCGGATCGAAGCGGTCTCTTCGCCATTGCGCGCCCACAGGCGAAAGGCATCGGCGCGACCAAGCCCGACATCGAGGCTGCGGCGGATATAGCGCTGCTCGCAGGGCGTGAAGCTGGCGAACTCGCGCAGCTCGGCCAGGATCACTTGTGCGGTACGGCTGTTCGACATCGCCATGAGACTCCCGCGCAGGCCAAGGCAGACCCGGCCCCGCGGATTTCACACTAGGCCTGTTTGGTTATCGGAACGTTAAATGGTTAATGCGGCCGGAGTCCAAGCGATTCCGCGACTGCGTTAACGGAAGCACCGGTAACCATGTTCACTGCGAATCGGGTGCCGAATCGGCCCGGCGACGGTATCGGAAGTACCATACCTCATGCCCATAGACATTGCGCGCCTTTGATTCATAACGCGTTTCCGGCCAGCCGCCGGGGCGTACCTGAAAGTCCCGCGGGGTTTCCGCCAGCCAATCGAACTGGTGCGTGTGCCGGGTCATCACCATCAGCGCGTGCCGCAGGTAAATGGCATGGTCGGTGCCGAAGCGGAATTCGCCGCCAGGCTTCAGCTTGCGCGCGAACAGGTCCACCGGCCCGTCGTTCATCATCCGTCGCTTGGCATGGCGCGCCTTGGGCCAGGGATCGGGGTGGAGCAGATAGAGGAACGAGAGCGCGCCATCGGGAATGCGCGCCAGCACTTCCAGCGCATCGCCATGGTGGATGCGGATATTGCGGATCGGCAGGTGGGCACCGTTGTCGCCATCCACATGGGTCAGCGCCTGCGCCACGCCATTGAGAAACGGCTCCGCCCCGATGAAGCCGTGATCGGGCAGCATGTCGGCGCGGAACGCCATATGCTCGCCGCCGCCGAAGCCGATCTCGAAGTGAAGCGGACGATCGCTGCCGAACAGGGCCTGCGCCGTCACCGGCCCTTCCGCAGGCACTGCGATCTGCGGCAGCAGCGTGTCCACCAGCGCCTGCTGCCCTGCGCGCAGCGGTTTGCCCTTGGCACGGCCATAGAGGCGGTTGATCGTGGTCGGATCGCCGGATTTGTACGCAGTCATGCCTGCGCCGTTGGCATTACCGGGCGGTCAATGCAACCGCCCGGCTCTGCCCTGTGCGGTCAGCCATCGCGCTTCAGGGCGCCGGGCCGGTGTGCGGCCTGCTTGCCGTCGTCGGTCTCGACCAGGTATTCCGGGTTGTCGGCAGAGGCCGCAACCCTTTGCCCCTTGATGGATGTCGGCTTTTCAAGGCGCCGCACCACCTTGCCATGCGCCGTGCCGCCGTGGCTGCTCCACGCCACCCTGTCGCCGCGCTTCAGTTCCTTTGCCATGCCCGTTCCTTTCAGATGCACATGGTCGGCAAACGGAAACGGCGGGGCGAGTTCCGGCGCTTGCCCCAAAACGCAAACGGCCCGCACAGGGCGGGCCGTTCACTCGTCATCGCAGGGAAATCGTTCAGGCCGCCTCGATCGCGGTCATGTCGTCGGGATCGCGCAGCACATAGCCGCGGCCCCACACGGTCTCGATGTAGTTCTCGCCCCCGCAGGCATGCGCCAGCTTCTTGCGCAGCTTGCAGATGAACACGTCGATGATCTTGAGTTCCGGCTCGTCCATCCCGCCATAAAGGTGGTTGAGGAACATTTCCTTGGTCAGCGTGGTGCCCTTGCGCAGTGAAAGCAGCTCGAGCATCGCGTATTCCTTGCCGGTCAGGTGCACGCGGGCACCATCGACTTCGACGGTCTTGGCGTCGAGGTTGACCGAAAGCTTGCCGGTGCGGATGACCGACTGCGAATGGCCCTTGGACCGGCGCACCACGGCGTGGATACGGGCGATCAGCTCTTCGCGGTGGAAAGGCTTGGTCACATAATCGTCCGCGCCGAAGCCGAACGAACGAACCTTGCTGTCCATTTCGGAAATGCCCGAAAGGATCAGCACCGGCGTCTGCACCTTGGCGACGCGCAGCTTCTTCAGCACGTCATACCCGTGCATGTCGGGCAGGTTCAGGTCGAGCAGGATGATGTCGTAATCATACAGCTTGCCGAGATCGAGGCCTTCTTCGCCCAGATCGGTAGAGTAAACATTGAACCCTTCGGTCGTGAGCATGAGCTCGATCGCCTTGGCGGTGGTCGGCTCGTCCTCGATCAGCAGAACGCGCATTGGTCAGCCCCTTCTTGCCATTCCCCGGCTGGCATTAACCCCCCTTCAAAGGGTCTTGCCCGTCATTAACCATAGGACCAATGAACATGAAAGGTTAATTTATCGTAAGCAAAGGGCACGCGTCGCCCGGAATTAATAACGGGCCGGTTGAACCGTGGTGTCGGAAATATAAGGGATTCCGCGTATCAGGCGCCCGGCACGCCGATGCTCGAAGCAGCCTCGCGCAGCTTGCGCGCCGTCGCCTGATCGTTGCGGAAGACGTTAAGCGAATCGGCCAGCGCCTTCGCCGCCTTCTTCGGCTCGCCCAATTGCATGCGGCTGCGCATCAGCATGATCCAGCCATCGGCATTGGCGGGATTGGCCTTCAGCTTGCCCTCAAGGCTTTCGACCATGCCCGTGATCATGGCTTCCTGCTGGCCCTTGGGCAGGCCCTGCGCGGCCTTGATCTGGTCGCTGCTGGGCCCCGGGATGCCAGCGGCGGCCACCTGCGCGCCATTGGTGGTCAGGCCGTTGCCCGGCGGGGCGAACTGCGCCTCTGCCAGCCGCTTTTCCACGTCGATCTTGTACTTCGTCCCCACCTCGCGGATCACCTTGCGGATATCGTCGGCATAGGGCGCGTCGGCCGGAGTGTCCTTCAGCAGATCGAACCAGGCGTTGATCGCCCTGCGGTGCTGCCCCGCCAGGTCCATCGCCACGGCGCGGAAATAGCGGGCGCGCGCGTCCTTGGGATCGAGCTTGAACGCCTTGTCGAAGGCGGCGCGCGCATCGGGCGGGATGCGCCCTTCCTTGTCGCTCGCCAGCACCAGCGCCTCGCCCAGGAACGAGAACGTCTCGGCATGGGTGGGATCGAGCTTGGTCGCCTTCTTCAGCGCGGTCGCCGCCTCGGCATAGCGTTCGGTCTGGAAATAGGACCAGCCGAGCATGCGCCAGCCCTCGGCATCCTCGGGATTGTCCTGCAGCCGCTTTTCCAGCTTGGCGATCACGTCGTCCACCGAAGGGGCCTGCGTCTCGCTGGGCATCGGCGGAGCCACTGTGGCCACGGCCGAGACTTCTTCCTTCTGCCCGCGATAGACCGCCACGCCACCTGCCGCCAGCGCCAGCACCGCCGCCGCGCCCAGCAGGGCCTTGCCCGCAAAGCCGCCAGCCACGCCACCACGCGCAGCCTGGGCGGGTGCACCGGTGGGGGCAGGACTGGACTCGGCCTCTGACATCGCTTGCTCCACCCGCGCCGCACCATGCGCGGCGGCCCATTCTTCCCACCGCGCATATCCCGCCGCGACCGCCCATGGCAAGCGCCAGGCGAGCATCGGGCGGGCAGGTATTCCCGCTGACAAAATGCGGCTGGAAAATCAGGCCCGTTCAGCTAAGGTCAGGCGCGATAAGAACGGTCGCGAAATAACGGAAGAGGGGGATCGGGGGCCGAAAGAGCTGCCGCCCTTCGTGTTGCGGGGGCACGCGGCGGTGAGCGAAGTCTACAAGGTTGCCATCATCGGTTCCGGCCCCGCAGGCATGAGCGCGGCCAGTCGCGCCGCGCAGCGCGGTCTTTCGCACGTGCTGCTGGAAAAGACCGACCACCTTTCCGACACCATCTTCAAGTACCAGAAGGGCAAGCACGTGATGGCCACGCCATCGCAGCTGGTCCTGCGGTCTGACCAGGAATTCGACGCGGGCAAGCGCGAGGATATCCTTGGCCGCTGGAACGCGCGCACCGCCGAACTGGCCGTGAACGTGAAGTACAACGCCGAGGTGAAGGCGATCCGCGGCACGGGTGAGGCCATTCCCGGCTCGATCCAGAAGATCGTGACCCGCGCGCGCGACGGATCGACCACCACCACCGAGCTGCAGCGCCACGCCCCGCCCTATGCCATCCAGCTGACCAATGGCGAGACGGTGATGGCGGAGAACGTCGTCCTCGCCATCGGCACGCAGGGCAACCCCAACCTGATGCGCTGCCCGGGGGCGGACCTGCCCCACGTGACCTACCAGCTCGACGATCCCTATGCCGTGCTTGACGAACACATCGTGGTGATCGGCACCGGCGACGCGGGGATCGAGAACGCGCGCGGCCTGGCAGAGGACCCGGCGCAGGGCAACGTCGTCACCATCCTCAACCGCAGCCCCAAGTCCGCCAACGTGCGGGAAAGCTTCGCCACCGCCAAGGAGCCCAACGCCAAGGCGCTGGTCGAAGACGATGCGGCGGGCAAGCTGACCATCCGTTATGAGACCGAGACCAAGGCGGTCGAGCCGGGCTGGATCACGCTGAACACCCGCGATGGCGAGGAGCGCATCCGCTGCGACCGCATCATCGCCCGCATCGGCTCGGCCCCGCCGCGCGCCTTTGTCGAAGGCTGCGGCATAGAATTCGCCAGCAACGATCGCCTCGCCTTCCCCACGCTGACCCCGCAGTTCGAATCGACCGCGCCGGGCATCTTCGTGATCGGCGCGCTGGCCGGCTATCCGCTGATCAAGCACTGCATGAACCAGGGCTACGACGTGGTAGAGTTCATCGCCGGCAATGCAGACCTGAAGCCGGCGGACGAACCGCTGCTCGAAGCCAAGTTCGCCGGCCTGCCCGGCAGCCGCTCGGTGAACGAATGGCTGGAATTCCTGCGCACCAACGTGACCATCCTTGAAGGGATGACCACGCTGCAGCTGCGCGAGTTCATGCTCGATTCCGACGCCCGCTTCTACAAGAAGGGGGACACGATCTTCGAGAAGAACGATCCCGGCTCCTCGCTTTTCACCATTGCCGATGGATCGGTTCACGTGCGGATCGACCCGAATGATCCCGGCAAGGTCGTGCCCATCGCCAAGGGTTCGATCTTCGGCGAAGTGGGCCTGATCTCGGGCCGCCGCCGCGGCGCCACCATCGTCGCCGCCGAAGACTGCATCTGCGTGGAAATCAGCCGCAACGCCGCGCTGAAGCTGCAGAGCCAGGTGCCCAGCGCCCGCCGCGCGATCGAGCGCATCTCCACCGAGCGGCAGCTGCTGCAGATGTTCGGATCGGGCCTGACCCCGGCCGACGTGGCCGAAGTGGTCGAGACCGCCAAGATCATGCAGGTCCGCGCGGGCGAAGCGATCATCACCGAAGGCGCGGACGACAAGGACATCTTCGTGATCCGCGTCGGATCAATGATCGTGGAAAAGGAAATCGGCGGAAAGCCGGTGTTCCTGTCCTACCTGCCCGCGGGCTCCTATGTCGGTGAAATGGCGCTGATCGACGGGGGGCAGCGCACCGCCACGGTGCGCGCCGCAATCAAGAGCGAGGTCATCCGCATCGATGGCGAGGCGTTCTCGCGCGTGCTGGCGGCCAAGCCCGCGCTGCTGGAACGCGCGCGCAAGGACATGGAGAGCCGTCGCCAGGTCAACGCCTTCGTCGAATCGCGCAAGGACAGCTTCTCGGGCGTGGTCGATCTCTATTCCGAACAGGCCAAGTTCCTCGTTTCGCAGGGACTGGGCGAAGCGACCGACGTGCTGCTGATCGACGAACGGCTCTGCGTGGGCTGCGACAACTGTGAAAAGGCCTGCGCCGACAGCCACGATGGCCTGTCGCGGCTGGACCGCGAGGCCGGCAAGAGCTTTGCCCACCTGCACGTGCCCACCAGCTGCCGCCACTGCGAACACCCGCACTGCATGGCCGATTGCCCGCCCACCGCGATCAAGCGCGGCCCGGACGGCGAAGTGCGCATCGATGATACCTGCATCGGCTGCGGCAATTGCCAGCGCAACTGCCCCTATGGCGTGATCCGCATGGACAAGGTTCCGCCAAAGAAGCCGTCGCTGCTGGAATGGCTGTTCTTCGGCAAGGGGCCGGGGCCGGGCGAGCCGCCCTACAAGTGGTCCAAGAAGAACACGAAATACACGGGCGATCCGGCGGTGGACGAGGCGCTGGACCGCAAGAAGGCGATCAAGTGCGACATGTGCGCCGGGATCGAAGGCGGGCCCAGCTGCGTGCGCGCCTGCCCCACCGGGGCGGCGATCCGCGTTTCGCCGGATGAATTCCTGACCGTGGCGCGGTTGGAAAACGAAGGGGCCTGAGGGGGATGGCAAGCACCGCACCGGTTAAGGCCCGCACCGGGTCAAGCCGCGAACGCACCAGCACGCACGAGGGCTTTCTGGTCCATCGCGGCGGGCGCTGGATGAAGATCGCCGCCGCGCTCGCGCTGGCGCTGATCCTGCTCTACATCTTCGTGCCGCTGCCGCCGGGCCACTTCGGCTCGACCTGGCTGGGCTACACGCTCGGCACCGTGTGCGCGCTGCTGATCCTGTGGCTGACCATGCTGGGCGTGCGCAAGCGCGCGATCACCCCGGGCCGCTGGAGCCTGAAAGCCTGGACCAGCGCGCACGTGTGGCTCGGTCTGCTGCTGATCGTGGTTGGCACGCTGCATTCCGGCTTCGATTTCGGCTGGAACGTGCACACGCTGGCCTGGGGCCTGATGATGATCGTCATCATCTCCGGCATCGTCGGTATCTGGCTCTATGCCACGGTGCCCGCCGCGCTTTCGGAAAACCGCTATGACAGCGAAGGCGCGATCACCGAAAAGCAGATGGTGGAGGCGATCCGCTCGCTCGACCGGCAGATCCACGATGCGGCGCAACCGCTTGATCCGGAAAGCGCGGGCCTCGTCAACCGCAGTCTTGAGGAAGATCCTTTCGCCGGATCGTTCTGGAACCGGATCACCGGCAAGTACCCCCGGGACGCCACCCGGTTCGCCTCGTCCGAACTGCGCCGGATGCGCGCCTACAAGCCGCGGCATGCCGATGATCCGCTGGACAAGGTGGACGCCCTGCTCACCCGCAAGGAGGCCATGCTCGGCCGGATGCGGCGGCACCTGAAGCTCAAGGCCTGGCTGCAGGCCTGGCTCTATGTCCATGTCCCCGTCACGTTCGCGCTGATCGCCGCGCTCTCCGCGCATATCGTCAGCGTCTTCTTCTACTGGTGAGGGCCAAGCCATGACGTTCCTGGTCCGCCAGATAGCCCTGAAGAGCAGCGGCGAGGAAATCGTCCGCCCCACCACGGTGGAAGGCGACGAGATCCTGGTCGGCCGCGATTCATCCTGCGGCATCCACCTGCCCGATCTTGCGGTCGATCCGCGCCACGCCCGCCTGCGCCTTGCCGCCGATGGATCGCTCGTGGCCGAATCGGTGGGTGACCAGCCCTTCGATGTCGACGGGCGCAGCACCACCCGCACCACGCTCGATCCCGCCGTGGGTGCGGAGCTCGGCTTTGGCGGCCACCGCATCGTGCTGTCGCGTGATGGTGAAAGCGGCGTACCCGTGCTCACCGTGCGCCGCGTGGAGGCGGTGTCGGAGAGCGCCGAGGACATCGACCTGTCCAGCGTATACACGCTGAAAGGCCTGCTTCCCGGCAAGCGCGGCTCTGCCTGGACCTTTGCCCTGCTGATGCTGGCGGCATTCCTGGTTGCGCCGATCTGGTCCTGGGCCACCTACCAGCCGCTCGCGCTGCACAAGGATGCGCGTCGTCCGGCGGGGATCCACGGCGATACCGCGTGGTCCTCGGGCCACCTCAGCCTGGCGCACAAGAACCTCAACAACGATTGCCAGGCCTGCCACGTGAAGCCGTTCGTCGCGGTGCGCGACAACGCCTGTCTCACCTGTCACACCCAGGATGCGCACCAGCACATCCCCGATGGCGCCCGCCTGCTGAAGGCGCGGGGCGAGCCGACCGGCTTCGCCGCGTTCCAGCGCGCCGTGGCCACCACCTTCAACCGTCCGGCGGGCAGGTGTGTCGATTGTCACACCGAGCATACCGGGGCCGGTGCTATGCAGCCTACCCGGCAGCAATTCTGCGCCGATTGCCACAATGGACTGAAAGGCCGCTTGCCCGACACAGCCCTCTCCGACGCCGCCGATTTCGGTACGGCCCATCCGCAGTTCCGGCCCATGCTGGTGTCCGGCTTCGCGGGCGACAAGGCCGTGCTCAAGCGGGTGGCCTGGTCCGATGGGCTTAGGGAGAACGACGGGCTGAAGTTCACCCACGCCCAGCACCTGTCGAAAACCAATGGCGTGGCGCAGATGGTCCGCCGCCGTCCCGGCCAATATGCCGCGCCTGACGGGCTGGGCTGCCAGGATTGCCACCGTGCCGAAAGCGATGGCGCGCGGTTCAGGCCGGTGGAGATGGAACAGGCCTGCCAGTCGTGCCACAGCCTCACCTTCGATGAAGTGAGCGGCACCTTCCGCACGCTCAAGCACGGCCAGCCCGCGCAAGTGGTGGCAGACCTGCTGGCCGCCTATCGCGGCGGCATGCCCGAACGCCCGCTCAGCCTGTCCGGCATGGCCCGCCGCATTCCGGGTGACGCGGCCCAACGCGCCACCGCGGCAGATTATGCCCGCGCCGTCCGCTTCTATCCCACGCAGGGATCGCAGGCCGTAGCGCAGGTCTTCAGCAAGGGCGGCATGTGCTATGATTGCCACGTGATCGGCCGTGGCGGCGATGCCCGCACCGCCGGGTTCAGCGTGCAGCCAGTGGCGCAGAACGGCCGCTATTTCGCCAAGGGCTGGTTCGATCACCGCGCCCACCGCAAGACCGACTGTGCCGAATGCCACGTGAAGGCAACCCGTTCGAACGACGCGACCGATCTGCTCGTGCCCGGTCTTGAAGGGCCCGGCGGCTGCCGCTCGTGCCACGTGGGCGAAGGCGGGGCGCATCTCGCTTCGGCCAAGGTCAAGGACCCGGTCGATTCCTCGTGCGCCATGTGCCACGCCTATCACATGGATGCCGGCGCGCCGTGGAAGCCTGCGGACAAGCGCAAGCACGACGACCTGCACACCGCCGCGCTGGACCGTCCGCGCCTGCCCGGCGACCTCAGGAAATAAGGGGCCGCCGATGCTGATCGCCCAGATCACCGACATCCACATCGGCTTCGAGCCGGACAGTCCGGACGAGTTCAACCGGCAGCGGCTCGATCGCGTGCTGGCCGATCTCAAGGCGCTGCAGCCCCGGCCCGATCTGCTGCTGGCTTCCGGTGACCTCGTCGATCGCGGTGACCGCATCAGCTATGTCCGCCTGCGAGAGGCGCTTGAAGGCCTGCCCTTCCCCGTCCACTTCGCGCTTGGCAACCATGACCTGCGCGATGTTTTTGCCGACGTTTTTCCCGAGGCGCAGTTCACCGACGGCTTCCTGCAATATGCCATCGATGGCGGCCCGGTTCGCCTGCTCGTGCTCGATACGCTTGAGGATGGCCGCCACGGCGGTGGTTTCTGCGCCACCCGCGCCGCCTGGCTCAACGCCCGGCTGGATGAAGCGGGCGATGTCCCCACCCTGCTGGTCATGCACCACCCCCCGGTCGAAGTCGGCATCGCGTGGATGAACACCGATCCCGCCGAACCCTGGGTGGAACTGCTGGCATCGTGCCTGCGCGGGCGCAGCAATGTGATCGGCCTCGTCTGCGGGCACATCCACCGCGCCATGACTGCAAAGTGGGAAGGCCTCGTCGTCGCCACCTGCCCCTCCACCGCGCCGCAGGTGGGGCTGGACCTGCGCCTGCTCGATCCCGACGTGCCCGATGGCCGCGCGCTGATCGTCGCCGATCCGCCCGCCTATGCGCTGCACTGGTGGAACGGGCGCGAACTCGTCACCCACTGGGACACCGCCGAGGACCGCGCCGTGCTCGCCCGGTTTGACCAGAACCTGCAGGGCATGGTCCAGCACATGATGGACGAACGCCCCGGCACCAGCGGCCGCCTTCTCTAACGCTCAGCGCGCCCGCGCCAGCAGCCCGGCATGGCCCAGTCCGTCGCGGCAATAGGGATGCGCCCGCAACGCGATCGTCCCGTCGGCCGCGGGAAAACCTCCTACCGCACGCCTGCGAGCGCCTTCTGGCGCCGCCGCTGCACCGAACTGCCGAGGCCGATCGCCTCGCGATACTTGGCCACCGTGCGCCGCGCGAGGTCGAAGCCGCGCTCTTTCAGCAGGTCCACCAGCGCATCGTCGCTCAGGATCGCCTTGGGGTCTTCGGCATCAATCAGCTGGCGGATCGCCGCCTTCACCGCCTCGGCCGAAACCGCGCCTTCGCCGTCGGCGGATGCCACGCCCGAGGTGAAGAAGTATTTCAGCTCGAACGTCCCGCGCTCGCACTGCAGGTACTTGTTCGAGGTGACGCGGCTCACGGTCGATTCGTGCATCGAGATCGCCTCCCCCACCGTGCGCAGGGTCAACGGCTTCAGATGCGAAACGCCGTGGCGGAAAAACCCGTCCTGCTGCTTCACGATCTCCGCCGCCACTTTCAGGATCGTCTTCTGCCGCTGGTCCAGTGCCTTCATCAGCCAGTTGGCGTCGGCCAGCTTCTCGCCCAGCCAGGCCTTGGCTTCCTTGCCCACGCACGCCCCGCGCATCTGCACGTAATAGCTGCGGTTCACGATCAGGCGCGGCAGCGTGGCCTGGTTCAGCGCGATGTCCCAGTCCACACTGCCATCCTTCTGCGGCACCGCGCGAATCAGGATGTCGGGCACCACCACTTCGCCCGTGCCGCTGCCAAAGCGCAGCCCCGGCTTGGGGTCATAGCCGCGCAGCTCGGCCAGCATCTCGGCAAAATCCTCGTCATCCACGCCGCACATGCGCTTCAGCCGGGCCAGTTCGCCCCGCGCCAGCAGGTCCAGGTTGTCCAGCAGGCGCGCCATGCACGGGTCATAACGGTCCGCTTCCTTCGCCTGCAGCGCCAGGCATTCGGAAAGGTTGCGCGCGCCCACGCCTGTGGGGTCCAGCGATTGCACCAGCGCCAGCCCCGCCTGCACCACCGCCAGTTCCACGCCCAGCGTTTCGGCCACGTCTGACAGCGACACCGAAAGGTATCCCGTCTCGTCCAGCTGGTCGATCAGCCAGCGCGCCACGAACAGCTCGATCCGGTCATGCGCCTGTGCGCCCACCTGCGCATGCAGGTGCTCGGCCAGCGTCTCGTCGAAGCGGCCCCGTTCATCGATATCCGGCCCTTCGCCGCCCGCGCCGCTGCTGCTGCGATAGTCCGCCAGTTCCAGCGTTGCCGCGCCGTCCCCGGTATCCCGGTCACGATCCAGCGCGGTGGCGTCGATGTCCAGCGGGCGGTCTTCCTCCACCCGCCCTTCGCGCACCAGCTGATCGACGGGAGAGCTTTCCAGATGCGTGCGGCGCAGCTCCTCTGGCAGGGCTTCGCCGGTCTCGACCGGCGCTTCGCCCCGGCCCTCACCCAGTTCCAGCAGCGGGTTGGCGTCCAGCGCCTCGCCGATGAAGGCTTCGACTTCCAGGTTTGACAGCGCCAGCAGCTTGATCGCCTGCTGCAGCTGCGGCGTCATCACCAGCGATTGCGTCTGGCGAAGATCCAGTCTCGGCCCGAGCGCCATCAGTGCCTCGATCGCGCTGGCTTACGCCAGTGCTGGCGCCACCCACCACCCCGCACCCCCGGCCCAACCGCCCATTCAGTGTACCCTTGTGGGTGGTTGGGCCGGGGGTGCGGGGTGGTGGGTGGCGCGAGGAATTCGGCAGAGCCGAATTCCGGCAACGCAGTCATAACGTAAAGCCCTCGCCCAGGTAGAGCCGGCGCACGTTGGCATCGGCCACCAGCGCCTCGGGGCTGCCGGCAAACAACACCTGCCCGCCATAGATGATGCAGGCACGGTCCACGATATCCAGCGTTTCGCGGACGTTGTGGTCGGTGATCAGCACGCCGATGCCGCGGCCTGAAAGATCCTTCACCAGATGTCGGATATCGCTGATCGAAAGCGGGTCGATCCCCGCAAACGGTTCGTCCAGCAGGATGATCGAAGGCTTGGCCGCCAGCGCCCGCGCGATCTCGCAACGGCGGCGTTCACCGCCCGAAAGTGCCATGGCCGGGCTGGAACGCAGCCGGGTCAGGCCGAATTCGTCGAGCAGGCGCTCCAGCTCCGCTTCGCGCGTGTGCCTGTCCGGCTCGATCAGCTCCAGCACCGTGGCAATGTTCTGCTCCACCGTCATGCCGCGGAAGATCGATGTTTCCTGCGGCAGGTACCCCAGCCCCAGGATCGCACGGCGATACATCGGCAGCTTGGTGATATCCACGCCGTCCAGCAGGATGCGCCCCGAATCCGGCCGCACCAGACCCATGATCGAATAGAAGCAGGTGGTCTTGCCCGCGCCGTTGGGGCCCAGCAGGCCCAGCACCTCGCCCTTGCCCACCGACAGCGAGATGTCGGTCAGCACCGCCCGCTTGTCATAGGACTTGGCGATGGAGACGACCTCCAGCCCGCCTTGCGGAATCGGAGGGGCGGCGTCCGCCTTTGGTTGGGTTTCGGCAAGTCCGGTCATCGGGTCGGGTCGGTCTTTCGCGTCTCGTCGTCGTGTCCCGCCAAGGCCATAGCTTGCCCAAACGCGCTGGCAAAGCCCGCTTGTGCCAGTCTGGCAGGATTTGTGCATGGCTGCGCTTTTGCCGCCACGGGCTCGGTCACGGGCGCAGACCTTTGCCATGATGGCATCGTCATCCGCGTCCCGCCGCGGAACAACCGGGCCTGCGGCTTCGTTCCCTGTTCATGTGACGCTTGAAAGACATTTGAATGCGTGTTCTACTCACATTTCGGGAGCAGGGAACGGGGTTCAGCCCATGAACAAGGTGGTCAACGGTTCGCACATTTCCAGCCACGCGCGGGCCGCCGCGGCCCGACCGCTCGACTGGCGCAGGAAGATGAGCGACACCGTGGCCTATGGCCTTCTCGTCTACACCGGCCTGCAGATTTTCGTGACCATGCACGCCATCGATGGCGATGGCGCCTCGCTTCTGCCGGTGCTCGCGCTGGTGGTGCTGGTGGCGGGCATCATCCCGCTGTTCCGCCGCTTCGAACGCCGCTGGGAACATCTTTCCAACGAAGCCGCTGCCGATCCCGATCTGAAGCCCGCCTTCCGCCGTGACCAGCTCACCGTCTGGCTGCTTGCCGTGGGCCTGCCCTTCCTGCTCACCGGCCTGTTCAAAGGCATCGCCGCGCTGCTGGCTTGAACGGGCAATCCCCATCCCGGCATTGATGCCCCATCATTGAAGCGCGCCATCATTGAACAGGGGGCGATCCGTCGCTAAGTCGCGGCCTTTCCCGCTTGAAAGGCTTGCCCATGCTCTCTCCCGCCCAGGCCCAGGAACGCTGCCAGGCGCTGATCGAACGCGCCATGCGGGCAGGGGCCGATGCGGGCGATGTGGTCTATCTCGCCAATTCGTCGGAAAGCGTCTCGGTCCGCCTCGGCAAGCTTGAGGATGTGGAACGCTCCGAATCAGAGAACGTGTCGCTGCGGGTCTTCGTCGGCGGGGCCTCGGCCTCGATCGGATCGACCGACATGGGCGATGCCGCGCTTGATGAGCTGGCCGCCCGCGCCGTGGCAATGGCCCGCCTTGCTCCGGCAGACAAGTATGCCGGCCTTGCGCCCGAAGAGCTGCTGTTCCGCGGCACGCCACCCGCGCTCGATCTCGACGACGGGCGCGAAACCGCACCGCAGGAACTGCGCCGCATTGCCGAAGAGACCGAGGACGCGGCCCGCGCCGTTCCGGGCGTCACCAACAGCGAAGGCGGCAGCGCCGGATCGGGTCGGGGCGTGGTCGCCCTGGTCACCAGCCACGGTTTCGCCGGGGCCTACGCCGCATCCAGCCATTCGATCTCGGCCAGCGTGATCGCGGGTGAAGGCGATGCGATGCAGCGCGATTACTGCTGGCGCAGCGCCCATCACGCGGCAGACCTGCTCAGCCCGGCCGAGATCGGCCGCCGCGCGGCGACCCGCACCGTCGCCCGCCTCAACCCCGGCCGGGTAAAGAGCGGCGCCTATCCCGTGGTGTTCGATCCCCGCGTTGGCGGCTCGCTGATCGGGCACCTGCTCGGCGCGATTTCGGGCAGCGCCATCGCCCGCCGCGCCAGCTTCCTGCTGGAAAAGGACGGGGCGCAGATCTTCGATCCGTCCATCACCATCACCGAAGACCCGCTGCGCCCGCGCGGCCTGCGTTCGCGCCCCTTCGATGGGGAAGGGCTTGCCGTCGCCCCGCGCAACCTGGTGGAAAACGGCCGCCTTACCGGCTGGCTGATGGACAGCGCCGCTGCCCGACAGCTTGGCGGCACCCCCACCGGCCACGCCTCGCGCGGCGGCGGCGGGGCGCCCCACATCGCGGCGGGCAACGTGGTGCTGCAGCCCGGCAGCGCCGCCCCGGCGGCGCTGATGGCGGACATTGCCGATGGCATCTATGTGACCGAGCTGATCGGCATGGGCGTGAACGGCGTGACCGGCGATTACAGCCGCGGCGCATCGGGTTACCGCATCGTCAATGGCGAGATCGCCGGGCCGATCGCGGAATTCACCGTGGCCGGCAACCTGATCGACATGTTCGCCGCGCTGGTCCCGGCGAACGATCTGGACATCCACCGCGGCATCGATGTGCCCACCCTGCGCATTGACGGGATGAGCGTGGCGGGGGACTGACGCCACCCTGCCAAAGGGGGCGGGAACGCTTTGCGGGTCTTGTGATTTGACCCGCTTATGCGCGCCTTCAAACGGTCTCAACCCCTTCTCAGTCGGTTTCTACCCCTTCTCTGTCTTCTTCAACTTACGCCCCCGGCGCTGGCGCAGGGCCTGCCCGGGCTGACCCCTTCGGCCAGCGCCAGCGCATCGCCGGCGCCCTCCATCTCCCCCGATGACAGCGCCGCCGAGGATCAGCGCCTGGCCGCCCGCATCCGCGCGATTTTCTCGGAGATAGAGGCACTTAAGCCGGTGCAGGTGCGCGTTTCCGCGGGCGTCGTCACCCTGTCCGGCACGGTGGCGGATCAGGCCGCGATCGATCAGGCCGCCGCAATCGCCCAGCGCCTGACCGGCGTGGTCACCGTGCAGAACCGGATCACCCGCAATCTCGAAGTAGACCAGAACCTCTCCCCCGCCCTCACCGGCGTGACAGGCAAGGCCGAAGGTTTGTGGCGGATGCTGCCGCTGATCGGGGTGGCGCTGCTGGTGGCGGTGCTGGTCGGCATGCTGGGCTACGCCATCGCCGGGCGGCGCGCATGGTGGCAGAAAATCGCTCCGAATCCGTTCCTTGCCGATCTTTTCGCCACGGCGATCCGCTTCGTCTTCGTGGTCGGCGGGATCGTGCTGGCGCTGGATATCGTGGGCGCCACCGCCTTGCTGGGCGCGGTCCTTGGCGGCGCCGGCGTGATCGGTATCGCGCTGGGCTTTGCCGTGCGCGATTCGATCGACAACTACGTCTCCTCGCTGATGCTCTCAGTCCGCCAGCCGTTCCGCGCCAACGACAATGTGCGGATCGACAGCCACGAAGGGCGGGTCATCCGCCTGACCAGCCGGGCCACGGTGCTGATGACCGGGGACGGCAACCACTTGAGAATCCCCAATTCCACGGTGTTCAAGGCGGTGATCGTGAACTTCACCACCAACCCGCACCGGCAGTTTTCCTTCACGTATCCCATCCCGCACGATGCCGACCCGTGCCGCGCGCTGGCGGTAGGGCTTGAGGCGATGGAGGGGCTGGACTTCGTGCTGGACACCCCGGCGCCAGGCACCGAACTGGTCGACATGGCGGGGCCGGTGCAGCTGCTGAAGTTCAGCGGCTGGATCGACCAGACCCGCGCCGACTTTGGCAAGGGGCGGACGCAGGCGATGGAAACGGTGCGCGCGGCGCTGCGCGAAGCGGGCTTTCCCGCCGTGGCGCCCGCCTATCGCGTGCGGTTGCTGCACGATCGGGAACAGGTGGTGCCCGAAGTGGCCGCGCCACCGGCGGCAGCGCCGACCGAGGCGGACGTGCGGCCGGACCGGCATATCGAGAAGATGGTGCGGCAGGAGCGCGCCCACGACGAGGAGGGCGCGGACCTGCTGGATGCCGGCCGCCCCACCGAATAGGAGGGCGGCCGCAGACCGGAAGGATCAGGCCTTCTTGTCGGCCTCGTAGCGCTCGATCGCCTCGAGCGTGATGCGCTTGGCGTCTTCCGCCCCGCCCCACTTGCCGACGCGGACCCACTTTTCCTTCTCAAGGTCCTTGTAGTGGGTGAAGAAGTGTTCGATTTGCGCGAGCACGATCTCGGGCAGATCGCCCTTTTCGGCAACGTCGCTGTAGTAGGGGAAGGTCTTGTCGTCGGGCACGCAGACCAGCTTTTCATCGCCGCCGTGTTCGTCTTCCAGGTTCAGCACCGCGATCGGACGCGCACGCACGACCGAGCCGGGGACGAAGGGCGAACGGGCAATGACCAGCGCATCGAGCGGATCGCCATCGGGCGAAAGCGTGTGCGGCACGAAGCCATAGTTGGCGGGATAGCGCATCGGGGTGTGCAGGATGCGATCAACGAACAGCGCGCCGGAGGCCTTGTCGAATTCGTACTTCACCGGTTCGCCGCCGACGGGAACTTCGATGATCACGTTCAGGCATTCCGGCGGATTGTCGCCAGTGGGAATCATGTCGATGCGCATTGGGGCCCTTTTCTGTGGCTGACCATTGGAACGCACCGGCCTGTAGCGCCGCCTATTGTGCGCCGCAACAAGACTTATGGCGGAAGGTGCGCCTTTTCAGCGCACCTGATCAGCTGCCGCCGCCCAGCGCATTGATGGTGAAGGCAATCACGCCGATGTTGAACACGAAGGCGGCAAAGCTGTGCAGCGTGGCGACGCGGCGGATGGCCCGGCCGGTGATCTGGGTGTCGCTGGTCTGGAAGGTCATGCCCAGGGTGAACGCGAAATAGGCGAAATCGAGATAGTCAGGCTGCCTGGTGCCGGGAAAATCCAGCCCACCCGCATCCGATCCCGGCGCAGCCCCCAACGCATAGTATTCGTGCGCATAGTGCAGGGCATAGACGCTGTTGGCGAAGAGCCATGTCAGCATCAGGGTGGCGACCAGCTTGATCATCGCCCCGGTGTCACCCTTGCTGGCCTGGGGCAGTTCCCCCGCGATGGCGGCCATGACCACCAGTGTGAGCACACTGGTGATACCCAGCACCCAGACCCGGTTGGCATCGTTCTGCGCGCTGTGCAGCCGCATTGCGGAGGCATTGCATTCCGCGATGATCGGCCAGAGCGAGGCGAGGAAGGCGAGCGCGGCGAAATCGAAGGCCATGGCCAGCGAATCCGCCACGCCATGTCCACCGAACAGATTCCGCCATGAAAGGAACGCGGCGACCAGCAGGACCAGGAACAGCACGAAACGGGGCGGGGCGATCCGTTTCCCCAGGTTCCATGCCTGCTCCGTATGATCCTGCCGCATCGCCGCTCCCGTCCAGCCCTATTTCCTTGCCGGCGCCTTGCGCGGGGCCAGCAGCAGATCGAGCCCGCCCGGCCCCTTGGCGCCCGGTGCGCGTTCCAGCCACGGCCAGCGCAGCCCGTCGTGATAGTCGATGGTGACGGTCATGTACTTGTCGTCACGCTTTACCAGCAGTTCAATCGCCTTGCCCGCGCCCTTGGCGGCGGTGATCGCCGCCTTGATGCCATCGGCGCTGTAGGCCGTGCCGTTCACCGCAACGATCGTCATGCCCGTTACGATCCCGGCCTTGAACGCGGGGCTGTTCCAGCGGCTGGCCGAAACCTTGCCATCGTTGTCGATGGCAAGGCCGATCGAGTGGTTGAGCGAGATGAACTTGCCTTCGCCGAAGCGCGCCTTGTCAAAGACGTTGGGCTCTTCCTTCCAGACGAGGCGATAGCCGCCGCGTTCGATCCCGCCGGTGGGCGAAGGCTGGCCCGGCGTCTGGATCCGCGTCTTGAGGAAGGTGCCCCAATCATGGGCATGGACGCCATTCAGCGTCTTCACCACATCATCGAATTCATTGACCATTCCCCAGGCAAGCTGCTGCGCGAACTCCTCCATGCGCGTGTCCTTGAGGACATCGAAGATCGTTCCGATAGCCATCTCGACGGCGCGGCGCGCCATGTCGGGATCCGGCATCTCGGCGGCGATTGGAGCCTCGATGATGTTCAGCTTGGCCAGATCGCTGTGTTCAAGAAACGCCCCGTCGTAGGATTCCGTGATCCCTTCACGTGCATCGGCGAGATTGATCCGTGCCTGAGCCAGATCTGCGAACGAGTTGAAAACAGTCATGATAGCCTCCGATTGTTGAAATCGTCCCCACATCGGGAACGGCCGAAAACCCATCGGTCGGGAGGCGTGCAGTCAGGGACGGCGAGCCCTGCTCGCCGCCGCCCCTGCGGGCGTGGGGGTGCCGATTTTCTGCGCGCGTGCCGCAAGCGCAGCGCAGCAGGCACGCGTGCGGAAAATTGGGGGAACCACGATCCTTGACGAGCGCCGGAGACCGATATGTTTCGGCAGGTGTTCCTGTGTGTGGAAGAGACGTTCCCGCCCCCGAGCAAGAGAGACGAAGGCAGGACCGGTCAGGCGCCTTAGCGCCACGCCGGGCCGCCCCTTCGGCCCTGCGCAGGGGTTACAGCGGGAACACTCCCAATCTTGAAAGGGCGTTTGGCGGGGCTGGTCGGAAGACGACGTAATGTCAGCGGCGATGCCGCAAAGCGCGCATCGCCGCAGTGCGGGCGGCAAAGGCAAGCGCAGCGACAGCCTGAGCCGATCCTTGACCAGGCGGAGGATGCCGAATGACCCGCCTGCGCGCCGCAGCGCGCATTACGGTCGGAAAGCTCCGACCGCGAACGCCTTCCTGATAAGGAAAGGCGCTTTCGCGGGTAAGGGGCGCTGCCATGCCCGGATGGGCGGCAGCGCCGAGATCGGACAGAGCAAAACCCGGACTCAGCGAATGAGGCCATTGTCGCACCCTGCATTGAAGCTATGTTCGGGTGATGGCCGTCTGGCAGTTCGTCATCAACCTCATCCCTGCCTCTGCAGCGCGTATCGCAGGGGTCCACGCGGCACGGATGAGCCGCGCGCAGCTCGATGACATTGTTCTGGCCCTCCCCATCGCACAGGCGAATGTGCTGTTCGCAAAACTCGACATGTTGCTGCCCGAGAAGCCGCGATCGTACACCGGTCTTCGGGTGTGGGGTGACGAGCCGAGCGACGACATTCAGGTGAGCTTCGATGACGAATTCATCGAAGAAATCCAGGTCCGCTTCGACGTGGCAGATATCTCATTGCCATTGATCGGCGGGGTCTGCGACGTCGCGCGCCATTTCGACTGCGTCTTTGCAACGCCGGAGGGTGCGATCATTCAGCCAAGCCGGGAAGCTGTCGTCAGGACGGTTCTCCAATCTGACGCCGCGCATTTCGTGAAAGATCCACAGGGCTTTATCGAAAAGGCGGTCCGTCTGGATCGGGAGGACCGATAGGGGCCTTTGCCTGTAGACCGGCGTGCAAAATTGACCCCGTTTGAGGGGTAATCGGCGTCTAAAATTGACCCCACCCTTGGGCATGTTTGAGGCTGTCCGTTTGTGCATACGAACGGCGAGGGCGGGGATGTTG
>NZ_JAROCY010000060.1 GCF_029436685.1 Novosphingobium cyanobacteriorum
GACGGCGCGCGACGGCATGCGCGGGCCCCTCCCATGGACTACCGGGATAACCGCCTGCCAGACCGATAGGGGGGTCAGTTTTACGCGCCGATCAGGGGGTCAACTTTGAACGCCGATTGACATCTCGTTGTAGCGGCTGCGGACAGCCGGGTCCGTGAGCATGGAAAATGAAGTAGGGAGATAGGCCCTCAGCGTAGCCGGAATCAGATTGGCGTCGAACAATGGGTGGGCCAGGGCGAAAGAAGCGTTACCCGGAACGCTGGCGATCGCCCGGCTGACGTCGGCATGCGCCAGGTACTGTTGGTTGCTGTCCGTGATGGCGCGGATCTTGGTGTCCACCTCACGGAGACGTTCCTTATCGGAATCAATGAGCTCCGCGAGATGCTGGTTCACGAAAGCCAGCAAATCGTCGCGTAATGTCTGAGCGGACTTGGCAGTCAGGCCTGACAGAGCATCGACGCGGCCCTTCGACCGGATTTCAACCGTGTGCCAGAGCAGCGCCTTGCTCGACCAAACCTCTGCGACATCGAGGCAGGGAATGTCGTCGTCAGCCCCCAACTGCAGTCGAATGCGGTCCGATGAGGAGGCACTGAGGACCAGCTTCCAGCTCTCTGAAAGGAAGATGCGCGCCCACAGGCTGGGCCGATAAGTTCGGGATCGTCCAATCATCAACGCAATCGCTGCCACAGTACCCGCCGTTCGTCACGTGAGCAGCTGAAGCTTTTTCCTTTCCGATCTAAAGCAGTTTCCCCTGCGCTTCTGCAGATTTGCGCTGCTGACGCTGTCGTCTCTTGAAACTCCACGGGGCTTCAGGATTCTCCATCTGCCAAAGCCCGCGCCGATTTTCCCGCGCATCTTCCTGCGCCTCGAAGTACTCGTCTTCCCGTTCGAAGCTGTATTGCTCGACAACCCAAGCCCAGCCGTTCACGATCATTTCGAGCTCGATGTTACGCGTCACCGGACGGGGCCGCTTCACCAAACCGCTGCCGCACTTGCCTTGATGGTAATAGTCAATCCTTCCAGCCTCCATCTGCTCGGTCAGGAAGCCGACGCAGAGCAGACGCTTGTAGGGGTCGATTGGCATGTAGCCCGTCGATTCCTTGCCAACCGGATCAAGCCTTAGCTCCTTGCCTGCGATGAGCCCCGCAAGAAAATCCCTCGCTTCGGGACCACAAGGCTGTCCCATCTCTGGTGCATCGATGAAGGCGAAGCGAAAGGGTATGCGCTCGACCCAAGTCTCGCGGAACGGATGCCATACGTTGGCAAGGAAGCCGTCACCGTCGAATACCTTGAGCACAGAGGCCTTCAAGACCTCATCCTGACCTGCCGAGCCAGGATCGTCTGGCACGATAATCACGCAAGCCTAGCCTTTGTGACCTGGCCTTGTCCGCGCTCGCGAGACTCCCGTCGGCCCAGCAACCAGGCGAACCTCTCGGGGTCTTCAGCGATAAGATAGTCGCAAATCCGCTGCCGCTCTTGCGAGGGCAATCGCACCAGCAGAGATCGCAAATCTTGGTCAATGGCCTTCCGTGACGCGCCCATCTGCTCGGCCTTGGCGTACCAATCATGCCCTCCCGCAACATCACCGCGCTCGAGCAACACAGCCCCCAGTAGCGTGCAGGGTCGGTAATCTGCGAGCGTGAGGCTGTGGGCCTGTCGTCCAAGCGCTTCTGCTTCTTCAAGCCGCCGCAAATCGCGCATCGCCCCGCCGCGGGTCGTGGAGAGGGCTGATTGCAGCTTCGGCGAGAGGGAAGTTCGTTCCATCGCCTTTCCGGTCAAAGACAGAGCTCGCTCGGCTTCACCCGCTTTGCGCCAATGTCCACTGGCATTGACCGCGTTCCAGGCGTCACCCGTGCGCTCCCAGGCTTCGGTTAGCGCTTGGGCCTCTAAGCGATGCCACGCCTTCTGCAGCTCATCGGTCCAGCAGTATTCGGCCTCGGTCTTGAGCCATGCGAGATCCCCGACTTTGAGGCGTTGCCCGTTGGCGACTTGCCTGAGAAGGGCCATCGCACGCGGATAATCTTCGCTTTCGATATATCCCACGCCGAAGCGCTGTCGCAGTTCCTTGGCCTCTCGCTTTCGGCGGAGCGTCGGGTCGTTCGCCATGGCGGCAAAGGTAGCCTTGACTGCAGCAGCCTTGGCCTCAGCGCGTTCTGAAAATTCTGCCGCATCCTTCAGGGCCTTGACCGCAGCCTCCTCAATGCGCGCTGCCTGCTCCTGCTCGGCCGCCGCCCGAAACTCTCCCAAGGTTGTCTTACCGTCGGCCAAAGTGATGAGCGCATGCAGGCCTGACATGCCGAGAAACTGCCGCTGTAGGGCAGTCACCTGCTCACCTGCGTCAATCTTCAAGAGAATCCCGTTCAACCGGGCGCCCAGTTGAGTGGCGCCGGGGAGGTCGTCGAGAAAATAGCGTTCCGCTAGGTCGGCGTGCAGATATCGTGTCATGGCCCTATTCTACGTTCATGGTCCTGCGCGCCGAAGTTATCGCCAATTCCGATCTCGTGCGACTTTCTATGTGGCACGCTGGCCTTTTGGATCTCTTAACAGCTCAAGGCGAGCTCGTCGTATGACCGTGGGCCTATTGTCTGCTGTTGACATAGTGCTGGAAGAAAAGAAGCTCTGTGCCATGCAAAGTGAATCGACCATCCGCCGCCTGCATGTCCCGGTGTTGCGACCCGAAGACGTGATCCATCACCTCGGATCTCCAACGCATTGGCAGCCAGGTCGTTCTGCCAAATCAGCGGCCGATCTCTGGTTTTCTGCGAACGGGCTTCCGCCTTCAGTGAAATCGGCTCTCGATCATGACCCCGCGTTCAAGGGAGCCACATTGGTCGATGCGTTTTTTGAGCGCCCGGTCGACCTTGGTGATGGTCAGCGACCGAGCCAGACCGATCTCATGGCGATTCTTCGTCTTGATGGGCGTCTTGGCGTTCTGGCCGTCGAGGCGAAAGTGGACGAGCCTTTCGGTCCAACAGTCCACGAATGGCTTTCAGAGGCAAAAGGGGATGCAACCGCACGCCCGGCACGCCTGGAGCGGCTATGCCGAATTCTCGATCTCGATCCGTCGACGGTCGGGACAATCCGATACCAACTCATCCACCGCACGGCCTCCGCTGTCATCGAAGCCCAACGCTATTGCTCGCGCGATGCAGCGATGATCGTTCAGAGCTTTTGCCCCAAGCGCTCTTGGGTTGACGATTACCGGGCCTTTGCCGTGGCCCTGGGCTTTCTAGGTTGTGTTGACAAAGAGGATTCCCAAATCGCGTAAGTTCTGATTCATGGTAGTTTTTGAGGAGGCTACCTTGATCCGTGGTTTGATGAGCGATGAGGAATGGGCCTTTCTTAAACCGTT
>NZ_JAROCY010000061.1 GCF_029436685.1 Novosphingobium cyanobacteriorum
ACCAGCGCACCGCCCACAGGATCACATCACCCTGGAAATGGCGCCACTTGAAATCCGTCATCGTTCCGTCCGTCCAATCTCCGCCAAGCATGCTCAAGCTTCACGATTTTTGCAACAGAGCCTGTGGGAGCGTCTGATCGACGAACTGACGAAGGATTGAGACACTCAGTACCTGATGCTAAGCTCGACCGTGGTGCGAGCTCACAAGCAGGCGACGACAGGCCGGGGTTCCAGCACAGAAAAGAGTGGCCTCAATCCGGCTGTGGGGCGTCCCCGAGGCGGACCTTCACTAAGGCGGTGTGGGGTGCCAGTTGGGGACGAAACCTGGGCCCGGCCCGTATCTGTCGGCCGGACCCCATCTCCCGCAAGCATCAGGCCGCTGGGATCTTCCGCGACGGGTTCAGCAATTGGGGCCGCCGAGCGACCCATGGCAGCGCCCCTTCCAACTGCGCGGCCACCTGAAGGAGGAGGTCCTCGCGTCCATAGGCCGCGACGATCTGCACCCCAATCGGCATCCCATCGCTAGACATGCCGATGGGGAGGGAGATAGCCGGCTGCCCCGAAACGTTGAAGGGAACGGTGAAGGCCAGCATCCGCAGACTGCCCGAGATAAAGGCGGTGTGACGCCCTTCCAAGTCGGTTCCCTTGGCGGGCATGAGTTCCCCAATTTCCGGCGTCTGACGCGTTACAGTCGGCAAGATCAGGAGGTCCCAACCCGCCTCCCACCAACGCTCCACCTTCCCAGCGTAGTATCGAAGCTCGTCCACGCACGCGGCGAAGGCGCGCCCCGTGACTTGGTCTGCGCGTTTGACCATTTCCCAACTGGTCCACTCAACGTCATCCTCCGTCAGCGGCCGGCCGATCAGTTCTCCGTTGCGTTCGATCTCTCGCGCGATCGCGACGTCGCAAATCGTCAAGTAGTCCTTGAGGAAGGACCGATCGCCGAGCGCCTCTGGGTAGGCGTCGTTCACGTCATGGCCGAGCGCGGCAAGCGCCGCAGCGGCGCCCCGTGCCGCCGCGGCGCATTCCGGATCCAGAGCGAAGTCGCCAACGGGGTTGTGGGTCAGGACCCCCACGCGGAGACTGCCCGGATTCTCGCTTATGCTCTGGGCGTAGGGCCGTGACGCTGTCGGTGCGCAGAACGTGTCGCCCGGCCGATGGCCGCTGACGACGTCCAGTAACGCCGCGATGTCCCGCACGCTTCGCGCAAAGAGGCCTTCATGGGCGGTTCCTGCGACGTTGTCTGAATCAGTGACCAAGGGGCCTGGGGATATCCGCCCACGCGTCGGCTTGAGGCCGACGACGCCGCAGACGCTGGCAGGTATGCGCACGGAACCTGCCGAGTCATTGCCGTGCGCAACCGGTGACAGAGCCGCGGCTACCGCAGCCCCTGAGCCGCCGCTGGATCCGCCAACCGACCGTCCGAGGTTCCAAGGGTTCCGAGTGGCGCCCCACGCTTCGGGCTCCGTCGTTACCTGCGTGCCCATCTCCGGTGTATTTGTTTTGCCGAGCAAAACGAACCCCGCCGCGCGCATCCGCTGCACGAAATAGGCATCGTGGTCGGCTCTGTAGCCGGACTCTTTCATGCCTTTGATGCTGGACGTGTTGATATCGCCTTGGCTCACGACGGTGAGGTCCTTCAGAAGATAGGGCACGCCAGCGAAGGGCCCGGAGGCCAACTCGCTCTCACGCCGCGCCTTCTCAAAGAGCGGGATGATGACGGCATTGATCTCTGGGTTCACAGCTTGGACATGAGCGATCGTCGCCTCCAGCAGTTCGGTCCGGCTTATCTCTCCCGAGCGCACGAGTTCGGCCTGGGCCGTCGCATCCTGCCAAAGGTCCACCTTGCTCACTGTCGCGCTCCTTCTGCTGGTCTAAGCCGCGTGGACAATAACCTACCGCGACAGCTCCGGCGCATGCCCTGACGACACCGCCGACAGCCGAAATATTATGCATATGTCCTAGATTGTCAAGTGACCGTGTGGAGCCTCAGCCGCGCATCTCGTGGACGAAAACATGCGATTATCCACATCATTCGCGGTATCCGGGTGCATTTTTGCGCACGCAGGCGGCGGCCGAGGTGCACCTTTCTGCACCCAAGCAACGCGCCAAAGTCGGACGTTCTACCTAAAATGCTTGACGAATGGGAGGACGAGTCGGAGTCTGCCCTCAGACTTGGAAGCGCCTTCGCCGCCGGTTGTGGGGCGAACCTTCGCTTCACCTGAGCGAGCGAAACTTGAAGGGGAACCATGAAACACGCCGTCCGCATTTCTCTGTGTGCGTCCGCCATGATGGCGCCTTGGCTTCTCACGACGGATGCATGGGGCGCGCAGGCAGAGACGGGTCCTGCTTCAATGGTCGACGAATTGGTGGTCACCGCGCAGAAGCGTTCCGAGACCGTCCAGGACATCCCCGCCGCCATTACCGCTGTCAGTGGCGCGGTGCTTCAGCAGCGGGGGGTCTCCCAACCTGAAGGCCTACAATTCATCGTGCCGAGCATGCAGGCTGGCCGCTTGTTGGGGCAGACAGCAATCACCATTCGCGGTGTCGGACTTAACCAGGGCTCGCCAGGCGTCGCTATCCACGTGGACGGGGTCTATCAACCTCGCCCCTCGATGGGTGACCTTGCGCAAACCGACATTGCCCGTGTCGAGGTGCTGCGCGGACCGCAGGGCACATTGTACGGACGCAACGCCAACGGTGGGGTTGTGAATTTCGTCACGCAGGACCCGACCGACAGGTTCGAAGGCTACGTGCTTGGAAGCTATGCCAGCTATGACGAAGGTCGACTTCAGGGCGTGCTCAACGTCCCGGTCAATGAGCGCATCCGCGCTCGACTAGTGCTAGACAGCTGGCGCCGCGACGAGGGCTTTGTGAAAAATGTCCTGCCGGGCGGCCAGGATGTCGATCGAGGTCGCGCGACTTCGGGCCGGTTCAAACTGGCGGTGGATGTCACGGACGACTTGGCGCTCGATCTCAGTGCGACGGGTCTGCATTCCTCCGGACCGACCTCTTACTTCACATGGCTCTGTTGCAAAGATTGGCGGCAGTCAGAGGTAGGCTGTCGCTCTGCGCCGATCAGGCGGCTGCTGCGAAATGGTGGTTGAGCATGCCCATGGCCTCCGTCAGCGCCGAGGGCCCAATG
>NZ_JAROCY010000062.1 GCF_029436685.1 Novosphingobium cyanobacteriorum
CAAGGCGCGTGGCTACGCGAGCTTCTCCACCATCCGCACCATGGTGTTCCTGCTCGCTGGCAAGCTGGACTTCGGAAAACTCAATCAGCATGCAACCTGACCCACTCGTTTTTCAAAAGAGCCCATATTCTAGAAACAGGCAATGACAGCTTTCGCTTCAGGAACAGCTCGGCAGGCATTGCCATGAATAACGAGGAGACGCAGGCACAGACAAAACCAACCCTCTGAATCCATCCCCAAGGCGGGTCAGATTTGAATGAAAAACCTGGGTCAGTTTTGCGTGGAAATTAACAGCAAGAGGTCCCGCTGCCCCCTGCAAACGCACCAGCTAGGGGTATATACCAAGGCCCGCCGCAGGCATGAACCATGCATAACTGTGAAAATCACATGTGGTTCAGCTGCATCGCAGCGACCCATGCATCGAAGAGGCAAGCATGGACAAGACATTTTCAACACTGGAACAGCGCAGCAATTCAAGTTTTGGCTACTGGAACCGTGCGGTTGCGGACACGTATTTCGATATGCATCTGTCTTATCAGAATTCAGAGCATTTCAACGGAGTTCTCGAAGCGTGGGATTTGTCGGTTGTCCAGCTCTCTTGCATGACCTCCGATGGCGCCATCTACAAGCGCGTGCAGAAGGACTGCAGCACGAATGAGCGCCAAGTGCTGGTCACTCTTCCAGTCCAAAGTGAGATTGAGTTCAGCCAATTGGGTCGCACGACCCGATGCGACCCAGGCCAGTTTTTATTGGAACTGAGCGAAGAACCGTTCGTTTTTGGACACAGCCGCCACAACGAAATGTGGGTATTGAAGATCCCAGTTTCTTCGTTGCGTGCCCGCATTGGGGAACCCAAGCGCTTCTGCGCGCGCTCCTACGATGCACAGGAAGGGGTAGGCGGATTGCTTGGAGACTACTTCCGCCTCACGATGCGTCACCGTGAAATGGCCTATGACGCGAACGTTCGTGCCTTGATGGGCGCGCATTTCGTGGATCTGCTCGCGCTAAGTCTTCAGGGCCATCCTGACGCACTCCAGTCCTCTCAGTCCGCCGTTCGCGACGCACACTTGGCCCGGATTGAGGAATACGTGCGCAAGAACCTGTGCGATCCCGATCTGGCGCCGGACAGCATTGCCCAAGCATGCGGAATTTCCCTGCGGTATCTGCACCTTCTATTCAAGGATGCCGAAGCTTCTGTTTGTCAGTGGATTCGCGAGAAGCGACTGCAGTCCGCTTACGAGATGCTGCAGAAAGCTGCGCCGCAAACTTCCATCGCTCAAATTGCCTATGCGGTGGGGTTCAGCGACCACGCGCAGTTTTCCAATGCTTTCCGCAAGAAGTTTGGGCAGGCACCGAGCGAACTGCGCGCGCCTAAGATGGCTCGGGGTGCTGGGCGAGTGCCGGTGGCAGGCATTGAGATCGCGAGCGGCGCGATTTCGCGCACGCACCACTGATCAGGCGGCCTGCAGGCGGCCGACGCCCGCAGTCCACGCGCGCGATGCGGCACGGCGAGCGAGCCGTGCCGCTTTTCTCAGGACAGCTCTGGCTCCAGTCGGTCCAGTGCGCGATTGAGGCGGGAGAACATTTCGTCGATCTGACCAGCATCGATGATCAGCGGCGGGCACAGCGCAATCGTGTCGCCGAGCGGTCGCACGATCAAGCCTTCTTCCAACGCATACTGCGCAAGCTTGACGCCAGCTTTGCGATCCGGCGCAAAGCTCGCCCGCGACACCTTGTCTTGCACCAGTTCGATAGCGCCGACCAGACCCACGGTTCGTGCTTCGCCCACAAAGCGGCGCTCCACGAGGCTGCGAAGTGCGCCACTGAAGCGGGGCGCAAGATCCCGGCAGCGCGCCAGAATGTTGTCGTCTTCGTAAACCTTCAATACTTCCAGCGCCACGGCCGCTGCAACCGGGTGGCCAGAGTAGGTGTAGCCGTGGCCGAAAGTCCCATGGCGTCCGCTGTTGGCGGCGATCGCCTCGTAGACCTTGGCGCTGACCATGACGGCGGAGATCGGCATGTATGCGGATGACAAGCCTTTCGCACAGGTCAGGATGTCCGGCTGGATGTTGAAGGTTGTCGAACCAAACATGTTGCCGGTGCGGCCAAAGCCGCAGATGACCTCGTCGGCGATCATCAAGATGTCGTACTTGCGCAGAACGGCCTGGACCTTCTCGAAGTAGCCCGCGGGCGGCACGATGACGCCGCCTGCCCCCATGACGGGCTCAGCGATGAACGCCGCGACAGTGTCCGGGCCCTCGGCCAGGATCTGCTCCTCCAGCACCTGCGCCAGACGCGTTGCGAACGCTTCTTCTGATTCGCCAGCCAAACCATAGCGGTAGTGGTGCGGACAGTCCGTGTGCAGGAAGCGTGGAGCAATCGGCAGGTCGAAGTCGTTGTGGTTGCTGGCCAGACCACCCATGCTCGCGGCCACCGCGGTCACGCCGTGGTAGGCATTGCGGCGGGCGATGATCTTCTTCTTCAGGGGCTTACCAATGGCGTTGTGGTAGTACCAGACCATCTTGGCGGCACTGTCGTTGGCCTCCGATCCAGAGCTCGCGAAGAACACCTTGCCCATCGGCACTGGTGCAACTTCCAGCAGCCGCTCGGCCAACTGTGCCACGGCGCTGTTGGTGCGGTGGTAGAACGTGTGGTAGTAGGGGAGTGTCTGCATCGCTTTGGTCGCGGCCGCGATCAGCCTGGGGTGGCTGAACCCCAGGGATGCGCACCACAGGCCCGACATGCCTTCGATGAAGCGCCGGCCCTTCTCATCGATGACGTGGATGCCGTCGCCCTGGACGATGACCAGGGGCTCGACCTGGCCCGATTGGGCCAGGTTGGTGTAGGAGTGCAGGTGGGCTGCGACATCCTTGTTTGCGATGCTGCTGTACATTTGGTTCTCACTTGATCCGACATTCCCCAAGTGGCCTGCCGCTTGACTTCAAGATCGCCTGATTTTGCTCGCTGGGCAAGCGTTTTTCGCCCCGAGCGGTGTCTGTCGTCGCGCAAACGGCCGAAGTCGGGTGGA
>NZ_JAROCY010000063.1 GCF_029436685.1 Novosphingobium cyanobacteriorum
GCATTGGGCCCTCGGCGCTGACGGAGGCCATGGGCATGCTCAACCACCATTTCGCAGCAGCCGCCTGATCGGCGCAGAGCGACAGCCTACCTCTGACTGCCGCCAATCTTTGCAACAGAGCCATCACGGCTACCGGATGCACGATCATCATAGATATTGCCTGGCTCGACACCGGCAGCGCGAAGGGCATCGTGCTGCAGGTCGAGCGACTGCGAGCCGTCGGCTTTGGACACGCGGGCGTAGCCGATCAGCATGGATCACAAACGAAGGTTTGAGGCGGTGACGAACATGAGCACATAAGATTGGGCTATTGTGTATCTTAACCAGCATCTCAATCAAGCTATCTCAAACCGTAGCTCGGAAAGAATAAGGAGCATGTATGCCGCGTCGCGTGACCCTGACCGATCGACAGCGCGAGGCGCTGCTTCACTTGCCGGTCGATCAAGGTGAGCTGCTGCGGCACTATACCCTCAGCGATGAGGATCTCGGGCATATCCGCCAGCGCCGGCGCGCCCACAATCGTTTTGGCTTCGCGCTGCAACTGTGCGTCCTGCGCTACCCGGGCCGGGTGCTCGCTCCTGGCGAGTTGATCCCGGCGCAGGTATCGGATTTCATCGCGGCCCAGCTCGGCCTGACCAGCGACGATCTACTCCTCTATGCCGCGCGCGAGGAGACCCGGCACGAGCATCTGGCGGACCTTCGCCGAATCTACGGCTATCGCTCCTTTTCGGGGCGGGGCGCACGGGATTTGCGCGAATGGATCGCTCGGGAAGCCGAGGCGGCGACATCGAATGAGGATCTTGCCCGTCGCTTCGTTGCGGAGTGTCGCCGCACCCGCACGATCCTTCCCGGCTCCTCGACGATCGAGCGCCTTTGCGCCGATGCGCTGGTTGAGGCCGAGCGCCGGATCGAGGATCTTATCGCCCATCGCATCACGCCAACCCTGAGCGAGAATTTGGCTCACCTGTTGGAGGATACGGTGGATGGTCGCGTCACGCGCTTCGTATGGCTGCGACAGTTCGAGGTTGGCGCAAATTCAGCAGCCGCTAACCGGCTGATGGATCGACTGGAATATCTTCAAAGGTTCGATCTTCCGGCGGATTTGCTGGACGGCGTGCCGGCGCATCGTGTGACCCGGCTTCGCCGGCAGGGCGAGCGCTATTACGCCGACGGCATGCGTGATCTGCCCGAAGACAGGCGGCTTGCGATCCTCGCTGTCTGCACCCTGGAATGGCGGTCATCGCTGGCCGATGTCATCGTGGAGACCCACGATCGCATCGTAGGCCGTCTCTATCGGGCCTCCGAACGCCTTTGCAACACCAGGATCGCCGACGAAAAGGCGGCCGTTCGGGACACGCTGAAGTCCTTTGCCGAAATCGGTGGTGCTTTGCTTGGAGCGCAGGACGATGGCACGGCCCTGGACGGGATAATCGCCACCGGGCCTGGCTGGGAACGGTTCAGAACCCTTGTCGCCACGGCCTCCGCGCTGACCAACGTGCTCGCGGCCGACCCGCTCAGCCGTGTGCTGGACGGCTATCACCGTTTCCGCCTCTACGCGCCCAGGATGCTGCGCCTGCTCGACATGCAGGCGGCGCCGATCGCCACGCCTCTTCTGGCGGCCGTTGCGATGCTGCGTAACGGGATCAAGGTCGATCCGCCGGTGGATTTTCTACGTCCCAACTCGAAATGGCATCGTCATCTTTGCGCTGAGCCCAGCGGCGACCACCGGCTTTGGGAAATCGCGGTGCTGTTCCACATCCGCGACGCCTTCCGGTCCGGTGACATATGGTTGGCGGGATCGCGCCGCTATGGCGACCTCAAGCAGCTTCTGGTCCCGCCACAGGCGATAGAGCAGACCGCGCGGCTCGCCGTGCCGCTGCGACCCGGCGAATGGCTGGCCGAGCGCAGGGCTCGACTGGATACACGGCTGAAGGAGTTTGGCCGCGCGGCGCGAACCGGCACGATCCCAGGCGGCATCATCGAGAACGGCAAGCTGCACATCGACAAGCTGAGGGCCGACACGCCCGAAGGGGCCGAGGATCTCGTGCTCGATCTCTATCAACAGCTCCCGCCCGCGAGGATCACCGATCTGTTGCTGGAAGTCGATGAGCGAACCGGATTTTCCGAGGCGTTCACGCATCTGCGCACCGGCGCGCCCTGCAGCGACCGGATCGGCCTGATGAACGTGTTGCTGGCGGAAGGCGTCAATCTCGGTTTGCGCAAGATGGCGGCGGCGACCAACACGCACAGCTTCTGGGAATTGCTGCGGATCGCGCGCTGGCATGTCGAAGGCAGCGCCTATGATCGGGCGCTCGCCATGATCGTGGAGGCCCACGCCGCCCTGCCCATGGCCGCCTTCTGGGGACAAGGGCAATCGGCATCCAGCGACGGGCAGTTCTTCCTTGCTACCGAGCAGGGCGAGGCGATGAATCTGATCAACGCGAAATATGGCAACGTCCCGGGCCTCAAGGGATACAGCCATGTGTCCGATCAATATGCGCCGTTCGCAACCCAGGTGATCCCGGCAACGGTCAGCGAGGCTCCCTATATCCTGGACGGGCTGCTCATGAATGACGCGGGCCGCCGCGTTCGCCAGCATTTTGCCGACACGGGCGGCTTCACCGATCATGTGTTCGCCGCCTGCGCCTTGCTCGGCTACAGGTTCGCCCCCCGTATCCGCGATCTCCCTCAGAAAAGACTCTATGCCTTCACGCCCAACGCGACGCCGGCCAATGTGCGAGCGCTGGTCGGAGGTAAGATCAATGAACCGCTCATCGAGCGCAACTGGCCCGACATCCTGCGCAT
>NZ_JAROCY010000064.1 GCF_029436685.1 Novosphingobium cyanobacteriorum
TGTAGCGCGACGATTACGGTGTCCGGTCGGCGTCAATTTTGATGGCCGATAGGTGGCCGCGCCGGTTGGTGAATTCTGGCTACCATTTGCTGTTGCGAGGAGCAACCGTCGAGCGACAATTACGACGCTGGGTAATTGTCGCTGGCGCTGGCCGGAAGCGAGGGTTTGAAGCGCATGGGATGGTTGGCATGTAATTGCCGCTGGCGACAATTACCCGTTGCCTCAGCAAGGGTGCTCCCGAGCGCGAAGCCAGCGACAATTATGATGGCCGGTCCGGGGCGCCATTGGGCGGGTCGTAATCGCCGGCGTTGATGCGGGCGACGGCGGAACGCTTGCGGTAGCTTTCGCCGTTCATCTCGATGATGGTCGAGTGGTGCACGAGGCGGTCGATCGCGGCGACAGTCATGGCGGGATCAGGGAAGACGTTGTCCCATGCCGAAAATGGCTGGTTGGCGGTAATGGCGAGCGAGTGGCGTTCGTAGCGGTGGGCGATGAGCTCGAACAAGGCGCTGGTCTCGACCTGGTCCTTGCGGACGTAGGACAGATCGTCGAGCACGATGAGATCGAACTTGTCGAGCTTGTCGAGCATGGCGGGCAGGCTGAGGTCGCGGCGCGCGGACTGGAGCTTCTGGACCATGTCGGTGGTGGAGCAGAACAGGACGCGCCGCCCCGTGTCGATGAGGGCATGGCCAATGGCGGCAACTGCGTGCGTCTTGCCGGTCCCGCTCTGGCCGAACAGCAGCAGGTTGCCGCCGTTCTCGATCCAGTCGTCACCGGCGGCGAGGGACAAGAGGTGCGGTTTGCGGATGCCGGGGGCGGCGTCGAAATCGAAGGTGGCGAAGGTCTTGCCTGCGGGCAAGCCGGACTGGTCGCGATGGCGCTGGATGCGCCGGGAGGAGCGATCGGCCATCTCGATCTCGAGAAGCGAGGCCAGCAGGTTGGCGGCCGGCCAGCCATCGCGATCGGCGGTGTCGGTGAGGCGCTTCCAGTTGCGGTTGATGCTCGGCAGGCGCAAGGCCTTGAGCAGGGTAGGCAGTACGGCGGCGGCCTGATCCTTGGTGCGGGTCATCAGTACACCTCCCCGCTGGCGATCAGGCTGTTGTAGCTGTGCAGATCGGGTCGCGGGATAGTGACATCGCGCTGCGATCTTGCGGTTGGCAGGAACTCGTCCCTGAGCGCATCGACATCGGGCAAGCGCCCGCTGTCGAGTGCCTCATCGATCCGCCGGGCCAGCACGTCGACACAGTCGCCCCTGGCGGCGATATCGAGCAGCGCGACGGCATCGCGGCAGGCCTGCCGTCCATCGAGTTGGGCATCGAAGGCTTGCCAGGCCCGCCGGTAGGCGTGATCGGGGAAGAGGGCTTCGCGGTAGACGAGGTTGCGCAGTGCACCGGGCTTGCGGCGCAGGTTACCGATCATGTGCCGGAAATCGATGCTATGCCCCCGGTGGGGATGACTGATCCGCACACGCGGCGTGGACATTACCCTGTCCGGACCGAGGAAGAGCTCGATGCGATCGTCAAAGAGATGCGCGTTGAGGCGCCGTCCGACGAGGCGGGAAGGCACCGAATAGGTAACCCGATCGATGGCGACGGTGCCGTTGCGGGTGACATCGACGGTAACCATGGCGAAATCGGTGGTTCGCCTTGCGGGCAGCGCCTTGAGCACCCTGCGTTCTGCATCGATGCGCGTAGCATGCCGCCGGTTCTGTCTGGCGACCTGCGCCTCAACGAACTCGCGCCAGGCCTCGATGCTGACGAAATCGCGGCTGCCCCGCCGGCGTAAGGCCTGATCGAGCCGTCGCTTGAGATGGGCATGCGGACCTTCGATTGATCCGTTCTCGTGCGCCTCGCCGCGGTTGTTGCGGGTGGCAAGCATGCCGTAATGACGGCACAGCTCGTCATAGCTTCGGGTGAAATCCCGCTGCGCATCGGCGTCGAGGTTTTTGTAGGCGGCGGACAGGGAATCGCTGCGGTGTTCGGCCGGCGCGCCGCCCAGCTTCCACAACGCATCCTGCAGGTGCTCCGAAAGGGCGGCAAAGCTCTCCCCGCCCAGCACGACAGCCGCATGCTCCCAGCCACTCGCCGCCAAGCGGAAGTGGTAGAGGCGATAGGCCAGGGTCTCGCCGGCAACGGTGACCTTGAGACTGTCGCATACCGTGAAATCCGACAGGCCCTGCCGACCGGGCTCATGATGCTGCGGGAAGAAGATCTCCTTCTCGCCGCCGTGCAGTGCCCGCCAGCGGGCGATCCGGCGTTCCAGTGTTCGTCGTATCGCATCGGGAACAGCATCCTCGCCGAACTCGTCCTGGAGCGTCTCGAAGACCGTGACGGCAATGATACCGTCGATCTGGAGCAACTCCTCGACGCGTGGCCAGAATGGCTCGAGCGGATCGGCGCGGGTGCGCCAGTGGCGCTCCTTCTTCTTCTGGGACGGAAGCTGCGGATCGTTCTCGATCCGGCGTGCGCTGCGTTCGCTGATACCGGCCTTGGCAGCCGCGACGGCCTGGGTGTGTTGGCGACGATGGGTCATGAAGAGAAATACCTGCTGATCGGAAATGTGGTGGCCCGGCATCGCAAACCCATCGCTCGTTGTTCGATGAGTGTTCCGATACCACCGCCCGCCACAGCCCCGATCTGCCCCCCGAAAGAAGGGGAAAAAGATCGCCACCGGTTGTCTGGTCCGCTCTCCGGTCGGGGCTGCGCCCCTCCCTACGATCAGACCAGACAACCGATCCTACCGGCCATCATAGTCGCCGCTCAACCGGCCATCGTAGTTGTCGCCGCGCA
>NZ_JAROCY010000065.1 GCF_029436685.1 Novosphingobium cyanobacteriorum
GTGGCACACGCCCGTGGCCATGATCTCCACCAGCACTTCGCCGGCACGCGGACCTTCAAGATCCACTTCCACGATTTCGAGCGGTTGCTTGGGCGCAAAGGCAACGGCGGCGCGGGTCTTCATCGGTATGCTCCCTTCCTGATTGCGGCGGGCCTAGCACAGCACTCCTTTTGGCATTAAGAGGTTCAAACGAAACACATTGCGCCAAATAGGGAACAATAGAATTGGACAGTTGGGAGGGAATCGACGAATTCGTGGCCGTCGCGCGGACCGGTTCCTTTATCGCCGGCGCGCAATCGCTCGGCGTATCCCGGACCCATATGAGCCGGGCGATCGCCCGCCTTGAAGACAGCCTGAACGCCCGCCTGCTTCATCGGACCACGCGGACGGTCAATCTAACCCCCACGGGGCGCATTTTTCTGGATCACTGCAGTCGCCTGCTCAACGACAGGGACGAAGCAATGGCCCTGGTGCGCGAACAGGGCGAACCGCGCGGCGAATTGCGCATCACCTGCTCGACCGCCTTGGGTGAGCGCTTTGTTGCGCCCCTCGCCCGCAGATTTGCCGTCCAGCACCCGCAGTTGACGCTGTTCCTTGACCTGTCCAATCGCCTGGTGGATCTTGTTGGCGAAGGCTACGACCTTGCCATCCGGACTGGCTCGCTTTTTTCGTCGAACCTGATTGCGACCCGCATAGGTTCCCGCCAGTTTCACACCTGCGCCAGCCCGACCTACCTCGATCGCCGAGGCAAGCCACACGCCATCGATGATCTTGATCGGCACGATTGCCTGATCGGCTCCTCGCCGGCATGGCACTTCTCCGTCGATGGCGCTGAACGGATCTATCGTCCGAAAGGCTCCTGGTCCTGCAACAATGGCCAGACCGTTCTGGATGCCGCCATGGAAGGCATGGGCATCTGTCACCTTCCCCAGTCATATGTGGCTCCTGCATTGGAGGCTGGACAACTTGTCCCCTTGCTTGGAGAAAATGCCCCGCCCACCGAGCCGATCTGGGCCGTTTACCCCGACCGGCGCCATCTCTCCCCAAAAGTTCAGAGATTTGTTGCGCTGCTGAAGACGGAACTTCCCAGGATCCTGCCGGGAGGGGTCTCTTGAGCGGGATGGAAATCACGGGGTCAGGTCCGGCCCAGCATACATGCACAAGCATTACCTCGGAGCGTCACCTTGCAAGACACCGCAACGCCTGGCCAGTCAGCAAAATCGCAAGCCGCATCAGCGCGCTGCGCCGCCATGGTTCAGCATGCGCGCGCGCTGATTGGCGCTCAAGGCGTCGAAAGCGTCACCATCAACGATGTCCTGCGCCTATCCGGCGGGTCCAAGGCAACGCTCGTCAAATACTTCGGCGGCCGTGACGGGCTGATTTCCGCGGCGATCGGCGAAGAAGCACGCGAGGCGATCATCGCCTTGCGGCTGGAAGATTCCGGCATTGGTGACCTTCCATTGGCGGAGGGACTGGGGCTTATGCTGCGCGGCATCTTGCGCTTCTACATGACGCCTGGCGCACTGATGCTTTACCGTGCCGTCGTTTCGATTGGCGCACGCGAGCGCGGAACGGCTGCAGCCTTCTACGATCATGGGCATCGTGTCCTCGTCGATGCGCTCGCGCAGTTCCTGAATCGCCATCGCGGGACCAGTGTGGCATCGCATCCAGATCTCGCTGATATTGCCGACCAGATGCTGCACACGATCCGTGCCGGATTGTATGAGCGCGCATTGCTGGGCCTGGCGCCTCAAGAGGCCAGCGACGACCTGATCGAACATCGTGTCCAGTCAGCTTTGACCATCTTCCTGCCGGGGCTGAAGGCAGTGCTCGATCGTTGACACCGTGTCATTCGGCAAATATGTACCCTTGGTACACATAATGGAGAGGCCGGACATGACGTGGTTGCGCAATGCGTGGTACATGGCGGGCTGGGCTGATGAAGTCGGCGAATTCGGCCTGACTCGCAAGATCATCGACCAACCCGTATTTGTTTTCCGCAAACAGGACGGATCGCTCGGTGCCTTGCTCGACCGCTGCCCACATCGCTTTGCCCCCCTTTCAAAAGGAGAGCGCGATGGCGACAATGTGGTCTGCGGATACCATGGGCTGGCCTTCTCGCCGGAAGGCAAATGCGTCCGCAACCCCTTTGCCGAGCGCATTCCGAGCGGGTCAGACATACCGACTTTTGCGGCAGTAGAGCGCGACGGGATCGTCTGGCTCTGGGCCGGAACGCCCGAAAGTGCCGACGTGGCGCTCATCCCCGATTTCTCGTTCATACCAGACACGGATCACAGCCGCACGGTTCACGGTTATACGCTGATGCAGGCGAACTATCAGTATGGCACCGACAACCTGCTGGACCTTTCCCACATCGAGTTCGTGCACCGGGGAACGTTTGCATGCGCGGCGACAACTACGATGGCCGGTTGAGCGGCGACTATGATGGCCGGTAGGATCGGTTGTCTGGTCTGATCGTAGGGAGGGGCGCAGCCCCGACCGGAGAGCGGACCAGACAACCGGTG
>NZ_JAROCY010000066.1 GCF_029436685.1 Novosphingobium cyanobacteriorum
TGCCGGCGTCCCCCCAGACTGCAGCATTGCGGATTGCCAGGGTCGCATTCGCAACCCTGGCACACGCCTCCTTGAGCGCCGCGGCATGAACGAAGCGGCGATGGACATGCAGCAGCTCTTCATTGTTGATCTCCCAGCCTTCGCGGCGAAGAAGAACGTGGACGCGGCGATACCCATAGCGGACGCGCGTCTCGCAGATCTCACGGATGCGGGCTTCGATGCCGGCCTGCTCGCGGCGGCGGGATTTGTAGTGGTAGGTCGAGGTGTCCATCTCCAGAACCCGGCAAGCCCGGCGGATCGACACGCCCCAGTCACTGCGAACCCCGTTCACCAGCTCGCGTTTACGAGCAGGCCTCACAGTTTTCGGCGGATGACGTCCTGCAGCATCTCCTTGTCGAGGGAAAGGTCGGCCACGAGCTTGCGCAGCTTCGCGTTCTCGTCCTCGAGCTGCTTCAACCGGCGCATGTCCGGTGGCAGCATGCCGTCGTACTTCTTCTTCCAGTTGAAGTAGGTTGCCTGGCTGATCCCGGCCCGGCGGCAGATGTCCGCCACAGGAACGCCGTCTGCTCCCTGCTTCAGAATAAACGCCTTCTGCGCGTCTGAGAATCTGGATGCCTTCATGGTCCTTCACTCCTCCCAGCCAAGGGAAGATTACGGCGAAAAACTCTAACTCCAAGCGATCCAGTTTTCCGGGATCAGATCAGCCAGCTTGGTCCTCTTTGTCCTGTCAGCGTCAAGGAAGGGCACGATCCTGATCGTCGTCTCCGTGTAGAAGGTTGTCGAGCGGGCCGCCGTGTTCGGCTGAATGGATACCGTCCAAGCCAACCGATGGACTGAATATCACCTCATCGGCAATTATCTGGCGGAGGTTTTCGCGATGTGAAGCCTTATTGATGCCATAGAACTTAAGGCAGAAAAGGGCGACGGCGTAGAAGACGAACGTTACGGGAACGTATATTCTGGCCAGGTTCTTTGGTATGGCTGGGTCGAGCGTTGCAGGGTCGGCGCCCTGAGGGAAGTGGGCAAATTCCAACATTTGCGTGGCCACGAGAATGCCCATGCCAGATACCGCCTTGAGGACAAAGGCGTTTGAGGAAAAGAATAGGCCCTCCGAGCGGCGACCCGTTGTCTTCTGACTGTCCTCGACGACGTCGGCCAACATCGAGGAAATTACAATTGAGCAGGCTATGGAAAACGCGATGCCCACTGTTTGGCAAAATGCCAGGAGCGGAAGCAACATGGCTGTGCCATTACCTGGGAAAAATCCGGCCATGCGGCCAATCAGCGGCGTCCATCCGAACGCGGCAGAGATGACCCAGAGCAGAAATGTGGCACGCTTCTTACCCATGCGTTCAGAGACATAAGGTGACACCAGCAGTGCAATGATCGGTGCAATTATAGCCGTAGTGTTCAGCAACAGAATCTGGCCCGCATCAAGGCCCCAGTAGAAGGTGTTGAAATAGTTGCTGAGCGCCGCCAGCGTACCGGCAGCAATCGCGGAGAAGATCGAGGAAATCGTCAGCGCGATGAATGAGCGGTTTCTGAAGGATTGGAACATGTCGCCTAACGCACGCCCCAAGCCAACGCGGCCAACGGGAGGTTGGGTGAACGTGGGGATCAGTTTGTGGGTGCCGACGGAACTTATGAGGATTGCGCTAGCGATAAATGTGCACGCGATTAGCGAGTAATTGAAATATGCGACGGGATTCAATTGCCCGATTGGATACTTCTCAGTGGCTGTGAACAGCACGCCGAACGAAATTAGACTCATGGAAATTCCGCCCATCCACGAGAAGAAATAGCGAAATGCAAGGAACGAGGTGCGCTCATCGTAGTCGGAAGTGATTTCTGCAACCAGAGCGGAGCTGGGAATTTCGTATATTGAGATGAAAGTTCTAACCAGAACGATCACCGTGACCAAATATAGGAACAGGTCCTGTCCGTATAGGCGCGGCGGGTTCCAAAGGAAGAAATATGAGAGCGTTACTGGGATTACCGACGCGTACATAAACGGATGTCTGCGGCCCCAGCGCGACCTGAAATTGTCTGATATCTGCCCAATGACAGGATCGAGGAACGCGTCAAGAAACAGCGCTATTGCAATCGCTCTTCCCACAAGTTCCGATGAAGCTCCATGGACCTGATTGTAGAAAAACAATAGAAAATAGGAAAATCCTTGGTCCTTGACGCCGTACGCGACCGATCCTATGCCGTATGTGATTTTTTTGAAAAAATCACCCACCCCTGATGGCGGGATTTTTTTATTATCAGTGGTCGGCGCTTGTGGTGGCATGATGCTTGGCACCTCAATTTTATAGGATATAAGTTATATACACTATATGTGCTATATAGAATTGTAGAGATCGTCTGACGGATCGGGCCAAGAGAATTTTGTTCTGATCCGACATTCCCCAAGTGGCCTGCCGCTTGACTTCAAGATCGCCTGATTTTGCTCGCTGGGCAAGCGTTTTTCGCCCCGAGCGGTGTCTGTCGTCGCGCAAACGGCCGAAGTCGGGTGGAT
>NZ_JAROCY010000067.1 GCF_029436685.1 Novosphingobium cyanobacteriorum
GCATTGGGCCCTCGGCGCTGACGGAGGCCATGGGCATGCTCAACCACCATTTCGCAGCAGCCGCCTGATCGGCGCAGAGCGACAGCCTACCTCTGACTGCCGCCAATCTTTGCAACAGAGCCGCCAACAGCCGCGCCAAGACCAATCACGAACCCGACGGCTTTGTGAAAGTCATTGCCGATGCGGCGACGGATCGGGTGCTCGGCATCTGGTGCATCGCCAGCGTTGCCGGCACGATGATCGCCGAAGCGGCCATCGCGATGGAGTTCGGTGCCACCAGCGAAGATATCGCATATACCTGCCACGCGCACCCCACACACGCCGAGGCGATCAAGGAAGCGGCCATGGGCGTTCAAGGGAAGCCGATCCATACTTGACGCAGCGGCGTCGCGCGCGCATCCCATGCCCTTGAGGGAGAGCGTATGATTCCGAAGCTGACCAGTGAGCCGGGTGCGATCGAGGTCGCGGCCCAAATCCGTTCGGGCGCGCTGTCGCCGCTGGAGGCGGTCGACGCCGCCATTGCCCGCATCGAGGCGCTGGATGGCCCGCTCAACGCCGTGGTCGTGCGCGATTTCGACCGGGCGCGACGGACCGCCAGCGCAATGGACGGCCAGGCTCACTTGGATCGGCCGCTGTTCGGCGTGCCCATGACGGTGAAGGAAAGCTTCGACGTCGCCGGGCTGCCGACCACGTGGGGGCATCTGCAATTCAAGGACCAGCTTGCTCGCCGCGACGCGCGCGTCGTCACGCTGCTGCAAGACGCCGGCGCGATCATCCTGGGCAAGACCAACGTGCCGCCCGACCTGGCCGATATGCAAAGCAACAACCCGGTTTACGGGCGCACCAACAACCCGCACGATCACAGCCGGGTTGCCGGAGGATCCTCTGGCGGTTCGGCGGTTGCCGTGGCGACCGGAATGGTGCCGGCCGAATACGGCAGCGACATCGGCAGTTCGATCCGCAATCCCGCTCACTTCAACGGCATCTTCGGACACAAGACCACGTTCGGGCTGGTCAGCCGTCGGGGCCATGGACACCCGGTGGCGGGCGGGCAGGACATGCACTATGGTCCGTTATCGGTCACCGGGCCGCTGGCGCGTTCCGCTGACGACCTGGCGCTGTTGCTGGAAGTGACTGCAGAACGTCCCCTGCCACGGCGAGAGAAAGGCTTGAGCGACATGCGCTTCCTGGCGGTGCTCGACCATCCTGCCAGTGAGATCGACGCCTCGGTCCGCGATCCGATCGAAGCCGCGCTGACCGAGGTCGAGCGTGCCGGGGCGCGGATCGACCGGTCGAGCGAGCTGCTGCCTGATCTCGCCGAACAGCACACCAACTATATGCGCCTGCTCAACACCCTGGAAATGGCGCGCGGGCAACCCGGGCCGGGCGGCCAGACGATCAGCTTGGCCGATTACTACCTGTTGCTCGATACCCAGGCGCGCAACCAGTATGCATGGGCCGAACTGTTCGCGGAATATGACTTCGTGCTCGCCCCGCCCCTGCCCTTCGTCGCCTACCCTCATGACGACACGCCGATCGGCGCACGGCGGATCGCCATCAACGGCAAGGACAGCGCATTTGCCGATGCGCTCGCCTGGGCGGGGGTCGCGACATTCCCCAACCTCCCTTCAACGGTCGTTCCGGTCGGGGAGAGCGGCGGTCTGCCGTGCGGAATGCAGGTGATGGGCGCCGAATGGAGCGACCTGGACTGCATCGCGGCGGCCGGCGCAATCGGCGACCTGCTCGGCGCCTGATGGTGGCATCCCGCTGGATGGCGCGGTTCGCGCGGTGGCACATCTGGCTCGGCTGGCTGATCGCCGTGCCGTTGCTGCTGTGGATGCTGAGCGGTATCGCGATGGTCGCGCGCCCGATCGAGGAGGTGCGCGGCGAGCACTTGCGGATCAAGCTCCCGCCCCAGCCGCTGCCGGGCAATTCACAAGTCGTCGAAATACGCAGCTTCGTTCAGCGAGGGCGACCGGTGACGCTGGTCACGCGCGCCGATGGATCGCTGCAGCGCTATGCCACCGGCACCGGCGCGCCGCTGAACGTCGACGTTGCCGAAGCGCGCGCGATAGCTGCCAGCGACATCAGGGGAGGCGACCAGGTGGACGCCGTGCGTGCCTTTTCGGCTCGCACCCCCCCGCTCGAGCTTCGCAAGCCCGTCGCGACCTGGCAAGTCTCGCTGGTTGACGGCACTCACGTCTACATCAATCGCGGTAGCGGCGAGATCGAAGCTGTGCGCACGCGGTGGTGGCGGTTCTATGACGTCATGTGGGGATTGCACATCATGGACCTGCAAACGCGTGAGGATGCCCACAACCCGTTCGTGGTCTTATTCGCCCTCATTGCGTTGATCGGAGGGCTCTGTTGCAAAAATCGTGAAGCTTGAGCATGCTTGGCGGAGATTGGACGGACGGAACGATGACGGATTTCAAGTGGCGCCATTTCCAGGGTGATGTGATCCTGTGGGCGGTGCGCTGGT
>NZ_JAROCY010000068.1 GCF_029436685.1 Novosphingobium cyanobacteriorum
GGCATTGGGCCCTCGGCGCTGACGGAGGCCATGGGCATGCTCAACCACCATTTCGCAGCAGCCGCCTGATCGGCGCAGAGCGACAGCCTACCTCTGACTGCCGCCAATCTTTGCAACAGAGCCGTCTTCACCACGTTCGGCACGGTTAGCAGACTGACCGAAGGTCACCTGCCGCTCGCCTATCTCGTCACCAGCCTTGCCATGCTGTTCACTGCGGGCAGCTATGCAAGGCTGGTGCGGATCGTTCCGGCTGCCGGTTCGGCGTTCAGCTATGCCGGGGCGGCGTTCGGGCGGCGGGCCGGGTTCATCACCGGCTGGACGCTGCTGCTCGATTACATCCTTCTGCCCGCGATCAACTACCTGATCCTGGGGATCTATCTTGCCGCGCAGTTCCCGGCGGTGCCAGCCCAGGCATGGTCCTTCGCGGCCATTGTCCTTGTCACCGTGCTCAATGTGGTGGGCGTGGATCTGGTGCGCCGCGCCAGCGTGGTGCTGGTGGTGTTCCAGCTGATCTTTGCCGCCATATTCCTGTTCGCGGCGTTCGCTCACCCGGCGGTGTCGCTGAGCCTGGCCCCGTTCGTGGCGAGCAAGGCCATCTGGCCCGGCGTGTTTGCAGGGGCTGCGGTGCTGTGCCTCTCGTTCCTGGGCTTCGATGCGGTTTCGACTCTATCGGAGGAAGCGCGCGATCCGGTGCGCACCGTGCCGCGCGCGATCCTTCTGACCACCGTGCTGGGCGGGGGGCTGTTCACCGCGCTGGCCTATGCCGGAACCAGCCTGCTGCCTGACTGGCGCATGATCGAAACCTCGGACAGCGCCGGGCTGGAGGTGATGCGTCCGCTCGGCGGCTTCATGTCCGCGTTCTTTCTGGCAGCCTATATCGGCGGCAGTCTTGCTTCGGCGATTGCGGCGCAGGCCAGCGTTTCGCGCGTGCTCTATGCGATGGGCCGCGAGAACGTGCTGCCGCGCGCGCTGTTCGGTCAGCTCAGCCCCCGCTTCCAGACACCGGTGCGCGCGACCCTGGTGGTGGCGCTGCTTTCGGTCGCGGCCTTGCTGCTGACGCTTGATACGCTCGCCTCGCTGATCAGTTTCGGCGCGCTGTTCGCATTTTCGCTGGTCAATCTTGCCGCGCTGAAGCTTGGAGGCAGGCGGATCGTCCCGGCCTTCGGCTTTTGCGCCACTGTCTGGCTGTGGTTCAACCTCTCGCCGCTGGCGCTGGTGGTGGGCCTGGTGTGGCTGGGGGCGGGCGTGATCTATGCCTTTGCCAGCCCGGATGTGGCGGGCCGCGTGGATGAGGCGCTGGGCTAAGGACAGACCCTGCCAGCGCAGGGTTTGCGTGAGGCAGCACCGAGCGCTAAACGGACCCACGCAGCGTTGGCGCGGCGGGATGCACGGGGGGCACGCAGCGAACATGGTCAAGAGTTCCGGGCCGGTGCCGGTTTCCCCGTCCGATCAGCTTATCCCCGCTGCATCACAGCACGAGCGCACCTTCACGCTTCTCGCGGATGTTCTCGAAGCGCTTGGTGGCACCGATTTCCCGACGGCGCTGGCGCAGCTGATGCAGGAGGCGGGCGGCTACGAGACCACCGTGATCGCCGCCTTCCCGGAATCCGGCCGCCCGGTGCGCCTGTTCAGCAACCTTGCGCCCGAGGACGAGGAAACCACGCTGCGCCCCTATTTCGACAACACCTACCTGCTCGACCCATGGTACAACATGGCGCGCAGGCGGGTTGCAGACGGGGTCTACCGGCTCGAGGAACACGTGCCCGACGATTTTCGGGAGAGCGACTACTTTCGCAACTACTACGCGGCGACCGGACTGCGCGACGAATGCGGCATTTTCGTGCGGCTCAGCGACCAGATCTGCATCGTTGCCATGCTCGGTATCCGGCTGGAGAGCTTGCCGCCGGGCGAGCTTGGTCCGCTCAGGCTCATCCTGCCCTGCCTCGTCCCGGTCATGCGGCGGCACTGGGCGGGGCTTTCGACCCTCACCGTCACGCCCAGCGAAAACCTCGAGACGCTGTGCCGCGTCCATGGACTTGTCGGGCGCGAGATCGAGGTGACCGACCGCTTGCTGCGCGGCTATTCCAACAAGCTGATCGGGCGCGAGCTGGGGATCAGCCCGGAAACGGTCAAGGTCTACCGCAAGCGCATCAACAAGAAGCTCGGCACGACAAGCGCGCGCGAGGTTTTTGCGATGTTCTTGGGGGCGTTTGCGGGAGGGGGCGGAATCCTACGCTAAGGATTTGGGCCAGCGATATTCCCCGGTTAGATTGATGTGTTCCCATCCCAACGGCGAGACGTGGGCGAGTAGATCAGGCGCGATAT
>NZ_JAROCY010000069.1 GCF_029436685.1 Novosphingobium cyanobacteriorum
AAAAAAGATCCCATGGGCGCGGGCTGGCGCCGGTTGAGGCAGACTGACCTTCCCGCTTTGTCGTGAAGGAGGTTGCCCGTGCCCGTGTCCGTCTCATGCCATGCCGCCGTCAGCACGCAGCTGAACGCAATCTTCGTGTCGCTGGAGCTGAGCCGCTCCACCTGGCTGGTGACGTCGCTGTCGCCGGGTCGCGGCGAGCGGATCTCGCGGCATCAGGTGAAGGGCAGCGACGTGCCGGCACTCCTGGAGCGGTTCGCGCAGTTACAGGCGAAGGCGCGGGAGCGGACAGGCGAGCAGTACCCGTTGGTCGTCATCCAGGAGGCGGGCCTCGACGGCTTCTGGATACACCGCTGCCTGGTGCGCGAGGGTATCGAGAGCTACGTCGTCGACGCCGCCTCGATTGCCGCTTCACGACGCAGCCGGCGCGCCAAGACGGACAAGCTCGACGGCGAGGCGCTGGTCCGCACGCTGCTGGCCTACAAGCGCGGGGAGCCGCGGGTGTGTGCGATGGTGGCGGTGCCGAGCGTCGAGGACGAGGACCGGCGACGCATCTCGCGCGAGCGGCGGGCTTTGGTCGTGGAGCGGGTGCGGCACGTCAACCGCATCAAGGGCCTGCTGTTCGCGCAAGGGGTCGGCGACTACGAGCCACTGCGCGCCGACCGGCGGGCGCGGCTGGACGAACTGGTGACCGGCGATGGACGACCGCTGCCCCGGCATGTTCGCCGCGAGATCGAGCGCGAGCTGGACCGGCTGGAGATGGTCGTCGGCCAGATCAAGCAGGTCGAAGCCGAGCGCGACGCGCTGCTCGAGCCGCGGTCGGATGCCGCCGGTGAGGCGGACACTGGTCCCCGGCTCATCCAGTTGCGCGGCATCGGTCCTGAGTTCGCCGGCGTGCTGCACGCAGAAGCGTTCTTCCGCAGCTTCAGCAATCGACGACAGGTCGCCGCCTATGCCGGGCTGGCCCCATCACCGTGGCAAAGCGGCAGCATGGACCGGGAGCAGGGCGTGTCCAAGGCGGGCAACAAGCGGTTGCGAACGACCATGATCCAGGTCGCCTGGCTGTGGCTGCGTCATCAGCCGGACTCGGAGCTGACGAAGTGGTACGCGGAGCGGGTGGGCGCGAACGGTGGTCGCGCGCGGCGGGTCATGATCGTGGCAGTCGCACGCAAGCTGCTGATCGCGCTGTGGCAGTTCGTCTCGGCCGGCGTGGTGCCCGCAGGCGCGCTGCTGAAGGCCGCATGAGCACGTAACCCGATACGAGTTCCCGCAGGGCATCGTCCCTGCCGGATCCAGGTGGACGGACCGGAGGTCCCTGTTGGCTTCAGATGCCGAAAAAAAGGTTGGTCCCGTCTCCTGAGCCAGACCCGACGCAAGCGGGATTGTGGTGCAGCCGCGCACGAGCGGCGACCGGATGTGAGGTTAGAGCGGACCGGTCACCGGGACGCTTGTTGCAACAGGCTCAGGCCAGTGATCCAAAAATTGAGGAGGACGACCATGGCCTGACGCTCTGACCATTCCTGACGATTGATCTGGAATGGCGACGACAAAGCGATAAGCTGGCGTCATGTACGCCGCACGAGCCAAGCGCACCTATCCTTCAATTTGGCGGGTGATCCTCGCCTTTGTAGTGGTCCCGGGCGCAGCCGCCTTGTTGATGGCTATTGCTATGCCAGCATATGAGGGCATCACCGATCCGCTCGAACGGATCTGGCGGAGCGCTGTGGCATTTGCCGTGTTTGGCGCTTACCCTCCAGCCTTTATCATCGGGCTCCCGGCGTTCTTCATGTTACGCCGACACGTCAATGCGACAATCATCAACTGCGCTGCGACTGGTGCAGTGGTCGCCGCTCTTCCCTGGCTCGTGCTCGCGTTAATAAGTCGACCGGATAATGCGAGCATTGATGGACGATCAACCGTCATCGACGGATCTTTGACTACTTACGGATGGCTGATGAACTTCTACTACGTCGGCCAAATTGCCCTATTAGGCGCTATTGCAGGCGCGCTGTTTTGGTTCATTGCTGCGGCTGGCAGCCGAACCGGCAAGGTAGAACAGATATGATTGTGCGGAAGGAAAGAGGCTGCACGCTCTACCGCACAGCCTCTTGACCTGAGAACTCCCATGTGAGGGG
>NZ_JAROCY010000007.1 GCF_029436685.1 Novosphingobium cyanobacteriorum
GTCATCATGATCACCCACCGCCCCGCCACGCTCGGCCCCGCCACGCACCTTGCCGTGATCAACGGTGGCCGGCTGGCCGATATCGGTCCGCGTGACGAAGTGATGAAGCGCATGCAGGGTGAACCGCCCAAGGTGAATGCGAATGGTGCGGCCGACGGTGCCAAGCCGGCCTCGGCGCAAGGAGCAGCCGCATGAACATGCCCGTCAGCCCGAATGCGGAGGCCGCGCGCAACCTGCTGCCCACCCTGTGGGAAGATCCGGCTGAAAAGGCCAAGGCTCCCCGCCTGCTGCAGCGCCTGCTCGCCACCATCGGCGGCCTGTTCCTCGTGCTCTTCGTGCTTGCCGCCGTCGTGCCCATTGGCGGCGCGGTGATCGGCGGCGGCCAGGTCGGCGTGGAATCGCGGGTGAAGCGCATTGCCCACCCCACCGGCGGCGTGATCTCGTCGATCCTCGTCCACAATGGCCAGCATGTGAAGGAGGGTGATCTCCTGATGAGGCTGGATGACCGGGTGACCGGGGCCGACGCGCAGTATTCCAACCTCACCGTTGAACAGCTGCTTGCCCAGAAGGCGCGGCTCGAGGCGGAGCGGCTGGGAGCAGGCGGCATCACCTTCCCGCCCGAACTCGCCCGCGCCAACACCGCCAGCGCGCGCAAGGCCATGGCTGACGAACAGCACCAGTTCGTGATGCGCCAGACCGAAGAGGCTGACCTGCGCGCGCAGCTTGCCGCCCGCATGCAGCAGTACAACCAGGAAATCGCCGGCATCCAGTCGCAGATCGCCGCGCTGAAGGAACAGCGCCGCCTGATCGAGCCCGAACGCCAGGGCGTGAAAGACCTGTGGGACAAGCAGCTGGTCACGATCAACCGCCTCAACCAGCTTGAACGCACCGCGGTCGACATGGAAGGCTCGATCGGATCGCTCAACGCGCAGATCGCGCAGGCCCGCGCCAAGATCACCGAGGCGCAGGAACAGTCGATCCAGCTCGGACAGACCCGCCGCGTCCAGGCAGGGCAGGATCTTGCCCAGGTCAACACCGCGCTCAACCAGCAGCAGCTGCGCAGCGTGGCCGCCAGCGACCAGCAGAACCGCAGCGAGATCCGCGCGCCCTATTCCGGCACCGTGGAAAAGATCGCCTTCTCAGCCGTGGGCGATGTGGTGCGCCCGGCCGAGCCGATCATGGAGATCGTGCCCGACAAGGACGTGATGGTGGTCGAAGCCATGATCAGCCCGTCCGACGTGGACCAGGTGCTGAAGGGCCAGAACGCCCGCGTACGCTTCAGCGCGTTCAATCGCGCAACCACGCCGGAGATTCCCGGCAAGGTCGTCTATGTCGCCACCGACCGCACCGAGAACACCGAGGCCCGCTCGTCGTACTACATGGTGCGGATCGAGGTAGACCAGGCGCGGGTGAAGAAGGAAGGGCTCGACCTGCGCAGCGGCATGCCTGCCGAAGTCTATATCGAAACCGGCAGCCGTTCGCTCCTGTCCTACATCACCAAGCCGCTGCGCGACCAGTTCATGCGCTCCTTCCGCGATAACTGAGCAGGTGCCCATGCGTCGCGTTTCACTTCCCCAGCTGTTTTCCGCCGCCGCCCCCCTCGCCCTGCTGGTGGCGGGTCCGCTCGCTGCGGCGGACGGGCCAGGCACGATGGGGCCAGTGGACGACGCCGCGCCGGAAGCGGCCTATTCCGCTGATGCCGCCGATGCCGGTGGCGATGGTGGTTCCGCGGGCAGCTCCGACGGCAGCAGCAGCTATGCCGCCGATGCCGAAGAGCACCGCATGGCGATGATGGCGGACCTGCCGCCCGAGACCCCGGCCGACATTGCTCAGCTGGCGCAGGGCGGCGCCCCGGTCACCGCGCTCACCGATGCGCTGCGTCTCGCCTACTGGACCTCGCCCGCCGTACTGGCGCAACGCTCCGCGGTGAAGAGCACCGACTACAGCGTCACCCAGGCCCGCGCCAACTTCGGGCCGAAGCTCGATTACCAGCTGACCGACGCCTACCAGCGTGACAGCCTTGAACCGCAGCGCTGCGCCCCCGGCACGCCATCGATCTTCTGCCCCGCGCCCGGAACCCGCTCAACCGAGCGCAAGGGCTTCAGCACCTCAGCCTCGGCCGTGCTGACCCAGCCTTTGTTCACCTTCGGCCGCAACTTCGCCGCCGAACGCTTCTCCATTGCCCAGCGCAATTTCCAGGCGCAGGTGCTGCGCAGCACCGAAACCCAGGCCCTGTTCGAAGCGATTTCCAGCTATGTCGGCCTGCTGCGCGATCGCGCCGCCGTGGCCATCGCCAGCGACAACCTCGAAATCCTTGCCACCCAGCAATCGGATACGCAGTCGCGCTTCAAGGTGCGCGAGGTGACCGCCACCGACGTGCAGCAGGTGATCACCCGCGCCGAACTCGCCCGCGCGCAGCTCTTCGCCGCGCAGCGCGATGCCGCGTCGAGCGAGGCCGCCTTTGCGCAGAAGGTGGGCGCGCCCGCCGGCACGCTTGCCGCGCCCAACCCTCTCGACCTGCCGGTGCGCACGCTCGAGGAAGCCTATGCCTATGCCGAGGCCAACAGCCCGGTGCTGCAGGCTGCGCATTATCGTGAACTCGTTTCGCGCGCGGCCATGGTGCAGGCCAAGGCGGACCTGATGCCCCGCGTGGATTTCCAGGGTACCGCGCTTTATGGCAGCCAGAGCCCCTACAACAACGCCTCGCGCATCAAGGAACAGCGCGGCGAAGTGATCATTTCCGGGCCGATCTATGAAAGCGGGTTGCGCCAGGCCAAGGTGAGCGAAGCCAAGGCCGCCAACGATGCCGACTGGCGCCTGCTCGACGGTGCCGTGCGCGACAACCGCGCCGCGCTCGCCGCCGCATGGAATGACTGGAAAGCGCAGGAAGCCGCGACCGAACGCCTCGCCCTCTCGGTCGAATCCGCCCAGAGCGCGCTCGATGGCGCGCGGCTGCAGCAACGCGCCGGACTGATCACCACGCTCGACGTGCTTGAACTGGCGCGTGACCTGCTCAACGTGCGCAGCAGCTACAACAATTCGATCGCGTCGGCCTATATCAGCCAGGCCCGCGTGCTGGCGCTGATGGGCGCGCTTGAACCGCGCTGGCTGCTGCCGGATGACCCGCGCTACAATCCGCAGGTTCATTTCGACAAGGTGAAGAACAAGGGCCAGATTCCCCTGTTCACCCCGCTGATGCGCGCGCTCGATGGCCTCTCCGTCGGCCCCGCCGACCGCCGCGCCCTGCGCGACCCCGGCACACAGGTGGAAACGCCCGCGGTGAAGCCGAGCGTTTCGGCCGAAGTGGTGGCGAAGACGCAGTAAGGCCGGGGCGGGCCCGGCGGGCGACCACAGCGGCATAGAGCCGCGCAGCGTCTTCGTCACGGCGCGTTCGACAGGGCGCTGGCCAATGCCGCGTAACCAGCGGCCAAGGCAGCGCCGGATCGCTCGGACATATCGATCCCGCTCGAGCGGAGCGAAGGCGGGACACTGGCACGACTTCGCCCCCCAACGTCGGCAGCGCGCCCCAAATTCCGTTCGTGTCGAGCGGAGTCGAGACACCGCAGCATAGCTGTGCCACCGGCAAACCAACCAAATCCGCTCGCGTCAAGCGAAGCCGAGACGCCGCAGCACAGACGCGTCACCGGCAATCCCGAATCCGAAACCGCTTGCGTCGAGCAAAGTCGAGACGCCGCAGCACATACGCTCCCCCCTAACCCCGAACCCGGATCATCGAGCCGCCGTCCACCCCGCCGCGATCCCGTGGCGGCCTGTCGACAATCGCCAAAAGAAAAGGGCCGGCGGTTTCTCGCCGGCCCCATTTCCCTGTCCAGGTCAGTCCTGATTAGAGGACGAAGTCGCTGGCGGTCAGGCCAAGGCCCGTTCCGGTCAGGTTTATCACCATATCGGAACCCTGCAGCCCGTTGGTATCGATCTGAATCACGGTCTTCCCACCCAATTCAGAGACATTCACGTTGAAGGCTGACCCTGCCGCCCCACCAAAACCCAGTGTCCCGGAATAGACGGCAGACAGGTCGATCTTGTCTGAGCCGTGCACAAAATCCGTAATCGTATCGGGCAGGAAGATAGAGGAGTCATTGCTCGACAGATAATAGAATGTGTCGGCCCCGATGCCACCAGTCAGATTGTCACCGAAGTCGCCGCCATAGATTGCGTCGTTGCCGTCACCACCGTTAATGGTGTCGGAACCCGAACCACCATAGAGCGTGTCGTTGTCCGCGGGGTTGCCGGTCAGCGGGCCGCCGAGCAGGTTATCGTTGCCCGAGCCACCATAGAGCTTGTCGTTGCCCTGCCCGCCATCAATGATGTCATCGCCCGCACCGCCATAGAGCGTCTGGGCACCGTTCCCGCCGGTAAGATTCTGGACACCGGGCAGACCTGAACTGTCGAAGTTGTTTGGATCGCCCGAGTCCGTCTTGCCGTTCACCGTCACGTCGATCGTTGTGGTGGTGCCATCGACCGACGTGACCGTGAAGATGTCGTGCTTCACATCACCATTGTTGAGGGCATTGGTCGCTGTATTGGCGTTGTCGAGCGTGTAGGTCCATGCGCCGTTTGTGCCCAAGGTCAGGCTGCCATAGGTGCCGGCCTGGTTGGTCAGCGCCTGGAACGCGCTCTGTCCGGTATCAACGTCATTGATCGTCAGCGATCCGGTGGCCGTCGTGGTGGTGGCGTCTTCCGTCACTGCTCCGGTCGACGTGCCGCCGAAGGTCGGCGTGTCGTTGGCACCGTTCACGACGACGAAGATCTCTGAGCTGTTGCCGTCGTACGTCTTGATACGAAGCAGGTCGACATCGGCGGCTCCCGCCACGAGACCTTGTGTGGTCGCCTTGCTGTTATCCAAGGTGTAGCTCCACACCCCGGTATTCGCATCAAACTGGAAGTTGCCGTATTTGCCCGCAAGAGTGGCTGGCGCCTGGTACTTGGCTTCACCATCGTCCACATCGCGGACAATCACCTTGCCGGAAGCGCTCGGGTCCCCTGCGTTGCCGTTGTTGATACCGCCGGCTTCTGTGACTTGGTTATCGAAGGCAACACTCTCATCATTAACCGAGTAGCCTGGGTCGTTGACACCGGTAATCACGAACTTCACGCTGGCCGGCGTCGTGGTCGTACCGTCGCTGATGCCATAGTTAACAGTGATCGTTTCGCTCACCCCAGCCGGAAGATGCCAGTAGGTCTGGTTAAAGGTGTCCAGCATGAACAGGCCGGTGCTGGCATTGTAGGTAACGCCCGCCGGAAGCGACGAGAAGGTCACCGACAGGCTGTCGGTGTGATCGACGTCGGTTGCGCCAGCCAGCGCATTGAGGGTGGCCGGCAGGCCGTATTGCGTAGCCGTCGCCGTCTGGCTCAGCGTCACCTTCGGCGCATCGTTCGTGCCGGTCACGCTGAACTGCAGCGTCACGAAGGCCGAATGATCAGCGGAATAGATCGTGAAGGACTTCTCCTGAACGGTCTCGCCAATGGCCAGGCGCTGCACGGCGTTGCTGTCATTGTCGAGCACGTAGGACCAGTTGCCGTCGGCATCCACGCTGAAGCTGCCGAAGTCGCCCGTTCCGCTGCCAGCTTCGGCAAAGGATTGGTCGTGGTCGGCGTCACTGACGTTGACCTTGCCGGTAACGGTGGTGATCTGGTCTTCCACCAGCACACCGCCGGTGGTGTCACCCGTGATCGAAGCCACGTCGTTCGTGCCGGTGATGGTGACCGTGGCCTTCTGCTCCACGGTGCCGCCATTGCCATCGCTCACTTCATAGGTGACGACGATGTCCTTGGTGTCACCCTCGGCAAGCGACTGGAACGACGCATCGCTGGTGTCGACGACCAGCGAGTCATCGAGCAACAGAACGCCATCAGGCAGCGCGCTCACGTTGGTCACATGCAGATGGTCATTGGCGTCGATATCGCTGGCGCCGGCCAGCAGATCGACGACCAGGTTGCCGCTGTCTTCGTCGGCAGCGGCGGTCACTTCGGCCGAAACGGTCGGCTTGTCATTGGTGCCGGTAATGGTGATTGTCACGCTCTGCGCGGCGCTCGCGCCATGTTCGTCGGTCACGTTGTAGCTGACGACGAGGTCCTTGGTATCGCCCAGCGACAGCGACTGGAACGAAGGATCCGAGGGATCGACTGACAGCGTGTCGCCCGAAAGGGTGACGCCGGCCGGCAGGTCGCTGACGTCGGTGACGTGCAGCACCGCGTCATGGTCGACATCGCTCGCGCCCGACAGCAGGTCGACGCTGAACGAAGCGTCATCCTCGTTGGCCGAGGCGGTCAGCGCCGCTTCGACGGTCGGCGCGTCGTTGGTGCCGGTGACGGTGATCGTCACGCTCTGGGCAACGCTCGCGCCATGTTCGTCGATCACGTTGTAGCTGACGACGAGATCCGTGGTCTCGCCCAGCTTCAGCGACTGGAACGAAACGTCCGAGGGATCGACCGACAGCGTATCGCCCACCAGGGTCACGCCGTCCGGCAGCGCGCTCACGTCGGTCACGTGCAGCACCGCGTCATGATCAACGTCGCTCGCGCCCGCCAGCAGATCGACGCTGAACACGGCGTCGTCCTCATTGGCCGAGGCGGTCAGCGCCGCTTCGACGGTCGGCGCGTCGTTGGTGCCGGTGACGGTGATCGTCACGCTCTGGGCAACGCTCGCGCCATGTTCGTCGGTCACGTTGTAGGTGACGACGATGTCGGTCGATTCACCAAGCTTGAGCGACTGGAACGAGGTGTCCGAGGGATCGACCGACAGCGTGTCGTCCACCAGGGTCACGCCCTCCGGCAGCGCGCTCACGTCGGTGACGTGCAGCACCGCGTCATGGTCGACATCGCTCGCACCCGCCAGCAGGTTGATGCTGAACGCAGCGCCATCTTCGTTGCCCGAGGCGGTCAGCGCCGCTTCGACGGTCGGCGCGTCGTTGGTGCCGGTGATGGTGATCGTCACGCTCTGCGCAACGCTTGCACCGTGCTCGTCGGTCACGTTGTAGCTGACGACGAGTTCCGTGGTCTCGCCCAGCTTCAGCGACTGGAACGAAACGTCCGAGGGATCGATCGACAGTGTATCGCCCACCAGGGTCACGCCGTCCGGCAGTACGCTCACGTCGGTCACGTGCAGCACCGCGTCATGATCAACGTCGCTCGCGCCCGCCAGCAGATCGACGCTGAACACAGCGTCGTCCTCGTTGGCCGAGGCGGTCAGCGCTGCTTCGACCTTGGGTGCGTCGTTCGTGCCGGTCACGGTGATCGTCACGCTCTGGGCAACGCTCGCACCATGCTCGTCGGTCACGTTGTAGCTGACGACGATTTCAGCGGTCTCACCGACGGCCAGCGACTGGAACGAGGCGTCCGAAGGATCGACCGTCAGCGTATTGCCGGAAAGCGTCACGCCATCGGGCAGGTCGCTGACGTTGGTGACCGACAGCGTCGCGCCGTGGTCCACGTCCTTCGCACCCGTCAGCAGGTTGATGCCGAACGAGGCGCCGTCTTCGTCCGCCGAGCCGGTCAGCGCCGCTTCGACAGTGGGTGCATCATTGGTGCCCTGCACCTTGACGGTGATGGTCTGCGTGGCGGTCGCGCCGAATTCGTCGCTCACCGTAACGGTGAAGGTTTCGTACTGCGTCTCGCCCTGGGCCAGCGCCTGCACGTTGTCTGCGCCGTTGGCGAGCTGGTAGGTCCAGGCGCCGGTGGCGCTGTTCACGCTGAAGCTGCCATAGGTGCCGGTGGCATTGCCCGTGTAGGTCAGCACCGCGCCGTGGTCGACGTCCTTGCCGTCGACATGGCCCTGCACCAGCGTGGTGCCGTCTTCCTGCACCGTGCCGCAGGCGACGGTGGTGGCGGCGATGGTCGGGCCGTCGTTGGCGCCGGTGATCACCACGTCGACGCGCGAGGTCGACAGGGTGCCGTTGGCCATCTTGGCGGTGTACCAGAAAGTGGTGGTGAACGATTCACCCTGCGCCATGTGGTCGAGCAGCCGACCGCCATTCGCGTCGGTGGCGTTGGCGAGCGACGAAAGGTCGAAGCCAACGGTGCCGTCGGCGTTCAGCGTCAGCTTGCCTTCGTAGGACTGGCCCTCGAACGTCACGAAGAACTTGTCGGTCGATCCGACGGCTTCCTTCGCCATCTGCGCGGTGGTCGAAACCGGGGGGGCGGTCTGCACGGAATAGAGCGTGGCGGCGCCGGGATCATTGGCCAGAACGTCGAGGTTGCCCTTCAGCGATCCGTTCTCGGAGAGAAAGGAATACTTGCTGTCGGTGCTGCTGAAGGTGTCGTCCTTCGCCGCGTTGTTGGTCAGGGCGACCTTCACGGTCGTCTTGGCCGGTGTGCTCGTGCTTGCCATCTTGCTTCCCCTGTTGCCGCCCGCCGCTTACCGGATGGGTTAACGAATCGCGCACACCGGTTCAGGTGTGATAAGGCGATTCCCTAAGGCCCTTTCCCATAACGACAATTGCTGTGCCGGCTGCCGTTAACCAGCCTGTGCAGCATCCTGCTTACGGCCGGTGGTAGCGTAGAACAATATACCACCAGACGTAGTTAGTTATAACTTTAGTAAATATCTGTCCGAGAATGGCTGATGCGATTGGGAATACGTTAATCATCTAACGTAACCATGCAGTAATGGATCACCTGTCGGATTCTCTTACATCACGGCTGACTGGGCCACCGATGCCGCTGGATAGCACAGTTGGATAGAACACGATTTTCCCGAAGGAACATGGTCTTGACGATCGTTGGTTAGGCAATCTCGACTGTCTGGGATCTATGGCCGAAATCTTGGTCGGGGCTGCAACCACGGTGCGATGCCCACCAGTCCGGATACACTTTAGATAAGACCGTGTTCTGGATTTGATCCACATCCGGGCAAACGATTTTTTGTGATCGGTCCCGCTTCGGCACGGCAGTAGCTGGCGTTAGTAACGAGCTGAAAACGAAACGCTTTGGTTAACTGTCACTCAGGCGGTAACCAACCGCGGGCTCGTTGCGGATCAGCCCGCCCGCCGCCCCGCTCCCTTCCTGCTCCAGCTTGCGGCGGATGCCGCGCGCCGCCACGCGCAGGTATTCCACGTCGCCTTCATGCCCCGGCCCCCACACCGCGCGCAGAAGGGCGGCATGGGTGATCACCCGTCCCGGCTGGGCCGCCAGTTCGGCCAGCACGGCATATTCCTTGGGCGCCAGGTGCACCGGCACTCCGCCCCGGCGCACGATCCGCGCGGCCAGGTCGATCTCCACATCGCCGCGCACCACCGTGGCGGCCAGCGCCTGCGGTGCGGCGCGATGGCGCAGCGCGGTGCGGATGCGCGCCAGCAGCTCACCCGCATCGAACGGCTTGGTCACATAATCGTCCGCGCCCAGGTCCAGCGCCGCCACCTTCTCCGCGCTGGCATCGCGCGCTGACAGCACCAGCACGGCAAGGCCCGCCTTGCGCAGCAGCGGCACCAGTTCCATCCCGTCGCGATCGGGCAGGCCCAGGTCCAGCAGCGCCAGCAGCGGCGGCGTCTCTTGCACCAGCGCCAGCGCTTCGGCCGCATTGGCCGCCTCCACCACGCCGTATCCCGCCTGTTCCAGCGCCTCGCGCAGCAGGCGGCGGATCGGGGCGTCATCCTCGATCACCAGCACACGCACCTTGGCATCCGGCATCGCGCTCACCCCTCCACCCGGCGCAGCAGGTCATGCGGAAACACCAGCGTGAAGTCCGCGCCCGGCCCATCCGTGCGGTTGCCCGCCCGCACCTGCAGCCCCATCGCTCCGGCAAAGCCCTGCACAATGGCAAGGCCCAGCCCGGTGCCGCCGCGCCGGTCCGATCCTTCCAGCCGGGTGAACACGCCGAACACGCGCGCTTCCTCGCCCGCTGGCAGCCCCGGCCCGCGGTCCAGCACCGAAAGCGCCAGCCCTTCCGCACTCTCCTGCGCCCGCACCATGATCGGCCCGCCGCCGCCATGCTTGGCCGCATTGTCCAGCAGGTTGATCAGGCAATGGTGCAGCAGGCGCGGGTCCACCTGCACCAGCGGCAGATCGTCCGCCACCGCCATCTCGACGCGGGCGTCGGCCAGCGCGCGTGCCATGTCCTCGCAGGCGGCCGTCACCGCCTCGCGCAGGTCCACCGGCTCGCGCGCCTGCTCGATCGCCCCCGCCTCTATCCGCACCATGTCGAGCAGGTTGGCGATGAACCGCTCCAGCCGCTCCGCTTCGCCCCGCGCCAGATCGATCTGTTCGCCCTGCGCCGCATCGGCGGGCCGGATCGCCCGCAGCGCGCCCAACACCGTGGTCAATGGCGTGCGCAGGTCATGCCCCAGCGATTGCAGCAGCGCCGCGCGTAGCCGGTCGCGCTCCTGCACCTTGCCCAGCGCGATCATCTCCTCCTCGGCGGCGATCCGCGCCAGCGCCAGCCCGGTCTGGTCCAGCAGGCTTTCCAGCAGCGCGCGTTGCGCCCCGGCCAGCGGCTCTCCGGCGTCGCCACGCGCCACGCCCAGCACCGCCTGCGCCCGCCCACCGCCGCGCACCGGCAGGAACAGCCACTCGCTGGTGGTCAGCGCCGCCGCACCCGGTCCTGCGGCCTGCCCATGATCCAGGCACCACTGCGCCGCCGCGCGGTCGATCAGGTCCAGCCGCTCCACCGGCGGCGTTGCCGCCACCGGCTGCGCTTCCGCGCCCTCGTGCGCCGCCACCACCACCGTGCGCACCTCGAACTGGCGGGCGATCTCCTGCGCCAGCACCGGCCACAGCGCCGCGCGCGTGTTCAGCCCCATCAGCACGCGCGCGAACCCGGCCAGCGCCGCATCGCGATCCGCCCGGCTCTGCGCCAGCGCCGCCTGCTCGCGCACCCGCGCGGCCAGCTGGCTGCCCGTCACCGCCACGCCCAGCAGCACCAGCAGCGTCACGATGTGCGATGGCTCGGCAATGGCCAGCGTGTGGATCGGCGGAATGAAAAAGAAGTTGTACGCCAGCGTGGATACCAGCCCGGCCACGATCCCGGTCACCAGCCCGTGCCGCGTGCCGGCATACATCACCGGCACCAGATAGAGCAGCCCGATGTCGGCCAGTTCCCCCCGCGCGAACAGCACCTGCCCCGCCAGCGTCACCAGCCCCACCAGCAGCAGCGTCAGCGCATGGCCCACCGCCGTGCCCCACCGTCCCTCATCGCCCCGCGGAATCACCCCGTTCGCCATCCGACGCGGCTTGCTCCCTGCTTGCGCTGCTGTCGAGGGATTTGGTGGAGGAAGGCCTTGTTCGCGGGGGCGGCGCGGATCCGGAAAAAGGATGGTTCGCGCAGAGCCCGCAAAGGGCGCAGAGAGAAGATTGGGTTTCGCGCAAAGGCGCGAAGACGCGAATGGGTTGCGCGCAGCCGCATCGCCCCCGGCAGCCCCCTGTCCCGAGGAAAACCGCTCGTGGTGAGCCTGTCGAACCACAACAGCGCAATGCCCAAAGTCCGGCGCCAGCACCCTTCAACAAGCTCAGGGTGGGCGGGGTCGGATCAAGGCTCGGGCAAAATGGAAGTGCCGGCTATCGCTCAAATGTTGCCGTTGCAGCGAGAAACCCTCCTTGGCTATGTGGCTTCGATGTTCAAGCAATTACTTTATCTCAGCGCCGTGCTGTCCGTTCCCGCTTACGCCAGCGCACCGGACCAGTTCGCATATAAGTTCGTGACTACACCGGAAGAGGGGCCGGTTGATGCGAACATCGAGAGCCACTACACCATCGCGTTCCGCAACTGCCAAAAGGCTGCTGTGGCAACGAGTGCGAACATCCGCTGCTTTCAAGATGAGTTTGCCCGTCAAGACCAGACGCTGAACCGCGTTTGGCAGAACGTCTTGGGGCGCTTCTCGCCTAACAACCGAGGTCGCCTAAGGTCAGCACAACGGCGCTGGGCAAACTACCGAGACCCGTTCTGCAAGTCTAAGGCAGCCGAGTTTGACAACGGGACCATAGCACCCGTCGTCTATCTTGACTGTCGCGTTGAGCAGACCATCCGGCGGGCGATTTGGCTCTCAGCGCTTCGCTGAATAGAGACACCGTTTCCACCCAAAGCAGACTGGCCACACCCGTCCAATCGCGCACCTTCCGCGGCCCTATTGTCGCTATGATGGCGCAGATGCTCCATTGATGGAGACAGGTTTGAGATCGCCCATTCTGTCGAAGCAAAGCGAGTTCTTCGAACGGCACTGATTGCTCGCCTTGCCGGTAATCACCACGTATCCATGAGAATGGAAATAGGCGGCCCAGCCGAAGAACGAGGACTGCGCTGCCGGTCCGATCGAAACGGCTGGATGATCCGGGACAGGGAAGCCCGATACGTTGGTGGCCCCATTGTCCACCGCGGCGCGCATCTTCGCCATGGCGCGATCCACCTCGTCGGACTCCGCCTTGGTCCGGTAGAGCATGCAGCTCAGCGCCTCGCACTCGCCCAGGTAGCCGGTAACCACGACCGTCCGGCCGTTCAGCTGATCAATCTTCGCGATGAACTCGTCGACCGAAATGGGCTTCGTCGGACCGGCACCGCCACACCCCGCTGTCGCCAGGACAAGGAACAGCCCGCTTGCACAACGGAGGGGTAAAGACGCTCCCATCGGCAGAGCATACCCGCAGCCCCCTCCGCTTCCCACCAAAATCCGCGTCCTAGCGCCGCGCGCTCCACCTCCCCAAGACCTGCCAACCCCGCAAAAACCGCTCGTGGTGAGCCTGTCGAACCACAACAGCGCCACGCCCGACGCCCGGCGCCAGCACCCTTCGACAAGCTCAGGGTGAGCGGGGTTGGGCAAGACGTATCAGCAGGAAAGACCGCGCCGCAGGCGACAAACGGCCAAGTCGCCGCAGGACTGAAGCAGCAAAGCCGCTAAGCGCGACCCCTTCGCGTCTTCGCGTCTTCGCGCGAAACCCCCTCTTTTCTTCCTCCCTCTCTCTGCGCCCTCCGCGAACTCTGCGCCCTCCGCGAACTCTTTGCGAAACCAAAACCTTCCTCCCCACCCCTTAACCCCAGCGCGAAACCAACACCCGCAAACCCCGCCCATAAAGAACGCGTAAAGATTGCTGCACCGCCCATCCGACGGGCCTAGCCCCACGAGCATGGAACAAGCCCTGCCCTCGTCCGCCGCCCTCTCCCCCTCTCCCGAACCCGCCGCGCACCACCACGCCGACCACCACGGTGGCCAGGGCCTTGGCACGCTTGCCGTCGGCGCGATCGGGGTGGTGTTCGGCGATATCGGCACCAGCCCGCTCTATTCGCTGAAGGAAAGCTTCATCGGGCCGCACCCGCTGGCGGTCGATCCGGCGCATGTCTTCGGCGTGCTCTCGCTGGTGTTCTGGACGATGACCTTCATCGTCACCTTCAAGTATGTCGCCGTGATCCTGCGTGCCGACAACAAGGGCGAAGGCGGCAGCCTGGCGCTGATGGCGCTGATCGGGCGCAAGCTGGGCGAAACGCGCTGGTCGGCGGCGATGGCCATGCTCGGCCTTGTCGCCACCGCGCTGTTCTATGGCGATGCCATCATCACCCCGGCGGTCTCGGTGCTCTCTGCGGTGGAGGGGCTGGAAGTCGTCTCGCCCAGCTTCGAACATCTCGTGCTGCCGCTGTCCATCGCCATCCTGATCGGCCTCTTCGCCATCCAGTCGCGCGGCACTGCCATGGTCGGGCGGCTGTTCGGGCCGGTGATGCTGGTCTATTTCCTCGTGATCGCGGTGCTCGGCATTTCCGGCATCGTGCAGGCGCCGGAAATCCTGTGGGCGCTCAATCCCTGGTATGCCCTCAACTTCTTTCTGCTCGATCCGCAGCTTGCCTTCCTCGCGCTCGGCTCGGTCGTCCTCGCCGTGACCGGGGCAGAGGCGCTCTATGCCGACATGGGCCACTTCGGCCGCCGTGCGATCATGGTTGCGTGGCTGTGGGTCGCCTTCCCGTGCCTGCTGCTCAACTACATGGGCCAGTCGGCGCTGCTGCTCAGGAATCCCGCGATGGTGGAGAACCCGTTCTTCCTGATGGCGCCGGAAGCCCTTCGCCTGCCGCTGGTGGTCCTGGCCACCATGGCCACCATCATCGCCAGCCAGGCGGTGATCTCGGGCGCCTACTCGGTCAGCCAGCAGGCCATCCAGCTCGGCTTCCTGCCGCGCATCCGCATCCGCCACACCAGCGCGCAGGCGGCGGGGCAGATCTATGTGCCGCTGGTCAACTGGATCCTGCTGGTGGCGGTGATCCTGCTGGTGCTCGGCTTCCGCTCCTCCTCCGCCCTCGCCTCAGCCTATGGCATCGCGGTGACGGGCACGATGTTCATCACCGCGCTGATGCTGGGCGTGCTGACCTTCGCGGTGTGGAAGTGGCACCCGCTGCTGGCCGGGCTGGTGACCGGGGCCGCGTTGCTGATCGATGGCGCCTACTTCGCCTCGAACCTCACCAAGATTCCCGATGGCGGGTGGTTTCCGCTGCTGGTGGCGGCGGTTACCTTCACGGTGCTGACCACCTGGGCCACCGGGCGGCGCATCCTGCGCCAGCGGCTGGCCGAAGATGCGATGCCGTTCGATCTGTTCGTCGGCTCGATCGCCGGCAAGGTGCGGCGGGTGCAAGGCACCTCGGTGTTCCTCGCCTCCAACGCCGATGGCATCCCGCCCGCGCTGCTGCACAACCTGAAGCACAACCATGTCCTGCACGAACGGGTGGTGATCCTGACCGTGGTGACCGAAGGCGTGCCCCATGTCGCCCCGGCGCAGCGGCGAGAGGTGCGCCCGCTCGATCACGGCTTCTACCGCCTGGTCATCCGCGTGGGCTTCATGGACGAGGCGGACATCCCGGCGGAACTGGTGGCGGAGACCCGCGCCGGTGGCCCGTTCAAGGCAATGGAGACCAGCTACTTCCTCGCCCGCCAGACCCTGATCGCTTCGAAGCGGCGCGATCGGCAGGGCATGGCGGTGTGGCGGGAGAAGCTGTTCGCGTGGATGGTGCGCAACGCCGAAAGCGCGATGCAGTTCTTCCGCCTGCCCACCAACCGCGTGATCGAACTGGGCAGCCAGCTGGAGATCTAGGTTCAGCGCGCCACGAAGCCGAAGCGGCGGAGGATCGCCCGCCCAGCTCCCGAGAGCAGGAAGCGGCGGAAGGGTTCGCCATCGGGGTGGGTCGACCCCGCCAGCCGGGCGATGGGGTAGACGATCGGCGGGTGGCTGCCGGCGGGGAACACGCCGACCACCCGCACCGCCGGTTCGGCCCGCGCATCGGTGGCATAGACCACGCCCAGCGGTGCCGCGCCGCGCGCCACCAGCGCCAGCGCCGCCCGCACGTTTTCCGCCCGCGCCACCCGCGGCGCCACCGCGTCCCACAGCCCGAAGCGGGTGAGCGCCTGCCGGCCGTATCGCCCGGCGGGCACGCTGTCCGGGTCCGCCATCGCCAGCCGCCCTTCGGCGCCGAGCGCGGCCAGCAGCGGGAACCCGGGTGCGGGGTAGAGCCTGAGGCGGCTGCCCGCCGGCGCCACCAGCACCAGCGCGTTGACCGCCAGGTTGCGGCGCGTGCCAGGGGCGAGCAGGCCCTGCTGCTGCAGGGTATCGGCCCATTCCGCATCGGCGGAAACGAACAGGTCTGCCGGGGCGCCTGCCTGCACCTGCCGCGCCAGCGCGGGTGTGCCGGCGAAGCTGAGCACCGGGCGCGGGTGGCGCTTCATGGCCCAGGCGTCGGCAGCGGCGGTCAGCGCCTCCTGCATGCTCGCCGCCGCCAGCACCAGCGGCCCCTGCGGCTCGGCCCGCGCCGGCTGGACGAGGGCGAGGAGCGCGAGCAGCGCGGCAAGCAGGCGGTTCAGCAGGGGCATGACCGGGACATAGACCTGTACCGTTGCGGGAGAAAGGCTGCGTTGCTTTTGCTGGACTTGACCAAGAAAGTGCAAGATAAACCGAAGTTAACCACAATATCGGCGGGAGTGGGTGATGACGATTGCAACGACGGCGACGCTGGCGGGCGACACCTGGACCAATGTGTTCACTGAAGAAACGCTGATGCTGTTCCAGTTCCAGCAGAGCGGACCGTCATCCCTGAGTGTGGACAAATCGACACTGACCTTCAGCTTCGTGGGTGGAGACACGGCGGAGTTCTTTTCCGATGCCGGCTTCGTCGACAACCTGAACGGCACGATCAATGGGGTGGACACTGGCGACACCCAGCTTTCCGCCCTGAGTTATGACCTGCTGACATTCCTGCAGACCGTGCGCGATGGGGACCTGGATGCGATCAACCGCGCGCTGTGGGGCGGGGCCGATACGATCAACGGCGGGGCCAGCGACGACACGATCTTTGGCTTTGGCGGGGCCGACATGCTGTATGGCAACGACGGCAACGACACCATCAACGGCGGCACCGGCAGCGACCGCATCTTTGGCGGCAACGGCAACGACATCATGGTGGGCGCAATCGGCAACGACAAGCTGACCGGAGGGGCCGGCAACGATCGGATGAGCGGCGGCGCAGGCAACGACGTGCTGCAGGGCGGAACCGGGTTCGACCAGATGAACGGCGGCAGTGGTGTGGACACGTTCCGCTTCACCAACTTTGCCGACTTCGGCGCCTACAACCCCAGCAACGCGTTCGCCGCAGACTTCATCCGCGACTTTGCGCACAACGATGGCGACCTGATCGACCTGCGCTCGCTGGACGCGAACAGCACCATGGGCGGCAACCAGGACTTCACCTTCATCGGCACCGCCGCGTTCCATGCCGGCACACCGGGCGAAGTGCGGGTTCAGCAGGTAAACCCCAACAGCCCGTTCCTGTGGCAGGTGCAGTTGAGCACCGACAGCGACAACGGGGTGGAATACGCCTTTGTGATGATTGCGTTCAACGGCGCGCCGGTGGCCGCGGACTTCGTGCTGTAAGCCTGCAGTCTGCCTCGACCCGGGCGGTGCGAGGTTGACACGGTTGACACAGTTACGGGCTTTGCGGCGGCGGATTTGAACTCGAGGTCGGGTGCGTCCGCTACCCCTCCACCGCCCTGTGGGCGGTCCCCCTCCCCTTCCAGGGGAGGATTGGCGGTGAGTTGGTCGAGGCGTTGGGCGCGCTGGCTGGCGCGGGTGGCGTGGGACTGAAGGATAGATTGACGGGCGCGGCGGATGTGGGCGGTGCGCAGGTCCGCCCACGCGCGATCGGGCGGCAGGTCGAGGAAATCGGCGGGCAGGCCGGCTTCGCGGGCAAGGTCAGCCAGCGCGTCTGACCCGATGGCCTCCATCGCATCGGGAAAATCGTCAGCCGCGCGCGCTTCGGCTTCGGCGACCGCATCGGCCAGCGGGATGGCTTCGGGCTGCCAGCCATGCGTTGCGGCATCCTCGCCGGAATCGAGCACCTCTTCGACCACTTCCTCGAACCTATCGGCCAGCGCGGCGGCGGGGGTCCGTTCGGCCATGCGATCGAGCCGGGCGAGATGCGCCAGCAGCAGGCGGGAATCAAAGCGCACGCGGGTGCCAACCTCCTGCCCGCGATAGAACACGCTTTCGACCACGCCGTTGAGCGCACGATCGGCCAGCACCTGCGCCGCATGATCGCGCGCATGCACCAGCGCGGCATCCCACCCGGCGGCGAAGCGGCCATCGCGCCGCCGCCGCAGATAGGCCGCCTGCGCCGAAACCCCGACGACCGCACAGGCGCGCCGCACCTGGCCGTGATGGGCCAATGCCTGCAGGAACCGGGCGCGGCGCGGGGCGGTGAAATCGGCGGCGCGTTCGCTGCGGGCGGGCGGCCAGTCATCGGCGAGGCTGTCCCAGGCGGCGGAGGGGGAACCCCCACCCCCACCCCCAACCCCTCCCCAATGGGGAGGGGAGCTTGAAATGCTGGCCCCTTCCCAGTGGTGAGGGGAGCTTGAAATGGTGGCCCCTTCCCGGTGGGGAGGGGAGTCTGAAGTGGTAGCGCCAGCCCACCGCGATGAAGATGGCCGTGGCGTTGGCATGGGCGCGAAGGGCGGCACGGCATCGACCCAGGCGCGCCAGTCCATCGTCCGATCATCCCCCGGCAGGCCGATATCGCCACCCGCGGGGGTGATGCCGCGGCCGAAGCCGGTTGAGCTTTCAGGGGTGCTTGCATGGTCCATGGGCCAGACTCCGTTTGCGTCTAAATCAGAACAAAAACGGAACATGATTACATCGAACGGGGGCTTGTAGGACAGCGAAAATTCAATCCGACCATTTTGGCCCGGATCGGACACAAAAAGGACGTCGCAAAACTGATGCTTAGGGCGCGGTCATTGATCTGGATCAAATACCTTGCCTGTCTTTCTGGAGAGTACCCTTATGGTAACCAAACCGCCCTTGCGGGGAGCGGGTCGCACACCAAGGGGGAACACCAATGTTGCTGGAACCGCGCGACGCCGCCGGACAGGCGGGCGCCATGGCCATCCACGTGCAGACGCTGCGCCTGATGGTCACGCTGATGCTGCCTGAAATGGCGCGTCTTTCGCCCGATCCGGCAGCGTGGCTGACCCGGATGGAAGCGATCCTGCTGCGCACCGCCGATACCATGGTGCAGGACCATGGTGCCGCGATCGGCCCAGACCTGACCCGCGCGGCAGTGCTCGAATCGCTGGAGCAGACCTTCAACGGCGCGCGGGCGATGCTGGAACTGGACTGAGCGGCTTCTGAAGGGGTTTCACGCGAAGGCGCGACGAAGCGGAGGAACTCAATCGCGCAGAGTCACGGAGAGGGATTGCGCCGGGAACGATGATCCTGCCACGCTCGCCCCGTCGGCCCTGTCCCCGGCTATATCACGCGGCTGCGTTCTCAAGCTTGTCGGCAACGTCTCGCCACCTGGCGCTATCGTTCAGGGTCGGCTCGCTGGAACGTTCCCAGTAAATGTCAGACCGGAGCGGGCGTGTGGGCGCGCCGCCTGCGACGGTGAACGGCGGAATGTTGCGCGACACCACCGATCGGGCGGCAACAACTGCGCCGGTGCCGATATGCACGCCCTTGAGCACGAAGGCGCCCTCACCCAGCCAGACATGCGGATCGATGCGGATATCGGCAGGCGGGTTCATCCATTGGCCGTCTGGCCCACTGATGGCGTGGCGATCCGAGGTGCGGATGACCGTGTCCATGGCGAACATGCAGTCTTCGCCGACGATCAGGCTTTGCCCCACGCCTTGCAGAATAACTGACGTGCCGTTGGCATTGCAGCGCGGGCCGATGGAGACGAGGCCATCGTCCGAATTGAGTTCGATATCCATGCTCATCAGCCCGGCCGTCTCTTCACCGATCACGACCAGTCCATGCGACGCCAGAAAATCGACCTTGCGGGGCGCACGGGCACGGGCACCGATGACGAGAATGTTGTTCCTTGCCCCGCGGGCGAAATGGAAAGCGGTTCCAACGCGGGTTCCTGCACCGGCCAGCAGCACGATGCAATTGCCGTGCCCGCGCGGGCCGACGGCAATCAACCGCGCATTGGCGAAGGAAGGCTGCGGAAAGCCGGGATGGCCGAGCCAGCGATGCCTGCGTGCCAGCAGATCTTCAAGATCGCGCTGTCGCGCCGCATCGAGCCGCCGCGACCGGGCAAGGCCGAGCATGCGACGGGCGCGGTCAATACGGGCGGTCAGTTCGCCAAGTTTCCTTTGCAGGAACGCCATGCCAGCTCTCGTCCAAGGATAATGCCGCCGCGGCGACATGGGAGCGCCGGTCTCTCTGCAAAGGACCATGCCCGGTCAAGCGAGGCTGGGACCGAACCGGAACAACTTCGGAGACAGTCCGCGTCGGCAAGATGGTGATGGATGCCGTGACACAGGCCAGCACCGGGCGGATTGGCAGGGCGGAACCGGTTCCGCCGTCAGCCGGGGGAAGCGCGCGTTACAGCCAGCCGGCTTCGCGATACCAGCCGGCCGTGGCGTGGAGGCCCATCTGGGTTTCGACCTGGGGGGTCCAGATCGCGGGCGGCGGGGTGGCGCCTGCGCCCACGGTCCAGTCCGGGTGGCACATGTATCCCACCCGGTCGGGCGTTAGCTTGGCCTTGTCCTTGCGCACCAGACGATCGCCCCTGGCCGCCCAATCAAGCACGCGGCGCGGCAGCGGCAGCGGCGTGGCGCGCGTGCCCACCGCGCGGCCGATGGCGCGGGCCAGCTCCACATGGGTCCAGCCGCCGGGCCGTCCGTCATCGGGCTCGAACACCATGTGCCGCACGTCTTCCCCATCCGGCACCAGCGCCAGCAGCAGGCGGGCGAGGTCCGCCACGTGGATGATCGAAAGCCTGCCGGCCGGCGGCAAAGGCACCAGCCCGCGCCTTGCCAGCTTGAACAGCTCAAGCATTTCGGTGTCGCGCGGGCCATACACCGCAGGCGGGCGCACGATCGTCCAGTCCAGGCTGCTGGCGCGCACGATCTTTTCCCCGCGCAGCTTGCTGGCCCCGTACACCGAAAGCTGCGGTTCGCGCGCCGAAAGCGAGGAGACGTGGATGAAGCGGTTGACCCCGGCCGCAAGCGCGGTGTTCACCACGTTCAGCGTGCCGCGCACGTTGCCCGCCTCGAACCCGGCCGGATCGGACGCGTTGACCACGCCGGCGATGTGCAGCACCACGCTCGCCCGCGCCACAAGCCGCTTCAGCGCCCGCTCGTCGCCCAGGTCACCCTGCACCCATTCCACGCCGCTGCGCGCCTCCTGCGGCCGACGGGCGAGCGCGCGCACCTCGAAGCCCTGCCGCGCGGCATACTCCAGCACCGATTGCCCGACGAACCCGGTCGCCCCGGTCACCGCCAGCAGTTCATGCGCCATTACAGCAGGACCAGCTGGTCACGGTGGATCAGCGCGGACCGGGGGGCATAGCCCAGCAGCGCCTCGTGCTCGCGGCTGTGCCGGCCCATCAGCCGGGCGCACTCCGCCGCATCATATTCCGACAGCCCGCGCGCCAGCACGGCACCATCCGGGCCCAGCACGGCGATCGCATCGCCCCGCTGGAACTCGCCGTCCACCTGCGTCACCCCCGCCGCCAGCAGGCTCGATCCGCCTTCCAGCGCCCTGGCCGCCCCGGCATCGACATGCACCGAGCCGCGCATGCGCAGCTTGCCGCCCAGCCACGCCTTGCGCGCCTGCTTGCGCCCGCGCGGCAGGAACAGCGTGCCCCGCTCCGCACCGAACGCGGTGGCGATGGGCGCGGTGGGCTGGCCGTCGATGATGGCCAGCGCGATGCCCGCCAGTTCGGCGATCTCGGCCGCCTGCAGCTTGCTCGTCATCCCGCCGGAACCGAGCCCGGAGGAGGAACCGCCGGTGGCCATGGCGTGGATCTCGGGCGTCACCCCCTTCACCACCGGGATGCGCACCGCGCCGGGCTGACGCGGATCGCGATCATACAGCCCGTCGATGTCGGACAGCAGCAGCACGCCCGCCGCGCCCGCCGCCTGGCCTACGCGGGCCGCCAGCCGATCGTTGTCGCCAAAGCGGATTTCGTTGGTGGCGACGGTATCGTTCTCGTTGATGACCGGCACCGCGCCCGCCGCCAGCAAGGTGCCCAGCGTGGCGGTGACATTGAGGTACCGGCGCCGGTCCTCGAGATCCTCAAGCGTCAGCAGCACCTGCGCGGCGGTGAGGCCATGGCCGGCCAGCAGTTCGGCCCACAGGCCCGCCAGCGCGATCTGCCCCACGGCGGCGGCGGCCTGCGCATCGGACAGGCTGCCCCGCCCGCCCTTGGCCAGCCCCAGCCGCCGCGCGCCAAGGGCGATGGCGCCGGACGACACGACGATCACTTCCTGCCCGGCGGCGCGCGCTGCGGCGATCTCCGCCACCAGGGCGCTCAGCCATTCGCGGCGCGGCTGCCCGTCCTTGCCCACCAGCAGGGCAGAGCCGACCTTCACCACCAGCCGGGGACAGCGGGCGGGATCGGCAAGTTGGGCGAGCGCGGCAATCTTCATGGCCACGGCGCTTAGGCGAATTGTGACGGCAGGTGAAGGGCGTTGGACGCGATCAGCCGAGCGGAGACCACGGCTTGCGGTCTTCCTCTTCCTCCACCTCTCCGGTGGGGCGTTCGGTCACGGTCGCCACCGGCAGGTAGGCCAGCACCGCATCGAGCAGCGCATCCATGCCCGCGCCCGTCGCGCCCGAGATCGGGAAGACTTCATCCGCGCCCGCTTCCAGCAGTTCCTCGCTGAACGCCCTGACCAGTTCGGCGTCGACCAGGTCGATCTTGTTCAGCGCCACCAGCTTGGGCTTTTCATCAAGCCCGGCGCCATAGGCGGACAGTTCCTCGTCGACGATCTGCATCGCCTCCACCGGGTCGGTATCACCGTGGATGTCGATCAGGTGGATCAGCACGCGGCAGCGTTCGATGTGGCCAAGGAAGCGATCACCGATCCCTGCCCCGTCGGCCGCGCCTTCGATCAGGCCGGGGATGTCCGCCAGCACGAATTCGCGGGTCCGGTGCCGCACCACACCCAGCTGCGGCCGGGTGGTGGTGAAGGCATAGGCGCCGACCTTTGCCTTGGTGTTGGTGATCTGGTTGATGAAGGTGGACTTGCCCGCGTTGGGCAGGCCGACGAGGCCCGCATCGGCAAGCAGCTTCAGCCGCAGCCAGACATACATTTCCTCGCCCGGCCAGCCGGGGCCGACCTGGCGCGGGGCGCGGTTGGTGGAGGACTTGAAGCTGAGATTGCCGCGCCCGCCATCGCCGCCGCGCAGCAGCACCACGCGCTGGCCCGGCTCGGTCAAGTCGGCCAGCACGGTCTCGCGCTCGTCATCCAGCACCTGCGTGCCGAGCGGGACCTTGATGACGAGGTCGTTGCCGCCCGCGCCGGTGCGGTTCTGGCCTGCGCCGCCCATGCCGCGCTGCGCCTTGAAGTGCTGGCTGTAGCGGAAGTCGATCAGGGTGTTCAGCCCGGCCACCGCCTCGAAGATGATATCTCCGCCCTTGCCGCCGTTGCCGCCGTCAGGGCCACCATACTCCACGTACTTTTCGCGCCGGAAGCTGACCGCGCCGGGGCCGCCCGCGCCCGAACGGATATAGATCTTGGCCTGGTCGAGAAAATGCATGGCAAATCGTGTTCCGGCAGCTGGTGCAATCTATCTGGACCTTCCGCGCTGCCACGCAAGACCAAAACCGGGGCCAAACACCACAAGGGCCGCCGGACGAACCGGCGGCCCTTTGGGGATCTGGTGGAGCCGAGGGGGATCGAACCCCTGACCTCGTCATTGCGAACGACGCGCTCTCCCAGCTGAGCTACGGCCCCGTTCCCAGTATCGCCCGCCCGGACCAAAGCCCGGCGAGAGCGCGGCCATTAGCGCAGGGCCACCGCCCTGCCAAGACCCCGCGTGACTTTTTTCAGCCGCAGATCAGTGCGACACACCGCCCGCCGAAGGCTGTGGCAGGGCCACCGTGGGCGCGGCCGACGTGGTCTGCCCGAAGCGGGCGTTCCATTCGGCCAGGTCCGTCCGGTACTTTTCATAGCGGCGATAGAAATCGTCGAACACCACTTCGATGTTCGGCAGGCTGCGCACCGCGAACTGTTCCAGTTCCACCGGCTTCACCGTCATCGCATCGCGGCTGACGGCCAGCACCGCATCGCAGAAATCGGGCAGCGTGGGCGGCAGGGCGAAGTGGTTGTAGACCGAGGTCATGTACGCCTCGCGCGGGGCGACGAACTTCGTGCCGAAGCGGCTCTTGAATTCGGCATCGACCTTCTTGTTCGCCGCCGTCAGCACCTTGGCATTGGCGGTGAGGAAGGCGCGATAGCGTGGCAGGATTTCGGCATGAGCCGGCCCGCTGCAGTTGAGCGCCGCGACGTTGTAGGCCGAGCGCAGATTCCACAGCATCTGCGCGGTGGTGATGTTGCGATTGACCGACACGCGCAACCCGTTCTGGTCCGCAGGAGGGAACACCAGATTGTCAGAAGCGCCATTGGGCGGGATCGGCTTGGGCGGTGGCACGATCACCACCTTGGGCGGCGGCGGGGGAGGCGGCGGTGGCGGCGCCTTGGGCGCGCAGGACGCCAGCGCGATGGCGAGGCCCGAGGCCATGAGGACAGGCGCGGGAACGCGCGGAAAACGGAACATCGATACTCCCCCGAAAAGCAGCCGTTGTGCAGCAATGTGCGGCGCGGCGCTTTCGCCAAGTTGAACTGATTGGATAAACCGGGCGGAAACCAAAGAAAATGCCCGGCGGGTGAAAAAACCCGCCGGGCCGGACATTTATGCGACGGACCGATGCCGATCCGGGGGCGAAGCCCCTGCGTTACGCGACGATCAGCGACGATCGCCCATGAAGCGCAGCAGCATCATGAACAGGTTGATGAAATCGAGGTAGAGCGTCAGCGCGCCCATCACCACCGACTTGCCCGCATATTCGGTGCCCGCGACATAGGCATATTCGTTCTTCAGGCGCTGCGTATCATAGGCTGTGAGGCCCGCGAAGATCAGCACGCCAAGGAAGCTGATGCCCCAGGCAAGGCCCGGCGACTGCAGGAACAGGTTGATCAGCGACGCGATCAGGATGCCGAACAGGCCCATGATCAGGAACGTGCCGAGGCCCGACAGCGACTTCTGCGTGGTGTAGCCGAACAGGCTGAGACCGGCGAAGGCGCCCGCAGTGGCGAAGAACGTCGCCGCGATCGAAGGGCCGGTGTACACGAAGAAGATCGACGACAGCGACATGCCCATCACGCCGGCAAAGGCCCAGAACAGCGCCTGCAACGTGGTGGTGGACAGGCGGTTGACGCCGAAGCTCATCACCATGACGAAGGCCAGCGGGGCAAGCGCGATCAGCCAGCGCAGCGGGGTGGCGAACACCGCCTCGGCCATGCCCGAAGTGGCGAAGACGAGCGCGACAACGCCCGACAGCAGTACGCCGGAGGCCATGTAGTTGTAGATCGACAGCATGTGCTTGCGCAGCCCGGCGTCGAAGACCTCGCCGCGGCCGGTGGCACCGGAAAGGCTCGGAGACGCGCCGAAGCCCATCCCGGGCTGAGGGTCGTTCCAGTTTGCCATGTGCTTCATCTCTCCAAATGCGGGCCACGATGGCCCGATGCGGCCAATATCGTCCTCCACCGATCCGCTTTCAAGCGAAACCGGACAGAAGCGAGTGTGACAAATTGTATCTGGCAGGAATTAAGGCTTTGTTTCATGGGGTTGATTGATGGGTTGAACCCCCACCCCCGGCCCCTCCCCACCGGGCATGAGAGCAAGTCAGCCCTATCCAACACATCCTCTGAAGGAGAGGGGCATTTGGAGCCCTCTTACTTCGCCCGCGCCAGCTCGGTCATCTCGGCGCTGCGGTCACGCGCCCCGCGCAGGGTGTCTTCCATCAGGCGCAGCAGGCGATCGTCGGCGTCGAGCACATCGATGCCGACCTGCGTCACGCCGCCGGGGCTGGCGACACGGCGGGCGAGTTCGGCAGGCGCATGGGGCGATTGCGCGGCCAGCGCCGCAGCGCCTTCTACCATGGCCAGCGCCAGTCGGTCCGCCTGGTCACGCGGCAGGCCGAGGTTGGCCGCGCCGGTGGCGAGCGCATCGATCACGCGATAGACGAAGGCCGGCCCGGAACCGGCGAGCGCGGTGACGAGGTCCATCTGGTCCTCGCCCGAAAGCCATTCGGCCTGGCCCAGCGGGGCCATAAGCTTCTCGGTGAGCGCCTTCGCATCCCCTTGCGCATCGCCGACCAGCGCGATGGGCGACTTGCCCAGCGCGGCGGCAAGGTTCGGCATCACCCGCACGATCGCCTGCGCATCGGGAAAGGCGGCGCGCAGGGTGGCCATGTCAACCCCGGCGAGGATCGAGAGCAGCAGCGTGCCGGGCCCGACATGCGGGCGCACCGAGGCAACGGCATCGGACAATTGCTGCGGCTTGAAGCCCAGCAGCACGACATCGGCGGGCGCTTCACCCGCCGGCGCGGCCGGCAGCAGGCGCACACCCTGCGGCGCCTGCGCAAGATAGGGATCGACCACGGTGAAGCTTTCCGGCGCGAAGCCGCCGGCCAGCCATCCGGCGAGCATCGCGCCACCCATATTGCCGCAACCGAACTGGAGGAAATGCATCACCGAATCTCCGCTGAACCTGTGGCTGCGGCTTTGCCCACCCCTGCCCCCGCCCGCAAGCGGGCGGAGAGATTTTGCGTACGCTGAGGGGGCACTTCATCGCCCTCCCCCTGGGGAGAGGAAAGAGTGCGTCAGGCCTCGCCCGCGGCGTCGACCAGTGCGCTGGCGAGCGCTTCGGCGGGGCTCTTGTCACCCCACAGGATGAACTGGAAGGCGGGGTAGAAGCGGTCGCATTCGTCAACCGCCGCCTCGATCGCCGCCTGCGCCTGGCCCAGGCTGAGCAAGCCATCATCGCCCAGCATCAGCGCGTGGCGATAGAGCAGCACGCTGCCGTTGGACCACATGTCGAAGTGGCCGATCCACACCTGTTCGTTGATCAGGGCCATGACTTCGTAGACCGCAGCCTTCTTGTCTTCGGCCACGCGGATATCGGGCAGGCAGAGGATCTGCAGCACGTGATCTTCGGTGCGCCATACGCAGCGGATCTGGTAATTCGCCCAGGACCCCTGGATCTCGCCCTGGATCTCGTCATCGGACACGAATTCGCAGGGCCACCCGCGCGCCTCGAACAGCGAGGCAAGCATATCGACGGGCGCCGCGTCCTCGCGTTCGCTGTCGTCGTGGCCGGTCCGCATCACGCATTTCTCCGGGGCTATCGCCCTGATCGACGGCCAGAAAATCCCGGCCGTTCGTCCTGCCGCTTCATCGCGGAGCACGCGATCAACGGCAACGGCAGGTTAACAGGGCGTTGGGCAAAACTCGACAACCCTGTTCAAAAGCTGTGGACAGGAGGTGAACAGGCGCAAGCTGCGGCAGTTCCCGCTGCGGCCGCGAAGGGCGTTACTTGAGCGCGAGCGTATCCACGACCTGCCCCGCCGGGCTGGTCCACTGGAAGCCGCTGACGCCATCCTTGCGCAGTGTCTTCAGGAAATCCTGCGCGGCCCCTTCGCTCTCGAACGGGCCGGTCAGCAGGCGGAAGTTGCTGCGCCACGGGGTGATGAACGGCTTCCTGCCCTTCAGCGCCGCCGCCTGCCGCACCAGACTGCGCCATTCGCCGCCCATGCGATCGCGGTCCGATCCGGTCAGCACCTGCACCCAGATGCGGCTGGGATGGCTGACAGCGGCCTTGGCTTCCCGGGTATCCTTGCCCTTGGCGCCCTTGACGGTCTTTTCCTCGGTGCGGGAAACCGCGGTCGGGCCATCTGGCCGTTCGCCGCGGGTGCTGGTGACGCAGGTGTCGGCCTGCTTCGCGCCACGCTTGCCCTTGGCCACAGGGGCGGGCTTGCCCCTGGCGGCCTTTCCCTTGGGCGCGGGTTCGCAATCGGCGATGTCTTCCGCCAGGTCCTTGCCCTTCTTCGCGGCGACCTTGGCGTCGACTTTGGGTTCTGGCCTGGTTTCCGGCTTGGGCTCAGGCTTCGGCTCGACCTTGGGCTCGGGCTTCTTGCGCACGGGCGCGGGAATGCGGGTGATGTCGACCGCGGCAACCTTGCTCGCCTGCTCGTCGGCGGGCGGTTCGAAACCGTTGAACAGGCTGCGGAAATCCTCCGCCGGCGGGGGCGGCGCTGGCGGCGTGGCGGCAGGCGGCAGGGGCTGGACCACCGGCTGCGAAACGGTGGCGACGGTTGCTGGCTGGGCCTGGGACTGGGACTGGGACTGGGACTGGGGTTGCAGCTGAGGTTGTGGCTGGGGCGTGGCCAGCGCGAGCTGCGTGGGTGCCGGCGCCACGGTGGGCGAAGCGGCGGTGGCCGCAGAGGCAGTCGGCACCGGCTGGGTCGTAGCAGCGGCGACCGGCCCCGGCGTGGGCACCGGCGGGCGGATGGCACCGGGCGGCACGTCCAGCCGCGACAGCACGGTGGGGCGCGCGGGCAAGGTGGACGCGGCTGTGGTGGAGGGGGGCGTGGTGGGGGCGGGTGTGGTGACGCTGCTGCCACCCGCCTGCGCCAGATCGAAGCCGGGAGTCGGCGCGGGCCTGGTTGACTGCTGCGTCGGCTGGGGCGTCGGCTGGACCACCGGGCGCGAAACGGACTGGACCGGCGGCGTGGTGGCAGCGGGGCGCGCCTGCTGCCGGGCCTGCTGCTGCAGCGGCACGCTCCATGGGCTGGCCGCAGCGGACACGCTGGCCTGCCCCGGCGGCGGAGGCGGCGGTGGCAGCGGAATCGCGCTGGTCTGCACCGGTGTTGCCGCAGCGACCTGCACCGGGCGGTCGTTGCTGCCCGGACGGCGGCGCTTCGACTTGTCGTCACGGCGGCCGCCCAGCGTCTGGCCCTGCGGCGCGGGGGCCACGGCCACCCGGACCACGGGGCGCGGGTGGAGCGCGGCGTATTGCACCACGCGTGGATCGTCGCGGCCGATGTCCGCCGCGCGCGGGAAGCGGCCGAGATTCGCCGCGCCCGCCTGCTGCGCCGGGGTGAGCCGGGGCATGTAGCGCAGATAGGGCGTGATCCCGGCGGAAAGATCCGGCGGCATCGAGGCGCGGGCGATCGAAACCGCCTCGTCCGGATTGCCGGTGATGGCAAGGATGAAGGTCCGGGTGCGCCACGCGGCGCGCTCTTGCCGCTGCAGCAGCGGCGCGAGCATCAGGTCCGCGCCCTGCCGGTCACCCGCGATGGCGAGGCTCAGCGCATAGCGGCGGCTGGCTTCCTCGTTCGGCCCGCGTGAAAGGGCGAGGCGATATTGCGCCTGCGCGGCCACGTTGTCACCCACCAGGTCGTAGGCAAGACCGCGATCCAGCGCCATGGCGACGGGGTCTGCCCCGGCGCGCTCGGCGTCGTCGAACCAGCGCAGCGCAGCCAGCGGGTCTTCCCCACGCAGCATGGCCGAGGCGATCTGCGCCTTGACCGGGCCGTTGCCGGGCGCGACCTGATCGGCGCGGGTGAAGAAACCGATGGCGGCGTCGTTGTCACCCAGGGCCATCGCGGCGTTGCCGGCATCGACCAGCGCGGTGACATTGCGCGGATCGCGGGCCAGGCGGGAGAGCGCCGAGTTGAGCTGCTGCCCGGCGTTCTGGCCGATCGGCTGGACCACCGGGCGCGAGACGGTGGCGGGGCCCTCGTCGTCATCCGCCTGCTGGGCCAAGGCGGGCTGCGCGGCGGCAAGCGCAAGGGCCAGCGCAGTGAAGGAAGCGAATCGGCGCATCATGCTGCCCGCTTAGCGGGGCCTTCCTGAAGCGGCGACAACACGCGTCGCCGATGCGGCGGGCGGCCCATCCAGAGGGACAGGCCGCGCCGCCAATGCATTACTGGTTGTTCTGGCGGCCGAGGAAGCGCGGGATGTTGAGCGACCCGCCCTCTTCTTCCGCCTCATCCTCGCGACCGGCGCCGCGCGAGAGGTTGGCCATGCGTTCGAACAGCGTGCTGCCGGCAGCCGGCGCGGCCGGCTTGGGCGCGGCAGCCGCCGGCTGGGCGCGGCCGAAACGCGGCGGCAGCGGCGGCTCTTCCTCGTCCGCCGGGCCAAGCTGCAGTTCCTCGGGCTCGGCGGCCGGAGCCGGTTCCTCGCTGAGGTCCAGCGTCAGGTCGAGCGCTTCCTCCGGCTCGGGCTCTGCCGCGACGACCGGCTCGGGCTCGGCCACAGGGGGCGGCGCGAATGGCGCGGCGGCGGGCGCAGGCGCCGGTTCGGGCGCGCGCACCGGAGCGGCGGAACCGGGGAACGACGGCGCACGCGCGCCACCCAGGTTCATCGGGCGCGAGGCGATCTCTGCCTGTTCGGCGCTCTGTTCGATGCCGGTGGCGACCACCGAGACGCGGATCTTGCCATCAAGGTCTGGGTTGAACGCCGAACCCCAGATGATGTTCGCGTTGGGATCGACCAGTTCGCGGATATGGTTGGCGGCTTCGTCGACTTCGAGCAGCTTCATGTCGTCGCCGCCGATGATCGAGATGATCACGCCCTTCGCGCCCTGCATCGAAACGCCATCGAGCAGCGGGTTGGCGATGGCGCGTTCGGCCGCTTCCAGCGCGCGGTTGGGGCCATCGCCCTCACCCGTGCCCATCATCGCCTTGCCCATCTCGCCCATCACCGAACGCACGTCGGCAAAGTCGAGGTTGATCAGGCCGGGCATCACCATCAGGTCGGTGATCGAACGCACGCCCTGCTGCAGCACTTCGTCGGCCAGCTGGAACGCTTCCTTGAAGGTCGTCTCCGCCTTCGCCACCAGGAACAGGTTCTGGTTGGGGATGACGATCAGGGTGTCGACGTGCTTCTGCAGTTCCTCGATGCCCGATTCCGCCGCGCGCATGCGGCGCGTGCCTTCGAACAGGAACGGCTTGGTCACCACGCCCACGGTGAGCACGCCCTTGCGGCGGGCCACTTCGGCGATGACCGGCGCGGCGCCGGTGCCGGTGCCGCCACCCATGCCGGCGGCGATGAAGCACATGTGCACGCCATCAAGCGCGCGCTCGATGTCTTCCATCGTCTCTTCGGCGGCGGCGCGGCCCACTTCGGGACGGGCGCCCGCGCCCAAGCCTTGCGTGATATCAGGGCCGAGCTGGATGCGGTTTTCCGCGATCGAATTGTTCAGCGCCTGCGCGTCGGTGTTGACGACGACGAAATCCACGCCTTCGATCTTGGCGTTGATCATGTTGGCGATGGCGTTTCCGCCTGCGCCACCCACCCCGATCACCGTGATGCGGGGCCGAAGCTCGTCGATCGCCGGCGGTCCGATGTTGATGCTCATGTCGGTCTCCCGGATGGGGTTACGTTTGTGCCAATGTTTCAACTGCTGCTTTGGCACGAATGGATTTGACTAATCAAAGCCAAACCCGGCTTTTCCACAGTTCGCATCGCCAATATGCGTCGGTTTTGCGACGGCGCATACGGCAAGGCCCCTATCCACGTCAGAAGTATTCCCGAATGGCGCGCCAGATCCGGCGAAACAGGCCGAATCCGCTATATCCCTCGTCAGGGCGAAAGCTGGGGCCGATGGCGCGAATGTCCACCGGATCGGCCGCAGCATAGAGCACCAGGCCGACAAGCGTGGACGAGCTTGGAGTCGCATGGCCCGGCGGCAGGCCAAGCATGGTGGGTGGAGAGCCGATGCGCACCGGCCGGCCCAGCGCCCCTTGCGCAAAATCGGCAAGGCCCGGCAACTGCGCGCCGCCTCCGGTCAACACCACCTGCTGCCCGCGCTGCCCGGTAAAGCCCATGGCTTTCAACGCGCGCGAGACTTCCTCGGTAAAGTGGCCCAGCTGCTGCGTGATCACCGAGATCAGCTCGGCGCGGGGAATGCGGTTCTTGTCATCGGCATGGCGCGCCAGCGGCCCTGCCCCTTCGGGATCGCCCGGCGCGTTGACCGGGATCATCTCGCGGTGGTCAGCCGGGCTGGCGATGGCCGAGCCCGACATGCACTTGAGCCGTTCGGCCTGATAGCGGCGGATGCCGAAGGCGCTGGCGATGGCGTCGGTGATGTCACCCGATCCGAAGGGGATCACCTGCATCCCCAGCAACATGCCCGAGGCATAGACCGAAACCGTGGTCACCTCCGCGCCGAATTCCACCAGCGCCACGCCGATCTCGCGCTCTTCCGGGGTGAGGCAGGCATGGCCCGCCGCCACCGGCGCGCCGACCACGGCCTCTACCTTCAGGTGCGCGTTCTCGACCGTTTCCTTGATGTTGCGCACCGGCGCGCCATCGGCCAGCATCACGTGGATATCCACGGCCAGCCGCTCGGCATGAAGGCCCTTGGGATTGGGCACGCCGTGCGCGCCATCGAGCGTATAGTGCGCAGGCTGGGCATGCAGCACGCTGCGCCCGTCGGGCTGGATCACCTCGCGCCCCGCCACCAGCAGGTGTTCGATATCGTCCTGCTCGATGCGGCGGCCACCGATTTCCACCTCGACCCGCGCGGTGGTGCTGGCAAGGCCGGCGCCGGAACAGCCGATCCACACGCTCTGCACGCTGGCGTTGGCCATCTTTTCAGCACGTTCGATCGCGTCGCGCACCGAATGCGTCGCCGCCTGCATGTCGGTCACATAACCGCGCTTGATCCCCTGGCTGGCGCGGTGGCCGGACCCAAGCACGACCATCTCGCCGTTCTCTGACAGCCCCGCGATCATCGCGGAGGTGCGGAACGAACCGATGTTGACGGCCGCAAAGACCTTGGTGATCCGGGGAATGGCCATCCTGGCGTCAATCCCGCGCCGTCTTGGGCGCCTTGGCGGCGGCAAGGCTGGCATCGGCGGTGGCGGTGGCGGTCGGTGCGGCCTTCTTCGCCGCAGCCTTTGCGGCAGCGGCGGCCTTGGCATCGGCGGCCATCTGGTCGGCATGGCCGGGAACGCGCAGATAGATGCGATCGGGCGCGCGCATGTCGAACGCCGCCACCTTGCCGCCCAGCAGGCGGTCCACGCCGTCCATGCGGGCGAAGGTCAGCAGCGCGCCGGCCGATTCCCGGTCACCTTCGGGCAGCGCCAGCACCTGGCCGGTCTTGAAGGTTAGGTTCCAGCGGCGGTTGCCGATCCATTCGGCCTCGGCCACCTGCGGCTTCAGCGCGGGCGCGGCTTCCAGCAGCTTGCCCAGGTCAACCACGTGCTGTTCCGCGCCTTCTCCCGAAAGCACCAGCAGGCCGCGCGCGCGGGCTTTGGACACGGCTTCCAGTTCATGGCCGGTCTCGTCGATCAGCGTCAGCTTGCCATCGTCACCGCGCATCACCGCGTGCGGGCTGCGCTCCACGATATCGACCACCAGCGTTTCGGGCAGCTGGCGCGATACGCGCGCGTCCTTCACCCACGAAAGCTGCAGCACCTGTTCACGCACGCCTTCCAGATCGAGCCGGGTCATCGCCTGATCGCTCTGGCCCAGGATCTTGTCATAGATCTTCAGCTCGTTCATGCGGTTGACGCCGCGCACCTGCAGGTGGACGACCTTGAAACCCGCCTTGGACGAAAGCGTGGCCGCCTGCTCTTCCACCAGCAGCGGGATGCCAGCCATCTGGATGATCACCCACAGCAGGATCGCCGCGATGCCGAAGATCACCGTCATCACGATGCGGTGGAGTGTCTCGTCGCTGAACGGCAGCGCGCGCACCGCCTGATCGACGATGGTGCCGGTCTGCTTGCGCGCGGTGGCGACCTTGGCGCGCGTGTTGCGCGTGGCGGCGGCCCGCCGCACGCCCTTGCCGCCACGCCGGATCGTCTGCGCCATCAGCCGCCCTTTCCTTGCCGCGCGTCAGCCCCTTGCAACGCTTCGGCAATGATCGCTTCTACCAGCGTGGGGTAGTCCATGCCCAGCGCCTTCGCCTGTTCGGGCACGAGGCTGAGCGGGGTCATGCCCGGCTGGGTGTTCACTTCCAGCAGGAACAGGCCTTCCACGCCCTGTTCGTCATCCCAGCGGAAATCGCTGCGGCTGGTGCCCTTGCAGCCCAGCAGCTGGTGCGCACGCAGGGCAATGTCCTTGCAGGCCTGCGTGATCTCGTCAGGAATCTCCGCCGGGCAGACATGCTCGGTCATGCCGTCGGTGTACTTGGCGTCGAAATCATAGAAGCCGGACTTGGGACGCAGTTCGGTGACCATCAGCGCCTTGTCACCAAGGACAGCGGTGGTCAGCTCGCGCCCGCGGATGAAGGGTTCGGCCAGCAGTTCGTCGAATTCCTGCCACGGGCCCACGCTGTCACGGCTGATCGGATCGCCATAGTTGCCGTCTGCGGTGACGATGGCGACGCCGACCGAGGAACCTTCGTTCACCGGCTTGAGCACATAGGGGCGCGGCAGCGGATCGCGGGCGTAAAGCTCCTCGGTCTTCACCACGCGGCCGCCGGGCATGGGCACGCCATGCGGCACCAGCGCCTGCTTGGTCAGCTCCTTGTCGATGGCGATGACCGAAGTGGTGAGGCCCGAGTGCGTGTAGGTGAGGCCCATCAGGTCCATCATCCCCTGCACCGTGCCATCCTCGCCCGGCGAGCCGTGCAGCGCGTTGAACACCACATCAGGCTTCGCTTCGGCGAGGCGCAGTGCGACGTCGCGGTCCATGTCGATCCGCGTCACGGTGTGGCCCTTGGACTCGAGCGCCTTGGCCACGCCCTCGCCCGACATGAGCGAAACGGGCCGTTCCGACGACCAGCCCCCCATCAGAACCGCGACATGAAGTTTCGGAAGTGTCACGGACGCCCTACCCTTTGAATTTCCCACTGCAGTTCCACGCCGGATTGATCCTTCACCCGGCGCCGCACTTCCTCGCCCAGCGCCTCGATCTCGGTGCTGGTGGCGGTGCCGGTGTTGATCAGGAAGTTGGTGTGCTTCTCGCTCACCTGCGCCCCGCCCATGGTCAGGCCACGACAGCCGGCCTTGTCGACCAGTTCCCACGCCTTGCCGCCATCCGGGTTCTTGAAGGTGGAGCCACCGGTCTTGCTGCGCAGCGGCTGGCTGGCTTCGCGCGCGGCGCTGATGCGGTCCATTTCGGCCTGGATGGCGGCGGGTTCGCCGGGATGGCCCCGGAAGCGCGCGGCGACGACGATGGAGCCGTCGGTCAGATCGGAATGGCGGTAGGTGTAGCCGAGTTCGGACAGCGGCAGCGTGGCGATCTCGCCGCTGCGGATCACCACGTCACAATCGACGAGGATGTCCTTCACCTCGCGGCCATAGGCACCGCCGTTCATCCGCACGAAGCCGCCGACTGTGCCGGGGATCGAGCGCAGGAATTCGAGGCCGGCGATGCCATGGTCGCGCGCGGTGCTGGACACGAGGATACCGCTGGCCCCGCCGCCGCAGTTGAGCGTGAGTTCGTCAACGGCTTCGACCTTGGCAAAGGCCTTGCCCAGCCGCACCACCACGCCGGGCACCCCGCCATCGCGCACGATCAGGTTGGACCCCAGCCCCAGCGCCATCACCGGCACCTGCGGCGGCAGCGCGGCGAGGAAGTCCTGCAGGTCGGCCACGTCCTTCGGCTCGAACAGCCATTCCGCCATGCCGCCGGACTTGAACCAGACCAGCGGCGCGAGCGGCGCATTGGGCGTCAGCTTGCCGCGCACGGGAGGGATGGCGGTGAGCGTGGTCACGCCGGTGCCTTCTCGCGCTCGATCGCGGCGGCAAGGCCTGCGGCCCATTTGGTGATGTCGCCCGCGCCCAGGCACACGACCATGTCGCCCGGCTGGATCGTGCCGGCCAGTTCCACCGCCAGCGTCTCCGGCCCGGCGATCAGGTGCGCGCTGCGGTGGCCGCGGGCCTTGATCCCTTCAACCATCGCGGCGCTGTCAACGCCCTCGATCGGCTGTTCGCCCGCGGGATAGACCGGCGCGGCATAGACCACGTCGGCATCGTTGAACGCGCCCTGGAAGTCTTCCATGTGATCGCGCAGGCGGGTGAAGCGGTGCGGCTGGACCACGGCGATCACCCGGCCCTTCACCCCTTCGCGCGCGGCGGCGAGCACGGCGCGGATTTCCACCGGGTGGTGGCCGTAATCGTCGATGATGGTGACGCCCCCACCATCAAGGGCAACCTCGCCCACCTTGGTGAAGCGGCGCTTCACCCCGCCGAACTTGGCAAAGCCGGTGCGGATGCATTCGTGCGAGCAGCCCATCTCGCGCGCCACGGCCACGGCGGCCAGCGCATTCTGCACATTGTGGCGACCGGGCATCGGCAGCTCGATATCCTCGATCCGCTGGAACGACCCATCGCGCTGGCGCAGCACCGCGGTGAAGCGGTTGCCGCCGGGGATCGGAGTCACGCCCTCGCCGCGCACGTCGGCCTGCGCGGAAAAGCCATAGGTCACCACGCGGCGATCGCGCACCTTGGGGATGATGGCCTGCACTTCGGGATGATCGATGCACAGCATCGCCGCACCATAGAACGGCACGTTCTCGATGAATTCGACGAAGGCGTCCTTCACCTTGTCGAAGCTGCCATAGTGATCGAGGTGTTCGGGATCGATGTTGGTGACGACCGCGATCGTGCCATCGAGCCGCAGGAAGGAGCCGTCGCTCTCGTCGGCTTCCACCACCATCCAGTCGCTGTCACCCAGCCGCGCGTTGGAGCCATAGGAGTTGATGATGCCGCCGTTGATCACCGTGGGATCGACCCCGCCGGCATCGAGCAGACAGGCGACCATCGAGGTGGTGGTGGTCTTGCCGTGGGTGCCGGCCACCGCCACGGTGTTCTTCAGCCGCATCAGCTCGGCCAGCATTTCCGCGCGGCGCACCACCGGCACGCGCGCTTCGAGCGCGGCGACGACCTCGGGATTGTCACGCTTCACCGCGGTGGAGGTGACCACCACCGATGCGCCGTCAACGTTTTCCGCGCGGTGCCCGATCATCACCGCGATGCCGCGCTGGCGCAGGCCTTCGACGACATAGCTTTCCGCGATGTCGGACCCCTGCACCGAATAGCCCATGTTGTGCATCACCTCGGCAATGCCGGACATGCCGATGCCGCCGATGCCGACGAAGTGGATCGTCCCGATCTCGGTCCCGACGCCCTTCACTCTGCGGCTCCGGTTGCGCCAGCGTGCTTCGACAGGCTCAGCACGAGCGGGGTAAGGATAAAGATCTGAATCCGCTCATCCTGAGCGTGTCGAAGGATCACTGTGCGTTCTCCCGCGCCAGCGCTTCCGAACCGGCATGCGCGGCCTTTGCCCCCGTATCCACGCGGATCACGTCCATCAGCGGTTCACCGCCAAAGCTTTCCACCAGGTCGGCAAGGTCGCCCACCGCGTTGGGCAGGCCGCAGTTCCACGCGGCGTGCGCCGCATTGCACAGGGTTTGCGGGTGAAGCGCCATGGTCTGCACTTGCTTGGCGAGTTCCTTGGGAGTGAAGCCGGACTGGCGGATGGCCCTGGCTCCGCCCGCGGTCACGATCTCGCGGGTATTGAAGGCCTGGTGGTCGTCGGTGGCGATGGGCAGCGGCACGAGGATGGCGGGGCGGCCCACGGCGGTCAGCTCCGCAATGGTCGATGCGCCCGCGCGCCCGATGAATAGGTGCGCCTCGGCCAGCCTGCCGGCCATGTCCTCGAAATAGGTGCCCAGTTCGGCCGGGATGTGGTGGCTGGCATAGCGCGCGCGCACCGCCTCGATATCCTCGGGCCGACACTGCTGCGTCACCTGCAGCCGGTGCCGCAGCGCAGGCGGCAGCATGGCGAGGCCGTCGGGCACAACCTCTGACAGCACCGATGCGCCCTGGCTGCCACCGGTCACCAGCACGCGGAACAGGCTGTCCTCGGTGAATTCGGGGAAAGGCTCTCCACGCAGCGCCAGCACTTCGGGCCGCACCGGATTGCCGACCAGCCGCACCTTGCCCCACAGTTTGGGATCGAGCCGGTCGACATCGGCATAGGCGGTGGCGATGGCGTCCACCCGTTTGGCGAGGAAGCGGTTGACCCGGCCCAGCACGGCGTTCTGTTCGTGGATCACGGTGGGAATCCCGGCCGCCTGCGCCGCCAGCAAAGCGGGCAGCGCCGGGTATCCGCCAAAGCCGATCACGCACGAAGGCTGGAAGCTTTCGAACAGGCGCAGCGCCATGCCGCGCCCCTGCCAGATGGCGCGCAGCGCCTTCAGCGCGGCGATGGGATTCTTCGCCATGCGCCCGGCCGGCAGCACGTGTGCGGGCAGGAACGCGGGCTTGCCGGGAATCTTCGCGCCGCGCTCGTCGGTGACCAGCGCAACGTGATGCCCGCGCCGTTCCAGCTCCACCGCCAGCGCGAACGCAGGGATCAGATGCCCGCCGGTGCCCCCGGCGGCGAGGACATAGTGCCGTGAAACCGCGCTCATTTCCGCGGAAGCTCCCTGAAGTCGAAGGATTCGCGGCTCAGATAGGGATTGCGGCGCGTGATGGCGAGCAGGAAGCCCACGCCCATGAGCAGGGCGATGGTGGACGACCCGCCATAGGAGATCAGCGGCAGGGTCATGCCCTTTGACGGGAACAGCTGCAGGTTGACGAGGATGTTGATGAACGCCTGCCCCGCCACCTGCGCGGTCAGCCCGGCGGCGGCGAGCACGGTGAACAGGTCTTCCTCGTCCATCATGCGCAGCATCACGCGCACCACGATGGCGCAATAGATCACCACGATCACGGCGCAGGCGACCAGCCCGAACTCTTCGCCGATCACCGAGAAGATATAGTCGGTATGCGCCTCGGGCAGCGACATCTTGCGGCTGCCCAGCCACAGCCCGGCACCGCTCCACCCGCCGTTGAGCAGCGTGCGCATGGCAAGGTCCACCTGATCAAACTCGCTGCCGCCCGAAAGGAACGCATCGATGCGGTGCGTGGCGTTGGGATAGAACAGATAGGCCAGCACGACCACCACGATGCCGCCGCCGAAGCTGTAGAGGATCTTGTTCACCGAAAGGCCCGACAGCAGCACCAGCACGAACCACACCCCGCCGAACAGCACGGTGGAGCCGAAATCCGGCTGCGCCATCAGCAGCACGCCGGTCATCCCCATCAGGCCGATGGTGATCGGCAGCACCGGAATATTGGGATCGCGCACTTTCCATGAAAGCACCCACGCGATCGCGATGGCGAAGCCGGGCTTGAGGAATTCCGAAGGCTGCAGCGAAAAGCCGATCCACAGCCAGCGCTTGGCCCCCTTCACCTCGCTGCCCACCAGCGGCACCAGCACCAGCGCCACCAGCATCGTGGCCGCCAGCACGATGGCCAGCCGCCGTGCGGTTTCCTTGGGCAGCAGCGAACACACGAACATGCCCACCATGCCCACTGCCAGCCAGCGCAGGTGCAGCCAGAAGAAGTAGAGATCGCCCAGGTTCTTCTGCGCGGTGGACAGGCGATGCGCGCTGGCGGGCGAAGCGGCGGCAACGGCCACCGTGCCGATCACCACCAGCGTCATCACCAGCCCCAGCAGCACGCGGTCGATCTCGCGCCACCAGATCACCAGCTCGCTGCGGCGGCTGCGGCGATAGCGGTTGGCGCGGCCGATCACCTTCACGCCGCCATCGCGGGTGGGCGTGGTGATCTGGCGGGTCGGCTCGGCAGTGGCGGTCATGGCGTCTCCACCGGCGGGCACGGCGCAGACCGATCGGCAATCAGCGCGTTCACGATCTGGCGGAAGCTTTCGCCCCGCGCCTCGAAATCGCGGAACTGGTCAAAGCTGGCGCAGGCGGGGGACAGCATCACCACGTCGCCCGGCTGCGCCGCATCCATCGCCTGCCGCACGGCATCGCACAGCATCTCGCTGCGCTGCACCGGCATCACCGGCTCAAGGATCTGGGCAAAGCGCGGCCCCGCCTCGCCGATGGTATAGGCCTGCACCACATGGCTGAAATAGGGGACGCATTCGTCTAGATCGTCGCCCTTGGGCAGCCCGCCCAGAATCCAGTGGATGCGCGGATAGGCACCCAGCGCCGGCGCTGTGGAGGCCGGATTGGTTGCCTTGCTGTCGTTCACGAACAGCACGCCATCGGCCTCGGCCACGCGCTCCATGCGGTGTGGCAGGCCGATGAAGCTGGCCAGCGCAGGCCGCCAAACGTCCTCGCCAATGCCCAGCTGCCGCGCGATCTCCACCGCGATGGCTGCGTTCTGCAGGTTGTGCGGCCCCTGCAGCGAAGGCCAGTCAGCCTGTCCCGCAAGCTGGTCGGGATCGACAATGTGCACCTGCGGTCCGCCTGCGGCATTGGCCGCTTCGCCCGCGATGCGCAGCGTGTTGGCGTCCCCCCGGCCGAACACCGCGTGGTTGCCTTCATGCTGCATCGAAAACAGCCGTGCCTTTGACGCGGCATAGCCCTCGAACCCGTCGTAGCGGTCGAGATGGTCGGGGCTGATGTTGATCAGCGCCGCAACGTCGCAGGCCAGGCTGCGCGTCAGGTCGATCTGGTAGCTGGACAGTTCCAGCACATAGACACCGCCTTCGCCCAGCGGCTCCTGCCCCAGGATCGGCAGGCCGATGTTGCCCCCCAGCCGCGCCGGGATGCCCGCCGCGCTGACGATGTGATGCACCAGCATCGTGGTGGTGGATTTGCCGTTGGTGCCGGTGATGCCCACCACGCGATGCGCGGGAAGGTTCGCCCGCGCCTGCGCAAACAGTTCGATGTCGCCGATCACCGGCACGCCGAACGATGCGGCATGGGCGGCGATGGGATGGCGGTTCAGCGGCACGCCGGGCGAAACCACCACCCCGGCATAGCCGTTGAGGTCCAGCGTCAGCGGATCGGCGATCTCCGCCCTGCCCTCTATCCCCGCGCGCGGTTCCTCGCGACCGTCCCACGCGGTTACCGTCGCCCCGCTGGCGAGCAGCGCCTCCACGCTGGTCAGCCCGGAACGGGCCAGACCCAGCACGGCATAGCGCTTGCCGGCGAAGGCGGGGGAAACGATCATCCGCTCATCGTACCTTCAGCGTGGCAAGGCCGAGCAGCGCCAGCACGATGGAGACGATCCAGAAGCGGATCACCACGGTGGATTCACGCCAGCCAAGCTGTTCGAAATGGTGGTGGATCGGCGCCATGCGGAACACGCGCTTGCCCGTGCGCTTGTAGACGAAGACCTGCACGATCACCGAAACAGCCTCCATCACGAACAGGCCGCCCACGATGGCGAGCACGATCTCGTGATGCACCGAAACCGCGATCACGCCCAGCATTCCGCCCAGCGCAAGGCTGCCGGTATCGCCCATGAAAACGGCCGCGGGCGGCGCGTTGAACCACAGGAAGGCAAGGCCCGCCCCCATCGTGGCGGCGCAGAAGATCGCCAGTTCGCCCGCGCGCGGCACGTGCGGAATGCCGAGATAAACGGCATAGTCCGCGCGGCCCGCCAGATAGGCGATGATCGCGAAGGTGCCCGATGCGATGATCACCGGCATGATCGCCAGGCCATCCAGACCATCAGTCAGGTTCACGGCGTTGCCCGCACCCACAATCACGAAGGCGGCGAACAGGTAATAGAACGGCCCCAGCGGGATATACAGGTTGCTGAACACCGGCACGTGCAGGTTGGTGTCGGTCACCACCAGCCACGCGGCGACGCCCGCCACCACGAATTCGCCCAGCAGGCGCACCTTGGCCGGCACGCCCTTGTGCGCGTACTTGGTCACCTTGTCATAATCGTCGAGGAAGCCGATCAGTCCGAAGCCCAGCGTGACGGCAAGGCTTGCCCACACATAGCGGCTGCCCAGGTCCATCCACAGCACCAGCGCCACGGTCAGCGCGATCACGATCATCAGCCCGCCCATCGTCGGCGTGCCGCGCTTGGCCAGGTGCGATTGCGGCCCATCCTCGCGGATCGGCTGGCCCTTGCCCTGCCGCACGCGCAGCATGTTGATGAAGCGCGGCCCGATCAACAGGCCGATGGCCAGCGCGGTGAGCAGCGCGGCGCCCGCCCGAAAGGACTGGTAACGGATAAGGTTGGCCAGCCCCTCGAAATGGAGCCATTGCGCCAGGATATAGAGCATTCAGTTTTCCCTGGCCGTAAGGGCACGCACCAGCGCACCCAGCCCGACAGAATTCGACCCCTTGACCAGGATGGCGTCCCCGCCCCTCGGTCCGCCCCTTGGACCATTGGAAGCGAGGCATTCCGCCGCCTCGGCCGTGGTCTGGACATGATCGGTTTCAATCCCGCCCGCAAGCATCGGGGAATCGCTTTTCCCCAGCGCTTCGGCCAGCGGAGCCATTTCGGGCCCGACGAGGATCACCCGGTCCACCTTGGCCGCGCGCAGCGGCTCGATCAGCTCGGCGTGATAGCGCGGGCCATCCGCGCCCAGTTCGCGCATCGCGCCCAGCACCGCCACCCGCCGTGCCGCCGGGGTCAGCCCCAGCTGCGCCAGCGTGGCGCGCATCGATGCGGGGTTGGCGTTATAGCTTTCGTCGATCAGCAGCGCCTCGCCCGATCCGTCGCCGCCCGATGCCGGGATGCGGTGGCGCGCGCCGCGCCCGGCCAGTCCTTCCATCTCGGCCAGCGCAAGGCCCGCCGCGCCAAGATCGCCGCCGATCGCGCTCACCGCCGCCATCACCGCCAGCGAATTGGCGATCCAGTGTTCGCCCGGCATCGCCACGGTATAGCACAGCTTGCGCCCTTCGAGGTCCGCCGTCACCAGCGTGCCGCCGCCCGGCGCGGGCACCGCATCGATCAGCCGCACGTCCGCATGCGCCGCCGTTCCGAACGAGACGATGCGCCCCGCATGGCGCGCCGCCTTGGCCTTCAGCCGCTCGAAATGGCGGTTGTCGGCGGGGATGATCGCGGTGCCGCCGGGTTCCAGCCCTTCAAAGATCTCGCCCTTGGCGTCGGCGATGCCCTCTTCGCCATTGAAGTTCTCGATGTGCGCGGGGCCCACCGTGGTCACCACCGCCACGTGCGGGCGCACCAACCGGGTCAGCGCGGCCAGCTCGCCCGCGTGGTTCATCCCCATCTCGAAAATGCCGAACCGGGTGCGCGATGGCATGCGCGAAAGGCTCAACGGCACGCCCACGTGGTTGTTGTAGCTTTTCACCGAACGGTGCGCGCGGCCCCGGCTGCCCCGGTCAAGCGCGGCGAAGATCGCCTCCTTCACCCCGGTCTTGCCGACAGAACCCGTCACCCCGATCACGCCCGCGTCCACCCGCGCGCGTGCGGCGATGGCCAGCGCTTCGAGCGCGGCGGTGGTGTCCTCCACCAGCACGTGCGGGTAATCCACCGGCCGATCCACCAACGCGCCCGCCGCCCCGCGCGCAAAGGCGCCGTCAAGGAAGCGGTGCCCGTCGGAATTCCCGCCCTTCAGCGCCAGGAAGAACTCGCCCTCCATCACCTCGCGGCTGTCGATCCCCACGCCCGCTACGGCGAACGGGGCAGAGGCGCGGCCACCCGTGGCCTCGGCAATCTCGCGCGCGGTCCACAGCGCGGTGCCGCGATCGTCATCGGGGCTGGTGGGCCATGCCAGCATGGCGGGATGAGCGTTCATGCAGTGCACTCCCGGGCAACCTGGACGTCGTCGAACGGCAGGACGCGCATCGCTTCGCCCCGCCCGATGATCTGGCCCTGTTCATGCCCCTTGCCGGCGATCAGCACGATATCGTCACGCCCGGCCATGGCCACGGCCTCGGCAATGGCAGCGCGGCGGTCGCCCACTTCGCGCGCCTTGCCATCGCAGCCGGCCAGCACGGCGGCGCGGATCGTGGCTGCGTCCTCGCCACGCGGGTTGTCGTCGGTCACGATCACCACGTCCGATCCGGCGCAGGCGGCGCGGCCCATCTCGGGCCGCTTGCCCCCGTCGCGATCACCCCCGGCGCCGAACACCGTGATCAGCCGCCCGGCCACATGCGGGCGCAGCGCCGCGATGGCGGCCTCGATCGCATCGGGCGTGTGCGCATAATCGACATAGACGGGCGCGCCAGTGCGGCTGATCGCCGCGCGTTCCAGCCGTCCGCGCACCGGCTGCAGCCGGCCCAGCGCCTCGAACGTGCGCTCCGCCCCGCCCCCGCTTGCCAGCACCAGCCCGGCGGCGACCAGCGCGTTCGCCGCCTGGTATGCGCCGATCAGCGGCAGCGTCACCTTGCGGCGCGCGCCCTCGTGCTCCAGCTCAAGCACCTGCCCCAGATGCGTCGGTGTGCGGGAGAGCAGGCGGATTCCCTCCGCCCGCTCTCCCACCGTGAGCAGCCGCAACCCCCTTCGGCGGGCGTGCTCAACCGCCTGTTCCGACCAGTCGTCATCACTCCAGAGGACGGCGGTTCCATCCGGGGAGACGACTTCGTCAAACAGGCGCATCTTGGCCGCGAAATAATCCTCCATCGTCGCATGGTAATCGAGATGGTCGCGCGACAGGTTGGTGAAGGCGCCGGCCATGACGCGCAGCCCTTCGTTGCGGAACTGGCTGAGCCCGTGGCTCGATGCTTCATAGGCCACATGCGTCACGCCTTCACGCGCAAGGCCGGTCATGTTGGACAGGAACGTGACGATATCGGGCGTGGTCAGCCCGGTGGAGACGCTCTCGTCCGCCGTGGTCACGCCCAGCGTGCCGATGGAGGCGGCCGAGTGCCCCGCCATGCGCCACATCTGGCGCACCATCTCGACGGTGGACGTCTTGCCGTTGGTGCCGGTGACGGCCACCACCGTTGCGGGCACCGGCTGGAAAAAGCCGCGCGCCACGCGGGCAAACAGGCGGCGCGGTTCGGCATCGGCCAGGTGGGCCGCGCCTTCCACTTTCGCTTCGGGCCGCGCCACGATCGCCACCGCGCCTGCGGCCACGGCGGCTTCGATGAAGTCCTCGCCGTTGAAGCGCGTGCCCGGAAACGCGCCGAATACCGTGCCCGGCGCCACCTTGCGATGGTCGATGGCGAACCCGGTCACCTGCGCATCCCCGTTGGCGGGAATGGGCAGGCCGGCTGCGGTGGCAAGGTCGGCCAGCTTCATTCGCCCTCTCCGTTGCCCACCAGCGGGGAAAGGTCGGTGATGTCCACATCGCGGCTGGCATCGGGCACCACGCCCAGCAGCGGGCCCACGCGCGGCACCACGCGGCCGACCACGGGGGCGGCGTTCCACGCGGCGGTGCGCTGCCCGCTGGTGGCCTGCGTGCCCTGCGGCTCGTCAAGCATGGCGACGACCACAAAGCGCGGCTTGTCCATCGGGAAGGCGGCGGCGAACGTGGCGATCAGCGAGGTCCGGCGGTATCCGCCCGTGCCCGGCTTTTCGGCAGAGCCGGTCTTGCCACCCACGCGGAAGCCCGGCGCATCGGCCTTGCGCCCGGTGCCATCCTGCACGATCAGGCGCAGCAGCTGGCGCATCCGCGCGCTCGACGATGCGCTGAACACGCGGCGCCCGGCCGGGATGTTCGCCGGGTCCACCTTGAACAGCGTTGCCGGCCGCCAGATGCCGCCATTGACCAGCGCGGCATAGGCAGAGGCGAGATGCAGCGGCGTCACCGCCATGCCGTGGCCATAGCTGACCGTCATCGTGGTGATCCGCGCCCAGTCACCCGCCTTGTCGGTGCCGTGCGGAAACAGCGGGAAGCCGCGCGCGGGCAGCTCGATCGTCGGGCGCTCGTTCATCCCCAGCGCGATCATCGTGCGCTTCAGCGCCGGCCCGCCAAGCCTGTCGGCCACTTGCGCGGTCACCACGTTGGACGAATGGATCAGCGCCTCGGGCACGTTCAGAGATGCGCCGAAGTTGTGGCTGTCATGGATTGTGAAGCCCGCAATGCTCAACGGCCCTGCGGGATAGCGCGTTGCCATGTTGGTCACCACGCCCGCGTCGATCGCGGCGGCAATGGTGATCGGCTTCATCACCGATCCAAGTTCATAGACCTGGTTCGACACGCGGTTGAACACCAGGTCGTTGTAGGCAAGGTCCGAACGGTTGGGGTTGAACGATGGCAGCGAGGCCAGCGCCACCACCTCGCCACTGTCGGCATCCAGGATGATGCCCGCCGCGCCCTTGGCGTTGGATTCCATCATGCCGCGGCCCAGCTCGTCCTCAAGCGCGCCCTGCACGCGGGCGTCGATGGCCAGCTGCACCGGGGTGCCGCGCTGCGCAGGATCGAGCAGGCGCTTTTCCAGCACCTGCTCCATGCCCACATGGCCGTTGCCGTCCTTGTCGACAAAGCCCAGAACGTGCGCCGCCAGCGACCCTTGCGGGTAATAGCGCTGGTTCTCGCGGGGGAATTCCAGCGCCGGCTCGCCCAGCGCAAACACCTTGTTCGCCTCTTCCGGCAGCACGCGGCGGCGCAGGTAGCTCGGCTTGCCGGCCTTCAGGCGCGAAAGGATGTCGTTGTAGTCGGCGTCGGGCCAGATCGCGACCAGCGCCTTGGCCACTTCCTCGGGCGTCTTCACCAGCGGCAGCCCGCCCTCGCCCAGCGCCTTGGGATTGAACCACAGCGAATAGGACGGAAACGCGCGCGCCAGCGGCACGCCATTGCGATCGGTGATCTCGCCGCGCGGCGGCAGCAGCGCTTCGGCCAGCGAGGCGCGTTCGGGCGTCTGTTCGAACAGGCCCAGCTGCCCGATCCGCACCAGCGCGGTCAGCGTGGCGAACACGAACAGAAGCAGCACCCACAGCACCCGCACCTTGGCGGTAACCAGCGAGCGCTGGCGCACATTGGCCAGCTGGACGCGGCCAGTCGCTATCGCGGCCGAGGCGGTGAGTGCGTTCACTTCCGGGTCTTTTCGTCCTTCATCGCCAGCTTCACCGGCTTGGTGGTCTTGGGATTGGGCTTGGAATCGCCCGCTTTCGCGGTCTTCACCGCCGCAGCCTTAGGCTTCGCGGCGTTCTTGACGGAAGGCTTGGCGGCCACCTTCTCCACGGTCTTCTTCGCCGCAGTCTTGGCAGTCGCCTTGACGGACTCCTTCCCGGCGGTCTTGACCTTGGTGTCAGCCTTGTCCTTGACTTTCGCCTTGGCGGGCTCGTCATCGCTGCGCCGCACCGTCGCCAGCTTCTCGCCCAGCGAGGCGGCGGCCGTGGCGTGATCCACCTTCACCGGCTGCGCGCCATCGGCGCTCGCGTCGATCTTCACCGCCGGCGCATCGGCGCCCATCGGCTGGCCGGTCAGCGGCGAAACCATCGCCGGAAACGCCGCCTGCGCCACCACGGCATCATCCATGCTGGCCACGCGGATCGGCTCGGGCGCACCGGGGTCTGCCGGCATGGAGAGCGAGGCCAGCTGGCGCTCGTTTTCCAGATATTGCCCGGCGGTGGGGGCCACATAACCGAATTCAACGTCGTTCCACGCCTTCAGCTGCTGCTGGTTGGCGCGCGTCTCGAACTCGGTCTCGAGGTACATCTTCTCCTGCTTCAGCGCGACGATCTTCGCCTCGGCCCGGTGCACCTGGCTGCGCAGCGCGTTGACGCGAAACGCCAGCACCATCAGCAGCGCACCGCACAGCAGCAGCAGTGCGATCCAGCCGATAGAGCGGAGGCGGTTTGCGGTAACGATCATGCCGCGAAGCTCCCTTGAAGATCCCTGGCGGGTGCGTCGGTGCGGACGGCCCAGCGCAGGGTGGCGGAACGCGCGCGGGGATTGCGCGCCTCTTCCGCGGGTGTCGGACGGATCGCCGCGGAAGGTTTCCCGAAGGCGGGGCTTACGGCGGATGCGATCTGCGGCAGGTGGCGCGATCCGGCGGGCATCGATCCCGATGCTTCGCGCAGGAACTGCTTGACGATGCGGTCTTCCAGGCTGTGGAAGCTGACCACGGCCAGCCGCCCGCCCGGTGCCAGCACGCGCTCTGCGGCGGCAAGCCCGGCCACCAGCTCGTCCAGTTCACCGTTGATGTGGATGCGCACCGCCTGGAAGCTGCGGGTTGCAGGGTCCTTGGGCGCACCCTTGCCCCGTGCTTCGGGCCGCCAGCCCAATGCCTTGCGGACAACGGCGGCAAACTGCCCGGTGGTGGAAAGGGGGCGCGCGGCGACAATGGCCCGCGCGATCCGGCGCGACTGACGCTCTTCCCCGTAACGGTAGAGGACGTCGGCAATTTCCCCCTCATCGGCTTCATTCAGGAAATCGGCCGCGCTGGGCCCTTCCTGGGACATCCGCATGTCTAGGGGGCCGTCGCTGGAAAACGCAAATCCGCGCTCCGCCTGGTCCAGCTGCATCGAGGATACGCCGATGTCGAAGACCACGCCCTGAACCCGCGCAATTCCGGCCTCCGCAAGTCCTTCCGCCAGTTCGGAAAAACGCCGGGGATGGAGAACCAGACGCACAGGTTGTCCACAGGTTTCTCCCCAGAGCCGCCCGGCCGCCACCGCATCGGGATCGCGGTCGAAGGCATGGACGGTCGCACCCGAATCCAGCAGCGCGCGAGTGTAGCCGCCGGCACCGAACGTGGCGTCCACGACCAGGTCACCCGGCGCAGGTGAAAGCGCGGCCAAGACCTCGTCAAGCAGCACCGGAACGTGCGGCGCGCGCGGATCGGGAAACACGGGGGTGGCGGGGGTTTCGGGGGTCACTTGCGCTTCCCCTTGGCCGCAGCCTCGGCCATCAGCGCGCGGCAGGTCGCCTTGGCGCTGTCCCAGCCGGGACCCATTTCGAACAGCACTTCGGGCGACCAGATCGTGAACGACGATCCGCCGCCATGGAAATACAGCGCATCGCCGATTGCGGCCTGTTCGCCCAGGTGGTCGGGCAGGACGAAGCGACCGGACTCATCGAAAGAGGTGCGGATGAAGCCATAGAGCTGCGCCGCACGCATGTCGGGATCGAAGTCCTCGCCACGCTGCAGGGCCACGGCTTCCTCGTGCGCGATCTGGTCGGCAAAGCTTTCGGCGCGGGACAGGCCGAACCCGACAAGGCAGGGATGCTTGGCGTGCTTGTCGAGGCAGAGGATGCGCTGGTCGCCAGAGGCGGTTTTCACGGTGGCACGAAAATCTGCAGGGAGGACAAAGCGGCTCTTCTCGCCACGCGGCGAAAAGCCCTGCCCCCAATAATTTGACGGAATTCCCGTCACCCCTGCACCCCGACCAGCCCCGACACAAATCTCCCGTCCCGGCAGGCGCTATGCGCCGCCGACCATCCCCCGCGGATGCGACATGGAGTTCGTCCCGATGGACAAGTGATAACCCGGGACAGCGCGGGCTACAACGGGAAAATGCGGGAAAACACGTCCAATCGTTGATTCCACGCAGTCTTTTTCGATGAATCGATAACCATCACCGTCGTTGCATGAAATTGCCATCCAAGGAATCCCAAGGATTCCCGCAGGACTCGCCCCGCCTGCCTGCGCAGGCCCCGCTCCGATCCCGTAATTTCCCGTGATTGGCCCTGCCGGTTCAACCGGTGAAGGCGCGGTCCAGCAGGGCCTGCAATTGCAGGGCGGATGGTGCCGGATCATCCACCGGCTCAAGCAGCGCGGCATCGGCCACGATCGTCGCTTTTCCGCGGCCTGCATGGCATTCAGCCACCAGTCCGCCCTGCCCGATCCGGCATTGCGCCACCCCGCCGGGGCGCAGCCGCAACTGGCCGGCAAGGTTCACCGGCACGGCGCTTCCCGCAATTTCCCGCAGGCCGCCCGGCTGGCTCTCGTCAAAGGTCAGTTCCAGCCCCCAGCGCGCCAGGATAGGGGACAGCAGCACCACATCCTGCGGTCGCCGCCGGTCACCGATCGGAAATGCGCTTTCCCAGGTCAGCATCGGATCGGCGAAGACCAGCACCCGCCCGCCGCCCTGCACCCAGGCATCCAGCGCCACGTTCTCGCGCGCGGAAAGGGCGCGCGGCTGCGCCAGCACCAGCAGGCGCAGGCCGCGCAGGTCATCCAGCGTATCCAGTGGCTTCACGCGATAGCGCCGCTCCAGCGCCGCCCTGGCCCAATGCGGCGGCGCTTCGGCAGAAAGCTGTGCGGCCACATCGGGCGCTTCGGCCCACAGGATCGGCAGCGTGGTGAACAGGCCCAGCGCGGGCCGCGCCGCATCGGCACGCGCCGCCTGCCAGCGCAGCACGCCAACCACGATCAGCACCGCAAAGGCGGCAATGGCCGCCAGCCACCAGCGTCGTCTGTGAAAGGTCAGTGGTTCTGCCCGCCCTTGGGCGCAGGCGACGGCGTTGGGGTCTTCGCCCCCACCGGCAGTTCCGGGGCCACGCCCATGTCCACCAGCGGATCGTTGGCCTGCGCCGCGCTGGCGCTTGCCGTCGGCATGGCGGCGGTGGCGTCGATCTGCTGCGCGCGGTCCATGATCACGTTGGCGAGGCTGACCAGCAGCAGCATCCCGGCAAGGCCGAACAGGCCCACCTGCAGCCGGTGCACCGCCTGCGTGCGCAGTTCGCGTGTGTTCGGCGCTTTCAGGTGGACCGGGCCGGCCGGCGCGCTTTCAGCGGGGGCAAACGCCCCCCCGGCAAACCCGCGATTGTCCCGTCCGGGGATCTTGTCGAAGAAACCCATGCCCGGGCTTTTAGCTCATTCCTTCAGCCAGGGGAATACCGGCAAACCTTTGGCCTCAAGCCAGGCCGGATTGTAGAGCGAGGAGAGGTAGCGGAAGCCGGTGTCGCACAGGATCGTCGCCACCCGGCTCCCCTTGCCCAGCTGCTTGGCCAGCGCCACCGCGCCCGCCACGTTGATCCCGCTGGAAAGGCCCAGGCACAGCCCTTCCTCGGCCAGCAGGCGGGTTACCCAATACAGCCCTTCCTCGTCGGAAATGCGGAACTGCGTGTCGATCGGCGCGCCTTCCAGGTTGGCGGTGATGCGGCCCTGCCCGATGCCCTCGGCCACGGAAGACCCTTCCGGCTTCAGCTCGCCATTGGCGTAGTAGTTATACAGCGCGGCCCCGTGGGGATCGGTCAGCGCGATGGTGATGTCGTCGCGGAATTCCTTGAGGCCAAGGCCCGTCCCGGCAATCGTGCCGCCGGTGCCCGCCGCGCAGGTGAAGCCGTCGATCCGCCCCTCCATCTGCGCCCAGATTTCCGGTGCGGTGCTTTCGATATGCGCGCGGCGGTTGGCGATGTTGTCAAACTGGTTGGCCCAGATCGCCCCTTCCGTCTCCTCGGCAATCCGGCGCGAGGTGTGGACGAAGTGCCCCGGATTGCTGAACGGCGCGGCCGGCACCAGCACCAGTTCCGCCCGCAGCGCGCGCAGCGTGTCCATCTTCTCGCGCGATTGCGTTTCCGGCATCACGATCACGGTCTTGTAGCCCAGCGCATTGGCCACCAGCGCAAGGCCGATCCCGGTGTTGCCCGCGGTGCCTTCCACGATCGTCCCGCCCGGCTGCAGCAGGCCCCTGGCCTCGGCATCGCGCACGATCCACAGCGCGGCCCGGTCCTTTACCGAGGCGCCGGGGTTGGCGAATTCGCACTTGCCATAGATTTCGGCCCCGGCGGCCTCGCTCGGTCCCTTCAGCAGGACGAGCGGGGTGTTGCCGATGAGCGAGAGGGTGTCGGGAAGGGAAGTGGTCACGGTCATGGTGCGGGAGGTAAGGTTCCCTTGCGCAATCGGCAACGAAAATGCGCTTTCAAACGGCCTAGACCGGCTCTCAACCGCTCTCAGTCGGTTTCAACCCCGCCTCAGTCGCTCTCAATCTACGCCTTTTTCACTCCCGGCCGGCCCGGATCGCGCCGCCCGCGGCAAAAGGCGCGATCGCCAGCGCGGCAACCGAACTTGCCGCCAGCAGGAACAGACCGCCCTCGCCCCCCGGCTGCAGCGAGCCTGCGCCGAAGATCAGCAGCGGCACCGCCAGCGGAATCGCCAGCAGCCCGCCCAGCGCGGACCCGGCCCGCAGACCCGCCGTCAACGCCGCAATCGTCACCCCGATCGCCGCCAGCCCCGGCGTGCCCAGCAGCAGCCCGATCTCGACAAGGCGCAGTTGCGCGCCATCCAGCGACAGCAATCCGGCGGAAATCGGCGCGGCGAGCATCAGCGGGATGCCGAAGCTGATCCAGTGCGCCACGATCCGCGCCAGCATCAGCGCCTCTTCCGAAAGCCCGCGCAGCGCCCACTGGTCGAAGAACCCGGCCTCGAGATCGGGCTCAACCAGCCGGTCCAGCGGCAGGATCGCGGCGAGCAGCGCGGCGACCCAGATCACCCCCGCCCCGGTCCGCGCCAGCAGCCGCGCATCGGGCCCCACGGCAAAGGGATAGAGCATTGCCACCGCCATGAAGAACAGCAGCGGCAACAGCGCCCCGCCCCGCCCCACGCTGCCTTTCAGCAGCAGGGTCAGGTCCCGGCGGAACACCGCCAGCAGGGCGGGCAGGAAGCGCCCCTTCATGGCAGGTGATCCAGCAGCGACAGCGTGCGCAGGCGCGAAAGGCCCAGCGGCTGGTGCGAGGCGATCACCGCGATCCCGCCCATCGCCCGGTGAGCCTCCACCGCCGCCTGTGCCGCCGCGCCCCAGTGGGTGTCCAGCCCGTTGAGCGGTTCGTCTAGCAGCCAGATCCGCCCGCCGCTCGCCGCCATGCGCGCCAGCCCGGCGCGCTTGCGCTGCCCGGTGGAAAGATAGCGCACCGGCACATCGAGCAGATTTTCGAGGCCGAAATCGGCACGCCCCTCACCCGCCCCGTCGATGCGCTGCCAGAAATCGAGCGCATCCTGCAGCGGCAGGTGCATGTCGAGCGCAGGGCGCTCGTCGGACAGTGCGATCTGCCCGGTGCTTTCGACATGGCCGTGATAGGGGCGCAGCAATCCGCACAGGATGCGGATCAGGCTGGACTTGCCGATGCCGTTGGGCCCGGCCAGGTGCAGTGCATCGCCGGGGGCAAGTTCGAACGACACGCCCTTGAACAGGATGCGATCCCCCCGCCGACAGGCGATGTCATAGGCGGCGAGCCTTGCGCCGTTGTTGAGGCCGGGTTGCATCGTTCACGCCGATAGGGGAAAGCACGGCACCTGCCAAGCAGGCCGCCCGCAAAGGGCAAGACGGAGAGCACGCCATGACCATCGCCCGCCTGACCGACGCCGAACGCGACGCCGCGCTCGCCAGCCTGCCGGGCTGGACCCTGCGCGAAGACGGCCTGGCCATCTGCCGGACCTTCCGCTTCGCCGACTTTGCGCAGGCCTTCGCCTTCATGACCCGCGTCGCCATCGTCGCCGAAAAGGCCGACCACCACCCCGAATGGTTCAACGTCTACAACCGCGTGGAGGTGACGCTGACCACGCATGACGCAGACGGCCTTTCCAAGCGCGACGTGGCGCTGGCGAGGGAGATGGACGGGTTCGCCTAGATCGGTCCTCCCATTTTCACGAAGTGCAAATGGGGAGGATCAGCACAGGCTATCCCATCACCCCCCGGCCCTTCATCTGCTTGCGCAGCATTCCCGGGGCCCAGCGGGAAAAGAAGGCGAGGCGCTGGGCGGTCTTGCCCACGGTGGTGTGGAGTTTCTCGCCGTGGACGGCGGCCCATGCCGCGTCCGCGACGGTGCTGGCGGGGGTAATTTCCAGCCCCGCGCCGACGACCTGGCTGCGCACGTCGTGGTTGCTGCCACGGTTGGGCGCATGATCGAGCAGCGGGGTTTCGATGAAGCCGGGCATCAGGTCTCGCACCCGGATGCCGTCTGCCGCCCATTCGCCATCAAGGCTTTCAGTAATGGCGCGCACGCCGAACTTGGTGGCGCAATAGACCGACATGCCGGGTGAGCCATAGAGCCCCGCTGCGCTGGCGGTGTTGAGCAGGCACGCCCCCGGCCCTGCGGCCTTGAGGTAAGGATAGGCCGCCTGCGCGCCGAACAGGACGCCTTTGAGATTGATGTCCAACGTGCGCTCGATCTCGTCGGTGGCAAGATCGGCCAGCGGACCGCCGATGGGAATGCCCGCGTTGTTGAACAGCACATCGATGCGCCCGCCCGAACTTTCCGCAAAGGCAGACAGCGCGGCATCCCAGCCTGCGCGGTCGCGCACGTCCAGCTTCACGAAGAAGCACGTTCCCGCCGGCAGCATCGCGGCGGTCTGCGCCATGCCGGATTCGCTGATATCGCCCAGCCCGACCATCCAGCCCTGCGCGGCGAACTTAACCGCCACGGCCCTGCCAATGCCCGATCCGCCCCCGGTAATGAAAATCGCCTTACGCACCATGCCGTTGCACTCTCCCCAGTTATCGCGGCGATACTTGCACGAATGTAAGCAGAGCGAAAGTACCGGCTTAAAGCGCAGGGTTGTTGTAGCAATGCCAGGTGAAGATCGCCGCCGCGCCCCGGTGTGGGCGCCAGTCTTCGGCCAGCGCGCGCGTGGTTTTCTCGTCGGGCCGCTCCGGCAGGCCAAGCAGCTTGCCCAGCCCCACCTGCACGGCGAGGTCTCCGGCTGGCCAGATATCGGGCCGTCCTTCGGCAAACAGCAGGTAGATTTCCGCCGACCAGCGCCCGATGCCCTTGATGCGGGTGAGTTGGGCGATGGCTTCCTCGTCATCAGCCGGCAGGCGATCCAGATCGAGTTCGCCCGCCGTCACCAGTTCGCACAGCGACCGCGCATAGCCCTGCTTCTGTCGTGAAAGGCCGCAGGCGCGCAGCGAATCGAAATCGGCGGCGAGCAGGTCATGCGCGGGCAGGTCTTCCCCCAGGAGTGCCTCAAGCTTGTTCCACACCGATGCTGCAGCCGAGACGCTGACCTGCTGGCCCACGATGGTGCGCAGCAAGGTGCGATAGCCGGTGGGCCGGATGCGCGGTTCGGGATGGCCGACGCGTGCCACTGCCGCACCGATGGCGGGGTTGCGGGTGGCAATGAAGTCCAGCCCTTCGGCGATCTGCGCGGCGCTGAGCCCCATCGGCGTATCCTTTTTCATCAGATGGGCAATGTGTGGCCAGATATCCTTGCCAAAGACCCATGCAGACGATAGCAGCCGCGCCCAAAGGCGAACAGAGGGGGCCTGCCCCGCAAGGAGACTTGGACAATGCCGAAGCTGATTGTTGTGGACCGTTCGGGTGCAGAAAAGACCGTTGACGCCGATGCCGGTCTGTCGGTGATGGAAGCCATTCGCGACAACGGCTTCGATGAGCTGCTGGCGCTGTGCGGCGGATGCTGCTCGTGCGCAACCTGCCACGTCTATGTCGACCCTGCTTTCGCCGACAAGATCTCGCCGATGAGCGAGGACGAGAGCGACCTGCTCGACAGTTCGGACCACCGCAACGAAACCTCGCGCCTTTCGTGCCAGGTGCAGCTGACCGACGCGCTTGAAGGCCTGCGCGTGACGATCGCGCCGGAAGACTGATTTTCCTGCCCCATCGGGCAAGGTGACAGACAAAAGGCCCGCTTCCTGACGGAAGCGGGCCTTTTTCGTGCGCAAAAGCCTGTGCGCCATTTTTGCAACGCAGCATAACGCGATGAATTGTGACCCTAAGCGTCACAGAAACAACATCATTCTGAAAAACACCCCTCTTAGCAGCCGCCGCATCACCAAGGCTCTATGAGGGAGTTTTACAATGCGCCTTGCCCCCGTGCTGCTGGCATCTGCAGCAGTCCTTTTCGCCCAGCCCGCGTTCGCGCAGGAAATGGCCGCTCCCGCAGCCGACGCGCCCGCTGCTGACGCTTCGGAAATCGTGGTGTTCGGCAATGGCGAGACCCGCCAGGTGCAGGAGCTTTCCAGCGCCGACATCGCCATCCTTGCCGCCGGCTCCAGCCCGCTGAAGGCGATCGAGAAGCTGCCCAGCGTCAACTTCCAGTCGGCCGACCCGTTCGGCACTTATGAATGGTCGACCCGCATCACCATCCGCGGTTTCAACCAGAACCAGCTCGGCTTCACGCTTGACGGCATTCCGCTGGGCGACATGAGCTATGGCAACTACAACGGCCTGCACATCAGCCGCGCCATCATCTCCGAGAACGTCGGTTCCACGCTGGTCTCGCAGGGTTCGGGCTCGATCGACACGCAATCGACCAACAACCTTGGCGGCACGCTGCAGTTCAGCAGCATGGACCCGGCATCGATGCTGACCGACGGCCACTATGCGCTGGACGTGAACGGCACCGCCGGTTCCAACAACACCTATCGCGGCTTCGCCCGCTTCGCCATTGGTGACGCCAATGCCGCACGCCTGATGGTCTCGGGCGTCTATGGAACCACCGACAAGTGGAAGGGCGATGGCAGGCAGCGCCAGTGGGCGGTGAACGCCAAGGGCGTGGTGCCGATCGGCGATGCACAGCTCGAAGGCTTCTTCAGCCATTCGGACCGCGCCGAGCAGGACTACCAGGACCTCAGCCTCGAGATGATCAACCGTCTCGGCTATGACTGGGACAACTTCGGTCCTTCAGGCTATGCCACCGCGATCAACGTGGCGGACATCGCCAACAACCGCGACTTCGTGAACAACACCACCGGCCTTCCCGGCCCGGATGGACTGGGTGACGAGACGTTCCTGCCGCCGAGCAACCCGGCAGCCGGCACCGTCTTCCCCGGCAAGATCGCCTCGGTCAACGATTCCTACTATGACGCATCGGGTCTGCGTCGCGACAACCTCGCTTCGATCGGCCTGACTGCGCCGATCGGCAGCGCGGTGACCTTCAAGGTCAAGACCTACCTGCACACCAACCGGGGCCAGGGCACATGGGGTACGCCATTCGTGGGCAGCCCCAATGGCGTGCCGATGGCCGTCCGCACCACCGAATACGACATCAATCGCAAGGGCGTGTTCGGCAGCCTGAGCGCCGATGTCGCCTTCAACAAGCTGACCATCGGTGCGTGGTATGAAAACAACGACCTGAACCAGGCACGCCGCTTCTACGCCTATCAGAGCCGCACCAATGCAGGGCGGGATCACCTGAAGTTCATGAAGAACCCGTTCTTCACGCAGTGGGACATCGACCTGAACACCAAGACCTTCCAGTACTATGTGGAAGACGAGATCAAGCTGGGCGACGCCACGCTGAACCTCGGCTGGAAGGGCTTCAAGGTTACCAACCATGCCCGCGCCAACGTGGTCGGCGGCCGCACCCAGGGCGACCTGTCCACCAAGGACTGGTTCCAGCCGCACGTGGGCGTGAACTACAAGTTCATGGGCGGGCTGGAAGCGTTCGCCGGCTTCACCTCGGTGACGCGCGCCTTTGCTTCGGCCACCACGGCGGGTCCGTTCTCGTCCAGCCAGGCCGGCTTCGACGCGATCAAGCCCTTCCTGAAGCCGGAAAAGTCCGACACCTATGAGGCGGGCCTGCGCTTCACCACTGGCGGCTTCCAGGGCGTGCTTGGCGGCTACTATGTCGACTTCAAGAACCGCCTGCTGACCATCCCGACCTCGATCGGCATCGTCGGTGCGGCCAACGCGTTGCAGAACGTAGGCTCGGTGCGCGCACAGGGCATCGAAGCCAGCGGTGAATACAAGTTCGGCAACGGCCTCTCGGCCTTCGCCTCGTACAGCTACAACGACAACAAGTATCGCGACAACGTGGTGATCCGCGATGGGGCGGGCAACGTGACCGCCACCTTCGCCACGGCGGGCAAGACCGTGGTCGACTCGCCCAGGCACCTCGCCCACGGCGAAATCGCCTATGACAGCGACACGCTGTTCGGTCGCGTGGGCGTGAACTACATGTCGAAGCGCTTCTTCACCTACACGAACGGCTTGAACAACCCGAACGACGGCCTCGGCTTCGTGCCCGGCCGGGCGCTTGTCGATGCCGCCATCGGCTATCGCATGGACATCGGCATGCGCGAAAAGGTGGAGCTGCAGGTGAACGCCACCAACCTGTTCGACAAGAAGTACATCGCCACCATCGGCTCGAACGGCTTCGGCAACGTGGGCGACAACGGGACCTTCCTTGCCGGTGCGCCGCGGCAGGTCTTCGTTACGTTGAAGGCCGGCTTCTGATGCGGCACAATGGAGCGATGAAATCACTGCTCCTCGGGGCCGCCGCGCTGATTGGCGCGGCGGCCTTCGCCGCACCGGCGCAAGCCAAGTCTGAAACGGGTGGCCCGGTGCTGCTCATTTCCATCGACGGGCTGCGCCCCGGCGACGTGCTGGAGGCAGAGAAGCGCGGGCTGAAGCTGCCCAACCTCACCCGCTTCGTGAAGGAAGGCGTCAGCGCCACCGGGGTGGTCGGCGTGCTGCCCACGCTCACCTATCCCAGCCACACCACGCTGATCACCGGCGTTGCCCCGGCGGCGCACGGCATCGTCAACAACCAGACGTTCGATCCCACCCAGATCAACCAGTCAGGCTGGTTCTGGTATGCCGAGGACGAGAAGGCGCGCACCCTGTGGGACGCCGCGCATGACGCCGGGCTGTCCACCGGCAACGTCCACTGGCCTGTCAGCGTGGGCGCGCACAACCTGACATGGAACGTGCCGCAGATCTGGCGCACCGGCCATGCCGACGACGCCAAGCTGATCCGCGCGCTCGCCACGCCGGGGCTGGTGCAGGCGCTGGAGCACGATTGCGGCGGCCCCTATGCCGACGGGATAGACGAGAGCCTGCCCGGCGACCAGAACCGCGCGAAGTTCGCGGTGAAGCTGATCGAGGCGCACAGGCCGGACTTCGTGACCGTGTACCTCGCCGCGCTGGATCACCAGGAACACGCCACCGGGCCCGGCTCGGCCGAGGCCAACCGCACGCTGGAGGCGATCGACGCGCTGGTGGGCGATATGGTCGCCGCCGAGGCGAAGGCGCATCCCGATGCGCTGGTCAGCGTGGTCAGCGACCACGGGTTCGCCCCCGTCGATACGGTGGTGAACCTCTACCGCGCGTTCATCGACGCCGGGCTGGTCACGCTGGACGACAAGGGCAGGATCAAGGCGTGGGATGCGGTGCCCTGGGCCTCAGGCGGGTCGTTCGCGATCATGCTCGCCCGCCCCGACGACGCCGCGCTGAAGGACAAGGTCGGCGCCCTGCTGGCCAGGCTGCAGGCCGATCCCGCCGCGCGCTTTGCCGAAGTGATCGGCAAGGACGCCATCGCCAAGGCAGGGGCCAACCCGCAGGCCACGTTCTATGTGAACCTGAAGCTGGGCGCGGTTGCCGCCCCGTTCATCACCGCCGATACGCCGCTGACCATACCATCGCCCAGCAAGGGGATGCACGGCTATTTCCCCGCCGCGCCGGAGATGCGCAGCACCTTCCTGGCGATGGGACCGGGCGTGGCCAAGGGGCGGAACCTGGGCGAAATCGACATGCGCGCGATCGCCCCCACGCTGGCCAGGGCAATGGGCGGCACCCTGCCCGATGCGCAGGTGCAGGCGCTGGATCTGGCGAAGTAGGGATCGAAGGAGAAAGAATCACAACCCCGTTCGTGTCGAGCGAAGTCGAGACACTGCGAACAGGTGTCTCGACTTCGCTCGACACGAACGGACGTTGAGGGGAAGGAATTAAAGCCGCAGGCCCGCCGTCTCGTCCAGCCCGCTCATCAGGTTCAGGCTCTGCACAGCAGCGCCGCTGGCGCCCTTGCCCAGGTTGTCGAGCACGGCGACCAGACGCGCCTGTTCGCCATCCTTGCTGCCCATCACGTGAAGACGCAGCCCGTCCCACGGTTCCATAGACGCGCGCAGCAGCAGTTCGCCCTCGGCCGGCAGGTCCTGCGCCACGGTGATTACCGGCGATCCTTCATAGAACCGGGTCAGCGCCTCGCGCAGCAGGTCGGGATGCGGCGCGCCGGGGATGATCGACAGCGGCAGCGGCACTTCCACCACCATGCCACGATGCGCGTTGATCACCGCCGGGCTGAACAGCGGCGCGATGGCGAGGTGGGCATAGGCCTGCATTTCCGGCACGTGCTTGTGCCCGAAGATCAGCCCGTATCCGCGCCAGGCGATGTCGCCATCTTCTTCGAACCGCTGGATCAGCGCCTTGCCCCCGCCCGAATAGCCGGAGACTGCGTTGCACGAATAGGGCCAGGCCACCGGCAGCAGGTTGGCCCGCACCAGCGGCGCCAGCAGCGCGATGAACCCGGTGGGATAGCACCCCGGATTGGCCACGCGCTTCGCCTGCGCCACGGCATCGCGGCCGATCACTTCGGGCAGGCCATAAGTCCACCCTTCGGCCACGCGGTGCGCGGTGGAGGCGTCGATCACGCGGGTACGGTCGTTGGCGATCATGCCCACCGCCGCCTTGGCCGCATCATCGGGCAGGCACAGGATCACCACGTCGGCGTCGTTGATCGCCTCGCGCCGCGCCGCATCGTCCTTGCGCCGCGCCTCGTCCAGCGTGATCAGCGCAAATTCGCTGCGCCCGGCCAGCCGCTCGGCGATTTCCAGCCCGGTGGTGCCCACCGCACCGTCGATGAAGACCGTGGTCGTCACAGCACGGTCACCGCATCCAGCGGCACATAGCCGACGAAGCCGTCATCACCTTGCTGGCCCCAGGCCCAGCCGCCCGCCATGTCGAGCACGTTGAACGTCTCGCCCGCCGGCAGCTCGCAGATCGCCTCACCATCGGCGCGGCCCGCCGCGCGCAGCGTGGCCCCGCCGGCGTTGACGGCATGGGGCATCGGCACGGCATAGTGCGGCACGAAGACCTTTCCGGCCAGGGCAATATGCGCCAGATCGCCACGCACCGGGCGGTGCAGCGGATCGAGCTTCACCGAAGGCACGGTCAACGCCAGCTCGCGGCCGGCCAGCGGCTGTTCGATCAGGTCAAGGTCGGTCGCTGCGGTCAAGTCTGTCTGGTCCCCAAGCAGGAAAGCCGCGCGCTTACTGGTATTGGCCCCCACGTTCAAGCGATCCCTTGTCCACGCCGATTACCACGCCCATTCCCCTGCCGATCAGCCAAAGCGCGCCTGCAGCAGCCCCCATGCCGCGCGCAGGCCCAGCGCCTCGCCCCCCTTGGGCCGCCCGGGCTTGCCCACCGGCCGCCAGGCGAAGGTATCGAAGTGCGCCCAATCAAGGCCTTCACCCACGAACCGATCGAGGAACAGGCCCGCCACGCTGGCCCCGGCAAAGCCATTGGCATGGCTGTTGAGAATATCGGCCACGTCGCTTTTCAGGTATTCGCGATAGCCATCGTGAAGCGGCAGCCGCCAGCAGGGATCATCGCGTTCGATCCCGGCGCGCAGCAGGCCTTCGGCCGTGGCATCGCTGCGCGCGAACATGGCCGGCAGGTCAGGCCCCAGCGCCACGCGCGCCGCGCCGGTCAGCGTGGCGAAGTCGATCACCAGCTCCGGCTCCTCCTCGCTCGCGCGGACCAGCGCATCGCCCAGCACCAGCCGCCCTTCGGCATCGGTGTTGGTCACTTCCACGCTCATCCCCTGCCGCGTGCGCAGGATGTCGCCCGGACGCATGGCGTTGCCCGAAACGGCGTTCTCCACCGCGGGGACCAGCAGGTGCAGCCGCACCTTCAGGCCCGCCTGCATCACCAGCCCGGTCAGCGCCAGCGCATGGGCCGCGCCGCCCATGTCCTTCTTCATCAGGGCCATGCCGCTCGAAGGCTTCAGGTCCAGCCCGCCCGAATCGAAGCACACGCCCTTGCCCACAATGGCCACGCGCGGATGCCTGGCATCGCCCCATTCCAGCTCGATCAGGCGGGGCGCGTGATGGCGTGAAGCGGCGCGGCCCACGGCGTGGATCATCGGGTAATCCCGCTCCAGCGCATCGCCCGAAACAACGTGGACCGTGGCGTGGTGCGCCTTGGCCAGCGCGCGCGCCTCTGCCTCCAGCTGGGCCGGGCCCATATCCTCTGCCGGCGTATTGACCAGATCGCGCACCATCATCACCGCCGCCGCCTCGGCCAACGCGGGTTCGATCGCCTTCACGTCCTGCGTCAGGAGGATGCGCGGATCGTTCGGCTTGGGATCCTTGCGATAGCGATCGAACCGGTATTGCGCGGTCAGCCAGCCGTGCATCGCCTTTCCGGCATCGCCCTTCGCCAGGCGATAGGTGCCGCCGGGCAGCACCTCGGCCAGCTTGGCCAGGCACCAGCCGGACAGCGCGCCCGCATCGGCCACCCCGCCCACTGCGAACCAATCATCGCCATCGGGCACGATCGCCGTCTCGAAACCGCCGCCCTCGAACTTCTGCGCCGCTATTGCCGCGCGCTGCCCGCCGTTCAGGCCCTTGAGCCAGTCGGGAAAGGTCGTCTTGTCGACAAGGTGGAGCGGAACGGCCTTCTGGCCACGATCGGGCTGGATCAACGCGTGTCTGTCAGTCATCTTGCCATAACCCTGCCGCAGGGAAGCGGCGGTTGCGAGAGGAAATTGGTGCGATGCCAGCCCTTATGCGTAGTTTTCCTGTGCTGATCGCGGCGGCCGCGCTCGCCGCCTGCTCCGGCAAGTCTCCTGCGCCGGAGCCAACCGGCAGCGCTTCCGCCCAACCATCCGCACCAGCCGCGCCTGCCGCCCCGCCCGCTTCTGCTGCGGAAGCGCGCAAGGTCAGCGAAGCCAGCAGCCTCTACGAATTCGATTATGCCTACCCAAGGGAAGCTGCCGCCATACCTGCCCTGAAGGACTGGCTGGACAAGGACCTCGATGCGGCGAAGGCCAGCCTGCTCGCCGATGCGCGCGAAGGCCGCAAGGAGGCCAAGCAGGGCGGCTTCCCCTACAACGCCTACAGCGCATCGAAGGACTGGCAGGTGGTGACCGACCTGCCCGGCTGGCTCAGCCTCTCCACGATCGTCGGCAGCTACACCGGCGGCGCGCATCCCAACTATGTCTTCGACACGGTGCTGTGGGACAAGGCCGCCAATGTCCGCCGCCAGCCGCTGGACCTGTTCACCTCGAAGGCAGCGTTCAAGGCCGCCATCCTCAAGCCCTTCTGCGCCGGGCTGGACAAGGAACGCATCAAGAAGCGCGGCTCGGTGGATTATGGCACCGAGTGGGGAGACGACATGAACGACTTCGTCAAATGCGTCGATCCGCTTGAACAGGTCGTCATCCTTGGATCAAAGGGCCGCAAGGGCTTCGACCGCGTCGGCTTCCTGATCGCACCCTACAACGCCGGCCCTTATGCAGAAGGGGATTACGAGGTGACGGTTCCGGTCACCCCTGCGGTGCTGGCTGCGGTAAAACCTGAATTTAGAACCGCATTCGCCGCGCCTTGATCTCGCAATTCGTTCGCAAAGTCGCTACATCGCTTGCATGACCGATTATGTGATCGCCGACGATACCGAAGTGCTGCCGCGCGACGGCACCATCAAGCTGCACGGGCCTGCGGGCTTCGAAGGCATGCGCAAGGCCGGGCGGCTGGCTGCGGAAATCCTCGATGCTCTGGCTCCGCTGGTCGTCCCTGGCGTGCGCACCGACTACCTTGACGACGTGGTGCGGCAGATGACGCTGGATGGCGGCGCGATTCCCGCCACGCTCGGCTATCGCGGCTATGCCCATTCGTGCTGCATTTCGATCAATCACGTGGTCTGCCACGGCATCCCTTCGGACAAGACGCTGAAGGACGGGGACATCGTCAACATCGACGTGACCCCGCTGCTCGATGGCTGGCACGGCGATTCCAGCCGCATGTACCTGGTCGGCGATGTGCCGCTGAAGGCGCGGCGGCTGGTCGATGTGACGCACGAATGCCTGATGATCGGCATCGAGCAGGCCCGCCCCGGCGCGCGGCTGGGTGATATCGGGGCGGCGATCCAGGCCCATGCCGAAAAGCAGCGCTATGGCGTGGTGCGCGAATTCTGCGGCCACGGCCTTGGCCGGCTGTTCCACGATGCGCCCGAGGTGATCCACGCCGCGCGCGCCGGCACCGGGCCGGAACTGCGCCCCGGCATGTTCTTCACGATCGAGCCGATGATCAACCTCGGCAAGGCGGCGGTGAAGATCCTTGACGACGGCTGGACGGCGGTGACGCGCGACCGTTCGCTCTCGGCCCAGTTCGAGCACTCCATCGGCATTACCGAAGATGGTTGCGAGATCTTCACCCTGAGCCCGAAGGGTCTCGACAAGCCGCCATATTGACGGGTTGCCTGCCTAAAAATCAGGCAGCCTTGCGCAAAATTTGTGCATTATTCGTTCGTCATTGCGCAACATGCGCAATGCAGGGCGCGTGAAATCGATTCTCTTCTTGCCGCGCCCGCGCATTTCCCGCTTTCGCGAAGGCGGGCGATGGCCTAGTGCATTGCAGCAGAGCGTGGCACGATTCTTGGATAAGATGGTGGCACTAGGGAAAACCGCCGGCCTCCTTCGGGAACGGGCCGGCCCGTGCGGGGTCTGATCGAGTGAAGAAGGTCGAAGCGATCATCAAGCCCTTCAAGCTGGACGAGGTGAAGGAGGCGCTGCACGAAATCGGCGTTTCCGGCATCACCGTTACCGAAGCCAAGGGTTTCGGCCGGCAGAAGGGCCACACCGAACTTTACCGCGGCGCCGAATACGTCGTCGATTTCCTGCCGAAGGTGAAGCTGGAAGTCGTGGTTGGCGATGCCCTGGTCGACCGCGTGGTGGAAGCGATCGCGTCCGCCGCGCAGACCGGCCGCATCGGCGACGGCAAGATCTTCGTCATCCCGGTCGAAAGCGCGCTGCGCATCCGCACCGGAGAACGCGACGACGCGGCGATCTGAACTTGACGCCGCCGCGTTCCGATGGGCGCGGCGCGGCAATCGGAGGGGGTGGCCTCGGGACGGGCGGCCTCCAATCACATCCACCCCTGTAATGCCCCGCCGGCGGATGGTCGACGCGGGGTCAAGAAGAAGGACCAGCGATGGCAAGTGCAAAGGACATTCTCGCCCGTATCAAGGACGAGGAAATCGAATGGGTCGACCTGCGCTTCACCGATCCCAAGGGCAAGTGGCAGCACCTGACCATGGTCGCCTCGGTGCTCGGCGAAGACGAGCTGGAAGATGGCCTGATGTTCGACGGTTCGTCGATCGAAGGCTGGAAGGCGATCAACGAGTCCGACATGATCCTGAAGCCCGATCTCGACTCGGTCTTCGTCGATCCGTTCTCGGCCACGCCGATGCTGATCATCACGTGCGACATCGTCGAACCCTCGACCGGTGAGCTGTACTCGCGCGATCCGCGTTCCACCGCCAAGCGCGCCGAAGCCTTCGTCAAGGCCTCGGGCATCGGCGACACCGTCTATGTCGGCCCCGAAGCCGAGTTCTTCCTGTTCGACGACGTGAAGTTCTATGACGGCTACGACGGCAACGGCTTCCGCATCGACGACATCGAGCTGCCGACCAACACCAACAAGGACTATGAAGGCGGCAACCTCGGCCACCGTCCGGGCGTGAAGGGTGGCTACTTCCCCGTTGCGCCGGTCGACAGCTGCGTCGACATCCGTGGCGAAATGGTCAAGACCATGCTCGAAATGGGCCTGCCCTGCGACAAGCATCACCACGAAGTGGCCGCCGCGCAGCACGAACTGGGCCTCACCTTCGGCACGCTCGTCCAGACGGCTGACCGCATGCAGGTCTACAAGTACGTCGTGCAGCAGGTTGCCGCCGCCTATGGCAAGTCGGCCACCTTCATGCCGAAGCCGATCAAGGGCGACAACGGCTCGGGCATGCACACCCACATCTCGATCTGGGATTCGGGCAAGCCGCTCTTCGCCGGCAACGGCTATGCCGGCCTGTCGGACATGTGCCTGTACTTCATCGGTGGCGTGATCAAGCATGCCAAGGCGCTGAACGCCTTCACCAACCCGACCACCAACAGCTACAAGCGTCTGGTGCCGGGCTATGAAGCGCCGGTGCTGCTGGCCTATTCGGCCCGCAACCGTTCGGCTTCGTGCCGCATCCCCTATGGCGCCGGTTCGAAGGCCAAGCGCGTGGAATTCCGCTTCCCCGACGCGATGGCCAACCCCTACCTGTGCTACGCCTCGCTGCTCATGGCCGGTCTCGACGGGATCAAGAACAAGATCCACCCGGGCGAAGCCATGGACAAGAACCTCTACGACCTGCCGCCGGCCGAACTCGCCGCCGTGCCGACCGTCTGCGGTTCGCTGCGCGAAGCCCTGGAATCGCTCGAAGCCGACCACGACTTCCTGCTGCAGGGTGGCGTGTTCACCAAGGACCAGATCGAAGCCTACATCGAACTGAAGTGGCCCGAAGTGCTGCGCTGGGAAACCACGCCGTCGGCCGTCGAATTCGACATGTACTATTCGGCCTGATCCGCGCGGATCATCCGAAGCACGAAGGGGCGTCCGGGAAACCGGGCGCCCTTTTCTATTCCAGCTCGCAAAAAGCCCTATCAACGCGCGACGCTGTGATTTTTTCCACAGTGTTCGCAACTGCGGGATGAATCGTTTGGAGTCCACGGCCAGCCGAGCCGGGGGCGGGTTCTCGAATCCGCTGGATTCCTTACGAAGGCTCCCATGCTTCGTGTCGCGCTTTCCAGCCTTGTCGCCCTGCTCACGCTCCTCGCCATGCCGGCAGAGGCCCAGGCCCGCCTGCAGTGCGTGGCCTATGCGCGCCAGATCGGCGAAGTGCAGCTTTCGGGCAACGGGCGTGACTGGTGGGTCAATGCCGAAGGCGTCTATGCCCGTGGCGAACGCCCTCGCCCCGGCGCGGTACTGGCCTTCCGCGGCACTTCGGCCATGCCGTATGGACACGTCGCCGTCGTTTCCAAGGTGGTCGACGATCGCCACATCCTGATCAACCACGCCAACTGGTCGCGCCCCGGCATGATCGAACGCGGCGTGATGGCGGTTGACGTTTCCCCTGCGGGTGACTGGAGCCAGGTGCGCGTGTGGTATGGCCCCACCGGCTCGCTCGGCCTGCGCCCCTCGCCCACCTTCGGCTTCATCTATCCGGCCAGCGCCACCGTGACCGCCGCGAACGAAACCGCCCGCACCAACGGCTGATCGCCTTTGCAGGTACGAAAAAGGGCGCCCATCGGCGCCCTTTTTCGTATCTGCCAGCGGATCGCTTGCCCGTCAGCTCGCCAGCCGCATCCGTTCGTTCTGCCGGTCAATCAGCGCCCGCGCATCTTCGGTGGGCATCGCCCGCCAGAACAGGTGGCCCTGCACCAGTTCGCAGCCCGCCGCCTGCACCAGCCGGCGCTGCACCTCGGTCTCCACCCCTTCGGCCACCACCTTCATGCGCAGGGTATGGCCCAGCGACACGATCGCGCCGAGGATCGATTGCGCATCCATGTCGCCCTCCACGTTCTGCACGAACGAACGGTCGATCTTGATTCGGTCGAACTGGAACGAGCGCAGATAGGACAGCGAAGAATAGCCGATGCCGAAATCGTCGAGCGCGATGCGGAAGCCCATGCGGTTCAGCTCGCGCAGCACGCGCACCACGTGGTCCGACCGGTCGAGCATCACGCCCTCGGTGATCTCCAGCACAACCCGGCGCGGATCGATCCCGGTTTCGGCCAGGATGCCGCCAATGGTTGGCAGGAAATCCGATGCCATGATCTGCAATGGCGAAAGATTGACCGAGATGTCGCACTGCGGCCAGTTGCGGCATTCGTTGAACACGCGGCGCAGCATCCAGTTGCCCAGTGGGATCATCAGCCCGCTCTGCTCGGCAATCGGCACGAACAGCCCGGGGCGGATCTCGCCACGTTCGGGATGCGACCAGCGAAGCAGCGCCTCGAACCCGCGGACATCGCCCTGCACCGTTCCCACGATCGGCTGGAACGCCACCGACAGTTCGTCGCGCGCGATGGCGCGGCGCAGCTCGGTTTCCATTTCGCGGCGCAGCTTTACCGATGCGTCCATGTCGCGTGTGAAGCGCCGATAGCGTGCCCGTCCGCGCTGCTTGGCGCGATAGAGCGCAATGTCCGCACGACGCAGCAGTTCGCCCGGATCCTCGCTCTGCTCTGGCCCCCACGAAATGCCGCAGCTGCAGCTCACTTCCAGGTTGTTGCCCGAAATCACGAAAGGTTCGCGCATCAGCGCCATCACCTGCATGCCCAGCGCATCGGCGGCAATGCGCCCACCCTCGGCACGGCGCAGCAGAACGAACTCGTCCCCGCCAAAGCGCGAGATGAAGTCACCCGGCGGCAGCGCCCGGCGCAGCCGCAGCGCCACCTGGCGCACCAGCTCGTCACCCACGTGGTGGCCCAGCGTATCGTTCACCACCTTGAAGCTGTCGATGTCGATATAAGCCACGAACACATCGCCCGGCCCGTGGCCCAAGGCGCAATCGGCCAGCTCTGCGCGCAGCCGCTGCATGTAGTGCTGGCGGTTGGGCAGGCCCGACATCGCATCGTGCAGCGCATTGTGCTGGGCCTGCGCCTCGCTCGCCTCAAGTTCGTGCGCAGTGCGGCGGCTGCGGCGCAGCAGGATCGTGCCACCCACCACCACGCCGATGAAGAACAGGATCCAGGTGGCCAGCAATGGCGCGGTGCGGCGCACGATCGTGGGGCCCGGCGTCTTGGCGGACCATGTCAGCAGGCCCACCCTCTCGCCCGAACCGGTGAGCAGTGGTATGAAATTGCGGCCCTGCGCCTTGTCGCCATCCGCAGGCATGATCGCCACGTCATTCAGCACGAGGTCCTGCGCCATCTGCCGCAGCAGCACAGGTTGCAGGTTGCGGATCGCCACGAGATAATCGGGCCGGCGGTCACCCAGCAGCGCAATGTCACGATCAGGCATCACGGTTGCCACGGTGATGATCGCGGGCATGCCCTTGTGGCGCACGATTCCACCAGCAGCGCGTGGCAGCGGCAAACCGTCGCTGCCGATCGTCCATGGCATTCCGGCGATCAGCGTCCTGCCGGTCGCGCGTCCTACTTCCCGACCCGGCTCCTGCGACTTGGCGATCAGCGCCACCGCCTGTGCGCGCACGTCGGCAAAATCCGACAGCGGGGCCGACTGTCCGTTATGCCAGGCGCCCGCGACAGTGCCGTCTGCATGCACCAGGAACGCCGCATCGATCGCCAGGTTGGAATGGAAGAATTGCCCGAATTCGCGATCGACCCAGTCCTTGTCCACCACCGGGCGGGTGCGCTTCACCGTTTCGTCCCAGCTCAGCAGGCTCTGCTGCGCCAGTACGCTGGAAGCGCTGACCCGCGCAATGTAGCGGGCCACCAGGGCGCGTTCGTCGGTACGGGCGAGGTCGTCCGCCACGCGCGTGGAATGGCTGAAGGCGCCCACCAGCGCGCCGGAAAAAGCCAGCAACGCCAGGAACGTGGCCAACGCCACCCACCCGGTACGCAGGCTTTCGACCATGCGGCGTGCGGTAGCGGCGCGCGTGATGAGACCCAACCCCATGCAACTGGCATAAACTTGCCCATCCAAAGAATTGGTTAGCGCGGATACGTAAGCGTGCGGAGGCCGGGCTTCACCCCGTTCAGGGAACCCGGAGCCGCCACAGGTGGTTGTTCGGCCAAGCTACCCAGTCCGATCCGGACCTTTTTTTGGGAGAATCCGCCATGCTGATGACCATCGCCCTCATTCTGCTCGTGCTCTGGGCGCTCGGCGTCTTTGCGTTCAAGGTTACTGCCGGCGTCATCCACCTTCTGCTGATCGTTGCGATCGTGGTCGGCCTGATCCAGCTGTTCCGCGGCCGCCGAACCGTCTGACCGCACACCACCCTGCCCTTTAAGTGTTCGATTAGGAGGGGTTGCTTTCACGGCAACCCCTTGCAATCCTTCGGGGGTGACCCGACCTGCTCGGAACCTGCTTCTCCCGGAGGAATCCCATGCGCGAACTGCTTCAACACTACATCAACGGCCAATGGGTAGACAGCGAGGGCGGGCGTCGCCACCTCGTGATCAACCCCGCTACCGAAGAGCCCTGCGCCGCCATCATGCTCGGCAGCCAGGCCGATGTGGACAAGGCGGTCGCCGCCGCCAAGCGTGCGTTCAAGACCTTCAGCAAGACCCCTGTGGCAGAGCGCAAGGCGCTGCTGGAACGCATCCTTGCCGAATACAAGCGCCGCATCCCCGATTTCGCACCCGTGATCAGCGAGGAAATGGGCGCCCCCATCAGCTTTGCCGGCACCGCACAGGTCGGCTCAGGCATGGGCTACATCATGGGTTCGCTCGAAGCGCTCGACGGTTTCCGTTGGGAAGAGGAAATCCCCGGCGCTCCCAACGCGCGCATCGTCTATGAACCGATCGGCGTCGTCGCCGCGATCACCCCATGGAACTGGCCGCTGAACCAGATCTGCGCCAAGGTTGCACCTTGCATCCTTGCCGGCAACACCGTGGTGCTGAAGCCTTCGGAGGAATGCCCCTCCAACGCCAAGATCTTTGCCGAAGTGCTCGACGCGGCCGGCGTGCCTGCCGGCGTGTTCAACCTTGTGCAGGGTGATGGCCCCGGCGTGGGCGTGGCGCTGACGGTCCATCCCGATGTCGACATGGTCTCGTTCACCGGCTCCACCCGCGCCGGCATCCAGATTGCCAAGAACGCGGCCGACACGGTCAAGCGCGTGCACCAGGAACTGGGTGGCAAGTCGCCCAACCTGGTCCTGCCCGGTGCCGATCTCGCCTCGCAGTTGCCCGGCACGCTGCAGGGCGTTGTCGCCAACACCGGCCAGAGCTGCATCGCCCCCACCCGGCTGCTCGTGCCGGCGGAGCGCAAGGACGAGACCGCCGCCTTCGTGAAGAACTATTTCGCGGCGGTGAAGGTGGGCAACCCGCACGAGGAAGGCCCGCATATCGGCCCCGTGGTCAACAAGGCGCAGTGGGAAAAGGTGCAGGGCCTGATCGAAAAGACCATCGAGGAAGGCGCGACCCTGCTCGAAGGCGGCCCCGGCCTGCCCGAAAACGTCAACCGCGGGTTCTACATCCGTCCCACCGTGTTCGCCGACGTAACGCCGGACATGACCATCTTCCGAGAGGAAACCTTCGGCCCGGTCGCCACCATCACGACCTACAACGGGCTGGATGAAGGCGTCGAACTCGCCAACCGCACCTCCTACGGCCTTTCCGCCACCGTCACCGGTGATCCGGAAGAGGCACGCCCGATCGTCGGCGACCTGCGCGCCGGCCTTGTCGGGGTGAACCAGTGGGGCGGCGTGAAGGGTGGCTCCTTCGGCGGATACAAGCAGTCCGGCAACGGCCGCGAAGGCGGGCGCCACGGGCTGAAGGACTTCATGGAAGTGAAAACCATCGTCAACGCCTGACCGGCGCATCGAACTAGCGAAAGGGCCCCGTCGCAAGGCGGGGCCCTTTTCTCATGCGCTCTAACGCAGCCGCCGAACCCCCACCCCAACCCCACCCCAGAGGGGAGGGGCAGCGAGGCTTGGTCTTGCGCAGCAAGGCCCAGTCACAGCGGGATTGGCTGAAACTCTCTCCGCCAGCCACTGAATCCAACCCCGATCGAATAGGCATGGCGAGCGAAGCGAAGCAATCCAGGGCGGCACTGCACGCAGCCCTCAATAATCCTTGCTCGCCTTCAGGTTGATCGATTCATCGCCCAGCGTGGAAATCGTGCCGAGGAGCGCCAGCCAGCGGGTGATGCGGAATTCGATCGAGGTCGCGCTGTATCCGCGCCCGTCGGTCACCAGTTCCACGAAGAACCGCCGCCCCAGGTACTTGCCCACCGCGATCGAGGTGCTGCGCCCGGTCGTCGCGTCCGCGCCGATGATGCGCAGCCTGTCCAGTCCGATTGCGCTGCGCAGCTTGTTGATCGGGTCCAGCCCCCCGCCCCCGCGCAGGCTTGCCACCGCAGAGGCCAGCTGCAGCGCTTCGGGCGCGGAGATCTGGGTGATCGAGCTGCCGAACAGCAGCCGGCTGAGCAGTTCCTCTTCGGGCATTGCCGGGGTGGAGGTGAAGCTGATGATCGGCTTCTGCGCCGATCCGCCGATCGAGATCTTTGCCGCCACGCCATTGGCGTCGCCCTCGGCCACGATGTCCAGCCGCGGGTCCACCGGCACTTCGCCGGTAAAGCGGATCTTGCCGCGCGTCAGCTCAAAGCGCTTGCCCGCGAATTCATAGCCGCCGCGGATCAACTCCGCATCGCCGAAGATCTGCGGGTTGGCGGTGTCGCCGCGCAGGCGGATGTCCGCGCCCCATTCGCTGTCCAGCCCCAGACCGCGCACGTCGATGCGGTTGGGCGCGCTGGCGTCGATAAGGTAGCGCCACGGGGCCGAACGCGCGCGCGGCGGCGCGATATCGGCCCGGGCGTTGATCTCGTCGGTGGCGATGGTTGGCAGCGCGGTCGCGCCGCTGGCCCGGCCCAGAACCCACTTCGCCTGGTCGATCCGCACGCGGCCCGCCACCGTGCCCCCCACGCCGTTGGACATCACCCGCAGCGGCCCGGTGATCGTCGCCGCCATGTCGGGCCGGTTGATCAGCTGCGCATTGCCGGCGGCCAGCCGCAGGTCCAGCGCCACGCCCTGGGTCGAAAGGTTCGACAGGTCGATCGCGCCACTGCCACTCACCCGCCCGCCGTTGGGCGTGGTGCCGGCAAAGCTGGCCAACGAAAGCCGCGAATCCGCGAACACGCCCACCGCCTGCACATCGCGTATGTCCGATCCGGTCAGCGAACTCTGCACGCGCAGCGCATTGGTGGCCACCGCGCCCGAAATCGTCGGGTTGTCGATGGTGCCGGAAACGTCCGCCGCCGCGCCCATCGGCCCGGTCAGGTCGAACACTTCCACAGCGGTCAGCCGCCACAGCGCATCCGCCGGGCCGGAATAGCGCAATTGCCCGCGCAGTTTGCCGGCGCGCAGCCGTTCGATCATCGTGCCGCCGCGGGGCAGATCGCTGACGATCGTCTGCAGCCGCCCTCGCATGCTGGTTCCGTCCTTGGCCACTGCCCGCGCCTGCAGCGCGCGCTCGTCCAGCGTCGCCACCAGGGCGATGTCCAGCGGGCGCGAGGTGAGCACCAGGCCCGATCGCGTCAGCCCCTTGATCTGCAGCGCCGCGTGGCCCGATGGCGCTCCGGTGTGGTCGTTGCGGTAATCGATCGTGCCCGATGCCAGCCCGCCCAGCCCCAGGTCCGCCACCACGATGTCGATCACCGACAGCGGCATGCGCGAAACCGCGATGTTCAGCGCGGTCGGCCCGCCCAGCACGCGCCCGCTGGCGATAATCGCGCCGCGCCCGAAATTCAGCTGCGTGGGCTGCAGGCGCCAGCCCGCGCTATCGCCCTCGCCCTCGCGTTCGATCACCGCGCGCCGGGGCATGGAGATTTCGCGCCCCGCATAATCGCCCGAAACGAACGCGATCACCTTGCCCGGTTCGAACGCCGCGGTGCCCTGCAGCGCAAACTGCGTGCCGCGCCGCCCGGCCAGCGATGCCGTCACCGAACCGCTGCCGTTCACGATCGTCGCATCGGCCACCATGCGGCCCACGAACAGCTTGCCCGTGGCGATGCCCTGCGCCTCAACGTGCGCCTCGATGGTCGAATTATCCTTGGCGAACAGTCCGTTGACCGTCACCTTGGCCGCACCGATGGAGATCGGCTTGGCCCCGCCGAACTTGGCATTGCGCGCGGAAAGGTCCGCCACCACGGTCTGCCCCTCGGCGCTCGGCGCCAGATGCACCGTGCCGTCCAGCCCGCCTCCGGTCAGGGTCAGATCGCCCGCCACACCCGCCTTGTCCAGCGTTACCGCGCCGGTCACATTGGTCTGATAAACGTTGAACTGGCGAATGCCGATGCGGGTCGGCCCGTTCTTGGGCGCGGTCAGATCCAGCAGCCCGGCGATCGGCCCCAGCCGGGAATCGCCCTTGGTGTCGATGGTGAAACCGTCTGGCGTCGGTTCGATCGCCACGCGCACGTCCTTCAGCCCCGCCGCCGGCAGCGGGCTGGCGAACACCAGCACCGCGTGCGGCCCGTCCTTCGCCACGTTGGCTTCCACCGTGAACGGGCCGTAATCGACATGCCGGCCCGATCCCGCCACGGTGGTGCTGCCATCGGTGGCAACCTTGCCGTCCAGCGCCAGCTGCAGCTTGGTGGAGGTCAGCCGCGCCTTGCGGAACACCAGCGGGATCGCCTGCCCCACCGTCACCCCGCCGTTGAAGCGCACGTTGCCGCCGGTCAGGTTGGCCAGCGTGGCATTGTCGATCCGTGTCATCCGCCCGGCGGCGTTGGCCTGCACGCTCCACGGCACGCCATTGCCGAACTTGGCAAGGATCTTGGCATTGGCGTCCACCAGCCCCAGGTTGGGCAGGGCAAAGCCCCGCGCCTGCACCGGCCCCGCCAAAGCATAGCCGCCGCGCGCAATGTCACCGCGCAGCACCAGCCGCGCCGAAAGCCCGCGCAGGTTCACCGCAATGCCGTCAGAGGTCAGGCTGTTGCCAGCCAGCACCAGCGTGCCGTTCACCGATCCGCCGGCAAAGCGTGGGTCGATCTGCGGCTGGCCCGTCTTCACCCGTTGCGCCGTCAGCGCCACCGGCAGGCGCAGCGCCTTGCCGTCCCAGTGCGCGGTGCCGGCAGTGCGCAGCCCTTCGGCCAGAATGTCGCCCGATTGCAGCCGGCCAACCCGCACATCGTGCCGGATGGAAAGGTCGGTAAACTGCCCGTCGAGCATCCCGTCGGCACGCACCCCCTGCACCGCCGGGTTCGCCAGCACGCGCTCCGGCCGGGTCAGCGCCAGCTTGAAACCCAGCTCGTTGGCGCGGTTGTTGCCCAGGTCCAGCCCGCCCTGCACCGCTGCCAGGAACGCGCCACCCTTGGCCAGCAGCCGTCCGTCGAGCACGCTGTTCACCAGCGTCCCTTCATAGACCAGTGACAGCTTGTCCCCCACCGCGCCCTTGGTGGTGCCGCTCACCAGTCCGTCGGGCCAGGCTTGCCCGGCCACCCGGTATTGCCCTTCGCGGTTGTCGATCAGCAACGCGGCCAGCTTGCGCCCGTCCTGCGATGCCCAGCCAAACCCGCGCCATTGCTTGAACCGCCCGTTGCCGCCGATCCGCGCCACCACATCGCGCTTCACCCCGGTCAGCGCCGCCAGCACGCCGTCCTTGGGCGCGTTGTACAGCAGGCCCAGCTCAAAGCGGTCGCGCTCCGGCTCGCTGTCCAGATGCAGCACCAGCTTGTCACGCCCGCCCAGCCGGCCGTTCACGTCCAGCAGCGCCCGCCCGCCGCGGATGTCGGCCCTGGCGGTCAGGTCAATGCGCCGCGGCTCGCCCATCACGCCCTTCGCAACCGTCAGGTTGTCCACCACGAACCGGTCCACCCGGATGTCGAAGTTGGGCAGGATCGGTGCGTTGGGATCGCCGGGGTTGAAGCGCGGCGTACGCAGCAGCGTGCCCCGGTGCAGTTCCAGCCGCCGGATATCCAGCCCGCGCTTCATCCACGACAGCGGCCGCCAGTCCAGCTCCGCCTCGGGAATGGTCATGAACCGGCCCTGCGGATCGCTCAGCACCACGTTGCGCAGCGTCGCCGTGCCATAAAGCGAACCTTCGATCCGCCCGATGCGGATGCGCAGGCCCGATCCCGGCGTCAGCGCCGCGATGCGGTCCACCACCAATCGGTGCCCCACCGAACTGTCCAGCACCGCCACCGCGCCCAGCACCAGCCCGGCCAGCAGCGCCAGCGCCACCACCACCCGCTGCGTCCACCGCAGCGCGCGCCACCAGAGGCCTAGCCTGCGGACCGCTGTCTGTGGCTCTGCTTCGCTGCGCTCCGCGGTCGTCTGTGGCTCTGCTTCGCTGTGCTCCGCAACAGCAGTCGGCGCGGCAGGCGGCGGTGTCGTCTCCTCCGCCATCAGAACGCCTGCCCCAGCGATACGTACACGCCGATGCGCGGGTCACCCTTGCGCCGCGTCAGCGGTGTGCCCACGTCGATGCGGATCGGGCCGAAGTTGGTCTGATACCGCACGCCCAGCCCCACGCCATACTGCATGCCTGAAAGCGTGGGTGTCGTGCCATTGCCCACGGTGCCCGCGTCAACGAACGGCACCACGCTCACTGCCCCGCCGACCAGCCCGGTCTTCACCCGCGCCTCGAGCGAGAATTCGGTCAGGCTGCGCCCGCCGATGGGATCGCCCTCGGCATCCTTGGGGCCCACCGCCTGGAAGGCATAGCCACGCACCGATGCGCCGCCGCCGGCATAGAACCGCCGCGATGGCGCGATGTTTTCCAGCACCGTGCCCTGGATCGTGCCCACCCGCGTGCGCGCGGCGATCACCACCTTCTCGGCCACTGGCTGGTAGTAGCTGGCGTCCAGCTGCGCCTTCACATACTTGCTTCTGCGCCCGTCGGTCACCGAGATCTCGGGGCTCACCGCCATGCTCACGCGGAAACCGCGCGTTGGGTCAAGCAGGTCGTTGCTGCCGTCATACCCCGCATGCAAGGGCAGCGCGCCGATGAAATAGGTGTTGCGCTGGGCCGATGCGTTCTGCAGCTCGCTCGTGGCGATCACCTGCAGCCCAACCGAATAGACCCACGGCTTCTGGAAGATCAGCGTCGTCTGCTTTTCCAGCGTGGTGATGAACGATGCGGTGCGCGCGTCGAACGCCAGCGTCTTCTGCGTCTGCGCATAAAGGTCTGCGGTCAGCACCTGGTCTCGGCTGAGGAAGTTGTTGCGGCGGAACGTCACCCCTGCCAGCTGCTCGCGCGTGCCCGCCACGCCGCGCAGCCGCAACATGCCTTCAGGCGGGAACAGGTTGCGGTTCTCCCAGCTTGCCTCCAGCCGAACGCCTTCGCCGCTGGAAAAGCCGATCAGCCCGGCAATGGTCCGTTGCGGCGCCTTGGCCATCGTCACGTCCAGATCCACCGTGCCCGGCTGCGTGCCGGCCGGCGCCGCCGCCTCGCGGCTCTGCACCGTCACCGAAGATACCAGCCCCGTCGCCAGGATCGCCTGCCGCAGGTCGTCCACCATCACCCGGTCATAGACCTCGCCCGGCTTGAACCGGGCGATCGTCTGCAGGTGGCGAGATGACAGATATTCGGGCAGCGAACTGTTCACCTTGCCGAACTGGTATCTGCCGCCCGTCGTCACCGGGATCGTCAGGTCGCCGGTGCGCGGCTCGTGGTTGATCAGCAGGTGCGGCGCGCCCACCTTGGCAAAGGCATAGCCGCTGCGCCCCAGCTTGAGATCGAGATGCAGCCGCTCCTCGCCGATACGGTCGGTGTTCACCGGGTCGCCCGTGTGCAGGGCAAAGCTTTCGCGCAGCATCGCCGCATCGCCGGGCTTGTAGATATCCGCGCGGTCCACGTCGCCCAGGTCGATCTTCGCCAGGGTATAGCGCGGCCCCGGCACCAAGTCGAAACGCACCACCACCTTGTTCACGTCCACCGGCCCGCGCTGGTCGCTGCCCTCGGCCGGTGCCTCGAAGCCGGAAAGCGACTGGATGATCTGCGCGTCGTAGTATCCGTAAAGCCGCATCACCTGCTGCAGCAGTTCGGCGTCTTCCTTCGCCCGGCGGGAAAGCTGGGCCAGGTTGTCGTCTTCCTTGTCCAGCGCCTTCAGGCTGGAAAGCCCGCCAAAGCGCGTCACCACGTCCTCGCGCTCGGGGAACTCCGCTTCCGGCGGGAAGGCCAGTTCCACCTGGTTGCCCACCTTCTCCACCACCGCGTTGGCAATGGTCGCACGGCCCACGTCACCTTCGGGCAGAACCTTGTCCAGCGCCTCTTCCGCTGCCTTGGCCTGCTCTTCGGCCGTGCCGATGTCGGGGTCCGGCGTCAGCAGCTCGATCTTCGGCATCTCCGCCGTGTCGGGCCAGGGTATCGTGATCTCGGGGATGTCGGGCAGCGGCGGCACCGTGTCGGGTGAAAGCAGCGTGGAAACGTCCGGCACCTTCACCTTTGCGGCATCGGTGTCCTTGGCCCAGGCCTCGGCATTGTCCAGCGCCACATCCGGGATCAGGTCTTCCAGTTCCTTGTCCGCATCGCGCGATTGCGCCCACGAAGGCAGCGGCGCGGCCAGTACCGCGCCGGATACCGCAACCGCAGCAATCACCCGCCAGATCGCGTCAGGCGCGGCGGCGATCCGCTTCGGGAAGCTCGTCCTTGCGCGTGGGCGGGGCCATATCGTCGCGCCGCAGGGCCACGGCACGGTCGATGGCGCTGGCCTGCTCGTCGGGCTCAAAGCGCGTCCAGCCTTCGCGGCCCAGCCGCTCCAGCGGGCGATAGCGCACCTTGTACTGCATGCGCGCCGATCCTTCGACCCAATAGCCGAGGTACACGTAGGGCAATCCGATCCGCGTGGCGTGGAGGATGTGATCGAGGATGATGAAAGTGCCAAGCCCGGTCCGCGTCTCGTGATGGGGATCGTAGAAACTGTATATCATGGAGAGGCCGTCGCCCTGGTGATCGGTGAGGCAGGCCCCCACCAACTTCCCCGGACTGCCGTCGGCATTGGGCTCCCTGTACTCGATCACATAACTTTTCACCGGGGTATGTTCCACCATGTCGGCGAAATCCATTTCGTCCATGGTGGCCATGCCCCCTCCCGGATGGCGGGCGGCAAGATAACGCTGCAACAGCTCGAACTGTTCCGAGGTGGACCAAGGTTTGCACGCGGTGACGATCAGATCCTGGTTCTGCTTGATCGCCTTCTTCTGCGAAGAGCTGGGCCGGAACTCGTTCGCCACCACGCGCACCGATACGCAGGCGGTGCAATCGATGCAGCTGGGGCGATAGGCCACGGTCTGGCTGCGGCGGAATCCGATGCGGCCCAGCGCATCGTTCAGGTCGTCGGCGTTCGGCCCCTTCAGCTCGGTGAACACCTTGCGCTCGTTGCGGCCCGGCAGATACGGGCACGGCGCCGGGCTGGTCACGAAAAAGCGGGGAAAGCGGACGGGCGCAGTCACGGCCGGGTCTTGATCCTCTCGCCCGCCGGCCCATCCGGCGGTGCGTCTATGAAAGGACAATGCCCGGCTGGCGCAAGAGGTAAAAGCGCCTTAACCAACATTAGTGGTTAACTCTTGACGATTTGAACCGGCAAACGTTGCCGCCCGGCCCGCTGTCCCGCCCCGGGACGCACCCGACGCCAGAAGTTAACGCCAACTGTTCCATCCGGCCGTTCGCAAAGCTCAATGCCCGTGAGTGTGGCTGCGGTGGAGCGGGAATGGTGGGGTGCGAGAACCGGCGCGCAGCCAATTCAGCCCAGCTCCACCTGCTCCAGCTCGTACCCCTTGCCCCGCAGCGCCTCCACCAGCCGGTCGATCTGCTCGCGATCGCGAGCTTCGCATTCGATCTCGGCCGTCAGGCCCTTGGCCGGCAGGCTGGTGAAGATGCGGTTGTGCCACACTTCCAGGATGTTCACCTGGAAACGGTTGAACTCCTCCACCACCTTGAACAGCGCGCCCGGCCGGTCCTGCAGCGTGATGCGCAGGCGGCCCAGCCGGCCCGACCGCGCCAGGTCACGCAGGAGCACATTGGCCAGCAGGCGCGTATCGATGTTCCCGCCGGTCAGCACGATGCCCACCTTGCGCCCGGCAAAACGCTTCTTGTGCGTCATCACCGCGGCCAGCCCCGCCGCACCCGCACCTTCGACCACGGTCTTCTCGATCTGCAGCAGCAGCGCCACTGCGGTTTCCAGCGCGGCCTCGCTCACCAGCACCACGTCGTCCACCATCCCGGCCAGCGTGGCCGACGTGAACAGGCCCGGCGCCTTCACGGCGATGCCTTCGGCCAGCGTGTCCCCGCCGCATGGCATGTCGAGATGCTTGAGATGCGCATACATCGATGGGAACAGCGATGCCTGCACGCCCACCAGCCCGATCGAAGGCTTGATCCCGCGCGCCGCCACGCCCATCCCGGTCAGCAGCCCGCCGCCGCCGATCGGCACCACCAGCGTCTCGATCTCGGGCGCGTCTTCCAGCATTTCCAGCGCCACGGTGCCCTGGCCCGCCGCCACCTGCGGATCGTCGAAGGGGTGGACAAAGGTCATCCCCATCTGCCGTTCCATCGCGCGCGCATGGGCATAGGCTTCGTCGAAGGTCTCGCCTTCCAGCACCACCGTGCCGCCCACGCTTTCGGTCTGCATGATCTTCACCACCGGGGTGGTCTTGGGCATCACGATCGTCACCGGCATGCCCAGCCGCGTGCCGTGATACGACAGCCCCTGCGCGTGGTTGCCCGCGCTCGCGGCAATCACGCCCTTCGCGCGCTGTTCCTCGGTCAGCTGCAGCAGCGCGTTCAGCGCCCCGCGTTCCTTGTACGCGGCGGTGAACTGCAGGTTCTCGAACTTCAGCCAGATTTCCGCGCCGGTGATCTTGCTCAAGGTCTTGCTGTAAAGCGTCGGCGTGCGCACCACCTGCCCGCTAATTCGCGCCGCCGCCGCACGAACATCGGCGAGCGTCAGCGTCGCGGCCTCTTCGGGCGCGACTTCGGCGGTGGCGAAAGCACGGTTTTCCATGCGCGGCCCCTAGTCCAAAGCGGGGCGAAAGGGAACCTCAATCCCGCGTGAATGCCGCCTTGGGCAGCTTGAGCAGCCACAGTACGCCCAGCACCGCCAGGATCGCGATGGTGTCGGCCACCCAGTCGCGGATGTCGCAGTCACGGCGCAGCCACTTTACCGACTGCACCACTTCGATCAGCGCGCCCACGAATGAAAGCCGCTCGGCGATGCGCCAGCGCGGCATCGCCGGAAAGGCGAAGGCCGCCAGCATGGTCATCGTGCCGAAGGCGATCATGTGCTCGGCCTTGTCACCCCACCGGTCCAGCGCCAGGTGCGGTGGATGGGGCAGCACCGCCATCGTCACGGCAAAGGCAAGTACCAGCCAGAAGGCGATTTTTTCGGCGAGGCTCAACGTATTGCGCTGCAACATGAATGGTTGGCTGACACGCCGCCTCCCTGCGCGCAAGCCCGATCCGCTCGCAACCGGAGCCAGTTCGCGCCGGGCGTGGCCCGCATGGGGCGGGTCGTTCAGCGATCATCCAGCCCCCCGCCCCATCAACACTCTGGCGCGCGCCGCCAAACCCGGTAAGTGTCGCAGGCATGACCGAAACGACCTCCTCCCCCCTCAACGTCTCGATGATCGGCCTCGGCGTAATGGGCGGCGCCATGGCGCGCCACCTCGGCAAGGCCGGCCACCGCCTTACCATCTACAACCGCTCGCCCGCCCGTGCCGAGGCATGGCTCGCCGCCAATCCCGGCCTCGCCGCGCACGTCGCCTCCACCCCTGCCGAAGCGGCCGAGGGCGCGGATGCAGTGATCACCTGCGTCGGCAACGACGATGATCTCGCCGATGTCGTGCTCAGCCCCACCGGCGCCTTCACCACGCTGCGCCGCGGCGCGCTGTTCATCGACCATACCACCGTTTCGGCGCGGATCGCCCGCCAGATCGCGGTGGAAGGGCGTGACAAGGAACTGCTCTGCGTCGATGCCCCGGTCACCGGCGGCCAGTCCGGCGCAGAGGCCGGCACCCTCGCCATCATGTGCGGCGGCAGCGAAAAGGCGGTCGACGCCGCCCGCCCGGTGCTCGCCGCCTATGCCAAGCGCGTGGTCCATGTCGGCAAATCGGGCGCTGGGCAAACCGCCAAGATGGCCAACCAGATGTGCATCGCCGGCGCGCTTGCCGGCCTGTCCGAAGCGATCCGTTTCACCCAGGCCGCGCGGCTCGATCCCGACAAGGTGTTCGAGGCGATCTCCGGCGGTGCCGCCCAATCGTGGCAGATGGACAACCGCTGGCACACCATGGTGAAGGGCGAATTCGACTTCGGCTTTGCCGTGGACTGGATGCGCAAGGACCTCGGCCTCGCGATCGAGGAAGCGCGCAACCTCGGCGCCAGCGTGCCCACCACCGCGCTGATCGACCAGTTCTACGCCGATGTCCAGGCGCTCGGCGGCGGCCGCGAAGACACCAGCGCCCTCATCCGCCGCCTGCCCAAAAAGGGCAGCGCCTGAAAACCCCACCCCCAACCCCTCCCGCTCATCCTGAGCTTGTCGAAGGAGGGAGGGGAGCGAGACTTGCCGAACCGAAGGTGAGGCCTGGTCGCAGCGGGGTGGGCCTTCAAACCCAGCGCAAACGACACTACACCTACCTCCATCCCAACCCCGTTCGTGTCGAGCGAAGTCGAGACACCAAGCGCAGCCCAACCCCGAGAGCCCCGCCCATGCGCCTCCTCCTCACCGCCGCCGTCCTGCTCGCCTTTACCACCCCCGCGCTGGCCGACACCCTTGTCGACAACGTGAAGGGTCAGCGCATCGCCGATGACGGCTCGGTGCAGCCGGTCGCCGCCTTCACCTTCGACGATGCCGGCGTCATCACCGCCGTCTACGCCCCCGGCCAGAAGCCTTCGAAAAAGGGCGTGAAGTTCCACGTCGATGGCCAGGGTCGCGTGTTGTTGCCTGGCCTGATCGACGCGCACGTCCATGTCATGTCCACCGGCTTTGCCGCCATGACGCTGGACCTGTCGGAAACCACCTCGCTCGCCGACGCGCTCAACAGGATCAGCACCTTCGCCGCCGCGCACCCCGATCGCGCGTGGATCATCGGGCGCGGCTGGAACCAGGAGCGCTGGAACCTCGGCCGTTTCCCCACCGCGGCCGAGCTTGACATGGTCGTCCCCGGCCGTCCGGTCTGGCTGCAGCGTGTCGATGGTCACGCCGGCTGGGCCAACACCGCCGCGCTCAAGGCCGCCAACATCATCGCCACCACGCAGGCCCCTTCGGGCGGCTCGATCGAGCGCAAGGCCGATGGTGCCCCCGCCGGCGTCCTCGTCGATGCCGCGATGGAACTGATGGACAAGGTCGTCCCCGCCCCCACGCCCCGTGATTATGACGCCGCGCTGCAGCTGGCCCAGCGCGATTTCTTCCGGCGCGGTCTCACCGCCGTTGCCGACATGGGCACCGATTTCAAGGACTGGCAGGCCTTCCGCCGCGCGGGCGACGCCAACCAGCTCTATGTGCGGATCATGTCCTATGCCTCGGGCGTGGACAACATGGTGCTCATCGGCGGCCCCGGCCCCTCGCCGTGGCTCTATGCGGATCGCCTGCGGCTCAACGGGGTGAAGCTCTACATGGATGGCGCGCTCGGCTCGCGCGGCGCATGGCTGAAAGCGCCTTATGCCGACAAGCCTGATACGCACGGCCTGCCGCAGCTCACCCAGACCCAGCTCGGCAACCTGATGAGCCGCGCCGCGATGGACAACTTCCAGGTCGCCGTCCACGCCATCGGCGATGAAGGCAACGCCGTGCTGCTCGGCGCGATTGCTGATCTGACCGAAACCTACAAGGGCGATCGCCGCTGGCGGCTGGAACATGCGCAGGTGATCGATCCGAAGGACTGGCCCATCGTCACCCGCATCGCCGCCAGCGGCGGGGTCGTCGCCTCGATGCAGCCGGTCCACCAGACCTCGGATCGCCTCATGGCCGAAGCCCGCCTCGGCCCCGATCGCCTTGCCGGCGCCTATGCGTGGAAATCACTCAAGACCGCCGGCGCGCGCCTTGCCTTCGGGTCCGACAGCCCGGTCGAGCTACCCGACCCATGGGCCGGCCTTGCCACCGCGATCAGCCGCGAGGACGAAACCGGTGCCCCTCCCGGCGGCTGGCAGCCACAGGAACGCGTCGACCGCGCCACCGCCCTGTCCGCCTACACCAGGGACGCCGCATGGGCCGGCTTTGCCGAAGCCCGCTTCGGCCGCCTCACCCCCGGCCAGCGCGCAGATTTCATCCTCGTCGATACCGACCCCACCACCGCCACGCCCGCACAGATCCGCAAGACCAAAGTCTTCCAGACCTGGGTCGGCGGCGGCAAGGTGTGGGACGCTGACCACCCTGAAGGCGGCGCGAGCGCGAGCGGGGAACCGGATTCAAAGAAGAAGCGTTAACCCGCCCGACGCGGAAGGCGAACGGGAGCATCTCCAGGCACCCAGACGCTGCGTTGCGCCGCCGGGCCTTCCCTCCCCCGCCACGGCGCACCCCACAGGGGAAAATACCCATTCCTTCAGGCGGGGGCCCAGCGCCCCCGCCGAAACTTCATGGGGTGGCCGCTCATCGCTCGTCGTAAAATGTGCTACCCTTGTTGTGTGCAGAAAGCAGCTGGAGGATACCGATCTGCCAGCTGTCATCGATTGTCAGGCTGGGCGGTTCACTGCCCCAAATTGCAGCCGAAGCGCCGACGGTGAATTCCTTCGCCAGCCGGGAAAGCACCTTCGCCGCTGCCTTCTCCCTTGTCGCGCCATAGGCGTGACGCGTCGTATAAAACCCGCGTACGTCGTTCGAACAGCCAACATCGCGACCATGGATCATGAAGCGGTAGAACGGCATCGGCAGATTACTCACCATCCGCACAACCGCCGCAATACTCAAAAGGCCGAACAGCCCAAAAGGGGGGAAGCTCCACCCCGAAACTGCTCCTGGTGAGCCTGTCGAACCACCACACCCAACCTCAAGGTTTGTGCCAGCACCCTTCGTCCTTCGACGGGCTCAGGATGAGCGCAGGGTAAGCGGGTCTGTTGCAATCGGGCAGCCGCAGAAGGTTATGGCACCACCACCGCCCCGCCTTCCGCCTCGGCTTTCGCCTTTTCCTCGGCGTCCTTCTTTTCCACGAAGCGCATCACCACCAGCGTGCCTTCGAACAGCACCAGCAGCGGGATCGCCAGCATCAGCTGGCTGACCACGTCGGGCGGGGTGATCACGGCGGCCAGCGCGGTGATCGCCACGATCACGTATCGCCGCGCCGCAACCAGCTGGGCGCGCGTGATAATTCCGGCGCGGTTGAGCAGCATCAGCAGCACCGGCAGCAGGAAACTGACCCCGAAGGCGAGGATGAACTGCATCACCAGCGCCAGGTATTCCTCGATCCCCGGCAGCGCCTCAAGCTGCAGCCCGCCCTTGTCACCCTGAAAGCCGATGAACCACTTGAACGCGGTCGGCATCACGATGAAGTAGGCAAGGCTCGCTCCCATGCCGAACAGCACCGGCGTGGCGATCAGGAACGGCAGGAACGCCTTCTTTTCACGGGCATAGAGCCCCGGCGCAACGAAGGCCCACAACTGGTTGGCGACAATGGGAAAACTGAACAGGAACCCGCTGAACAGCGCCACTTTCAGGTTCACGAAGAACGCGGAATAGAGCTTGGTATAGATCAGCCGGCCATGCCCGGCGGGGAACGCTTCCGACAGCGGGTGGACCAGGATCGCCAGGATCTGATCCACGCAATAGTACGAGATCGCCGAAGTGATCGCCAGCGCATAGACACAGCGCAGGAGCCGTGTGCGCAGTTCCAGCAGGTGGTCCATCAACGGCGCCTGCGTTTCGTCGATGTCGCTGATCATCGCGTTTCGGCCCCGCCCGTCTCAGGTCCACTCAGGGTGCCCTCAACCGGCTTCAGTCCGTCTTGACCCCCGCTCAGTCCATCTTGACCCCCGGTCAATGCAGGGACCGGATCGGTCGGCGCGTGGGCCGCGATCAGCGGGTCAACCGCATGATCCTTAACGATATTCTGGTCGGCCGCCGCCTCCACCGTCTGCCCGGCGGCTGGATCGGGGGTCGGGTTGGCCGCCATGATCGCCGCGTTCTGCTCGCGCCACTTCTTCTCCAGCTCCTCCATCTCCGCCTCGCGGATCATGGTTTCGATCCCCGCGCGGAAGTGGTTGGAAACGCGGCGAACCTTGCCGATCCACCGGCCTGCGGTGCGCAGCGCCAGCGGCAGGTCCTTCGGGCCGATCACTACGATCGCCACGATGACGACCAGCAGCAGCTCGGAAGGCGCGATGTCGAACATTCAGATGCCTGAAAAATGCAGCAAGATCAGGCGGTCGGGCCGCTGTTCTGCTGCTCGGTCTGAACCGGCTGCGGCGCGGCCGCTGCTGGCGGCGGCGGCGGGGTCTGCGGAATCTGCGCGGCGGGCGGGGTCAGCGGGGTTTCCGTGCCCTCATTCACGCCCTTCTTGAACTCTTTGATTCCCTTGCCGAAATCGCCCATCATTTCGGAAATCCGGCCACGGCCGAACAGGATCAGGACCACCAGCGCCAGGATGATCAGGTGCGGTAGGGAAAGGCCACCCATCGTAATTCTCCTTCGGCCCCCAGATAGGAGCATTCGCGGCGATCCGCCACCTTTTCAGGCAGATTCGCCATCCTTTTCAGGGCGCGCCCCGTTTGCCGCACTGTCTGCCGGGCCTTCCGCCGTCAAGCTGGCATAGGCGTCGTCCACCGGATCGAGCAGCCCGGCGGCGCGCAATTCGTCGATTCCCGGCAGGTCGCGCCGCGATTCCAACCCGAAATGCGCGAGGAATTCGGGCGTGGTGCCATAGATCGTCGGCCGCCCCGGCACCTCGCGCCGCCCGGCCACGCGCACCCAGCCCGCCTCCATCAGCACGTCCAGCGTGCCCTTGGCGGTCTGCACCCCGCGGATCGCCTCGATCTCGGCGCGGCTGACCGGCTCGTGATAGGCCACGATCGCCAGCACCTCGGTCGCCGCGCGGGTCAGCCGGCGCAGGTCTTCCTTTTCCCGCCGCAGCAGGTGGGCAAGGTCCGCCGCGGTCTGGAAATGCCAGCGCCCGCCGCGCTCCACCAGCTCCACCCCGCGCCCCTGATAGTGCGCCGCCAGCTCCGCCAGCGCATCCTTCACCGCCGCCCCGTTCAGGTGGCGCGAAATCTCCTCGGGGGTCATCGGCGCCTCGGCCGCAAACAGCGTCGCCTCCACCGCTCTGACAAGGTCATCGATCATTTCGCCGCCCGCAGCATCAGCGGGCCGAACGTCTCGCTCTGCGCGATGTCCGCCTTGCCCTGCTTGGCCAGTTCCAGCGCCGCCACGAAGCTCGACGCCAGCGCCGATTTCACCAGCCGGGGATCGTCATCGCGCGAAAGCACCGGCAGGAACTGCCGCAGGTCGGTCCAGTCCAGCGCCAGCCCGAGCAGCGAGGACACGCGCGAAAGCGCCGATTCCAGCGTCATCACCGGCCGTTCACGCACCATGTGCACCACCGGCGCGGTGCGCGCCTTCACCTGGCCATAGGCCTGGATCAGATCGAACAGATCACAGTGCCAGCGGTTGCGCCGGTCCACGCGCAGCCCCTCGGGCGCGCCCCGGCTGAACACGTCGCGCCCCAGCCGGTCTCGCGCCATCAGCCGCGCCCCCGCCTCGCGCATCGCGCCCAGCCGCTGCAGCCGCAGCTGCAGCTTCAGCGCCAGTTCCTCGGGGCTTGGCTGCATTTCCGGATCGCGCGGCAGCAGCAGCAGCGATTTCAGCCAGGCCAGCCACGCCGCCATCACCAGGTAATCCGCCGCCAGCTCCAGCCGCAGCGATTCCGCCCGCTCGATATAGCCGAGGTACTGGTCCACCAGCTCGAGGATCGAGATCCGCCGCAGGTCCACCTTCTGCCGCCGCGCCAGGTCGAGCAGCAGGTCGAGCGGCCCTTCCCAGCCGTCCAGCTCAAGGTAGAGCGCCGCGTCCTCGGTCGCGCCCGAACCGATGCCGTCCCATTCGGCATCGGCGTCGAACGCCAGCTGGGCGCCCTCCCCGTCCATCACGCCAGCGCCAGCAACCGGTCGCGCTTTTCGGCCAGGCCTTCGCGCCGCGCCACATCGGTCGGCCCGTCGAACGCCGCAGTCCCCGCCAGCGCCCGCTCCAGCCGCGCCGCCGTGTCCGCGCCCATCGGCGCCAGCGCCCTGGCGATGCCGACCATGTCGTCCATCTTCGCCCAGCAGTTCAGCGCCAGGTCGCACCCCGCCGCCTGCGCCCGCGCCGCGCGCTCGGGCACCGTGCCCGAAAGCGCCTCCATGTCGAGATCGTCGGTCAGCAGCAGGCCGCCAAAGCCGATGCGCCGCCGGATCACCTCGCCGATCACGAAGGGAGACAGCGTTCCCGGGTTATCCGCATCCCACGCGGTATAGCGCACGTGCGCGGTCATGCCGATGGCCGCATCGGCCAGCGTGCGGAACGGCGCGATGTCGCGCTCCAGCTCCTCGGCGCTCGCGGTCACCGTGGGCAGTTCCTTGTGGCTGTCGGCCATGGCGCGGCCGTGGCCGGGCATGTGCTTGACCACGCCCGCCACCCCGGCGCGCGCCAGCCCGTCCAGCGTGGCGCGGCCCAGCGCCGCCACGCGCATCGGCTCGGCCCCCAAGGCGCGATCACCGATCACGTCGTGCGCCCCCGGCTGCCGCACGTCGAGCAGCGGCAGGCAGTCCACGCTGATCCCCGCTTCGGCCAGGTCCAGCCCCAGCGCCTCGGCATTGGCGCGCGCCGCCTCGATCGCGCTGGCCGGCGCCGTGTCATAGAGCGTGGCGAAGCGCTCGCCCGGCGGATAGGCCGCCCAGACCGGCGGCTTCATCCGCGCCACCCGCCCGCCTTCCTGGTCGATGCAGATGAAGGTCCGCGCCCGCCCGTGCAGCGCGCGCAGCTCGTCGGTCAGCGCGCGCAGCTGCGCCCGATCCGCCACGTTGCGCCCGAACAGGATATACCCCGCCGGGTCCGCATCGCGAAAGAACGCGCGCTCGTCATCGCTCAAAACCGTGCCCGAAAGGCCGAAAATCGCCGGAAGCATGGCGCAGGAATCGCGGACTTGCGCCCCATTTGCAAGCACGCTGCGGCGCGCCGTGGGGGATAATTGGTGGGGTGGGTTAGCATCGAAGGGCCGGTTTTTGCCCTGACATGGGCGGCGGCTCAACTTCTCACGTCATCCGCACTCAAGGGTAAAAGCTTCTGCTCGCGACACATCAGCTTTGCAGTCATCTTGAAGCGAAGCTATGTCGGGCTATGTTGCCGACCTTACTGCGCTCTCTGCCGTATTTGGTTCATACAAACCGAGAGCTAGGTTTGATGCTTGCAGGTGAGAAACCGATGGCGTCATTCGCCGACGCCAAGGGGCGCTTTCCTGACGTCATGGTAAGGTACCTGAGGCTTTTTGATCGCCATGTCGCGGAGGGACGGCTCGTGCGCATGGACCATTTTTCTGAAGAGACAGGGACGCCTGCCTACATTACTCACTGGATATTATTCGCCCTACCAGGCCATGAATGGCGAATGCAGGCAATGATTGATCTTATGACTGGTAAGGAACCGTGGTCACCCGCCCTTGAGCGCCGGCAGGGGGAGCTGCTTGGGTACACGGACGCGATGAACGACTACTGGCTGGAGTTCGTCTACGGAAAGTCGGCAGTCTGAAATCCCCTTTTTAATATTGTATCGCCCTCTCAGAAATGGTTCCGATGGCTACCCTTGGCTCACCAGCTAAACACAACACCTCCGACCAAAACCCACCGTCGCCCCGTGCTTGACACGGGGCTTGGCTACCTCGCGCTCTCGCCTTGCCCCGCCGCCTCAGGATACCACTGCTCCCACAAATCCAGCCAGTCGGGATTGTCGGCCTCGATCAGCGCGAATTTCCATTCGCGGCGCCATTTCTTGACCAGCTTCTCCCGGGCGATGGCGGGTTCGATTTCCTCGTGCCGTTCGGCATAGACCAGGCGCGTCTTGCCAAAATCCTTCACATGGATCGCGCCTTGGCCCTCGCGATGCTGCCATACGCGGCGGATCAAGTCGGACGTGACGCCGACGTATATGCCGCCGCGATAGCGGTTCGCTATGATGTAGACCCAGCCGCCCTTCTCCATCGCGCCAGCATGTCAGACGATGGGTCGCGAGGAAAGCCAAGCCCCGTGTCAAGCACGGGGCGACGGGGAGGTTGCTCCCTTTACTGTCCTATTTTTCCAGCTCGCTTGCCGAGGCCAAACCAACCCGCTCGTGGTGCGCTTGTCGAACCACCACCGCGCACCCCCACCGCCAGCGCCAGCACCCTTCGACAGGCTCAGGGTGAGCGGGGTTGGGCGCTATCAAAATGAACCAAACGGGACGTCCACTTCCCACTAACCCCACCGTCGCCCCGTGCTTGACACGGGGCTTGGCTACCTCACCCTCTCACCTCGCCCCGCCGCCTCAGGGTACCACTGATCCCATAAGTCGAGCACGGGGCGCTGGGAAGGTTGCTAGAGTTTGCCCCCACTACTCCCCACCCGGATCGCTCACGAACGCCGGCGGGGTTGCCCCGTCCGCCAGCTTCCACGCCGAGAGATAGGCCAGCCGCACGATCCTGGCCATTTTCGCATAGTTGATCTTGTCCGCGGTGTCGGTGGTGTGGTGGTAATCGGGGTGGAAGCCGGTGTTGAACCACACCGCCGGCACGTCCTTCAGCACGAAGGGGAACTGGTCGCTGCGGAAGAACACGTTGAGCGCGTTCTCGCGGTCGAAGCGGTGGTCGAGGTCCAGCCCGATGCCCTTGTTGGCCTGGGTTATCGTGCGGTCGAGGTCGGGGCTGTAGCCGCCGCCGATCACGTTCAGCCGGTTGGTGGTGTCGGCCGGAATCTCGATCAGCCCGTTGGTCTGCTCGCTCGCCGCCTCGTTGCGGCCGATCATGTCGAAGTTGATCATCGCCCGCGTCGTCGCCAGCGGGCGCAGCGGGTGCATCGCCATGTAATAGCTGCCCAGCAGCCCGCGCTCTTCCGCCGCGAAGACCACGAACAGGATCGACCGCTTCGGGCGAACCCCCTTGCCCTTCGATGCGTTGGCCATGAAGGCGCGGGCCAGTTCCACCACGCCCACCGTACCCGATCCGTTGTCGTCCGCGCCGTGCCAGATTTCGGGTCCGTTGAACCCGTCGTGATCGTGGTGCGCGCTCAGGATCACGGTCTCGGCCGCCAGCCCGGGGTCCGATCCCGGCAGCAGGCCCACCACGTTGGCCGATGCGCCGCGCGTGCGCACGGTGTTTTCCAGGTGCAGCCGCACCGTGGCGCCGGGAATGGCGCGGCCCTGCGGCGTCAGGTCCCTGTCGATCGCCGCCTGCAGTTCCTGCGGGCTCGCCCCCGCGCCCGCCAGCAGCGCCGCGCCCACCGCGTCGGACACGGTCAGCACCGGGATGTGCAGTTCATCGTCCACCAGCGCCTGCGATGGCAGCGGCGGCACCCGTTTCGCGCTGCCGCCGATGCGGTTGACCCGCTCGATGTTCGATGGATGCTTGCGGTTGGGCTCGGCCACCACGACCAGCGCCAGTGCGCCGTGCGCCTGCGCGTTCAGCGCCTTCACCCGGTTGGTGGCGTGGCGCGTGTTGCCCGTGCCGCCGAAGCGCGATTTCGCGTCGTTCTCCTGCGGCTCGTGCTCGAACACCACCACGATCCGCCCCTTCGCATCGAGCCCGCGATAGTCGTCATAGCCCACGCCCGGCGCGGTCACGCCATAGCCGGCAAAGGCCAGCGGCGCGGCGATGTCCACATCCTCGCGATAGCCGCCGAGGAAATCGGGCGCTTTCCATATCTTCGCCTCGCCGCCGACTTCCAGCGTCAGCGTATTGGCCGCGCTCGCCGCGCGATATTCCACCAGCGGCACCGGCTGGAAAAAGCTCGGCCTGCCATCCGCGCCCACCGCGCCCGGCTGCAGCCCCGCCTTGGCGAACTCGGCCGCCACCCACTGCACCGAAGCCTCGTCCCCCGGCTGCAACGACATGCGCCCCTGCAGCGCGTCGGAAGCAAGGAACGTCAGGTCCGCGCGCAGGTCGCTTTCTGCGATCGTGGCATATCCGGCTTTCGCCGCCGCCGGCACATCGCCATCCGCCGCAAGGCTCGCCGTTGCGGTCAATGCAGCCGCAATTCCGATCGCCACCCGCTTCATGCCAGCCTCCTGCCCGGCCGCACACCAGCAGCCGCGGTCAACAGGTATGGCAGCCCGCGCAAACTTGTAAATGCGCAGGTCACACCCCATCTCGGTGGCATCGCCAGCAAACGCTTTGCACTCTGGCGGCTGAGAGACCGCGCGCTCCCGCATCTTGCCGGAGCATGGTCATGGACCTCGATCACCTTCAGTCCCAGCACCGCGCCGCCCTTGCGCGCGCGGCCGAAGCGGGCGTTCGCGCCGGTGGCTATGACATGGTCGGCCATTATCGTGCGCGGATCGAGCGGGCGCGCCGCAACTTCGGCCTGCCATCGTTGCCCGAATGGTGCCGCATCCCGGCCTCCATCGGCCCGGTGGGCACATTTTCTTGAAAAGACTGCGCCGCAATCGCGCGCTTCTGGAAAACGTGCGGCCCTGCGCGCCCGGCCAGCGCCCCATCGCATGGCCCCCGCACTGCCCTTATCCCCGCGACAACGCGACCTGGAGGAACGACCGATGAGCCGAGCAATGAACCTTGCCGCCACCGAAGAGGCCGTGCTTGCCGCCTGCAAGAGCAAGGCGATCCGCATCAGTTCGCTCGAACCGCTGCTGTCGGGCGGTTCGCACCTCGTCTGCCTGACCAGCGAAGGCGCCGATGTGGCGCGCGGGCTGTTCAAGGGGATCATCATCGAAGGCCCGGTGCGCCGCGTCGCCTTCCATCGCAGCGACACCACGCGCTACCGCTGATCGTCGCGCCATGGCCCCGGTGTGACGCAGGCCATTGCGAAACGTTACAGTTGGCCTAATCTGGCCAGCAGGGGGACTGGCGGGGTCAAAAGCACCGTCGAGACTTGCGGCGACCCGGGGGTCGTGTCGTCGCGCCAGCGCGGTTCCTCGTAACATGGACGAAGAGGGACCACGCATGAACTTCACCCGCATTCTCGCCCCCACCGCGCTCGCCTGCGCGCTCGTCGCCCAGCCGGCGCTGGCCAAGGCCTATCCCGATGGCGGCGTCACTGGCGAGGAAGTCGCCGCAGACCTGATCGCCGCGGGCAACACCGCCACGGTCAGCAAGGACAGCGGCGGCGACCCGCTGATCAAGACGGCGTTCAAGTTCGGCACCGCCGAAGTGAATTATTACATCCTGTTCTATGGCTGCAAGACAGGCCGCTGCTCCTCGCTGCAGTTCGTCGTCAGCTTCGATGGCGATACGTCGAAGGTGGCGGAATACAACGCCAACAAGCGCTTCGCCCGCGCCGCCAATCCCGAAGGCAAGACCATCCGCGTGACCTATGACGTCGACGTGGAACGCGGCGCCAATTCCGAAGCCATCGCCAACTGCGCCACCCGCTTCAGCGCGATCATCCTGGATGCGGTGAAGACGCTGGGCTGAGACAATCGGAGGGGCGCGGGCCTGACCGGCAAAAAGCTGCAGCGGCCCGTTACCCCTCCGTCAGCCTTCGGCTGCCAGTTCCCCTTCCAGGGGAGGATTTCCTCTCTCGAGATATCTTCACCTCGCGATGAGTGGTTGAGGGGTAATTCCCGCACAGCGCTCGCAGGACAGAACGCAACCCTTGCCCCCGCTCCCATGCTTCGATATTTCCATATTTATCGAATCGTCGGAGAATCCATGAACGCCGTACCGCCCACTGCAGCGCACACCATCCGCGCGCTATCCGCGCTGGCGCAGGAACACCGGCTTGCCGCGTTCCGCCTGCTGGTGCAGGCCGGGCCCGATGGCCTGCCTGCGGGCGAACTCGCCACGCGGCTCGGCCTGCCGGCCTCATCGCTCTCGTTCCATCTCGCCCAGCTCGCCAACGCCGGGCTGGTAGAAGCGCGCCGGCAAAGCCGCTCGATCATCTACACCGCAGCGCTACCCGCCATGAACGCGCTGCTCGGCTATCTCACCGAAAACTGCTGTGGCGGCCTGCCCTGCGATGTCGCGGCCGCCTGCTGTGAACCGGAAGAAGCACGCGGCGCGGCCTGAAGCGCAGCATTCCTTGGGGGGAACCATGAACATCCTGATCCTGTGCACGGGCAATTCCGCCCGCTCGATCCTTGGCGAAGCCATCCTCAACCACCTGGGCGCCGGGCGCGTCACCGCGTTCAGCGCGGGCAGCAAGCCCAAGGGCGTGCCCCATCCCGGCGCGCTGCGCCTGCTTGGCCGCCGCGGCATCGATACCACGCCCTTCCGCTCCAAGAGCTGGAACGAATTCACCGGCGCGCAAGCCCCGCGCATCGACATTGCCATCACTGTTTGCGGCAATGCCGCGGGCGAGGCGTGCCCGGTGTTCATGGGCGCGCCGATCAAGGCGCACTGGGGGCTGCCCGATCCCGCCGATGTGGAAGGGACAGAGGCAGAAGTGGATGCCGCCTTCGAAATGACGTGGACCGCGCTTGAAGCCCGCGTCCACGCCCTGCTCGCACTTCCGTTCGAAACGATGGAAAAGCGCCACCTGCTCGATGCGCTGAACACGATCGGCCAGATGGAGGGCGCAGCGTGAGGCGCGCCATCGCCGCCGAAGCCGTCGGCAGCGGCCTGCTGTTCGCCACCGTGATCGGCTCGGGCGTGATGGGCGATACGCTTTCGGGCGGCAATGTCGCCGTCGCCCTGCTTGGCAATACGCTCGCCACGGGTGCGATGCTCTATGTCCTCATCACCATGTTCGGGCCGATATCGGGCGCGCATTTCAACCCGGCGGTCACGCTCGTCTTCCGCCTGCTCGGCACGCTTGGCACGCGGCAGGCGCTGGCCCATTTCGCGGCGCAGATCGCCGGTGGCCTTGTCGGCGTGTGGATCGCCCACGCCATGTTCGGGCTCGATATCCTGCAGTTTTCGGCCAAGGCGCGCACCGGGCCGGGCCAGTGGACTTCGGAAGTCGTCGCCACCTTCGGGCTTGTGCTCACCATCCTCGGCACGCTGCGCCACCGCCCGCAATCCGTGCCCACCGCCGTCGCGCTCTATATCACTGCGGCCTACTGGTTCACCTCGTCCACCAGCTTCGCCAACCCGGCGATCACCCTGGCACGCAGCCTGTCCAATACTTTCGCCGGCATCGCCCCGGCCGATGCGCCCGCCTTCATCGCGTGCCAGTTCGCCGGCGCGGTCCTGGCCCTCGCCACCGCCCGCGCGCTCTTTCCCGAAGCCGATCTTGCCAAGGACGCCACCGCCGATGCCTGATGCCGCACCCGTCGATATCGTGATCTATCACAACCCCGAATGCGGCACCTCGCGCAATGCGCTGGCGATGATCCGCAATGCCGGGATCGAGCCGCACGTGGTCGAATACCTCAAGACCCCGCCTTCGCGCCCGCTGCTGGAAAGCCTGATCGCGCGCGCCGGCCTCACCCCGCGGGCCCTGCTGCGAGAAAAGGGCTCGCCCTATGCGGAACTGGGCCTCGACAACGCGGCGCTCTCCGATGCCGCACTGGTCGATGCCATGATGGCGCACCCCATCCTGATCAACCGCCCGCTGGTGGTCTCGCCGCTTGGCGTGAAGCTGTGCCGTCCGTCGGAGGAAGTGCTCGATCTCCTGCCCGCGCCACAGCGCGCCGCCTTTGCCAAGGAAGACGGCGAGCGCGTGGTCGATGCCAGTGGAAACCGCGTGGCATGACCGATCCCGCCTTCACCCGGCTGCGCCCGCTGGCAGATCCGGCGCACCTGCCCGCGCTGAAGCCCGCCTATCTCCATGCCAGCCCCGCGCTCGGCCTCGGCGACCTGGCCCCGCCGCCGCGAGTGCTGCTGCTTTATGGCTCGCTGCGCGAACGCTCCTATTCGCGCCTGGTGGTTGAAGAATGCGCGCGGCTGCTGCAGCTGTTCGGCTGCGAAACGCGCATCTTCGATCCGTCTGACCTGCCCCTGCCCGATCAGGTGGCGGGTGACGATCATCCCGCCGTGCATGAACTGCGCGCCCATTCGCTGTGGTCCGAAGCGCAGGTGTGGTGCAGCCCGGAACGCCACGGCCAGATCACCGGCATCATGAAGACGCAGATCGATCACCTGCCCCTCGCCTACAAGGGCCTGCGCCCAACCCAAGGCCGCACGCTCGCGGTGATGCAGGTCAGTGCGGGGTCGCAGTCGTTCAACTCGGTCAACACCCTGCGCGTGCTCGGCCGCTGGATGCGCATGTTCACCATCCCCAACCAGTCCAGCGTCGCCAAGGCCTACGAGGAATTCGACGAGGCCGGGCGCATGAAGCCATCGAGCTATTACGACCGCATTGTCGACGTGATGGAGGAACTCGTCCGCTTCACCGTCCTGCTGCGTCCCCATGCCGATCGGCTGGTGGACCGCTACTCCGAACGCGTGGAACGCGATTGCCCGGTCGAAACCCCGGTCGAATCCGCGCGGCTGGTTTAATCGGGCCCCCCATTGTCCGGGAGGCCTGCGCCACTCGCTACCCCTCCGTCAGCCTGCCGACTGCCCCCCTTCCAGGGGAGGATTTCTCCAGAATGCATTTATCCTCCCCCGCAAAGCGAGTGGGACCGTCCCGCTCATCCTGAGCTTTTCGAAGGAAGGGTGGTGGAGGGGTAGTTCCAGCACTGCACAAGCGGGCGAAGCGCCCCCCATCAAGTCGCCGTGAACACCCGCCGTTTGGCGCCGATGTTGAACGGCCCCAGCCGCATCACCACCAGATCCACGGTATAGTTCCACTTGGCCTTCACCTCGATGCTCTTCACTGTGGCGGAATACTGCGTGCGGGTCACCGTCGCGGTCACCGCCTTGGGAATGAAGCCCAGCCCGCGCAGCCGGAACCGCGCCTTGATCTCGGCATCGGTCGGCGTGGGGTAGATCGTGGCATAACGGCTTGCCTCTTCCACCGCGTGGTTGATGGCGTTGCGAGCATACATCACCTCGCCCAGCTTCATCACGCCCAGCAGCATGAACAGAATCAGCGGCATGCAGAACGCGGTCTCCACCACGGTGGCTCCGCTGCGGCAGGCGGCAATCCGCCGTAAAAGCCCGCGCCCGCTCACTGCATCCGCCCCGTCGCCACGCCTTTTGGCCGGGTAAGCCCCATCCTGCTGTAGATCTGCCCGCCAAAGATCGGGGTATAGGTCGTCGTCGCGGTCACCTGCACGAAGTCGGCGCGGCTGTCGGTGTCGTTGGGGCACGGCCCCTGCGCCAGCTTCACGCCGTCGCCGTTGCATTCGGTCCACTTCACGATGGCGAAGCTGCTGGCGTCCCACCCGCTGTCGCTGGCCAGCTGCGCCTGGATCTGCGCGTCGCTTACCGGGGCAAGGCCGCCTGCCACCGCCATCTGCGCGCCGGCCATGGCCAGCTGCTTGGCATAGACCTGCCGCGCCATCGCCATGGTGAAATCGATCGTGCCGATGATCGCCAGCATCAGCGCCGGCATCACCAGCGCCGTTTCCAGCAGCACCGCGCCGGCCCGATCGCGCCAGAGCCGCCGCAGCATCATCCGATCAGCCTCACCAGCTTGCCGTTGAACGCGCCCGCGCCCGAACTGGTCGGGCAATTGTTGGTCACATTGGTGTTGCCGCCAAACGTCACATAGCGGGCGGCGATCTGCATGCACGGCGTGCTCATCCCGCTGTTGCCGGTAAAGCGCACCATGCTGCCCTTCACATAGATTGCGCCCTGGAACGAAGATGTGTTGTCCCCGGTCACTGTGAAGGTGGTCTGGTTGTTGTACGAAGCGGTCCTCTGCTGATACATCAGGATGCCGGCGTAAGTGCCCGATGTCGAAGCGGAAAGCTGGATGGTCGAGGTGCCGGCGGCGGTGAACTTGCCCGGCGAGCTGGGGTTGTTCTGGTTCAGGAAGATCAGCGTCACCCCACTGCCGCGCAGCTTGGCGTTGGCGTCCACCTGCACATCGCCACCCATGATGTAATAGATGCCGGGGTTCAGCGTCAGGTCGCCACTGCTGCGCAGCGAGCTGTAGCAGCCCGGCCCGATCGTCTCGACGAAGTTGTTCTTGGTCCAGTAGTTCTGCGTCGCCCCGCAGCTGGGCGAAGGGTTTGGCAGCGCGCCCAGCGGATCGGGCAGCGCAAACATCTTTTCGGCGATCGTGGTGGTGCTGGTGATGCCATTGCCGCGCGTCACCGTACCGGCGGTATAGAGCGTGGGCACGTCGATGTACTGCCCCGTCGCCGCCAGCGCGCCGGTCGCCTTGGAGTTGGACGCCGCCCCGCACTTCATGGTCAGCGATGCGCTGCCGGTGATCGCCAGCGAGCTGGTGTTGCTGCTGTCCATCGCCACCACGCAGTTGGCTGCCCCGGCAAAGGCGCTCGCCGTCGCCTCGGCGTTCAATGCCACCGACCTGTTCATGAAGATCCCCATGAACGGCAGCGTCTGCACCGAATTGAGCGAGACGCGCACGGCATAGGGATCGTTCTTGCCCGGCCCGGTGCTCGGCGTCGCTTCGATCGCGGTATAGGTGATCGCGCCCTTGGCGTTGTATCCCACCGCCTTCTTGACCGAGGCCGTCACGTCCTGGGAGCTGATCTTGGCCAGCGCGCCGGCCTGGGCGCCCATGTCGGCCGCGTTGCGCAGGTCGCGCTTCAGCATCACCATCTGTGCTGCGTCCACGCCCAGCCCGACCATGCCGACCATCGGCACCAGCGCCAGCGCGGTGAGGATCGCCGCCTGCCCGCGGGAATCACGCCGCAATGCCCGCGCCTTGCCGGTGAGCAACGCCACTATGCCCGCCATGCTGAATGCCCCGGTTGGAAAATTACCAACCAAAGGTATAGCGAATCAGGGTGATTGCGCCTTAACGCCCCCTACGCGCAAACCCCTATCGGGTCATCACCACCACGGTCCTCCCGCCTGCCGCAGGGGATGGGTCCTGGCTTTCGCAACCTGCGCGTTGGCGCCCGATCAGAAGTATCGCTCGCCGATCCGGATCGTGTCGCCCGGCAGCACGCCCACCTGCTGCCCGCGCAGTTCGACCGACGCTTCCCCCGGCGAGGTCTGCCGGCGCAGGAACGCGGTCTTCTCGTTCGCGCGATAAGTGTATCCGCCCGCAAGCGCCACCGCCTGCTGCACGGTCATCCCGGCAACATAGGGATACTGGCCCGGCTTGTTCACTTCGCCCAGGATGTAGAAGGGGCGATAGTTGAGCACTTCCACACTCACCCGCGGATCGTTGACATAGCCTGCGGCCAGCTTGCCGGTCAGGTCCTTGGTCACCTCGTCGATCGTGCGGTTGCCCGCCTCGATCGATCCGATCAGCGGAAACGCCACCGCGCCCGCCGGCGTCACATTGTATTCGCCGGTCAGCGCGGGTTCGTTATAAACCGTGATGCGCAGCTTGTCGCCCGCACCCAGGCGGTAGCTTTCAAGCCCTTGCGCCACTTCGGCGGCGGAAATCGGCGGGGCGGAATTGCCCGCGCAGCCCGATACGAGCGTCGCAGAAAGCGCCAGCGATGCAGCCGCGACGATAAACTTGCGCATGTGATTCCCCAAAGATGGTGGTGTGTTCCCGTTGCCTTCTTGTTCTATGCGCGCGTGGGGAAAGGACAATCGCTCGCAGCGTAACGAAAGCTCAGGATCGGAGGAAGTCGGTCCGGGGGCGCAGAACGTGGATGGAACATGGCGGCCTGCGCGCGGGCTGCGGCGCAAGGGCGCAAATCCATCACCACGGCATTACACCTAAGGCACACCCTTAAGCATTTCCACGAGTTTCCATCGTGATTGTGCCGGTGTGGCGTGGGCGGCGGGCCGGTCTGGTAACGATGGTTAACGGCAGATTTGCGCGTCCCGACGGGTTCGGTCCGGGGATGGTCCGGCACGGATGGGGTTTTTGCCTCTGAACCGGATGCGCTTCGCCTTTCGTGACAGACGGCCTTGCCTAGTGTCCCGTTCGACCCGGCAGGGGACTTTGCACCGTTCCGGTTAGGTCCCCCGAACAGGGGGTTCGGGACCGGTACAAGCGATGGAGATGCGTTGGTGAACTCGGCGGCGACAACGGCAGTCGGCATGTATGGCGGGGCCCAGGCAGGCCTTCCGGCAGTGCCTTTCGAAACGCGCGTACCCCCTCCGGCGGCAGACCGCGTGGACCTGCGCCTGCTGATGGCGATGTTCCGCCGCCGTCTCGGCATCTTCATCACCGTGGTCCTGGTGGTGATCGCTGCGGGCCTCGTTCTCACCGCGCTGCAGACGCGGCGGTATGAGGCGGTGGCCGACGTCGCGCTCAATGCGCGCCTCGCCTCGATCAACCCGCAAAGCTCGAACGACAAGCCGGAAAGCGCCATTCCCAGCGAAGGCTATGTCGACACGCAGGTTTCGGTGGTCACGTCGGAGGCCAATGTCGGCGCCGTGGTCGATCAGCTCGGCCTGGCAAAGAACGCGCAGTACAACCAGGGCGCCACCACCCCGGCCGAACAGCGCGCCGCCGCGATCGACACGATCCTGTCGGGCCTCACCGCCACGCGCATCGGCACCACCTATGGCATCGCCATTTCGTATGAAAGCACCGATCCGCAGGATGCGGCGCGCATCGCCAACGCTGTGGCGCGGCAGTACACGCAGGGTGCGCTCGATGCGAAGCGGGCCACCGCCCGCGGCACCACGCAGCTGATCGCCAACCGGCTGGAACAGCTGCGCCAGCAGGCGCTGGCCGATACCGCCGCAGTGCAGCGCTATCGCATCGCCAACAACCTGCTTTCCACCACGCAGGGCACGCTGACCGAGCAGGAAATCTCCAGCTACAACCAGGAAGTCGCCAATGCCCGGGCCCAGGCGGCCGAGGATGCGGCCCGCCTTGATGCGGCCCGGCGGCAGGTGGCCGGCGGTGCGGTGCGCGGGGGGGTTGACGATGTCAACGTCTCCTCCACCATCACCAACCTGCGCGGCCAACTCGGCGTTGCCAGCGCCGAACTCGCGAATCTCACCGCCCGCTACGGATCGCGTCACCCCGACGTGATCCGCGCCCGCGCCACGGTGGAATCGATCCAGACGCAGATCGCCGCCGAAACCCGCCGCGTGGTGGACAGCCTCGAATCGCGCGCCCGCGTCTCGCAGCAGCGCCTCGCCTCGCTCTCGGGCACGCTTGACCAGTCGCGCGGCACCCTGGCGCAGAACAATGCCGCCATGGTCGGCCTGCAGGACCTGCAGCAGCGCGCCGATACCTCGAATGCGCTCTACCAGTCCTATCTCAACCGCTACAAGGAACTGACCGCGCGCGAAGGCACCGAACAGGCCGATGCAGACCTGCTGCGCCCGGCCGAAGTTCCCGGCCGCCCGTCCAGCCCGCATGTCCTGCTCAACCTGATCCTGTCGGTCGCGCTCGGCGTGGGCCTCGGCATCGCCGCCGCCTTCGCTGCCGAAATGACCTTCAGCGGGCTGACCACGGGCGATGACATCGAACAGCGCCTCGGCGTGCGCTACCTTGGCTCGATCCCGCTGCTGCAGTCGGTCTCGCGCCAGCGTGGCCAGGCGCCGACCATGGCCGTGCTCGAGGATCCGCGCTCTGGCTTTGCCGAAAGCTTCCGCTCGCTGCGCGCCTCCATCGCCATGAACACCCGGATGGCCAGGGTCATCGCCATCACCTCGGCCCTGCCCGATGAAGGCAAGACCACCACCTCGATCTGCCTTGCCCGCTCGATGGCCGCGGCCGGAGACAACGTGCTGCTGATCGATGGCGACCTGCGCCGCCAGGGCGTCAGCCGCTTCCTGCGCGGGGAAAGCGGCCAGCCCGGCCTCATGGAGGTGCTGCGCGGCACCGCCACGCTCGATCAGGCGCTCGTCGTCGATCAGGCCAGCGGGCTCTATGTCCTGCCCGTCGCCGGCGATGCCAGCGATGCGCCCGAACTCCTCACCGGAGACGAGATGGACGCCCTGCTCGACAAGGCGCGCGAACGCTTCCACGCGGTGATCATCGATACCGCCCCGGTCCTGCCGATCGCCGATGCCCGCCTCGTGCTGGGCAAGGCCGATGCCTCGGTCTTCGTCACCCGCTGGCGGAAGACCCCGGAAGCCGCGCTGCGCTCCGCCCTGCGCCTGCTTCCGGAAGAGCGCGTGCAGCTCGCCGGCGTCGCCCTCACCCGCGTCGACATGCGCAAGCAGGCCCGCTTCGGCTATGGCGACGATGCGTTCTACAACTCCTACAAGTCCTATTATGCCTGAGCCGTTGCCTGTGGGACCATCCACCCCGGCAACGCTCCTGGCGGGAGCCGGTGGCCTGCTGCCCGAAGCGGGCGGTGCGTCGGCTCCCGCCGCTCCTTCCCTGCTGTTCCCGACCACGGCCGAGATCAACGCCGCCTCCAGCCCTGTCCGCGCCGATGCCGGCACGGTTGCCGCCAGCGGCGGCCAGGCGAGCGTCCTGTTCGATCCCGCTGCAACGCGTGGCCTGCACCCGGTGGGCTTGCCCGTCGATCCTCGCGCCCGGTTCAAGCGTGTGGCCATCGTGCACTACTGGCTCGTTACCATGCGCGGTGGCGAACGCGTGCTCGAACGCCTGCTGCAGATGTTCCCGCAGGCGGACATCTTCACCCATGTCTATGATCCTTCGGCCGTGTCGGACATCATCCGACGCCACACGGTGAAGACCAGCTTCATCCAGAAGCTGCCTTTCGCCACCACCAAGTACCAGTCATACCTGCCACTTATGCCGATGGCGCTCGAACACCTCGATCTGCGCGGCTACGATCTGGTGATCTCAAGCGAAAGCGGCCCGGCCAAGGGTGTCATCGCCGCGCCCGATGCCATGCACCTGTGCTATGTCCATTCGCCGATGCGCTATCTGTGGGACCATTACCACGATTACCGCGACGCCACCGGCTTCGTGAATCGCATGGTCATGCCGTGGATGTGCCACTCGCTGCGCAAATGGGACATGTCGAGTGCCGCGCGGGTCGATCGCTTCCTGGCCAATTCCAATTTCATCCGCGAACGCATCGCCAAGGCCTGGCGTCGCCCCGCCGAAGTCGTCCATCCGCCGGTGGAGACCGACCTGTTCAATGTCAGCCCGGATATCGAGGATTCCTGGCTCTGGGTCGGCCAGCTCGTTCCCTACAAGCGTGCCGACCTTGCGATCGACGCCTTCAACAAGCTCGGCCTGCCGCTCACCGTTGTGGGTGATGGCCCCATGGCCAAGGAACTGCGCAAGCGGGCCGGGCCCAACATCCGCATGATTCCACGCATGTCTTTTGCCGAACTTCGCGCCGCCTATGCCCGCGCCCGCGCGCTGGTGTTCACGGCAGAGGAAGACTTCGGCATCGTTCCGGTCGAGGTCATGGCCTCGGGCCGACCGGTCCTCGCCTATGGTCGCGGCGGCGCGCTCGACAGCGTCGTTGCCGGCCGCACCCGTCAGTTTTTCGCCGAACAGAGTGTCGATGCCGTGGTCGAAGCGGTGCAGGACATGGAGCGCTGGCTGCCCCACTTCGATCCCGCAGCCTCACTCACCCGCGCCCGCGATTTCGCGCCGGAAGTCTTTGACCGTGGCATTCTCGAAGCGCTCGTCTGATGGTGCCGTGCCCGGTTCGCGTCCGCTGGTGGAGGCACGGCTGACGGCATGCCGCAGACCCTCCCCCGGCTCAGTCTGCTCAGCCGCCTGCGCACGCTGGCGGTCTCGCTCTATCTCGCGGCGCGCGGCACCCCCCATGGCGGCCACCTGTTCATCCGCGATGGCTTCCCGCGGTTTCCCGGCGGCGGCGATGTCCACTTCGGCTACCGGGTCAACATGCAGTGCGATCTCGCGCCGGTCTGGCTGCGGGCCGCGCGCGGCGCCAGCATCGAACTGGGCGACCGCACGTTCATCAACGCCGGCACCGAAATCATCGCCGCTCAGCTCGTCACCATCGGCCCGCACTGCCGCATCGGCCCGTTCTGCACCATATCGGACACCAATCACCACCCGGTGCACGAAGGCGAAATGGCCCGAGTCGCGCCGGTCATACTCGGGCGCAACGTCTGGCTCGGCCGGGGCGTCATTGTCCTGCCCGGCAGCGTCATCGGCGATCACAGCGTCATCGGCGCCGGCTCCGTCGTCTCCGGCACCGTTCCGCCGCGCCAGGTCTGGCGCGGCAACCCGGCGGTTCACGTCAAGGACGTGCGCTGCTCTCCTGATTTCGTGCGTGGCTGACGCGCGCGGCATGGCCTTGCAGGGAACGCTACTCCCATGATGCTCACTTTCATCGGCGCTATCCAGGTCCTGCTCGGGCTGGCGCTGTTCCTGATCGGCTCGGTCGAAGCGATGTTCGGCTTCATGCTCGTGTCGGCCATGTTCGGCGGGTCTGCCGCGCTTACCCTGCCCGCGCTCGGTGGCTCGTCGATCCCTCCGGTGCAGTTCGCGCTGGTGTTCATGGCCCTGCGCCTGTTCGTGCCCGGTGCCGGGCAGATGAACGCCGTGGGAGAGGCCGCGCGCGCCAATGTCTACCTCGTGCTTTTTGTGCTGTGGGGCGCGGTGCTGGCCTTCATCGCCCCGCGCATCTTTGCCGGGCAGGTCGATGTCACCCCGCTGCGTGGACGTACCGAAGCGCGCTATATCTCCGAAAAGGCCTATCTCTACGCAACCCGCCCCCTCGCGCCCTCGCCGCAGAACATCACCACTGCGGTCTACATGTTCGGAACGCTGCTTGCCGGCATTGCCGCGCACGTCTCCTCCCGTACCGAGCGCGGCCGCGCCACGCTGGTGCGCACCATGGCCGTGGTCGGCATGCTCCACGCGCTGATCGGCTTCACCAGCGTCGCCGCCAAGGGTACGCCCATTGCCGACGTGCTGAATATCTTCCGCAACGCCAACTATGCGCAGCTCGATCACTCGTGGAAGGGCTTCGTGCGGATGACCGGCATCTGGCCCGAAGCCTCGAGCTACGCGGCCTTCGCGATGACGTGGTTCGTGTTCAACTTCGAATGCTGGCTGCGCCGCGTCGATGGCCGCTTCACCGGGCCCGCCGCGCTGCTGCTGGCCATGGCGCTGGTCTTCTCCACCGCCAGCACCGCCTATGTCGGCCTGCCGATCTACTTTGCCTTCGTGATCATGCGCATGCTGCTGTTCCCCGGCGCCGTCACGGCTGACCGCGTGCTGTGGATCGGCGCGGCGGTGCTAATCCTCGTCGTCGTCGCCTGCACCGTCATGCTCGCCCAACCGTCCTTCGCTGACAGCTTCGTCGGCCTGATCCGCCGCATGACCGTGGAAAAGCAGGACTCCTTCTCGGGCCTGCAGCGCAAGTTCTGGGCGTGGCAGGGGATCGACGCCTTCCTCAAGACCGGTGGCATCGGCATCGGTCCGGGCAGCTTCCGTTCCTCCAGTCTCGCCACCGCGGTGCTCGGCTCCACCGGCATTCTCGGCGCGGCGGCCTTGCTCACCCACTTCCTCTTTGCGTTCAAGCCGCACCGTCTGTCCACCTATGCCCCCAGCCAGAGCCTTTCGCTTTCCACCGGGGCGGCCTGTGCCTGGGCCATGCTGATGGGCGTGCTGATCGCCTCGATCGCCGCACCATCGTGCGATCCGGGCACGGACTTCGGCATTCTCGCCGGCGCCGCCCTGGCCCTGCGCGGTCGCCCGGTGCTGGCCACCAGCCTGCGCTGGCGCGTGCCGGCGCCGCAACAGGTGCTCAGCCCCGCCTGACCGCGCCCGCCGCTTGGCGGATCATTAACGCTCAACGAAATCCGGCACCCGCCAAGTTTGCGTTAACCACCGCATGCGAAGAAATACGCATGCCCAAGCGTCCCTCCCTCCCCCACCCGGACCGCCGACGCTCAACCCCGCGTTTCGGCCTCCACCTTGCCGCCAACCTGCGCCCGCCGGTCGATGACAGCGCGCGCGAAGAGCCGCAGCCCTCGGACGATCCCATGATCGTCGATCTGTCGCAGCATGGCTGCCGTCTTGCCGGGCTGGCGCGTCCGCTGCTGGTCGGGGCGCCCATCACCATCGCGCCAGCGGGTCAGCCTACCCTGACCGCCTGGGTTCGCTGGTGCGTTGGCGGCGAGGCCGGCCTGGAGTTCGCCCGACCGCTTCCCGCCGGCCTCGCCGAGACGATGCAGGACCGCCACCCCGTCACCTTCCCCAACCTCGCCGCTTGATTGAATCTGCGTTGTCCCATGCTTGACCTGCCCTGAGACGGGCGATTTGCGGCATGACCGCAGGCCTTCCCCCAGCGCAGACGTGCGGGCATGTCCCCCCAGACCGCCCGCCCCTCACCATTCAAGCCTGACCTGTCGATTTCTGACCCCGCGCTTGAAACGACCAAGCTCGCACCCTTTCGACTACACTTCGGTGCCGCATCGCGCCCGCCATCATGCCTTCACCGCCGTGCGGCAGCATCAGTTCATCGAGGCGCCGGCCAATTGTGTGGCAGTGCTGAGGCCTGCCTGCTGCAATTGCGCGACAGGGCCCTTCCAGACAATTGGCACCGCACGGCCGGGTTAATGCCCGGACAGGACGATCCCGCTTGACCCGGCATCAACATTATTAGTATGGAAGTTTTAATTTAAAAATGGCCGCCCGAGGAGCCTGCAGCCGGACATGCCTATCCAAAACTTCGCGATCAGCCTCGATCTGGTCAACCGCCACTATCAGGAGCCGAACCGGAACCGGTATGAAAGCCGGTATTTCTGGGAACAGCTCTATCCGCTCATCGCAACATCGGGCTTCTCGGCCATCGAAATCCCCTATGAACCCGTCTGGCAGTTTGGTGGGCGCAGCGGCGTCCCCTTCAACCGTTACTGCGTGAACACCAAGTACGGTGATGCCGCCGGCTATCGCGCCGCGCTGGCCGAACGCGGCATTGCCCGTGTCACCGGGATCACGTTCGATCCCAACCTGTTCATGCGCAACGCCAACATCGATTTCTTCTTCGGTGCGTCCGGCCACTTTGCCGGTGAAGCGCTGGCCCATGCGGCCGACATGGGTGCGGATTACTTCGCCATCAGCCCTTCGCCCTATTATGGCCGCGCGCTCCATTATCACCCCGATCTGGAGGCCCAGCGCGAAGCCTTCACCGCCCGCACGGTCAGCCTGCTCAGTGGCCTTGCCGCCAAGGCGCAGGATCTCGGCGTGGCGCTGGTGCTGCGCAATGAATACTGGGGCCTGTTCCGCGGCGAAGCGATCCTGCCGCTGCTTGCCGCGCTGCCCGAAACGGTGAAGCTCGATGTCGATACCGCCAGCCTGCAGATTGCCGGCGTTGCGCCCGCGGATTTCATCGCTGCCAACATCACCCGCATCGGCTGCGTCCACCTCACCGATACCGCCTTCGTCGACAATGACGAGACGTGGAAGACCGCCAATCCCGAATTCCCGGAACGGCGCGCCACGCAGGTGTTCCGCGATCCCGGCACCGGCACGGTGGACCTGCCCGGCATCGCCGCGCAGCTGGCCTCGGTCGGCTACGCCGGCCCCGTCACACTCAGCGCCCGCCAGACGCGCGATCCGTTCCGTGCGCTGCTGCGCACCCGCGCCCTGCTCAACCAGCTTCAGAACTAGGGTCAGCCCAGATGCCCAACATCCGCTACGCCAACATGTGCCACTGGAAGTCGATCCCCTATCGGCAGATCCCCAACTTCCGTGATTTCTATTACGAGGACAACACCAACACCGCCTATTACTCGGACTGGGATTCGATCCTGAAGTACCAGGCCGCGCTCGGCTTTACCGGCATCGAGATTGCGCCCTGGGACCTGGCCGACATCCTGCCCCTGTTCGGCTCGCCCGAAGCGTTCACTGCTTTCGCGGCAGAGCGCGGGGTGGAGGTCATCGGCATGTTCCACGGCGCCCATGCCAGCCACGCCGCCGATCACTTCGATGAAGCCGTCCGTTCGGGTTGCGAGGCGGTGGACACCATCGTGAAGTTCGGCGGCACCTACATGAACACCTGCCCCACGCAGAACTATTTCGGCACCGGCCCGCTAAGCCGCGAAGAGGTGCAGAACTGCGCCCGCGTGATGAACGAGATCGGCCGCTACGCCACCGACCGCGGCGTGAAGATCGGCCTGCACAACGAATTCTTCTGCGCGATCAACCTGCCCAACCACCGCGAACTGATCGAATCCACCGATCCGGCGCTGGTGCATTACTGCATCGATACCGCGCAGATCTCGATCCTCGGCGAAGACCTCTGCACCTTCTACGAAGACTACCATGATCGCATCAGCACCTTCCACCTGAAGGACACCGCGTCGGCCAACCAGCCCGACAGCGTGCGCTATGCGCAGGATCCGGAAATCACCGACAGCGGCCACCGCTGGTTCTGGGAACCGGGCCTCGGCACGCTCGATCTGCCGGGCCTCTATCGTCTGCTCAAGAAGCACGAGTTCAAGGGCTGGATGTCGGTGGAATACGACGGCTCGCCCGATCTGCTCGCGTCGATGGCGCTCACCCGCTACCACCTCGATACCGTGCTGCGCCCGATCTACGACTGACCGGTGCATTCACCGGGGCAAGGCAGGCGGAGGGGGACCCCTGCCCCTCCGCCTGCCGCCCCCTTCTTGGAGCCTGTCAGGAAAACCGCACTACCGGCTTCACCACCCTGCCGCTCTCGCCCGCGGCGATCGCCTCGGCAATCGCCTCGAAGGGGAACTCCTGCACCAGCCGATCGAAGGGAAAGCGCCCTTCGCGGTAATACCCGATCAGCTCGGGGATGAAGCGCTGCGGGTCTGCCCCGCCTTCCACCACGCCGCGCACTACGCGCCCTGCGCTCATCAGGTGCGTTGCATCGGCCACGATGTTGCCGCCCGGCGGGTATGCGCCCACCAGCGCCAGTTCACCTTGCGGCGCCAACGCCAGGATCGCCTTGTTCACCACCGCCGGAATTCCGGTCGTGTCGATGATGTAGTCGAACCCCGCCGCGCACCCCGCCGCCGCGGCATATGCCCCATAATCCCCATCATCGCTGCGGAAGCCGTGCGTCGCGCCCAGTTCCTGCGCCAGCGCGATGCGCGTGTCGTTGATGTCCAGCGCCACCACCGTGCCTGCCCCGGCGATGCGCGCGGCCATGATCGCGGAAATGCCCACGGCCCCGGTCCCGATCACCGCCACGCTCGCCCCTGCGCGCACCCGGCACGAATTGAGCACCGCGCCCGCACCGGTCTGGATGCCGCAGCCCAGCGGCCCCAGCAGGTGCAGCGGCAGGTCCGCGTCCACCTTCACCGCGTTGCGCCGGTTCACCACCGCGTGCGTGGCGAACGAGGATTGGCCGAACACGTGGCTGTGCACCGCCGCGCCCGTCGCATCGGTCAGCGCGGTCGATCCGTCGGCCCGCGTGGCAAAGAAATTAAGCGGCACCCACGCGTGGCAATAGGCCGGCTGGTGCGCGTCGCACGAAGCGCAGTGGCTGCACGACATGAAGCTCAGCACCACGTGGTCACCCACCGCCAAGTCGGTCACCCCAGCGCCGATCGCGCGCACTACGCCCGATCCTTCATGGCCCAGCACCACCGGCAGCGGCACTGGCAGGTGCCCGTCGCGCATCACCATGTCGGTATGGCAAACGCCCACTCCCGTCATCTCCACCAGGATCTCGTCCTCGCGGGGATCTTCCACCGTCACCGCCTCGATCTGCGGCACCGCCCCGGCCACGCGTGAAACTGCGGCCCTCGCCATTGTCGCCATCGGCTCTCTCCCGGATATGGAAAAGGGCCCTGCCACCGCGGCCGGGCCCTTCTTCTTGCATCAGAACTTGAAGCCGACGCGCGCATACCATTCGCGCGGGCGGTTGTAGCTGCCGAAGTAGACCCCGGCCGCATCGTTGGCCCCGGCCGAAACCAGGTATCGTTCGTCGGTCAGGTTGGTCCCGCCCACGGTCAGATCCCACTTCGCCCCCGGTTCGCGATAGGTCAGGCTGGCGTTGACGATATCGATCGGCTGGCGCCGCAGCGGCAGGTATCGCGCCACGTCGTTCCACACCGCGCTCTTGTGGGTCCAGTCGGCCAGCACCACCATGCTGCCACCGTTGCCCAGGCCGAATTCATAGCGCGGGGCGACGTTGATCGACCACTTGGCCGTCTTGGGCAGCTGGCCGCCCACCACCGCGCCTTCGCGCAGGCCGGGGATCGGCCCGGCCACGTCGGGGCGCAGCACGCTGGCCGAAAGCGCGGTGAAGTGCGCGTCGAGATAGCCGATCGAGCCGTTGATCGTCAGGCCCCTCATCGGCGCCACGATCGCTTCCACTTCCACGCCCTTGATGCGCGCGGTGCCCGCGTTGTCGATGGTCGGAGACGTGCCCACCTGCTGGTTCAGCTGCACGTTCTTGTAGTTGGTGGAAAACGCCGCCAGGTTCAGCTGCAGCCGCCGGTCGAACCACTGCGACTTCACGCCCACTTCAAACGTCTGCGCCGTTTCTTCGTCGAAATCGGGCGCCACGTTGCCCTGCGGGTTGGTCAGGCGCGTGGTCCAGCCGCCGGTCTTGTAGCCTTCGCTGTAGCTGCCATAGACCATCACGTCGTCACTGGGGTGCAGCTGCACGCCCACCTTCGGCGCAAAGTTGGAAAAGGTCTTGCGGTTCACGCCAGGCACATAGACGCGCACCGGATTGCTCGGATCGGGATAGGACAGCGCGGCAAAGCACGGCGGCCCGCCCGCAGCCTGCGGCGGCGCCAGCGGAAAATCCCCGAACGGAAAGATCGTGCCATCGGCGCTGGCGCAGTTGAACAGCTTGTAGTTGCCGCCGTTCAGGTCCTGCTGCCCGCCTTCGAACAGCTTGGTTTCCTTGGTATAGCGGCCGCCCAGCGTGATCCCGATCCAGTCGTTCACGCGGAAATCAAGCTGGCCGAAGAAGGCATAGTTCTTGGTGTCGAAGTTGTTCGGCCCGTCCACCTGCAGCAGGCCTTCGTCGAACGTCACGTAATCGTGCAGGTCGCCCGATTCCTTGAAGTAGTACCCGCCCAGCACGAAGTTCAGCTTGCCGTCCAGCAGCTTGGACCCCAGCAGCTGCACTTCCTGGCTGAACTGCTTCTGGTTCTGGCTGAAGGTCAGCTCCAGCATCGAAAGCGGCGACCCGTCGAGGTCCGATCCCGCCTTCCAGTTGGTCTTGCGATACGATGTGATCGAACGGACCATCAGCCCTTCGGCCAGGTCGTATTCCAGGTTGCCGGCCACGCCCCATGCGCGCAGCTTGTTCAGCGTCGGCCCGGTGGCATAGGTCTTGTCCGGATCGCCGGTGATGAAGCGGCCGTCCCACGGCAGGCGGTCGTTGCTCGGGTCGGCGTCGGTGTTCACCCCCGCCAGCGAACTCAGCAGTCGCCCCGGATTCACGCTGGTGCCGCGCGCCCCGCAGATCGCGCCCGCCCCACGCGCCGCGATCTCGTCGGGCGTTGACCCGATGCAGAAGTTGTAAAGCCCGGCAAACAGGAAGCCGCCCGCCGGATTGATCGGGTTGATCGCCGTGCCCGGCAGCGGGTTGGTCGGCGCGAACGGCCCTGCGGGGAAGGACACGCCCAGCAGCGAATTGTTCTGCCCCGACGAATCCTGATTGGTGTAGTCGCCCGAGATCGTCGCGCGGAACTTGCCGCCATCGTCCCAGCGCAGCTTGCCGCGCAGGCTCATGTTGTTGTCGCCGCTCTGGCTGCTCGACCGGGAATAGTCCGCGTTGTTGAACGCGGTATAGGGGTCGGAATTGGCGATGGCGCGCATTTCCGCGGCCGTGCCGTTATAGGCGATCCGCTTCTGGAAGCCGCTGCGGCTCGTCACCGCGCCGGTCACCGATGCCGCCAGGGAATCGCTCAGCGGCAGGTCCAGCGTCGCCCGCGCGCGCAGCAGGTCGAAACTGCCGGTGGTCAGGTCGCCGCTCAGGCGGAAGGTCTTGCCCGGGTTGTGCGTCACGATGGAAATCGCGCCGCCGATGGTGTTGCGGCCAAACAGCGTGCCCTGCGGACCCTTCAGCACCTCGATCCGCTCCACGTCGGGCAGGTCCTGGTTGGCGCCCACGGTGCGAGCCAGGTACACGCCGTCCAGGTAGATGCCCACGCCGGGATCGATGTTGAATGCAAAGTCGTCCGATCCGATGCCGCGGATCGTGGCGGAAAGCACCGCCGAAGAACCCGAAAACGGCGTGCCGCCATCCAGGTTCACGTTGGGCGCAATGCCGCTGAGCGCGGAAATGTCGGCCACCGCGCGCTCCTTCAGCGCGGTCCCGCCAAAGGCCGAAATGGCGATCGGCACGTCCTGCACGTTCTCCACGCGCTTCTGCGCGGTGACGACGATCTCCTCGATCTGCCCGCCCGAAGGTGCGCCCGCATCCCCTGCAGGCTGCCCCGCTTCCTGCGCCTGTGCGGCAAACGGCAAAGTGGCGATGGCAAGCGCCAGCGCGCTCACGGACTTCATTGGTTTCATGGCAAACCTCCCTTGTTTGGGAGAAGCCATATCCCCGCAGAATCACCTCAGCGCGGACACACGCGCCACTTCACGCACAAACGCGCAAGGGGCTCCGCCAGGCTGCCGGCAAATTCGATGCAATCGCGCTTGCCGCGCCCGCGCCGCAGGTCATACCTTCCCGGCGTTTCAGGGGGGAAATGTCGATGTCGTACGCCTATCCGGAGGATGAACGTACAGGCAACTACGTGATGGACCACTGGCGGGGTAACCTGCCGCTGGCGAACTCCTACTGGATCAACGGCGGCATCGTCCTGTTCCTTGCCAACATTGCCATCGGCGCTGCCGCAATGTCGCTGCGGGATAGCAGCTTTTCGCTTCAGTTCGTCGCCATCGCTGGGATCGTGGCCTTCGCGCTCCTGATCGTGCTCTGGGTCTGGGCGGCGGTCGGCATCTGGCGCTCCGCATCGCGCCACGCCGGTCGGGGTGGCAGCTCCGGCTGGGCCGTGGTGGCAAAGGCCATGATGGTGCTGGGCGCTCTCAACCAGGTTGTACAGCTGGCCAGGATTGAACCCCTTCTGGCCGATCATACCCAGCTCGCCGCCGGCATGGACCCCATCGGTGAAAGCGCAAGGCTCACCGTCGATGGTGATGCCCTTACCCTCTCGGGCTGGATTTCCTCGGGCTCCTCGGGGCAGTTTGCCGCCCTGCTTGGCAAACACCCCGAAGTCCACCGCATCCTGCTCAGGTCGCAGGGCGGCCGCACGCGTGAGGCGACGAGCATCGCTGCCGCCATTTCCGCCCGCAAGCTCGATACCATGGCGGTTGGCCCGTGCGCCTCGTCCTGCACCATTGTCTTCCTCGCCGGAAAGCACCGGTTTGCGGAATCCGGCTCCAGCCTGGGCTTTCACAGCCCCTCGCTCGCCGGCCTGACCGACGACGTCGCCAAGGCGTCCAGCCCGGAAATGCGCGACGCCTATGAAAAGGCCGGCCTGCCCGCCGAATTTATCGAACGCGCCCTCTCCACTTCCTCCAAGTCGATCTGGAGCCCCACCGAAGTGGAACTGGTCCAGGCCGGCGTCATCAACGCCTTCTCCCGCGCCCGCATCGTCGACAGCAATCAGTCAACCGCCAAGGCCATCAACAAGGCCGGCGCCCGCCAGATCGACAATTACACCGTGCTCTCCGGCGCACGCGCCAACGGCACCGAGCTGGTCTACCTCTACACCGTGAACGTCCCGGCAGACCGCATCCCCAGGGGCACGATGCAGCGGATCGGCCGGGGCATCCAGCTGGAAGAATGCAGCAACAAGGGCATGCACCTGCTCATCCGGTCAGGCGCCTCGATGTCCTACGAATACCGTGACCCTGCCGGCCGCCTTGCCGGAACCTACCGGCTCGACCGCTGCCCCGAAATTCCGGACTATCCGCCTTCAGCCTAGTGCATCGCCCGATAATCGCGAGGGGACTGGCCAAAGCGCTGGGCAAAGCGCCGCGCGAAATAGGATGGGTCGGCAAAGCCGCAGGCCATTGCCACCTCGATCACGCTGCGCCGCGGATTGGCGCGCAGCATCGCCGCGCCGCGCAGCAGGCGGCATTCGGTAATCATCTGGCCAATTGTCGTGCCTGCCCGCGCCGCCGTTGCCTGCAGCGTGCGCAGCGGGATGCCGCATTCGCGCGCGATCGTCGCCGGCCCCAGGTCAAAATCGCCGATGCCCGCGGCAATCGCCTCGCGGATGCGCTGCAGCACCGGATCTGCTGCACCGCCGCCTGCACCCGCCCCTGCCACGGCCTCCGCCTCGGCCAGGCACGCGCCCAGCAGTTCCACCAGCACCTGCGAATGCGTCTGCGCCATGCTCCCTTCAAACGGCTGCCCCGCCTCTGACCACAGCGCCGAAAGATAGCTCTGGAAGATGCGCACGCCCGTGGTCTGGCCGGGGATGCGCCTGGCGATGCAGTCCTCCACCTGCGGCAGCGCCGCCGCCAGTTCCGCCCCGTCAAATTCCACCACGCTCAGCCGGTGCGCGCTGGGGCAGTCAAAGCGATAAGGCTCCTCACCCGCGCACAGCACCATGTCGCCGCTGCCCAGGCTCACCTGCCGCCCGCGCTGGGTCAGCTGCACCTGCCCGTCGTGGATGATGTGCGCGATGATCGTCGCCTGGCTGCCGATGGTTGCGCGCGTCTCGTGCCGCCGCACCACGGCAGAGCTCGATCGCGGCCGCACCATCCGCAGCGATCCCAGCCGCCATGTGCTCAGCTGCGCCTCGAACAGCGGCTGCTGCGCATCCACCACCATCCCGCGATAGGTGGAGGCCAGCACCTCGTTCCAGTATCCCAGCCGATCGGCCACGCGCACCTGCCGCGTCGATACGATCTCCACGCCCACTCTCCTCGCCAGATGTCCGTTGCCATCCACGAATTGCTATATCTTATAGCAAATTTCCTGATCCGCAACCCGTGGCGAGGCGCTCCGCGCCGTCCCGTATGCCATCGCACACGATCGCGCTGAACTGCCCGCAAGGACACTGTGGGGTCAAGTCGCGATGCCGCATGCCGAAACGCAACTGCGTATGGCAAAGCCGCCATGCGTGCCAGGCTCGTCGCCTCTCGAACCTTGTGCAGCATGGGTGGGACCGGGACCGGGGCTTGGAACGCCCGCAATACCCGCCCCTCGGCTACGCCCTGCCGGTTCTCTTCTCAGGCGGATTGTGGGGTCAGCCGATGACGCAGATACCAGCCATTGAGCATGGCGCTCGTTGGGGGAACAGGGCTCTGGTCACTTTCAACCACCACCCATCCGGCATAGCCATGTTCGACCAGCGCCGCGTGGAAACCGGCGATGTCCACCAGCCCGTCCTCGTGCTCAAGTTCGCCATACCAGCGCGGAATCCGGCGCGCACCGCCGCCAGCCAGCATGAACTTGTCGGGAAACGGCAGCCGGTATTCTTCCAGTGTATCGATCGCAAGCGCGTTCTTGAGCTGGACATGGCAGGTCCGCGCTTTGAACTGCCGGAACAGCGCCACCGGGTCTATACCCATGATCACGGCGTCGGCGGTATCGATCGAAAGGCCGATTGTCCCCGCATCGCAAAGATCCAGCAGCAGTCCGATATCGTCAGCCGAGCGCGCCATCGTCACGCAGTCGAAGTTCAGCGCCAGCCCCACCCCGTGGCCTGCCAGCATGGCGCCCACGGCATTCCAGCAATCCGCCGCAACCTGCATCGTCCCGGCATCGACCTTCACAGCATCAGACCAGTTGGGCAACGCGCGAACCACCATGGTGTCACCGCCCAGTTCAGGCAGGATCTGCGCATACTGCACCAGAGTGCCAAGGATGCGCCCGTGGTCCGCCGGGTTCAGCACCGAAAGCCCAAAGGCCCCTTCCTCGAAGATCGGTTCCGCCGGATTGAAGACAAAGCTTGATGCGCCGGCAATGCCCGCATCGGCCATCGCCCGGCGCAGCCCGGCGACCGACCCATAGAACCGCTCGATCCAGTCCTTGCGGCCCAGCGGCTCCCACCGGCCCGATCCACAGGGGATCTCCACCGTGTCGAACCCGCTGGCCGACAGCGTCTTGAAAGCGCGATCGTGGGCCTCGCGCAGCACGAAGCGGTCGTGCCCGTTGTTCCACTGGTTGAGCGAATAGCTCCAGCGCAGGGTCATGGTCGGTCTCTCAGCTATAGATGGGTTCGAGCACGTTGCGCGCATACCACATGGCCAGCGCGGTGCTCTCGGGGTAGTTACCCCCGCCGACATCGGCCTTGTCGTGCTCTACGCCGATCCAGCCCTCGTAGCCGTGCTCCTTCAGCGCCTGCATCAACGCGGGAAAATCCACCAGTCCGCCAGGCGTGCCCATTTCCCAGAACCATCGCGGCGTTGTGCTCGCGCAAAGCTCGGGGTCGGGCTGGCTGCGAAAGTCCTCGCTGCGGTCCACGTGCCGGGTATCCTTGAAGTGAAAGCCGTTCACCCGGCCGGCATGGCGCCGATAAAGCGCAACCGGATCGACCCCTGCAATCACGTGCTGTGCCGTGTCGATATACAGGTTCACATAAGCCGGATCGGTCAGCGCATAGAAGCGGTCGATCTCTTCCTGCGACCGGATGCCGCACCAGAATTCGTGATGGCAGCCCAGCTTCATGCCATGCTTTTCCATCGCCATCCGGCCTGCGGCGTTCCACAGGTCAGCCAGCACCTCGATCCGCGCGGGCGTCACCGGCTCGGTGTCGGAATAGCAGTGCGCCGGCATCACCACCAGGTTCTCGACCCCCAGCCCAGCAGCAAGCGAGGCGAAGTGGTCAAGCATCCCGATCACCCGGCCCTTGTGCTGCGGATCGTGGATGGTCATGCCCGGGCTGGCCTGCGGCTGGCACCAGAACAGGTCGACGATCTTCTCGATCCCGCGCTCTGCCAGGAACGCCTGATAGGCCTGCAGGCTGCCGAACATCGCCGAAACCGCGCCCAGATTCCAAGCGAACATGCCCACGCCGCTCAGCCCCACCGCCGCGATCTGCTTGATGAACCGGTCCATCTCGCTGCGCGATGCGAACTGGTTGATCGGCCCCTTTGGCGAATCCGTGCGCCAATGGTCCGCATACTGCCACTTGATCCTCGCCACAGTTGCTCCGTACCCTCGCCAGCGACCGCGGCTTCCCGCGGATCGCATATTAGAACGTTGTTCTATTTTTGACGCTGGGGATTTCGCCGCGCAAAGTCAAGCACCCGGCGAAGGAGAAACGCACAGGAAAGCGGCGCTTTCCGGCAGGCGGTCCCATCGGGCCGCCGCAGGTGCCCGGCACGGGTGATTCAGTATCTGGAGTTAACGTCTCTTTGCGCCCAACAGCATAGAATTCACGCCATGTGATCGCGGGCAGGAGCGTGGCCAGTCATTGACCTTGCTGGATAGATATCGCGGCGCTCTATCGGCAGCTCGACGAATCGCCAGTCTCCACGGGCTGGCGCGGCGGCGCCACGCCCTAACCAATGATCCCAACCTTCTGATCGGCCAGTACGCCAACCTCAAGCGGCAAGTCCCGCTACTTTACCTGCTGCTGATAATCATCGCGCTCGCCAGCCTTTATCTGATGTTCGACGCTGTCCCCATGGGCGTCGCGATCGTGTCGATGCTGTTTGTTGTGGTCGGCACAGTGCGAATGGTTTCATGGGTATGGTTCCTTCCTCCGCCCGAAGAAATCTCGATAGCGGACGTCCGTGCCCTCTTGCTTCGCACGACGTGGGCCGTTGTTCCCATCTGCGTGTCGTACCTGGGATATGCCTTCCTGCTCGACCACTATGGCGATGCATCGCAAAGGGCGGGCGTAGCCATTTGCCTCGTGCTGACAGCAGTAGGCTGCATCTTCTGCCTGATGCACTTACCGCAGGCAGCCCGACTGGTGAATCTCACGACGATGGCGCCCTACGCGCTCTACCAGCTCGTGACGGGCAACCAGACTTTTCTGCTGGTGGCGCTCATCGCCAGCATCGTAACGACATTGATGATAAGGGTTTCGCTCAATGCGCACGAGCATTTTACGGAGCTGATCACCTCGCGGGCCGAGCTGGCGCTTCGCCGCAGCGATGCGGAACGGCTGGCGGCAGAGAACGCCGATCTCGCCATGACCGATGCCCTCACGCGCTTGCCCAACCGGCGGGCATTTCTGGCCTGCATGGAAGATTGGGTACGGCGATCTGATCGCACCGGCGGGCAATTCGTCGTCGGCGTGCTTGATCTCGATCGCTTCAAACCCGTCAACGACATTTACGGCCATGCGACCGGAGACCAGTTGCTGGTGCAGGTGGGAGAGCGACTTCAATCGCTTGGCCGTGATCGACTTTTGATTGCGCGTCTTGGTGGTGACGAGTTTGGCCTCCTGATCAATGGCGACGTGGCCGCTGCAAAGGCCGTTGGCGAGCAGGTTATCGAGCTTTTGCATCGGCCGTTCGACATCGACACACACAGCCTGTCACTTGGCTGCTCGATCGGTTTTGCCGATTTTCCGGGCACGGGACGATCGGCCAGCACGATTTTTGACCGCGCCGACTATGCCCTCTACGATGTAAAGGCCGATCGCCGTGGCGACTTCGCCTTCTTCACGCCCAGCCTGGAAAAGCGGCTGCGCAACGAAACCGAGCTGGAAGCCGCTCTGCTGTCAGCCGACCTGCCAAGTGAACTGCAGGTTGAGCTGCAACCTATCGTTTCCCTCGGTTCCGGCAATGCCTGCGGAGTAGAAGCGCTCGCCCGTTGGAACAGCGCGGCAATCGGGAAGATCGAGCCAGCCCGCTTCATCGAAACCGCCGAACGCCTCAATCTCATCGGCAGCATCACAACCAATCTGTTCGTCAAGTCATTAGCCCATCTCGCAGTTCTACCTGCCGGCCTCGATCTGTCGTTCAATCTCTCGGCGCGTGACATCGTTACGCCGAGTACGATCGATACGCTGATTTCTGAATTGCATCTTCATCAGATTGCGCCCCAGCGCCTGACGTTCGAGATTACGGAAACCGCGCTGATGCGGGATTTTGACAGCGCAATTACGCAAATCAAGCGGCTGCGGGACTTGGGTGCATCGATTGCGCTCGATGATTTTGGGACCGGGTTCTCGAGCTTGAGCTATCTGAGCCGCCTGCCGATCGACAAGATCAAGATAGACCGCAGCTTCGTCAACAACCTGGATGACCCGGGCGTAAGGAAGATCGTAGCGGCTATCCTGGGGATGTGCCAAACTCTCGAGCTCGGATGCGTGGCAGAAGGCGTAGAAACGCCCGAGCAATTTCTGATGCTGCGCGCGATGGGCTACAGCTTGGCCCAGGGATACCTTTTCGCCAGACCCATGCAGGTTGAGGAGTTGCAGGGCTGGTTACACGGGCCCGGTGGTCAATATGGTGTCGCAGACAGCGATACTGGCCTGGAAAGCGACTTCTCGTCCGCCAAGATGCAAAGGCATCATCTACCCAATGCCAAGTTCGGGTGATGTCCAGACACCCTGCAATCCCCAAGCCGCAACGATCAAAGCGCGCTCACCCTGAGCTTGACGAAAGGCGAAGGTGCCCGCGCAGGTCGCGCCGCCCTACTCTTCTCCCATCCGCAGCGCGGCGATGAACGCCTCCTGCGGGATCTGCACGCTGCCGTACTCCCGCATCTTGGCCTTGCCCTTCTTCTGCTTTTCCAGAAGCTTCTTCTTGCGGGTTATGTCGCCGCCATAGCACTTGGCGGTCACGTCCTTGCGCAGCGCGGCGATCGTCTCGCGCGCGATCACCTTGCCGCCGATCGCCGCCTGGATCGGGATCTTGAACAGGTGGCGCGGGATCAGGTCCTTAAGCCGTTCGCACATGTGGCGGCCGCGGTCCTCGGCCACGCCACGGTGCACGATCATGCTCAGCGCATCCACCGGCTCGTTGTTCACCAGGATGCTCATCTTGACGAGATCACCCTCGCGCAGGCCGATCTGTTCATAGTCGAAGCTGGCATAGCCGCGGCTGATGCTCTTCAGCCGGTCATAGAAATCGAACACCACCTCGTTCAGCGGCAGCTCGTAGTTCACCTGCGCGCGCCCGCCGACATAGGTCAGGCCCGTCTGCACCCCGCGCCGGTCCTGGCACAGCTTCAGGATGCTGCCGAGGTATTCGTCGGGGGTGTAGATCGTCGCCTTGATCCACGGCTCGTCGATCTGCTCGATCCGGTTGGGATCGGGATAGTCGGCCGGGTTGTGCAGCATGATCTCGCGCGCATCGTCGGTCTTGCTGGCGCGCAGCTGGATGCGATAGACCACGCTGGGGCTGGTGGTGATCAGGTCCAGGTCGTATTCGCGGGTCAGGCGTTCCTGGATGATTTCCAGGTGCAGCAGGCCCAGGAAGCCGCAGCGGAAGCCGAAGCCCAGCGCCGCACTGCTCTCCATCTCGAAGCTGAAGCTGGCGTCGTTCAGGCGCAGCTTGGCGATGCTCTCGCGCAGCTTTTCAAAATCGGCCGCGTCCACCGGGAACAGGCCGCAGAACACCACCGGCTGCACTTCCTTGTAGCCGGGCAGCGCGGCGGTGGCGCCTGCCTTCACCGTGGTGATCGTGTCGCCGACCTTGGCCGTCTCCACTTCCTTGATCTGCGCGGTGATGAAGCCGATCTCGCCGGGACCCAGCTCGGGCAGGTCGATCCGCTTGGGCGTGAAGCAGCCCACCCGGTCGATCAGGTGCTCGGTGCCCCCGGCCATGAACTTGACCTGCAGGCCCTTCCTGATCACGCCGTCAACCACGCGGACGAGGATCACCACGCCGAGGTAGGGGTCGTACCAGCTGTCCACCAGCATGGCCTTCAGCGGCGCAGTGCGGTCGCCCTGCGGCGGGGGGATGCGTTCCACCACGGCGTCGAGCACGTCTTCGATGCCGATGCCGCTCTTGGCGCTGGTCAGCACCGCGTTGCTCGCGTCCAGCCCGATGATTTCCTCGATCTCGGCCTTCACCTTCTCCGGTTCGGCGGCGGGCAGGTCGATCTTGTTGATCACCGGCACGATCTCGTGGTCATGCTCGATCGACTGGTACACGTTGGCCAGCGTCTGCGCTTCCACGCCCTGTGCCGCGTCCACCACCAGCAGTGCGCCCTCGCAGGCGGCCAGGCTGCGGCTCACCTCATAGGCGAAGTCCACGTGGCCCGGCGTGTCCATCAGGTTCAGCTCATAGGTGCGGCCGTCCTTGCCGGTGTAGTTCAGGCGGACGGTCTGGGCCTTGATGGTGATCCCGCGCTCGCGCTCGATGTCCATGTTATCAAGCACTTGCGCGCTCATCTCGCGCTCGGTCAGGCCACCTGTAAACTGGATCAGGCGGTCGGCCAGCGTCGACTTGCCATGGTCGATATGGGCAATGATACTAAAGTTCCGGATCAGGGCGAGCTCAGTCATCCCGCGCCGTTAGCAGCCGTTTCGGCTGCTGTCACCGCCCCTCTCGTGAGGGGTCAGCCGACCTTGCGCTGTCCGGCGGTGTCGAGTTGGGCGATGGTGGTGCCGCGGACGGCGACGGCGGCGATGCGGCCATCATCGTCGAGGCGCAGGGGCGTGGCGAATTCGACGCCCATGCGGTCTTCATTGGACCAGCGCGCCGTGGCGGTGATCACGTGCCCTTCGGCAAGGGCGAGGCGGAAGATGGTGCCCGGCGGCACGTTCCACAGCCCCTCCACCAGGGCGCCGGTCTGGCTGATGTTGCGGATCATGCCATGATAGCTGTGCCCCCCATGCTCAAGCGAGACCTTGCGCAGCATGGACTGGCGGGCGGCGCGGGCGGAACGGGGGCCCTGCGCAATGGCGATGAGGCCGGTGGAAAGGCGCGCGGCGGCGTTTTGCGAGGAGAGCGGGCGTTCGTAGATATAGCCCTGCACGTGGCTGCACCCCAGCATGCGCACGAGGTCCAGCTCGTCGAGCGTCTCCACGCCCTCGGCCGTCGTCTCCATGTCCAAGGCTTCAGCCAGGCTGACGATCGAGGCGATGATCGCGCCGTTGCGGCTGCCCGGCTGGGTGGCGCCGCGCACGAAGGACTGGTCGATCTTGATCTTGTCGAACGGCGCCCGCTTCAGATAGCCGAGCGAGGAATAGCCGGTGCCGAAATCGTCGAGCGCCAGCCGCACACCGATGGCTTTCAGCGCGCGGAACATCTGCTCGGTGCCCTCGTCATCGTTGAGGAACACGCTCTCCGTGATCTCAAGCTCAAGCCGCGCGGGATCGACCTGCGCGTGGGCGAGCGCATTGGTGACGATCGAGGGCAGCGCGGGGTTGGAGAACTGCAGCGGCGAGACGTTTACCGCCACGCGCACGTTGGTGGGCCATTGGGCAAGATCCTGGCACGCGGTGCGCAGGGCCCATTCGCCGATCGTGGCGATGAGGCCGGTGTCCTCGGCAATGGGAATGAACTTCGAAGGCGAGACAAAGCCCTGCACCGGGTGGTTCCAGCGCAGCAGCGCCTCGAACCCGGTGATCTTTTCGGTCACCGTATGGACAACCGGCTGGTAGTACAGCTCGAGCCCGCCGTTGGCGACAGCGTCGCGCAGCTCTTCCTCAAGCTGGCGGCGCTCTTCGGCATCGATGCGCAGGTCTGGCGCGTAGAAGTGATATCGCCCGCGCCCGCCATCCTTGGCGGCATAGAGCGCGAGGTCGGCATTGCGGATCAGCGCCTCGCTGGTCACGCCGTCATCGGGCGCCAGTGCAATGCCGACCGAAGCACCGATCATCACGCGGCTGCCCTCGATGGAATAAGGCTGCGACAGGCTTTCGATGATCCGCGCGGCCAGGTGGCCCAGCGCATCACGCTCGATCTTGCCGGGCAGGATCACCTGGAATTCATCACCACCCAGACGGCCGACGCGGCCCTGCGCGCCGACGCAGCGTTCCAGCCGCTGCGCCACCTGCTTGAGCAGGGCGTCGCCCGCCGGGTGACCAAGGGTATCGTTGACTTGCTTGAAGCGATCGAGATCGAGCAGGAAGACCGAGCACAGCCTGTGCTGCGCCTGCGGAGCATTGAGGATCTTTTCCAGCGTCTGCGACATGCGGAACCGGTTGGACAGGCCGGTCAGCGAATCGAAATGGGCCAGACGACTGGCGTGTTCCTGCGAGCGGCGCTTTTCGGTGAGATCGGTGCCGGAGCCGCGGAAGCCCTGGAAATTGTTGAAGGTATCGTAAGTCGGCCGCCCGGTGATCGACCACCAGCGTTCCTCGTCGGCAGTGGCGGCGCGGACGGCGAGTTCGGTGAAGCCGGAGCGGGCGGAAAGGTGGAAGGCGAGCGTGCGCTCGCCCTCGCCCGATTGTTCGGCGAGGTTAAACAGATCGGAGAACGGCCGCCCGATCAGGTCATCCAGATCACGCCCAAGCGTCTCGGCCACGGGGCGCGAGAGGTAGGTGAGCATGCCACGCCGATCGGTTTCCCAGAACCAGCCCTGCCCGGTCTCTTCATAATCGGCGAGGATTTCCTGCGCGCGGGTCTGGATGCGGGCCTCTTCCTCGGCTTTTTCACGCTCCTTCAGGTCGATCTCGCGCTGGCGCATATAGGCGGCCGCAGCGATCAGGCTGCCTATCCCCAGCGTGAGCACGCCACCGATGCTGCTTGCGACGAACGTGACGCCCGACCACATCGACACCTGCGCGGCCAGAACGCCGGCAAGGCGGCCGGATTCGATTACGGTGGCGAGCAGCGACACGGTGATGAGCAAGGCCAGGCATTGCAGCCACGGCGCGTTGCCGCCTTCGGCCCACAGCCCGATGCCGACGCCATAGAGGAACATGGGAAGGCCAATGACCAGCGCCATCAGCGACATGCGCGGTCCCGTGGAAAGCGTCGCCTTGCCTTCAAGCCGGACCGCATAGCGCCCGGCATAGGCCAAAGCCGCCGCCACAAGGGCGATTAGCGGGGCGATCAGATCACCAAAGGCCCGATCGACGAGCGCAACGCCGATGACGCCGAGGCCCATGGGGGCGGAAATCTGCGGCCATTCGCGCGCGATCAGCCCGCGGTTCTGGCCCCCGCCGAACAGAAATGCGGAACCGGCTCCGGCCGAATGGTCCACGGGGGCGCGATCGCCACGGCGCTGTGTGCGCGCGTAATCGCGTGCACCGCGCGGTGCGGCCGTTTGTCCGCCCTGAGCCCCCGATTGTCCCGTCATGGGAAGTTCATGGGCCACGCGCCCTTAAAAAAGCGTTAGGCAAAGCGCTTTTCCCTGATTCCCGCGCCAGCTTGCAATGGCGGGGAACCCCGCGCTTTTGCGCGCCCGGCGAACCTGCTAGGGCGATGAACTAATGGCTTTTACGGATCGGACGACGGCGTCTTGAGTACAGCGAATTTTCAGATGGTGGGCGTGGCCGGACGGCGGCTGCGCGTGGGGCAGTGGCATGTTGGCGCAGAAGGCAAAAGTCGCGACGGCACTCCGGCGCTGCCACTGGTGGTGCTGAACGGCATCGGCATGAACGTGGAGCTGCTGGAGCCGGTGGCGCGCCTGCTGGACGACCGCCGCGTGATCAGCTTCGACATGCCCGGCATCGGCGGATCGCCCGATCCGATCTTTCCCTATACCATCCCGCACATCGCCCTGACGCTGGCCGCACTGCTCGACAGGCTGAAGATCGAGCAGGTGGACATCATGGGCATCAGCTGGGGTGGCGCGGTGGCGCAGCAGTTCGCCTTTCAGCACAAGGCGCGCACGGGGCGACTGGTGCTGGCGGCGACGGCGGCAGGCGGCGCTGCGATGGTGCCGGGCAATCCTTCGATCCTGGGTGCGATGATGGACCCGATGGAATACACGGTGGAAAAGGCGCTCCGCCGCAACCTGGCCATGCTGTATAATGGCGGCGGGTCTGGCCGGGTTTCACTCAATGCAGCCAAGCCCCCTTCCCCTCTGGGCTGGGCCTGCCAGATGACCTCGTTCGCCACCTGGACCAGCGTGCCGTTCCTGCCGTTGCTGGGCGTGCCGACGATGGTGATGGCCGACGAGGAAGACCAGCTGGTGCCCCCTGCCAACGCCCAGTTCCTGCACCATTCGATCCCGCACAGCCGCCTGGAAATGTTCAGCGGCGGGGGACACCTGTTCATGCTGTCTCAGCCCGAGGCCTTCGTGGAGCGGCTGCGCGATTTCCTGGCCGGGGGCAAGGCGCGCAGGGCGGCTTGAGGGTTTGATCTGCCGGATAAGCGCCTGGCCTTTACCCCTCCTCCGACCTGCGGCCGCCACCGCCCCTTGCCGGGGAGGATGGTGCGCTCTGAGCGGTCTGGAGGTTAACCCAGTTCGATGCAGCCGCCGTCGGCCATCAGGTCTATGCCGTTGATGAAGCCGGCTTCTTCGCTGGCGAGGAAAAGGACGGCGCGAGCGATTTCCTCAGCCGTGCCCATGCGGCCGATGGGCACGATCGTGGCGAACATGTCCTTCATGCCCTGGATCTCGGCCTCGGACGCGTCGCGCTTGAAGATTTCGGTGTCGGTGGGGCCGGGGCTGACCATGTTGACGCGGATGCGCCGGGGGAGGAGTTCCTTGGCGAGGATGCGAGCCATGGCGCGCAGGCCCGCCTTGGCCGCTGCATAGGCGACGTTGCCGGGCACCGCAGCGACCGAGCCGATCGAACCGGTGATGACGATGGCCCCGCCATCGCGCATCAGCGGCAGGGCCGACTGGATGGCGAAGAACGCGCCGCGCAGGTTCACCGCATGGATGCCATCCCAGAATTCCTCGGTCACATCGGGCACCATGGCGAAGCCACCGACCCCGGCATTGACGAAGAGCACGTCGATGCCGCCAAGCGCCTGCTCCACTTCGCCCAGCGCGGCGCGGGTCTGTGCGAGATCGCCCATGTCGCTGCGGATGGCGAGTGCATCGAGATCTTCGGCGATGGTGCGAAGGGCATCGGCATTGCGACCGGTCAGCGCGAGCTTCGCGCCTTCGGCGACGAGCATGCGGCAGGCAGCGGCACCGATGCCTGCGGTGCCGCCGAGGACGAGGACGCATTTGTCACGAAAGCGCATGGGGCCTCTTCAGAACATGGTGTTGGTGTTGGCGGCGGTTTCGGGAACGGGGGAGATAACGTCCCAGTGCTCCATCACCTTGCACCCCTGCACCCGGAAGATATCGACCACGGCGAAGCCGCGCTTGGCGGCGGCATCGCCATGTTCCATCCACCCGTGGCTGTGGACGGCGACCATGTTGCCATCGGCGATGATGCGGTGGATCATGGTCTTCTGCCCCGGGTTTTCGTTCACGAACTTTTCGAGGAAGCCGATGGCGGCATCGCGACCGGTGGCGGCATAGGGATTGTGCTGGATATAGCCGGGATCGACCCAGCGTTCGAACGAGGAACGGACCTTCTTCTGGATGTAGAATTCATCCATGAACTGGCTGACCACCTGCTTGGGCGTGAGCGTGCAGTCTTCAGCGTGAGCGGCAGTGGAGGCGACTGTGGGCGCGAGCATGGCCAGCGCGGCGGCGAAAACGAGGCGCATCGATCTTCCCCTTTCAGAACATGGAGTTGGTGTTGACGGGGTGATCCGGCACATCCTGAATCACATCCCAGTGTTCGACGATCTTGCCATCGGCGCAACGGAAGATATCGACCACGGCGAGCCCGCGATCACCCGGCCAGCGTTCGACATGGGTGTGGACGACGACATGATCGCCATCGACGAAGCTGCGATGGATGGTCTGCCGGGCAGTGGGGGATTCGACGCGGACGCGATCGAGAAAGCCCTTCAACGCGGCGACGCCGGGTTCGGCCAGCGAGCTGTGCTGCACGTAATCGGGCGCGATGTAGCGGTCCACTGCGCTGCTATCCATCGCGATCAGGACATTGCGGTACATTTCCAGCACCATGTCATGCGTCGCCTGTTCGGCCGCTGTACGGCTCATTGCGCTCTCCCCTTTTATTCTAACAATTGGTAGCGTATGCACTGGAATCAACGAGGCGTCAAAGCCCGATGGGAGAGATCATGGACAGAACCGCGCTCTATGCCGCGCTCGACCGCTTCCTTGCCGCGATGAACGCGCGCGACCACACGCTGGTGCCGTGGGCGCCGGGGGTGCACAACAGCGAGAACAACGTGATGCTGACGCCCGGAGACGGGGTGTGGGGCACGATCGTGAAGCTGGGCGATTACCAGCTGAAGTTCGCCGACACGCGCACGCGGCAGGTTGGCTATTTCGGCACGGTGATCGAGGCGATCGAGGAATCGGCCTTCACGCTGCGGCTGATGTATGACGAGGCGGAGCGCGTGACCGAGTGCGAGATGCTGATCGTGCGGCAATCGGACAGCGGCATCAAGTTCGAGAACTGCCGGTACTGGGACAAGCCGATCCTGCATCGCGAACCCGAAGCACCGGTGAGCCGCGAGGAAATGATCCGCCTGTCGAACGGCTATTTCGACACGCTGCAGCAGAACGACGGGACCATCCACACGAAGTTCCATCCGGACTGCAACCGCGTGGAAAACGGGGTGCAGACCACGCGCAACCCGGAATTTGCCAAGATCGTGCCCGTTTCCGCGCTCGGCTGCGAAGAGCAGTTCCGCATGGGCAACTATCGCTATGACGACGAGCTGCGCGCGCGGCGCTTTCCGCTGGTGGACGAAGAGCGCGGGCTGGTGCTGGCATTCGGCTTCATCGACCATTCAGGCCGGATCGACGAATACCAGCTGACCGACGGGCGCACGGTGAAGAGCCCGGTGCGGCGGCCGCACAGCTTCTATATCTCGGAGCTGTTCAAGATCGACCACGGGATGATCGAGCAGATCGAGGCGAACTTCATCACCGTGCCCTATCGCATGCCCTCTCCTTGGGATGCTCTGTGATGCGGCCGCTGCTGAGCCTCGCGCTGGCGGCGCTGGCGGCGTGCAGCCTGGGCGCCGCAGGACCGCAGGTAGGCGCGGGGGCGAACTGGACCAATCCCGGCGGGGATGCGGGCAAAACGCACCATTCCGCGCTGGCGCAGATCACGCCGGCCAATGTCGGCGCGCTGGGCCTTGCCTGGCAGGCGGAACTGGGCACCATGCGCGGGCAGGAAGCGACGCCGGTGGTGGTGGACGGGGTGCTCTACACTTCGGGCGTGGCGGGGCGTGCCTATGCTTTCGACGCGGCGAGCGGGCGGCCGCTGTGGGCGTTCGAGCCGGAAGTGGACATGCAGGTGAACCGCACCACTTGCTGCGACATGGTGAACCGCGGGGTGGCGGTCGCGCGGGGCAAGGTCTTCGTCGCCAGCCTTGACGGGTGGATGTATGCGCTGGACGCGAAGACCGGCGCGGTGGTGTGGAAGAGCGACTTCATCGAGAACCGGCGCAAGGGCGACAACTCCACCGGCGCACCCGAAGTGGCGGGTGACGTGGTGGTGATCGGCATGGGCGGCGCGGAATACGACGTGCGCGGCTATGTGACGGCGCTTGACCTCGATACCGGCAAGCTGCGCTGGCGCTGGCACGTGGTGCCGCATGACCCGAAGCTGGGGCCGCAGGAAAGGCCCGAGCTGGAAGCGGCGCTGAAGACCTGGGACCCGAACAGCCGGTGGGACATCGGCGGCGGCGGAGCGCCATGGGATGCGATCAACTATGACCCCGAAACCGGCTATGTGCTGGTGGGAACGGGCAACGGCGGGCCCTATGCCACGTCGAAACGATCACCCGCGGGCGGGGACAACCTGTACCTCGGCACGCTGGTGGCGCTGGACCCGAAGACCGGGCGGATGGTGTGGCATTACCAGGAGACGCCGGGCGACAACTGGGACTTCACCAGCACGCAGCCGATGATCCTGACGCACCTGACCATCGACGGCAAAGACCGGTCGGTGGTGATCCATGCGCCCAAGAACGGGTTCATGTACGTGCTCGACCGCAGGACCGGCGAGCTGCTGCGCGCCAATGCGATCGTGCGCACCAACTGGGCCAAGGGGATCGACGCGAAGACGGGCAGGCCGCTGCTGAACCCGGCGGAGGCGGACTATACCGACGGGCCGAAGATCGTGTTTCCGGCGACGACAGGCGCGCGCAACTGGCATCCGGCGAGCTATGACCCGGCGACGGGGCTCTATGTGGGCGCGGTGCTGGACATGGGCAACCTGATCTTCATGACGCCGGGGCAGAAGCCGGCGCGGGCGCGGGCGCTGAACAACGATGCGGCGCTGATCTTCACGCCCGACGTCAAGGCGGCGCTGGACACTTTGCCGGCGCCGATGGCCGAGGCGGTGCGCAGGCTGCCCGCCTACCAGGAAGCGCTGCGCGACCCCGGCAAGGCGCAGATCCGCGCGATCGAGCCGCTAACCGGAAAAACGGTGTGGGCGGCGGACACGCTGGGCTGGCAGGACCGCGGCGGGGTGCTGACCACGGCGAGCGGGCTGACCATCCACGGCGGCGTGGACGGACGGCTGGTGGTGCGTGAAACGGCCACGGGCAAGGTGCTGAAGGAGATCCAGACGGGCACCCCGATCATGGCCGCGCCGATGACCTTCATGGCCGGGGGCGTGCAGTACATCGCGGTGGCGGCGGGCTGGGGCGGCGGCGGTTACCCGTTCGTGCCGCGCTATTCCGCGGCCTATACCCGCGGCAACATGAACCGGCTGCTGGTGTTCCGGCTGGGCGGCGAGGCGGTGCCGATCCCCGACCTGCTGCCGCCGATCGAAGTGGCGCCGGAACCGCCCGCGCAAGCCGCCGACGTGACGGCGGAGACGATTGCGCGTGGACAGGGGCTGTTCTTCAACAACTGCGCCATTTGCCACGCCAACCAGCCGCGTTCGATCACGCCGGACCTGCGCCGGATGCAGCCGGGCACGCACGAGCTGTTCCGCCAGATCGTGCTGGAAGGCGCGCTGGTGGCGGGCGGCATGCCGCGCTGGAACGACGTGCTGACGCCGGGCGATGCGGATGCGATCCACGCCTACCTGATCGACCTGCAAGGCAAGACCCGCGCCGACGAGCTGGCCAAGCAGAAAGCCGGCAAGCCGCTCGACGGGCCGAGCCTGACCATTCTTTCGAACTATTGAAGGCGAATTCCATGGACTTTTCGACGCTTGAGAATCCGCGGCTGGAGTTTGCGTTTGCCTGTACGCTGCGGTTCACGCGGGTGCAGATGGTGCCCGATGTGCCGACGGGGGGGGTCCGCAGCGCGGTCTATGTGGATGGCGGCGAGTTCGAGGGGCCGCGGCTGAAAGGGCGGGCGGTGCCCAATTCGGGCGGGGACTATGCCTTTTTCCGGCCCGACGACACCGCGGTGTTCGACGCGCGCTATATGCTGGAAGTGGACGACGGCACGTTGATCTACATGCAGAACAAGGGCTTCCTGTGGGGCCGCGAGCCGGGGGTGATGGACCGGCTGCGGCAGTGGGCCTTTGCCGGGGGCGATCCGGTGCCCCACGCCGAATACTATCTGCGTGCGCAGCCCACGTTCGAGACGAGCAAGGGCAAGCACGACTGGCTGACGCGCCACGTATTCGTGGGCGTGGGCGAGCGGCGGCCCGACGGCAACCATGTGCGCTATTACGCGCTGACTTGAACGAAGGGCCAAGCGCCCTTCCCTTTTGCTTCCGGCGCGTTAGCATCCCTTTCCCAACAGGCGCAGGGAGAGCGCATGCGGCATATCGCGATCATCGGTTCGGGCCCGGCGGGATATTACACCGCCGAAGCGGCACAGAAGCAGTGGGGCGAGGAGGTGCGGATCGACGTGTTCGACCGCCTGCCCGTGCCATATGGCCTGATCCGTACCGGGGTGGCGCCCGATCACCAATCGATCAAGGGCGTGGCGCGGCGGTATGAAGCGACAGCGCTTTCGGCCAACGTGCGCTTTGTGGGCAACGTGACGATCGGACAGGACGTGTCCATCGCCGAGCTGCAGGGCCTTTATGACGCAGTGGTGCTGGCCACCGGCGCGCCGCGCGACCGGGCGCTGGACATGCCGGGCGAAGGCTTGCGCAACGTGTTCGGCAGCGCAGCCTTTGTCGGCTGGTACAATGGCCATCCCGAATTCGCCAACCTGAACCCCGACCTTTCCGGCAAGACGGCGGTGGTGATCGGCATGGGCAACGTGGCGCTGGATGTGGCGCGCATCCTGGCCAAGACGCCCGAGGAGTTCGAAGGCGCGGACATCGTGGGCCATGCGCTGGATGCGCTGGCGCAATCGGGGCTGAAGCGCATCGTGATCCTGGGCCGGCGCGGGCCGCACCAGATCATGATGACGCCAAAGGAACTGGGCGAACTGGGCCACCTGAAACGCGCGGCGCCGCGCGTTGACCCGAACGACCTGCCCGAAGAAGCCGAGGACGCGTTCCTGGAGCCGGGCATACGCAAATCGGTGAGCCACCTGCGGTCATTCGCCGCGATCCCCGAAAGCCATCGCGCCGACATGGACGTGGAGGTTGAGTTCGACTTCTTCGGCGCGCCGCGCGCCTTGCTGGGCGATGGCCGGGTGGAGGCCGTGCAGGTGGAGCGGACCAAGATCGAGAGCGGGCGGGCCATCGGCACCGGCACGTTCTACTCCATTCCTGCCGACCTGGTGGTGGCCTGCATCGGATACCGCTCCATGCCCATACCCGGCGTGCCGTTCGACGAGCGCGCGGGCAAGATCGCCAACGACGATGGACGCGTGCTGCCGGGGCTTTACTGCGTGGGCTGGGCGCGGCGCGGTCCATCGGGCACGATCGGCACCAACCGCCCCGACGGGTTCGGGGTGGTGGAGCTGATCCAGGCGGACATGGAGGACGGGCTGATCAGCCAGGGCGGCAAGCGCGGCGGCGCCGGCTTTGACGCTCGCGCGCGCGAGCGCAGGATCGAAGTGGTGAGCTTCAGCGACTGGAAGCGGATTGAGGAAGCTGAAGCCGCCCGCGCCCGCGATGGCGCCCCGCGCGAAAAGTTCGTGGACGTGGCCGAGATGATGCGGGCAAGCGGCGAACACTGACCGGGCCATATTGCACCACGGCGACCTTCGTGTCTTAATCGCGCAATTAAGGCGCGATGCTGACCCCTTCCCACGAGTCGGCGCGCGCAAGGAGAGAGGATTGGGCGATGGCGACGCATGACATGATCATTCGCGGCGGAACGATTGTGGACGGAACGGGCCGCCCGCGCTTCATCGGCGACGTGGCGATCCGCGACGGGCTGATCAGCGCGGTGGGCACTGTGCACGGCGACGCCAAGGAAGAGATAGACGCCACCGGGCGCATCGTAGCGCCGGGATGGGTGGACATCCACACGCATTATGACGGGCAGGCCACCTGGGATGCCGAAATGGCACCTTCGAGCTGGCACGGGGTGACCACCGTGGTGATGGGCAACTGCGGCGTGGGTTTTGCGCCCGCCGCACCGAACCGCCACGAATGGCTGATCGGCCTGATGGAAGGGGTGGAGGACATTCCCGGCACGGCGCTGGCCGAGGGGATGACGTGGAACTGGGAAACCTTCCCCGAATACCTCGACGCGCTGGAACAGCTGCCGCGCACCGTGGACGTGGGCACGCACGTGCCGCATGGCGCAGTGCGCGCCTATGTGCTGGGCGAGCGGGAGCAGCCGGGCGCGGTACCCACGGCCGATGACATCGAGAAGATGGCGGCGATCGTGGAAGACGGCGTGCGCGCGGGCGCGCTGGGATTTTCCACCAGCCGCACAGTGATCCACAAGTCCGTGGACGGGGAACTGGTGCCGGGCACCACGGCGACGCCCGAGGAACTGATCGCCATCGGACGGGCGATGGGCCGCGCCGGCCATGGCGTGTTCGAGCTGGCCAGCGACATGCGGCGCGAATGGAACGAGTTCGAGTGGATGGGCGCGATCAGCCGCGAGACCGGGCTGCCGGTGACGTTCGCGGCGCTGCAATCCATCGCCAAGGAACTACCGCTGGAAGAACAGATTGCCGAAATGGACCGCCAGAACGCCACTGGTGCGAACATCGTGGCGGCGATCGCGCTGCGTGGCAATGGCGTGGTGATGGCATGGCGCGGCACCATCCATCCGTTCCTTTGGCGATCATCGTGGGCGGAGATTGCCACCCTGCCGTGGGACGAGCAGCTGGCGCGCCTTTCGGACCCGGCGTTCAAGGCAAGGCTGCTGGCCGAGGACAACGTGTTTCCCGAGAGCGACATCGTGCACCTTTATCGCATGATCGCGCAAGGTTGGGACCGCCTGTACGAGATGGATGCGGACTTCGATTACGAGCCGCAATACGAACATTCGATGGCGGGCCGCGCAGCGGCGAAGGGCGTAAGCCCGGCCGAATACGCCTATGACCTGCTGATGCAGGATGGCGGCACCGGCTTCATCTACCTGCCGATCCTCAATTATTCGGATGGCAACCTGGATTTCCTGGAAGCGCTGCAGGCGCGCGAGGACTGCGTGAATTCGCTGAGCGACGGCGGCGCGCATTGCGGCACGATCTGCGATGCGGCGAGCCCGACCTTCATGCTGCAGCACTGGGTGCGTGATCGGAAGCGCGAAAACAGGCTGACGCTGGAGCAGGCGGTGAAGCGGCAGTGCCACGACACCGCGCGGCTCTATGGCCTGGACGACCGGGGCGTGATTGCACCGGGGACGATCGCGGACATCAACGTGATCGACTTCGACAACCTGCGCCTGTTGAAGCCGTGGCTGGCGTTTGACCTGCCGGCGGGGGGCAAGCGACTGTTGCAGAAGGCTGAAGGTTATGACCTGACGATCAAGTCAGGCCGGGTGACCTTCCGCAAGGGCGAATGGACCGGGGAAACGCCGGGCGGCGTGCTGCGCGGGCCGCAGCGGGCGGAGACGCGCGAAGCGGCGGAATGATGGAGATTTCCCTGTTTCACCCGCACTGAAACAGGGCGACACCGAACAGCCCCTTACGCCGCGTGGCGCAGGGCGCTGCCACCGTGGTTGCGTTGGCCGGCGACGGCGAACTTGTCGACCAGCCCCGCCATGCGGTCGGCCTCTCCCGCCAGATTGCGCGAGGCGGCGTTGGCTTCCTCGACCATGGCGGCGTTCTGCTGGGTCATGATGTCGAGCTCGCCCACCGTCTGGCGGACCGAGCCGATATTGCCGGCCTGTTCGCGCGCCATGTCTGCAATGGTGCTGGCAAGGCCGGCGATCTCACCCACGTTGGCAACGATGCGGCCGAAGGTATCGCCCGTCTGGCCGACGAGCTGGACGCCGCGTTCGACCTGTGCCGAACTTTCGCCGATCAGCTTCTTGATATCCAGCGCGGCTTCGGCAGAGCGCTGTGCAAGGGCGCGCACTTCATTGGCGACAACCGCGAAACCGCGGCCGGCATCCCCGGCACGGGCCGCCTCAACGCCCGCGTTGAGCGCAAGCAGGTTCGTCTGGAAGGCGATGCCATCGATCACGGCGATGATCTTGCCGATTTCCTGTGCCGAGCGGTGGATGTCGTTCATCGCGGCGACGGCTTCGCTGACCACTGCGCCGCCAGCCTGGGCATCGCCATGGGCCTGTGACACCGACTGGTGCATGTGGCCGGCATCGTTGGCCGTGCTGGCGACCGAGGCGGCAAGGCTGGACATCGCGGCAGAGGCTTCTTCCAGACTGGCAGCCTGCTGTTCAGTGCGGCGGGCCAGATCGTTGGAGGCCTGGCTGATCTCGCGCGCGCCGACATCGACATTGCGCGAGGCTTCGCCCACTTCCGAAAGGGCGGCGCCGACCTTTACGCGCATCGCTTCGAAGGCGTTGCGGATTTCCTTGTAGCCGTCGGCCAGTTCGGGAAGTTCGGTGGCGAAATCGCCGTCCATCATGCGGTGGAGGGCGCCATCGAGCTTTTCGATCACGTTGGCGCGCTTCTCCGCCTCGACCTCGAAATAGGTGCCGAGCGCGATTTCCATGTCGAGCAGGGCCATCTTGATCATGGTGCCGACGAGGTTGGCGTTGCGCTTGCCGATCATGCCCGACATGCCGTGGATCACATCGTCCATGACCGAGGCATAGGCGCCGATGTACCAGTGCGGTTCCAGGCCGATGCGGGCATGGACGCGCCCGATTACCTGGGCGCTTTCAAGATACCGTTCGTCAACCCCGCCGCCCGAGAACATGTTGGCCCAGTGATCGACCTGCTTGTCCCGCGCGTGGTCCATCGCCTTGCGCGAGGAGAACTGGGCGGCGGTTTCGGGATTCTGGGCGATGCGGTCGTAAAGTTTGTCGAGCGCGGGCGGGGCGTGCTTGGCAACAGCGGACCCGATGGTGGCGAAACGCGCGAAATCCTCCTGCGAAAGACAGAAGAATGCGAGCTTCTTGTTTACTTCAGCGCGGTCCATACCAATACCTTCCCGGCCTTTTGGCCTGACCCATGGGTCCCCTTCATGGACCGCATTAAATCGGAAGATTGATTCCGGTATAAACCAATAGATAAGGAGCAATGCGGAGCGACCTTGGTCGACCCGATAAGAACTCAGGTCGCTCCGTACATTGAAACGCCGGCGATCAGACGCGCATCGGCATCAGCACATAGAGCGCGCTGGACTTTTCATCCTTTCGGATCAGCGTGGGGGCGCCGGCATCGGCCAGGTGCAGTTCCACGTTGTCGCCATCGATCTGGCTGAGGATGTCCTTCAGGTAGTTGGCGTTGAAGCCGATCTCGAAGCCGGGTGAAGTGTATTCGGCGGGGACTTCTTCCGCCGCGGTGCCGTTGTCGGGGCTGGTGACCGACAGGGTGACGCGATCGGTTTCCAGCGTCATCTTGACCGCTCGGGTCTTTTCGGTGGCGATGGTGGCCACGCGATCGACCCCCTGGAAGAACGAGCGCGGATCAAGCCGCAGCAGCTTGTCGTTGCCGGTGGGGATCACGCGGCTGTAGTCCGGGAAGGTGCCGTCGATCAGCTTGCTGGTGAGCACCACGCCGTGTTCGCCGCCCAGGGTGAAGCGCACCTTGCTGGCGGAAAGATCGACCAGCACGTTGGTGTCGAGCACTTCTTCCAGCAGCTTGCGCAGCTCGCCCACGCATTTGCGCGGCACGATCACGTCGGGCATGCCCTCGGCGCCTTCGGGGCGCGGCAGGGTGAAGCGGGCAAGGCGGTGGCCGTCGGTGGCAGCGGCGCGCAGCACGTCGTCGGTGACGTGGAAGAAGATGCCGTTGAGGTAGTACCGCGTCTCTTCGGTCGAAATGGCGAAGCGGGTGCGGTCGATCAGTTCGGCCAGGGTGCGGGCCGGGATCTCGAAGCTGGTGGGCAGATCGCCCTCAACGATCACCGGGAAATCGTCACGCGGCAGGGTGGGCAGCTGGAAGCGGCTGCGCCCGGCCTTGACGATCATGCGGTTGTCGGCGGTTTCGAGGCTGACCTGCGAGCCATCGGGCAGCTTGCGCGCGATGTCGAACAGGAGGTGGGCCGAAACGGTGATCGCGCCGGGGCTGTCCACCGAGACCGCGCCCATCGATTCGATGATCTGCAGGTCAAGGTCAGTGGCCATCAGGCGCACGGAATTGTCCGGCGCTGCCTCGATCAGCACGTTCGAGAGGATGGGGATGGTGTTGCGCCGTTCGACCACCGATTGCACGTGGGACAGGCAGCGCAGCAGGGTCGCGCGTTCGATCGTCGCCTTCATTCTCGTCTCGATCCCCCCAGCGGCCGGACGGCGGATGCCACCCCCGACTGTGTAAGCGGCCCCATGCGCGGAATCGCGCAGGGAAATTGCGGTTTCGGACCACCTTTCTTACCCGCCACGCCAAGCGCTTCAAGCGGTTGCGCGGGGAAGCTGCGGGAAGCTGTGCATAAATGCGCGGATTTCGCGCGGTCCGGGGGTGCAGCGCTCAATCCAGCTTGCGCAGACCGTCGAACATGTTGGCGGTGGCGACGATCCACGCGGTGATCAGGCCCCAGCCTTCGGACGTGACGGCGGTCGGGTCCTTGCCAGATTCGGACAGCGCAGTGGCGACATGGCGCAGATCGCCCTCGGTCACCTTCTCGGCCGGGTTGTTGGCATTGCCGGGGCCGATATCGAGCGCATGGTCGATCAGCGCGGCGGAGAGGCCCTTTTCGGCAAGGCGGGCATCGAGAACATCGCGCGCCATGCGGCCGAGCGTATAGGTGAAATAGGCTTCGCGCTGGTCAGGCGTGAGGAACTGGTCATCGCCACAGCGTTCCACGATGGCGCGCAGTTCATCGAGCGCGGGCCGGCCACGATCGTTGTCTCGGCTGACCACGACATCGGCGATGCGCGCGTCGAGCCCGGCAGGCGCCCCCATGATGGCACAGGCCAGCGCCTCTGGCGGGCGGGCATGGGCCTGCGCGCCAACGCACAGCGCCAGCGCCATCATGAGGCCCCTGCCCGCCCCACGGATCACGAGATCATGGCCATGCCGCCGTTGACGTGCAGCGTCTGGCCGGTGACGTAGCCCGCTTCCCTGCTGGCGAGATAGGCGACTGCGGCGCCGATATCGCTGCCTTCACCCATGCGGCCCATCGGGATGCGGGCGTTGAGCGCGTCCTTCTGCGCATCGGGCAGGACATCGGTCATCGCGGTGCGGATGAAGCCGGGGGCGACGCAGTTGACGGTGATGTTGCGGCTGGCGAGTTCCTGGCCCAGCGACTTGGACATGCCGACAAGGCCGGCCTTGGCCGCGGCATAGTTCACCTGCCCTGGATTGCCGGTGGCGCCGACCACGCTGGTGATGGTGACGATGCGGCCAAAGCGGGCCTTCATCATCGGCTTGGCGGCGGCGCGCATCAGGCGGAAGGCGGCTTCGAGGTTGACGCGGATCACCGCATCCCATTCGTCGTCCTTCATCCGCATGGCAAGGTTGTCACGCGTGATGCCGGCGTTGTTGACGAGGATATCAACCTTGCCCAGCGTATCGAGCGCGGCGGGAACGAGGTGTTCGACCTGTTCAGTGTTCGACAGGTCGCACGTGATCTCGACATGATCGTGGCCGTAGGTCTCGTTCAGCTCTTCGCGAAAGGCGCGCAGCTTGGCCGGGTTGGTGCCGGAGAGAGCCAGCCTTGCACCCTGCTTCGCCAGCGCATGGCAGATGGCCGAACCGATCCCGCCGGCAGCGCCGGTGACTAGGGCGGTCATGCCGGTGAGATCGAAGAGACGGTTTTCCATATGTGTGCTCCGGTGAAAGAGAATGTTTAGTTGGTTCTCGCAGAGACGCAGAGGAGAAAGAGATCGCAGAGATGTCAGTCGGGGGCGTAGTTGTTTACCATTCTGCGGATGCCTTCCTTCATCGTTGCGCCGGAAAAGTTCAGAAGCAGCCCAACGGGCTGCTTCATCAATCTCAGATAGGTTATCAGTTGTCTCTCGTGCGCCTTGCTCAACTGGTCCACTGCTTTGATCTCAAGCACTAGGCACCCCTCAACCCGCATATCAACCCTGAATGCCGCGTCGAAGCGCTTGCCATCGAACTCGACAGGGAGAGTTAGCTGGCGTTCGATGCGCATGCCCAAAGCGTCGAGCCGACCGGCAAGGATTGATTCGTAAACGGATTCAAACAGGCCTGGTCCGAGCTCGCGGTGAATGCGGATCGCCTCATCGATCACGGCTGCGGTCAGGGCGTCGATTTGGCGCATGCATTCCTCCGCGATCTCTTTTCCCTCTGCGTCTCTGCGAGAAACCGAAATCGAGCGACAGATGATCGGCTCAAAGGTCCTTCAGGAGGGCTTCCACATCGGCCATGGTTATGGTGCTGGTGATGGAGACGTCTGCCACGGTGCGGCCGATCATGGGGCCGAGGACTTTGCCGCCGAGTTCGACGAACTGGTCTACGCCCGCGTCCTTCATCGCGATCACGCTTTCGCGCCAGCGGACGCGGCCGGTGACCTGTTCGACGAGGAGGCGCTGCACTTCGGCCGGGTCGGTCGCGATGGCGGCGGTGACGTTGGCGAAGAGGGCGACGCGCAGGGCCTGCGGCGGGACCTTGGTCAGCGCTTCGGCCATGGCGTCGGCGGCGGGCTGCATCAGCGGGCAGTGGAACGGGGCGGACACCGGCAGCGCGACGCCACGCTTGATGCCGTGTTCCTTGACCAGCGCAATGGCCCGGTCGATCGCGCCCTTGTGGCCCGAAAGCACGACCTGCGTGGGATCGTTGTCATTGGCGACGGTGCAGACTTCACCTTCAGCCGCAGCGGCGGCGAGCGCAGTGGCCTTTTCGATATCGGCGCCGAGCAGCGCGCACATGGCGCCGACACCCACAGGCACGGCGGCCTGCATCGACTGCCCGCGCAGCTTAAGCAGGCGGGCGGTATCAGCCAGGCTGAAGGCCCCGGCGGCGCAGAGCGCGGTGTATTCACCCAGGCTGTGGCCCGCCACGAAATCGGCCTTGTCGGCCAGCGCGATGCCGCCTTCGCGTTCCAGCACGCGCAGCACGGCGATGGCGTTGGCCATGATCGCGGGCTGGGCGTTTTCGGTAAGGGTCAGCGCATCATCCGGGCCCTCCTTCATGATCTGGAACAGCTTCTGTCCCAGCGCGTCGTCCACTTCCTCGAACACCTCACGCGCGGCGGCGCTGGCTTCGGCGAGTTCGACACCCATGCCGACCTTCTGGCTGCCCTGCCCCGGGAAAACGAATGCTCTCATGTGACCTTCTCTCCTGCGTTTGCGCCGCCCCGAAGGCGTAATTGCGCGGCCCCTATGAGTGACTGGCGCTGCCCGCAAGCCCGAAGGGGACGATCTTGTTGTGGATGTCATGCCCGATATCGGCGGCGCCAAGGTAGGCAATGCCGGTGCGGGCGCACCAGTTGCGCACCATGCTTTCCGGATCGGAGCCGAACGGGCGATCGTTTTCAGGCACATCGCTTACCCGGCCAAGGCGAAGGCCCGCCACGCCCTGCGCCGCCAATGCGTGGGTAACGTGGAAGAGCAGCCGATCGACGGCGTAGAGATGTTCGCTGACTTCCTCCACCATCACCACGTGGCCGGACAGGCTTGGCATCAGCGGGGTGCCGACGAGCATGGCCAGCGTCATCAGGTTGAAGGCCACGGTGGGCGTGGTGCCGAGCGAGGGTTCCAGCCCGGTCCTTTCCCCGGCCAGCCAGCCAAGCGGGCGCAGGACCGCGGCCTCTCCGCCTTCGCGGCGGATGTCGGTGGGCATGGGGGCGTGGACCGGATGGCCCACCCCGGCGCGATAGAGTGCGGCGAGCAGGGTGCCACCGTCGGAATAGCCGAGGAACGGCTTGTTGCGGGCGGTTGCGTCCATCGCGGCCACCGCGTCGGCTGCGATGCGGCAGGCGCCGTAGCCGCCGCGCACGAACCACACCGCGTCGGCTCCCGGATCGTTGGCGCATTCCAGCAGGGCGGACAGGCGCAGCGCATCCGGCCCGGCGAAATGGCCTTCAACCGCGAAGCACTGATCATGGAAAAGCAGTTCGATTCCAGGGAAATGCACCGAAGCCAGAGCAGAAACGCGTGCGGCATCTTCGCGGGAAAAGGGCGTGGAAGGGGCGCAGATGGCGATACGCATGGCCCGGGCATAGCCTTTGCGCCGCCTTGCGCAAAGCGGTTGCCGCCGGGTTAACGGGGGATTGCCACACGGCTCCGTGTTCGTCGCGCGGGAAAGAATTAGGGATCGGCGCGTTAGGGGGGCTGGCCTGACCGAACGGACGCAATTGGATCGCTCCGGTCTGTGCCTGCCACGCGATGCGTGGCGTTGGCCGATCCGCATGGATAGGCTAGGGCCTGCAACCATGACGCAAGCCCCCTCTCCCGACCTCGTTTCGCATCCCTGGTTTTTCTGCGGCATCGGCGGATCGGGCATGCTGCCGCTGGCGCTGATCCTGAAAGGTCTGGGCGCGCAAGTTTCCGGATCGGACCGGGGGCGCGACCAAGGGCGGACGCCGGAAAAGTTTGCCTGGCTGGAAAGCCTGGGCTTCACGCTGTTTCCGCAGGACGGATCGGGCATCGCCTCTGCCAACCAGGTGCTGGTGGCCAGTGCGGCGGTGGAGGACACCGTGCCCGAAGTGATCCGGGCAAAGGAACTGGGCTGCACGCGGATGAGCCGGGCCGAACTGCTGGCGCAGCTGTTCAACGCCGCGCGGCTGGGCATCGCGGTGGGTGGCACCAGCGGCAAGAGCACGGTTACCGGCATGATCGGGTGGATCCTGACCGAAGCCGGGCGCGATCCCACGATCATGAACGGCGCGGTGATGAAGAACTTCCGCGCTCCGCAAGCGCCCTTCGCCAGCGCCCGGGCGGGCGCAGGCGATGCCTTCGTTTCCGAAGTGGACGAAAGCGACGGATCGATCGCGCTCTATCGGCCCAGCGTGGCGGTGCTGAACAACGTGAGCCTGGACCACAAGAGCATGGAGGAGCTGCGCGCGCTGTTTGGCGATTTCCTGCATCGGGCGGCGGTGGCGGTGGTGAATGCCGACGATCTGGAAAGCGTGGCGCTGTTGCCGCGCGCCCATGCCTCGCTGACGTTCGGCTTTTCTCCGCAAGCGCAGGTTTCGGTGGAACCGGGCAGCGTAGTTGAAGGGCCGACCTCGATCAGCGCCACGGTGGTGGACCGGCGCGATGGCGCAGGCCATGCGCTGACGCTGCAGGTGCCGGGGCGGCACAACCTGGCCAATGCGCTGGCGGCGCTGGCGGCGGCGGATGCGGCGGGCGTGCCGCTGGCGCAGGGCGTGGCGGCCCTGGCGGAATTTGCCGGCCTGGCACGGCGGTTCGACATCGTGGGAACCAGCCCCGGCGGGGTGACGGTGATCGACGATTTCGGCCACAACCCGGAGAAGGTCGCTGCGACGTTAACGACCCTGAAGGCCCACGCCGGGCGTGTGATCGCGTTTTTCCAGCCCCACGGCTATGGGCCGCTGCGCCAGATGGGGGCTGAGCTAGCAGAAGTGCTAGGGTCCCGGCTGGATGCCACCGATATTACGATCCTGTGCGATCCGGTCTATTTCGGCGGCACGGTGGACCGCTCTGTCGGATCGGAACGCATTGTTACGCTTATCAATTCGCATGGTGGCCATGCCGAGCACCTTCACACGCGCGAGGCCTGCGCCGACCGGATCGTGGAACTGGCCCGCCCCGGTGACCGCGTGGTGGTGATGGGCGCGCGAGATGATACGCTGGCACTTTTCGCGCAAGGATTGCTCAACCGGATTGGCTAGAAAGGTCCGATTCGTACGCTTAATTTTCGAACAGATGCGTTCTGTAGTTCTACGAAACTTCGTTACAAACGTTTTCTGACCGCCGTTCGGTTATCCCTGCCCCGCCTTATGACGACGGGGAACGCGGTGATGACAATCCGGGATGCGAGCCAAAAGGCCGGACTGGTGGTGACAGGGGTTTTGCTTGTGGCCGCACTGGCCATGGCGCTGGGCGTGCAGCAGGTGCGCGTGAACGGCCCGGTCCACCACCGCATCAACGACATCTCTGACTTCACCGCCGATATCCTGCCACCGCCGCTGTTCGTGACCGAGGCGATGCTGCGCGTTTCCGATGCAGCCAACCTGGGCGGCGCGCTTGATCAGGACAAGGCGGAGCTGAAGCGGCTGGAGACGGAGTATCGCGCGTCGCGCCAGCGCTGGGCTGCGTCGGACATTGACCCATCGTTGAAGCGTCAGCTGGATGAAGGCGCCGGGGCGCTGGCAGACAAGTTCTGGGCGGAAGTGGACCAGAACCTGATCCCCGCGCTTGAACGCGAGGACGCCGATGGCGCCGCCATCGCGCAGGGCAAGGCCCGCATCCTCTATCGCAAGCATACCGAGGAAATCCGCAAGCTGGCGGCGCACGCGGCGAAAGTGCGCGGCGCGCTTGATGCGCAGGCGGCCTGGACCATGCAGGTGACTGTGCTGGTCATGCTGCTGGCCGGGGCGGTGGTGATGGGCATGGTGGTGGTTTCATTGCGCCTGCTGGGCCAGCGGGTGCTGCGCCCCCTGGCGCAGACTGCCGATCTGATGCGCGCGATGGCGGGGGGCGACCTGTCCCGATCGCCGGAAGGCACCGCGCGGCCGGACGAAATCGGCGAGATGAGCCGCGCCATCGTGCATTTCCGCAGCGCCGCGCTGGAACAGCGCGAGGCGGCGGAGCGGCAGGCCGTGGTGGTCAGCACCATGGGCGGCGCGCTGGAACGGATGGCGGCAGGCGACCTGGTCCACCGCATCGAGACGGCTTTCGCGCCCGAATATGAAACACTGCGCACGGCCTATAACCAGGCTGCGGCGCGGCTGGACAGCCTGGTGGCGCAGGTTTCGGTGACAGCGCAGGATGTGAGCAACGGATCAACCGAAATCCGCGGCGCCTCTGACGACCTTGCCCGCCGCAACCATGTACAGGCCGCCAGCATCGAGGAATCGACCGCCGCCGTGCAGCAAACCGCCGCGCTGGTGACCGAGACGGCGCAGCGCACGCGTGAGGCGCACGCGGTGATCGCGGCAGCCAATACCGAAGTGGAAAGCGGCAAGCAGATCGTGGAGGATGCAGTGCGCGCGATGACCGCGATCGAGCGTTCGTCTTCAGAGATCGGCCAGATCGTGGACCTGATCGATGCCATCGCGTTCCAGACCAACCTTCTGGCGCTGAACGCGGGTGTCGAGGCGGCCCGCGCGGGCGATTCCGGCAAGGGCTTTGCCGTGGTGGCCACCGAAGTCCGCGCCCTTGCCCAGCGCAGCGCGGAAGCAGCGCAGGGGATCAAGACGCTGATCGCCACCAGCGCGCGCGAGGTTTCCGCCGGCGTGGCGCTGGTGGGCAATACCGGCGAGGCGCTGTCCGCCATCGTAGAACGGACATCGGGCATCGCCGCGCTGATTGCCGAGATATCCCGATCGGCAGAGGACCAGGCCAGCAGCATGAGCCACGTGAACGCCGCCGTGCTGGAAATCGACCGGCTGACCCAGCAGAACGTGGCGATGGTGGAGGAAAGCACCGCCGCCGCACGATCGCTGGCGCAGGAGGCGGATTCGCTGGCGCAGATGGTGGCGCAGTTCCGCACCAGCGCGACGGGCCCTGCCGCGCAGATGCGGCCCGGCGCAATGCGCCGAGCCGCCTGAGGAAACGCCTGCAAAACGTTCAGTCGAAACGCTTTTCCAGCAGGACCAGATGGGGATCACCGTCCAGCCCGTGGGCGGTGAAGCCCTTTTCGCGTTCCAGTTCGATCGCCGCGTGGTTGTCACGGTCCTCGATCGAGATCACGCGCTTCAGCCCACGGCGCTGCGCCTCTGCGGCAAGCAGGTCGAGCATGGTCCAGCCCACGCCCTTGCCGCGATAGTCGCCGCGCACCGAGACCGCGATTTCGCCGGTGTGCATCTTCGCATCGCAGGCGAGCATGGCGCTGGCGACGAGTTCCCCGCTCTTGCGATCGTATCCCAGGAAGCTTTCGGTGCGCCAGTGATCGACATGGGTCAGCGGCTGCAGCTGATCATGCCCCACGTGCTGCGAGGCGGCGAGGAAGCGGAAGCGGCGATCCTCGGCGTTGACGAGATCGAAGAAGGCTTCCAGCGCTGCCTCGTCCTCGGCAAAGGCGGGGCGCACGGTCAGCACGGTGCCATCGCGTGTGGTCAGTTCGGTGATCGGGGCAAGGTCTGCCAGGGTGGTCATGATCATTCTCCGTCAAAGTCCGCCTTCAAGCGCCAAGCCCCTGAGAATTCAGGATGATATGGCATGGAAGGGATGGGATCGCTGCGTTGGAGACAGCGTTAGCACCTGCAGCATGGGCGGCCTTGATCCAGCGCAACCAGGCGCTTGCAAAAGGCGCGGTTTCGCTTGCGTTTCCCGGCGATTGGGCCTAGGGCGCGCGGGTTCTTCCGGGCAACCGGCAAGGATGCCCGCCATGGCATGAGGCCCGGCGGGCGGTTCGGCCCTTTTGGCCCGGGCACCGCATGGGGCGGTGTGCGGTGAAAGACCGGCGGATTCAACCGCCTGGCCGGAAACATCGATACAGGAAGCATGCAAATGGCTACCAATCCCACTCGCGACGATTTCGCCGCGATGCTCGACGAGACGCTGGGCGCAGCCGCCAATGGCGGTTTTGAAGGCCGCGTCGTCAAGGGCACCATCACCGCCATCGAAAACGACAAGGCCGTCATCGACGTGGGCCTGAAGAGCGAAGGCCGCGTGGCGCTGCGCGAATTCGCCTCGCCCGGCCAGCCGCACGGCCTGAAGGTCGGTGACGAAGTCGAAGTCTATGTCGACCGCGTCGAGAACGCCGACGGCGAAGCCATGCTGTCGCGCGACCGTGCCCGCCGCGAAGCCGCGTGGGACAAGCTGGAATCCGAATTCGGCGAAGGCAAGCGCGTTGAAGGCGTTATCTTCGGCCGCGTGAAGGGCGGCTTCACCGTCGACCTCGACGGCGCCGTGGCCTTCCTGCCCGGTTCGCAGGTCGACATCCGCCCGGTGCGCGACGTGACCCCGCTGATGGACATGCCGCAGCCGTTCCAGATCCTGAAGATGGACCGCCGCCGTGGCAACATCGTGGTTTCGCGCCGCGCCGTTCTGGAAGAAACCCGCGCCGAGCAACGTTCGGGCCTGATCCAGAACCTGAAGGAAGGCCAGATCATCGACGGCGTGGTCAAGAACATCACCGACTACGGTGCGTTCGTTGACCTGGGCGGCATCGACGGCCTGCTCCACGTGACCGACATGAGCTACAAGCGCGTGAACCACCCGAGCGAAGTGATTGCCATCGGCGACACCGTGAAGGTGCAGATCATCCGCATCAACCAGGACACGCAGCGCATCTCGCTGGGCATGAAGCAGCTCGAGAACGATCCGTGGGATGGCGTTGCCGCCAAGTACCCGGTCGGCGCGAAGCTGCGCGGCACCGTGACCAACATCACCGAATACGGCGCGTTCGTGGAACTGGAAGCGGGCATCGAAGGCCTGGTCCACGTTTCGGAAATGAGCTGGACCAAGAAGAACGTCCACCCCGGCAAGATCGTCTCGACCTCGCAGGAAGTCGACGTGATGGTGCTGGAAGTCGACAGCGACAAGCGCCGCATCTCGCTGGGCCTCAAGCAGGCGCAGCAGAACCCGTGGGAAGCCTTCGCCGAGAAGCACCCGGTCGGTTCGACCGTGGAAGGCGAAGTCAAGAACGCCACCGAGTTCGGCCTGTTCATCGGCCTGGACGGCGACGTGGACGGCATGGTCCACATGTCGGACATCGCCTGGGGCATCTCGGGCGAAGACGCGCTGGCGCTGCACCGCAAGGGCGAGCAGGTTTCGGCCGTCGTTCTCGACGTCGATGTCGAGAAGGAGCGCATCAGCCTCGGCATGAAGCAGCTTGAAAAGGGCGCTCCGGCGGCTGGCGGTGTTTCGGCCGCGGGTGCTGGTTCGCTGCGTCGTGGCGAAGTCGTCACCGTCACCGTGCTCGAAGTCCGCGATGGCGGCCTCGAAGTGCAGGCTGGCGAAGACGGAGCGACCGGCTTCATCAAGCGTTCGGACCTCGGCCGCGACCGCGACGAACAGCGCCCCGACCGCTTCCAAGTCGGCCAGAAGCTCGACGCCATGGTCACCGGTTTCGACCGTTCCAAGAAGCCGAACTTCTCGGTCAAGGCCCGCCAGCTGGCCGAAGAGAAGGAAGCCGTGGAACAGTACGGCTCGTCGGATGCCGGCGCTTCGCTGGGCGACATCCTCGGCGCCGCGCTGAAGGCCCGTTCGTAAGAACGCGAGCCCCAAGCGGGACTGAATGCAAGGCCCGTCCGGAGCGATCCGGGCGGGCTTTTGCTTTTGGTGAAAGGCGATATGCTCAGTCCGATGCTTGAGACCGCAAGAGCCTTGTGGACCGCACCAATACGGCACGCACCGTGGGGTGCCGCTGGCTTGCTAGTTCTGGCTTGGTCGGAAGCGCTGACCCACCGGGCCGTCCCTTGGCTGTGGATGGTGCTGGTCGCCTACGGGCTTATATGGATGCCTCGGGGCGGCATGATTTCCCGAGCGCAGATGCATGAGTGTGAGCCGACTGCGTTAGAACTTATGCTTGCGGTTGCATGTGTGGGGACCATTGCCTTCGCGCTGATATCGGGAACCTTCGAAAACGATGGAGGCGGTCTGTATCTTTACCCGGTGATCGCCTTGGGGTTGCTCCAACTTCGGATAATCTTTCGAAGCCGCAACAGGATTGGTCTGGAATGAAGGGCCTGAAACTCAAAATGACCGACCAGAATCGTCAGATCGTATTTGATGACGACAACCCTGAATGGACGGAGGCGGACCTTCTTCGCGCGCTGCGGGGCGATGATATTCCTGCCGGAATTCGAGAAGCCTTCGCAAACGACAGGCCACCGGGCAATGATCGACAGACCTGAACAAACACTTTGCGCGCCGCCCTGCCCCCTGATTGCGTACCAGCGGAAGACACAAGATGACCATCCAAGTCCATCAGTTCCCCTGCCTGTCCGACAACTATGGCTATCTGGTGCATGACAGCCAGAGCGGGGAGACCGTGTGCATCGATACGCCCGATGCCGAGGCCTATCTGCGCGAGGCGGCAGCGAAGGGCTGGCGGATCACGCAGATCTGGAACACGCACTGGCATCCCGACCATGCCGGCGGGAACGAGGCGATCAAGGCGCAGACCGGGGCGCTGGTGGTCGCGCCGGCGGTGGATGCGCCCAGGATCGCGGCGGTGGACCGCACCGTGGCGGGCGGCGACCTTGTGGCGCTGGACGGCGTGGACGCGCAGGTGATCGACGTGGGCGGGCACACCATGGGGCACGTGGCCTATTGGCTGCCCACTGCGGGCATCGCCTTTGTCGGCGATGCGCTGTTCGCGCTGGGCTGCGGACGCATGTTCGAAGGGGAGCCGGGGCAGTTCTGGGCCAGCCTTTCGCGGCTGAAGGCGCTGCCCGAAGACACCACGATCTATTGCGCGCACGAATATACTGCATCGAACGCGCGCTTTGCCGTACATGCCGATCCAGACAATGCGGCGCTGGCGGCCTATGCGGCAGAAGTGGAGACCCGGCGTGGTGCGGGCGAACCCACGGTTCCGACCGTCCTGAAACGGGAAATCGCAACCAACCCCTTTCTCCGCGCCGATGATCCTGCCATGCAGGCGCGGTGGGGTGGCGGCGACGCGGTGCAGACCTTTGCCGCGCTGCGCGCCGCGAAGGACAGCTTTCGCTGATCGGACGGTTTGGGGGAAGTAAGCGAGCGATGGTGGAAAAGCGGATCGTCCGGGTCACGTCGTTCGACGTCGCCGAGAAGGCGGGGGTCAGCCAGTCCACGGTGAGCCGCGCGCTGGCCGGCGACACGTCGATCAGCGAGCCGACGCGCAAGCGGGTGATGGAAGCGGCGCGGGCGCTGAACTACCAGGTGGACGAGAACGCCGCGCGGCTGCGCCGGGGGCGCACCGGCACGCTGGCGCTGGTGATGATCTGCCGCCCGGGCGAGGACCGCAAGGACCTGAACCCGTTCTACTTCGCGCTGCTGGGCAGCACGTGCGCCGCGGCGGCTGCGCGCGGGTATGAAGTGCTGGTCTCGTTTCAGGACAGCCCCGAGAACTTCTGGGGCCATTACCAGGAACGGCGCAAGGCCGACGGCATGATCGTGATCGGCACCAGCGAGAACACCGCCGCGTGGGACTATTTCGGCGAGCTGGCCGAAGGCACCAACTGGGTGTGCTGGGGCGCGCCGAACGACAGCTTCCCCTGGGTGCGCAGCGACAACATCGCCGGGGCGACACTGGCGACGCGGCACATGCTGGTGCGCGGCTATCGCCAGATCGTGTGCATCGGATCGGAAACGTCGCCGCAGCGCCAGTTCAAGGAACGCTTCGACGGCTATGCCGCCGCCATGCAGGATGCGGGGCTCGAACCCTTCCTGCAGCGCATCGAGCGGGGTTTGCCGCGCGAGGAGCAGGGACGACTGGCCGCTGCCGCGCTGATCGACAGCGGCCGGCCGTTCGATGCCGTGTTCGGCGTGAGCGACGAGATCGCGCTGGGCGCATTGAAGGAACTGACCGCGCGTGGCTTCAAGGTGCCGCACGACGTGGGCGTGGTCGGATTTGACGGCGTGCGCGCGGGCCAATGGTCGACCCCACCGCTGACCACGGTGGAATCGGACTTCGAGGTGGCGGGATCGCTGCTGGTCGATCGCCTCATCGCCACCATCGGCGGCGAGGCCCCCTCCCCCCGGCGCGTGCCGGTGCGGCTGGTCGTGCGCGGCTCCACCCGCGATTGAGGCTGCGGCCTCAGCGCTTCAGGTGCGCGTTGAGGAATTCCACCAGCACCGGCCAGCCCATGGTGACCGGCACCGGCGCAGTGGCGCCGCAATCGGCGGGCGTGGTCTGCTGGATGGTGGCGCCATAGCCCAGCTTCGGCTCGGTGAGCATGCCGTGCCACGGCCCATGCCCCGCCACCGGCAGGTTGACGAAAGTGGCAGTGCGACAGGCGCGGGCCAGCGCGTGATAAAGCATCTCACCCTGCGCATGCGGCACCACGGGATCTGCCGCGCCATGGATCACCATCAGCGGCGGATCGTCGGCCGAGATGAAGCGGATCGGATCGGCGAACTGCGCCTTGTCGGCACAGGCGGCGGGTGCGCAGCCGAGCAGGCGGGATTCGGGGCTCATGCTGGCGGCGTGGCAGAAGGCGCGCTCCCACGGCGTTTTGGCCTGCGGACGGCACGGTTCAAGCGCCCATTCGTCCATCCGGGTGAAATCGGTCGGCGGGTAGAAGGCGATTGCCGCCTGCACACGGCTCGATTCCTTCGGATTGCCCAGGCGGCCTTCGAACGGGCCGAAATCGCCGGTGAGCGCGGCCATGGCGGCGGTCCACCCGCCCGAGCTTTCGCCCACGATGCCGATGCGCGCGCCATCAAGCGCATATTCGCGCGCATGGGCGCGCAACCAGCGGATTGCCGCCTTGATATCGAAGACTTGCCCCGGGAATCGCGCCTGCGCGCTGGTGCGCACGGCAACGCCCGCCACGCCATAGCCCAGCGGGTTCAGCACCTCGGCCAGCACCTGCGCATCATCGCGGCCGTTGTTGGCGAGCCAGGCGGAGCCATGTGTGAAGATCACCACGGGGTGCACCTTGCCATCGGCGGCCGGCAGATAGAGATCAATCTTGCGCGGATCGGTGGCGGGAACGCCAGTGACATAGACCTTGTCGGCATGGGTAGGCAGTGGACCGGGCAGGCGGGCGGGTGGCCGGGGGCCCTGCGCCAGCACGGGCGCGGAGAGCGCACCGAGCACGAGGCAGATCAGCAGCAGAACGAAACGCTTCATCACCCACTCCAACGCGCGTACCGACGGAAAGATGCACATCCGCCCTGCCCGCACAAGCGACCATGACGCCATCTGGCGCATCCTGCAGCCCGTGATCCGCGCGGGCGAGACCTATGCACTGGACCGCAACCTGACGCGTGCGGCGGCGCTGGCATACTGGTTCGCACCGGGCAACAGCGTGTTCGTGGTACAGGACGGAACGGACGCGGTGATCGGCACCTATTACCTGCGGGCAAACCAGCAGGGCGGCGGGCGGCATGTGGCCAATTGCGGCTACATGGTTGCCCCCGAGGCCGGTGGCCAGGGCGTGGCGCGGGCAATGTGCGGTGATTCGCTGGGGCGGGCCAAGGCGCGGGGATTCCGGGCCATGCAGTTCAACTTCGTGGTATCGACCAATGCCCGCGCGGTCGGCCTGTGGCAGGCGTGCGGCTTCGCCATCGTCGGCCGCATCCCGCTCGCCTTCGATCACCCCTCGCTGGGCCTGGTCGATGCGCTGGTGATGCATCGATCGATCTGACAGGCACAATGCAAAAGGCCCCGCCGTTGCCGGCGAGGCCTTTCGTTCCGCGTGGCCCGGAAGATGCGACCCTTCCGTGGCAAACCGGCTATGAAAACCTCAGTTCACGAGCCCCGCGATCGCTCCATCCACCAGCGCCTTGTCGGCGGCGGCGCCGTGGTTCTGGGCGATGAGCTGTGCAGCAGCAGCAGCGGCGGCCGAAGCAGCCTTGGCGCGCAGATCGTCAACCGCGGCGCGTTCGGCAGCGGCGATCTTGTCCGAAGCCATCTTCTCGCGACGGGCGATCACGTCCTGCGTGTCGGCCGCGGCCTTCGCCACGATCTGGTCCGCCTCGCTGCGCGCATGGGCGAGCATCGCGGCGGCGTCCTTTTCGGCATTGGCGATCTTCGCGGCGTATTCGGCGCGCAGCTTCTCCGCCTCGGCACGAAGGGCCTTGGCTTCGGCAAGCTGGTTGCGGATCGCGTCGATCTGCTTGTCGAGACCGCCGGTGATCGCGGCGGGGACCTTCTTCCACACCAGCACCAGCAGGAAGACGAGCATCGCGGCGGCCACCCACATGCCGGGCGTAAGGCCCAGCGCTGCGGGTTCGACCTCGTGCTCCGAACCGTGGGGCTGCTCGACGGTAGCGGTGGTGTTGGCCTCAGCCATGCGCGAGCACTCCCTTCACCGCGCCGTGCGCCTGTTCGGCCGAGACCGAAAGGCCGGCGATGCGGCTGACGATGTCCTGCGCGGCTTCGGCAGCCACGCCTTCGATTTCACCCAGCGCGGCGGTGCGCGCCGCACCGATCCGGGCTTCCGCAGCGGCGACGGTTTCATCGACCCGGGCCGATGCGGCGGCAAGCGCCGCGTCGGTGGCCTTGGCCGCTTCCGCCTTGGCGGTGGCGATCAGGGTCTGCGCATCGGCGCGCTGCTTGTTGGCAGCGACCCGCCAGGCCTCTTCCTCGGCATCGGCGGCGGCCCGTGCGGCTTCCGCCGCGGCAAGGTCGTCGGCGATCTGCTTGTCGCGCTGGTCGACGGTGGTCGTAACCTTGGGCAGCAGCCCCAGGCCGACGACGAAGAAGACCAGGCCGAAGCACACCAGCAGCCAGAAGACCTGGCTGGAATAGGTGGTGGCAAGCTGTGCTATCTGAGGCATCGCGTTGGTCCGCGCTTGTTGCGGCCGGGGGTCCCGCATGAGCGGGCCCCGGCCGTGTCATCAACAGTATTCGACCCGTTTGTCCGGGCCGTCATTCGTTCAGGCGACGAAGATCAGGATCATCGCCACGACGAACGAGAGCAGGCCCAGAAGTTCCGCGGCCGCGAAGCCGATGAACAGGCGGCCCTGCTGGCCATCAGCAGCGCCGGGGTTACGCAGCGCGCCTTCGAGGAACTTGGCGAAGACGTTGCCCACGCCCAGCGAGGCCAGACCGGCGCCGATGGCGGCGAGACCGGCACCGAGAAGCTTTGCGCTCTGTGCGTCCATGATAAAAACTCCCTTTTCTCAGATCCGAAGTGGAATGGTTGGTACGGTCAGTGAAGGTTTTCCGCGTCGTTCAGATAGACGCAGGTCAACAGCGCGAAGACATAGGCCTGGATGCCGGCGACCAGCAGTTCCAGGGCGCAGATGCCGATCATCAGCAGGAAGCTGGGCAGCGCGGCGATCCCGAAGGTCAGCGCGCCGGCATTGGTGCCCGAGATCACGAAGCCCGACAGCACCTCCAGCAGGACGTGGCCGGCCATCATCGCGACGAAGAGACGCAGGCCGAGCGAGAACGGACGCACCATGAACGAGATCAGCTCGATCGGGAAGATGATCGGGACCATCGGCAGGGGCGTGCCGTGGGGCACGAACAGCGAGAAGAAGTGCAGGCCGTGCTTGGAAAAGCCGACGATCAGAACGATCGCGAAACTCATCACCGCAAGGACACCCGTCACCGTGAAGTGGCTGGTGGCGGTGAACGGGTGCAGGCCGACCAGCGCCAGCGGCAGCAGGCCGAGCAGGTTGGCGAACAGGATGAACATGAACAGCGAGAAGATGTACGGCAGGTACTTGCGCCCCGCCGGCCCGATGTTCGATTTGAGCAGGTTGTCGACAAAGCCGACGAACCCTTCGACCGCCATCTGCCAGCGCCCGGGAACCAGCTGGCGCTTGGCGCCGCCGCCCACGAACAGCACGAGCACCACCGCCGTGATCAGCATCCACAGCGCCGAATTGGTGAAAGCGATGTTGAAACCGCCGATCGCCCAGTGATCGGTCCCGAAAAGGTTCTCGATCGTGAACTGGTGAACCGGATCGACCTTGCCTTCGGCCACGCGCTTGTCCCCGTACACTCGAATATGACTACAGCGCCCCTTGCGGAGCGCCGGCGAAAAAACCCTTGCCTGCCAATTACTCGGGAGGCCGGTTCGAAATCCTTATGATGTTGCGGAAGGCGACCCCGACCCCCACGAACATCATCAGCAACAGTCCCCAGGGCTTTGTCCCGGCAAACTGGTCTATGACCCAGCCGATGAAAGCCCCGCCCACCGGGCCGCCGATCAGTTCCGCCAACACGCGGTTGCCCGCGCGGTAATTGGCGTCCGAACCATCCGGAGCCTTCGGGTTGGTCCGCACTTCTTCGCGCTTGCGGGCGGCCTTGAGCCGCTCGTCGAGCGTTTCGATGCGCGCATCCTCGCCGATGGGCGCCCTGCCCGTCCTGTCATCGTCCATGCTTCGCCTCTCCTGCCGTTTGCGGGCACGCAAGACGCTGCACGACCGACGCCTGTCCGTCGAGAGCGCCGCCCCCTTAAGCGGGGGTATCCCCTGAGTCAACCGCCCCGGAGACAGGACGATCCGAAATGAAAAGCCCCTCCACGCCGAAAGCGCAAAGGGGCTGAATTTGGTCAGTTGCTACGTATGCGCAATCTGATTGTGCGGTCAGCCCATCCGGGCTTCCCTTTGCGGCACCGGCCCGCTCCCCCGCCCAAATGTCCAACTGGGTCACCCGCCGGAATTGTTCGCTATGGGTGGCCGGGCGGGGGAGCGGGCCGGTGCCGCAAGCCTTGGGAGGACGATCAGGGCTAACCAATCAAGGACAACGCGCGTCGCGCATCGGCGCACCCGCGCCACGGGTCTGCCACGAACCATCGGGTGCCTGATATTTTTCGCCCGGCTTGGTCTGCGAGATCAGCAGGCAGGCCGATGTCAGCGCATATTCTTCCACGGTCGCGCTGTTGGCCTTCGCCTTGTCGGCATAGACGGCCTTGCGCTTGATGTTGATGTCCTCGATCACCGCGCGCAGCGCCGGGCTGGGCGGGGTGACATAGCCGAGATAGCCGTCCATCTTCTCACCCACCTGCCCTGCGGCACGTGCGGCGGCATAGGCGGGATCGCGCGCCTGGGCGAGCGCCACGCCGGGCAGCGCCGCAGCGATCAGCCCGGCCAGCGCCAGGCCGGCAAGCGTCTTGTGAACAATGCGCGTCATGGTCAGAAAATCCCTGCGTTCTTGTCGATCGTCTGCGCGGCGTCCCCGGCCAGGCGATAGACCACTTCCTGCTTGATGTTGATGTTGAGCTCGATGACGATCGGCTTGTCCGGCGCCTTTACCGAGATGCATCCCGGCAACGCGCAGACCGCCCCCATCAGCCCTACCAACCGCAGCGCCCGCAAGGTGCGCCGCATCGACCGTTTTCCGCTCTCCCTCATGAAGGCAATCGTCGCAGGGTTCGCGGATCGGGTCAATTCATCGCTCCTCATGGCAGTGTTCTGCTGACTGGTGTCTGAATAGGCATGGCAGGCGGCGTAAAGGAAGCGTTCTGGCGGCGCAGCGCGCGCCCTTGCGCATCCACTAGCCCAAGCTCGCGCGGGTCCTTCACCGTGCTCGGGTCATACATCGATTTGGCCGTGCCGATCAGCGCATAGAACGGCGCCCGGATGTTGACGTTGAACTGGATCGGCAGGTTGGCGATCTGCCGCGTCACGAAGTTCTTCTTCGTGCCCGCGCCCTGCTTCACCCCGCCGAACTTCACGTTGGTCACGATCTCGCCCTCAAGATCCCCGCGCATGGCGATGGTCATGGTCTGGTAGTCCATCGACTTCAGCGCATCGAAGGCGAAGTTGGCCATGGCCGACAGGTCCTTGTACGTCAGCGCGCCGACATAGGAGACATTGCCGCCAGGCGGGCGCGACACGAGATTGCCGCCTTCGATGCGGCCGCCATTGGCATCGAACACCAGCGGCAGCTGCCCATCGAAGATGCCGGTTGCCGAAAGGTTGGACAGGTCCATCCGTTCAAGGAAGCGCGCGGCATCCAGCCCGACGATGGTCAGCGTGTATTGCCGCGCCTCGGCAATGCCGAGGTGCAGCTCGGTCGGCTCCAGCGCGATCGTGCCACCCAGGAAAGGCCACTGCGCGCTGTTCAGGCGCAGCACCTGCCCGGCCAGCATCTGCACGTCCAGCTTGCCATCGGTCACCTCGATGCCGGGATTGACCGAGGCCACGCTCAATTGCTGGTGCGGGGCGGTTTCCATCCCCAGCAGGTCGGTGAAGCGCAGCGTTCCCGCCAGCCCCTTCACCGGGCCGAATGCGGCGGCAAGATCCATCCTGTCCGTGCCGAACGTGCCGGTGCTCGTCACGCCCCGTTCGTTCCAGTCGATGCGGCCCGTGCCCTTGACCGTGCCGGCCACGTTGGCGACAACGCCCAACGCCAGCCGCGTCAGGTCCGCCGGCTGCAGCCCGGTGTCGCCCTTGATGTCGGCAAACAGCAGGCCGGGCACGGCAAGGTCGGCATGGCCGGTGCCGTTGCCAAGATCGTGACGGATCGTGGCGCGGGCCACTTCCTGCCCGGTCTTGGGTGCGATCAGCGGCGTTTCGGCAACGATGCGGCTGTCCGCCAGCGTCAGCGTGGCATTGCGGCCCAGCAGCTTTTCGAAGCGCGGCACCGGCGTGCGGTCGGTCAGGTCATAGCTGGCGTTGGACAGCACCAGCGCGCCATCGGTATAGCGCCATTCGCCGCTGGCATTCGTCACGTCGAGCGGCACGGCGGCGAGCCGCGCCTCCACCCCGCCGAACGTGCCGGAAAAGTCCTTGCCCAGCCGCGCAACCAGATCGTTCAGCCGGAAGCGCGCGGCGGTGTCTTCCGGGCCGAGCACCACGTTCACGCCCCTGGCCGTCAGCGTGCCGGGCCAGGCGAAGCCGACCGCGCCGCTATCGAGCCGCATCGGCGTTTCGCCCAGCTTGCCCGACAGCAAGAGGTTGGCGGCGCCGGCGGCGATTCGCAGGCCACGCGCATCGCTGCGCACCATCGGCTGGCCCGCCACCGGGCAGAGCGTGACGCTGCGCCCATCGAGAGCCATCTGCCCCATCACCAGCCGGTCGAAACGCGGGGTGATGCAACGGCGATAGAGCGCCAGCGCCCCCGTGCCCGAAAGTGCGCCCTGCACAGGAAGGTTGAGGTTCTGCACCGAACCACCTGGAATTGCACCGGAAAGCCGCGCCGTACCGGAGAACCCGAGCGAGCCATCGGCCACTTGCGCCACGACCATGTCGGGCACGGCCAGTTCGCCATTGCCGGCGCGATAGGGGGCCATGGCAAGGCGGAACTGCGCCCCGCCACCGCGGCGATTGCCGGCGCGCTCCATCTGCCCGGTGATGCGCGGCAGCCCTGCCCCGCCCGTGGCGAAGCTGCCCGCAAGCCGTGGCGTGCGCCTGCCATCGCCGGTCAACTGCACGCGCGATAGCGTGGCGAGCGCCGCGCCGCTGCCGCCGCGCAGCGTCATCGACGGCACCACCACGCTCCACCCTTCGGTATTGCGCCGAACCGTAACATCGCCGCCAAGGCTGCTGCCGCGCTCCTCACGGGCGAGCGCGGTGCGCACCTGCGCCGCCATCGGGGCCAGCAGCGTGCCCTGCGCGCTCGCCTGCGCCGATTGCAGCGCGCGGTCGAACGCAGGGCCTCGGCGCAGGCCCTGGCCATCCACGGTGCCGCGGAATTCCACGGTGGAAAAGCTGTCGCGCACGCGCAGCAGCCCGTCGAGCCCGAGCAGGCCGATCGACGCGCCGCCGCTGCGCACGCCGCCGGCATTGGCGGCCACGCGCCCGCTGAGCGCGCCATCCCGCAGGGCCAGTGCGGTATCGAGCGCGAGCGATTCGGCACCGGCCGACCCGGCGACGAACGCACCACTGCGCAGCTTGCCCCGGGCGATCGCACCTTTCAGGTCCTTGTCGCCGGTCAGGTCGAGATCGAGCGTGGCGTCCTGCAGCGCCACACTCGATCCACAAGCCAGCCGGTCAAGCCGCATCGGGCCGGTCAGGCGTGGCCTCTCCTTCGCAATGCTGACCTTGCCGAACAGCGTGGCGCGTCCGGTGCGGCAATCGCCAAACCGCACTTCGGGCATCAGCGCGGCAAGGCTGCCCGCAAACCCGTTGCGCAGGTTGCCGCGGCCCTCGGCCTTGAACGCAAGGCGGCCGTGGTCACTGTCAACCAGGCCCCGCGCGTCATCGAGCACCAGCGACAGATCGGGCAGGCGCACCGGCTTGCCGTCGCCGGGGGCGAACAGCACCTCGTCCAGCCTGCCGAAGCTCAGCTTTCCGTTCAGGTATGTGCCGTAAAGCCTTGGCTTATGGACACGAACCTCATGAATGAAGGGCGTGCCAAGCCCATAGCCGAGGTACACCTCGGCCCGCTCCACCGTGAGGTCTGGACGCCTGGGATCGCCCACCACGATATCGCGCAGCACCTGCACGCCCGGACCGATCGATTCGATCCGGTAGGTTGCCGGAACGTCCAACGCCGTCAGCTGTTGATCGATGAAATGGCCGGCGATGCGCTCACGAAGGGCCCACGCCCCGCCCAGCACCAGCGCAAACACGCTGCCCCCGGCGATCAGGGCGCGGCGGCGGGAGCGGCGGCTGGCGGGCATGGTTTCGCCGTCATCCGGCTCCACGGGAGCATGGGACTGCGAGCCTTGCGCCAAATCGGTACCGTTCGCCATTCGCCCCCTTCTTGCGCAGCGCCTCGGCTTAGGCAATGCAGTGAACGTAACGCACTGCCAGCCGAACGGTGCCCGCTCCGGCTTGAGGGATGAACGACGAACCCCGACTCTTCGATGAACGGCGCGATGCTTCCGAAGATAAAAATCGCGTGCGGGAAAAGGGGCTTGACCCTTCGGGCCATCGCGCCCGGCTGCGCCAGCGCCTGCTCGAAGGCGGTGATGTTTCCCTCGCCGATCACGAAATCATAGAATACCTGCTGATGACAGCGATCCCGCAGAAGGACGTGAAGCCGCTGGCGCGCATGCTGATCCAGCGCTTTGGATCGCTGGCCGGGGTGTTCAATGCCGATCCGCGCGCGCTGATGGGCATTTCCGGGATCAAGGAAACCGCCGCCGCCGCGCTGAAGATCGCCGGCATCGCCGCCCGCCGCCTTGCGCGAGAGACGGTGCGCGAAGAACCGGTGCTGGCGAGCTGGCAGGCGCTGATCGATTACCTGCACATCGACATGGCGCACCTGAACCACGAACGCGTGCGCGTGCTCTATCTCAACACCCAGAACCGCCTGATCCTCGACCAGATCATCAGCGACGGCACGCTGGACGAATCCGCGATCTACACGCGCGAGATCATTCACAAGGCGATGGAAATCGGCGCGGCGGCGCTGATCCTTGTCCACAACCACCCTTCAGGCTCGCCCAAGCCAAGCCGGGCGGACATCCAGATCACCCAGAAGATCATCGAGGCCGGACGCCTGCTGGGCATCACCGTGCACGATCACGTGATCATCGGCCGCGAAGGGCATTGTTCGCTGAAGGCGCAAGGGTTGATCTGATGTGCGTCGCAGCCGTGGCGCTTTCGGCCAGCCCGCGCTGGCGGCTGGTGATGATCGGCAACCGCGATGAATACCATCAACGCCCCACGGCGCCGCTTTCGCGGTGGAACAATGGCATCCTGGCTGGGCGTGACCTGCAGGCCGGGGGCACGTGGCTGGGCGCGAACGCGGCGGGACGCTTTGCGTTGGTGACCAACTATCGCGTGGACGGCTATCCGCGGGCGCACCTTGCCAGCCGGGGTGCGCTGGTGGCGCACTGGCTGCTGGGGAGCGGGCCCGACGGCATCGCGGCGATGAACCCGTTCAACCTGCTGCTGGTGGATGGCCCGCAGGCTTGGCACCTGACCAATCACCCTGCCCCGCAGCGCCGCCTGCTTGATCCCGGCATCCACGGCCTGTCCAACGGCGGCTTCGATGATCGCTGGGCCAAGACTCTGGCGCTGGAAGCGGCGCTGGCCGGGTGGCTGGAGCGGGATGACGCCGCGATGGAGCCGCTCTTCACCGCACTCCGCAGCGAAGCGCCCTTGCCCGGCCCCGGTCCCTCGCCCGAATTCTCGTCGGCATTCATCCGCAACCCGCTCTACGGCACGCGCTGTTCCACCGTGCTGACGGTCGACGCCGGTGGCGCAGGCCGGATCGCTGAACGGCGATTCGATGCCGATGGGCAGGCCACGGGCGAGACCGTGCTGGACTTCCGCTGGGACTGAACCGACCACTCGCGCTGTCCTACAAGGCCCAACAGTGGTATGGGGAAAGCATGCCCATCCTCGCGATAATGCCTGCTCACCGTCTTGCGGCAGGCGGTCTGACTGGGCCCGGATTTTCCCTCAGGACAGTGTCAACTGTGTCAACCTCGTTCACCTTTGCGCGGGAATTGCTGAACGAATCGGCCTCCCCCCTTGCATCGCGCGCCCCTGCCCCCTAGCGGCGGCGCGAAGCTGAAAACCGGAGTCGAACATGGTCCCCCGTTATGCCCGCCCCGCGATGACCGCGATCTGGGAGCCCGAAGCGCGCTATCGCATCTGGTTCGAGATCGAGGCCCATGCGACCGAGAAGCTGGGTGAGCTGGGCGTGGTGCCGCCGAGCGGGGCCAAGGCGCTGTGGGACTGGTGGGCGACCAACCCGACCATCGACGTGGCGGCGATCGACGCGATCGAGGCGGTGACCAAGCACGACGTGATCGCCTTCCTCGATTGGGTGGCGCAGCAGGTCGGCCCGGAGGCGCGCTTCATGCACCAGGGCATGACCAGCTCCGACGTGCTCGACACCACGCTGGCGGTGCAGCTGGCGCGCGCCAGCGACCTGCTGCTGGCCGATCTCGACGGCCTGCTCGACGCGATCAAGCGCCGCGCCTTCGAACACAAGTATACCCCCACCATCGGCCGCAGCCACGGCATCCATGCCGAGCCGACCACCTTCGGCAAGAAGCTGGCCGAAGCCTATGCCGAATTCAGCCGCTGCAAGGTGCGCCTGCAGAATGCCCGTGCCGAGATCGCCACCTGCGCCATTTCCGGCGCGGTCGGCACGTTCGCCAACATCGATCCTTCGGTTGAGGAATACGTGGCGGAGAAGCTCGGCCTGACCGCCGAGCCGGTTTCCACCCAGGTGATCCCGCGTGATCGCCACGCCATGTTCTTCGCCACGCTGGGCGTGATCGCCAGCAGCATCGAGCGGCTGGCCGTGGAAATCCGCCACCTGCAGCGCACCGAAGTGCTGGAAGCGGAAGAATACTTCTCGCCGGGGCAGAAGGGTTCGTCGGCGATGCCGCACAAGCGCAACCCGGTGCTGACAGAGAATCTGACCGGCCTTGCCCGCATGGTCCGTTCTGCCGTGACCCCGGCGCTGGAGAACGTGGCGCTGTGGCACGAGCGCGACATTTCCCACTCATCGGTGGAACGCTTCATCGGCCCTGACGCCACGATCACGCTGGACTTCGCGCTGGCCCGCCTGACCAGCGTGGTGGACAAGCTGGTGGTGTACCCCGAGCGGATGCAGAAGAACCTCGACAAGATGGGCGGCCTTGTCCATTCGCAGCGCGTGCTGCTGGCGCTGACGCAGGCCGGGCTGGAGCGCGATGCCTCGTACCGCCTGGTGCAGCGCAACGCCATGAAGGTGTGGGAATCCGACGGCCAGCTTTCGCTGATGGAACTGCTGAAGGCGGACCCTGAAGTGGCCGCGGTGCTGACGGCGGAGCAGATCGAGGAGAAGTTCAACCTCGATTACCACTTTAAGGCCATCGACACGATCTTTGACCGCGTGTTCGGCACCTGACCAACCGGGACTCGCCTTCCCGGCCAAAGCGCCCTAGGCTGTCGGCCAACGGGTAACGCACCGGGAAGGACCGCCTGATGAGAGCCTTGCGCACGATATTCTGGGTGCTCGTCGCCGGGGTGCTGGCCGCCTTCACGGTGGCCAACTGGAATCCGGTGGAAGTGCGCATCTGGGACGGGCTGGTGCTGGACACCAAGCTGCCGGCGCTGGTGGTGGGGGCCTTCCTGCTCGGGCTGCTGCCGATGTGGGCGCTCTACCGCACCACGCGCTGGCGACTGCAGCGGCGCATCACGAACCTTGAGGGCAACCTGCAGCAGCAGGCCGCCGCCTCGCTCACCTCGACGCAGCTTGATGCTGCAAGCAAAAACGGGACCGACAGAACGCCGTGAGCAATCCGATCTATCTTGCGCTCGACCTGCCCCGCCTCGATGCCGCCACGGCGCTGGCGCAGAAGGTGAAGGGCCATGTCGGCGGGCTGAAGCTGGGGCTGGAATTCTTCTGCGCCCACGGCCACCACGGCGTGCATGAAATCGCCAAGATCGGGCTGCCGATCTTCCTCGACCTGAAGCTGCACGACATTCCCAACACCGTGGCCGCCGCGATGCAGGCAATCCATGTGCTGGAACCGGCGATCGTGACCGTCCACGCTGCGGGCGGGCGCGCCATGCTGGAAGACGCCAAGGCGGCGGCTGGCGAGCATACCAAGGTTGTTGCCGTGACCGTGCTGACCAGCCTGGACGATGCCGACCTCGCCCGTCAGGGCATTGCCGGCACCGCGCACGATCAGGCGCTGCGGCTGGCGGAACTGGCGCAGGAAGCGGGCTTGGATGGCATCGTCTGTTCGGGCCACGAAGTGGGCGCGGTGCACAGGCAGTGGAAGAACGGGTACTTCGTGGTGCCCGGCCTGCGCCCGGCCGATGGCGCCAGCGCCGCCGACCAGAAGCGCATCGTCACCCCGCGCGCCGCGCGCGATGCCGGGGCCAGCGTGCTGGTGATCGGCCGCCCGATCAGCCGCGCGGCTGACCCGGTAGCCGCCGCGCGCGCGATAGAGGCAACGCTCTAGGGCTTACTCCGGCGGGCTGGGATCATAGCCCTGGCCGCCGTCAGGCTGGCTCACGGCCTGTTCCCGCTGGCTCTCTTCGGCTTGTGCCTTCAGCTCGCGCATGTCGCGCTTCATGTCGGCATCCATCTTCATCGCCTGCCCCACCGCGCCGCCGATGCTGCCATCGACGCCATCGCCGGGCCAGCGCGAGGCGGTACTGCCGGCCTTTTCGGGATCATAGGCGCGATCGGTCAGGGTGGCGTCGATCAGTTCGATCAGGCGATCGCGCAGCATGTTATGCGCCATGCCGTTGCTGGCGCCATCGCCCGCCGCGCCATGGCAGTTGAGCGCGATCTTGGTCTTTTCCGGCGCAAGTTCGGACAGGTTGGCTACACAGCCAAAGCCCGGTGCATCGTCTTCTGCGCCAAAGACGATGCGGTTCAGGCCATTGCCGTGGACCGGCTGGTCGAGCATGATGAACGGCGCCTTCTGCGAAGGCTCGATCGTCAACCCGGCAAGCTTGATATAGGCGTCCTTGCGGCTCATGGCATATTCGTCACCGGGGGCGCACCCCGCCAGTATCGATGCCAGAACCGCCGTTATCGCCACGCCCTTGCGCATTTTTGCCCCCGCTCCATGCAAGTGATGGCTGGAGCCTATACAGCGATGGCATTAAGGATCGGTTGCGTGACGGATCCCGCCGCAAGTATCAGCGCTCGTCTTTTCGACGGACAGGATCAGGGATGACGTCTTTTTTCGCTTGCAACCCCAGCACAGTCAGCAGGCTGGGACCATGATCCGCTTTCGGAGCGCGAAGCCGGAGGACCTGCCGCGCCTGCGCGCGCTGGTGGAGAAAGCCTATCGCGGAGACAGTGCGCGGCAGGGCTGGACGCACGAGGCGGACCTGCTGGACGACGAGCGCACCAGCGATGCCGAACTGGCCGAGACGCTGGCCGATCCGGCCAAGCGCGTGCTGCTGGCGATCGTGGACGGCGCATTCGTGGGGACGGTGACCGTTGCCGACCTTGGCAACGGACGCGCCTATCTGGGCATGTTGTGCGTCGATCCCGAGTTGCAGGCCGAAGGGCTGGGCCGCGCGCTGATCGCCGATGCGGAAGACACCGCGGTGGAAGCGTTCGGCGCCACTGTGATGGAAATGACCGTGATCGACGTGCGGCACGATCTGATCGCGTACTACCAGCGGCGGGGATACCGCGTGACAGGTGAAAAGCGCCCCTTCCCCTCTGGCGGTGAAGACCGCTTCGGCATGGCGGTGCTGGAACGAAGTATCGGCTGAACGGTTCATCGCGCGCTCACCCCGGCTGGCCCACACCGGCGGGATGATGCCAGAGGGAGACCGTCCTATGAAGAAGCTGATCTTCGCCACCTCGCTTGCCGCGCTGCCGCTCGCCGCGCTGACCATGGCGGCGCTGCCGCAGACCGCCGCCGCGCAGACGATGCAATCCGGCCCGGTGATCGCGCCCGGCAATGCCATGCTGACCGTTTCGGCAGAAGGCAAGTCTGCCCGCGTGCCCGACATTGCGCTGTTCAGCGCCGGCGTGACCACGCAGGCCAAGACCGCAGGAGCCGCGCTGACCCAGAATGCCGCGCAGATGAACGGGGTGATTGCCGCGCTTAAGAAGGCGGGAATCGCCGATCGCGACATCCAAACCAGCAACCTTTCGGTCAATCCGGTCTATGGCAATCCGCGCGTGCGGCCTGATGGTTCGACCGAGCAGGAGCCGGTGATCATCGCCTATCAGGCAACCAACCAGGTGCAGGTGAAGCAGCGCAGGATCGACGAGTTCGGAAAGGTGATCGACACTCTGGTGGCCGCTGGCGCGAACCAGGTGAACGGGCCGAACTTCATGCTCGACAATCCCGAAGCGGCGCAGGATGAAGCGCGCGTGGAGGCCATGCGCAAGGCCCGCGCCCGCGCCGATCTTTATGCCAAGGCCGCAGGCCTGCGCGTGGTGCGGGTGCTGACCATCAACGAGAACGGCGGCTGGGCCCCGCCACCGATGCCGGTGATGTTCGCCCGCGCCGACATGGCCAGCGCCAAGGCGCCCAGCCCGGTGGCGGCGGGCGAGCTGGAGATCGGTGCGAACGTGACCGTGACCTATGAACTGGCCCCGCTTGGCTGAACGGGCGCCTTGACGGGAGGGCCCCTTTGACGGGAGGGCCCCTTTGACGGGAGGGCCCCTTTGACGGGAGGGTATGGCAAGCCTATCTGGCGGCCATGCCTGCCCCCCTCATCAAGATCTGCGGCCTGTCCACGCCCGAAACGCTCGATGCGGCCATTGCCGCGCAGGCGGACTATATCGGGCTGGTGTTCTTTCCCAAGAGCCCGCGCAACGTGGCCATCGGGCAGGCGGCCGCGCTGGCCGCACGCGCCGCGGGCCGCACGCGCATCGTCGGCCTGTTCGTCGATCCGGACATGGCGCTGCTGCACGAAGTGCGCGCGACCGTGCCGCTCGACGTGATCCAGCTACACGGCAAGGAGCCGCCCGCCTTCGTCCAGCAGGTGCGCGCCGCCACCGGGTGCGAGGCGTGGAAGGCGCTGGGCGTGCGCAAGCGTGCCGACATGGAGGCCGCGCGCAGCTATGCCGGGGCGGCGGACCGCATCCTCTATGACGCGAAGCCCCCCGAGGGTGCGGCCCTGCCCGGCGGCACCGGCCTGCGCATAGACTGGGACCTCATGAAAGGCTGGAAGCACCCGCTGCCATGGATGCTGGCGGGCGGACTCGATCCGCTCAACGTGGCCGATGCGGTGCATGTGACGGGCGCGCCGGCGGTGGATGTATCCTCGGGCGTGGAAAGCGCGCCGGGCGTGAAGGACGCGGGCCGGATTGCGGCATTCGTCCGCGCGGTGCGGACGATCTGACGGCGACGAGCGCGCAAGACCATCCGGTTCGTCATTGCGAGCCGCCGCAGGGGGCGCCGCAATCCAGGGCGGTCTGCGCCAATTCTGGATTGCTTCGTCGGCTTCGCCTTCCCGCAATGACGAGGGCCAATTGCCCGATGGTTCGCTAAATCCGGCGACACACCGTGTCATACCCAGACAAAAAGGGCGGCATCCCGAAGGATGCCGCCCGATCTTGCTGCGCGCGCTTGAGAGACCGCGCGCCGCCTGATCCAATCAGATCAGAACTTGATGCCGACGCCGGCCACAACCGCGTCGGGATCGCTGAAGCCGTTACCGACGAAGTAGTGGCGGTATTCGAGCTTCAGGTAGGTCATCGGCAGGATGGTGTGCTGCACGCCGGCGCCCAGGTTCCACGATTCCTCGCAGCCGTGGCAGGGCTTGGTGGCATAGCCGCCGGTGGCGTAGAGCTTGCCGACGACAGGCACCGACACGCCGGCGCGGGCGTTGACGCCGAACGACACGATGGTGTTCGAGGTGAGGATCTTGTCAGCCGAAGCTTCGATGCCGACGAAGGTCTTGGGGGCGAGGTCGTAGTCATAACCGACGGCGACGCCGGCGATGGCTTCGGTCGTACCCTGGTCCCAGATCACGCCGCCGCGGCCTTCGGCGCGGATTTCGTTGGCGAGGGCGGGGGTGGCGGCAACCGCAGCCGCGGCGGCGAGAGCGGTGAGAACGAGACGCATGGTAACCTCCTGAAATCAATGGGCCCCTTCTTGTTTTGGGGGCGGGGGCCAGCTAGGCGCGGGAACCGCATGCTGCAATGGCGAAACGGCACCGCCAGATGCAATCGCGCATCATTGTATTATTTTTGCAACAGATTGTTATTCAAGCGAACAACATGATTGCAAAACATACTATGTTACTTGCAATAAACGAAAAGGCGACCCCGTGAGGAGCCGCCTTCACGACGTTGCGGGATCGCTATTGCACCCGCAATCTTGCAGCAGCGTGAACAACATGTGCAGGAAGCGGAAAGCCCCCTGCCCGCGCAGGAATCTGGACATTCGCGCCATGCTCTGCAAAGGGCCAAGCATGACTGTCCAGACCCCCAACAGCTTCCGCAACCAACCCGACGAACGCGGCCACTTCGGCCAGTTCGGCGGCCGCTATGTGGCGGAAACGCTGATGCCGCTGATCCTCGATCTTGAGCAGGAATACCGCAAGGCGAAGGCCGACCCGGCGTTTCAGGCCGAATTCGACGATCTGCTGGAACACTATGTCGGCCGCCCCAGCCCGCTCTATTTCGCGCCGCGGCTGACCGAGGAATTGGGCGGGGCGCAGGTCTGGTTCAAGCGCGACGAGCTGAATCACACCGGCGCGCACAAGATCAACAACTGCATCGGGCAGATCCTGCTTGCCATGCGCATGGGCAAGACGCGGATCATCGCGGAAACCGGCGCGGGCCAGCATGGCGTGGCCACGGCCACGGTCTGCGCGCGCTTCGGACTGCCCTGCACGATCTTCATGGGCGCGACCGACGTAGCGCGCCAGCAGCCCAACGTGTTCCGCATGAAGCTGCTCGGCGCCGAAGTGGTGCCGGTGACGGCGGGCGCGGCCACGCTGAAGGATGCGATGAACGAGGCGCTGCGCGACTGGGTGGCGAACGTGCACAACACGTTCTACATCATCGGCACCGCCGCCGGCCCGCACCCCTATCCGGAACTGGTGCGCGATTTCCAGAGCGTGATCGGGCGCGAGGCGCGCGCCCAGATGCTGAACCGCACCGGCCGCCTGCCCGACCTGCTGGTGGCGGCGATCGGCGGCGGCAGCAACGCGATCGGCCTGTTCCACCCGTTCCTGGACGACACCTCGGTCAAGATGCTGGGCGTGGAAGCGGCGGGCCATGGGCTGGACAAGGAGCACGCCGCGTCGCTTGCGGGCGGCCGCCCCGGCATCCTCCACGGCAACAAGACCTACCTGCTGCAGGACGAGGACGGCCAGATCATCGAAGGCCATTCGATCTCGGCAGGCCTCGATTATCCCGGCATCGGGCCGGAGCATTCCTGGCTGAAGGAGATCGGTCGGGTGGACTATACCTCGGTGACCGACACCGAGGCGCTCGATGCGTTCCAGTTGCTGTGCCGCACCGAAGGCATCATTCCCGCGCTGGAGCCCAGCCATGCGATCGCTGCGGTGAAGAAGGTGGCGCCGACCATGCCCAAGGACGCAATCATCCTCGCCAACCTGTGCGGCCGCGGCGACAAGGACATCTTCTCGGTTGCGGAGCACCTGGGGGTGAAATTGTGACGCGACGCGACAGGTTGCTCATGGCCGGCGTTGTCGCGACGCTTGGAGCTTGGGCAAGCTGGCGCACTATGGATGAACCGTGGGTGGAGGACTGGTCCACCACGGAAGACATCCTCGATGCCATCGGTTATGCGCTCTGCGCGCTTGCCCTGTTCCTGTTCTACTCCGGGTACCGACTTCCCAGATGACCAACCGCCTCTCCCCAAACCGTCTGCAATCCGCCTTCGCCAAAGGCCATGCCGCCCTGGTCTGCTTCGTCACAGCGGGCGATCCCACGCCTGATGCCACGCCCGCCATCCTCGATGCGCTGGTCGAGGGCGGGGCCGATGTGATCGAGCTGGGCATGCCCTTTACCGATCCGATGGCCGATGGCCCGGCGATCCAGAAGGCGAACCTGCGCAGCCTGGCCGCCGGCACGAAGACTGCCGACATCCTGAAGATCGCCACCGATTTCCGCGCGCGGCATCCTGACGTGCCGCTGGTGCTGATGGGCTATGCCAACCCGATGACCATCCGTGGGCCGGAGTGGTTCGCGGATGCCTGCGCCGCTGCGGGCGTCGACGGCGTGATCTGCGTGGACATCCCGCCCGAGGAAGACGGCGAGCTGGGCCCGGCTCTGCGCGCCAAGGGGATCAGCCCGATCCGCCTTGCCACCCCGACCACCGATGCGGCGCGCCTGCCTGCGGTGCTCGATGGCTCGTTGGGCTTCCTCTACTATGTCTCGGTCGCCGGGATCACCGGCAAGCAGAGCGCGGCGCTGGCCAGCATCGAGGAAGCCGTGGCGCGGATCAAGCAGACCGCCACGCTGCCGATCGCGGTCGGCTTTGGCGTGCGCACCCCCGAACAGGCCGGGCCGATCGCCAGCGTGGCCGATGGCGTCGTCGTCGGCTCCGCGCTGATCGACGTTATCGCAGAGCACGGCGCGAACGCCGCCGGACCGGTGAGGGACCTTGTTTCCGCACTGGCCGAGGCCGTCCACGCCGCGAAGAAGGAACTGGCATGAGCTGGCTGACCAAAGTCCGCAATTCGCTGTCGTTCACGCAGAAGCGTGACACGCCCGACAACCTGTGGATCAAATGCCCTTCGTGCAGCGAGATGCTGTTCACCAAGGAGTATGAGGACAACCTTTCGGTCTGCCCGCGTTGTGAACACCACGGCCGCATCGGCGCGGACGCCCGGCTGGCGCAGCTGCTGGACGCTGGCTTCGAGATCCTGCCCGCGCCCAAGGTGAAGGAAGACCCGCTCAAGTTCCGGGACAGCAAGAAGTACACCGACCGCCTGAAGGGCGCCAAGGCGGCCAACCCGCACCCCGATGCACTGACCAACGCATTTGGCCGCATCGGTGGGCACAAGGCGGTTGTCGGCGTGCAGGACTTTGCCTTCATGGGCGGATCGATGGGCATGGCCGTGGGTGATGCGTTCATCGCCGGCGTGCGCCGCGCGATCCAGGAAAAGTGCCCCTATGTCGCGGTGACGGCGGCCGGCGGCGCGCGAATGCAGGAAGGCATCCTTTCGCTGATGCAGATGCCGCGCACCACCGTGGCGATCAGCCAGCTGCGCGCCGCGGGCCTGCCCTATATCGTGGTGCTGACCGACCCGACCACCGGCGGCGTCACCGCCAGCTATGCCATGCTGGGCGATGTGCAGATGGCCGAGCCGGGCGCCCTGATCGGCTTTGCCGGCCAGCGCGTGATCCAGGATACGATCCGCGAAAAGCTGCCCGAAGGGTTCCAGCGCGCGGAATACCTGCACGATCACGGCATGCTGGACATGGTGGTCCACCGCCGCGACCTGAAGGACCGGCTGGCCACGGTGATCGGTTACCTGATGGCGGCGAAGGCGGCGGCGTGATCCTTCTCCCCTCCCGCCTGCGGGAGGGGCCGGGGGTGGGCGCGAACATGCGCCGCGCTTTCCCCTGCCCACCCCAAACCCCTCCCGCAGGCGGGAGGGGCTGCCCGTGAAAGACTTCGCCATTTCGGAAAACCCGCGCGTGCAGGCGCAGCTTGACCGGCTGGGCGCGCTGTCTCTGCCCAGCGGGCGGCTGGGGCTGGATACGGTGCGCGAGCTGTGCAGGCGGCTGGGCGATCCGCAGCGGTCGCTGCCGCCGGTGTTCCATGTGGCGGGCACCAACGGCAAGGGTTCCACCTGCACCTACCTGCGCGCGATGCTGGAGGCCGATGGGCTGACCGTCCACACCGCCACCAAGCCGCACCTTGTCCGCTACAACGAACGCATCCGCATTGCCGGAAAGCTGATCGAGGACGAACTGCTGGCCAGCCTGCTGAAGGAAGTGCTGGACGCCGGGCAAGACCTTGAGCCGAGCTTCTTCGAAGTGACCACGGTTGCCACGTTCCTCGCCTTCCAACGCGAGAAGGCCGATGCCTGCGTGATCGAGACCGGGCTTGGCGGGCGATTGGACGCCACCAACGTGCTGGAAGGCCCGGCGGTGTGCGGCATCGCCACGCTCGGCATGGACCACGAATCGTTCCTGCTGGCGCCGGAAGAGGGCGTGCCGACCGACCCGCTGGCGCGCATCGCCTTCGAAAAGGCGAGCATCGCCAAGCCGGGCGTGCCGCTGGTGACGCAGGCCTATCCCGAACCGGCGATGCAGTCCGTGCTGGATACTGCTGCGCGCATCGGCGCGCCGGTGCTGGTGCGCGGGCGCGACTGGCACGTGCAGATCGGCGGATCGATCCACTATCGCGACGGGGGTGGCGAACTGCCCCTGCCCCTGCCCGCGCTGGCTGGCGCGCACCAGGCGGAGAACGCCGCGCTGGCCGTGGCCATGCTGCGCCACCAGCAGATGGTGGACGTGTCGCTGCACGCCATGGGCAAGGGCATCGTCGATGCGCGCTGGCCCGCACGGCTGCAGCGGCTGGGCCATGGCCCGCTGACCACGCTGGCGGGCGGGCGCACGGTATGGCTGGACGGCGGGCACAACCCAGACGCCGGGCGCGCCATCGCCCGCCACCTTGCCGGGCAGCCGCCAGTTCACCTGATCATGGGCATGCTGGCCAACAAGGACCCGTCCGCGATCCTGGCCCCGCTGGGCAGCCATGCGCTGTCAGTCTCGGTGGTGCCGGCCCCGGGCCACGATGCGCACCGCGTGGAAGACTTCGCCCCGCACACCGCGCTGCCGGTGCGCAGCTTCGCCGACGTACCCAGCGCCATCCGCGCGCTGCCGCCAGAGGGCGACCTGCTGATCGTCGGCTCGCTCTATCTCGCGGGCGAAGTGCTGCGGCTGAACGAGGAAGTGCCGGACTGATTTAGGTTTCGCGCAGAGACCGCAGAGATCGCAGAGAGAAGGAGGAAATAAGCCTGCGGCGCAGCCGCCCTATCTCCTCTACGCGCCCTCTGCGCTCTCTGCGCGAACCAAATCCTTCGCGTCTTTGCGCGAAACCGATCCTACTCCGCCTTCGCCTCGGCCATTTCTGCCCGCTTCACCCGGACCCATTCCAGCAGCACGAACAGGATCGCCACCGCGCCGGCGGCGGCGGTCCAGCGGAACATGGTGGGATAGCCGAAACGGTCGATGGTATCGCCGGCGATGCCGCGCCCCAGCGACCCGATGAGGAAGGTCATCGACGAGAGCAGCGCATACTGCACTGCCGTGTAGTTGCGGCTGACGATGCCCGACAGATACGCCACGAAGGCCGCCCCGGCGATGCCGGTCGAGATGTTTTCGAAGCTGATCGCCAGCAGCAGCCGCACCATCCGTTCATCGAAGCCGAACAGGCCGAACAGCGCGTTGAGGCCCAGCGTACGGCCCACTGCATCGATATGCACCGCGCCTTCGGCCAGGTCTGCATAGACGAAGTTGCCGAGGACCGGGAGGATCGCGCCGATCAGGATCGTGGGCATGCGGCCCAGGCGCAGGAACAGGTAACCGCCCAGGCTGATGCCGGCGATGGTCATGAAGATGCCGAACACCTTCGATGCGAAGGCCACTTCGTCCTTCGAATAATGCAGGTGCTGCAGGTAGAACGGAAAGGCGAAGCTGCCCCAGATATTGTAGCACAGCGTGTAGGACAGGATCATCCCGATCACCACCAGCACGCCCCAGCGCAGCCGCCCGGAAAGCTCGGCCAGCGGCATCACCAGCGCCACATAGAGGTGGTTCGCCGCGGTGCGCAGCGGGGTGACCTTGTGATCCGGCTGGGTCAGCACCGCGTGGCCGCTGGCCTTCAGCCAGTTGGTCGTGGCCGCCACGATCAGCGGCACCGCCACCGTCGCCAGCACGATCCACGGGGCATAGGCCTTGGTGAAATCGGCCACCGAGGGATGCTTTTCCCCCGGCAGAAGCGGGCGCAGCATGCCCGACATGAAGTGCAGGATGGTGCCGATGGCCCATGCCCAGCTTACCGCCACCACACCCAGCGCCAGCCAGCGCGCCTGCGGGGCCAGCTCACCCTGCTCGGCCAGCGACGCATGGAGCGCGCCCTGCTCTGGCCGTGGCGTATCGGGCGCGCGCAGGGTGACCAGCACGATCAGCGAGATCAACCCCGCCATCAGCAGATAGACCCCTTCCCACGGCATCCGCGCCGCCAGGAACAGCGCGAGCGCGCCCCCGACGATCGAGGCGATGCGATAGCCGAACTGGTAGATCGAGGAGAGCAGCTCCACCGGGGTCGATTCGTCTGCCACGTCGATGCGCCAGGCGTCCACGGCCACGTCCTGCGTGGCAGACGCCAGCGCGGCGATGAAGGCGAAGAGGGCGAAGGTGCCGATCGCCTTCGACGGATCGGTGACGGCAAGGCCGGCAAAGCCGCCGACCAGCACCACCTGACACAGCAGGATCCAGCTCTTGCGCCGGCCAAGCCGCTCCAGCCCGGGCAGCGGCAGGCGATCGACCAGCGGCGACCACAGGAACTTGAAGGAATAGGACAGGCCGATCCACGACAGCACGCCGATGGTGGCGAGGTCGATCTTCTCCTCGCCCAGCCAGGCGTTGAGTGTGCCGATCAGCAGCGCATAGGGAAGCCCCGAGGAAAAGCCGAAGCCGAGCATTGTGGCCGATTTGCGCGAACTGAGCGCGATCCTCAGCAGCTTCCACCCCTTGGGGCGCGGTGGCTTGTCTTCGGTGGCGGCGGCTGAGGCCATACGGAGTGCGATCCCTGAAACGTCCCCCACCGTTCGTGTCGAGCGAAGTCGAGACACTGCGCCCGGTGTCTCGACTTCGCTCGACACGAACGGAATTGGGGTGCTGCCCGATACCCTAACGTGCTTTCCGCGCAGGGCTAGGGGTGACGCGGAGGCCATCCCCCGCTAAAGGTGGGTCATGGCATTCCCCCCCAAGACCGGGAGCGGCCGTCCGCGACGGCCCGCCGCTCCTGACCAGACCGCTGCCGGGCAGCAAGCACCCAATGAAGGCGGCCGCGAAGGCGCCAGAGAGGGAGAGCGCATCGCCAAGCTGCTGGCGCGCGCCGGCGTGGCCAGCCGCCGCGATGTGGAGCGCATGATCGCCGAAGGGCGCGTGGCGCTGGATGGCGAAGTGCTGACCACGCCCGCCACGGTGCTGAAGGGGCTGAAGGGCGTGACCGTGGACGGCAACCCTGTGGCCGCCGCATCCGCCACCCGCCTGTTCATGTTCCACAAGCCATCGGGCCTGATCACTGCCGAGCGTGATCCGGCGGGGCGGGCCACGATCTACACCGCGCTGCGCAACGCCCTGCCCCCGGGAGCGGGCCGCGTGATGCCGGTGGGGCGGCTTGACCTCAATACCGAAGGGCTGCTGCTGCTGACCAATGATGGCGAGCTGAAGCGGGCGATGGAGCTGCCGATCAACGGCGTGCCACGCACCTATCGCGCGCGCACGTTCGGCGCCGTCACGCAGGCGCAGCTTGAGGAGCTGATCCACGGGATCGAGATCGAGGGCGTGCGCTATGGCGCGATCAACGCCAACCTTGAGCGCAGCGCCGGGCACAACAAGTGGATCGAGCTGACGCTGACCGAAGGCAAGAACCGGGAAGTACGGCGCGTGCTGGAACACATCGGGCTGGAAGTTTCACGCCTGCTGCGCACCCGCTATGGCCCGTTCGACCTGGGTGACCTGCCGCGCGGCGCGGTGGAGGAAATTCCGCAGGCGATCGTCGAACGTTTTCGCAAGGCGTTGAAGACCGGCACCGTGAAGCACGAACAGACCGCCGTGGTGGGCAAGGCCTATGCGCCAAAGCCCGCAGCCCCGCGCCCTGCCCCTGCCCCGGCGCGCCCCGTTTCCGCGCGTTCCGCCCCGGTTGCCGCAGACGAGCGCCCGGAACGCTCTCGCCGCCCGGCCCCACGCAAGCCGCGTGACGAGGAGCGCATCGAGCACAAGTCTTCGTTCCGCACCAAACCCGGCAATCCGCGTGGGCCAAAATCCGCTGGCGAGCGGCCAACCGGTGGGAGGCCCGCTGGTGATCGGCCCACGGGTGGCAGGCCCACGGGTGGCAGGCCGGGTGGGGCAAGGCCCGGCGGACCGCGCAAGCCGCGAGGGCGTGGCTGATGCTGCGGATCATTGCGGGCGAATGGCGCGGGCGCAAACTCTCCGCGCCCGAAGGCGACGCCACCCGGCCGACCGCCGACCGGACGCGAGAGACACTGTTTTCCATGCTGGTCAGCCGCATCGGCAGCTTCGAAGGGCTGCGCGTGGCCGACCTGTTTGCGGGCTCGGGCGCACTGGGGCTCGAGGCGCTGTCACGCGGGGCGGCGCACGCCACGTTTGTGGAGCAGGACGCGGCGGCGATCCGTGCAATCCGCAGCAATATCAGCGCCCTGCGCGCACAACCGCAATGCGATGTGAAGGCCGCCTCGGTCCTCACGCTCGGCCCGACGAAGGAGCCGCTGGATATCCTGTTCCTCGATCCGCCCTATGGCACCGGGGCGGGCGCGGTGGCGATCGATCGGCTGGTGCGGCTGGGCTGGATCAGCGAGAACACGTGGATCAGCCTTGAAACCGCCGCGAACGAGGTGCCCAACGTGCGCAGCTGTTCGGTCGATGCCGAAAGAAAGGTCGGCAAGGCGCTGATCACCTTGATGAAGAAAGCCTAGGCGCGAACCGCACACCGAAGAAGGTGAGCGCCCCGGCAATCGTCAGGAACAGGCCCAGCGCCGGCGTGCCGCCCACCCCGGCAAACCAGCTGGCCGCGAACGGGGCGAGTGCGCCGCCGATGATTCCGCCTGCATTGAACGCGACAGAGATGCCGCTGTAACGGACTGGGACGGGGTAGAGCGTGGGCAACCAGCCCCCGAGCGGCCCATAGACCAGCCCCATCACCAGCAGCGACAGCGACAGCGTGGCAAAGACCACAGGCAGCGATCCCGAACCGAGGCCGGAGCCGAAGCCGAGCCCGACGAGCACCGTCAGCGCCGCGCCAGTGCCCAGCACCTTCACCGCGCCCGCCTTGTCCGCCCACCAGCCCGCCAGCACGATGCCGACGGCCAGGAACGTGTTGGCGCCCAGCTGCACCGCCAGGAAATCCTGTTTGGAATAGCCGAGCTGCGTCGTCGCGAAATTGAGCGAGGAGGTGGTGGCGAGGTAGAAGATGGCGAAGCAGGCGACCACGCCCGCGGTGCCGGCGATGACGGCTCCGGCATGATGGCGCATCAGCTGGCCGATCGGCACGGAGGGCGGCGGGGCATGTTCCATCGCCTCGCGGAAAGCCGGCGTCTCACCGATCTTCAGGCGGATCCACAGGCCCAGCGCCACCAGCACCGCGCTGGCCAGGAACGGGATGCGCCAGCCCCACGCGGCGAAATCGGCATCTGACAGCCAGTGGCTGAGCAGCAGGAACAGGCCGTTGGCAAAGAGGAAACCCACCGGCGCGCCCAGCTGCGGGGCAGAGCCGAAGCGCGCCTCCCACCCCGGCGGAGCGTTCTCCACCGCCAGCAGCGACGCCCCGCCCCATTCTCCGCCCAGCCCGAACCCCTGCCCGAAGCGCAGCAGGCACAGCAGCGCCGGCGCGATCCAGCCGGCCATGGCATAAGTCGGCAGGAAGGCGATCAGCACGGTTGAGCCGCCCATCAGCATCAGCGAGGCGACCAGCGTGGACTTGCGCCCCACCCGGTCACCGAAATGGCCGAACGCAATCGCCCCCACCGGCCGCGCGAAGAAGGCGAGGCCAAAGGTCATGAACGCCAGCAGCGTCTGCGCCGATTGCGATTCCCGGGGGAAGAACAGCGGCCCGATCACCAGCGCGGCGGCGGTGGCGTAGATGTAGAAATCATAGAACTCCACCGCCGTGCCGACAAGGCTGGCGGTGAGCACGCGGGCGTTCTGACGGATCGGATGGCGCTGCATCGGCGGCTTGCTCCCCCCGGCGAGCCGACGCTCACCTTCAATGGGCGCATTAGCCGCGCAGTGGCCAGACGCAACCATCTGTCAGCACGCGATGCCCCAAATGAAGAAGGACGCCCGCTGCTTGCGCAACGGACGCCCTTCCCCGCGACCCGAGGGATACCCAGGCGATCAGCGGCCCCCCGGATTCCGGCAGTTGTCGGTCACTTTCTTCGAGCAGACCGGATACTTCTTGTTCATATCGGCGGCGGGCGCGGGCGGCACGGCGGATGTCGTGGTGGTTGCGGCATATTGCGTGCCCGGCGCGGCGGCAGCGGCATCAACCGTTCCCGCTGCGCCAGCATCGGCAGCGGCCATGCCACCGGCATTGGCGCCACCGGTGGCGGGCTCGTTCATCGCGGAATTGCCGGCAGCATCAGGCGCCCCGGTCTGCGCGCCGCTGGGTGGGGTTGCCGGCGTGGCGGGCGTTGCCGCCGTGCCGGTGCCCGGGCTGGGCTGCGCAGGCGTGGCGGGCACCGCCCGCCCCTGCAGCTGCGCCACGATCGTCGGCCACACCTGCGCGCGCTGATCAGGCGTCATTCCATAGATCTGCGCACGCTGCTCGTCGCTCAGCGCCCACCAGCCCTTCTGCTGATCGGCATCGAGCGTCCAGAAATATTCCTGGTAGGTCGAAGGCCAGGCATCGTATTTGGAGCGCTGGTCAGCCGGCCAGCCGCCATACTGCGATTGCTGGTCGGCACTCATGCTGAATGCGGTGCCAGCCGTGGTGGCTGCCGTGGTCGCAGTGGAACCGGTCGTCGTCTGGGCATTGATCGCGGCCGGGATACCGGCCGTGGCAAGCGCAAGCGCGCTCACGCACAGAAAAGTACGCATGTGGTCTCCTGTCTGAATAGATCAACTTATCCATAGTACAGACAAGCCAAAAACAGGTTCCGCCAGACGCGATGAATCGTTCAGTCAACTGGACCAGTGGAAGCGGGACACGCAGTCACACGCTGGCCTGCCGCAGGTGAGCGGTGAAATTTCCTCGCAACATCTTATTTGGAAATGTCGCAATTATCCAGATCGGTTACTATTAACGACAGATTAACGGGCGATTATTACTTCACTTCTACTTCCACGCCGCTTTAACCATTCCACATTTGTCAGGGTTCCATCCCGGATGAGGAAAACCCTCACCGGTTGCGCCACGCCGCCGAGTTCCCTACTTGTTCCGGGTGAACAGCATGCTCCAACCCGATTCAAGCTGGCTTGACGGCCTCAACGACCCGCAGCGCGAAGCCGTGGTCACCACCGATGGCCCCGTGCTGATGCTGGCGGGCGCCGGCACCGGCAAGACCGCCGCGCTCACTGCGCGCATGGCCTATCTGCTGCGCAACCGGCTGGCATGGCCCAGCGAGATCCTGTGCGTGACCTTCACCAACAAGGCCGCGCGCGAGATGCGCGAACGCGTGGGCCACCTGATCGGCCCCGCGGTGGAAGGCATGCCGTGGCTGGGCACGTTCCATTCCATCGCGGCGAAGATGCTGCGCCGCCATGCCGAACTGGTCGGCCTGCAGAGCACGTTCACCATCATCGACACCGATGACCAGCTGCGCGTGCTGAAGCAGCTGATCGTGGCCGAAGGGCTGGACGAAAAGCGCTGGCCGGCGCGGCAGCTGGCCGGGCTGATCGACCGGTGGAAGAACCGCGGGCTGAACCCGGCGGACCTCGATGCGGTGGAAAACGAAGCCTATGCCAACGGGCGCGGGCAGCGGTTCTATGCGCTGTACCAGAACCGGCTGAAGGATCTGAACGCCTGCGATTTCGGCGATCTGCTGCTCCACATGCTCAACATCTTCCGGCGCGAGCGCGACATCCTCGAGATGTACCAGCAGCGCTTCAAGTACGTGATGGTGGACGAATACCAGGACACCAACGCCGTGCAGTACCTGTGGCTGCGGCTGATCGCGCAGGCACGCCGGAACATCTGCGTGGTGGGCGACGATGATCAGTCGATCTATTCCTGGCGTGGCGCGGAAGTGGCCAACATCCTGCGCTTCGAAAAGGATTTTCCGGGCGCGAAGGTGATCCGGCTCGAACAGAACTACCGCTCAACCCCGCACATTCTCGGCGCGGCGTCGGGCCTGATTGCGGAGAACAGCGAGCGGCTGGGCAAGACGCTGTGGACCGAGCGCGACAGCGGCGACAAGGTGCGCGTGATCGGCGTGTGGGACGGCCCCGAGGAAGCGCGCCGCGTCGGCGACGAGATCGAGCGGCTGGAGCGCGAAGGCTGTTCGCTGAACCAGGTGGCGATCCTCGTGCGCGCCTCTTTCCAGACGCGCGAGTTCGAGGACCGCTTCATCCAGATCGGCATGGCCTACAAGATCGTGGGCGGCTTCCGCTTCTATGAACGCGCCGAAATCCGCGATGCGCTGGCCTATCTGCGGCTGATCGCCTCACCGTCCGACGATCTCGCCTTCGAACGCATCTACAACACGCCCAAGCGGGGGCTGGGTGACAAGACGCTGGAGAAGCTGCACCGCTTCGCCCGGGCGCAGTCCATCCCGCTGCTGCGTGCGGCGCTGGATATCTGCGATACCGACGAACTGCCGGCGCGGGCGCGGGGCACGCTGCTGGCGCTGATGCGCGATTTCGCCCGCTGGCGCGATGCGGCGGGCACGCTGGTGCCGGCGGAACTGGCGCGCACGATCCTTGACGAAAGCGGCTATACCACCGCGCTGCAGGCGGAAAAGAGCGCCGAGGCCAACGGGCGGCTGGAGAACCTGTCGGAGCTCGCCCGCGCGATGGAAGAGTATGAGACGCTTGGGGATTTCCTCGAACACGTCAGTCTTGTGATGGACAACGATGCCGCACCGGATGACGAGAAGGTCACCGTGATGACGATTCACGCGGCCAAGGGGCTGGAGTTCGACCAGGTGTTCCTGCCCGGCTGGGAAGAAGGGGTGTTTCCCAGCCAGCGCGCGCTGGACGAAGGCGGGCTCGCCAGTCTCGAGGAAGAGCGCCGCCTCGCCTATGTGGCGATCACCCGTGCGAAGAAGCGCTGCACCATCCTGCACGCCGCCAACCGCCGCATCTATGGCCAGTGGACCAGCTCGATCCCCAGCCGCTTCATCGGTGAGCTGCCGCAGGACCATGTGGAGGAGGAAACCACGCTTTCAGGCGGCGCTTCGCTGTGGCGGGCCAACTGGAGCGAGCGCGAGGATCCGTTTGCCCACGTGGCGCAGGCCAATGCCGGGCGCGCCGCCACGCGCGGCCCCGGCTGGCAGCGCGCCGCCGCGCAGACCTTCAACCCCGCGCCCCGCCGCATTGCCGAACCCACCCGCAGCGCCGCCAGCTTCGCCGCCAAGCCGCGCAGTGATCTGGGCCTGGGCGCGCGCGTTTTTCACGACAAGTTCGGATATGGCACGGTCGCCGCGCAGGACGGCAACAAGCTGGAAATCGACTTCGAAACGGCCGGCCGCAAGCGGGTGATCGACAGCTTCGTCAAGCCCGGTTGAGAGGGGGCTGAAAACGACTGAGAAGGGGTTGAGATCGACTGAGACGCCTTGAGAGGCCGTCTAGCCGAGCAGAAAATCGCCCGCGGAAAGCGCCGGCGCGCCGATCAGGATGGCCACCAGAACCTGCGCCGCGCCGCCCGATCCGTCCTCGTCGTACCACAGCCTGCCACTCGCCTGATCGTAGATCACATGCTGATCGGCCGTCAGGGCGCGGGGGCCGGTGATGAACTCTGCAGCGGCGATCTGCTGCCCCGCTTCGCCCGAAAGCGCCGCGAAACCATCGAGATCCAGCACGATGCGATCCTGCCCCGCCTGAAAATCACGGATGACGTCACGCTCCCCCGCAGTACCGTAGACATCGAGGTGGAAACGGTCACTTCCCAAGCCTCCGGTCAACGAATCGCTGCCGCGTCCGCCGTTGAGCAGGTCGTCGCCCGATCCGCCGAAAATGCGGTCATTTCCGTCGGTTCCGAAAATCTCGAAGTGCTCGAACCCCGCCAGCGTCAGTCCGCCAACCCTGATCGCACCGGCGCTGTCCACCGTCATGGCCACCGCTGCGTCAACGCCGAGGCCGAGCCTGACCGTATCCTCACCCTCGCCGCCGTTGAGCGTCAGCCGGTTGCCTGCGCCCAGTCCGCCCGCCGAAAGGACGACGGAATCATTGCCGCTACCAAGGATGGCGTCGAGCCTTTCGATTCCACCGAAGCCCGCGCGTGCGTGATAGGTATCGAAAAAATACTTTCCGCCGAATGACGTGGCATAGGCGCCGAAGGTCCCGACGATATCGCCTGCCGCAGCGATCCCCAGTTCGCCATCCACCGCCTCGCTCACACCCCGGAAATCGAGGCGCAGCGTGTCGTATCCCGCGCCGCCTTCCAGCTTCACGCCATTGGCGCGGGTGACAATGAAGCTGTCATCGCCGCCACCGGCCTCGACCGTCGTTGCGCGATCATCGGTCAGGACGATGCGGTCATTGCCCGCACCCAGCTTTGCCAGCAGCCATTCCAGACCGATGGCCTTGCCCGCCGTTCCGGCAGACGCGACGCCGGTCAGCCCGTTCTTGGCGAGGCTGGCCGCGCTTGCCGACGCAGTGAGGTCCAACCGCCAGGTATCCTCGCCCTCGCCTGCATCGATCCGATCAGCACCGCCAACGCTGCGGATCACGTCATCGCCCGCGCCGGTGGAAATTCGGCTTTCGCCCAGGCCGACCGAGACGCTGTCCGCCCCTGCAGCGGTGGTGATCGTGTTGGCGCCCGCCCCGGTCTTGACGACAAAGCGTTCGAATCCAAGGAACCGTGCACCGAAATTCGTCGCTGCGACCCCGGTCGCGCCCACGACGAGCCGCATGCCCGCCACCTGCGCCATATCGAGCGCCAACTGGTCCTGCCCAGCCCCGGCGTTGACAGTCAGTTCGGTGCCCCACGGCAGTTCCGTAGCAGAATAGGTGAAGGCATCATCGGCCGCGCCAAACTTCGCCACCAAGCGCTCTACCTCGGCAACATGCAACCGGTTGGGCGTGACGAAGGTTTCGAACGTTCCGCCAAGCGTGCCGCTTTCGAAGCCCAGCCGGGCCGAGGCATAGTGCGGGCCGGCAATGTTGCTGTAATCGACGAGCAGCGTATCGAAGCCGCCCCGCCCATAGACTTCGTCACCAATGCCGAGCAGCGGACGGAAGCTGTCGCTGCCATCGGTGCCGACCATGTAATCGAAGCCGTCAGTCCCTTGGTATACTGTCACGCAAAAGGTCTCCCCAAGGCGAACCTAAGGCGCGACGCATTGCATTGGAAGAGACAAGAACCTGCCGCCAGGGAACTATTTCAGAGCGCCGAGACGCCCAGGAAGCCGGGGATCGGGCCGTTCCATTCGCCGGGCTTGCTGGGCGGTTCGGACGGCTGATGACGGCGGTCATCGTAGCGCTCCTGGCGCGGTTCGGCCCTGCGCGGTTCCGGACGGGCGCGCTCTTCGCGGACCGGGCGTTCTTCGCGGGCGGGACGTTCTTCGCGGGCGGGACGTTCGTCGCGAGCAGGGCGTTCTTCGCGGGCAGGACGCTCTTCGCGATCGCGGCGATTGCGCGGCTTGCGGTCTTCGCGGTCTTCCCGTGGGGCGCGGTCTTCCCGGGGGGCGCGGTCTTCCCGGGGGGCGCGGACTTCGCGGCCTTCCAGCTCGACCTTCATTTCGGGGATCTTGCCCTTGGTCAGCTTTTCGACGTTGTCGATCGCCTCGGCATCTTCGGGGCTGACCAGCGTGAAGGCGCGGCCGGTGGCGCCACCGCGACCGGTGCGGCCGATGCGGTGGACATAATCATCCGGGTGCCACGGCGTGTCGAAGTTGAAGACGTGGCTGACGCCCTTCACGTCGATGCCGCGGGCGGCGACGTCGGAGGCGCAGAGGATGGAGATCACCCCGTCCTTGAACTTCTGCAGTTCCGCATTGCGGGCGGACTGGTCCATGTCTCCATGGATCTCGCCCGCGGAAAAGCCGTGGCGCTGCAGGCTCTTGGCCAGTTCACGCACGGTCGTCTTGCGGTTGGCGAAGATGATCGCGGTGGACACGTTGTCCGTCCGCAGCAGGTGGCGCAGCACTTCGCGCTTGGCGCGGCTGGCCACGGGCACCTTGAACTGCGCGATGCTGGTGTTGTTCGAAGCAGGCCGCGCGACTTCGATATACTTGGGGTTCGAAAGGAACTTGTCCGCCAGCTTCTTGATTGGCGGCGGCATCGTGGCCGAAAACAGCAGCGTCTGGCGCTGGGCCGGCAGCTTCGAACAGATCGTCTCGATATCGGGGATGAAGCCCATGTCGAGCATGCGGTCGGCTTCGTCGATCACCAGCAGGTCGCAGCCGGTGAGCAGTATCTTGCCCCGTTCGAACAGGTCCATCAGGCGGCCCGGCGTGGCGATCAGCACGTCGACGCCATCCTGCAGCGCCTTTACCTGATCCCCCATCTGCACGCCGCCGATCAGCAGCGCCATCTTGAGATCATGGTTCTTTCCGTACTTTTCAAAGTTTTCAGCAACCTGCGCGGCCAGTTCACGCGTGGGTTCGAGGATCAGCGAACGCGGCATCAGCGCCCGGCGGCGGCCATGCGCGAGGATGTCGATCATCGGCAGCACGAAGCCCGCGGTCTTGCCCGTGCCGGTCTGGGCGATGCCGATCAGGTCCTTCATCATCAGCACGGCGGGGATGGCCTGCGCCTGGATGGGCGTGGGCGTGTCGTAACCGGCGTCGGTGACCGACTTCAGAAGGTCTTCGGAAAGGCCGAGATCGGCAAACTTCATGCAGGGTGGATCCGATAAATCTGGCGGCGCGAAATGTTTTGCGCAGCCGCACGGGGCGCTTTGCGCGCACCGTTTGTTCTCAGTCGCGCGCTTTGCCGATAAACGCGCGAAAGTCAAGAAAAGCGGCAGCCGATGCGGTTCAACCGCATGCCGCGTCAATCGTCGGGGATCAGTTCTCGCACCCGGTCGATCCCGCAGGTTGAACCGGACCGCGAATGGATCTGGTCCCGCCCCACGCAAAGCTGGCCATCGGGCGTCTGGCTGACATAGAAACCCATGTAGAAATCGCGGGCGTTGCAGGATTTGCCCAGATCCGCCCCCACCATCCGCCGATCGCGCAGGAACAGCATCAGCCGCGTGCTGGACATCGGCCGCACCCCGGCAATGGCGGCCAGCGGCACGCACTTTGCCATCTTGCGTTCGCGCATCCGCAGCGGAACCGGCGGAGTGGAGACGAATTCGTCGCGTCCCGGCGCGCGCGGGGTGATGCGGATGATCAGGCGCTGTTCGATTCGCACCTGCTGCACCGTGTCATCAGGCAGGCCATCGACGAATTCGCCCAGGACGGTGCCTTCGAGAATGCGGGGCGCGGACTGCGGCCCTTCGGGATCCACGGCGGCAGCGCGCCACGGTGCCCCTTCAGGCGAAACGGCAGCGGGCTGCGGACCGGAGGCAGCCGGATGCGGCGCCACCGGCAAAGCCAGCGCAAGCGTTGCGACAAGAAGGGAAAGGCTGTTCATCGCCGCAGGAATCGGTCTCTCAAGTCCCTCAGGTGCCCCAGCCGCCTGCCGGGTTGCAGGCCGGCATCCGGTCCTGATTCCGCGATAGCGCAACCGGTTGAACACCTGCTTAACCCGGCCGCATGAAATCGGGAGCGAAAAAATGCATTGCCCGAAGAAGGCGCAAATCCTAGCCGCAGATCATGACTGAAACCGCCCAGTTCCTGACTGCCGCCGCCGACCTGCTTGGCCCCAAGGGGCTGACCACCGATCCTGCCGAGATGGCCCCGTGGCTGACCGATTGGCGCGGCCGCTTTACCGGGCGGGCACTCGCGCTGGCATCGCCGGCGGATACGGCCGAAGTGGCCGCGCTGGTGAAGCTGTGCGCCGCGCATGGCGTGCCGATCGTGCCGCAGGGTGGCAACAGCGGGATGAGCGGGGGCGCCACGCCCGACGAGGTGGGCAATGCCGTGGTGCTTTCGCTGCGGCGCATGGCGGCGATCCGCAAGGTGGACGTGCAGACCCGCACCGCAACCTGCGAGGCTGGCGTGATCCTGCAGGTGCTGCACGAAGCGGCGGAGCGCGAGGGAATGCGCTTTCCGCTGTCGCTGGGGGGCAAAGGGTCTGCCACGGTGGGCGGGCTGATTTCCACCAACGCCGGCGGCACGCAGGTGCTGCGCCACGGATCGATGCGCGCACTGGTGCTGGGGCTTGAGGCGGTGCTGGCCGATGGATCGGTGTTCAACCAGCTGGTGCCGCTGAAGAAGGACAACCGGGGCTTTGACCTGAAGCAGCTGCTGATCGGGTCCGAAGGCACGATCGGCATCGTAACTGCGGCCACGCTGAAGCTGGAGCCCGCAGTTGCGGCGCGCGCGGTGCTGTGGGCCGGGGTCGATTCGCTGGAGACGGCGCGCGCCCTGCTGCTGCATGCGGAAGGCGTGGCGGGCGGCGCGCTGGAAGGATTCGAGGTGATGCCGCGCCATTCGCTGCAGGCAGTGCTTTCGCACCTGCCCGATGCGCGGGCCCCTTTGCAGGGTGACCATGCCTGGCACGTGCTGATCGAGCTGGTGGCGGATGCCGCCGGGGCCGAGGCCCTGCCCGCCATGGCTGAGGCGCTGCTGGTGAGCGCGTTCGAGCAGGGCCTGGTGGAGGACGCCACCATTGCCGCGAGCGAGGCGCAGGCCGAGGCGTTCTGGCTCTTGCGCGAATCCATCGCGCCGGCCGAACGCGCGCTGGGCCCGGCCGTGCAGCATGACATCAGCGTAGCGGTAGAAAAAATGCCGGAGTTCGTGGCCCATGCCGTGCCCACGATCGAGGCGGCGTTTCCCGGCACGACGGCGGTCGGCTTTGGCCACCTGGGCGATGGCAACATCCACTTCCACGTGCTGGCGCCCGCCGCAACGGCGGACGGACCGGCGTGGCAGGCGGGCGAAGGCAAGACGATCAGCCGCATGGTGCATGACCTGGTAACCGATTGGGGCGGTTCGATTTCCGCCGAACATGGCATTGGCCAGCTGAAGCGCGACGAACTGGCCCGGCTGGGCGATCCGGTGGCGATGGGCATGCTGCGCGCGGTGAAGCAGGCGCTCGATCCGCAGGGCCTGCTCAATCCCGGCAAACTTGTCTGACGGGGACTCGGTTTTCCGCGCCGGAGTGTGACAACGGTGTTGCAGGTGGCCTTGCGCCCCCTGCCACCCTCCCCTAAACGGCGCATTCCCGCCGAAGCCCGATGCGCAACGGCGTCCAGTTTCGACGGAGAGTGATTCGATGGCCAGCGTGGCGCCTTCCCTGCCCCTGTTCTACAACGACCTGATGCCGCTCAACACGCGCGACCACGCCAACTGGCGCGCGCGCGGGGCCGACAAGGCCAGCTGGCTGGCGGGTGTGCACGCAGTGCCGCTGACCGTGGAGGAATTTCCGCAGGCCGGCCGCCACTTCCCGATCATCTTCGCTTCGGGCGACAACCCGGTGCCGCTGGCGCTGATGGGCCTGAACGAAGGCGTGAACGTGTTCGTCGACGCCGATGGCACGGTTACACAGGGCGTGTACCTGCCCGCCTATGCGCGCCGCTATCCCTTCATGCTGGCAAAGCTGCAGCCCGATACCGACGAGCTTTCGCTGTGCTTCGACCCTTCGTGCGGCCTGATCGGCGATTTCACCGATGGTGAACCGCTGTTCGATGGCGACCAGCCTTCGGACGCGACCAAGGCCGCGCTGGCGTTCTGCGAACAGTTCGAACAGGCTGGCCAGCGCACGCAGGCCTTCCTCGACGAAATCCGCAAGCATGACCTTCTGATGGAAGGCGAAGTTTCGATCCAGCCGAACAACGGTGGCGAGCCCTTCGTCTATCGCGGCTTCCAGATGATCAACCAGGAAAAGCTGCGGGACATGCGCGGCGACGTGCTGCGCGGCTGGGCGCAGAGCGGGCTGCTGCCGCTGCTCTATGCGCACATCTTCTCGCTGGAGCTGATCAGCCAGATCTTCGGCCGCCAGATGGAACAGGGCAAGGCGCCCGCGCTGCAGCCGATCGCCTGAACCAATCGACGCCAGTTTGGCGGGGACACAAGGCCGGAATTGCGCAGGACCGCGCAATTCCGGCCTTTTCCATGCGCGCAAGCTGAATTTGCAATGAACCAAACGTTTTTTGGAATTAACGCGATTCTTGTTGCACGGATGCAACGCCATCCCTAAATTGATGATGTTGCGGCGGCGCTCCCCTCATGGCCCGTCGTAACTGGTGCACTTCGTGCACCTCCTCCCTGAACCTTGGCCACCTGGAGCATGTCTCCAGGTGGTTTTTTCGTGGATGCCGCTGCGTGATTATTCCGCGGCGGAGCGCCAGTGGCGCTGTTCGCGGCCCATGCCGGCGACATCTGCCGCAAGGGCGCTGACCAGCTCGGTCACCAGCGAGACGGTGGCGCCGAAGCCCTCGCCCGGCTCTGCCATGCGCGAATCGAGATAGCACTGACGGTCTATCTCCAGCTGCAGGCAATGGACGCCGGCCGATCGGCGCGCATGCCGTTCCAGCACATAGCCGCCGGCATAGGGCCGGTTGTGCGCGGCGGGCCGCCCGCGCGTGGCGAAGAACGAGAATGCCGCCGCCACCAGCGCACCATCGCAGGCCGCGCCGAAGCGATCGCCCACCACGAACTGCGGCGCCGGCAGGCCCGGATGGGGCGGCGCGAGCGGGGGCATCGAATGCAGGTCTATCAGCAGCGCCGCGCCCCACCGGTCGCGCACCGTGGCAAGCGTTTCCGCCAAGGCGGCGTGATAGGGTTCATGGACCCCGGCGATCCGCTCCTCGACCTCGTGATGATCGAGCCGGCGATTCCACAGCTCGCCAAGGCCCGGCAGGCGGCGGGGAATCAGGCCGAGGCCGCTGCGCGAGCGGCTGGCCAGCCCCGCAGCCCGCACCGGGGTGCGCCGCGCCGAGGAAGCGTCAGGCGCGGGGCCGACCATCTCCCAATCGACATCGTCCGTCGCCCGGTTCAGGTCGATCATCGCGCGCGGGGCATTGGCCACCAGCAGCGCCGCGCCGGTGCGGCGGGCCACTTCGGCGCCGATCAGGTCAACATAGCGGTCTTCCAGCCTGGGCGCGGCGAAAGCGGGGTGGCGCATCCGCTCAAGCAGGGTGTGGGCATAGGCACGGCCCGCATGGGGCACCGCCAGGACGAGCGGGATCGAGGACGGCTCCACCCTCCGCAGAGTATAGGCCGGCATGCCGGGATGGCCGGGAATGGCACCGCCTTCGGTAACCAGCGTATGCTCGGCTGCCGAATCGGTCGTCCCGTCCTGTGCGGTCGGCGAATCGCCAACCCGGTCACCCGCCTTGCGCATGGGGTTACGCTGCCCACGAAATGGCCGGCTGTCAAAGATCGTTACGGTCATCTTTGCGGCAGAATCTTAACCGCCACGGGTGTATGGACGGCGCTCCGGACGCGGATACCGCACCCGGCAAGAACGAGCCCAGATCGCGACCACTTGAAAGACGAAGGTACCCCATGATCCGCATCCTGCTGGCCGAAGACGAAGAAGCCATGCGCACCTACCTGGCCCGCGCGCTGGAGAACAACGGATACGAAGTGGTGGCCGTGGACCGTGGCACCGAGGCGGTGCCACTGCTCGAATCGCAGCACTTCGACCTGCTGCTGTCGGACATCGTGATGCCGGAGATGGACGGGATCGAACTGGCGCAGCGCTGTGCCGAGATCAGCCCCGCCACCAAGGTGATGTTCATCACCGGATTTGCGGCGGTGACGCTGAAGGCCAATCGCGAGGCACCGCAGGCGCGGGTGCTGTCAAAGCCGTTCCACCTGCGCGATCTGGTGCTGGAAGTGGAGCGCCTGTTCGAGGATCACCCCCTGGCCGGAAGCGGACAGCCGCTGGTGTGACAATCGGCTGGTGATACCCCCTTGCCAGCCCAATCATGCGAGGCTAAGGGGCTGCCTCTCGCCGCGGAACGGTGGCGGGAATGCCGATGGTGCCGGGCGTATAGCTCAGTGGTAGAGCACTATGTTGACATCGTAGGGGTCGCAAGTTCAATCCTTGCTACGCCCACCATCGCACCAAAAACCCCGCCTTTTGGCGGGGTTTTTTGTTGGATGCGCGCTGTTGGGGCCAGCAGTCGTGATCAAATGGATGCGTAAGCCGCCTTGCCGCCATCCCCATCGTTTCGAAGCGAGCGCCAGAAAAAGGTCCAATGCCTTTATCGCAGGCATTGGACCGACAAAAAGCTCAACTCAGCGTGCCGAACCAGACGGCGACCATGACCATGGTCACCACCAGCACAAAGCAACCGAGCACTCGAAACGCTTGCTGAATTTCCATTCTTTGCTCCCCACGCCTCTCTTTACCGCGTTGCAGCAGATTACAAGATAGGTGGCGACCACGATGCCCGCCCTTCAGCCCGCGCGACCCCGCGATTCGCGGAATGCCGTGGCGGTCATGCCGCTGCGCGTCTTGAAGAAGCGCGCGAAGTAGGCAGGATCGGCAAAGCCGAGAGCGTCGGCAATTTCGGCGACTGAGCCGCCGCTGAAAGCCAGCAGCCGCTGTGCCTCTTTCAACAGGCGATCATGGGCGATTTCGGCGGGCGCGCGCCCGAAGCGGTTGCGGCAGGCGCGCCCCAGCGTGGCCCGGGTGGTGCCGAGTGCGGCAGCATAATCCTCCACGCGCCAGTGTTCGCGATAGTGGACATCCACGAGCGCCCGGAAGCGGGTGGCGAGGCGTCCGCGCGGGTCGGGAGGAACGGGGTTCACGCTGGAATCGGCCGCGTCCGCAACAATGGCCAGTGCGAGCAGAACTTGCCCCAGCACCACGCCACCCCCCGCTTCGCCTTCGGCCAATCGCCCGTCGAGATCGGCCAGCAGCCAGCCCAGCCGCTCGGCAGGGCGCGCACCGGCCTGAAGTCCGATCCATGCCGCCGCATCCTGTGGCAGGTTCAGGCGGCCACAGAACCCCGCCATGCGCGGATCGTCCAGCAGGTCCGCTGCGATCGACAGGACCCAGCCTTCGGCCCCGCGCGTGAAGCGGAAGGCGTGGACCGTGCCAGGCGGCGCCACGAAGACGCCTGGCCCGCGCTCGCGCCGGCGCCCAGCCTCATCAGCCAGGACAACGCCGCCCGATTGCAGCAACAGGCACTGCAGCAGGCCGGGGTGGGCATGTGGTTCGATTGTCCAGTCGTTGCGGCTGGAGCGTTCGAATATCCGCTCGACATGGACGAACTCTGGCGAAACCGCTGCATCGCCTTCACCATAGAGCGCGAAACGGGTTATCGCAGGGGGATTGCCAACACCTTTTGCCATGACTGGAGCATGGCTGATTGCATCAAAAGTGCAAGATAATGCACGGAAGCTGCGTGGCGCGGGGCCACAGCCACGCGCATGATTGCCTCACCCCTTGGAGAGAGGAACCCGCACCATGATTGCCGAAGCACCGGCCAGTGCCGCCTTCCGCTATGACCCCTATTCGCCTGCGATGGATGCCGATCCGTTCCCGGCCTATCGCACGCTGCGCGACGAGTATCCCTGCTTCTGGTCAGAGGAAGCGGGCAAGTGGGTGCTTTCGCGCTATCACGACATCCTGGGCGCGCTGCAGGACTGGCGCACCTACAGCTCGGCAAAGGGCAACCTGGTCGACGAGTTTCCCGGTCGCGCCGGTTCCACGCTGGGCAGCAGCGATCCGCCACGGCATGACCGGCTGCGCGCGCTGATCCAGTCGGCGGTGACCAAGCGCGCGCTGGACCACATCGTCGAGCCCGCCCGCGCATCATGCCGCGCGCATCTTGCCGCGCTGGACGGCAGGCGCGAGTTCGACCTCGTCAACGATTATGGCGCCAGGGTAACGGTGGACCTGCTGTTCCACCTTTTCGCACTGCCCGAAGAGAACGCCGATCTTGTGCGGCGCAATGCGGTGCTGATGGTGCAGACCGATCCGGTCACACGCAAGAAGGGCGAGGAGCATCTCGCCGCGTTCCGCTGGATGGCCGACTATGCACAGAACCTTGTGCAGGAGCGCAAGAAGAACCCCGGCGACGACCTGCTATCCAACTTCATCACCGCGGAGATCGACGGCGAGAAGCTGCTGGACCTGGAAGTGCAGCTGACCGTCACCACGCTGATCATGGCGGGGATCGAAAGCCTGTCTGGCTTCATGGCGATGTTCGGACTGAACATGGCAGAACTGCCCGACGTGCGGCGCAAGATAGCCGGCGACCGATCGCTGATCACCGACGCCATCGAGGAATCGCTGCGTTTCAATACGTCCGCCCAGCGCTTCAAGCGCACGTTGACGTGCGATGTGGAACTGCACGGGCAGGTGATGAAGGCGGGGGACGCCGTGATCCTGGCCTATGGATCGGCCAACCGCGACGAGCGGATGTTCGAGAACCCGGACGTTTATGATCTGGCCCGGCGGCCAAAGCGCCATCTTGGCTTCGGCGGCGGGGTCCATGCCTGCCTGGGTTCGGCCATCGGCCGGCTGGCAACGCAGATTGCCTATGAGGAGCTGCTTGCCGTGGTGCCCGACTTCACGCGGACCACCGACCGGCTGGACTGGGTTTCCAGTTCAAACTTCCGCAGCCCCAAGGCCCTGCCCGTCGCGCGCGGCTGAGGCGCGCTGCAGACGATGCGCGGCGTTCCGGTCTCTCCCTCGGAACGCCGCGCACTTGCGGTTACCTGCCCTGCCAGTTGGGCTTACGCTTTTCGGCAAAGGCGGCCGCACCTTCGCGCGCGTCCTGGCTGCTGAAGACCGGGGTGATATACGCCTGCTGCCGGTCCCACATCTCCGCCTCGGTCCATTCGTGCGAATCGCGGATGATGCCCTTGGACGCGATCAGGGCCAGCGGGCCATTCTCGGCAATGCGCGCGGCCAGCGCCTTGGCCGCATCGATCGAAGGACCTTCGCTGATCTGGTTGATGAAGCCCAGCTCGTAGGCACGTTGCGCGCTGATGAAATCGCCCGTCAGCGCCAGTTCCATGGCGATGCGCGGCGGAATCTGGCGCGGCAGCTTGATCAGGCCACCGGCGGCGGCGGCCAGGCCGCGCTTGGCTTCGGGAATGCCGAACTTGGATCCGGCATGGGCCACGATCAGATCACACGACAGCGCCAGTTCCATGCCACCGGCCAGGGCATAGCCGTCGACCGCGGCGATGATCGGCTTCTTGGGCGTCCACTCGGAAAGCCCGCCAAAGCCGCGCCCCGGCAGCGATGGCGATTCGCCGCGCAGGAAGCCCTTCAGATCCATGCCCGAACAGAACGTGCCGCCAGCGCCGGTGAGGATCGCCACGCGCAGATCGGCCTCGGCATCCAGCCGGTCCATCGCCGCGGCGATGCCCTCAGCCGCAGCCTTGTTCATGGCGTTCTTGGCATCAGGCCGGTTGATCGTGACGATCAGGACATTGCCGTCCACTTCGGTCAGGACTTCGCTCATCGTGCATCCTCCTCGGATTCTTAATTGATCGGTTAAGCCTAGTGCCGGTTGCCCATCGCTGTCCACCCCTGCAGTGGCAGCACCAACCATCGAGAATGTGCAGAGAGAGCTTCCTCTTTGCGCCGGTTCTTGCACGTGGGCACGCACCTGCTAAGGGAACCGCGATTCTCCTCCCAGGAAACAGACAGGACGGACATGGCGAAGATCAAGGTGAAGAACCCGGTCGTCGAACTCGACGGCGACGAAATGACCCGGATCATCTGGGAGTGGATTCGCGAACGCCTGATCCTGCCCTACCTCGACATCGATCTGAAGTACTATGACCTCTCGGTGCAGAAGCGCGACGAGACGGACGACCAGATCACCATCGATTCCGCCAATGCGATCAAGCAGTACGGCGTGGGCGTGAAGTGCGCCACGATCACCCCCGACGAAGCGCGCGTCGAGGAATTCAACCTCAAGTCGATGTGGAAGAGCCCCAACGGCACGATCCGCAACATCCTGGGCGGCGTCGTCTTCCGCGAACCCATCGTGATCCAGAACGTGCCGCGCCTGGTCCCCGGCTGGACCGACCCGATCGTCGTCGGCCGCCACGCCTTTGGTGACCAGTACCGCGCCACCGATTTCGTCGTCCCCGGCCCCGGCAAGCTGCGCCTGGTGTGGGAAGGCGACAACGGCGAAGTGATCGACCGCGAAGTGTTCAAGTATCCTTCGGGCGGCGTCGCCATGGCGATGTACAACCTGGACGATTCGATCCGCGATTTCGCCCGCGCCTCGTTCAACTATGGCCTGTCGCTGGGCTGGCCGGTGTATCTCTCCACCAAGAACACCATCCTCAAGGCCTATGACGGCCGCTTCAAGGACCTGTTCCAGGAAGTGTTCGACAGCGAAGGCTTCAAGGAAAAGTTCGCCGCCGCCGGCATCGTCTACGAACACCGCCTGATCGACGACATGGTCGCTTCGGCGCTCAAGTGGTCGGGCAAGTTCGTGTGGGCGTGCAAGAACTATGACGGTGACGTGCAGTCCGACACCGTGGCGCAGGGCTTTGGCTCGCTCGGCCTGATGACTTCGGTCCTCATGTCGCCCGATGGCAAGACCATCGAGGCTGAGGCCGCGCACGGCACCGTGACCCGCCACTATCGCCAGCACCAGCAGGGCAAGCAGACCTCCACCAACCCGATCGCCTCGATCTTCGCGTGGACCCGCGGCCTGATCTACCGCGGCAAGTTCGACGAAACGCCGGACGTGGTGAAGTTTGCCGAAACGCTGGAGCGCGTGTGCATCGAGACCGTGGAAAGCGGCAAGATGACCAAGGACCTCGCGCTGCTGATCGGGCCGGACCAGGCATGGATGACCACCGAGAAGTTCTTCGAGGCGATCGTCCAGAACCTCGAGACGGAAATGAAGAACTGGGCCTGATCGCCCGGACTTCACCCCCGCTGATTGGAACAGGCCCCGGCAACCCCGGGGCCTTTTTCATGGGGATTTCATGCGCGAAGACATGGCCGGGATTTGACAGGCGCGCGCTGTGCGGCAACAGCTTGGCACAGGAGGAGCGCAGCACGTGTTGACCGAAGGCGGAATGGATCCGGGCCTCATCGTCCTCGCGGCGATCTTCCTTGCCAGCATGGTCTGCCTGATCGGCCTGATCGTGTACCTGCTGCGCAAGCGCAGCCCGCGGGTGCAGCGCCGCCAGCGCGATGCGAAGGCGGACAAGGCGCTGCAGAAGCAGGCGCGCCAGTCCGGCGGCCGCAAGCGCACCTTCTCCGTCTCCGCGCTCGAGGGGGAAGAGCCCATCGCCCCTGCCCCCACGGAGGAACAGCCGCAGGACACCGCGCCCGAAGCGGCCAGGCAGCCCATCCGGCAAGCGCGCGCCATCGTCTTGCGTCAGCACTTTCCGCCGCTGGCCGGGGCCGGCAGCCGCAGCTTCTATGGCGGCATGCCGCAAGTGGGCCGGGCCTTCCCCTGGCCGCGCAATGCCGAAGGGCAGCCGCTGCACTTCCTGCTGCAGGTCGATTGCGCGCAGGTCCCCTACGACGTCTCGCTTGGCAACCTGCCCGCGCGGGGCACGCTGCTGTTCTTCATGGAACTGGATGGCCGCACGCCACCGGCCTGCCATGTCGCCTATGATCCGCCATCAACCGGGCCGCTGCAGGAACTCGCCCCGCCTGACGATCTTGCCGCAGCCTATGGCGAAGGTGGCAGCCGGTTCTGGCCCTGGGCCCTGAGCGATGAACAGGGCACGCCGATCCTGCCGCAATGGCCGTTCGATCCTGTCGCAACCCCGCTCGACGAAGATGGCAGGCCCCCGATCGACGCGCTCGTCGCCCTGCAGGGTGAGGATCATCCCGCCGATCCCTTTGGTCCGCAGGACTTTGACGGGATGGCCTGCCCGTGGGACGGATTCCCGCAGGACTGGCTTTCGGTCCAGATCGCCACGGCCCTGCTGGTTCGCGAGATCGATCGCGAGACGAGCCACCTTTCCGCCAGCCTTGAACCCGCAGCGGCCCAGTCCGCCCATGCCGAACGCCTCATCCACGTGCGCGAGGAAGCGCTGGCCTGGTTCGACCATGCCATGCGCAACCCCGCCTTCGCGCTTGTCGGCACGCAGGAGCGGCAGGTCTTCTGGCAGTGGTTCGCCGCGCAGGTGCCGTTCTCACTCGAAGTGGCGCCCGCCGTGCTGGAGGCAGCGGTTGAAACCACCCTGCACGCCCACCCGGAAGCGGCCACGCGCGTGCCCGTGGAAATCCTGCTGCGCGTGATCCACCGCCACCTGCTCGTCACCCGCACCGATGAAGGGTACCACGTGCAGGCCCCCGCCCGCATGCTCGGCCTGCCTTCCACCGCCCCCGCCGCCGAACAGGGCCTCGCGCGCAGCCATATCCTGCTGCTCGAGCTGGGCAGCGATCCCGCCATCGGCCACCACTTCGGCGAAGCGATCCACCGCTTCTGGATCACGCCTGACGATGCCGCCGCGCTGCGCTTCGACCGGGTAATCGTCACCACGACCGACACCTGATCCCGCCCACGGGTTGCCCCCAAGCCATTGAGGGGGTTAGAGTCCTGCCATGGCCGGAACACTTGTACCCACCGCCGCGCTCAGCGATGCACTCGTCATTCTTGGCGCGGCAGGCATCGTCATCCCGGCGTTCGCCCGGCTGCGCATCACGCCGATCATCGGCTTCATCCTCGTCGGCCTCGCCGTCGGCCCCTATGGCCTTGGCGCCATGGTGCCGCAGGTGCCGTGGCTCTATCACATCACCATATCCGATCCCCACGCGATCGAACCCTTTGCGGAATTCGGCATCATCCTGCTGCTGTTCGAAATCGGGCTGGAGCTTTCGTTCAACCGGCTGTGGCAGATGCGCCGGCTGGTATTCGGCCTGGGCGCGATGGAACTTGCGGTCTCCGCCGCGCTGCTCGCCGGCGCGCTCCTTGCCACGGGTGAAAGCACCGCGGGTGCGCTGGGCCTCGGCCTTGCCCTTGCCCTGTCCTCAACCGCGCTGGTCCTGCCCATATCCGGCACGCAGGGGCCGGTCGGCCGGGCCGCGCTGTCGATGCTGCTGTTCGAAGACATTGCCCTCGTCCCCATCATCTTCCTGCTCGGCGCCCTGGGCCCGGCTTCGGCAGAGGGCGGGCCCAGCCTGCTCAGCACGCTGCTGGAAGGCGGAGCGGTCGTCGTCGCGCTGCTGGTGGCGGGCAAGCTGCTGCTGCCCCGCCTCTTCGCCCAGGCCGCGCAGACCAAAAGCCCGGAACTGTTCCTCGCCGCCAGTCTGCTGGTGGTGATCGTCGCCGCGCTCGCCACCGGCGGGGTGGGCCTGTCCCCCATCATGGGCGCGCTGCTGGCCGGGCTGCTGATTGCCGAGACCGAATATCACACCGAGGTCGAGGCGATCACCAAGCCGTTCAAGGGCCTCGCGCTCGGCGTGTTTCTGATCACCATCGGCATGGGCATAGACCTGCGGCTGGTGTGGCAGAACGCCGGTTCGCTGGCCATCGCGGTCACCGGCGTGGTGCTGCTCAAGGCGATCGTCACCGGCCTCTCGCTGCGCCTGATGGGCAAGGAACGGTCCACCGCGCTGCAGACCGGCATCCTCATGGCCAGCCCTTCGGAAACCACGCTGATCGTGCTCGCCACGGCGGCGCAGGCGAGGCTGATCGATGCCGATACCGCGCAGTTCTGGCAGATCGTCACCGCCATCGGCCTCACCATCACGCCGCTGCTGGCCAAGCTGGGCGAGATGTCGGGCCGCCGCCTGGGCAAGGCCGAAGGCCGCGCCGCCGATGCCGATATCGAGCCGCCAGAGGGCGATCGCGCCGTGATCCTCGGCTTCGGCCGCGTCGGGCGGCTGGTGGGCGATATGCTCAAGGTCCACGGCACGCCCTTCGTCGCCATCGATTCCGATCCCGCAATGGTGCGTGCCGGGCGAGAGGCGGGCATGCCGGTGCTGTTCGGCAACATCGAAAGCAGTTCGGCCTTCGAACGGCTCGATCTCGATCACGCCCGCGCCCTGATCCTCACGATGGACGAACCCGTGCTCGCCTCGCGCATCGTCCGCCGCCTGCGCGCCGAACGCCCCGACGTGCCGATCATCGTCCGCGCACGCGATGCCGAACACGCCGCCGAACTCTACCGCGCCGGGGCCAGCCATGCCGTGCCCGAAACGCTGGAAAGCTCGCTGCAGCTGTCGGAAGCGGTGCTGGTCGATCTCGGCGTGCCGATGGGCCCGGTCATCGCCTCGATCCATGAAAAGCGCGACGAATTCCGCAAGCAGATCATGGAGGAAGGCGAGCTCGACAGCCTCCCCCGGCTCAAGTCGTCCCGCCTGCGTGAACGGCAGACCTGATCGGCGGCAACCACCTCGCCCGGCATCCGTTATCCCGCTGAAGGAGAACGGAAATGACCCAGCCAAAAGGCAATCAGCCAGACCTAGAGCCTGATGACATGGGTTTGATCCCCCTTGATTTCGCAAGGAGGCCCGCTGGCAAGGCGCGGCGCGAAGCAGGGGCTGGTTGCCCCTGGAAGCGACGCAACGCTGTCCAGCGGGCCTCCTCGGGCAACCCCGAAGGGGCGGGCCGCTTTTGGCCCATCGCCGCATCGGTCGTCGCGCACGATGGACTGCATCGCACTGCTCCTCCCTCCTTGCGCTGAGCCAAAATCGGCTCCGTCAAGGCGGGTCAAACCCATGTCATCAGGCTCTAAACCCCGCCACGCAGGGCGACCAGCCGGACAAGGGCGCGATCAAGGGCCAGCAACTGACCGACCGCACGATGGGCGAAAAGGACCTGCCACGCGGGAGTGAACCGGAAACGCGCGGCGCCAGTGGCAGGCGGCAGTAACGCACCAACCCATCCGTTCGTGTCGAGCGAAGTCGAGACACCGGTCGCACGAGTATCTACCTCCGGCCTCGCAGGCCGAAAGTTTATCCCGAGCGGAGCCGAGGGGCCCGACACGGACAGGTGTGGGAATGCTCTTTGATATTGGCGAGAACCTACCCCGCCAGCACTCCCTTCGCCGCCGCGATCGCGTCTGCAGCCTTGCTGCCGTCAGGCCCGCCGCCCTGCGCCATGTCCGGGCGGCCGCCGCCGCCCTTGCCGCCCAGCGCTTCCACGCCGGCGCGCACAAGGTCCACGGCGCTCACCTTGCCGGCAAGGTCTTCGGTCACGGCAGCGGCAATGCTGGCCTTGCCATCGTTCACCGCCACGATCACCGCCACGCCCGATCCCAGCCGCTGCTTGGCCTGATCCAGCAGCCCGCGCAGTTCCTTGGGGTCCAGCCCGTCGAGCACTTGCCCGCTGAACTTCACGCCGCCGATCTCTTCATCGGCTGCTGCAGCCGCCGAACCGCCGCCACCAAGCGCCAGTGCCTTCTTCGCTTCGGCCAGTTCGCGCTCCAGCTTGCGCCGCTCGTCGAGCAGCGCCGCGACGCGCGCCTCCACCTCGTCGGGCGTGGTGCGCAGCAGGCTGGCCGCGCCCTTCAGCTTGTCCTCACGGTCCACCAGCCAGTGGCGCGCGCCCTCGCCGGTCAGCGCCTCGATGCGGCGAACCCCGCTGGAAACCGCGCTTTCGCTCACGATGCGGAACACGCCGATATCGCCCAGCGCGCGCACGTGGGTGCCGCCGCACAGCTCCACCGAATAATGCGTATCGCTCACTCGGCCCATGCTGAGCACGCGCACTTCGTCGCCATACTTTTCGCCGAACAGCGCCATGGCCCCGGCCTCGATCGCCTCTTCCGGGCTCATAAGGCGGGTGGTCACCGCCTCGTTGGCGCGAATCTCGGCATTCACCTCGGCCTCGATCGCGGCGATGTCTTCCGGCGACAACGCGGTCGGCTGCGAAAAGTCGAAGCGCAGGCGCTCTGCCGAAACCATCGAACCCTTCTGCGTCACATGCTTGCCCAGCCGGTGGCGCAACGCCGCGTGCAGCAGGTGCGTGGCCGAATGGTTGGCACGGGTGGCGTCGCGGCGGGCCACGTCCACCGCCAGCTGCACCGCATCGCCCACCTTCACGCTGCCCGCGTCCACCGTGCCGACGTGCGCGTGCAGACGGCCCAGCGGCTTGGCGGTGTCACCCACCGTGATCTTCAGGCCTTCGGTGGTGCTGATGGTGCCGGTATCGCCCATCTGCCCGCCGCTCTCGCCATAGAACGGGGTCTGGTTGGTCAGCACGGTCACCGCGTCGCCCGCATGGGCTTCGGTCACTTCCTTGCCGTCCTTCACCAGCGCCACGATCACGCCTTCGCCGGTGGTGGCGGTATATCCGGTAAACTCGGTCGCGCCTTCGCGCTCGGCGATGTCGAACCACACCTCGCTGTCGGCGGTCTGGCCGCTGCCCTTCCACGCGGCGCGTGCGGCGGCCTTCTGCTGCGCCATTGCCGCCTCAAACCCTTCACGGTCCACCGCGATGCCCCGGGCGCGCAGCGCGTCCTCGGTCAGGTCATAGGGGAAGCCGTAGGTGTCATAGAGGCGGAACGCGGTCTCGCCGGGCAGCTTGTCGCCCTCGCCCAGCCCGCCTGTCGCCTCGTCCAGCAGCTTCAGCCCGTTGGACAGCGTGCGGCGGAACTGCACTTCCTCGCGCAGCAGGGTTTCCTCGATCAGCGGCTGCGCGCGGCCCAGCTCGGGATAGGCCTGGCCCATCTCGGTCACCAGCGCGCCCACCAGCCGGTGCATCAGCGGGTCCTTCGCGCCCAACAGGTGCGCATGGCGCATGGCGCGGCGCATGATCCGGCGCAGCACGTAACCGCGCCCTTCGTTGCTGGGCAGCACGCCATCGGCCAGCAGGAAGCTGGTGGAGCGCAGGTGATCGGCGATCACGCGATGGCTGGCGGTCTGCTCGCCTTGCGCCTTCACCCCGGTCAGGCTCTCGCTCGCGGCGATCAGCGCCTTGAACGTGTCGGTGTCATAATTGTCGTGCTCGCCCTGAAGCACCGCGGCGATGCGTTCCAGCCCCATGCCCGTGTCGATGCTCGGCTTGGGCAGGTTGCCGGTGATCTCGCCCGCAGTCTGTTCGAACTGCATGAACACCAGGTTCCAGATTTCAATGAAGCGGTCACCGTCCTCTTCCGCCGATCCCGGAGGGCCGCCCCAGATGTCGGGGCCGTGGTCATAGAAGATTTCGCTGCACGGGCCGCAGGGGCCATCATCACCCATCGCCCAGAAGTTGTCCTTGGTGGGGATGCGGATGATGCGATCTTCGGGCAGGCCCGCGATCTTCTTCCACAGCTCGAACGCCTCGTCGTCGGTGTGGTAGACGGTGGCGAGCAGCTTGTCCTTGGGCAGCCCCCACTCCTTGGTCAGCAGCGTCCACGCATGGGTGATCGCCTGTTCCTTGAAGTAGTCGCCAAAGCTGAAATTGCCCAGCATCTCGAAGAACGTGTGGTGCCGCGCGGTATAGCCCACGTTGTCCAGGTCGTTGTGCTTGCCGCCCGCCCGCACGCACTTCTGCGAGGACGTGGCGCGCGGCGTGTTGCGGGTCTCAAGGCCCGTGAACACGTTCTTGAACGGCACCATCCCCGCGTTGGTGAACATCAGGGTTGGATCGTTGTAGGGCACCAGCGGCGCCGACTGCACGATCTCGTGGCCCTGCGAGCCGAAGTAGTCGAGGAAGGAGCGGCGGATTTCGTTCGTCGAGGTCATGCCCGGCGGATTAGGCGAGCGTTCGGCGCGGAACAAGCACGTTTCAACGTTGAGAGTGATCGACTGTGGCGGTTATCAGCCATGCGGCGGCGGGAAAGCTCACCAGCCCGCCAACATGGTGGTCCCGAACCAGCGCTTCCAGCGCTTTGACGAAGGCGGAACGGGCCGTGGCAGGCAGTTCGCGGATGGCCGCGGCGGCGGGGCCGATTCGCGCGAAGAAATCCATCGCGTCGGCCACCGGGTCCTCGCCCGCACCGGCGATATAGGCGAAGTTGACCGGGGTGAACGCGTGGTCCTTCCACCCCGCCATGCAGTGGCAGACATGGTCGGGATCGGCAAAGGCGAAGGGGCCGGGCGGATAGGGTGCGGTGCTGGGTGGCGACGGCGGCAGCAGCCGCGCGATTTCCGACGCCCACAGGTTTTCAGCCGGATTGCGGAAACAGGAAAAGGCGATGCGCCCCCCCTGCGCCGCGCCTGCAGCCAGGTTGCGGAATGCGGCGGGCGGATCATCGAAGAACATCACGCCGTGGCGGGAGACATAGAGATCGACCGGCCCACCGGTGTGGCGCCATTCCGCCGCATCGGCCAGTTCCACGCGCACATTGGGCATCGCGGCGCAACGGGACTGCGCGGTGCGGACCAGTTCGGGCGAGATGTCTACCCCGGTCACTTTCGCGCGCGGGCAGATGGCGGCAACGGCTGCGGTCACCTGCCCGGCGCCGCAGCCGATGTCGACGATGCGGGCCGCCGAATCGCCGGCGGCATGGTCGATCAGCTCAAGCAGGTGCGGGGTCAGCGCGGAAAAGCTGCGGTCGGTGCGCGCCGCTTCGGCCGCCCAGTTGCGGCCCACCGTCCCCTGCCAGTCCATCGCTCCCGTCATGGATGGAGGCTACGCCTGCGGGGGGCGGCGGGCAAGCGTGGCGTGGAAATGGCCCTTTGGCGGGGCAAATGACAGGGGGTTGAAAGCGGCTGGGGACGACTGAGAGGGGGCTGAAGTCGACCGAGAACGATTGAAGGCACGCTGACGGCCCATCTGCGCAGACGATCTGCCCCCCCGCCGCAGGCAAAAAGAAACCGGCGCGTTCCGGCCGGGGAACGCGCCAGTCTTTTGGTCCGGCGGCGGGAGCGGGGGGATGGAGGCCCCGCCGCCTGAAGGATCAGATGTCGTCGTCCGCGTCCGGACCCACCATCAGCCCTTCGGCGACCTGCTCGGTCCGGCTGCGGATCGCAGCTTCCAGCCGGTCGCAAACTTCCTTGTTCTGCTTGAGATAGGTCTTGGCGTTTTCACGCCCCTGCCCGATGCGGATCGAGTCATAGCTGAACCATGCGCCCGATTTCTCCACGAGCCCGGCCTTGACGCCGAGGTCGAGGATCTCGCCGATCTTGGAGATGCCTTCGCCATACATGATGTCGAATTCCACCTGCTTGAACGGCGGGGCGACCTTGTTCTTGACGACCTTCACGCGGGTGGCGTTGCCGACGATCTCGTCCCGGTCCTTGATCTGGCCGGTGCGGCGGATGTCGAGGCGGACCGAGGCGTAGAACTTCAGCGCGTTGCCGCCCGTGGTGGTTTCCGGGTTGCCGTACATCACGCCGATCTTCATGCGCAGCTGGTTGATGAAGATCACCATGCAGCGCGAGCGGCTGATCGAGCCGGTCAGCTTGCGCAGCGACTGCGACATCAGGCGGGCCTGGAGGCCGACGTGGCTGTCGCCCATCTCGCCTTCGATTTCCGCACGCGGCACCAGCGCGGCGACCGAGTCCACCACCAGCACGTCGATGGCGTTGGAGCGCACCAGCGTGTCGGTGATCTCGAGCGCCTGTTCACCGGTATCGGGCTGCGAGACGATGAGTTCGTCGATGTTGACGCCCAGCTTGCGCGCATAGACGGGATCGAGCGCGTGTTCGGCGTCGACGAAAGCGGCGGTGCCGCCGTTCTTCTGCGCCTCGGCAATGACGTGGAGCGCCAGCGTGGTCTTGCCCGAGCTTTCCGGCCCATAGACTTCGATCACGCGGCCGCGCGGAAGGCCACCCACGCCGAGCGCGATGTCGAGCCCCAGCGAGCCGGTGGAAATCGCTTCGACCTGCATCGTTTCCTTGGAGCCCAGCTTCATCACCGAGCCCTTGCCGAACGCACGGTCAATCTGCGCGAGCGCTGCGTCGAGCGCCTTCTGACGGTCCATGTCCTTGTCTTTGCCTTCCTGAATGAGCTTTAGCTGCGCCGCCATGGCCTTGCTTCCCCTTGCTAGAGATGGCTCACCTGAACCGTCAACAAGGACTATGTACCCATTCTGTTCTTTTGGAACAAGTGGGGAACATAAATTTTCCGCCACAATGGAAGCAAATTGCGACAACCACTTAGCTTGTAAGTGATTTTACGCCAGGAGAGTAAGCATTTTTGCGGATACGCATGCTGCTTTCCCCGGTGGGGCATTCAGCGCCCCGCCTCCCGCCCGCCCGTGGCCCACGCAGATGAGCCGCGAATCACCGGTGCCATCTGCGATGTACGTAGAAATCCGGGGACTGCGTGGTTTCATGTGGCAAGGACAACCTTGGTAAACGGTTGCCGGATCGAAGGTTTGGGCGAGCGGGAATCGCATGAGGCAGGAAAAGATAGACGCAGGCGCGGCTGCACCCCTTGGCGCGTGCGGTGAAGTTTCGGCAACGCAGACACTGCGGGCCATCGAACATGCCTTTGCAGTCATCGAGTTCGACCTTTCCGGCACGATCCTGCGCGCCAACACGCCGTTCCTGAAGGTCATGGGATTTGACGACGAGGCGGAGATCGTTGGCAAGCACCATTCGATATTCTGCGCCCCCCGCTATGCCGCATCGCCCGCCTATCGCCAGTTCTGGGAGCGGCTGGGCGAAGGCGCATACCAGCAGGGTGAATTCTGCCGCGTGCGCAAGGACGGGCGCGAGGTGTGGCTGCAGGCCAGCTATATGCCCGTGATGGACGACCAGGGCCAGCCGGCGCGCATCGTGAAAGTGGCGATGGACGTGACCGACCAGCGGCTGGAAGCGCTGGCCGCATCGGGCAAGATCGAGGCGATCGAACGGGCACAGGCGGTGATCGAATTCGATCTGGCCGGCCGGGCGGTGGCCGCCAACTCGCTGTTCCTGAACATGAAGGGCTATGATGCGGATTCGCTGAAGAGCCTGCACCACCGGGACCTGTGCGATGCCGCCTTTGCCGCCAGCGATGAGCATTCCGCATTCTGGGAGCGCCTGATCGCGGGCGAGTTCGTATCGGGCATTTTCCGTCGCCGCAGCCGGGATGGGCGGGATATCTGGGTGCGCGCCTCCTATGGCCCGATCCTGGACCTGAACGGCAAGCCGCGCCGGATCGTACAGTTTGCCCATGACATCACCGAACAGCGCCGCATGGACGCCGAGTTCGAGGGCAAGGTGCGCGCGATCGACCGCGCGCAAGCAATGATCGAATTCGACCTGGCGGGCAATGTGCTGAACGCCAACGACAATTTCCTGTCGCTTCTGGGCTATACGCTGGACGAGATCTGCGGTCGCCACCATCGCATGTTCTGCGATCCGGCGCAGACCCAGACCGAAACCTATCGCGCGTTCTGGGAAAAGCTGGCCCGTGGCGAGTTTGACAGCGGCGAGTACAAGCGGGTGACCCGCGATGGTCGCGAACTTTGGATCCGCGCGACCTACAACCCGATCTTCGACGCCAGCGGCAAGCCGGTGAAAGTGGTGAAATTCGCCGTGGACGTGACCGAGGACAAGGTGCGCACCGCCGAATTCGAGGCCAAGGTCGCCGCCATCGGCCGCAGCCTGGCCGTGATCGAGTTCGACCTGGACGGCAAGGTGATCAGCGCCAACGAAAACTTCCTGCGCACCGTGGGATATTCGATGCGCGAGATTGCGGGTCAGCACCATTCGATGTTCTGTTCACCCGATTACATCCGCAGCCAGGACTACCGCGATTTCTGGCTGAAGCTGAACAATGGCGAATTCCATTCCGGCCTGTTCCACCGCGTGGGCAAGTATGACCGCGATATCTGGATCCAGGCCACCTATAACCCGATCATGAACCTGCGCGGCGAACCATGCCGCATCGTGAAGTATGCCTTCGACGTGACCGAACAGGTCATGCTGGAAACCGCGATCAACCAACGCTCGACCCACATGTCGGCCCTGGCGGACCGGCTGCATGGCTCCATCCGCGAGATCACCGGATCGACCGACCGGGCGCGCAGTCTTTCGATACAGACCAAGGTCAACGCGGAGCAGGGACAGGACACGCTGGGCGCGGCGATCGAATCGATCGAGCTGATCCAGAAATCGGCCGCTTCCATTGCCGAGATCGTGCGGATCATCAGCGAGATCGCCGGACAGACCAACCTGCTGGCCTTCAACGCCGAGATCGAGGCGGCGCGCGCGGGCGAACACGGCGTCGGCTTTTCGGTTGTGGCGGGCGAAGTGCGCAAGCTGGCCGAGCGCAGTTCCACCGCCGCGCGCGACATTTCGCGCCTGATCGAGGAATCGAACGCGCGGGTGACCGATGGCACCAGCCGTTCGCGCCTGGCGCGGGAGGCCTTCACCCACATCGTTAGCTCGGTCCACCAGACCAGCGACGCGATCGAGGCGATCACGACGATGGCCGCTGCGCAGGAAACCGTGTCTGGCGAAGTGGTGCAGCTGGTGAACGAGCTGGTTTCCGCCGCCAAGGCGGCCTGATGCCCCATTCCGCCACCACGCGTGACCTGCACGGCCTGATCCGCATTGCGGGTCTGTCCGTGGCCATCCGGTCGGACGCGATTCGCGAGGTGGTGCCCTGCCCCGAAGCGCTTGAACCGTTCCCCAGACTGCGCACCGACATAGCGGGCGCGCTGGACCTGCGCGGGCAGCTGATCCCGGTGCTGGACCTGAGCGAGGCGCTGGGCGCCACGCGGACGGACGACAAGGCCCAGATCGTGCTGATCCTGCGCCACGGTGACCATGTGATCGGCGTGCTGGCCGAAGCGATCGACGGCGTCTGTGCCCTGCCGGCGGACGCGCAATCGCCGCTGTTCGCCACCAGTGACAGCGATGGAAGACTGCTACGGGCTAGCTTTCACCTGCCCGCCGGGCGCGGCGTGGTGCTGGATGTGGCGGCGTTGGCCGCATTGCCCGACCTGCCGCTGACCGAAGACCGCACCGGCGCGCGCGACCGGGCGGTCGGCGAAAGCGATCCGACGCTGATGTTCCGGGTGGGTAACCTGCGCTGCGCCTTGGCGGCTGCATGCGTGGACGCCAGCGTGCCATGGCAGGAACTGCTGCCTGCCCCTTCGCAGGACCCGCTGTGGATTGCCATGCTGCCCTACAAGGGTGCGGAGATTCCGGTGGTGGATACGCTGGCCCTGCTGGATCAGGGCGGGACGGGTGAAGCACGCCGGGCCGGCGCGGCCATCGTGGTGCGCGTGGAGGGCGCCGCGGGCGCGGATGGAAAGCCCGGGCTGGTCGCGCTGCTGATCGATTCGGTGGACGACATCGTCCGCCTGCCTGCCAGGGATGTACGCTCGCACGGGCTGCCGGGGATGACTGGCGCCGGGTTGACGCGCGGGCTGATCACGCGGCCGGAAGGGTCCCTGCTGCTGATCGACGCGCAGGCGCTGGTGAACGATGCGCGCATGGCGATGCTGGCCGGAATCCGCCAGAGGCCGCAAACCGGCAGTGCATCGGCAGCGTCCGCGCAGGCGGCCACGCGTGCGACCGCGGCGGGCGAGCGCCTGCCCTACCTTGTCTTCATGGTCGACGAGGCGCCATTCGCCGTTGCCTTGTCGCAAGTGGAGGAAATCCTGCCTGCGCAGCACGACCTGATCCCCACCCCGGCCGCAGGCTCAGGGGTGGAGGGCCTGTTTCCCCACCGCGGCCAGGCAGTGCCGCTGGTGAACCTGGGGCGGATGCTGGGCCGCGCGTCCAGCGGTGAAGGCAGCTTCGTGGTGGTGGCGCGCGAGGGGCAATGGCCCGATGTGCGGCGCACCGGCTTTCGCGTCGATCGTCTCTGCTCGGTGGACCGCGCCGCGATCCAGCAACTGGGCCCGCGGCCGGGCGAAGGCGCCGAACGCCAGACCAGCGCCCGTGGCCTGCCGGACCGGACGATCAGGCTGGTCAGCGGCGAGGCCTGCACCGTGCTGGACCTGCCGCAGATTGCGCGGGGATTGGTGGAAGCGGCGGCCTGAAGCCGCATCAACGCCCGCGCAGCACGTCTTCCACAGCGGTCACGATCTGCGCCACGCTGAACGGCTTGGCGAGGAAGTGCATGTTGGGGATGTCGATGTCGCGGCGCAGCTGTTCCTCGGCATAGCCGGACATGAACAGCACCGGCAGATCGGGCTTCAGCCGGCGGATCTCGCGCGCCATCGAGGGGCCGTCCATGCTGGGCATGACGACGTCGCTGACCACGAGGTCGAAGTCTCCGCCCGCGCCGAGCACGCGGCTGAGCGCCTCGAGCCCGTCCTCGCCATCGGCGGCGGTGGTCACTTCATAGCCCTGCCGCGCCAGCGCGCGTTCGGCCACGGCGCGCACGGTATCCTCGTCCTCCACCAGAAGCACGCGGCCACCGCCGGTCCATTCGCGCGCGGGCTGCTTCTTGGGCTTGGCCGCCTGCGCCTCTGCCGCGTCTGCCGGATCGGGGATATGGACCGGCAGGTAGATGGTGAAGCGCGTGCCCTTGCCCACTTCGCTTTCGGCAAAGATGAAGCCGCCCGATTGCTTGACGATGCCATAGACGGTGGAAAGGCCGAGGCCGGTGCCCTTGCCCTTTTCCTTCGTGGTGAAGAACGGCTCGAAGATCTTGCCGATCTGGTTCGGCTTGATGCCGTGGCCGGTGTCTTCCACGATCAGCGCGGTGTAATCGCCAATGGGCAGGATTTCGCTCTTCATCGCGCGCACGTCGGCGGCGGTCACGCGCCGGGTGATCAGGCGCAGGATACCCGCGGCGCCCTTGGCCGCAATCGGGCCGCCATTGCCGCTCATCGCGTCGCGCGCGTTGACGGCCAGGTTCAGCAAGACCTGCTCCAGCTGCACCGGGTCTGCCCGCACCGCGCCAAGATCGCGGTCGTGGGTCACCTCCAGCGTGATCTTCTCGCCGATCAGGCGCTTGAGCAGGGTGGAAACCTCGGCCACCACATCGGGCAGCTGCAGCACTTCGGGCCGCAGCGTCTGCTGGCGCGAGAAAGCGAGCAGCTGGCGCGTCAGGCTTGCGGCGCGGTTGGAGTTGGCCTTGATCTGCTGGATGTCGTCATAATCACTGTCGCCCGGCGTGTGGCGCATCAGCATAAGGTCGCAGTAGCCGATGATCGCGGTCAGCACGTTGTTGAAATCGTGCGCCACGCCGCCGGCCAGCTGGCCCACGGCCTGCATCTTGGTCGCCTGCGCGATTTCCCGCTTCAGACGGGTTTCCTCGGACGAATCCTTGAGGCTGAGCAGCACTGCCCCCTCGCCCAGCCCGCGCACCCCGGCCAGACTGAGCGAGACCGGCTCCTCTGGCGCGCTGCGCAGGCGCACGGCCACGTCGCCCGCAGTGGGCGCGCCCTGGGCATAGCGACGCACCGCATCGGCCAGCGCGCCCTTGTCCTCGCGGATCACCAGGTCGCTGGGATAGGGCGGTGGCACGTTGGGATCGTCATGCCCCGCCGCGCGCAGGAAGGCGGGGTTGGCGAAAAGGAAGCGCCCGTCGCGATCGCACATGGCAAGGCCCAGCGGCAGGCGTGAAAGCAGCGCCTCGATCTGCGGCAGGCCCGCGCGCGCATCGCCCACGCCGCTTTCGGCCTCCACCAGCAGGAACAGCGAGGCGGTCTGCCCCGGATCGGTGGAACCCTGCTTGTCCGGATCGGCAACGGGCACGTGGACCAGCCGCACCGCTGCGCCGCGCGATCCTTCGCGGGCGAAATGGATGCGGTCATGCTCGTCGGAACGGAAGTAATCGACGAAATCGGTGCCGGCGATGGGCGCGTTCTCGTCGCCTGCGGCGCGCAGGGCGAAAGTGCGGTTGGCGCCAAGCACCTGGCCATCGGGCGCAACCACGGCGGAAGGGATGCCTTCGCGGCCCAGCGCCCGGCCCAGCTTGCCGGCAAGGTGCCCGACCACTTCAGCCACGATATCCTGCCGCATCAGCGCGGCAAGGCGCCAGACGAGGTGATCCTCGCCCCGTCCAATGCGCTGCACCGACAGGGTCCATTCGCCGCCACTGGTGGCGAGCACACGTTCCACCTGCGCCGCGCCATCGCGCCATGCCTTGCGCGCGGACTCTTCCGCGGCATCCGAGCCGGGCTTGTCCAGCGCCAGCCGCGGCGGGGGGGAGGAGCCGAATACTTCGGTGAAGCGGCTGTTGGCGCAGACCAGCCGACCGGCCCGGTCAGTGATCGCCACCGCCTGCGCATCGCTTTCGATCGCCGCGTGGGTGACCGACCAGTCGGGCGAGGCGAACTCGGGAAGTTCCGGCTCCGGCCGCAGGGCGAAGCCGAGCCGCACCAGCAACGCCACCACGATCACGCCCCCGGCGAAGGCGGCGGCAATCACCGGCTGCCCGGTGACCAGCCAGAGCGCGCCGGCGCTGGCCAGCACCGCCAGCGCGATCAGCAGCACCTCGCGCACCGGGGCGGGCTGGGCCACAGCTTCGGCGGCCAGGGGGTCGAGGCCGGTGGCGGCGTCCTTCATGCTGGCAAACTCACGATTCCGGGAAATCCCGCGCCGCCGCCTGCAGCAGGCGGGTGCGGCGCTTGTGCGCGGTCCACCAGCGCCAGCCCACGGCCGATACGGCATAGCCGAGCAGGGCCGAGGCAAGCCCGATCACCCCCAGCCCCAGCAGCAGCGATGGCGCGGCATCCGTGCCCAGCCAGGCCAGCCATTCCTTCACCCCCGCCCCGCTCTGCATCAGCTGCGAGACGGTGGAGATATCCGCGTGAAAGCCGAACTGGTTGCCCACCCAGATGGCACCGGGAAGGAATACGAAGAGCGTAGTCGGCGGGATGGAGACAAAGGTCATCAGCGCGGCGATGGGGATGTTGCCGCGAAAAGGCACGCACATCAGCGCCGCGCCCACGATCTGCACGCCGGGGATCATCGCGAAGATGCCGATGAACAGGCCCACGGCCACGCCGCGCGGCACCGAACGCCTGGTGAACCGCCACAGTTCCGCACGCGCGGCAAGCGGCCGGGCGAAGCGGTTCTGCTCCATCTGTTCGCGCGTCGGCATGTTCGCCTGCGCCCATCTGGCGATTCTGCTGTACATGACCCGCCCCGTCCTACCCGGTTCCCGTGCGTCCCGCCATGGGACGATTGGCCCGATCTAGACCGGCCATGCTTTCAGGCGGGTGAAGAGCCCGCCTGCAGTTTGCGCTGGGGGTCAGCTGTCCTTGCCGTGTTCACGCATGATCCGCGCCTTGTCGCGCTTCCAGTCGCGCTCCTTCATCGTCGCGCGCTTGTCGGCGTTGTTCTTGCCCTTGGCCAGCGCCAGTTCCACCTTCGCGCGGCCGCGCCCGTTGAAGTAGATCGACAGCGGCACCAGAGTCATGCCCTTGCGCTCCACCGCGCCGTGGAAGCGGGCGATCTCCCGCTCTTTCAGCAGCAGCTTGCGCGGGCGCTTGGGCACGTGGTTGAAGCGGTTGCCGTGGCTGAATTCGGGCACGTTGGAATTGACCAGCCAGACCTCGCCGTCCTTCACTTCGGCATAGCTCTCGGCAATCGAGCCTTCGCCGAAGCGCAGCGATTTCACTTCGGTGCCGGTGAGTGCGATGCCCGCTTCATAGACGTCTTCGATAAAGTATTCGAAGCGCGCGCGGCGGTTCTCTGCGACGATCTTCTTCTTGTCGAAGGCTGCTGGGGTCGGACGGGCCATGGTTGCCGCCATGTAGGCGCGCGGGCACGGAAATGGAAGGCTTGGCCGCGACGGGCGCGATATGGACGAAGTTCAACCCAAACGCCGCTTGCGCTTTACACGTTGCAGTGCACAACAAACCCGGATTCGCTGGAGGGCATGGCCATGGCCGACGGAGCTGAGGAATGCTGCGTGCTGGTGCTGCAGGGCGGCGGCGCGCTGGGCGCGTATCAGGCCGGCGTCTATGAAGCGCTTGCCGCGGCGCACCATCAGCCGCAATGGGTGGCGGGCATATCCATCGGCGCGATCAACGCTGCGCTGATCGCGGGCAATCCGCCCGAACGCCGGGTGGAGGCGCTGCGCACGTTCTGGAACCGCGCCTCATCGCGCATCCCCCTGCCCTCCCCCTTTGCCGACGGCTGGGGCCGCCGCCTGTTCAACGAGGCGAGCGCGGCGACCGTGGCGATGACCGGCATTCCCGGCTTCTTCACCCCGCGCCTGTGCCCGCCATGGGCCGCGCTGCCCGGATCGCCGGAATCGATCAGCCTCTATGACACGGCCCCCTTGCGCGAATCGCTGCTGGAACTGGTGGACTGGAACCTGCTCAACACCGGACCGATGCGCTTCAGCGTGGGCGCGGTGAACGTGCTGACCGGCAACTTCGTGTATTTCGACAACCGCGACCGCTGGATCGGGCCCGAGCATGTGATGGCGAGCGGCGCGCTGCCGCCCGGCTTTCCGCCCGTGCTGGTGGATGGGGAACCCTATTGGGATGGCGGCCTCGTTTCCAACACGCCGCTGCAATGGGTGCTGGACGAGCGCGCCGGAGAGACAGGCGCAAAGCCGCTGCTGGTGTTTCAGGTGGACCTGTTCAGCGCGCGCGGAACGATGCCACGCAGCCTGGCCGAAGCGGCCGAGCGCGAGAAGGACATCCGCTTTTCCAGCCGTACCCGGCTGAATACGGACATGCAGAAGCGGATCGAGGGATTGCAGGCCGCCGCCAAGCGCCTTGCCGCGCGCCTGCCAGCCGGGTTCGAGGACGATCCCGACCTTGCCCTGCTGACCGCGCATGCCTGCGAAGGGCCGGTCACCATCATGCACCTGATCAACCGGCCCGAAGACTACGAATCGCACGGCAAGGATTACGAGTTCTCGCGCAGCACGGTGCAGGACCATTGGCGCAGCGGACAGGGCGATGTCACCCGCTCGCTGGCCAGTCCGCGCTGGAAGCGGCGCCGCATTCCCGCCTCGGGCGTTGTCACGCTCGATCTCGCCTGAACCCCATCTTGCACACGGAGCCTTCCCCATGAATCTCGACAACAAGGTCTCGATCGTCACCGGCGCGGCCAGCGGCATCGGCCTCGGCATCGCCAGACGCTATGCCCAAGCCGGCGGCAAGGTAGCGATTGCCGACTTGAAGCTGGAGGCCGCGCAGGCAGCCGCTGATGCCATCAATGCCGATCACCCGGGCGCAGCCATGGCCGTGGCGATGGACGTGACCAGCGAGGAGCAGGTCAACGCCGGCGTGGCCGCAGTGGTCGAGGCATGGGGGACGGTTGACGTTCTGGTTTCCAACGCCGGCATCCAGATCGTGAACCCGGTGGAACAGTTCGCCTATGCCGACTGGAAGAAGATGCTGGCGATCCACCTCGACGGTGCGTTCCTCACCACAAAGGCGGTGCTGCCGCACATGTATGCCAAGGGCGCGGGTTCGATCATCCTGATGGGGTCGGTCCATTCCAAGGAGGCGAGCCCGCTGAAGAGCGCCTATGTCACCGCCAAGCACGGCCTGATGGGGCTGGCGCGCGTGATCGCCAAGGAAGGCGGGCCCAAGGGCGTGCGTTCCAACGTGATCTGCCCCGGCTTCGTGCGCACCCCGCTGGTGGACAAGCAGATCCCGGAACAGGCCAAGGAACTGGGCATCAGCGAAGATGAAGTGGTGAAGAAGGTGATGCTGGGCCAGACCGTGGACGGCGAATTCACCAGCGTGGAAGACATTGCCGAACTGGCCCTGTTCTTCGCCGCATTCCCCACCAACGCGCTGACCGGCCAGTCGCTGACCGCCAGCCACGGCTGGTCGATGACCTGATCCTCAGACAGTCAGGCGAGGATGGCGGGCATGTCGTTGCCGGGGCACGGCTGCCCGTCCGCCCCCTTGTGCGAACGCGCGCGGCGTTCCGGGCGGCCTTCGGCGTCGCGGGCCCACTTGCCCGCCGTATGCTTGCTGCACACCGGGCAAACCGCCCACTGCTGTTCAATCTGACGCATGGCTGGCGTCACGATGATGGCCATCGAAGAAAGAGTCCCCACTCCTCCTGACCGGAACCGGCCAAGTGGGTTTGGGCTATATCCAACGTTAGTTCACAGCCAGCCAAATCATACGTATGTCACAGCGATTTAATGGTCGCGCCTTCTGGCCGTCCGCTCAGTCGGCAAAACCGCCGATGCCCCAGTCAAGATGCGCCTTCTCCACGTCCAGCGTCTTGCCGGCATAGATCCGCGAACCCGGTTTCCCTGCGGTATCGATGCGCGAAAGCGTGTAGCAGAATGCCGTCTGGTGCAGGCTCATGTCCTGCGCCAGCTGATAGGTCACGCAGCCGACGATGGCCGGGCGCAGACGTGGAAAGCCGTTGATCCCCTTGAAGTCCGCAGCCAGCGCGCGCGCCACCTGCTGCCGTTCAAAGCTGTCATGCGGCAGCACCATGCGGCTGCGTGACTGGTCCGCCACGCGCGCCTTGCGCGCAATCCGGTCAAGCCATGGGCGCGTATCGTCGCAGTCCGGCACCACGCGCACTGCGGTGTGCACGTTGATCGCGGGCGAATTGCCGATATTGCTTACCTTGATCCGCACTTTCACCTGCACGTTGCCGCTGTCGTCCCACACCAGCCTGTCGTCCAGCGTCAGGTCGACATGAATCCAAGCGCGCTCGCTGGAAATCATCGCTTCGCGCGCGATATCGGCGCTGCGGCGGGATTCGCGGGCGGCGTGGTTGGCAAAGCGCGCGGCGGCCACGGCGGTCAGCAGCGTACCCACCCCGGTCACGCCCGATAGCGCGAAGGCATAGGTCTGCAGCCGCATCATCAGCAGCGAGGCACCGTTGTAATCATGCGGCAGCGCCACGCCCAAGGGCGTCAGTTCAACGAACAGGATGCCGAGAACGAAGGCGAGGACGAGTGCGGCGGCCAGCCACACCATCCGCAGGGCCTTTCCGCCCGCGCGAGCCAAGGCGGCCCGCCGCAGGATCAGACCAGCCCGGCGTGGACCAGCGCGGCATCCACCGCAGCACGGGCCGCATCGTTGCACGGCACCAGCGGCAGGCGCAGTTCCTCGGTCAGCCACGGATGCACCCGCGTCAGCGCGTACTTCAGCGGCCCGGGCGAAGCGTCTTCGAACATGGCGTAGTGCAGCGGATAGAGCAGGTCATTCAGCTCGCGCGCACGGACCAGGTCGTTGTCGGCACAGGCCTGCTGGAAATCGGCGCAGAGCCGGGGCGCGACGTTGGCCGTCACCGAGATGCAGCCGACCGCACCCGCCGCGTTGGCCGGCAGCGCCAGCTCGTCATCGCCGGAAAGCTGGCAGAAATGCTTGCCGATGCCCATCCGGTGGTCGGTCACGCGCGAAAGGTCGCCGCTGGCGTCCTTGATCGCGACGATCCGGTCTGGATAGCGGCGCGCCAGTTCGCACACCGTTTCGGGCAGGATATCGGTCACCGTGCGACCGGGCACGTTGTAGAGCACGATCGGCAGGTCGTTATGCTCGGCCAGATAGCTGAAGTGCGCGATGATGCCGGCCTGGCTGGGCCGGTTGTAGTATGGCGCCACGCAAAGCGCGGCCTGCGCTCCGCACTTCTTGGAAAAGTTCATGTGGAGCAGCGCATTCATGGTGTCGTTGCTGCCGCAGCCGGCGATCACCGGCACCCGGCCCGCCGCCTGTTCCACGCAGACCTCGATCACGCGGTGGTGCTCCGCGTTCGACAGCGTGGAGTTCTCGCCCGTGGTGCCGCAGGGCACCAGCGCGCTCGATCCGTTCTCGATCTGCCAGTCCACCAGCTTGCGAAAGGCTTTCTCGTCAAACGCTCCATCGCGAAAAGGAGTCACGAGAGCCGGGATCGAGCCGGAAAACATGGACTTTGTTCCTCAAGTTGCGGCACAGTGGGCATATGGGGGATTGGGCAGCCGCGCCCGCCCCCGCGTTCAGCGCCTGATAAGGAGCGGTTGCCCACAATGTCCAGCATGGACATCACCTCGCCTGCACGAAAGTTTGCCCGGAAACTGGCTCCCGTGGCGCTGGCCCTGCCCGCATTGGGCATTCCGGCGGCCTGCCACGCCAGCGATGCCGATGTGGACGCCACCGCGTGGGACCGCGCGCGATCGCAGCTGGTGGCGCAAGGATCCGGGCCGGTGGCGCAGGCGATCGACCGGTGGAAGCTGCTGACCAGCTCCAACCGCTTCGGCTTTTCGGACTATGCCGGCTTCGTCGTGTCCTATCCGGGTTTCCCCGACGAGCAGAAGCTGCGCCGCTATGCCGAAGGCGCGCTGGAACGTGATTCGGCGGATTCGCGCCAGCTCGTCGCCTATTTCGACCGCGCCCCGCCGCTGACCAATCCCGGCCGCGCGCAGTATGCGCTGGCGCTGCAGGCGATGGGCCGGCCCGAAGCCGCCGCCGTGGCGAAGGCCGCATGGCGCGGCGGGCCGATGAGCGATGCGGCCGAGGCGGCGATCCTTGGCAACTGGGGCTCCACCTTCACGCTCGACGATCACGACGCGCGCATGGACGCGCTGCTGTGGGCGGGCGCCACCGCGCAGGCCCAGCGCGAGCTGCCGTGGGTTTCCCCCGCGCGCAAGGGCATCGACGCTGCCCGACTTGCCACGCTGCAGGGGCTCGATCCCTATGCCGCCGCGGCCGGCATCCCGGGCCAGACGCTCAACAGCGACCCCGGCTTCGTGTTCCAGCGCGCGCGCTCCTTGCGCAAATCGGGCCAGGGCGCGGCGGCGCAGGGCCTGCTCGCCAACCGCCCGATCCTTGCGCGCAAGCCGCTCGACCGGGGCAAGTGGGTGGAAGAACTGCTGCTCAACGCGCGCGGCGCGGCTGGCGCGGGTGATCCCCGCTCCGCCGTGCGCATCGCGGCAGGGATCGATGACGCCTTCGACCCGCTGGAAGACATCAGCCAGCTCGATTACGACCTGCGCGACGATTACACCTCGCTGATGTGGCTCGGCGGCACCAAGGCGCTGTGGAGCCTGGGCAACGGCAGCGACGCCGCGCCGCTGTTCTGGCGCTATGGCGCGGCGGCGCGCACGCCCGGCACCAAGGCCAAGGGCTATTACTGGGCGGGCCTCGCCATGACTCGCGCCGGCCGCCCGCAGGAAGCAGCCAAGTATTACGAAGCCGCCGCCCGCTATGCCGACCAGTTCTATGGCCTGCTCGCGCTCGAACGGCTCGGCCGCCCGGTGCCGCGCTTCGCCGCCGATTCCACCGCGCAGCCCACGCCCGACGAGCGCGCCCGCTTCACCTCGGCCGCGATCACGGCGGCGGTGCGCGAAGTGGCGCGCGAGGGCGACTGGCGGACCACGGTGCGCTTCTTCAAGGAAATCAGCGAACAGCAGCAGAGCGAGGGCCAGCACATGCTGGTGGCCGAACTTGCCCGCACGCTGGGCCGGCGTGATCTCGGCGTCATCGTCGGGCAGGCGGCGGCGGCGCGCGGCTACCTCGATTTCCAGCACATCGCCTTCCCCACCATCCCCGTGCCGCAGGGCTATGACCACGCCTGGACGATGATCCACGCCATCACCCGGCAGGAAAGCCAGTTCGCCCAGAACGCGATCAGCCACGCCGGTGCGCGCGGGCTGATGCAGCTGATGCCCGGCACCGCCAACGAACAGGCGGGCAAGCTGGGGCTGTCCTATTCCAGCCAGGCCCTGCTCGACGATGCGGGCTACAACCTGCAGCTGGGCGGCGGCTATATCCAGCGCCTGCTCGCTTACTATGGCGGATCATGGCCGCTGGCGATCGCCGCCTACAACGCCGGCGCGGGCAACGTGAACAAGTGGCTGCGCGCCAATGGCGATCCGCGCACCGGCAGCGTTGAATGGGTCGATTGGCTGGAACGCATCCCGCTGTCGGAAACGCGCAACTATGTGCAGCGCGTGCTGGAAAACGCCGTGGTCTATGAAGCGATGAACCCGGATCGCGCCACCTTCCGGGGCCCCAACCCGATGAGCCACTTCATCGGCAAGAACCAGCCGGGCTGATGGCTGGTTCTGGTGGGAATCGGACAGTCGCAGCCAAGGGACAGCCTGCCCGACCGCGTCTTACATTGTAATACAGACAACCCCTTGATCTGGCTTGGTTATCTCCCGCCGCATCGCCTTGTATTACAACGCCAGACAGCCCGTAGCACAATGTTTACACAGCAATCTCAACAGCTTGCCCGCCAACCACACCCACGGAATGCCGTGTAGGGTGTGCTTCCATTTTCGCGCTCCGGTATGTGGATTCAATGTTGGTTCTTGTCTTGGAACGCGGGGCATAGAGCGGCGCTTTCCGGATGATTTTATAGCCCGATTGGCGCCTGAATTCTATCTCTAAGGGGACTATGATGAATGCAATGGCACTTTGAAAACGGCAGATGGCGATCAAATGGCCATGTTCAAACAATAAAGCGCTGAACGAAATTCGTCCCTTAAATCATCCGGCACAATCACTCGCCGACGTTGATTAGATTGCTACCGCACTGGCCCCAAAAAGCGCCTCTATCTTTGCCTGCGATCCTGCCCCCAAGTCGGCGACGATCAGTTTGTCTTTGGCTCTGGAGCAACAAACGTAAAACAGGTTCCGAGTGCGCTTTTGGCGGCTTTCACTGGTGTCGGTTCCCGCAAGCAGCTTTCCAAAAGAATACTGATTCCAGTTTGCGCCAGCATCATCGAGAACGACCACCACGTTCTGAAACTCGTCCCCCTTAACGCCGTGCTTCGTTGAGAATGGGAGACTGTTTTCAAGGACAGCGCGATAGCGACTGACTTCTGCATATGGCACTGCCAAAAGCTTCGTCATGAATGCTTTGTGCTCCGCTTCCGGCGTACCAGGCTCAGAGGGAGGAATCGGCCCATTGATCGCGATTTCAAGATCCTCGTAAATCGTGACCAGTTGTGCCTCTTGAAGGTGCTTGACCACAGATTCAATTGTTGCCCCGCCGTCAATGAGCGTGATCAAGGTATCTAGCGCTGCCTTCACGCGAGCTTTTTCAGCTGCACCTGCTATCGGAATAGCGCGATCATTTAGGTAGCCGAGCGTTCTTCCAACCTTCCCTTCTCGCCATGCTTGAATAACTGGCTCGACCTTATTCACAAAGAATGCCGCAATCGGGTCTTCGCCGCTCTGAAACCTATCTTGGGTGAATCCACCTCGGCTGTTGTAAGCAGCCCAGAGTTCGGCATAGCCTGCTTTGCGCGCGATTAGACGGTGCGTGAGGAAAAGCACCTTTACCTCGCCTTCCACGCTCCAGCCGAAGGCATCTTGCGCTCTCTGCACAGCCACGGATGACAGGTCCGCGTCAGGATCAACGCCGACCATGCTGACATAAGCAGCTGCACCGGGCAGGTTTGCGCCAGCAGGTTCTTGCTGGATGTCAGTTCGAATCTTATTGAGGAGGTCAATAACTGCCCTGGATGTAGCGCGACGATTACGGTGTCCGGTCGGCGTCAATTTTGATGGCCGATAGGTGGCCGCGCCGGTTGGTGAATTCTGGCTACCATTTGCTGTTGCGAGGAGCAACCGTCGAGCGACAATTAC
>NZ_JAROCY010000070.1 GCF_029436685.1 Novosphingobium cyanobacteriorum
TTCATAGCTGACATCGGGGGTGGCGCCGGCGATCCGCTTGAGCCCGGCATTCGTTCCCAGGCCGTAGAGGCATAGCAGGAGACGTTGATCCAGCGCGGTTTTCGGCAGTGCAACACGCGAGGCCGATGTTTCGAACGCTTCGAGAAGTCCCGTATCAAGGGCAGCCTCCTTCAGTACGTCGAGCAGCCCGGTCATCGGCCAGCGTTGGCCGATCTCGGTCTTGATCGAGGCGAGACCCCTGGGTTCGGGCAAGGGTTTGAACGGGGTGAGAGATATACGGTTCTCGCCGCGCCACAGCAGCCGAACCTTGTCGTTCCGGGGAATATTGGCATTGAGGAGCAACAGTTCCTGAGCAAGCTCTTCCCGGATGGCGCTTGAAAATGCACGCGCATCCGCCGTCAGGTTCAATCCTGTGTAATATGCTTCTCGCCGCGCATCGAAGTCCTTGGGAAGATCGTCATCGGGATTGCGGTATCGGTCCGCCCCGACAACCCAGATTTCCTTAGAACGGATGCGATCGCGCAGTTGCGCGAGGACACAAAGCTCATAACTGATCCGGTTTACGCGCCCCTCTTCATCAATGACGGAACTGCGCCATCTCGCCGGAATGACCTCGTCGACCGGCACTGCGTGCGGCGGCACGTAGCGGCATCCATCATCCACTTTGCTTCTGATCCAGTCCAGGGCCGCCAGCACCGGACGCCACACGGCGTTGTTCGACCGGAACTCCAGTGCCGAAAGCAGGCTTGGCAGCATACGGCGATAATGATTGGCCCATGACCTCCGCATCACCTTGTAGATCCGCCGATCCAAGGCGCCCTTTGCCTGGCTTTCCTTGATGATCGCCGCCAGTTTGTCCTTGCCGGCGATTGGGAAAATGACATCGCAGATGCGCCCGGATGGATCGTCGATCGAAGCGCTGGCAATCTCGACCAGGAGTCGCTCCTTGCCATAGACCCGCTCGATGTCTTTCGCGATATCGCCCACCACCTTGCGTTTCGAGCGCGATCCGATCTTATGGACCGTCTCGATCAGCAGGTCGACCATCGCATCCGTAAGCTGAGCTTCCCGCGCCATCAGATAAACGGCATAGAGCCCGAGCTGGCGCGCCGGTACATGCCGGCGCATCTCCGAGGCTTTCTCGCCGGCAACCCGGCGAACGATCTGATCGACCCATGCCTTGCCCGTGACCGATAGGAAATCTCGGGGAAGAGCAAGCCGTTGGATAAAGGCGAGTTTGGCGGTCACGCCAAGAATGTTTTCGAGCGTCGCCTGACCTGCATCCCCCTTCATCGTGTTGAAGCCGGTCGGGCCATCGGGATCGGCGAGCGAGGCTTCCAGCAAGGCGACCGCATCCGGCGCAAGCCGATCGCGGACTCGGGCCAACAGGGCCTCCAGATAGAGGTGTCGTTGCGAACGGACGAGGCGTTCCAGCTCCTTGCGCGACGGCCCATAGATACGGCGGTCGCGGCACCACAGGAAAACATGCTCGAGCATGGCATTGATCGGCTGCCCGCCCGCACAAAGATCGTCGGAAATCCACCTCGACAACGCCCTGCGATCCGTCTGCGTCATACGGCGGAACCCGAGATGCCGCAAAATCTCCGCGCAATGCCGGCGGGCGGTGCGCCCGGAAAAATCATAGTGGTTCACGGATTTGGCATCGAGACCAAGTTGCTCCGCCAGATACAAGACACCGTCGGAGGGTATCGACGCATGATCCGGCACAAAGAAGCCATGCCCGGCGAAAAATCTAAGCTGAACCGCCAATCCCAGTCGTGCCGTCTCCGCTTTGCCGGTCACGAACGCGATGTCCGAAAAACTCAGGCTCCAGGAGCCGATCAGATCCCCACTCGAAACGCCAAGGCTCATAACGCCGCTCCCTTATCGGAGCGGAACGTCGTTCCTCGCATGGGCGATCGTCAACAACAACCAGCCCGTTCCCGACGTGTTCTCCAAGATGACCAAAATCGCAGCTTCGGGCCGACTGGGCC
>NZ_JAROCY010000071.1 GCF_029436685.1 Novosphingobium cyanobacteriorum
TGTCCAGGGGTTCGAGTTTTTCGGCGGGGTGGCGCTGCGCGGGATCTACGACAACATGAAGACGGCGGTGACAGCGGTGTTCGCTGGCAAGGATCGGGCCTTCAACCGGCGCTTTCTGGTGATGATGGACCACCATCGGATTGAGCCGGTGGCCTGCACGCCGGCGGCGGGCTGGGAGAAGGGGCAGGTCGAGAACCAGGTGCTGAACACGCGCGAGAGCATGTTCAAGCCGCGCCCGCGCTTTGCCAGCATCGAGGAGGGCAACGCGTGGCTGATGGCAGAGAGCCTGCGACAGGCCAGTGCCCAGGCGCATCCCGCTCTTGCCGGCATGACCGTTGCCGAGGCCTTCGAGATTGAGCGTGGATCGTTGCGCCCCCTGGGGCCAGCCTTCGACGGCTTCTTCGAGAGCGACCACGTCGCCAGTTCCACCTGTCTCGTCAGCTTCGATCGTAATCGCTACTCGGTAATGGCCAAGGCTGGGCGGCAGGCGGTGCAGGTGCGCGCCTATGCCACACGCATCGTAATCCGCTGTGGCGACGAGGTCGTGGCCGAGCACCCCCGCCTGTTCGGGCGCGATCAGGTGCTCTACGATCCCTGGCATTACGTGCCGGTCCTGGCCAGGAAGCCTGGCGCCCTGCGTAACGGCGCGCCGTTCATGGACTGGCCGTTGCCTCCGGGCCTGGCCGCACTGCGCAAGGCGCTGGGCAAGGGCAATGACGCCGACCGTCGCTTTGTACGGGTTTTGGCGCAAGTCCCCGAGGAGGGCCTTGAGGCCGTCGAAGCCGCGATCCAGGAAGCCCTGCAAGCGGGGCTCAGCAGTGACGAGGTCATCCTCAATATCCTCTCGCGACGGCGCCTACCGCCACCGTCGGAGCCGATCAGCGTGCTGACCAACCTGCGGCTCGTTCATCCTCCCCAGGCCGATTGTGCCCGCTATGATCGAGCGCGAGGCATCCATGCAGCGGCATGAGATCATCGCCCATCTCAAAGCCCTTGGCCTCAAGGGCATGGCTGGGGCCTTCGATGAAGCGGTCACCACCGGTGTCCAGAGGGGGCGGACCATCCATGAGATGCTCACCGACCTCCTGCGCGCCGAGACAGTCGCCCGTGAGGCAGCATCGATCCGTTACCGGATGCATGCCGCCAAGCTGCCCGAGATCAAGGATCTGGACAACTTCGAGTTCGTCGACACGCCGATCAACGAAGGGCTGGTGCGCTCACTCCATGCTGGCTCATTCTTGCCTGCGCGGCGCAATATCGTCGCGGTAGGCGGCACTGGTTCGGGCAAGACGCATCTTGCCCTCGCCATCACCGCTGCCACGGTGCGCGCCGGGGCCAGAGGCCGCTTCTTCAACACCGTCGATCTGGTCAACCGGCTCGAAGAAGAAGCCAGGGCAGGCAAAGCAGGAACACTTGCCAGTCAGCTCGCCCGCCTCGATCTCGTCGTCCTCGACGAGCTGGGATACCTGCCGTTCGCCCTCGTCGGTGGCCAACTGCTGTTCCACCTGATCAGCAAACTCTACGAAAAGACCTCGGTGATCATCACCACCAATCTCGCCTTCGGTGAGTGGCCCACGGTATTCGGCGACGCCAAGATGACTACAGCCATGCTCGATCGCATCACCCATCACTGCGATATCATCGAGACCGGCAACGACAGCTGGCGCTTCAAACACCGCAACTGACAAACCCCTTCCCCCGGACCCCCATCCCCGGCGGTTAACCCGGTGGGTCCACAGGTCCCTCCCACGCATGCCGCCGCCAGCGCACCTGACGGCGCGCGACGGCATGCGCGGGCCCCTCCCATGGACTACCGGGATAACCGCCTGCCAGACCGATAGGGGGGTCAGTTTTACGCGCCGATCAGGGGGTCAACTTTGAACGCCGATTGACA
>NZ_JAROCY010000072.1 GCF_029436685.1 Novosphingobium cyanobacteriorum
CCGACATTCCCCAAGTGGCCTGCCGCTTGACTTCAAGATCGCCTGATTTTGCTCGCTGGGCAAGCGTTTTTCGCCCCGAGCGGTGTCTGTCGTCGCGCAAACGGCCGAAGTCGGGTGGATCAAGCCTCGAACCCGCAGCATTCTGGCCCGGCAGAGCCGCTTTTCCGCGCGGCAGACGGACCTGTCCTGCCGCTTTCGTTCAGCTTGGGCATGGATCGTGGTCATGCGCATGACGGAGGCGTTCGAAGACGGCGGATGGCGGCAAGGACGGCCCGCACCATCGGGCCGGTGACGGCGACCTCGGCCAACTGGAAGGTAATGGCGCGGGCGTGGCGGACGACGCGGGCGCCGATCTTGATCAGCTTGAGTTGCAGGCTGGTCAACGACCAGTCCGCCATGGCCTCGGGCAGTTCGATGCAGCGCAGGAAGGTTGCCAGGTTGTAGGCCAGCGCGTGCAGTTGCAGCCGCACCTCGTTGTGCCGGAACTTCCGGCATGACAGCCGCGTCCAGCGAAAGGCATATTTGCCTTCCTTGATGTGCTGCTCTGCGGTGCCGCGCTGGTTGTAGAACCTCACCACCCAGTCTGGCTCCATCGGCAGGTTGGTGACGATGAAGCCGACTTTGGGGAACAGCTCGCCCGGATGCCATTCGATCTTGGCGATGACGCGGCGCGGCTTGTCCCAGGACGCCGCCTGATACTCGAAGTCCTCGAAGAACCGTTTGACCTTGGTCAGCGAAGGCCGTCCCACGGGCCGTGTCAGCCGATGCGCGATCTTCTCGCGCAAGACGGCGTTGGCGGGCAGACGGATGGCGTAGAAGAACCTGGCTTCTTCCAGCCGCATATAGATCGCGGGGATCGCGTAGGCAGCGTCGGCCCGGAAGAAGCGTCCACCAAGGTCGCGGCCAGCATATCGGGCAATGACGGGATCAAGGACATCCCGCCAGCCATCGGCGCTGTGGACATTGCCGTTACGCAGGGCGCAGCGCTCCAGCATGCCAAACTGGTTGAACAAGAAGATGGGGTGATAGCAGGTGCAGTCGAAATGCCCGTTCCAGGCAGCACCTTCCTGATCGCCGTGGGTGGGGCTGACCGAGCTGTCCATGTCCAGCACGATGTATTTCAACCCGTTGCGGTCATGAAACCGGTCGATCCATTGGCCGTTCAGATCGGCCAGCGCCGCCCGGTTCGCGGCCAGAGCCAGCGTCTCGGTCTCGAACCGTCCCATCTGCGATGCCGAAGCAGCTTGCGCCTCGACGGCCCTGCCGCCAACGACCTGACGCATCACGGGATCGAGGGCCAAGCGGTCGGCATCGTTCACATCCTCGTATCCGGCCAGTCGTCCGAACACCGATTGCCGGAACAATCCGTCAAGCCGATGGAGCGTGTTCTTCCCGGTGCGGCTGTCTCGCAGCGCCTCCGACGCCAGATTGGACAGGCCGAGCACGTCATCAAGCTCGCGCATCACCAGCAGGCCACCGTCTGAACTGATCTGCGCACCACGGAACTCCAGACGCACACGGCGGTCGAAATCAACCCGATCTCCCCGCGCCAAGCCCGCACCCTCCAGGTGATCCATGAAACGCGCCCCTCGCAGCCGTCAACGCCATGATTTATATGCGAAATATCACGATTACGACAGCGAAATCAGCGACTTACTTGGAGAATGTGGG
>NZ_JAROCY010000073.1 GCF_029436685.1 Novosphingobium cyanobacteriorum
ATGAAGAGCTGCTGCATGTCCATCGCCGCTTCGTTCATGCCGCGGCGCTCAAGGAGGCGTGTGCCAGGGTTGCGAATGCGACCCTGGCAATCCGCAATGCTGCAGTCTGGGGGGACGCCGGCACGGCCTGTGCGTCAGATTCCACAAAGTTCGGAGCCTGGGATCGCAACCTGATGACGGAATGGCATGCGCGTTATGGTGGACGGGGCGTCATGATCTACTGGCATGTCGAACGACGCGCGACATGCGTCTATTCCCAGCTCAAGCGCTGCTCTTCCTCCGAGGTCGCCTCCATGATCGAGGGCGTGCTGCGCCATTGCACCGACATGGAAATCCAGCGACAATATGTTGATAGTCATGGCCAAAGCGCGGTTGGCTTTGCATTTTGCCGGCTTCTCGGATTTGAGCTTGCACCCCGCCTGAAAGCGATCGCTCGCCAGAAGCTGGCTCTTCCCGATGTCGGCATGCGAACGCGGCTTCCCCACTTGCAGCCGATCCTCTCCAGTCCGATCAACTGGGATGAGATCGAGCAGCAATATGACGAGATGGTCAAATATGCAGCCGCGATGCAGACAAAAACCGCCGACCCGGAGGCGATCCTGCGCCGGTTTAGCCGCTCCGAGGTGATGCACCCGACCTACAAGGCGTTGAGTGAGCTGGGCCGCGCGGTCAAGACGATCTTCCTGTGCCGGTATCTGCGCGAGGAGTCCTTCCGCCGCGAAATTCATGAAGGCCTGAATGTCGTTGAAAACTGGAACAGTGCCAATGGGTTCGTTTTCTTCGGCAAGGGCGGCGAGATCGCCACTAACCGCATCGATGAGCAGCAGCTCTCGGTCCTGGCGCTACATTTGCTGCAAGCGTCGCTTGTCTATGTGAACACCCGAATGCTTCAGAGCGTGCTGGTGGAACCGAAATGGACGGGCCGGATGACGCCGGATGATTATCGCGGCCTCACACCGCTGATTTACAGCCACGTCAATCCTTATGGCCGCTTCGACCTCGATCTGAATAGCCGGATCGATTTTGGGCGGCTTGCTGCCTGACCGGGGCCTTTCCGCTCGCACCATTTGGGTGCACCCGAACGTGACGATCGGAAGTGACATATACGACATGTCACAAAAGGGTGGTTCCGTCACCAATGTTACTGTACGAGGGCAAAGCCACCCTAATGTGACGGATTTGCCCATGACCCGCGTCGGCTACGCCCGCGTCAGCACCATCGACCAGGATCTCGACATCCAGGTTGCCCGGTTGAAGGCAGCGGGCTGTGAAATCCTCCGCTCCGAAACAGGCTCGGGCGCATCGCGCACTGGACGCACGGAGCTTGAGACGATCATGCAGTTCCTGCGCGCCGATGACGAACTCGTCGTCCTGCGTCTCGATCGGCTCGGTCGCTCCACACGCGATGTTCTCAATCTGGTTCATGAACTCGACCAGAAGGGAGCCTCATTGCGGGTGCTTGAGCCGGAGGTGACGACGGCCGGAAGCATGGGGCGGATGGTGATCACCATTCTGGGCATGGTCGCGGACATGGAACTGACGTTCATCAAGGACCGGCAGCGCGCCGGGATCGAGGCGGCGCGCGCCGAAGGCGTCTACAAAGGCCGGAAGAAAAACATCGATGACGATGAAATCCGACG
>NZ_JAROCY010000074.1 GCF_029436685.1 Novosphingobium cyanobacteriorum
ACCCCCGACAAACTACGTAAAGCGCGGGCGCATATCGCAGCGGGCCTCACTGTTCGTGAGGCGGCGGCCCGGCTCAAGATCGGCAAAACCGCCCTATACAAGGCTCTGGAAAACGCGTGAAACCGCTGGCGATCAAGAACTCGTGGGTGCTGGTCACAGGGGCTTCGACCGGTTTGGGCAGAGCGTCCGCCCTCCGCTTGGCGGCATCGTACCAGGCCAAGCCCCTGATTGTTGGACGAAGGCTCGACAACTTGCGGGAGCTACAGACCGAAATTGACGAGCGGTTCAATGTGCCGTGCGAGATTATAGTGGCTGATCAACGTGAAATCGAGGGCAGGGAGAAAATCGCGGCTAAGGTTGCAGAATTGCAAGTAACAGCCGCTTTGTTGGTTGCCGGAATGACGAGCGTTGGTTCAGTTGATGCAGGCCGTGCCGACACTTATGCCGAGGTAATTGAAACAAACATACTCGGTTTCACGGATTTGCTGGCTCGCCTGATTGCGATTTTCAGGGAGCAGCCGTTTGAATCCTCAGTAATCGCCGTGTCGAGCCTGGCGGGCGAAACATCCGTGCCCTTCCAAGCGGTCTACGGCGCGTCGAAAGCCTATGTGAGCACCCTCATGCGAGCGCTTTCCGTGGAGCTTGCCGGGACGGGAGTGAGTGTTGGGTCTTTTGCACCCGGTGGAATCGACACAGACATGGCTGCCCTCAGCGATTTGAAGTGGGGGAGGTTGGGTTTGATGGACGTTGACCGGTGCGCGGCCCATGCAGTCCACGCTCTGGTTTATCGGCAATCCTTCGCCATACCGGGGATGGGCAACCAGCTCACATATTTGGCGAGCAGGGTTCTACCTCGATCGTTGGTCAATCGGATTGCCGCCCTCCCATATCGGCGCCCGTAGGGCGGCACCACATAAAAGGGGCAGGAAAGCCTGCGAATAGCATCTGCTGGCATCGTACCGGATTTGTTCGCCCTTAGCGTGCAGATACGTCACTTTCGTGTAGTCACCCCT
>NZ_JAROCY010000008.1 GCF_029436685.1 Novosphingobium cyanobacteriorum
CAAGCCCGCACCCTCCAGGTGATCCATGAAACGCGCCCCTCGCAGCCGTCAACGCCATGATTTATATGCGAAATATCACGATTACGACAGCGAAATCAGCGACTTACTTGGAGAATGTGGGTTGATAGTTGATGGGTTCTTCAGGAATTGCGGTCAGCGCAGCACATCACCGATGCAGATGTATTTCATCTCCAGGTACTCCTCCATGCCGTGGCGCGAGCCTTCGCGGCCCAGCCCGGACTGCTTCACGCCGCCGAAAGGAACGTGCTCCGTCGCGATCACGCCAGCATTCACGCCAAGAATCCCGCATTCCAGGGCTTCGGACACGCGCGTGATGCGACCGATGTCGCGGCTGTAGAAGTAGCTGGCCAAGCCGAACTCCGTACTGTTCGCTGCAGCGATGGCGTCGTCCTCGTGCTTGAACTTGAAGATCGGGGCCAGCGGACCGAACGTTTCCTCCGTCGCGCAGAGCATGTCGGCGGTCGCATCGGCCACCACGGTGGGCTGGAAGAATTGGCCATGCAGCTTCGCGCCACCGGCCAGAATCCGCGCGCCTTTGGCCTTTGCGTCATCCACGTGACGCTGCACCTTCTCCACCGCCGCGGGCTCGATCAGCGGCCCCTGCACCACGCCTTCGTCAAAGCCATTGCCGACCTTCAACGTCTTCACCTTGGCGGTGAACTTGTCGATAAAGGCGTCGTACACGGCCTCTTGCACGTAGATGCGGTTGGCGCACACACAGGTCTGGCCAGCATTGCGGTACTTGCTGGCGATGGCGCCTTCAACAGCCGAGACGAGATCGGCATCGTCAAACACGATGAAGGGTGCATTGCCGCCCAGTTCCAACGCGAGCTTTTTGACCGTGGGCGCACTTTGGGCCATCAGGATGCGGCCAACCTCGGTGGATCCGGTGAAACTGATGTGGCGAACCTTGTCGCTGGAGCAGAAGACCTTGCCGGCCTGCACGCTGTTGTCGCTGTCGGCTGTCAGCACGTTCAGCACGCCAGGCGGAATGCCAGCGCGCACTGCCAGTTCAGCCGCAGCAAGAGCCGTCAGCGGTGTGAACTCGGCAGGCTTGATGACGACGGTGCAGCCTGCAGCCAATGCAGGAGCCACCTTGCGGGTGATCATGGCGAGGGGGAAGTTCCATGGCGTGATCGCGGCGCAGACGCCGATGGGTTGGCGCAGGACCGACAACCGCCGGTTGTTGTCGAACTGGGGCAAGGTCTCGCCAGCCACCCGCTTGGCCTCCTCGGCGTACCACTCGACGAAGCTGGCCCCGTACGCGACTTCTCCCTTCGCCTCGGCCAGCGGTTTTCCCTGCTCGGCCGTCAGGATGCGAGCGAGGTCGTCGACATTGGCCATCAACAGGTCGAACCAACGGCGCAGGATGTTGCTGCGCTCCTTGGCCGTTTTAGCCTTCCAGGGTCCCAGCGCGGCATCTGCGGCGGCAATCGCGACCTCCGCTTCCTCTGCGCCCATGTTCGCGACGTCGGCAAGCTTTGCGCCGGTGCTCGGATCCGTGACCGCGAACTGCCGCGCGCCTTCAAGCCACTGGCCGTTGATCAGTGCGCCGGTCCGCAGGAGCATGGTGTCTTTGAGCAGGTGAAACGGAGAGATGGGTTTGGTCATGGAAGGATCCAGTGGTCAGAGGTGGCGCACGAACCGCGTGCGCGAACGGGGACGAACCTCGACCGACTAGCACGCTCAAGCATGCCTGGAACGGTCGGGTACGCCTCCATTTCATTGCGAATTGAGTCTAACATAAAGATCCACTACGCGAAAAATCAAGGGCCCAAATGACGTTGTCCGCAGTCGATCTGCTTCAGGAACGCTGGGCCGCTGGAGCCGCGATGCGGCAAGCCGCCACATTGCAGCGGTCGCTTTACGACTGCCTGCGCAAAGCGGTACTGGATGGCGGGCTCCCTCCGTCCACGCGCCTGCCCGCATCGCGCGACCTGGCCCAGGCGCTGAACCTGTCCCGCAACACGGTCAAAGCCGCGTTCGAGCAACTCGTCGCCGAGGGCTACCTGCGCGCCGCCACTGGCAGCGGCACCTACGTCTGCGACGTGTTGCCCGAGGAGGTGCTGTGGGCGTCTTCGGAAAAATCTGCTGGCCGCCCGGAACAAGACTGGCCGACGCCGGAGATCAAGCTGTCCAAGCGAGGATCGCAGGTGCTGGAGCGGACGTGGACCTTGGGAAGTCAATGGGCCCTGAATTCCCCGGCTGGGTCGCGCCACAAGTGGGTCGCCGGAGCCGCACTGGTCAAGAACGACACCAGCGTGCGTGAAGCGATCCAGGTCAATTTCAGCTCGTTCGGTGGGGCCACGCTGTCCAATGAAACCCCGGCCGAGACCCTCGCCGGCTCAGCGCCTTATCTGGAGCCGGTCCGCCAGGATGCCATCGACCTCGGCCTCTTCGGCCAGGTCGACTGGGCACTGACCGACAAGTTGACCCTCACGACCGGCCTGCGTGGCTCGTGGTATCGCAAGAAGTTCGTGGCGAGCCTCGAATTCCCCGGCTTCAGCTTCGGCGAAACCCCGACCGAAGTCTCGCAATCCAACCTCTCGTTCCGCGCCGGGCTCAATTACAAGGTCGATCCGGACAATATGGTCTATGCCTCGATCTCGCAGGGGGTCAAATCAGGGGGCTTCTCGGTCCAGTTCATCCTCAACCCAAACCAGCTGCCGGGTGCCAAGCAGGAGCGCCTAATCGCCTACGAAGTGGGCTACAAGGGCAAACTCGCGCGCGGGCTCAACCTCAACCTCGCGTCGTTCTATTACGACTATCATGATCTCCAGTCGCTCACGCAGGTATTCGTCAACGGGGTGTTCACCCAGCGCTTTTCCAACATCGGCAATGCGCGGGTGTTCGGTGCCGAAGGCGATATCACCTGGATGCCTGTCCGCGGCCTGACCCTGCGCGGCGGGGCCACCTACCTCGACACCCGGATCACCCGCTCGGGCGACATCAATGGCGATGGCACGGCGAACGACTTTACCGGCAACAAGCTGCAAAGCGCGCCCGAATGGTCGGCCAACTATCTGGCGCGCTATGACATCCCGCTGTCCGGCGACCTTGATCTGTCATTGCAGTACGATGGCAGCTACACCGGCAACAACTGGCGCAGCATCGACAACAACCCGTTCAACTATACCGAAGGATCCCTGCTGCATAATGCAACGATCGGGTTGACCGGGCCGAACGCGGGCTGGGCCCTGAGCGCCTGGATCAAGAACATCTCCGACACGCGGACGATGGCCTGGCAGTTCAACTTCGGCGGCAACATGCGCCGCAGCTACATCCCGCCGCGCACTTTCGGTGCAACCGTGGAATTCAAGTTCCGCTGATCGAACAGGGGCCGTGGCAAGTGCCCGGCCCCCTTTCCCTTTGATGATCGGACAGAACCGTTCGGCGGTGGGGCAGCGCGTCGATGGGCCGTTCCCCAGCCGCGCCCCTGTGCGCGCATCCCCCCAAATTGACCTTTCTCAGTTCAGGAGACCTTGCCGTGCCGGAGATCGAGCAGCTCTCTCCCCATTCCTCGTGGCAGGTTCTCGCAAGCTGCGAACCGGACTGGGACGGTGCCTCACCGGTCCTGCTCGGGACCATGCTGACTCAGCTGCATCTCATTCGAGCCTTCGAAGAAACAGTCCTCGATCTCGCTGCACAGGGTCTCGTTCATGGCCCCGCCCATTCCAGCATCGGTCAGGAAGGGGGCGCGGTGGGCTCGATCGTCGGGCTGCGCCCATCGGATGCGATCAACGGATCGCATCGGGGCCACCATCAGTTCCTCGCCAAGGCCCTCGGCTTTGTCGCGCCAGCCGGGCTTGACCCGATGGCGGCCATCGATCCCGTCGTGCATGACCTCCTGGTCAAAACCCTGGCGGAGATCATGGGTCTTGCCCAGGGCTTTTGCCGGGGCCGGGGTGGCTCGATGCACCTGCAATGGAAGGAGGCCGGAGCGCTTGGCACCAACGCCATCGTCGGCGGTGGCGTTCCGCTGGCCGCGGGCCACGCCTGGGCACAGCGCCGCGCCCGCACCGACGACGTGACCATCAGCTACTTCGGGGATGGCGCGGTCAACATCGGTTCGGTGCTCGAAGCGATGAATCTCGCGGGGGCCTGGCGCCTGCCGATGTGCTTTTTCATCGAGAACAATCTCTATGCCGTCGCCACTGCGGTGGACGAGGCAACGGCTGAACCGCGGCTGTCCTCGCGTGCGCTGGCTTTCGGCATACCGGGCTGGCGGGTTGACGGCATGGATCCGCTGGCGACCAAGCTGGTGATGGACCGCGCGCTCGATCACATGCGCTCCGGCCGGGGGCCGGTGGTGATCGAGGCCGAGGTTTACCGCTACTTTCACCAGAACGGATCGCTGCCGGGCAGCGCCTTCGGCTATCGCCGCAAGGCCGAGGAAGCGGAATGGCGCAAGCGCGATCCGCTTGATCGGGTATCGGGCGAGATGATCCGGCGCAACCTGATCACGCAGGAGGCCGTCGATGCGCTGCGGCAGCGGTGCATCACGGCAATGCACAATGCCGCCGCCAGCTTGACCGAATCCGATCCCGAGCGTGATGGACGCAGCCGGATAAAGCCTGCACTTTGGCCGTCGCCCACCTTCCGCGACGTCGGGATCAGGGGCGACCTGTCGGAGACGCAACACCTGCGGACGCTCGAGGCAGGCACCTATCGCGGCGAAGTCGCCGATATCAAGATGATCGATGCGGTTGCCGGGGTCATGGCCAGGCGGATGGAGACCGATGACCGGGTCGTCGTCATGGGCGAGGATGTCCATCGGCTCAAGGGTGGCACCAATGGTGCGACACGCGGTCTGGCCGAGCGCTTCCCTGACCGGGTGCTGGGCACCCCGATCAGCGAGAACGCCTTCGTCGGGCTGGGCGGGGGCATAGCTCTCGATGCCCGGTTCCGGCCGGTTGTTGAATTCATGTACCCGGATTTCATGTGGGTTGCAGCTGATCAGGTGTTCAACCAGATCGGCAAGGCCCGGCACATGTTCGGCGGCGATCACCCCGTGCCGCTGGTCCTGCGCACCAAGATCGCGATCGGCACCGGCTATGGTTCGCAGCACAGCATGGACCCGGCCGGCATCTTCGCCACCAATCCGGGCTGGCGCATCGTCGCCCCCTCCACGCCCTTCGACTACATCGGGGCGATGAACGCGGCCCTGGCATGTGATGATCCGGTTCTGGTGATCGAGCACGTCGATCTCTATTCCCGCACCGGCCCGGTCCCGGCGGGCGACCTTGACTACGCCATCCCGGTGGGCAAGGCATCGATCAGACGTCAGGGGTCCCGGCTCACCGTCCTGACCTATCTGGCGATGGTCGATCGCGTGCTGGAAGCGGTCGACCTGACGGGCTGCGACGCCGAGGTCATCGATCTGCGGTGGCTCGATCGCGCCAGTTTCGACTGGGAAACCGTCTCGGCCAGCGTGATGAAGACCGGCAGCTTGTTGATCGTGGAACAGGGTGCCGAAGGCACGTCCTACGGCGCCTGGGTTTCCGACGAGGTCCAGCGCCGACTGTTCGACTGGCTGGACCAGCCAGTCAAGCGAGTGACGGGGAGCGAAGCCGCACCCAGCGTCTCGCGCGTGCTCGAACGTGCTGCCTATGCCGGCACCGAAGAAGTGGTCACCGCCCTGATCGAGGCCTATCGCGATATCGGTCTGTCCGTTGCAGGACACGCGGAGGTCAGGCCGTGATCGCCGAAGATCCCTTGGCAACGCCGCAGCCAGCTTCTCCGCAACGGCACCAGCGTTGCCGGCTGACAGGCCAGACATTGCGCCTGCTGGCCATCTTCGTGTTTGGCGGGCTGTGCAACACCAGCCTGCTGTGCGGCCCGGCCATCGCCATCGAACTGGCCGCGAAGCTTGGCTACAGTCCGGCGCAGGTCGGAACCTACTTTTCCATCGAATTCGCCGGCTATTTCTTCGCCGGACTGGCCGGCTCGCGCATCCTGCCGCGCTCGAACTGGCGGACAGTGGCCTTGGTTTCCGCCATCGTCTTCGCAGCGGGATCGATATGCACCCCCCTTGCGATCCATCACTTCGCGTGGCTGGTGCCGGTCCGTCTCGTCACCGTCACGGCCGCCGCGCTGCTGTCTACCGTCTGCCTTGCCAATGCGAACGACAGCGATGATTCCAGCCGCGCGATCGCGCTTCTCATTACGGGCCAACTTGTTGGAGGGGTGATCGGACTGGCCGCGCTCCCCCGGCTGTTCGAAGCTTTCGGCCTCGGTTCCTATTTCATGGTTCTTGGCGTGCTGATGTTCTCCGCGATGCCCATGCTGAAATCCCTCTCGGCGGGATCGCAGCGCCAAGACCACGCCCGGCCCATGCGCGCGTCACCTCGTGGAGGCCTGCTGCTGCTGCGTTTCCCGGCCATTTTCTGCTTCTACGTGGGTATGGCGGGCATCTGGACCTTTGCCGCAGATTTCGGGGCGCAGGCCCACCTTTCTCCGCAAGCGATCGGCAACGTCCTGTCGGGCGCCACGGTCTGCGGGATCCTCGGATCAGCCCTGGCTGGCATTCTCAGCGGCCGCGCATCGATCGGGATCAAGCTGGCCGTGGGCTACGGGATCCTGATCACGAGCACGGCGGTCATCGGGCTTGGCGGCACCCTCGCCGCGTTCCTGGCGGGGGCCTTTGCGTTCAAGTTCGCCTGGACCTTTGTCGTGCCCTATATCTTTGCGGCCATTGGCAAGTTCGACACCAACGGAGAACTGATGGCGGAAGGCATGATGGTGACCGGCCTCGGACTTGCTGCCGGTCCCTTCATCGCCGGACAGATCGTGGAGCATTCCGGCAATGCAAACCTCGTCGTCACCGGCGGCATGGCATTGCTTGGACTGGCCTGGGGTTCCGCCACGCTCCTCGGACGCCTTCCCTGAAGACCACCCCAGGCATTGGGGAACTCTGCACCCTGTGCATCTGATGCGGAGTTTTTGAGCCGTATCTTCCCCGAAATCCGAACGCGGCCCGGAAGACCAGGGCACGATCCGGGCATGTTGTCTTTTGGACTGTGGACCGCAGGCCTTCGCTGAGCCGTTGACAGACTGGAGCGGGCGAAGGGATTCGAACCGCCCGGCGAAGCGGCTTGCCGCGCAGCGCAGCAAGGGACTCAGAGGGTTCCCCTCAGGGAAGCCCTGCGCTCGATCTAAGGGCTGACTGCTGAAGAGAAACTGGAGCGGGCGAAGGGATTCGAACCGCCCGGCGAAGCGGCTTGCCGCGCAGCGCAGCAAAGAAACCAGAGGGTTCCCGGCAGGGAAGCTCTGCGCTTGATCTAAGGGCTGACTGCTTGAAGAGAAACTGGAGCGGGCGAAGGGATTCGAACCGCCCGGCGAAGCGGCTTGCCGCGTAGCGCAGCAAAGGAACCAGAGGGTTCCCGGCAGGGAAGCTCTGCGCTTGATCTAAGGGCTGACTGCTTGAAGAGAAACTGGAGCGGGCGAAGGGATTCGAACCCTCGACCCCAACCTTGGCAAGGTTGTGCTCTACCCCTGAGCTACGCCCGCTCGTGCGTTTCTGGCCGGTGGGAAAGTCCCCGTCCGGCTGGGGTGTGGGGGCCTCTAACGGTGAGTCGGGATTGGCGCAACCCCCCAAATGCACTTTCCTTTCCTGCCGGTGCGGAAAGCGCCGTCTGTTCCCGATTGCGCACCCGATTGCACTTGCCGAATGCATCTGCATTCCCACATGGTGGCGCAAAGACAGGACGCGCGCGTCCGCACCCGGAGACCGCAATTGGCAAGCCTTGGCCTGAACCTCGACGAACAGAAAGCCGTCGACCGCTTCCGCAAGAACGTGGTCGAACCTTCGATGACCAAGCTGGTCATCCTCGATTTCTGGGCGGAATGGTGCGGCCCGTGCAAGGCGTTGACCCCGCTGCTGGAAAAGGTGGCGGCCGAGTATGCCGACAAGGGCGTGATCCTCGCCAAGGTGAACGTGGACGAGGAGAAGTTCATCGCCGCGCAGTTCCAGGTGCGTTCGATCCCCACGGTCTATGCCATGTTCCAGGGGCAGCCGGTGGCGGACCTCACCCCGGCGCGCAGCGAATCGCAGCTGAAGCAGTATCTCGACCAGATCCTCAAGCAGCTGCCGGTGCAGGCGGGTGACGAACCGGCGCAAGACATTGGCCCCCTGCTCGCCATGGGCGAGGACGTGCTCGGCACCGGCGATGGCGAACGCGCCGCCGGCATCTTCTCGCAGATCGTCGAGATCGCGCCCGACAGCGCGCCCGCCCATTCCGGGCTGATCCGCGCGCTGCTGCTGGCCGGGCAGAAGGACGAGGCGGCCGAAGTGCTGGCCGCGCTGCCGCCCGAAATCGCCAACGATCCGGTCATGGCGCAGGCCAGGTCCGCGCTCGCGCTGGCGGAGGACGCGCCCGAGGAAGGCGAACTCGCCGGCCTGCGCGCTGCGGTGGCCACAAACCCGGAAGACATGGACGCGCAGCTGGCGCTCGCCAACGGACTCTATGCGGCGGGTGACCGCGACGAGGCGGCGAAGCTGCTGCTGGCCATGGTGGCCAAGGACCGCTCCTGGAACGATGGCGCGGCGCGGGCGCGGCTGCTGCAGATCTTCGAGGCGATCGGGCTGGAAGACCCGTGGGTCGCCGCCACCCGGCGCAAGCTTTCCACCGTGCTGTTCGGTTAAGGCCATGGCCACGGCGGGCACGGTGCGGCTGTCGATCTTCCCGTTGGCGGGGGCGCTGCTGTTCCCCGGCCTGCAATTGCCGCTGCACATCTTCGAACCGCGCTATCGCGCCATGGTCAGCGATGCCCTGGCGCGTGACCGGCGCATCGCGATGATCCAGCCGCAGGCCGCGGTCGAAGGTGCGCCGCTGTTCAGCGTGGGCTGCGTGGGCAAGATCGCGGATGTGGAAGCGCTTGAGGACGGCCGCTTCAACATCGTCCTCGAAGGCCTCAGCCGCTTCCGTGTGCTGCGCGAACTCGAAGTAACTACCCCGTTCCGGCAGGTTGAGGCGCAACTGCTGGAAGACGATGCCGACGCCGTGCTCAGCGCCATCGAACGCGCCTCGTTCGAACGCGAAGCGCGCAAGTTCGCCGATGCGCAGGGCTATGCGGTGGATTGGGATTCGGTCGGCCGGCTTGACGACATGTCGCTGATCAACGGCGTCTCCCAGATCGCCCCCTTCGATTCCGCCGCCAAGCAGGCCCTGCTCGAAGCGCCGACGCTCGGCGAACGTTGCGAACTGCTGGTGCAGCTCATGCAGTTCTTCGGCCGCCACGATGACGACGATGGGCGGGTGACTCTTCAATGATTGGTGCGTCTTCCGCCTCCGCGGAAGGCTTGCGGCACCGGCCCACTCCCCCGCCCGGCCACCCACGAGAGTACCCTGAATGGGTGGCCGGGCGGGGGAGTGGGCCGGTGCCGCAAAGGAAAGCCCGGATGGGCTTTCCGCACCCTCAAAACTGCGCCTTGATCCCATCGATCACGAACTGCGCGGCCAGCGCCGCCAGCAGCACGCCCAGCAGGCGGGTGATCACCGCCTCCACTTGCGATCCCAGCGCGCGGATGATCGGGCGGGCGGCGACGAGCGCGAGGAAGCTCAGCAGCATCACCACCGCCAGCGCGGAGAGGATCACCAGCGTCTCGGTGGTGCCGTGCGCCCGCGCGGTCAGCAGCATCACCGATGCGATGGAGCCGGGGCCCGCCAGCATCGGCATGGCCATGGGGAACACCGAAACGTCCTCCACATGCGGCTGCGCGCTGCGCACCTTCTCGGCGCGTTCCTCGCGGCGCTCGGTGCGCTTTTCGAACACCATGTCCAGCGCGATCAGGAACAGCATGATCCCGCCGGCGATGCGGAAGGCGTCCAGCTCGATATGCAGCGCGCCCAGCAGGTCTTCGCCGAACAAGGCGAACACCAGCAGGATGCCCGTGGCGATCAGGCAGGCGCGCATGGCCATGCTGAACGCCTGCTTCGCGCTGGCATGGGCGGTCAGCCCGGCATAGATCGGCGCGCAGCCCGGCGGGTCGATCACCACGAACAGCGTGACGAAGGCGGAAAGGAACAGTTCCAGCATCGCCTCAGCCCGCCTTCGCGGTCAGGTGCAGCACTTCGCCCATGGCCCCGTCCTTCCACATCCACACCGTCCACACGCGGCTGCCATCGCCCTGCACGGTCGATCGCCAGGCCAGCGATCCATCGTTGGCCTGCCCGTCCTTGTTGTCCGCCTGCGGGGCGGAAACCGGCGGGATGGGGCCGGCCAGCGGGCGCATCGGCGGCGGGCCCTTCTGCGGCCTGGGCGGAGTCGGTCCTTCGCCTTCGGGTCGGCGCGGGCGGGCCGGGCAGTCGGCCACCTTGCCTTCCAGCCAGTCCGCCGCGGGCAGGGGGCTGGCAAGGTCCGCGCCCTGGTCCAGCACCCACTTGTACTGGCCCTTCCTGTCGCGCTTCCACACCGTGGAGAACCAGCCGCTTTCACCACCGGGCGCCTGGTACGCGCCATAGGTCACGCCCGCGCTGCCATCGCACGATACCCAGGCCTTCTGCGCCTGCCACTGCACCGCCTGCGGCGGGTTGGCGCGCTTCTTCAGCCAGGGCCGGGCCAAGGTGCGCTGCGGCACGAACATCTCGGCCTCGTCATCGGCGGTGGCGTCGAAGGCGGTCCACTGCCCCTTTTCCTGCGCCAGCCGCGCAAAGGCCAGCTCCGCCGCCACCAGCGCGCTGGGATTGCCCACCGGGGTCATCGCACGCGGATCACCGCCCGCCCGCTGGGCGAAGGCGGGGGCGGCAAGCATGAGGGAAAGGGAAACGACGGCAAGGAAAGGGCGCTTCATGCGGGCGAGCCTAGCCGAAGCGCCGCGCCGTGCCCACCCCCAGCCCCTCCCGCGTGCGGGAGGGGAGAAGGAAGCGCTGCAAAGTCCCCCTCCCGCTTGCGGGAGGGGTTAGGGGTGGGCAATCCCCCCCCGCCCCGCGACCTCAGATCGCGTCCGCCGGCAGGTCCAGCCCTTCGTTGCGGAACGCGGCCACCAGCGCATTGCGCAGCAGCACCGCAATCGTCATCGGCCCCACGCCGCCCGGCACCGGCGTGATCGCACCGGCCACTTCGGCCACGCCGGCATAGTCCACGTCGCCCACCAGCTTCGTCTTGCCTTCCTCGGCCGCTGGCACGCGGTTGATGCCCACGTCGATCACCGTTGCGCCTGGCTTGATCCAGTCGGCCTTGACCATCTCGGGCCGGCCCACCGCCGCCACCACGATGTCGGCGCGCTTCACCACGTCGGCCAGGTTCTTCGTGCGGCTGTGCGCCACCGTCACGGTGCAGCTTTCCGCGATCAGCAGCTGCGCCATCGGCTTGCCAACGATGTTCGACCGGCCGATCACCACCGCGTCCAGCCCGGAAAGATCGCCCAGCCTGTCCTTCAGCAGCATCAGGCAGCCCAGCGGCGTACAGGGCACGAAGCCCGGCTGGCCCACGGCAAGGCGGCCGGCGTTGGTCACGTGGAACCCGTCCACGTCCTTGTCCGGGCTGATCGTGGCGATCACCTTCTGCTCGTCCATGTGCCGGGGCAACGGCAGCTGCACCAGGATGCCGTCGACGGCGGGATCGGCGTTCAGCTTTTCCACCACGGCCAGCAGGTCGGCCTCGGCGGTGTCGGCCGGCAGCTTGTGTTCAAAGCTGTTCATGCCCGCTTCCAGCGTGCTCTTGCCCTTTGACCGCACATAGACCTGGCTGGCCGGGTCCTCGCCCACCAGCACCACGGCCAGCCCCGCCTTGCGGCCGGCCTTGGCCTCGAACGAAGCGGCCAGTTCTCCCACCTTCGCCCGCAGGTTCGCGGCAAAGGCCTTTCCATCGATGATCGCGGCAGTCATGTCGGCACTTCCGTTATGATTGTGGTCAGATCGACGTGGCCATCGAAGCGAGGAAGAACAGCACCTGCACCAGGATGCGCAGGCCGAAGATCAGGATCATCGGCGAAAAATCGATGCCCCCGGTGTTCGGCATGACCCGGCGTATCGGGTTGAGCATGGGATCGAGAATGGCGCCCAGCGCGGTCCACACGGCGGAAACCGCCTTGTTGTGCAGGTTCACCACGTTGAAGACGATCAGCAGGCTCAGCACGAACTGCACGATCACCACCATCACGACGATGTCGATCAGCTGCGATATGGCCGAGATCAGCGTGAACAACAGCATTTCGCGTTCCCTTGTCAGATAGGAGTGCACGCTCCTAGCCGACCCTCTCCCGAAGCCACAAGGGCTCCCTCGCCGCGATGGCTGCGGCGTGGGCCAATTCTGTATGTGTTGCATACAAATTTTGCAAGCGCGCAATGCGTGTTTCAACCCGGTTCAAAGGGGTTCAACGCCCTCTCAACCGGTTTCAGCCCCTCCTCAGTCGTTTTCAACTTACGCGAAATCAGGGCGCGATCGTGCTGCTTTCGATGTGCCAGCGCAGCTGCTCTTCGGTGGCGCCGGGCACGTCGTTCACCCGCCGCAGCACCACGTCGCCCCGCACCGTGCGCGGCCCGTCGATGATCCGCACCGGCGCGGTGTAGTACGATGATCCCGCCGCGCCTTCCTGCTCGCCGGGATAGACCGTCACCTTGGGGTCCAGCAGGCTGGCCCACTTCGCCGCGAAATCCTGTGTCGAAAGGCCGCTCTTCTCGCCCTTTTCACCCCAGAAGGCGCGCACTGTGGCCCAATCGCGCATCTGCACCGCCTTGGCCCAGTCCTTCATCACTTCGGCAGGATCGCGCGATTGCGAAGGCTGGCCCGGCGTGGCGATCTCGGCCGTCGGCGTGGCCGAAGGGGCGGGCGCGGCGGTCGCCACCACGGGCGCCGGTTCAGCCACGGCCGAGGCGGTCGGTGCCGGTTCCGGCGCGCGGTCGCATCCGGCAAGATTGATGGCGAGCGCGGATGCGCAGGCGGCGGAAAGGCAGGCGCGGATCATGCGCGCCAGACTCGCCGGGACGCGCGAAGTTCCCGGCGCCAGCCCGATCACGCCCGGATCAGCGTGCCCGCGCCGCGCGCGGTGAAGATTTCCAGCAGCATGGCGTGGGGCACCCGGCCATCCAGAACCACCGCCGCCTCGCAGCCTGCCTCCACCGCATGGACGCAGGTTTCCAGCTTGGGAATCATGCCGCCCTGGATCGTGCCGTCCTCGGCCAGCCGCGCGATGTCGGCAGGGCGCAGGTCGGTCAGCAGCTGCTTGTCCTTGTCCAGCACGCCCGGCACGTCGGTCAGCAGGAACAGCCGCGCCGCGCCCAGCGCTGCCGCAATCGATCCGGCCATGGTGTCGGCATTGATGTTGTAGGTTTCGCCATCCTTGCCCACGCCGATCGGCGCGATCACCGGGATCATCCCGGCGGCGCACACGGTGTCGATCACGCTGGTATCGATCTTCTCGGGCTCGCCCACGAAGCCCAGGTCCACCACCAGCGGCTCGCCATCGTCCTCGATCGCCTTGGGCGCCTTTGACTGTACCTTGCGGGCAAGGACCATGCCGCCGTCCTTGCCGGAAATGCCGATGGCCTTGCCCCCGGCACGGCTGATCCAGCTGACCAGTTCCTTGTTGATCGCGCCGGCCAGCACCATCTCGGCGACCTCGGCGGTCTGCTTGTCGGTCACGCGCAGGCCGTTGACGAAGTGCGATTCGATGCCCAGCGCCTTCAGCATGCGGCCGATCTGCGGCCCGCCGCCGTGTACCACCACCGGGTTGATCCCCACCGCCTTCAGCAGCACGATATCCTGTGCAAAGTCGTGCGCCAGCTCGGGATCGCCCATGGCGTGGCCGCCATACTTCACCACGAAGGTGCGCCCGGCATAGCGCTGCAGATAGGGCAGCGCCTCGATCAGGGTCTCGGCCTTGTCCAGCATCGACTGGCGATAGGCGGCGTAAGGGTCGGCAGGCGTGGTCATGGCGCGCGCCCTTACGCCTTTGGCCGGAAAAATGAAGCGGATTCGTGATGGGGCAAGGGCGTTGACCGCGCGGATTGCGCGCGCCAGACCATGCCGGACGGGCGCTGAAGGGGGACTGCAATGCACTTGGCGATGAGCCTGGCCGCGATGGCGCTGATCGTGCTCGCCGCGCTGGCGCTCTCCACAAATCGCCGCGCCATTCGGCTGCGCGTGGTCGCACCGGCCTTTGCGCTGCAGGCGGGGCTGGCCGTGCTGGTGCTCCATGTCCCCGCCGGAAACCGCGCGCTGCAGGGCGCGGCCCATGCGGTGGAGGCGCTGCTCGGCTTCGCCCGCGCCGGGGTGGCCTTCGCCTTCGGCCCTCTCGCCAAGCCCGAGATCGGCGGCAACAGCTTCGTCATTTCGGCCCTGCCCACCATCGTGTTCTTCGCCGCGCTGATCTCGGTGCTCTATCACATCGGGCTGATGCCGCTGGCAATCCGCTGGATCGGCGGCGCGCTGGAACGGATCACCGGGATCAGCCGGGTGGAGGCGCTGTGCGCCGCCAGCAACATCTTCGTCGGCCAGAGCGAATCGCCCTTGGTGATCCGCCCCTATCTCGCCGGCCTCGCCCCGTCGCAGCTGTTCTGCGTGATGAGCGTGGGCATGGCGGGCGTGGCCGGCACGATCCTCGCCGCCTATGCCGCCATGGGCATCCGGGTGGATTACCTCGTCGCCGCCGCGTTCATGTCTGCGCCCGGCGGCGTGCTTATGGCCAAGCTGATCATGCCCGATCCCCCCGGCATGGCGTTGCAGGGCGAAGTTGAACTCGCCGCGCCCGATGAAGGCGAACGCCCCGCCAACCTGATCATGGCCGCAGCCATGGGCGCGCAGACGGGGGTGAAGCTGGCGGTGGCGGTCGGCGGCATGGTCATGGCCTTCGTCGCGCTGGTGGCGCTGGCCAATGGCCTGCTCGGCTGGATCGGCGGTCTGGCCGGCCATCCCGGCCTCTCGTTCGAAGGAATCCTTGGCCCCGTCTTCGCACCCCTCTTCCTCCTGCTCGGCGCGCCTGACTGGGCCGAGGCCCTGCGCGCGGGCGGCCTGTTCGGCTCCAAGATCGTGCTCAACGAATTCGTGGCTTTCATCGATCTGGGGCAGGCAAAGGACCTTTCCGCCCGCACCGTGGCCATCGTCACCTTCGCCCTGTGCGGCTTCGCCAACTTCTGCTCGATCGCCATACAGATGGCGGTGACGGGCAGCCTCGCCCCCAACCAGCGCCCGATGATCGCGAAACTGGGCCTGCGCGCACTTGCGGCGGGCGCGCTGAGCAACTTGATGAGCGCGGCACTGGCGGGCATGTTTGTCTGAAGCAGATGCCCCTCCCCGGCGGGGAGGGGGGTAAGGCAGAGTGATAACTACCCGTAATGCGCGGCGAGCATGTCCACCGCCTTGGCCAGCCTGCCGTCGAGTTGGTCGAGCAGGCGGTGCCAGTCATGCGCGCCGGGGGGCCTCTTTGTCACCCAGTAACCCCATAATCCTCCCCTGGAAGGGGAGGGGGACCGCCCGAAGGGTGGTGGAGGGGTATTGGGCAGGCGCGGTGGTTTCCGGCCGGGCGCAACGCCAACCGCTACCCCTCCGTCAGCCTGCGGCTGCCACCTCCCCTGCCAGGGGAGGATGGGGGTTGGCATGGGATTGAACATGGCGCACGTTACGTTGCATGCCTCATGGGCCGAAGAACACGCAGCACCGGGCGGCAGGACTGCGGCAGGCGATGTCCTTGCCCGAGGTGCTGCTGTGGCGACAGTTGCGGTTGCGGCCGGAAGGGCTGAAGTTCAGGCGGCAGCATCCGGCGGGGCGGTATGTGCTCGATATCTTCTGTGCCGAGGCGAAGCTGGCCATCGAGATCGAGGGGCATGCGCACAACACTGGGGATCGGCCCGAGCGTGACCGGGTGCGAACGCTGTGGCTGGAAAACCAGGGGATCAGGGTGCTGCGGATCGCGGCGATGCGGGTTCTGAAGGACCCCGTCGGGACAGCGGAAGCGATTGCGAAGTACGCGCTGCATGGCTGGCCCGGACATCCTCCCCTGCAAGGGGAGGGGGACCGCCCGTAGGGTGGTGGAGGGGTATTGACCAAGCGCGGTGATATCCGGCGGGGCGCAGCGCCAAGCCGCTACCCCTCCGTCAGCGCTGCGCGCTGCCACCTCGCCTGCCAGGGGAGGATGGGGTTTCAGCCGTAATGCGCGGCGAGCATGTCCACCGCTTCGGCCAGCTTGCCGTCGAGGTGGTCAAGCAGGCGGCGCCAGTCGTGCGCGCCGGTCAGTTCGCCCGGCCCGTCGGACACGCCGCGCAGGCCCACCAGCGGCACGCCCACGTGGCGGCAGGCGCGGGCCACGGCATAGGTCTCCATGTCGGCCATGTCCGCCGCGATGCCGTGCCAGGCATCGCCGCTCACCACGTTGCCGCCGGTGCTGAGCGTCACCGCGGGCAGGGCCAGTGGGGTTTCCAGCGGCAGCTCGTGCGGTTCGTCGAGGAACGGCACCAGCCCCTTGGGAAACCCTAAAGCCGATGCGTCGATATCGCGCCATGACACCGCGCTGATCTGGAACACTTCGCCCAGCGGGCACTTGCGCGAACCGGCCGAGCCGACCGAGACTACGAGGTCGGGCCGCTCGCCCCGCGCCTCCAGCCGGGCCAGCGCCATGCCGGTATGCAGCGCCGCTTCCACCGGCCCGACGCCGACCATCAGCGGCGTGAACCGCGCGCGCAGGTTTGCGCCGTATTCCGGCTCCGCCGCCATTACGAACAGCGCGCGCTTGCGGCCCAGCGGGGCGAGGGGAGGGATCTGCATTGCTGGTCCTATCCGTTCGCCATGGTCTTCAGCTGATACAGCATGTCCAGCGCCTCGCGCGGGGAGAGGGCGTCGATGTCCAGCGTGTTGAGCCGGTCGCGCAGGGCGTCGACCTTTTCCTCGGCGGCCTCGATCGCGGCGGCGAAGAGGGGCAGGTCGTCGAGCCCGGCGGCGAGGCCTCCAGTGGCGGCGCGGCCCTTTTCCAGCTTGTCGAGCACCGACTTCGCCCGCTTGACCACCGGCGCGGGCACCCCTGCCAGCCGCGCGACGGCAAGGCCATAGCTCTTGTCCGCCGGGCCTTCGGCCAGCTCGTGCAGCAGCACCAGGTCGCCCTTCCATTCGCGGGCGCGCACGTGGTGGAGCGACAGCGCGTCGCAGGTCTCGGCCAGCCGGGCGAGTTCGTGGTAATGCGTGGCGAAGAGGCAGCGGCAGCGGTTCACCTCGTGCACTGCCTCGGCCACCGCCCAGGCCAGCGCGAGGCCGTCGTAGGTGGAGGTTCCGCGCCCCACTTCGTCGAGCACCACGAAGCTGCGCTCGGTCGCCTGCGAAAGGATCGCAGCGGTTTCCACCATCTCGACCATGAAGGTCGATCGCCCGCGCGCCAGGTTGTCCGCCGCGCCCACGCGGCTGAACAGGCGGTCGACCAGCCCGATCGTGGCGGCCTGCGCGGGCACGAAGCCGCCCGCCTGCGCCAGCAGCACGATCAGCGCGTTCTGGCGCAGGAAGGTGGACTTGCCGCCCATGTTCGGCCCGCCCACCAGCCACAGCCGGTCGCGTTCGCCCAGGGTACAGTCGTTGGCCACGAAGCGCTCGCCCCTGGCGGCCAGCGCGGCCTCGACCACCGGGTGCCGTCCGCCGGCGATCTGCAGGCAGGGTTCCTCCACCACATGGGGCAGGGTCCAGCCGCCTTCCGCGGCGCGCTCGGCCTGTCCCGCCGCCACGTCCAGCCGGGCGAGCGCGGCGGCGGTGGTGGCGATGGCCTCGCGCGCGGCGACGGCGCGGGCGGTCAGCTCCTCGAAGTGCGCTTCTTCCGCCGCCAGCGCATGCCCGCCCGATTCGGCGATGCGGCTCGCCTCCTCGTGCAGCGCCAGCGCATTGAAGCGGACCGCGCCCGCCATGGTCTGGCGGTGGGTGAAGCCGCTGTCGGGCTGCATCAGCCGGTCGGCGTGCTTCGCGGGCACCTCGATGAAATAGCCCAGCACGCCGTTGTGGCGGATCTTCAGCGCGGCAACGCCGGTCTGGTCCCGATACTTCGCCTCAAGCGCGGCGATGGCGCGGCGCGAATTGCCCGAGGCGCGGCGCAGTTCATCAAGCGCGGCGTCGTATCCTTCGGCAATGAAACCGCCCTGCGATCGTTCGGTGGGCGGCGCGGGCACCAGCGCGCGCGCGAACAGGTCGATCAGTGCGCCATGCCCGCGCAAGTGGGGCAGCAATGCGCTGGCCAGCTCGGGCCGGTCGGTGCGCGCGGACAGCAGCATTTCCAGCCGTGTCGCCTCGGTGAGGCCATCGCGCAGCTGGCCCAGATCACGCGGGGAGCCGCGCCCCGCCACCACCCGGCCCAGCGCGCGGCCAAGATCTGGCGCGGCGCGCAGCACGGCGCGGATGTCGCCACGCAGCAGCGGATCGTCGTGCAGCCAGCTCACCAGCTCCAGACGACGGCGAATCGCGGCCAGGTTGGTCAGCGGGGCGGAAAGGTCTTCGGCCAGCAGCCGCGCGCCCGCGCCGGTCACGCAGCGGTCCACCGCCTCGAACAGGCTGCCCTTGCGCGCGCCGCCGCTGGACACGAGGATTTCGAGGCTGGCGCGCGTCGCCTCGTCCATCGCCATGTGGCCGCCCGCCTCGCGCACCACCGGCGGCAGCAGCAGCGGCAGCCGCCCACGCCCCACGTGGTCGAGATAGGCGATCAGGCCCCCTGCGGCGGCCAGCATTGCCCGGCCGAACTGGCCGAATCCGTCCAGCGTCGCCACGCCGTGCAGCTCGCGCAGCCGCGCCTCGCCCGATTCGCTGGCGAAGGCGCGGGCCGGGCAAGCAATCGCTTCCAGCGGGCCGTGGGCGAAGTCTTCGGGCGCCACCAGCTCGCTGGCGGACAGGCGGGCAAGCGCGGCGGGCATCGCCTCGACGCTGCATTCCTCCAGCTCCATGCGGCCCGTGGAGATGTCGCATGCCGCGATCCCGATACTGCCGCGCACCTCGCACACCGCGGCCAGCACGTTGGCGCTGCGCGGGTTGAGCAGCGCCTCCTCGGTCAGCGTACCGGCGGTGACGAAGCGCACGATGTCACGCGTCACCAGGGCCTTGGAACCGCCGCGCTTTCGCGCTTCCTCGGGGCTTTCGGTCTGTTCGGCAATGGCCACGCGGCAGCCCGCCTTGATCAGCCGGGCAAGGTATCCTTCGGCCGAATGCACCGGCACCCCGCACATCGGGATGGGCGCCCCGGCATGTTCGCCCCGGCTGGTCAGCGCGATGTCCAGCACCTGCGCCGCCGTCTTCGCATCGTCGAAGAACAGCTCGAAGAAGTCCCCCATGCGGTAGAACAGCAGGCAGTCACCCGCCTGTTCTTTCAGCGCAAGATATTGCGCCATCATCGGAGTTGGGGCATTAGGGGTCACGCGCTGGTGGCTAGACCAGCCGCACGTGTTTCTCAAACCATCGACGCCGGGATATAAACAATTCCGGAACATGCGAAGGGGCTGATGCAGACCCGCGACAAGGACTGGCTGTTCGCTCTGCGGACGATGTGGGAACGCGCGGGCGCGCTGCCGTGGCTTTCGGGGCCGGGCATCGCGCTGGGCGTGCTGTTCGTGTGCATGCCGTTCTTCCTGGTGGAAGTGCCGCCGCTGATCGACGTGCCGGGCCACATGGGTGCCGCCGCGATCGAGGCTGCCGGGCCGGGCAACCCGCTGGAAAAGTACTTCAGCTGGAAATGGGTGTTCACGCTGAACATCGGCGGCGGCGTGCTGATGAAGGTGCTGGGCGCGCAGTTCGGCATCCTTGCCGCCGGATGGTGGAGCACGGTGCTGGCCACCGGCCTGTTCGCGGGTGGCTGCCTCGCTTCGATCCGCATGCTCAATGCGCGCGGCGGGCATGGCGCGGCCTGGGCGCTGATGTTCGTGTTCAGCTTCCCGCTGCTTACCGGCTTCCTCAACTATATCCTCGCCACCGGGCTCTCGCTGTCTGCCTTCGCTGCCTCGGTCTGGCTGGAAAAGCAGCCGAAGAAGCGCGCCGCGATGCTGATGGTGGCGCAGCCGGTGGCCATGCTGTGCCACGCCATCGGCGGGCTGCTGCTGTTCCTGATGGTTGGCGGCAACGCCGTGGGGCGTGAGATCGATCGCCTGCCCAAGGGCTGGTGGCGCCCTTCGATGTGGCGCACCGTGCGGGACGAGACCGACTGGATGGCCGTGGGCCGGCGCCTGCTGGTGCTGTGCTGGCCGCTGATCGCCACGGTGGTCACCATCGTGCTGTGGAAGTTCTTCTCGCCCGAACCGGTGCGCAGCCTCAACCGTTGGCGGTGGGACCAGAAGGCCTGGTACCTGATCCTGACGCTGCGTGACCAGTCGCTGCTGCTCGATGCCGCCACCACGATCTCATGCTTCGCGCTGGTGCTGCTGGGCTGGCTGCTGGGCGCGCGGTGGAAATGGCAGCAGGCGCTGCCCGGGCTGCTGGTGTTCATGCTGTTCGTGGCGATCCCCAGCGACATCAACGGTTCCGCCTTCGTCGACGTGCGCCTGTTCCCGGTGGCCATGATGCTGGCACTGGGCCTGCAGGACTGGAGCGGGGCAAAGGACAATCGGGCGCGAATGGTGGCCTATGTCGGCATGGCGCTGCTCGCGGTGCGGCTCGTCGTCACCGGATCGAGCTTTGCCGATTATGCCGAGGATTACCGCAAGCAGCTCTCCGCGCTCCACCATGTCGAGCCCGGCAGTCGCGTGCTCGCCTTTGTCGAACACTCCTGCCTCGAGGAATCGTGGCGCAACACCCGGCGCGATCACCTCGCCAGCCTTGCCAGCCTCTATCGCCAGGCCTGGGTGAACGACAACTGGGCCGTGCCCGGCCTGCACATGGTGATCCCGCGCTTCCGCCCCGGTCGCAATTTCACTGCAGACCCATCGGAATTCGTGTGGTCGCGCAAGTGCCAGGGCGGCCGCCTGCGCAGCGTGGACAGCGCGCTCAGGTATGCGCCGATCGAGCGGGTCGATTACGTATGGCTGATCGACACCGGCCTGCCGCGCCGCCCCGATCCGCGCCTACAGCTGGTCTGGCAGGAAGGCCGCAGCCTGCTCTTCGCGGTGCGCCCGCTGGGCTTCCCCACCTGGCAGCCCAAGGATTTCTGACGCATTCCGGATTTTGTTCGCGGTCGCCAATCGCAAAAACTGCAACTTGCCCAATGCAAATCTGCATCGGGCCCGCCTTGACGTAACGGCCAAGGTCGGACAGGCACCGAACCGCGTCTATGGCGCGGATTGCGAACGTGGGGAGGGTATACGATGACCGAGGAAAGCAACGTCCGTTTCACCGAACGCGAAGCGCTTTTCTACCACAACACGATCCGGCCGGGTAAGATCGAGATCATCGCCAGCAAGCCGATGGCGACCCAGCGCGATCTGTCGCTGGCCTATTCGCCGGGCGTCGCCGTGCCGGTGCGCGCCATCGCCGATGATCCTTCCACCGCCTATGACTACACCGCCAAGGGCAATCTCGTCGCGGTGATCTCCAACGGCACCGCCATCCTCGGCCTCGGCAATCTCGGCGCGCTGGCGTCCAAGCCGGTGATGGAGGGCAAGGCGGTGCTGTTCAAGCGCTTTGCCGACGTCGATTCGATCGACATCGAACTCGCCACCGAAGACCCGCAGGCGATCATCGACGCGGTCACGCTGATGGAACCCAGCTTCGGCGGTATCAACCTTGAAGACATCAAGGCGCCCGAATGCTTCATCATCGAACAGGCGCTGAAGGAACGCCTGAAGATTCCGGTGATGCATGACGACCAGCACGGCACCGCGATCATCTCCGCCGCCGGCCTGCTCAATGCCTGCTTCCTCACGGGGCGCAGCCTCAACGACGTGAAGGTCGTGGTCAACGGCGCTGGCGCCGCCGCGATTGCCTGCACCGCGCTGATCAAGGCGATGGGCGTGCGGCATGAAAACGTGATCATGTGTGACAGCAAGGGCGTGATCTACACCGGCCGCGCCGGGGTCGATCAGTTCAAGTCCGCCCATGCGGTCGATACCCCTCACCGCACACTGGAAGAAGCGATGCAGGGCGCGGACATCTTTCTGGGCCTGTCGGTCAAGGATGCGGTCACGCCCGAAATGGTCAAGAAGATGGCGCCGCAGCCGATCATCTTCGCCATGGCAAACCCCGATCCGGAAATCACCCCGCCCGAGGCGAAGGCTGCGCGGCCCGACTGCATCGTCGCCACCGGCCGTTCGGACTATCCGAACCAGGTCAACAACGTGCTCGGCTTCCCCTTCATCTTCCGCGGCGCGCTGGATGTGCGCGCCACCGCGATCAACGAAGAGATGAAGATCGCCGCCGCCCGCGCCATTGCAGAGCTGGCGCGTGAGCCGGTGCCCGAGGAAGTGGCCGCCGCCTATGGCCAGAACCACACCTTCGGGCTGGACTACATCATCCCCGCGCCGTTCGATCCCCGCCTGATGGAGGTCGTGTCCTCTGCCGTGGCCAAGGCGGCGATGGATTCGGGCGTGGCGCAGAAGCCGATCGAGGATTTCGACGCGTATCGCACCAGCCTCAAGGCGCGGCTCAACCCCACCACCTCGGTGCTCACCAACGTCTTCGCCCAGGCCAAGGTCAATCCGAAGCGGGTGGTCTTTGCCGAAGCGGAGAACGAAGTGGTGCTGCGCGCCGCGATCCAGTTCCGCGATTTCGGCTATGGCACCCCGGTCCTTGTCGGCCGCACCCAGCCGGTGCTCGACAAGCTGGTCGAACTGGGCGTCGGCGATCCCGAAAGCTTTGAGATCCACAACTCCGCGGTCTCGCCGCTGGTGCCCGACATGGTGGACTATCTCTATGCCCGCCTGCAGCGCCGCGGCTTCATGGAGCGCGACGTCAAGCGCATGGTCAACCAGGACCGCAACGTCTTTGCCTCGGCGCTGGTCGCGCTCGGCCATGGCGATGCGCTGATCACCGGCATGACGCGCACCTTCGCCCAGTCGATGAAGGAAGTGCGCCAGGTGCTGGACCCCAAGCCCGGCCACCTGCCCTTCGGTATCCACCTGATGGTCGCCAAGAACTATACCGTGTTCCTGGCCGATACCACGGTGAACGAACGCCCCTCGGCGGAAGACCTCGCCCACATCGCCATGGAAACCGCCGCCGTCGCCCGCCGCATGGGCCACGAACCGCGCGTGGCGTTCCTGTCGTACTCCACCTTCGGCAACCCCTATGGCAAGTGGCTCGATTCGATCCGCGAGGCGGTGGCCATCCTCGATGAAAAGCAGCCCGGCTTCGAATACGAAGGCGAAATGGCGCCCGATGCCGCGCTGAACCCCAAGGTTCAGGCCAACTATCCGTTTAGCCGACTGTCCGGCCCCGCCAACGTGCTGATCATGCCCGGCCTGCAATCGGCCAACATCTCGGCAAAGCTGCTGCGCGAACTGGCTGGCAATGCGGTGATCGGCCCGATGATGGTCGGCATGGAAAAGCCGGTGCAGATCGCCCCGATGACCGCAATCGCGCCCGATATCCTGACGCTGGCCGTCCTCGCCGCAGCCGGCGTGGCGGGCTGATCAACCACGCACGACGGCCTCGGTGATCGAGGCCGTCGTTCAGCCCGCGACGGGCACCACCACGATATCCAGCGCTTCGCCGCCTTCGGCCACCGCGATCAGCCGGTCCACGTTGGGATGTGCGCCGGGGCGGTTGCGCGCGTCGGCGGTGTGTTCGCCGAACACCAGCAGCGCGTGCTCTGCCGCCGCCGCATCCAGCCGGCCGAACGCCCGCTTCAGGTAGTGATAGACCGCCAGCGAACCCTGCTTGCCTGGCTCGTTGGGGATGCTTGCCACCACCGCGCCGGCGCCATTGGTCAGGTCGATCCGCGCGAGGCCCTCGATCGGGGGCAACAGCGCCAGGTTGTCCTTGAACGCTGCGCCCGGCGTGATTGCCTGCACCATCAGATCAACCCCGCCAGCGGGCTGCTGGGATCGGCATACTTGCGCGTGCCCATGCGCCCGGCGCGATAGGCGGCGCGGCCGGCCTCCACGCTCAGCTTCATCGCCCGCGCCATCAGCAGCGGATCCTTCGCCTCGGCAATCGCGGTGTTCATCAGCACGCCGTCGCAGCCCAGCTCCATCGCCACGGCCGCATCGCTCGCCGTGCCAACGCCGGCATCAACCAGCACCGGCACGCTTGCCCCTTCCACGATCAGGCGGATGGTCACGCGGTTCTGGATGCCCAGGCCCGATCCGATCGGCGCGCCCAGCGGCATCACCGCCACCGCGCCCGCATCCTCCAGCTGCTTGGCCGCGATGGGATCATCGGTGCAATAGACCATCGGCTTGAAGCCTTCCTTTGCCAGCACTTCGGTGGCGCGGATGGTTTCGACCATGTTGGGATAGAGCGTCTTCGCCTCGCCCAGCACTTCCAGCTTCACCAGGTCCCATCCGCCCGCCTCGCGCGCCAGCCGCAGCGTGCGGATCGCGTCCTCGGCGGTGAAGCAGCCGGCGGTGTTGGGCAGGTAGGTGATCTTCTTCGGGTCGATGAAGTCGGTCAGCATCGGCGCCTTGGGATCGCTCACGTTCACGCGGCGCACCGCCACGGTCACGATCTCCGCGCCCGAAGCCTCAACCGCCGCGGCGTTCTGGGCAAAGTCCTTGTACTTGCCGGTGCCCACGATCAGGCGTGACCGGAACGTGCGGCCCGCAACGGTCCAGGTATCTTCAGTCACGTCCTCTTGTCCTCCGCCAACAAAGTGCACGATTTCCAGCACGTCCCCATCGGCAATGGCCACGTCGGCCAGCGTCGATCGGGGCACGATCTCGCCATTGCGCTCCACCGCGACCTTCGCAGGGTTCAGCTCCAGGCTGCGGACCAGGTCCGCCACGGTGCCGGGTGCGGCGCGGCGGGGTTCGCCGTTGACGATCAGGGAAAGGGTGCCGGTCATGCCCGGTGCTTTAGCGGCCCTTGCGGTCCATGCAACCTGCCAGAGTGGCGTTCAGCACGCGCCCTTGCGGATGTTCACGATATGCGCGCTGGCCACCAGCACCACGCCACAGATCGTCAGCACCGCTTCGGCGCTGCCATGGCCCGCGATCACCGCCGCCGCCATCAGCGCCACGCCCGTGCCGCCCAGCGCCAGCGGCAGCATCCGGCCGTGGCGTATCGCGCCGATGCCGATCGTCAGCGCGCCCACCACCACTGCCAGCCCCAGCCCCACGCGATGGATCGACGGGGCCAGCAAGGCGCCGCCGCCCAGCCCGAGCACGCCGATCAGGAACAGCCCGGCAAGGCAATGCACCAGGCACAGCCCGGAAAGGATGACGCCAACCCGATCAAGCCGGGCGCGCAGGGCAAGAAGCGAGTCACGCACCGCGTCCATATATGTAACACTATAACATGACGCAATGGGGTGCCCGGCATTTTCGCGGCCGTTACCCTCTTGGCGCGCCTGCCCGTTCAGGCAGGCCCTGCTGCCCGGAATTACCATCTTGCAAAGGCGGGCTCCGCTGGCCCAAGGGTGCGCGGCAATGAACACGGCCCAGGTCCTTGATCGCCCCGCAGTCCCGTCGTCTGCATCGCCGCTGGCGTTGGTGCGCTGGCTGTGGGTGGTGGCGGCGATGATCGTTGCCATCGTGGTCGTCGGCGGCATCACCCGGCTGACCGAATCGGGCGTTTCGATCACCGAATGGAACCCGGTTTCGGGTGCGCTGCCGCCCTTGACCGAGGCCGCGTGGCAGGCCGAATTCGCCAAGTACCGGCAGACCCCGCAATACATCCTCGTCAATGGCCCGGCCGGCATGACGCTGGCGACCTACAAGTTCATCTTCTTCTGGGAATGGGTCCACCGCCTGCTGGCGCGCACCATCGGCCTTGCCTTCGCCGCACCGCTGGCGTGGTTCTGGGTGCGCGGGATGATCCCGCAAGGATACAAGCCGCGCCTGCTTGCGCTGCTGGCGCTCGGCGCGCTGCAGGGGGCGGTTGGCTGGTGGATGGTCAAGTCGGGCATCGTCCACGATGTGAAGGTCAGCCACTTCCGCCTGGCCACGCACCTGCTGGTCGCGCTGTTCACGCTGGCCGGCATCGTCTGGACCGCGCTCGATCTGCGCGCCCATGCCCGGGGTGAGGCGCCGGCGCGGATGACCGGGCTCGGTGGCCTCGCGCTTGCCATGCTGGTGCTGCAGCTGTTCTATGGCGCGCTGCTCGCCGGCCTGCGCGCGGGCACATCGGCAGGCGGCGGCTGGTTCAACTGGACGGCCTGGCCGCTGATGCAGGGCTCGTTCTTCCCCGCAGGCATCGATTGGTCGCGCGGGGGCCTCTTCGCCTTCACCCACGATCCCTTCCTCGTCCACTTCGTCCACCGCTGGTGGGCCTGGGCCGTTGTGGTCGTGCTGGTCGTGCTGGCGCGCCGCCTGCGCAAGACCGCGCGCCCCGCCTCCATCGCCGTGCACAGCGTGTTCGGCACGCAGATCCTGCTCGGCATCGCCACGGTCTGGTCGGGCGTGTCGCTGTGGATCGCGGTGCTGCACCAGCTCACCGGCGCGCTGCTGGTCATCGCCACAACCTGGGGCGCGCACGCGCTCGGCCGGACTCGCTGACATGGACGAACCGGGCGCCGCGCTGATCTGGTGCCCCTTTGCCGATGAAGCGAGCGCGGAAGCCGTGGCGGGCGCGCTGCTCGACGAAGGACTCGTCGCCTGCGCCAATATCCTACCCGGTGTCCGCTCGCTCTACCGCTGGAAGGGCGCGCGGGGCGAAGGCCGGGAAGTGGGCGTGCTGTTCAAGACCACCTCCACCGCGCTGGCCCGCGCCATCGCCCGGCTTGAGGCACTCCATCCCTATGAAGCGCCGGCCATCGCGGGCTGGGTCTGCGATGCCGCGGGATCGGCCACGGTGGGCTGGCTGGCGGCGGAAATCGTGCCGGATTGACGATGCGGTATTATTTTACCTCTCCGCAAACCCGCCCGAAAGCTTGACTCTGCGGCTGTCATGCAACAAAGGCGCGCTTCCTCGCCGTGCGTGGCGTCCCTTGGCGGATTCGCGCGCGGTGCACCAAGTATCAGGGGAATGACCCAGCCATGAAGGCTCTCAGCAAGGTCACCCGGTCGATCAAGCCGGCCGAGGTGGAAAAGAAGTGGCATCTGATCGATGCCGAAGGTCTGGTCGTCGGCCGCCTCGCCGTGATCATCGCCAACCATCTGCGCGGCAAGCACAAGCCCAGCTTCACGCCCCACGTCGATTGCGGCGATCACGTTGTCGTGATCAACGCCGACAAGGTGAAGTTCACCGGCAACAAGCTGAAGGACAAGACCTACTACAAGCACACCGGCTATGCCGGCGGCATCAAGGAAGTCACCGCGGACAAGGTCCTCGGCGGCCGCTTCCCTGAGCGCGTGCTTGAAAAGGCGGTGGAACGCATGATCCCGCGCGGTCCTCTCGGCCGTGCGCAGATGCGCGCCCTGCACCTCTATGCCGGTGCCGAGCATCCGCATGGCGGAACCCAGCCCGAAGCGCTCGACGTCGCTTCGATGAACCGCAAGAACAAGGTGGGTGCGTAAGACATGTCCGACACCGATTCCGTTTCGAGCCTGGCGGACCTGAAGAACCTCACCGCCGCCGCTCCCGCTCCGGCCGCTGCGCCTTCGGCCGATGCCGAAGCCCCGGTCGTTCCCGCCGCCCCCACCATGCCGCTGCGCGATCGCGAAGTGGACGCGCAGGGCCGTTCCTACGCCACCGGCCGCCGCAAGGACGCCGTTGCCCGCGTGTGGCTGAAGCCCGGCTCGGGCAAGGTCACTGTCAATGGCCGTGACCAGGAAGTCTATTTCGCCCGTCCGACGCTGCGCCTGGTGATCAACCAGCCGTTCGCCGTCGCCGGTCGCGAAGGCCAGTACGACATCGTCTGCACCGTCAAGGGCGGTGGCCTTTCGGGCCAGGCCGGCGCGGTCAAGCACGGCATCGCCCAGGCGCTGACCAAGTTCGAACCTGCCCTGCGCAGCGCGGTCAAGGCCGCCGGCTTCCTGACCCGCGACCCCCGCGTCGTGGAACGCAAGAAGTACGGCCGCGCCAAGGCCCGTCGTTCGTTCCAGTTCTCGAAGCGCTGATCCAGCCTTCGACAGTGTCGAACAGGAAACGCCCGGCCCAGTGCCGGGCGTTTTCGTTTGTGCATCAAAGGCCTGGAACCACGAAACCGTCTGGCGGCGCCCGCCTGCCCGTGTATGGACCCGCGCGAGAAACTGGCCGGGGAAGGACGCCGCATTGCGTAGCATGGTGATCACCGCGCTGGAACGCGCGCAGTTGCGGCCCGGCGGCCGGCTCGGCTGGGTGCGCAATGCGCTTGGCGCGCTGATCGGCATCGCGCTGGCGGGATTGGTGACGCAGGCCGTCACGCGCGCCACCGGACATGCCGCCGCGCCATGGCTGGTCGCGCCGCTCGGCGCTTCGGCCGTGCTGGTCTTTGCCGTGCCTGCCAGCCCGCTGGCACAGCCGTGGTCGGTGTTCGGCGGCAACATGCTTTCCGCCGCCATCGGCCTGCTGTGCGGCCATCTGCTGAGCGCGCCGTGGCTGGCCGCAGCGATCGCCGTCAGCGTTGCCATCGCGGCCATGACGCTGGGCCGCTGCCTGCACCCACCCGGCGGCGCCTGTGCGCTGCTCTGCGCGCTCGGGGCTCAGACCAGCCACTGGGGCTGGGATTTCCTGCTCCTGCCGCTTGCCCTAAACGTCGGGTTGCTGGTGCTCGCCGGATCGCTGTGGAACAACCTGACCGGCCATCCCTGGCCCCACCGCCCGCACCCCGCGCCCGCCATGCCGCAGGGCACCTGGGCCGGCACCTATATCGCCGCCGATCTCGATGCCGTGCTCGCCGATTGGGACGAAGTGCTGGACGTCGATCGCAACGATCTCGACGCCCTGTTCCGCGAGGTTGAACAGCGCGTGCTGCAACGCTGGCAATCGCGGCGCTAGCGCGCCAACTGCCGCGCCAGCGCCGCCCAATGGTATCGCGCGCCCAGCCAGCGCGAGCCCTCGATCGACAGGTGCCCGTCATCGCGCCAGATCATCCGCCCGTCATGCTGCGCCAGGCACGTCTCCCGGGGGCAGACCATCGTGTCCAGCCGGATCACCGGCACCACCGGCGCAATCCGCGCCATCAGCGCGTCGGGATAGTTCTTCGCCTGTGCCCGCGGGAAATCGCAGGGGGATCCGGTATCGCCCGAAAGCTGCCCGTTGCGCGCCGCGCGGGCCAGGCACTGGCCCAGGTTGGTGCCATCGTTCGGCGGTGGGGCGATCACCACCACCCGCGCGCCCGTCGCCCGGATCGCCGCCACCGTGCGCCGCAGCGCGTCAGCCACCCGATCGGGCGTGGCCGTGGCGACATGCCCGGCCCGGTCCATCGCCAGGTCGCTGTACATCGTGAAGGGTGAAGCCAGCACCACCGTGCGCACCTGCCGGTTCGCCTTCAGCCAGCCCAGCACCTGTTCATCGAAGGCGATGCAGTCGCGCGCCGCCGCCGGATCATAGTCGCGCCCCGCCGCCATCAGTCCGATGTCCAGCAATGGCGCGCAGCTCGATATGGTCATCTGTCGCAAGGCCGGGCGGCGCGGCCCCGCCATCAGCCCGGGCGCCAGGTGCATGGCGAAGCTGTCACCCCACAGCAGCATGTCGGGCTTTTCCGCCGTGGCGCACGCGGGAGAAAGGGTGAAGCGCCCCTCGCACTCAGGCCCCAGCCCGAAGTTGATCGCCAGCCGCTGCTCCAGCGCGCCCATCGTGCCATTCGCCGCCGGTCGCGCCGGAAACCCGTGCGCCCGGTGCAGCACTACGCCCGCACCCGCCAGCACCGCCATGCCCGCCAGCGCCCCGGCAAAGACCGCACCCCGTCGTGGCAGCGGCCCCGCCCCGCGCCGGCGGAATGGCAGCTCCACGAACCACCAGCTCAATGCACCCAGCCCGATCGCCAGCAGCGCCAGTGCCGCCATCTCCACCTTGCCCGGCAGCGCGGCGGACTGCGCGCGGGCGAACGTGAACAATGGCTGGTGCCACAGATAGGCGCTGTAGCTGACCAGCCCGATTCCGCGCGGCAACGGATGTGCCAGCACCCGCCCGGCTGCCGTCCCCGCGCCACCGTGCCGCAGCACCAGCAGCGCTCCGCCCACCGGCAGCAGCGCCAGCAACCCCGGAAACGCCGAATCCTCGCTGAACAGCAGCACCGCCGCCGCAATCATGCCCAGCCCTGCCAGCCCCGGCACATGTCGGACCGCGCCTGCGCGCACCTTCGCCTCGGGCAGCAGGGCGCAGATCGCACCCGCCAGCAGTTCCCATGCCCGCCCCGGCGCCAGGTAGAACCCCGCCTGCGCGGCATGAACCGTGCTCCATTGCGACAGCGCCAGGCTCGCCAGCGCCAGCGCGCCCAGCACCGCCGGCAGCCACCTGCGCCCGCCGGCCCAGCGCCACAGCGCCCACAACAGCAGCGGGAACGCGATGTAGAACTGCTCCTCCACCGCCAGGCTCCAGGTGTGAAGCAGCGGCTTCAGCGCGGTGTCTGCGCCGAAATAGCCCTGTTCACGCCAGAACAGCACGTTGGAGGCGAACAGGCACACCGCCACCAGGCTCTTGCCGAAATCGTCGAGCTGCGATGGCAGCAGCCACGCCCAGGCAAAAGGGACACACGCCACCATCACCAGGAACAGCGCCGGCAGGATGCGCCGCACCCGCCGTTCATAGAAGCCCGCGATGGAAAACGCGCCCGCCTGCAGGTCTGCCACCAGCAGCCGCGTGATCAGGAAGCCGCTGATCGCAAAGAACACATCAACGCCCGCGAACCCGCCGTGGAACGGCCCCAGCCCGGCGTGGAACAGGATCACCGGAACCACCGCCACGGCGCGCAGGCCGTCGATTTCCGGTCGATAGCCGGTATTCGCTATCGTTGGATTCTCTGAGGGCTCGTTTCCTGTAGGGCTGGTCCTCGTCGGCAAACCGGGTGGGGCAGACCCGCCATTGAAGGGCCGGCCACCTGCAGCAACGCCCTGCACAGGCTGGCTCACCGGGAATATCCCGGCAACCTGCCGCTTGGAATGGCCGTTACCCCCAACATGTTAGGGGTAACTACCTATCCCGTGATGCTATCGCAAGATAATCTCATTTCAAACGTAGGTTCGATCTGATCGCCCGCGAGCGTCAGTCAGGTTCAGCGCGCGTTCTTCTTCAGGCTCTCGTCCATCCGCGCCAGTTGTTCCGGCGTGGCCTCGGTCTGGAACTTCGCCTTCCATTCGGCCGCGGGCATGCCGTGGATCACCTCTCGCGCCGCCGCCTTGTCAAGCTCCGCACCCGCTTCGATGATCCAGTCGGCCAGGCAGTTGCGGCAGAACCCCGCCAGTCCCATCAGGTCGATGTTCTGCGCATCGTGCCGGTGGCGCAGGTGCCGGACCAGCCTGCGGAACGCCTGTGCCGCCACGGCATCGGGCAGGGTGTCTATGGCTTCGGATAAATTCGTATCCATGGAAATCATTCCTTGGCAGGTCTTGGGTTTTGCTGGCGCATAGGCCATAGCGCGCCCGGATCAAAGCCGTCGGCGCGATGGTGCAGGCGGACAATGTGAGGTTTTTGACATGGCTGTGATGGATCCCCGTGGGCGCAAGGTGAAGATCCTCGCCACAGTCGGGCCGGCCAGCCGCTCGCCCGAAATGCTGGAAAAGCTGTTTCGTGCCGGCGCTGACGCCTTCCGCGTCAACATGAGCCACGGCGATCATGCCACCCATGCCGAGACCATCGCCTCGATCCGCGCGATGGAGCGCAAGCTGGGCCGCCCGGTCACCATCCTGTGCGATCTGCAGGGGCCAAAGCTGCGTGTCGGAACCTTCAAGGAAGGCCGCGCCGTCATCCGCCATTCGGGCCACTTCACGCTCGATCGCAATCCCGAGCCGGGCGACGAGAATCGGGTGTGCCTGCCCCATCCCGAACTCTTCGGCATCCTGCAGAAGGGACAGCGCCTGCTGATCGACGATGGCAAGCTGCGCCTGCGCGTGATCCGCGCCGATGCGAACGAGATCCTCTGCTCGGCCGAAGTCGGCGGCGTGATCTCGGATCGCAAGGGCGTGAACGTGCCCGATGCCGTGGTGCCCGTGCCCGCTCTCACCGAAAAGGACCGGCGCGACCTGTCGTTCGCGGTGGAGCAGGGGGCTGACTGGATTGCGCTGTCCTTCGTGCAGCGGCCCGAAGACGTGGCCGAGGCGCGCCGCCTGATGGGCGGCTATGGGTCGCTGATGGCCAAGATCGAAAAACCGGCTGCGATCGGCCGGCTGGACGAAATCATCGAACTGTCCGACGGCATCATGGTCGCGCGTGGCGACCTTGGCGTCGAACTGAATCCCGAGGAAGTCCCCCCGCTGCAGAAGCGCATCGTCGAAGGCGCGCGGCGGCAGGGCAAGCCGGTGGTCGTCGCCACGCAGATGCTCGAATCGATGATCGAGTCGCCCACGCCCACCCGCGCCGAAGTGTCTGACGTGGCCAACGCCGTCTATGATGGCGCCGACGCGGTCATGCTCTCGGCCGAAACCGCCGCCGGCGCCTGGCCGGAAGAAGCGGTGACGATCATGCACCGCATCGCCGCGCAGGTGGAGGCCGATCCCGGCTATGCCGCGCGCGTCCACTTCATCGAAACCACTCCCGATCCCACCACCGCCGATGCCTTGGCCGAAGCCAGCGCCAGCATCGCCCGCGCGCTGCCGATCTCGGGCATCATCGTCTTCACCGGATCGGGTTCCACCGCACGCCGCGTGGCGCGCGAACGGCCCGGCGTGCCCATGCTGGTGCTCACCCCTTCGGCCAAGACGGCGCGCAAGCTGGGCCTGCTGTGGGGCGCGCATGCCGTTTCCACCAAGGATATCGGCAGCTTCGAAGAGATGATCGCCAAGGGCAAGCGCATGGCGCTGCGCCACGGCTTCGGCGTTGCGGGGTCAAAGCTGATCGCGCTTGCGGGTGTTCCCTTCGGCACGCCCGGGGCCACCAACCTGCTCCACGTGGTGACGCTCAGCGGCGACGAACTCAGCCGTTACAACGAACGGCAGGCCTGAACCGTCTTCAGCGCTTGCCGGTTACCGCCAGGCGTGGGCCTGATGCTTCGCGCGGCATGCGTGATTCGGCGGTGTGCACCCGGTTCTTGCCCGCCAGCTTCGCGGCATAGAGCGCAGCGTCTGCCTGCGGCAGGATATCACTGGCCGAGCCGGCGCTTTCAGGCATGCAGGCGACGCCGAACGACGCGCTGATCGCGCAGCCGTGAAGTTCGGACAGCGCGGCAATGCGTGCGCGGATCTGGTCGGCCTTCAGCGCCGCATCTTCCAGCCCGCAATCGGGCAGGATCGCCATCAGCTCTTCCCCGCCATAGCGGCAGGTCACGTCGCTGGGCCGCAATGCGCCCACGATCTGCGCCGCGGCATCGCGCAGCACCGCATCGCCCTTGGCATGGCCATACTGGTCGTTCAGCGATTTGAAGTTGTCCAGGTCCAGCATGATCACCGACGTGGCCGACCCGTTGCGCGATCCCAGTGACAGGAACCGTTCCAGCGCATCTTCCATATAGCGGCGGTTGTACAGGCCGGTCAGCGGATCGCGCAGCGATTGCGTGCGAAGCTTTTCGCGCAGCGCGATGTTGGACAGCGCCAGCGACATCGAATCGGCCAGTGACCTGCCCAGGCGGGTCACCTCCAGAACTTCCTTTGCGGGGTTCTCGATCTGATCCACGTCTCCGCGAGCGAGCACCAGCAGGCCATGCAGCTGCCCGCAGGCCATCATCGGGATTTCCACCGTGGAGACCGATCCGGCATGATGGCTGCAGCACAGGCCGCCGATAGTGGGCACGTTCACGTGGGTCTTGCCGCGCTTCAGCGCCCAGCAGTTGTTGGGCGAAAGCGTGGGTGAGGGGGCATACCCTTCCGGCAGGTCCCAGCTGCGCGCCAGATCCAGCCGGTCGCGCGAATTGTTGAAGACATACAGCGCCACGCCGTGTTCGGGCAGCAGCTTGCGCGCCGTCGCCTGCAGCACCGCGCCCGCATCGTCATAGGTTTCCGCCGCCTGCAGCATGTCGGTCATGCCGAACAGCTCTTCGGTGCGCGAACGCGCCTGCTGCGAATCGCGGTGCACATCGGCCTGTTCCGCACTCGCGCGTTTGGCGATGCTGCTCAGGTAAAGCTGGATCGCCAGGCTGACGCACAGCGTCACGAGCAGGCCCGAAAGCAACGGATCGCGAAACTGGTTATCGGTGCCGTCATGATAGGCGGCAAGGCCGATGGCGAGTACCTGCAGCCACATCGTCGCTCTGTAGACGCGATCGAGGTCGATGCTGGGCGCGGGCAAGATGGCGAGCTGGGTCACCCGGGCAGAATAACCCAAATCGGTTGCCAGCTCTTAAACGCCGCTCCGCACCAATGCGCAGGCAAGGGTTGATGTCCTGCTAACCATCTGTGAAAGCGCCAAATTGATCATCTTGATCCCGGCGCTATCGGCGGTTCGTGTGCTACCTCGCGCCAAACAGGGCAGACCCAACCCGGATGTGCGTGGCGCCCAGCATCACCGCGGTCTCGAAGTCGTCGCTCATGCCCATGCTCAGGCCGGAAACGCCGTTGTCCGCGGCCAGCTTGCCCAGCAGCGCGAAGAACGGCGCCGCCTCGATTCCCGCCGGCGGCACGCACATCAGGCCCTGCACCGGCAGGTCGGCCGTGCGCGCCTGCGCCAGCAGCGCGGGCAGGTCTGCGATCGCGCAGCCGCCCTTCTGCTCCTCGGCGCCGATGTTCACCTGCACGAACAGCGGCACGCGCCGCCCCGTCCTGTCCATCGCCTTGGCCAGCGCGGTCAGCAACGAAGGGCGGTCCAGCGAATGGATGCAGTCGAACAGGCGCACCGCATCCTCGGCCTTGTTGGACTGCAGCTGGCCCACCAGGTGCAGCAGCACCTCGGGGTGCGCCTCGCGCAGGGCGGGCCACTTGTCCTGCGCCTCCTGCACCCGGTTCTCGCCGAACACCGCCTGCCCCGCTGCGATCAGCGATTCGATAGCACTGGCCGGCTTGGTCTTGCTCACCGCCACCAGCGTCACCCCGGCGGGGTCGCGGCGGGCGATGCGGGCGGCCTGCGCGATGCGGGCGCGGATGTCGGAAAGGGGCGTGTGGGCTTCCTGCATGGCGCGGTGCTATAGCGCCACGATGGCGAAGCGCTACCCCGTGCCGAAGTGCATCCTCCTGACCGACCGGCGCAACGATGCCGCGCTGGATCGCGCGATCGCCCGCCTGCCGCGTGGCAGCGCGCTGGTCTTTCGCCACTATCACCTGCCCGAAGCGGAACGCGACCAGCGGCTGGCGCAGTTGCGCCGCCTCTGCGCAGTGCGCGGCGTGCAGATGGTGCTGTCCGGCCCCGGCTATGGCCCTGCGGCCCGGCTTGCCCGCCGTGCGCCGCTGAGGCTGGCCACGGCGCATTCGCTGCGAGAAATCGGCGATGCGGCTCGGGCGCAGGCCCATGCCGTGCTGCTCTCCCCGGTATTCCCCACGCGCTCGCATCCCGGGGGGCGGGTGCTGGGCCCGGTGCGCTTCCTGCTGCTGGCGCGGCAAAGCCCGCTGCCGGTGATCGCGCTGGGCGGGATGGATTGGAAGCGCGCCCGCGGCCTGCCCGTGCACGGCTGGGCCGCCATAGACGCTTTCCGCTGATCGCAAAAAAGCGGCTGGAATCCCTTGGATTCTTGACGGTGACTCCCCTTCGGGCGCATTATGTTCCGCGAAGGGACGGGTTTCATGGCATCGAGGGCACTCACATCGGCGACTGGTCGCCGCTCCGGCGGCGGTGATTGGCGCGCCATTCTCAAGCGCAGCTTCCGCCGCAGTGCCGAGCTGATCGGCGGCGCGCTGCTGTTCGCGCTGATGGTGTTCCTGGCGCTGTCGCTGCTCAGCTATACCCAGACCGACCCTTCGGGCAGCACCGCCTCGGGCAGCCCGGTGGAAAACTGGATGGGCCTTGGCGGGGCGTGGGTTTCGGAACGCCTGCTCATGGCCGTCGGCCTGCCCGGTGCGCTTGTGCTGCCGCTGCTGTTCGTCTTCGCGCGGCGCCTGTGGGATTCGGCCGGGGACCTGGTCGAGCTCACCGAGGATGACGAAGAACTGCCCTCCTGGCCGGCCTGGTGGCGGCTGGTGCTGCTCCTGCTGGGCGCAATGGTGCTGGTCGGCACCACGCTCTCGTTGGCCTTTACGGACGGCGGGGCGACCCTGCCTGCCGGCTTCGGCGGCCTTTCCGGCCTGCTCGGCGCCGCACTGGTGCGCTGGATCGGTCACTTTGCCGGCCCGGCACAGGGCTGGGTGATCCTGGTCTTCGCGCTCGTCACGCTGGGCGGTGGCCTGTTCCTTGCCGGCCGGGTCTTCGCACTCGATTGGCTCAGCCTGCTGACCATCCCTGCCGTGCTGCGCCGCGCCCCCGCGTTGCCCATGCCTGAAGGGCTTGAGGCGCCGCAGCGGAAGGAAAAGCGCAAGGATCGGCGCAGTGCCGGGGCCGAACCGCCCATCCCCTTTGACGTGGCCGATGGCGATGCCCCCGTTGTCTCCGGTGTCGAGGCCACCTCCGGCCAGCCCCCGCGCCGCCCCACCGAGATCACCGATCCGCAGACCCGGCCCAAGGTGGCCACCGCGCCGGCGCAGCCGACGAAGCAGGGTGACCTGTTCGATCGCTTCGAACTGCCGGCCTCCGCCCTGCTGGCCGAACCGCCCGCCAGCGCGCAGCCCAAGATCGACAAGCTCGGGCTGGAACGCAACGCGCGCCTGCTTGAAAACGTGCTCGATGATTTCAACGTGAAGGGTGAAATCACTGCCGTCCGCACCGGCCCGGTCGTCACCATGTACGAACTGGAGCCCGCGCCCGGCATCAAGGCCAGCCGCGTGATCGGCCTGGCCGACGATATCGCCCGCAACATGAGCGCGATCTCCGCGCGCGTCTCCTCCATCCCTGGCCGCACGGTGATGGGCATCGAACTGCCCAATGCGGTGCGCGACATGGTCAGTTTCCGGGAACTGGTGGAGTGCGAAAAGTTCGCCAGCCACAAGGGCCTGCTGCCGATCATCCTGGGCAAGGACATCGCCGGCGAACCGATCGTGGCCGATCTTGCCACCATGCCCCACCTGCTCGTGGCCGGCACCACCGGCTCGGGCAAGTCGGTCGGGCTCAACTGCATCCTGCTCTCGCTGCTCTACCGGCTCACCCCGGCGCAGTGCCGCATGATCCTCGTCGATCCCAAGGTGCTGGAACTCAAGAGCTACGACGATATCCCGCACCTGCTCTCCCCCGTGGTCACCGAACCGCCCAAGGCGGTGCGCGCGCTGAAGTGGGCGGTAGAGGAAATGGAGCGCCGCTATCGCCAGATGTCCTCGATCGGCGTGCGCAACCTTTCCGGCTTCAATGAAAAGGTCCGCGCCGCCGCGTCAAAGGGCAAGCCGCTCGGCCGCCGCATCCAGGTCGGCTTCGATCCCGATACGGGCGAGGAGATCTTCGAGGAACAGCAGCTCGATTACCAGGTCCTGCCCCAGATCGTCGTCATCGTCGACGAGCTGGCCGACCTCATGGTCACCGTGGGCAAGGAAATCGAAGTCCTGATCCAGCGTCTCAGCCAGAAGAGCCGCGCCGCCGGCATCCACCTGATCATGGCCACGCAGCGCCCCTCGGTCGACGTCATCACCGGCGTGATCAAGGCCAACCTGCCCACCCGCATCAGCTTCGCCGTCACCAGCCGGATCGACAGCCGCACCATCCTGGGTGAACAGGGCGCCGAACAGCTGCTGGGCAAGGGCGACATGCTCTACAAGCCCGCCACCGACCCGATCAAGCGCGTCCACGGCCCGTTCGTTTCCGACGAGGAAGTGGAGAAGGTGGCCGACCACTGGCGCGCGCAGGGCTCGCCCGAATACGTCGATTCGGTCACCGAAGAACCCGAGGACGGCGGCTTCGGCTTCGACGATCTCGACGCCACCGCCAGCGACAACCCCGAGGAGCGCAAGTACCGCCAGGTGTGCCAGCTGGTGTTCGAAAGCCAGAAGGCCTCGGCCAGCTGGATCCAGCGCCAGATGGGCGTTGGCTACAACACCGCGTCCAAGTGGATCGAACGCATGGAAGCAGACGGCTTCGTCGGCCCTTCCAACCACGTCGGCCGCCGCGAAATCTACCGCGACAAGGACGGCAATCCGCTGTGATTGCGGGGTGATCTGAGTTTGATTTGGGGGCCGGGGGCAATCATGTCGGTTTTCGAAGTAGATCTGACCACGCGCTTCGGCGCGCGGGGAGCAACGGGTACGGCCAGCGCTGCCTGCCTCCTTTTTGGCTGTGTCTATGGCTATTTGGCGATGCGGGTCCTGCGCGCATTCGATCTTGCCACGATACCCTATTGGTTTCTCGCAGCAGTCGCTTCGGTGTTCATTGTTTCGATGATCGCTGCCTGGCGTTTCCGGATCGGCCAAGGGGTCTATGCAGGCGTAGCCATGATCCTGATGATGATCGTGCTGCTGGGGATATCGGTGCAATTCGCAATTTGGTTGGCTGACGCCTTCTCGATCTTTTTCGCCATACCACTTTCGGCGGTGTGCCTCGTGATCGGCAGGTTTGTGTTCAACGGGATCCGTGCCGCGTGGGTGCTCAAAGGGGTGCCGTCCTTCGAAGACGACGACATCGCCGTATTCCAGTAAGGTGTCAGCCCGCTACCCTCCCCTCGCAGGGGAGGTGGCAGCCGCAAGGCTGACGGAGGGGTAGCATCCACCACCGCGCCCACCGGGCCAGCCACTGCGCCAAGCCCGTTACCCCTCCACCCCGCCGCGGACGGCCCCCTCTCCTTGCAGGGGAGGGCAGGGACGGTCACACGCCGATCGGCACGCAGGTGGGCAGTGCCTTGGTCGGGTCGTCCCTCAGTTTGTAGTCGCCCACCACGTCCACGATTTCCTTGAACGGGCTCTTCATTCGCGTTGCATAGAAACCGCGCTGCTCGATGATCAGGCGCTTCAGGGCCTGCGCCTCCTCGTGCGACCCGTCGAAGACCTCGGCCCGCGCACCGATCTCGGGCGACATGTCGGAAAACAGCACCCTATACCGCTTCTCGAGGTCCACCCGGCTGTAGGCCGCCGCAAACGCGAGCTTCTCGCGCGGGGCCATATAGGCGAGCAGGCCCGAGGAGCTGGCCGTCTCCCATGCCCGAAGGCGCAGCGACAGCATGCCGGGACTCATGCGGCCGCCCGGCGCGGTATGCGCAGGATCGTTGGCCTGCCGGGCGAACGCCCTGATCTTTGCCGGATCCACGCTGTCGATCAGCGCCACCATGCGGTCGGCATTGGCGATCAGGCACGGCGAATTGCGCTGCGTGTGGCGCAGGGCGGCCAGGTTCACCGCCAGCTCCTCGCGCAGCGTCTCGCGCGCGTCGGCGACCTGCTCGGCATGGTGCCAGCTCTCCACCGCCTGCTCCAGCCCCAGCGCGATCAGCACGCCGGTGATGATGACAAGGATCTCGTTCAGGAATTCCCGGATCGAATGCACCGGCTTGGGTTTGTGGATGTCCACGCCTGCTTCCCCCTCTGGCGGGGGGGTGCTGGCAGCGTTGTGCGCGGGCACAGCTGTGCCCGTATCCATGCGCGCGCGCTGACCCCCGTCTTCGCCCGTTTCCCCCATCGAGTCAGGCTATGCAACCCGTTTCACGCTGGCAAGTCAGGGTTGCTAAAAGGGCGATGGCGTCCCTTCGCACACTCTCGTCGTTGCAAGGAGGCAAAGCCGACGTGGCAATCCAGAGCGGTCCAGAACGTTGCTGCCGAGGGTCTGAACCCCCATCCTCCTAAAGCCCCATCCTCGCCAGCCGTGGCCGCACCACCGGCGTGGTCAGCATGGTCGATGCCACCGCCATCAGCAGCAGCGCGGTGAACGTTTCGGGCGTGATGATCTGCTTGTCCAGCAGCACGTTGACGAAGATGATCATGATCAGCGCCTTGGTCTGCAGCATCCAGCCGATCACGCCCGCCTCGCCCGGCTTCCAGCCCAGCACCCTGCCGGCGATCTGCACGCCCAGCAGCTTGCCCGCCACCGATGCGACAAGGAACAGCGCCGCTGCGCCGAACACCATCGCCCCGCCCATGCCGCCCAGCCCCGCGCCCCATTGCGTGCGCAGCCCGGTGGAAAGGAAGAACACCGGCATGATGGTCAACAGCAGGAACTGGCGGAACTGGTCGCGCCGTGCCTCGTCAAACCAGCGCGCCTCCAGCACCGCGCCCGCCAGGAACGCGCCCACCATGAAGTGCAGGCCGCTCCAGTCCGCGGCAAAGCCGCAGGCCGCCAGCCACACCAGCGCCACCGGCCAGCGGTCACCTTCCGGAATCGCCGCCACCAGCCGCCGCACCGCCCACGATGCCACGGCAAAGCCGATCAGGAACCAGCCCTGCCGCTCGATGCGGTGCCAATCCAGCAGGATCAGCGCCAGCACCCCCCAGATCAGGATATCGTCAAGGCTGGCATAGCGCAGCAGCCGCGCGCCCAGCGGGGTGCGCAGGATGCCCATCTTTTCCATCAGCAGCACCAGGATGGGCAGCGCGGTTACCGCGCAGGCCATGCCGATGCCCATTACCGCCTGGGGATAGCTGCCCAGCGGGCCGATCCAGCCTGGCGTGCGGAACAGCCACGCCGCCGCCAGCGCGCCCAGCGCCAGCGGGGTCAGCAGTGCGGCGGCGGCGGTCACCGCCGTCTCGCGGCGGTTCTCCCAGGCATCGCCCAGATCCAGTTCCAGCCCGGCGCTGAACACGAACATCATCACCGCCCACCATGCCACGCCGTTCAGCGCGGTCAGCACCTGCGGGTTGAACACGAACCTGTGCGCTTCGGGAAACAACGCCCCCGCCACCCCGGGGCCGAGCAGGATGCCGCCGACGATCTGCACCACCACCAGTGGCGCGTAATGGTCGGTGCGCAGCAGGCGCCACACCGCATAGGGCACGGCAAGGATCACCGTCAGCGCAATCAGGAACACTTCGCTGGTGGCCATCGCCGGCATCATCACCGCTCCCCGTTGGTTATCGTCTTGTCTTGCACCCCCATGCGCGCCACCTTGGCTGGCAGGAGTTCCGTCGATGACCATTGATCTCGGAAAAGCCCTGTTGCGCAAGGAAGAACATGATTCCGCGAGGGCAACCGAATTCGAATTCACCGAAATGGTCCGCGCGCTGAAGGCGCTGGCCGCCGAACTGGGCCTGCATCCGGTGCCGATGCTGGCCGTGCTGGCCGAACGCGGGTTGCCCGCCGCGCTGGCGCATCTGGGCGAGGGGGCAGGTCTCTTGGAAACCGAGATCGATTCCAGATACTTGCGTGCCCGCGCCCATGCGCGCGCCCGCCTGATTGCGGAACGGGGCGATCCCGGCCCGGTGCGATTGGGCTGAAGGCCAGGCTGAATCCCGGCTTCCGCCGGACTCCGCATTCGCCCCTAGCCGGTGTGCAAGCAAACCGCCGTGCCTGCCCGATACCCCTGTGCATGGATGGAGGACCACGGGAGAGGACCGCCGATGAGCTACAACATGCACGATACCTTCGTTCGCCGCGAGGAATGGAAGGCCGCGCGGCTGACCGAGATCGAGTTCGAAGACATGGTCCGCGCGCTGCGCACAATGGCGGTAGAGCGCGGGCAGGATGCCAAGACGGTGGTCGATTGCTTCGCCGAAAAGGGCCTGGGCGCCGCGCTGGGCGTGCTCGCCAATCTCACCGGCGCCAGCGTGGAGGCCGATTTCCACCGCCGCCACGCCCAGGAACAGCAGCACCATTGATCTTTTGATCCGAAACTGCGTTTCGGATCGCGCGGCACCGGCCCACTCCCCCGCCCGGCCACCCAGAGCATCCCACAGGTGGGCGTCCGGGCGGAAGAGCGGGCCGGTGCCGCAACTTGACCCAAGCGGGGACTGCCTTTGCCGATCGGGGAACGGGGCGTAACCTCGGCCATTCAAAGGCCCTGAGGAGACAGCCTGTGCCCCGATTGGAAACCGATTCGCTCGGCCCGGTGGAAGTGCCGGACGCGGTCTATTGGGGCGCGCAGACCCAGCGCAGCATCGACAACTTTCCGTTCGGGCCGATGGAGCAGATGCCGTTGGGCATCGTCCATGCGCTGGCGCTGGTGAAGCAGGCGGCGGCGCGGGTGAACCGCGCGCACGGGCTGGACAAGGGGCTGGCAGATGCGATCGAGGCGGCTGCAGCCGATGTCGCCGCCGGGCGCTTTGACGATCAGTTTCCGCTGGTGATCTGGCAGACCGGCAGCGGCACCCAGACCAACATGAACGTGAACGAGGTGATCGCCGGCGTGGCCAACGAACGGCTGGCCGGAACGCGCGGGGGCAAGAGCCCGGTGCATCCCAACGATCATGTAAACCGGGGCCAATCGAGCAACGACAGCTTTCCCACCGCGCTGCACGTGGCGGCGGTGGTGGCGCTGAACCGTGATCTGGTCCCCGCGCTCGACCGGCTGTGCGGTGCGCTGGATGCCAAGGCGAAAGGCTGGGTCGGGCTGGTCAAGATCGGGCGTACCCACCTGCAGGATGCCACGCCGCTGACGCTGGGGCAGGAGTTTTCCGGCTATGTCCAGCAGTTGCGCGATGCGTATCAGCGGCTGCGCGATGCGGAAAGCCACCTGCTGCGGCTGGCGCAGGGGGGCACGGCGGTGGGCACGGGGCTGAACGCGCCGGAAGGCTTTTCGGCGGCGATGGCGGCGGAGCTGGCGAGGTTGACCGGCCATGCCTTCGTGCCCGCGCCCAACGCGTTCGAGGCGCTGGCCAGCAACGATGCGCTGGTGCAGTTTTCGGCCACGCTGGCCACGCTGGCGGTGGCGCTGACCAAGATCGCCAACGACATCCGCCTGCTCGGCTCCGGCCCGCGATCGGGGCTGGGCGAGCTGATGCTTCCGGCGAACGAGCCGGGCAGCTCGATCATGCCGGGCAAGGTCAACCCGACCCAGGCCGAGATGCTGACCATGGTGGCCGCGCAGGTGATCGGCAATCATCAGGCGGTGACCGTGGGCGGGATGCAGGGGCATCTTGAGCTGAACGTGTTCAAGCCCATGATCGGCGCCGCGGTGCTGCGATCGATGCACCTGCTGGCGGTGGGGATGGTAAGCTTCGCCGCGCGCTGCGTGGAAGGGCTGCAGGCCGACGAGCGGCGCATCGGCGAGCTGGTGGAACGTTCGCTGATGCTGGTGACCGCGCTGGCGCCCGAGATCGGATACGACAATGCCGCCCGCATCGCCAAGCTGGCCCATGCCGAAGGGCTGACCCTGCGCGAGGCGGGGCTGCAGAGCGGGCTGGTGGACGCAGCGACCTTTGACCGGCTGGTGCGGCCGGGGGACATGGTGTGATCGGCGCCGTGGTGGGGGAAAGAGCCCACCCCCGACCCCCTTCCCTGTCCTTCGACAAGCTCAGGATGAGCGGGGAGGGGGCATGGAGGAGCATCCGGCGGCGAGCCCGGACTTTTGCCTGAGGATCAAGACGGACCTGCGCGACCGGTGCGGGCGCCATGCGTGGCGCCGCAGGGGAGGGCGGGCAGCGCGCATTTGCGAGTGGCCGGGCGGGGCGTTGCTGCCGCTTCGGCGCAGCCTGTGACCGGACGGAAGCTCGATGCCGGGTGGCGGCTCGCGTGCCAGCCCGGTCCGTAGCGCCATTGGCAAGGGGAAGAGGCCGGGAGCGTCACACGGATAGGTCACCGTAGGTCCGCCGGGAAGCGGGATGCCGTTTCGTGCCGGAGGCCCGACCCGGGCCCTTGTCCGACGCATGCACGCGGCTGAACCACCGCCCCACATCCGCCGTCCGTTGCTTTGGCTTGGGATTTGCCCGGGGCTGGGGCTTTACGCCCTCGTGCTGGCAAGGCTGCCAGTTCCCCGCGATGCCGAACCCGCGCCGGTCGCGTCGGGCTTCGGCCTGAGGGGCCTGACCCGAAGGAGCGAGGGCGAAGCCGGCCATGCCCGCTCCCGGTCCAAGGCTGGGGCATATAACCTATTTGGTTCGTTTTGTCAAGTTTGACGTGTGCGACGTAAACGTGGCCATGACTTCTAGAAACCGAAAGGAGTCGGGCGACCATTGCCAGATGCCCTGCGCTTCGGCTCTTCCGCGATTTTTATCGCATTCCAGATTGCGTAAGTCTCTGCGACGTCTACTTCCATATCGGCGAAATCGAAGTACGTGCTTGGCTCATTGATACAGACCAGCGTCCTGTCCTTGTTATTGCGATAACACCAAATCTCCAGCTGTGCGGCCGACAAGTCAGGGTAAGCGATGCGGAAGCGCTGGTGTAGCGCAGAAAACATGAACTGGCGCCCGGAGTGGCTGAGGCCATTCGTTCGCCGGAGGTCCAAAAACACGATAGCTGCGTGATCTCGATAACGGATCAGCAGATTGAGACCGAACTCATGGTTGGCAATTCCGGAGAATCCCAAAGACACCACATCGATCTGAGTTGCTTCGATCCCATGCTGAATCGCGTAAGCAAATGTCGCCTCAGCGATCGCCACATTCATCGAAAGCACTGCCTCACTGCCTCGGCATTCGAGCGCTAGGCGAGCCTTGATTGCTTCGAGATTAGCTAACTGGAGAGTTGATCCGAATAGCGGAAACTGCAAATTAATAGCGTCAGGGAAGACTTTGCGAAACGGCTGATAAGTTCCTTTGATCTGCTTCGGCTTTTCAAACGCAATGAGATGACGTTGTTTTTCCTCAGGCGGCAAAAAAGCCAGATTGCAAAGTTCAGTGTCAGGAAGGCGGCTGCTCATAAAGATCCTCGTTTCCTTCTAGCGACTCGCGAATAGGTGCAACTCCTGCAGACCGCGAGCTTAGCATAAGTTCGTCAGATATTCTTGATCCGTACTCCCTTTGTCCCCCACTTCGTTTGGTAACACGGTCCCAAGGGCTGCCAGGAAGGTGTGACAGACCTACAAGACGGTGGGCTGGCACTGAGATCAGGTCCAAACCTTTCGAAGTGAGGTACAATTGAACTTTTTTGTTTTCTATCACGGGAACTTGGGATGGAAGACCAGTTAATATGTCTAATCCATAGGCATGATGCCGAATAGGCTCTCTACCCGCGTTCTTGAAGGTACTCCAAATTTGTGGGTGCACAGGACCGTGCTTCCACGCAACAAAGTATCCTTTGCAAAGTGGAGTGCCAGTCTCCTTTAGAAACCTCTCGTGAAGGAAATAAATAATCTTCTGCAAGGACAGATGGGTTATATTTAATTCATACTTCCACGCCATTTCCAAGAGGTAATTGGCAATCGACCTCGGATCATAGGGTGGATGGTCTTCCATGTTGCAACACTTTTCTGAAGTTGATGAAGCGAGGGATTTTCACCCTCGCTTCATAACTCCCTTCAGCATCTCAAAGCAAATTCACTCCGCCGCGATCCCGCCAAACATATCCACCTCGACCTCGCCGCCCGCGTCTGCGTTCGCGGCGGTCTTGGCCTTGCGGCGGCTGTCGAAGCTGGACCAGACGTCGTTCCAGTTGCCGCGGGTGGCGGCCTTGGAATATTCGGTGGCGCGGGTTTCGAAGAAGTTGGCGTGCTCCACCCCGTTGAGCAGCGGGGCCAGCCAGGGCAGCGGGTGATCCTCGATCATGTAGATCGGCTGGAAGCCCAGCTGGCCCAGCCGCCAATCGGCGATGAAGCGGATGTAGCGCTTGATGTCCTTGGCGCTCATGCCCGGCACCGGGCCCTGTTCGAAGGCGAGATCGATGAAGGCGTCTTCCAGCCGCACCGTCTTCTGGCAGCAATCGATGATGTCTTCCTTCACCGCCTTGGTCAGGCAGTCCCGCTCCTTCACGAACGTGTGGAACAGCTTGGTGATGCCTTCGCAATGCAGCGATTCATCGCGCACCGACCAGCTGACGATCTGGCCCATGCCCTTCATCTTGTTGAAGCGGGGGAAGTTCATCAGCATGGCGAAGCTGGCGAAAAGCTGCATGCCTTCGGTGAAGCCGCCGAACATGGCGAGGGTGCGGGCGATGTCCTCGTCGTTCTCCACGCCGAAGGTGTGCATGTAGTCATGCTTGGCCTTCAGCTCCTCGTACTCCAGGAACATGCCGTATTCGGTCTCGGGCATGCCGATGGTGTCAAGCAGGTGGCTGTAGGCGGCAATGTGCACCGTCTCCATGTTGGAAAAGGCGGCCAGCATCATCTTGATCTCGGTCGGCTTGAACACGCGGCCGTACTGTTCGTGGTAGCAGTTCTGCACTTCCACGTCGGCCTGGGTGAAGAAGCGGAAGATCTGCGTGAGCAGGTTGCGTTCATGGTCGCTGATCTTCTGCGCCCAATCGCGGCAATCCTCGCCCAGCGGCACTTCCTCGGGCAGCCAGTGCACCTGCTGCTGGCGCTTCCAGAAATCGAACGCCCAGGGATATTCGAAGGGCTTGTAGGTCTTGCGGGCTTCAAGAAGGGGCATGGTTCGATTCCTGTGCGGTGCTGACGTTCAAGATAGGGCGTGGCGGCCCGCGGCGAAAGCGCACGCGGGGGGAAGGGGGCGGTGTTTTCCACCGGTACGAGGGGCGCGGGAAAGAGTCTTTGTCGGGTACGGGAAACGCCTCCGCGTTTCCCTTGCGGCACCGGCCCACTCCCCCGCCCGGCCACCCACGCGAGTATCCTGAATGGGTGGCCGGGCGGGGGAGTGGGCCGGTGCCGCCAAGCCCCTGACGGATGCCAGGGGCGCACCCAACAAAGACTCGGTGATGCGCTTTGTCGCAGGCCGCGCGCAGCCCGGCGCGGGGGTGTGCTTACGCGTTAACCACGGGGAACGGCGGGCTGGGGGCGGCATTGGGGGTGCAGAAGCGCGTGGGGCAGCGACCCCGGCGCAAGCGACCACAACGCAAGGAGATTCGCCGTGGGCGAATACGAACCCAACGATTCCCGCAATGTCACCGGCACCGGCAATGGCGCGCCGCAGCAGTCCGGCATCCGCAGCCCCGGCGGTGCGGACCAGCAGGAAGGCGGTGCGCGCTGGCAGGGTGATGGCCAGATGAACCAGCAGCAGGGCTCGCAGGGCCAGATGGGCAGCGCCGACGCCAATTCGGGCACCGAAGGGCAGCAGGCCCAGTTCGAAGCCGGCCGGTCCGGCCAGATGGGCGGGGGCGCGCAGACTGGCGTGGCCGCGCAGATCCGCGAGCACATGGCCGTGATCGGCGCCGATGGCGCGCACGTGGGCACAGTGGACCATGTGGACGGCCACCGCATCAAGCTGACCAAGGCGGACAGCGGGATGGGTGCCCATTCGGGCCACCACCACTACATTTCGCTCGGCCTGGTCGCCGGAGTGGAGGGCGACACGGTGCGCCTCTCGGCCAACGGCGATGTCGCCTATGGCATGGAAGAAGAGGAATAAGCCGATCGGGGCGGGCGTTGTGGTCGTGCTGCGACCCCGCCCCGCAGCGAAAGCCCCGTCCCCTTCGGGGCCAGGTCGTGCCACGCGACCGGAAGGCGCCTCCTCGCAAGAGGGGGCGTTTTTCTTTTCCGTTCGGATCGCCTCGCGGCGATGCCCGTCTGGCATCCGCCAGCCGGGCGCTGCACCAGCCCACTCCCCCGGCCCGGGTCTTTTGTTTGGTGCGCCTTCGACATCCGTCGAAGGCTTGCGGCACCAGCCCACTCCCCCGCCCGGCCACCCACGTGAGTATCCTGAATGGGTGGCCGGGCGGGGGAGTGGGCTGGTGCCGCAAAGGGAAGCCCGGAGGGGCTTCCCGCACCCAACAAATAACTTGCCTACTTCCAGAACCAGCCGGGCTTCACGCCGCGATCCTTGCGGTTGCGCCACATCTGGACGTAGAGCCACAGGCCGGAGAAGCTGAAGAAGATCATCGCAAAGCCGCTGAGCGTGCCGATCAGCACGCCGGCCGGGCCGAAGCTTTCGCCCGAGTGCAGGTGATGCAGCAGGCCCACGATCGCACGCGGATCGCCTTCCTTGGGCTTGGGCCGGCAGAAATAGTCCGGCGGACAGACGAAGGCGGGCTTCTGTTCCACCTGCGCGGCCTTCGGCTTGTCGTCGTCGTCTCCCGCCATCAGCGGCACGACCTGGCTGAGCGTGCCGGTTACGGCGATCCACAGCAGGAACACGGAGAAGAACACCGAAAGCCAGCGGTGCCACTTGCGCATAGAACGATCCCTTTCGATATTGCGAATTACTCGCAACTATAAACAGCCTGACTGGCATCGTGCAAGCAGGCTCTCTGTCGCGCATTGTCGCAGCGCAGGGCAATCCGCAAAGTGTCGCGGTTTGTATCGTTGGGTTCCGGACGTATTGCTTCGTGGTTTGCCTAAGGGCGCGGTGGGTGCGGAGATCCCCCACCCCAACCCCTCCCCTGAAGGGGAGGGGCTCGTCGGAGGAGCCCGCGTGCGCCATGGCGATGCCACCCGCCCGCCATCACTGGCAGGCGAGGCATTCCTCGTAGTCGGTCTGGCCGGCGCTGAGTTCGATCTTGGGCGCTTCGGCGGTGTTGTCCGCCTCCACCCCGCCGGCGAACCCGGCGCGCTGGACCGACTTGGAGCGCAGGTAGTACAGGCTCTTGATCCCGCGCTCCCACGCCTGGAAGTGCAGCATCATCAGGTCCCACTTGTCGACGTCGGCGGGGATGTAGAGGTTGAGGCTCTGCGCCTGGTCGATGAAGGGTGTGCGGTCGGCCGCGAATTCCAGCAGCCAGCGCTGGTCGATCTCGAAGCTGGTCTTGTAGACCGCCTTTTCCTCAGGGCTGAGGAAATCGAGGTGCTGGACCGAGCCGCCATGTTCGAGGATCGAGTTCCACACGTTGGTGGAATCCTTGCTCTTTTCCGCCAGCAGCTTCTTCAGGTAGGGGTTTTCGACCACGAACGAACCCGACAGCGTCTTGTGCGTGTAGATGTTCGCCGGGATCGGTTCGATGCAGGCGCTGGTGCCGCCGCAGATGATGCTGATCGACGCGGTGGGCGCGATCGCCATCTTGCAGCTGAAGCGCTGCATCACGCCCATGTCCGCGGCATCGGGGCAGGGCCCGCGTTCCTGCGCGAGCAGCAGCGAAGCCTCGTCCGCCTTGGCGGCGATGTGCTTGAACATCTTGAGGTTCCACGCCTTGGCCATCGCGGATTCAAAGGCGATGCCCTTCATCTGCAGGAACGAGTGGAAGCCCATCACGCCCATGCCGACGCTGCGTTCGCGCATGGCGGAATACTTGGCGCGGGCCATCTCGGACGGCGCGCGATCGATGTAGTCCTGCAGCACGTTGTCAAGGAAGCGCAGCACGTCCTCGATGAAGCGCTTGTCGCCGTTCCATTCGTCCCAGGTCTCGAGATTGAGCGAGGACAGGCAGCACACCGCGGTGCGATCGTTGCCGAGGTGGTCACGCCCGGTGGGCAGCGTGATTTCCGAACAGAGGTTGGAGGTGGAGACCTTCAGCCCCAGGTCGCGGTGATGCTTGGGCATCATGCGGTTCACCGTGTCATTGAACACGATGTAGGGCTCGCCGGTGGCGAGGCGGGTTTCCACCAGCTTCTGGAACAGGCTGCGCGCATCGACCTTGCCGCGCACCGAGCCGTCCTTGGGGCTGCGCAGCGCAAACTCGGCGCCATCGCGCACCGCTTCCATGAACTCGTCGGTCAGCAGCACGCCGTGGTGGAGGTTCAGCGCCTTGCGGTTGAAGTCGCCCGAAGGCTTGCGGATCTCGAGGAACTCCTCGATCTCGGGGTGCGAGATGTCGAGGTAGCAGGCGGCCGAGCCGCGGCGCAGCGAACCCTGCGAGATCGCGAGGGTGAGGCTGTCCATCACCCGGACGAAGGGGATGATGCCGCTGGTCTTGCCGTTGAGGCCGACGCTTTCGCCAATGCCGCGGACCTGGCCCCAATAGGTGCCGATGCCGCCGCCGCGGCTGGCCAGCCACACGTTCTCGTTCCAGGTTGCGACGATGCCTTCAAGGCTGTCATCCACCGAGTTCAGGTAGCACGAGATCGGCAGGCCGCGCCCGGTGCCGCCGTTGGACAGCACGGGGGTGGCGGGCATGAACCACAGCTTGGAGATGTAGTCGTACAGGCGCTGGGCGTGCTCCTGATCGTCGGCATAGGCATCGGCCACGCGGGCGAACAGGTCCTGGTACTTTTCGCCGGGAAGCAGGTAGCGATCGTCGAGCGTGTCCTTGCCGAAATCGGTCAGGCGGGCATCGCGCGAGGCATCGGTGACGATGCTGAAGCGGCGGGCGTTGATCTTCTTGGAATCGTCCTTGGGCGCGGCCTCAACCGCTGCCGCCATGGCGGCCACCAGCGCTTCGCTACCCTTGTCTTCCGCACTCATCTCGACTGCCTTCTTTGCTTCCGGCGAGACGACATCGCCGCCCAGCAGGCCCAGCTCGTCCTGCACCGACACGTCACCGTTGCTCACGTCGCCATCCCCGGTCCTGAAATCCACGCCACAGCCCCCGAAACTCGTGGCCGGCCCCGAAAGGTCCAGCCGTTGCCAACACGGCCGGAGGCAGGCCCCCGGCAATTCAATCGAGAATCGGTGCGACCCGATCCATACCAGATGCAGAACGAATGGGGAACGACTTCCCACCCCTGCGCCTGCACCCGCGCAATTCCGCCAAGGACAGGGGACCCCGTCACGAAAGCACCCGCTTTCGCGCTGACGCGGTTCCGCACCGTCCCCTTTGAAAACTAGGTTTAGAGGTCCCCCCTGAACCCGACCACAACCCATAGTGCCTGATCGCGATTCCAACACAAGGGGGGAAAGGGGGCATCACCGATTCGCTTCGTCGCACGTGCGATTCGTTTCACCGCAGTGACAGTCATTGTGCAGTGCAGCGACGCGTGGACGCAGCCGCTGTTCAAGGGGCAAATGACGCCAGTCGGATTTTTTTTGGGGTCGGTCAGCAAATTGTGGACAAGAACCGGTCAACCGCCCCCATATCGCGTGTCCACAGGAATAGGGCTTGTCCGTGCTGAACCTGATCTCGATCCTTCTTTCCGGCCTGCTGGTGGGGCTGGTCGCGCAGTTCCTCTATCCGGGGCCAGTCGACATGGGCCTGGGCCGCACCATCCTGCTCGGCATCGGTGGCTCGCTGGTGGCGGGGCTTGCCGCGAGCTGGCGCGACGGACGGCCATGGAGCGAAGGCTTCAGCCGCGCGGGCTGCATCGGATCGGTGCTGGGCGCGATGGTGCTGATCTTCCTGGGGCGGCATTTTTGATTTGTGCGCCCCTGACATCCGTCAGGTGCTTGCGGCACCGGCCCACTCCCCCGCCCGGCCACCCATTCAGGGTACACTTCGGTGGGTGGCCGGGCGGGGGAGTGGGCCGGTGCCGCAAGGGAAACCCGGATAGGTTTCCCGCACTCAACTCATACTCCCTCAGCGATCGGGTACGAGGATCGTGTCACGCGCGGCGGGCTGGGTTTCGGGATAGTCCTGGTTGAAGTGCAGGCCGCGGCTTTCGCGGCGGGCGCGGGCGCTCTTGATGATCAGGCTTGCGGTGTCCACCAGGTTGCGCAGCTCGATCAGGTCGGCGCTGACGCGGAAGTGCTGGTAGTATTCCGCCACTTCGTTGCGCAGCAGCTTGATGCGGTGGGCGGCGCGCTCCAGCCGCTTGTTGGTGCGCACGATGCCGACATAGTTCCACATGAAGCGGCGCAGCTCGGTCCAGTTCTGCTTGATCACCACTTCCTCGTCGGAATCGGTGACGCGGCTTTCATCCCACGCGCGCAGCTTGGGCGGGGCCTCGAACTGGTCCCAGCGGGCAAGGATGTCGCGCGCGGCGGCATCGCCGAAGACGAAGCATTCGAGCAGCGAGTTGCTGGCCAGGCGATTGGCCCCGTGCAGCCCGCTTTCCGAGCACTCGCCCACAGCATAGAGGCCCGGCAGATCGGTGCGGCCGTTGAGATCGATCAACACGCCGCCGCAGGTATAATGCTGCGCAGGCACAACCGGGATCGGCTCCTTCGTCATGTCGATGCCCAGCCCCAGAAGCCGTTCATAGATGTTGGGGAAGTGGCCGCGGACGAACTCCGGGTCCTTGTGGCTGATATCGAGATGGACGTAGTCGAGGCCCAGTCGCTTGATCTCGTGGTCGATGGCGCGGGCGACGATGTCACGCGGGGCCAGTTCCTCGCGCGGGTCGAAGCGGGGCATGAAGCGCTCCCCACCGCCGGGCACGCCGGGCGGCAGCTTCAGATGCCCGCCTTCGCCGCGCACTGCCTCGGTAATCAGGAAGTTCTTGACCTCAAGATTGTAGAGGCAGGTGGGGTGGAACTGCATGAATTCCATGTTGGAGACGCGCGCGCCAGCCCGCCACGCCATCGCAATGCCATCGCCGGTCGCGCCGCGTGGAGCGGTGCTGAACAGGTATGTGCGGCCTGCGCCGCCAGTGGCGAGGATGGTGGCGCGCGCAGAGAAGCAGCCGACCCGCCCGGTCGACTGGTCCAATGCATAGACGCCCCACACGCGATTGCCGGGCTTGCCGTCTCCGCGATGGCGATCGGTTACGAGATCGACCACGACCATGTCGGGCTTCAGCGTGATGTTGGGGTGGGCCTTGGCCGCGGCGATCAGCGCCTTCTGCACGGCAAAGCCCGTGGCGTCGTCAACATGAACGATACGGCGGTGCGAATGGCCGCCTTCGCGGGTCAGGTGCAGCGCACCCGCCTCTGCGTTGAAGGGCACACCTATTTCGGCAAGCCGGCGGATCGCCTCGGGCGCGTGCTCGACCACGAATTCCACCGTCTCGCGCCGGTTGAGGCCGCCACCCGCGATCATCGTGTCGCGGATGTGGTCTTCGAAGGTGTCACCTTCGTCCAGCACGGCGGCGATGCCGCCCTGTGCCCAGGCGGTGGACCCCCCATCGAGCGCGCCCTTGGCCAGGACCAGCACCTTGCACCGTTCCGCCAGCACCAACGCGGCAGTCAGCCCGGCGGCGCCGGACCCGATGATGAGAACGTCGTGCTGGATCACAGTTCAGGCTCCGCTGGCGCCAGCGCGGGAAACGGCAGGCGCAATCTTGGAGGCTGCTTTGCCCGCCATGCACCGATTTGAAAAGCACCGATGCCTTTGTGGGCGGTGCAGCATGGCGCGATGTCCGAAAATTAGCACCTGGCTGACTTTTCATTCGCAAATGCAGCACAAACTACGTATTGCTACTTAGTCCATTTTGGAGTCGGGGGCCAATGTTCGCCAAGCTCGCGTGCCTGTTGAACCGTCATCGCCCGGTGCGCACCGAGATCCGCTGGAACGGCGCACACTATGTCGCATCGTGCCAGAACTGTGGCCAGCCGCTGCGCCGGGTGGGCAAGGGGCGGTGGCGCGAGGCTCCGCCCGACGAGTCCGCTCCGGCGTAAGGCGGTTCAGGCGGCGCGGCTGGTCAGCGTAACGAACACATCTTCCAGATCGGCTTCGCGCGTGGACACGTCGACAATGCCGTAACCTTGGCCCTGCACCAGTGCGAGCACTTCGCCCGCGTTCATGCGGTCCTTGTCATAGCCGATCTCGACGGTGCGCTCGCCGGTCACGGCGCTCTTCATGAACTTCTCGTGCGCAGGTGCTGCCTCCACCGCCCGGTCGAGCGTGAGTACCACGATCTTCTCGCGCGCCATCTCCACCAGCTCGCGCGTCGGCTTGTCGGTGATCAGCTTGCCATGGTTGATGATGGCGATGCGGTCGCACAGCTGCTCCGCCTCTTCCAGGTAATGCGTGGTGAGCACCACGGTGACGCCCTGGCTGTTCAATTCCCCTACCAGTTCCCACAGCTGCCGCCGCAATTCCACGTCCACGCCGGCAGTCGGCTCGTCGAGCACAAGGATCGGCGGGGAATGGACCATGGCCTTGGCGATCAGCAGGCGGCGCTTCATCCCGCCGGACAGCGAACGGGCATAGGCATTGGCCTTGTCTGCCAGATGCACCGCGCGCAGCAGTTCCATCGACCGGCGCATTGCCTTGGGCACGCCATAAAGCCCGGCCTGGATCTCCAGCACCTCGATCGGGGTGAAGAAGGGATCGAACACGATCTCCTGCGGCACGATGCCGATGCAGGCCTTGGCGTTGCGCTGCGCATGGTCGATATTGTGGCCCCAGATTTCCACGGTGCCGCTGGACTTCATCACCAGCCCGGCAAGCGTGTTGATCAAGGTGGACTTGCCTGCGCCATTCGGGCCCAGCAGGCCGAAGATCTGCCCCTGCGGCACATCGAAGCTGACGCCGGAGAGCGCGAGCTTGCCTTCGCCCTGCCCCGCGGGGGCATAGCGCTTGACGAGGTCACGGATGCGGATTGCGGGGGTCTCTTCCATGCCGCGCTGCCTGCCCGATAAGGTCTCAAAACGCAATTGTCTGTGCTCCTTCCATTTGCTAGCGGCGGCGCATGATCCAGCCGCCCGAAACCGTGCTTGTCGATTCCACCCGCGTGATGTGCGATGGCGCATCCGGCATTCGCGGCACCGCCGCGGTAAAGCCCGCCGCGCTGGGTCACCCGCGCGTGTGGCTGGAGATCGACGAAACCGGCTTTGCCGAATGCGGATACTGCGACCGCCGCTTCGTGCTGAAGGGTGGCCCTGCTGCGCCCGGCCTGCACGAGGTGAGCGCCGGGGATATCAACCCGGAGTGAGTTCGTCCAAGAGGGCGTGACCGGGAGTTGGTCGGTGCTGCCGGCCCTTGGCGGATGCCAAAGGCGCTCTATGAAAAGACTCGGCTGGGATATGGCGCGGCACGCTGGTGCGCCCTATATCCCTCGGGATGATCGAAACGACCGACACCCGCTCGCTGCTCTACCGCTCCGGCCTGCTAACGCCCGATGACGCCCAGCGCCTTACCGCGCAGGCGCTTTCCGCCTGCGACGATGGCGAGCTTTACCTGCAGTTCATCGCCAGCGAGAGCTTCGGCTTCGATGACGGGCGGCTGAAGACGGCAGACTATTCGCGCGATGCCGGGTTCGGCCTGCGCGGTGTTTCTGGCGAGATGACCGGGTTCGCCCATGCCAACGAGATTTCGGCTGCGGCGATCGCCCGCGCCGGGGAAACGCTGCGCCTGCTCGATCCGGCGAAGGGCCAGCCCGTGCCGCCGCCGCGCAGGAACAATCGCCACCTCTACACCGACGCCTCGCCGCTCGACGCCGTGCCGTTCGAGGCAAAGGTGCGGCTGCTGGAGCAGATCGACGCCGCAGCCCGCGCCCGCGATCCGCGCGTGGCGCAGGTTTCCGCCTCGCTTTCGGCCAGCTGGTCGGTGGTGGAGATCGTCCGCGCCGATGGCTTCGTGGCGCATGACGTGCGCCCGCTGGTGCGGCTGAACGTGTCCATCGTGGCCGAACAGAACGGGCGGCGCGAGACTGGCAGCTTCGGCATCGGCGGGCGGCGGCTTTATGACGACCTGTTCGCGCCCGAGACCTGGAACCGGGCCATCGACACGGCGCTGTCACAGGCGCTGACCAACCTTGAATCGGTGGCGGCGCCGGCCGGCGAGATGACCGTTCTGCTTGGCCCCGGCTGGCCCGGTGTGCTGCTGCACGAAGCGGTGGGGCATGGCCTGGAAGGCGATTTCAACCGCAAGGGCACCAGCGCCTTTTCCGGCCGCATTGGCCAGCGCGTGGCCGCGCCCGGGGTGACGGTGATCGACGACGGATCTCTGCCCAGCATGCTCGGCGGCGGGCGGCGGGGATCGCTCTCCATCGATGACGAGGGTACGCCGACGCAGGAGAATATCCTGATCGAGGACGGCATCCTGAAAGGCTATATCCAGGACCGGCTGAACGCGCGGCTGATGGGCGTGGAGCCCACCGGCAACGGGCGCCGGGAGAACTACGCCCATGCGCCGATGCCGCGCATGACCAACACCTTCATGCGCAGCGGCAACGACGATCCGGCCGAGCTGCTCTCGCGGATGAAGGACGGCATCTATGCCAAGTCCTTCGGTGGCGGGCAGGTGGACATCACCAGCGGCAAGTTCGTGTTCACCTGTACCGAGGCCTATCGCGTGGAAAACGGCAAGCTGGGCGCGCCGATCAAGGGCGCTACGCTGATCGGCGACGGGCCGACGGTGCTGACGCGCGTGACCGGCATCGGCAACGATCTTGAACTGGACGAAGGCGTGGGGGTGTGCGGCAAGGGTGGGCAGAGCGTGCCCGCCGGCGTGGGCCAGCCGACGCTGCTGGTGGAAGGTCTGACCGTGGGCGGCACCGCCTGAGGCGCGCGGGCGAAGGTTTTGCCACGCCTGCGCGTTTGACCTTCAGCGATGGTTCAGCCGGCAACGGCTATCGATCGCAGATCGAATTGTTGGGAAAGGCAGGCAAGACATGGCTAGAATGACCTTCATCGCCGCCGCAGCGCTCGCAACCGGTGCGCTGGCGCTAGGCGCTCCCGCACTCGCGAAGCCGCGGCTGACCGGCGAGCAGCAACTCGCCAAGCTTCTCGAAGGCCGCGTGGCGGGCGAGCCGGTCAATTGCATCAATACCGTGATGAACCGCGATTCACGCGTGATCGACAAGACTGCGATCGTCTATGGCAGCGGGCGCACGGTCTACGTGCAGCGGCCGCGTTCGGGCGCAGAATCGCTGGATGACAATGACGTGCTCGTAACCCGGCTGTCCATGCCACAACTGTGCAGCGTTGATGTGATCCAGCTGCATGACCGGACCACCGGGTTCTGGCGCGGGTTCGTTGGGCTGGGTGACTTCGTGCCCTATACGCGCCCCGTGAAGACCGCATCGGCCAACTGAGCTGCGCATGACGGCGGCGCGGGCCGGATGGCCGCAGCAACTGCTGCACTTCTGGTTCCGCCGCCTTGGTCCGGCGCAGCGTTTTGCCCGCGACGATGCGGTTGATGCCGAGATTGTGCGCCGGTTCGGGCTGGTGCTGCGTGCTTTGGCCAGGCAGCCCGCTCGCCGGTTCCTGAAAGACCCCGATGTTGCTCGTGCCGCCGTCCTGCTGTTCGACCAGGTGCCGCGCAATGCGTTCCGCAATTCACCGTGCGCCTTTGCATTCGATCCGAAGGCTGCAGCCATCACCCGGGCGGCCATCCGCAAGGGCTGGCTGGGCGGGCTCGATACGGAGCAGCGCCAGTTCCTGTTGATGCCGCTGATGCATTCCGAACGGATTGCCGACCAGCGCGAAAGCATGCGGCGCTTCACTGCGCTCGGCTCGCCCTACATTCGATCGTTCGCGCTGGCGCACTATCGCATGGTCGCGCGTTTCGGTCGCTTTCCCCATCGCAATGCCGTGCTCGGACGGCGCAGCACTCCGGCGGAAGTGCGCGCGATCGCGGCCGGAAACCACTGGTAGAAAACCGGCCGCGCGCGGGATATGGCACGGAGATGACCACGCTCCGCCTTGCGACCGCAGAGGACGCCGCACCGCTAGCCGACCTTGCCCGCCGCGCGCTGTCGGCAAAGTTCGAGCATCTCTATCGGCCCGAGGACTTCGGCCTGTTCCTCGCAGAAAATCACAGCGACGAAGAGACCGCGCGCCAGATCGGCGATCCGGGCATGCGCATCGCGGTGATCGAAAGCGCGGATGGCACGCTGCTGGCCTTCTGCAAGCTCGTGCTGGAAAGTACGCTGCCTGCCGGGCACAGCGATGCAAGGCGGCCGCTGGAGCTCAAGCAGCTTTATACTGACCCCGCGCGGATCGGCGGCGGGCTGGGCGCTCGACTGATGGATTGGGCGCTGGCGCAGGCGATGGATCATGGCGCGGACGAGATCCAGCTGTCGGTTTACAGCGAGAACCCGGAGGCGCAGCGGTTCTATGATCGCCACGGCTTCACCAAGATCGCCGACATCGAATTCTGGGTGGGCAACCACTGCGATCCCGAATTTCTCTTTGCCCGCAAGATGACACCTGCAGACGGTGGCCTTGCCGCCACGGCGCAGGTATAAGGCCGCCATGTCCTCTATCCGTCCATGGCGCCACATCGCGCGCCGCAAGAGCCGCCAGATCATGGTAGGATCCGTTCCGGTTGGCGGAGATGCGCCGATCACGGTGCAAACCATGACCAATACGCTCACCAGCGACGCGGTCGCCACGATCGACCAGATTCGCCGATGCGAGGATGCGGGCGCGGACCTGATCCGCGTGTCCTGCCCGGATGAGGCCAGCACGGCGGCGTTCGGCAAGATCGTGAAGGCGGCGCGGGTGCCGCTGATCGCGGACATCCATTTCCACTACAAGCGCGCGCTGGAAGCGGCGGACGCGGGTGCGGCGTGCCTGCGTATCAACCCCGGCAACATCGGATCGAGCGACCGCGTGGCCGAAGTGGTGCGCGCCGCAAAGGCGAATGGCTGCGCCATCCGCATCGGCGTGAATGCCGGCAGCCTGGAAAAGGACCTGCTCGAAAAGTACGGCGAACCCTGCCCCGAGGCGTTGGTCGAAAGCGCGCTTGATCACATCAAGCTGCTGCAGGATCACGATTTCCATGAATACAAGGTGGCGGTGAAGGCCAGCGACGTGTTCCTGGCGGTGGCGGCGTACATGGGGCTCGCCGAAGCTGTCGATTGCCCGCTGCACCTGGGCATCACCGAGGCGGGCGGCCTGATCGGAGGCACGGTGAAGTCCTCGATCGGCATCGGCAATCTGCTGTGGGCCGGCATCGGCGACACCCTGCGCGTCTCGCTTTCGGCCGAGCCGGAAGAGGAAGTGCGCGTCGGCTTCGAAATCCTGAAGAGCCTGGGCCTGCGCACCCGCGGCGTGCGCGTGGTTTCCTGCCCCAGCTGCGCGCGGCAGGGCTTCGACGTGATCCGCACGGTGGAGGCGCTGGAAAGCCGCCTGTCGCACATCAAGACGCCGCTCTCGCTCTCGGTGCTGGGCTGCGTGGTCAACGGCCCGGGCGAGGCGCGCGAGACCGACATCGGCCTGACCGGCGGCGGCAATGGCAAGCACATGGTCTACCTTTCTGGCGTGACCGACCACACCGTCCAGTCTGCCGAGATGCTCGATCACATCGTGGCGCTGGTGGAAGCCAAGGCGGCGGAGATCGAGGGGCAGACGACCGACGCGGGGCAGGCGACCGAACCCGCTGAGTAATCATGGCATCTGATCGGTCAGGCTCGCCGGGCGTGCGTTAGCCTTTCCGCCATGGTTCGGGATTAAGCTGGCGATGTGAACCGCCTGATTCTCTCGTCCGCGCTGATCGTCGGGATCGTTGTGCTGATCGCTCCCAGGCTGGGCGAGGGCGATGCGCCTGCCGATAGCGCGAGCGATGCCGCGATGGTGGTGGATGAGGCGGCGCCGGTTCCCGCCGGCGGGCAGGCCGCAATCGAGCGCGATGGCTCGGGCCAGTTCCATGTCGAAGGCGATGTGGATGGCACGCAGGTGCGCTTCCTCGTGGATACGGGAGCGGATGTGGTGGCCCTTTCCGAAGGCGATGCGCAGAGAATGGGCATCGTGCCCGATCCCGGCAGCTTCCGCCCGATGGTGCGCACTGCATCGGGTACCGGCTATGGCGCACCGATCCGGCTGGACCGGCTGGTGGTGGCAGACCAGGAACTCTCCGATGTTGACGCCATCGTGGTGCGCGGGTTGCCGGTCAGCCTGCTCGGGCAATCGGCGCTGCGGCGGCTGGGACCGGTCACGCTGGAGGGCGACCGCCTTCTTATAGGCGGCTGAGGCTCGACAAGCTTCTGTAATTCCGCGATGCGGTCATCGTGCCGCAACGCCATCACCTTCCGCTTTCGCACCTGCTGCTCGCCCTTGCCATCATGGTGGTATGGGGGACCAACTTCGTGGTGATCAAGGTGGCGCTGGGCCACCTCCCGCCGTTGACTCTGGCGTTGCTGCGGTTCGTGCTGGTGTTCTTTCCGATGGCGCTGTTCGTCCCACGACCGCAGCTGCCGTGGCGCAATCTGGCCGCCTACGGGGTGCTGATCGGTGCGGGCCAGTTCGGCATACTGTTCACGGCGATGCGCAGCGATATCACGCCCGGCCTTGCCAGCCTGGTGGTGCAGACGCAGGCCTTCTTCACAATTGGCCTCGCCATGCGGTTCAGCGGAGAACGTGTCGCGGCCTATCAGGTTGTGGCGCTGCTGCTTGCCACGGCGGGGCTCGCCACCATCGTGCTGCACACCGATGGTAGCGCCACGCCTCTCGGCATCGGGCTGGTGCTCGTCGCCGCGCTCAGCTGGTCCGGGGGCAACATGGTTTCGCGCGCGGCCGGACCGGTGAACATGCTGGGTTATGTCGTGTGGTCGGCACTCTTCGCGGTGCCGCCCCTGCTGGCCTTTGCGCTGGCGCTGGAAGGTCCGGCGCGCATGTGGGCCGGCATCAGTGCCGCCAACGGCTGGACCTGGGGCGCAGTGGCTTGGCAATCGGTGGGCAACACCATGTTCGGTTATGCTGCGTGGGGCTGGCTGCTTTCGCGCCATCCCGCAGCGCAGGTCGCGCCGCTGGCGCTGCTGGTGCCGGTGTTCGGCCTGGGCGCGTCCGCCCTGCTGCTGGGTGAACCGTTGCAGTGGTGGAAGATCACGGCGTTTGCGCTGGTCATGGCCGGGCTGGCGCTGGGCACGTTCTGGCCGCGTCTATCTGGAAAGTGGAAAGCATGACCGTTTCGATCCGCACCGCCACGCGCGAAGACCTGCCGCTGATTGCCGAACTGATCCGCGCGTTGGCGGAGTATGAGAAGCTGGCGCACGAGGTGCGCTTCAGCGAGGATGTGCTGGGGCAGAAGCTGTTCGGAACGCGCCCCTATGCCGAGGTGATCATTGGCGAGGTCCATGGCGTGGCGCAGGGTTTCGCCTTGTTCTTCCACAATTTCTCCACCTTCGAAGGCAAGCCGGGGATTTACCTGGAAGACCTGTTCGTGAAGCCGGAAGCGCGCGGTGCGGGGCTGGGCAAGGCGCTGCTGGCGCGGCTCGCTGCGCTGGCGGTGGAGCGGGACTGCGCGCGGCTGGAATGGTCGGTGCTCGATTGGAACGAACCCGCGATCGGCTTCTACAAGTCGCTCGGCGCGCGGATTATGGACGAATGGACCGTGATGCGGGTGGATGGCGCGGCGCTGGAACAGTTGGGCGCAGAGGCTGGAAAAACCGCGCAAAACGTGGCATAACGTCACGTATGGCGGGTTCGGTGGACAGGCGTGGAATATTGAAGGGCGTGGCGGCAGGAGTCGCTGCGGCGGCAGTGCCCGTGCGGGTTTTCGCCCAGCCTTTCTCGATCACCGAACAGCACCGCCGCATCCTTGCCGTCGCGGCAGAGCAGGTGCAGCGGGTGCAGAACGTGCTGTGGCGCACCGATATCGTCGGCGTGGCGGACTTTGCGCTGCCTTCGTCGTTGCCCCGGCTGCACTTCGCCAACCTGGAACGGGGCGAGGTGCGTTCGTTCCTTGTCGCCCATGGCAAGGGGTCTGACCCGGAGCATGACGGCTTTCTCAAGCTGTTTTCCAACGAGATCAACAGCTTGGCCACTTCGCGCGGGGCCTTCATCACCTATGAATGGTATCGCGGAAAGTACGGCACCTCGATCCGCCTTGGCGGCATCGACCCTGACAACAACCATGCGCTCGATCGCGCCATCGTGATGCACCCGGCGTGGTACGCCAACCCGGTGATGCTTGAAAAATGGGGCAAGCTCGGCCGCAGCGACGGCTGCTTCGCCATGGCGGAGGCGGACTTCAACGAGGCGCTGTGGCATCTATCCGGCGGGCGCCTGTTGTACGCGGACCGGCTGGCGATCTATTGATCAGGCGGCAGCGCGCGCCCCTGGCAAATGCCAAGGGCGCACAAATCAAAGCGGGTTATCCAGCTTGATGATCGCTTCGTTGCTCTTGCGCTGGCTGGTGTGCAGTTCACGCGGCTTGGCGAAGCTGGCGATCACCGGGGCGTCGCGATTGTAGATGTCGCCGAAGCTGCGCATCAGGCCGTTCACGTCGCGCGCAACGGTGAAATAGGTGATGTAGACCGCCCAGGGCTTGGTCATCGGCACCTTGGTGTACTTGCCCGACAGGTTGTATTCCACTGCCGTGTCGGGCGGCAGGTCCGCACCGAGGATCGCCATGGTCATCGCCAGTTCCGTCGCGCGTTCGGCGCGGATGCAGCCGTGGCTCAGCGCGCGTGCGGGCAGGGCGAAGAGGTTCCGGTTGGGCGTGTCGTGGATGTAGATGGCATGCTCGTTCGGCATGTCGAGCTTGACGCGGCCAAGCGAATTGTTCTCGCCCGGCTGCTGCACCACGGTGATCGTGCCATCGGCGTTTTTCGTCGCGACATAGCCCTCGCGCTTGGCCCTGGCCGGGCTGGCGAGCAGGCGCGCGCCGAGCCCTTCGCCCACCACGATCGACTGCGGCACCGTCCAGGTGGGATTGAACACCACGTTCTTGACCTGCTCGGCCAGCTGGGGCGTGGCGGTCTTGCCCGGCTTGCCCACGATCGCGCGATAGGTGCGGATGATCTTGTTGTTCACCGTCAGGCGCAGTTCCTGTTCGGGCACGTTGATCATCAGGTACTGCAGGCCAAGGTCACGACCCAGCCAGCGCCAGCGATCCATGTTGGCGCGGATCATGCCGATCTGCTTGGGGTCCTTGGTCTTGGTCAGCATGTCCTTCAGCTGCGCATAGTCGGGATGCGTGGGCTTCAGGCTTTCCAGCACGCCGGCCACGTCGTGCGTCTCGGTCGCCTGCGCCAGCAGCGCGGCGTCGGGATGGATGTCCTGATCGGGATCGACCGCAAACCACTGCACGCGCGCGGTCATCGGCGTTCGCCCGTCGCGGATGTCCTGCGCCAGCCACACGAACAGGCGGCTGGCGAGCTGGTCCAGTTCATCGCCTTCGCCCTTCGCGATCGCGGCGGTCAGCGCGGCGGGTTCGTAGTCACGCGCGAACAGGCCGTCGGCGCCGATCCCCCTGATTGCGGCGAGCAACGCCTTGGCATCGGCCAGGGTCCAGTGTGCCAGCGGTGGTGGCGGCGGGGGCAGGTCGGCCAGTGATGTGGGCGTTTCGGGGGCTTCTGTCGGCACTGCGGCGGCGGGTGCAGCCTTGGCGGCGGCCGTGGCGGGCGCAGGCGCGGGCTTTGCAGGTGCCGCCTGCGCTGTCAGGTCAACCGGCCCCTGCCGCTGCGCCGCGCGGGCGCCTGCCTGCCCACCGGCCAGCACGGCGGCAAGCGCCACGGCGGCCACGGTTCCGTGGAAGGCGATGCGGCAGGTACGGTGCATGCTGTCTGGTTCCCTGTTGGATAGGGGCGGGACTCCGCCGGCCGTGCATCGGCCCTTGGGCGAATCCTAACCCCAAGCCGGATCGTCAATCAAGCCGCGCGGCTGACTGCAGGCTGAATCGCCCACCCGTTTTGCGCGGGGCGTGCAAGGCCGCTAAGGCAACACGATGAAGCGCCACGCCACATTCCTTCCCGTCTTTGTCGCCCTGTTCGGCCTTGGCTGCTTCAGCGTCATGGATGGCGTGATGAAGGCGGCCTCTCTGTCGGTCGGTCCCTATGGAGCGCTGTTCTGGCGCAACATGCTGGGCAGCCTGTTCATGCTGCCGGTGTATTTGCGGGCGCGGCGGCGCGCTGATGCCCGTGGGCTGCCAGGACGTGATGCGATGAAGCTGCACTGGCTGCGCTCCAGCGTGGCGGGCACGATGGCGGTGCTGTTCTTCTATGGCGTGGTGCGCACGCCCTTGGCGGAATCCATTGCGCTGACGTTCATCGCCCCGCTCATTGCGCTTTATCTGGCGGCCGTGACGCTGGGTGAGAAAGTGGGATCGCGCGCGGTGGCCGGATCGGTGCTGGCTCTGGGCGGCGTCGTGGTGATCGCCGCCGGCAAGTTCGGCGGGCGGTATGATGCCGAGGCGGTCAAGGGCCTTGTCGCGCTGCTCGTCTCAGCGGTGCTCTATGCCTGGAATCTGGTGCTGCAGCGGCGCCAGGCGCAGGTGGCGGGGCCAGAGGAGATCGCGTTTTTTCAGACGTTCCTGATCTTTCTGCTGCTTGGCATTGGCGCATGGTGGCTGGCCCCGTTGCCAGCGCCGGTTACATGGATCGAACTGGCGATATCCGCGCTGCTCTCGGTCGGGTCGCTGATGCTGCTGGGCTGGGCCTATGCCCGGGCAGAGGCGCAGGTGCTGGTGCCGCTGGAATATACCGCGTTCATATGGGCCGCACTGGTCGGCTGGATCGGCTTTGGCGAGGCGCTGACGCTGCGTACGCTCGGGGGCGTGGTGCTCATCGTTGCAGGCTGCCTGATCGCGTTGCAGCGCAGCGCCCCGTCGGAGATGGAAATGGTCTGACCGCTCAGCCGATCAGGCGCTCGAGTCCGGCCCAGCCCGCAGCAGCCATCACCGCCAGTGATAGCGCGGCAAATATCCATGCGCCGGTGCGGTCCGTCGCCGGGGCATGCGGCGGCGTCTGAATGGTGCGGAACGGCGTGTCATAGGGGTGGTGGCGCCGGCTGCGGGCGCTGCGGGAAAATGAAGTACGGACGGCCATCGGCAGGTCCTTTCGCGGTGTCCTTCTCCCGACTGCGGACTGGCGGTGCAGCCCCCACCGGGCATGCAGAAATAAGTCAGAACGATGACAATTCCCTGTAAATACGCACACTGTCATCGATCTGTCATATGGGGTCGTTGCCAGCCGATAGTCATCGTTCTTGCTAATGATTTGCAACATCGCAAAATAAGGCTCCGCCCTTGGTCGGAATAGGACATGCCTGCCCTTGACGCGCGCGGGCGAAACGCGCAGTGCGCGTGCGAAATCCGGCTGACCTGCCCGCCGTTCGCCCCTTTTCCGCCGCGAAAAGGGCCGTCTCCCCACCGGACGGCAGGAAGGCCATCACAGGAGGGAACTCGACTCGCCATGACCCAGGTCGGACAGGACTCGCTCGGCACACGCAGCACGCTTACCGTCGGCGGCAAGGATTACGCCTACTATTCGCTGAAGAAGGCTGCGGCCAAGTTTGGCGACGTTTCGCGCCTGCCCTTCTCCATGAAGGTGCTGCTGGAAAACCTGCTCCGCTTCGAGGACGGCGGCTTCACCGTCTCGGCTGACGATGTGAAGGCGATCGTCGACTGGCAGAAGAACCCCAGCGAATCGAACAACGAGATCCAGTATCGCCCGGCGCGCGTGCTGCTGCAGGACTTCACCGGCGTGCCCTGCGTGGTCGATCTTGCCGCGATGCGCGATGCGATCGCCAATCTCGGCGGCGATACCAGCAAGATCAACCCGCTGGTTCCCGTGAACCTCGTTATCGACCACTCGGTGATGGTGGACGAATTCGGTCATCCCAAGGCGTTCGAAGAGAACATGGAGATCGAGTATCAGCGCAACATGGAGCGCTATGACTTCCTCAAGTGGGGCTCCAAGTCGCTCAACAACTTCTATGCCGTGCCCCCGGGCACCGGCATCTGCCACCAGGTGAACCTTGAAAACATCGCCCAGGCGGTGTGGACCAGCACCGACCAGAACGGCGTGACGGTGGCTTACCCCGACACCTGCGTCGGCACCGACAGCCACACCACCATGGTCAATGGCCTGGGCGTGCTGGGCTGGGGCGTGGGCGGCATCGAGGCTGAGGCCGCGATGCTGGGCCAGCCGGTTTCGATGCTGGTTCCCGAGGTGGTCGGCTTCAAGTTCGTGGGCGAGCTGCAGGAAGGCGTGACCGCCACTGACCTCGTGCTCACCTGCACCAACCTGCTGCGCAAGCACGGCGTGGTCGGCCGCTTCGTGGAATACTATGGCCCGGGCCTTGCCTCGCTGACTCTGGCTGACCGCGCCACGCTCGCCAACATGGCGCCGGAATACGGTGCCACCTGCGGCTTCTTCGGCATCGACGAAAAGACGCTCGATTACATGCGCCTGACCGGCCGTGAAGAAGCGCAGATCGCGCTGGTCGAAGCCTATGCCAAGGAGCAGGGCTTCTGGATCGATCCGTCGGTGGAACCGATCTTCTCCTCCACGCTGGAACTCGATCTCTCGACCGTCGTCCCATCGCTCGCCGGGCCCAAGCGCCCGCAGGACCGCGTTTCGCTTCCCGAAGTGGACGACGTGTTCAATGCCGACATGGCGAACACCTACAAGAAGGCGCAGCAGCGCGTTCCCGTGGAAGGCAAGGACTTCGACATCGGCGATGGCGACGTGACCATCGCCGCGATCACCAGCTGCACCAACACCTCGAACCCCGGCGTGCTGGTGGCTGCGGGCCTCGTTGCCAAGAAGGCCAATGAGCTGGGCCTCAAGCCCAAGCCTTGGGTGAAGACCTCGCTGGCTCCCGGATCGCAGGTCGTCACGGATTACCTGAACAAGGCCGGCCTGCAGGAACACCTTGATGCGGTTGGCTTCAACCTCGTCGGCTATGGCTGCACCACCTGTATCGGCAACTCGGGCCCTCTGGCCGAACCGATCAGCAAGGCGATCAACGAAAACGGCCTTGTCGCCGCTGCCGTGATCTCGGGCAATCGCAACTTCGAAGGCCGCGTCAGCCCCGACGTGCGCGCGAACTTCCTCGCCAGCCCGCCGCTGGTCGTCGCCTATGCGCTCAAGGGCACGGTGATCGAGGACTTCGTCTCGACCCCGATCGGCAAGTCGAAGGACGGCGTTGATGTCTATCTGAAGGACATCTGGCCCACCAACGAGGAAGTCTACACCACGATGGCCGGCTGCATGGACCGCGCCATGTTCCAGGCCCGCTATGCCGATGTCTACAAGGGCGATGCGCACTGGCAGGCGATCAACGTCACCGGGTCGGAAACCTATTCGTGGCGCGCCGGGTCGACCTATGTCGCCAACCCGCCGTACTTCGAAGGCATGACCATGACGCCGGCCCCGGTCAGCGACATCATCGAGGCCAAGCCGCTGCTGATCCTCGGCGATTCGATCACCACCGACCACATCAGCCCGGCCGGTTCGATCAAGGCTGACAGCCCGGCGGGCCAGTGGCTGATGGAGCATCAGGTCGCCAAGGCGGACTTCAACTCCTACGGCGCGCGCCGTGGCCACCACGAAGTGATGATGCGCGGCACCTTTGCCAACATCCGCATCAAGAACGAGATGGTCCCGGGCACCGAAGGCGGCTTCTCGCGCTATGGTGACGAAGTCGGCGCGGTCTATGATATTGCCATGAAGCACAAGGCCGATGGCACCCCGACCGTGGTCATCGCCGGCAAGGAATACGGCACCGGTTCCAGCCGTGACTGGGCGGCCAAGGGCACCAACCTGCTGGGCGTGCGCGCGGTGATCGTGGAAAGCTTCGAACGTATTCACCGCTCGAACCTCGTTGGAATGGGCGTGCTGCCGCTTCAGTTCAAGGACGGCGAGAGCCGCACTTCGCTGGGTCTCTCGGGTGACGACACCTACACCATCAAGGGCGTCGCCAGCCTGCAGCCGCGCCAGGATGTGGAAGTGGAAGTCACCCGCAAGGACGGGTCGAAGTTCAGCTTCACCGCGCTGTGCCGCATCGATACCGCCAACGAAGTGGAATACTTCATGAACGGCGGCATCCTGCACTACGTGCTGCGCAAGCTGGCCGCCTGATCCTTCGGGACAATGCCACACAGAAAGGGGCGGCTCCGCAAGGAGCCGCCCTTTTTCGTTGCAGCTTGGCGGGAAGGGGCGGTTGCTCGCCAAAGTGCGGCGCTTCTCCCCCCGCTTGCGGGAGGGGCTGGGCAACGCCCCACGGCTTAGGTCAAAAAAGGCCCCCGCCGTTTCCGGCGAGGGCCTTTCGGGATCGTATCACCAGCCGCTTGGACGGGAGGGGGGGTCTCGGCGGTGACAGACCCATAACGAGCACCCCCGGATCGGGTTCCGACCACCTCAAATTTTTTTCAAATTTTTTTTGAGCCGCCGGAAACCGCTCAGATGAAGGGCCGCGGCGGCGGCGCTTCGGCCTCCATTTGTGCGAAATCGCGGGCCGCGGCCATGTCGGGCACCGCAATCGCGTGGATCGTCCAGTCGACCAGACCGGCACGCCGCAGGGCCTGCATGGACCGGTTCGTGTGGACCAGCGACAGGCCCAGCATGTCGGCCACCTGTCCCTGCGTGATGGTCATCCGCAGTACGCCGTCTGCGGCGGCCACGCCCGTATCCATTGCCCGCTGCACCAGGAACACCGCCAGCCAGGCCACCCGCTCGCGCGCGTTGCGCTGGCCCAGTGCGACGATATGCTCCTCCAGCGCCGCTTCCTCACGCGCGGCGAGCCAGGTGATGTCGTAGGACAGGCGCGGATGGCTCATGGCCAGATCGAAGAAGCGGTCGCGCGGGAACACGCAGACGCGCGCATCGGTCAGCGCCTCCACGCTGTGCGAGATTTCGGCGTCGAATGCCGATTGCAGGCCGATCAGGTCACCGGGAAACATGAAGTTGATGATCTGGCGGCGTCCGTCTTCCAGCAGGCGGAACCGCATCATCACGCCGGACAGAACGGTGTAGAGCCGCGTGGCGCGCGCACCCTGGCGCAAGATCTGCTCTCCGCGCACGAACGATGTCTCGCCGGTCTTGAACGCCTCGATCCACGCACGTTGCGTCTCATCCGGGGTCAGCAGGCCCGGGGTGGCAGACAGGGGGCAGGTGCGGCAGGGGGTGCGGTCCCCGTTTGACCGTCCACCGTTTCCATCGCTTTTCATTTCAGTTCCCGTTGCAGCGCCTGACGGTCGCAGCAGTCAGTCACCCCGCCGCAACGCGCCATATCAAATGACACATCGCCCATCCGGGTTCCCATGTACGCAGCGCCCACCCGTGCGCACCCGCTCACGCGGCTTGCCGGGAGGCGGGATGAAGATTGCACGGGCCAGTGTACTGGTGCTGGAAGACAGCGTGATCCTTGCCATGGCGATGGAAGAGGAACTGGCCGAGCGCGGGCACACGGTCTGTGCTGCGGCCACGGTTGCGGCGGCGGAACAATGCCTTGCGGAAGCGCGAAGCTTCGACGTGGCCTTGCTGGATATGCGTCTCCCCGATGGAACGCCTGACGCGCTCGCGCGTAAACTGCTGGCCGCTGGTTGCGCGGTGGCGCTCGTTTCGGGCGTGGGAAAGGATGAGGTGGCAGACGATCTGGCGCACCTGCCCCTGTTCCGGAAGCCCGCGCCGCTCCACCTGCTGGCGGATTGGGTGGATGGCGTGCTGCGCCCGCAGCGGGTCTGATCGCTCTCGCGCGGGAACCCGAATGCCCTTACAAGCGTTGCGGCGAGCAACGTCTCTCCGGGATAGGGGTTTAAATGTCACTTGGCGCCAAAGTCGCAACCAACCTGCCATACCTGCGCCGCTATGCGCGCGCGCTGACCGGCAGCCAGTCCACCGGGGACGCCTTCGTGCGCGCCACGCTGGAAGCCGCGCTCGCCGATGAAGACCTGCGCGCGCGCATCGGTCGTGGCCGGGTCGATCTGTATCACGTGTTCAACTCGGTCTGGTCCAGTGCATGGGTGGACGATGGTGACCGCTCGGGCACCGAACTCGTCGGCGCCGAAGCGGGGCACGAGGCGGCGGCGCAGGAGCGCCTGTCGCACATCACGCCGCTGAACCGCCAGGCCCTGCTGCTCACCACGCTTGAGGACTTCTCGATCGACGAGGCCGCGATCATCATGGACCGCGAGCCCGACGACGTGGAAGCGCTGGTGCAGGAAGCGATCGAGGAGATCGACCGCGAATCGGCCACCAACGTGCTGATCATCGAGGACGAGCCGCTCATTTCGATGCAGCTGGAGGACCTCGTCCGTTCGCTGGGCCACGACGTGTGCGGCATGGCCGCCACCCGCACCCAGGCGCGCGAGATCGTCGCCAGCCAGACGCCGGGCCTCGTGCTGGCGGACATCCAGCTGGCCGATGGCAGTTCGGGCCTTGATGCGGTGGACGATATCCTGAAGATCACCGACGTTCCGGTCATCTTCATCACCGCCTATCCCGAACGCCTGCTGACGGGGGACCGGCCCGAGCCGACCTACCTGATCACCAAGCCGTTCCAGGAAGCCACCGTGCGCACCGCGATCAGCCAGGCACTGTTCTTCGGATCGAGCCGGCCGCTTCGCTGAGTTCGTTCCACTGACGTGGAACGCGGCACCGGCCCGCTCCCCGGCCCGACGACCCAGCGGAATTGCACGCTGTAGATGGTCGGGCGGGGGAGTGGGCCGGTGCCGCAGCCGTTTCAGTGCAACCGAAACACAGGCAGACGCTTACCCCGGCCGCCCTTCGCGTATCGCGAAGCTGCCCCGGCGGCGCACGGGGATCACCAGTGTGCAGCTGACCCCGCTTTCGTCAAAGCGCAGGTCTACCGGATTGCGCAGTTCGTGCGCCACGATCTTCTCGATCAGGTCGGTGCCAAAGCCGCGCTTGCGCCGTGCTTCGGGGTTGAGCCGCGGCCCGTTGCTTTCTTCCCAGCGGATGCGCGCGCGGTCCTCGCCCGCCATCTCCCACCACACCCGCACCTTGCCCGCCTGAATGCTCAGCGCGCCATACTTGGCGGCGTTGGTGGCCAGTTCGTGGATGGCGAGGCCGAGCGAAAGCGCATCGTTGGGTGCCAGCTCCACGTCCGGTCCCTCGATCTCCACATGCCGTTCCGCGTCCTGCGCATAGGGCGCCAGCTCAGCCTGAATCACCAGCTTGACCGGCGTGGTGCCCCATTCTGACTGGGTCAGCAGGTCATGCGTGGCCGATAGCGCGCGGATGCGCCCTTCCAGGTTGTCGGCAAAGCTCTCCAGGTCGGTGGCCCGGCGGCGGGTAAGGGCTATGATCGAAAGCACGTTGGCCAGCGTGTTCTTCACCCGGTGGTTCAGTTCGCGGGTAAGGGAATTGCGGATCGAGGACTGCTGCTCGAACCAAGCCAGCGCGATCCGGTCCTCCACCGCCTGCTGCGTCAGCAGCCGCGCCAGCACCAGCAGCAGCGTGGCGACCAGCAGCCCGAACAGCAGCGTCATCACCGACATCATGCTCAGCATCGCGCTTGATGGTGCTTCCACCTCCAGCGTCCAGCGCCGCCCCGCCATGTCGATCTCGCGCCGCACCACCCGGCCCGAAGGCGCTGCCTGCGGCGTTTCCGCCAGCAGGTTCGCGGCCACCGGCGCCCCGTCATAAAGCCGGATGCCCACGCCTTCGAATCGGTCGGCATTGACTGCCGACTGCAGGAATCTCTGGCCATCGAAGGGACTGTAGACAAAGCCGCGCAGGGTCCGACTTTGGCCCCCATCGCTTACTGAATAGACCGGCATGTAGATCAGGAATCCCGGATCGCCGCCATTGCGCTCCTGCATCAGCACAACCCGTCCGCTCGCAACCGGGCGCCCTTCTGCCGCCGCGCGCTGCATCGCGGTCCGGCGGGTCCGTTCGGAATACATGTCGAACCCGATCACCCGGTCATTGCGTTCGTTGCGCGGCTCCAGGTACATGATCGGCACCGCAAACGGTGTGTCCAGCCCCGGCAGCGGATGCACGCTGAAGCTGGCATTGCCGGCCCGGCGCATCACGTCCTGCACCATCGGGATATCCTGCCGCTCCACCCGCATGGCCCAGCCGATGCCTTCGGACCCCACGAAGTTGCCGTCGAGATGCAATTGTTGGATGAAGGCACGGAAAAGTTCGCCCCCCACCATCTGCTGCGTGGCAAACAGCGCGGCGCCCGATCGCAGATAGGCGGCATTGGCGTTTGACCTGCGCTCTATGCCTGATGCCACGCTCTGCGCGGTCTGCGCCAGTTGCGCGGTCTCGCGCTGGGTCTCGGCATTCTCGATGGCGAAGACGCTGAGCCCCGTCACCGCCATGGTCAGTGCGAAGATGCCGATGGGCAGGGCCCGCGGGAATCGTTCATACCACCGCGGAGCGAGGTTTTTCTGGGAGAGCAGCTTCTCCACCTGCGCCTGTTCGCCTCCGGCCTTTGCTTGCTTGTTCAACTATATGGCACGGTGCGCGCCAATAACGCAGCCCCCTTGCATGAATTCGGGGAACCACTGGCCAAGAGTTTCGTTCCTTGCGCGTCTGCAGCACTTTTGCGCCCGCTGGCTTGGCGGCGGGAATTTGGTGTAACCAGCCCCTGCCGCGTTGGTCGCGGGGTAGTTTTGGGCCGCGCGGGTCGCGGCGTATTGTTTTGGACGAGCGACCTTGAGGGGGGAGGCAGAGCCGACCGGATGTCGAAAGAGAAACCGATGAAGACCATGGGCGCCCAGCGCCGCACCGGTGCAAAGGCAAAGCCGCCCGAATGGGCGTCGGGCCTGCGCCGCCTGTATGATTCCGTGGTGGAAGAGCCCTTGCCCGACAGTTTTGCCAAGCTGCTCGACCAGCTGGACGACAATTCGAATGGCTGACATGCACAGCCATGAAACGCCGCGGGGCGATGCGGCCCAGGGTGCCGATGCGCAGGGCGCGTCGCCAAAGCCTGCCCCGGCGCAGCCACCGCGCAACGCCGGCCCCGAATTCAAGCGTGAGCTCACGTCCGTGATCCCGCATCTTCGCGCCTTCGCCCGCGGCCTGTGCGGCCGGCCTGACCTGGCCGACGATCTCGTGCAGGAAACGTTGCTGAAGGCCTGGGCCGCGCAGGACCGGTTCGAACCCGGCACCTCGATGCGCGCCTGGACTTTCGTGATCCTGCGCAACGCCTACCTCACCGACATGCGTCGCAACCGCTTTCGCGCCGAGTATGACGAGACCGTGGCCGAACGTGTGCTGGTTGCGCCCGCCGGTCAGGAAGGCCCGCTGCATCTGTCCGACATGCACCGCGCGCTGCTCACCCTGCCGCCGGAACGGCGCGAGGCGCTGCTGCTGGTGGGTGCTGGTGGCTTCAGTTATGAAGAAGCGGCGCAGATCTGCCAGTGTGCCGTCGGCACGATCAAGAGCCGCGTCGGCCGCGCCCGCGCCGCGCTGGCCCACATGATCGAAAACGGGCAGTTGCCCCGCCGCAGCGGCAAGGATGCGGTGGCGCATGATGCCATCATGGGAGAGCTGGACAGCACGGTCCAGTCCGGCAGCTGAGGGCGTCTGGCCAGACGCCTGCTTTTTTGGGCATGTCCTCTTGATCATGGGGCCAGCCGGGTCCAACCCTTCGCCCATGGCTCAGACCGAAGATCCCGTCATCCTGCCTGTCTCTGTCGATCCTGAGCCCGCGCAGGCGCAGGAAAGGCTGCAATCCGCGCTGGTCCTGCTGCTGATGCTCGGCCTGTTCCTGGCGCTGCCCTTCGTGCTGTCGATCGGCTCGGTGGTGTTCCTGCCCCCGGTCACGGCGATGATCTTCACCATCGTACTGTCGCCGCTGGCGGACCGGCTGATCCGGGTCGGCCTGCCGAACATGGTGGCCTCGTTCCTGGCGATCCTGCTGATGCTCGGCGTGGTCGTTGCGGCGTTGACGCTCATCCTGCAGCCTGCGTTCGACATGGTCGATCAGGTGCCCGCCATGGCAAGGTCGGTGGCACAGCGCTTTGCCGAACTGCGTGACAACTTCGCCTGGGTGAATGACGTCAACCGCCAGCTCTCGCGGCTTGCCGGGCACTCCTCGCGTGAGGTGTCGCTGGCCAGCCCCTCGGTGATCGAACAGGTTGCCTTTGCCACGCCCAGCGTCTTGCTGGAAACCCTGCTGACGATCCTGATGACGTTCTTCATGATCGAATCGCGCGTGCGGATGAAGCGGCGCCTGCTGCTGGAACGGGCCAGCTTCGGCGCTTCGGTGCGCATGGCGCGCGTGCTGCGTGATGTGCAGGATCGCGTCGCCAGCTACATGCTCACCGTGGCGCAGATCAATCTCGGCGTCGGCGTGGTCGTCGCTGGCGGCGCCTGGGCCTATGGCCTTGCCGCGCCGGTGATGTGGGGCGGGCTGGCGTTCGTGCTCAATTTCCTGCCCTACATGGGCCCTCTGGTGATGACCGGTCTGCTCGCCCTCGTCGGGCTGGGCACGGCCAGCACGGTGGGCTGGGGACTGGTTCCGGCGCTCGCCTTCCTTGGCCTGCATGCGGTGGAATCCAACGTGGTCACGCCGTCGATCCTGGGCGCGCGCTTCACGCTTAATCCCGTCTCGATCCTGATCTCGTTCAGCTATTTCACGTGGATCTGGGGCGTGCTTGGCGCGCTACTGTCGGTGCCGATACTGCTCACCGTTTCGGCCCTGATCGATCATCTGGGCAAGCCCAACATGGTCGGCTTCCTCTTCGGTGAACCCTTGTTCGAACCCGGCCGGCTGGGTGAGGCGGATATGGAGGGCCTCTCCGACGCCGCAGACGCAGCGCCGGAGAGGCCGCAGATTCAGGCCGGATAGGTCCAGGCCGTGCCGCGGGCCAGGTTTTCGGCGGCAAAGGCCCAGTTCAGGTGCTTCTCGATCACCTGCCGCAGGTAATCCGGGCGCAGGTTCTTGTGGTCGAGGTAGTAGGCGTGCTCCCACAGGTCGATGACCAGCAGCGGGTTGCCCGAAAGATCGTTGAACGTGGCGGCGTCATGGGTCTGTTCCACCGCCAGCGTACCGTTCTTGTCCACCAGCCACACCCAGCCGCTGGCAAAGTGGGCCGCGCCCTGCGTCGCCAGTTCCTCCTTCAGCTTGTCCAGCGATCCGAAAGCCTTTGCAATAGCCTGGGCAAGGTCGCCTTCGGGGGCCGTCGCATCGGGAGTCAGGCTGTTCCAGTAGAACCCGTGGTTCCAGGTCTGTGCGCTGTTGTTGAACAGCCGCCAATCGCCACTGGCACGACCATTGGCAACGGCGGCGGCGATCACGTCCTCCAGCGGCTTGCCGGCAAGATCGGTGCCTTCCACCGCATCGTTGGTCTTGTCGACATAGGCCTTGTGATGCTTGCCGTGGTGCGTCTGCAGGGTGGTGGCGGAAATCACCGGTTCAAGTGCGGTATCGGCATAAGGCAGGGGGGAAAGCGAAATCGCCATGGGAACTCCGTCTGGATCTGGTTCGCAAACCAACGCGCAAGGCTGCGTGCGGTTGCGGCCCGCCTCAGAAAAAATGCCCTGATTTTCCAGTTGGTTTTTTCAATCGCCAAGCGGGAGGAAAGCGATCAGTCTGCCGCCTCGGGCCCGCCCACCGCGCGATCCACCGCAGCGGTCACCGCCACGTCCAGCGTCACGTTGCCCAGCGTACGCATCAGGTCCGGCACAACCTCCACCGCCACCAGCAGCGCCAGCGGTGCCACCGGCACGCCCATGGCCATGGCGATCGGACCCACGCTGGCGACATAGCTGATCGTGCCCGGCAGGCTGACCGAGCTCAGCGAGACGAGGATCGCCATGACCCAGCCCGATGCGATCATCGCCGGGGAAAGCTGCACACCGTACCACTGCGCCACATAGACCACGACCGCCAGGTTCATTGCCGGGCTGGTTGCGCGGAACAGCGCCACCGCCAGCGGCATCACGAACTCGGCCGTCGTCGCCCGCACGCGCAGCCGGCTGCATGCGCCCAGCATGGCCGGCAGCGATGCGAGCGAGGACTGGGTCGAAAGCGCAAAGACCTGCACCGGCACCATCGCCCTGGCAAAACGGCCCAGCGGCTGGCGCGCGACGATCGCGGCAAAGGGATATCCGGCCAGCCACACCACGCTGCCGGTCAGCACCACCACCAGCACATAATGCGCCAGTGCACCGATGGCGGCCGGGCCGCTCTTGGCCGCCACCGTCAGGCTCAGCGCCAGCACGCCGATGGGGGCCAGCGCCAGCACCCAGCCGATCACCACCAGCATCGCGGCCGCCAGCGCGGCAAAGAATGTGGCCATCAGATCCCGTTGGCGCGGCACCAGCCGCGTGGTGGCCAGCGCAAACACGGCCATGAACAGGATCATCGGCAGCATCCGGTCGTTCGCCGCGGCATCTAGCACGTTGGTCGGCACGATGGATTTCAGGTAATCCGCCACACCGGGCAGCGCGGTCTGCGGTGCGGGGCCGGAAAGGCTGGCGCGCAGCGCCTCGCCCGCGCTTCCCGGAATGGGCAGGACAGACAGGATCAGCGGCGTCACCGCCAGCGACATTGCTGCGCTGAACCCCAGAAAGCCCAGGAAATAGCCCAGGCTGCGGCGGGCCATGGTGCCCGCGCTGGCCGTCGCCACGGTCTGCACCACGCCGGTGAACAGCAGCGCCGCCACCAGCGGCACGATCGTCGCCTGCAGCGCGCGCAGCCACAGCTCGCCCACTGGCTCCGCTACAGACAGCACTGCGGGCAGCGCATCTGGCGCGTAAAAGGCCAGCGCCAGCCCGCCGAGCAGGCCGATGGACAGCGCCAGGAATGTCCAGCCCGCCGGGATCTGCGTGATCGGTGGCAGCGTGAAACCTGTGGATTCGGCTGGTGACGGATCGTTCATCGCTTGGTTCATGCACTGGTGAGGATAAACGTGTAGGGCGGCTTGGCAATCCGCGTCGGGTAACGGCGCGCAACAAGGGAAATGAAGCGCAGATGGCACGCAAGTTCTTCGGCACCGATGGCATCCGGGGCCGGACCAACGTCGGCGTGATGACCGCCGCCACCGCGATGAAGGTCGGCCAGGCGGCCGGCACCTATTTCCTGCGGGGCCAGCATCGCCACCGCGTGGTGATTGGCAAGGACACGCGCCTTTCGGGCTATATGCTGGAAAACGCGATGACCGCCGGCTTCACCAGCGTGGGCATGGACGTGGTCCTGCTCGGGCCGATGCCCACCCCCGCCGTCGCGCTGCTCACGCGCGAGATGCGGGCCGATGTCGGCGTGATGATCTCCGCCAGCCACAATCCCTATGAGGACAACGGCATAAAGCTGTTCGGTCCCGACGGCTTCAAGCTTTCAGACGAGGACGAGCTGGCGATCGAGGCCATGCTGGGCGAGGAGCTCGAGCTTGCCGCATCCGAAGACGTCGGCCGCGCCCGCCGCATCGACGACGCCCGGGGCCGCTATATCCACGCGGTCAAGGCCAGCCTGCCGCACAATGTCCGCCTTGATGGCCTGCGCATCGTGGTCGATTGCGCCAATGGCGCGGCCTATCACGTCGCTCCTTCCGCCCTGTGGGAACTGGGCGCCGAAGTCATCGCCATCGGCGTCGAGCCCAACGGCAAGAACATCAACGCCGGCGTCGGCTCCACCCACCTCGACGCGATCAAGGCCAAGGTGCGCGAAGTGCGCGCCGATATCGGCCTTGCGCTGGATGGCGACGCCGACCGCCTGATCGTGGTCGATGAAAAGGGCCAGACCGTTGACGGCGACCAGATCATGGCGCTGATCGGCAGCCAGCTGGCGGCGCGGGGGGAACTGCGCGGGGGCGGGGTGGTGGCCACCGTGATGTCCAACCTGGGGCTGGAACGGTTCCTTGAAACGCAGGGCCTGGCACTGGTGCGCACAGCCGTGGGGGACCGCCATGTGCTTGAAAAGATGCGTGAAGGTGGCTTCAACGTGGGCGGCGAACAGTCTGGCCACATGATCCTGACCGATCACGGCACCACGGGTGACGGCACTGTTGCCGCGCTGCAGGTGCTGGCCGCGCTGATCGCCAGCGGCAAGCCGGCGAGTGAAACGCTGCACTTGTTCGACCCGGTGCCGCAGCTTCTGAAAAACGTAAGGTTTTCAGGTGGAAAGCCGCTGGAGGCGGAGAGCGTGAAGGCAGTGATCGCTCAAGTGGAGGCGCAGCTGCAGGGGCGCGGGCGGCTGGTGATCCGGCCCTCGGGCACAGAGCCGGTGATCCGCGTGATGGCCGAGGCGGACGACGCGGCCGAGGTGGAAGACGTGGTTGACCGCATCTGCGAAGCGGTGCGCAAGGCCGCCGCGTGACGTACATTGAGAACGACTGAGAAGGGGTTGAAGTCGACTGAGAGCGACTGAGACCCGGTTCAAGGGGACTGACATGCTGGAAATGCGGCCCGATTGCGAACGCTGCGGCACCGACCTGCCGGCCGAGGCGCCGGGCGCGTTCATCTGCAGTTTCGAGTGCACCTTCTGCGCCGAATGCGCCGAGGACATGGACGATCGCTGCCCCAACTGCGGCGGCGAGCTGACCGACCGCCCCACCCGCGCCGCCAAGCACCACGCCAAGAGCCCGCCATCGACCGAGCGCCGGTTCAAGAGGCCGGCGTGACGCCGCCGCGGGTGCTTTCGATCGCCGGTTCGGATTCGGGCGGAGGGGCCGGAATCCAGGCCGATATCAAGACGATAACCATGCTGGGTGGCTATGCCATGACCGCCATCTGCGCGCTGACGGCGCAGGACACCACGGGCGTGCACATGGTCCAGCCGGTCGATCCGGCGATGGTGCTGGCGCAGATCGACGCCTGCGTGAACGATCTGGGCGTGGATGCGGTGAAGATCGGCATGCTGGGCAGCCCGGCGATTGCCGAAGTGGTGGCCAACCGGCTGGAAAATCTGGATATTCCGATCGTGTTCGATCCCGTGATGGTCGCCACCAGCGGTGCCGCGCTGGCCGATGCGGCGACCATCGCGGGGTTCGAACGACTGATGAAGATCGCCACCCTGACCACGCCGAATCTCCTTGAAACGCAGGCACTTGGCGGAGAAGCCGCGCTGCGCGCGCGTGGCGTTGCATGGCTGGGCAAGGGCGGCGACGCCGAGGGTGACGAGGTGACCGACCGCCTGTGCGTGCCCGGCGTGGAGGACAAGGTCTGGTCCGCGCCGCGCGTCCACACCCGGCACACCCACGGCACCGGCTGCACCCTGTCCAGCGCCATCGCGACGATGCTGGGCATGGGCCTGCCGCTGGAAGAAGCGGTTGAAGACGCACGCGAATTCGTGCGCGCCGCGCTGCTTGCTGCGCCGGGCTTCGGCGCGGGCAGCGGCCCATTGGGCCATCAGGCGGTGCGCTGATCCCGCCTATCCGCCGATGCGGGCGACAAGGCGGACGAGATCGGTCTGCCGTTCGATTTCCAGCCGGCGGAACGCGTTCTTCAGATGGGTCCGCGCGGTCTGTTCGGTCACCCCCATGCGCGCGGCGGCGGCGGCGAGCGGCTGGCCTTCGCCGAGCAGCTGGCACAGCTCCGCCTCACGCGCGGTGAGGCCCCATCCGGCGCGCAGCGCGGCTTCGACACCACGGGCCGGGGCATCGAGATCAGTGGCGAGCAGCAGAACGCGCGGGCGGATACGGTCGAACAGGCTGCGCGCCTCGTTCAGCCTCACTGCGCGCAGCAGCACGCCCTTGCCCGGCACGATGGGCGCAATGCGCAGGGGCGGGGGGGCAACGAGATTGCCGGCCAGCATCGCGGCCAGCATGGCTTCAAGCGCTTTGCGATCAGCCTCGCGCTGGGCGACCACGCGACCGCCAATGATGTCTATCGCGCCGTTGCGCTGCGCCATGGCGAGGAAGCCGGGCGAAGCGTGGGCGACATGGCCCGCGGCATCGACCAGGCAGTGATGTTGCACGCCATCGCCACCGAGGCCTTGTTCCAAGGCGGCAGCATCGATCCCCCGTCGGCCCAGCGCCCGTTCCACCTGCAGGCACGCCGTGAGAGCAGGCAGGACCATGGCGAGCGCGGCTTCGGTTTCCAGGGCGAACGCCCCGCGATCGGCGCTGGCCTGCAGCGAGGTGAAGGCGACCAGCCCGGCATCGGCGAGGATCACGCTGCCGAGCCAGTGCGGGCACAGGCGGTGCCGGCTGATCCAATCGTCGAATTCGCCCGCGACGGCGGCGACATCGGCGGGGATGTGGCGCTGGCTGTAGACCGCCAGCGGCTGGATATCCGGCCGCTTTACGCGCGGATTGATGGCGAAGATGCGATCGGTGTATTCGGCCAGGGCAGCCCGGTCCAGGCCGTGCCCAAGGGGGGCGACGGCGCCGGTGCGCAGGTCCGCCAGCTCGATCGTGGCGGCATCGGCGCCGAGCGTGACATTCAACCGATCGAGCGCGCCGTTCCAGTCGCCATGGCCCACGGCGAGATCGACCATTTCCTGCGCCAGCCGCGCGAGATCTGCAGTGTCCAAGGTCATCGCGCCCTTTCCGCAGGTGGCGTGGACGATTCGAGGCAACACTAGGCCAGATCGGCACTCGATTTCACCATCTTTGATGAAATAGATTGTCAAAGTGGACCAATTGGAAAACTGCGGCAGATATATTGCAGTGATACTTGGTTCCGGATCAGGGCCTTTCCGCCGAGCGCAGGTGGCGGGGCGGGAGCAAAAGCCGGTGCAGGCCGATTTTGGACTCACGACCGCAACTGACGTGGGGCATGGGCATCATCATTGCCAAAGGAGGTAGAATGATGATTCTCATTTGGGTTGGGGTCGTGGGTTGGGTACTGGCCACTGCTGCGGTGGAAAGCGCGCTTTGGCGCGGGAAAAAGCTGCATTGCGCGGCCATGCTGGCAGCAAGCGCGATGGCCGGAACAGCCGTCTGGGCGCTGGTTGATGCAGGACAGCCCTTCAAGCAGGCGGCGGCATGGCTGCCCCCGCTGTGCGCTGCAGCGGCTTTCACCCTTGCTGCCGAAGCCCAGCGGGCGATCATCGGCCTGTTTGCGCGACGGGCAGCAGGGCGGGGAGAACGTTAAAACGGACATCCCTAATCATAAATACTGAGATGATTCTACAGTATTATCGTTGCATCAGAAAGCGGTTCGAACCCGAGATGAAGTAAATCCTGTCCGGTTCCGAGCATTCAATCGGCCTGTCCCGGCGTTTCTACCACAAACGAGGTATAGTTAACCGCACCGCCCTCAATACAATCCCGCGGCAGAATCCCACCATTCGCGCATCATCAAATCGCACACAGGGGGCTGACGTGGCGACCTATACCGGAACCAGCAACGACGACACCTTCAACGGCACCACCGGTGCGGACACCTTTGATTTCATCGCCCACCCAGGCGGCGTGGATACCGCCAACGGCGACACCGGCACCGATACGCTGAAGGTGGACTACAGCACGCTGACCGGCAGCGACGGCTATGGCTTCAGCACCAACATCTATGGCGATACCGACTGGATCGGATATCTGCGCGGCGGGCTGAACGACTACACGTACTTTTCCGGCATCGAGAAGCTGACGGTCAAGCTGTCCAGCGCCAGCGACTATGTCTCGATCGACGCGACGCCACTGGGCACTGCGGGCAACACGATATCGGTCAACGCCGGGGCGGGCACGGATTACCTGTCGATCGACCTGCGCAACCTGAACGGATCGACGTTCAGCGACAACGGCAGCGGCACGGTGACCGGCAACCGCGGCAGCTATGCCGGGTTCGAGGCCTACACCATCCAACTGGGCGGCGGCACCAACACGGTGAAGACCGCCGGCGGGGACGACACGATCTATTCCAACGGCGGCACCGACAGCGTGGATGGCGGCGCGGGGTATGACTATTGGTATGCCAGCTATGGCGGCACCGCGAACAGCCTTGCGCTGTCATATGACTTCACCACGCTGACCGGTTCATTGGGCGCGGGTGTGCTGAAGAAGCTGGACTACATCAGCGCAGGGCTGGGCAGCGGCGACGACAGCGTGACCATGCGCGGATACGGTTCGGCCAACGTGGATGGCGGCGCAGGGACGGACAGTCTCAAGGTCGATAATTCCGGCCTCACCGAGACCTACTACTATTACTCGAATACCATCTACTCCGACGGCTCCGGCGGCTTCTATGGCAGTGTCGGCACGATCGGTTTCGGCGCGATGGAGAAGCTGGACATCACGCTGGGAGACACCGACGACTATGTCAATGTGAACCCCACGAACCTGACAAATGCGGGCACCAGCCTCAAGGTGAACGGCGGACTGGGCAGCGACACGTTGCAGGTGGATTTCACGGCGCTGGGAGACACCACTTTCATCGACAACGGGGACGGCACGGTAACCAGCAACCATGGCAGTTATGCCGGGTTCGAACGCTATGGAATTGCGCTGGGCGCGGGGACAAGCACGGTCAAGACCGGTGCCGGGGACGACACGATCAATTCCTACGGCGGAGCCGATGACAGCATCGATGGCGGTGCCGGGAGCGATTATTGGTATGGCTATCTTCAGGAACGGACCGACGCCCTCACTTTCAACTATGACTTCTCCACGCTCACTGGCAGCCTCGGTGCGGGCACGCTGAAGAATCTGGAGTACATCTACCTGAACGCGGGCAGTGGTGATGACAGCTTCACCGTGCGCGGGTTCGGCAGTGGCGAGTTCCATGGCAGTGGGGGGATCGACAGCCTGACCTTCGACGGGACGGGATCTTCCAACCCTTATTACTACTACTATTCGAACTACATCAATTCCGACGGCGGCGGGTTCTACGGCAGGATCGGCGGAGTCTATTTCGACGGGATGGACAAGGTCGACGTCACGCTAAGCGACAGCGACGACTATCTCTATCTGGACGTTGGCTCGCTGAGCAATCCGGACGCCAGCTTGAAGGTGAACGGCGGGGCGGGTTATGATTACCTGCAGGCCGATTTCAGGGCACTGGGCGACACCACCTTCATCGACAACGGCGATGGCACGGTCACCAGCAACCAAGGCAGCTATGCCGGGTTCGAGGCCTATTCGATCACGCTGGGCGGCGGAACGAACACCGTGACCACCGGCGCGGGCGATGATGCGATCTACCTCGGCGGCGACACCAATACCGTCACCACCGGCGCGGGCAATGACACGATCTATTCCTATGGCGGCACCGACAGCATTGATGGCGGCGATGGGAGCGACTCCTGGTACGGTTATCTGCAGGACCGCTCTGATGCGCTGACCTTCAGCTATGACTTCACTACGCTCGCAGGCTCGCTCGGCGCTACCACGCTCGCGAACCTGGAATACACCTACTTGAACGGCGGAAGCGGGGACGACAGCTTCACCGTGCGCGGGTTCGGCAGTGGCGAGTTCCATGGCAATGGGGGGATCGACAGCCTGACCTTCGACGGGACGGGATCTTCCAACCCTTATTACTACTACTATTCGAACTACATCAATTCCGACGGCGGCGGGTTCTACGGCAGGATCGGCGGAGTCTATTTCGACGGGATGGACAAGGTCGACGTCACGCTAAGCGACAGCGACGACTATCTCTATCTGGACGTTGGCTCGCTGAGCAATCCGGACGCCAGCTTGAAGGTGAACGGCGGGGCGGGTTATGATTACCTGCAGGCCGATTTCAGGGCACTGGGCGACACCACCTTCATCGACAACGGCGATGGCACGGTCACCAGCAACCAAGGCAGCTATGCCGGGTTCGAGGCCTATTCGATCACGCTGGGCGGCGGGACGAACACCGTGACCACCGGCGCGGGCGATGATGCGATCTACCTCGGCGGCGCCACCAATACCGTCACCACCGGCGCGGGCAATGACACGATCTATTCCTATGGCGGCACCGACAGCATTGATGGCGGCGATGGGAGCGACTCCTGGTACGGTTATCTGCAGGACCGCTCTGATGCGCTGACCTTCAGCTATGACTTCACTACGCTCGCAGGCTCGCTCGGCGCTACCACGCTCGCGAACCTGGAATACACCTACTTGAACGGCGGAAGCGGGGACGACAGCTTCACCGTGCGCGGGTTCGGCAGTGGCGAGTTCCATGGCAATGGGGGGATCGACAGCCTGACCTTCGACGGGACGGGATCTTCCAACCCTTATTACTACTACTATTCGAACTACATCTATTCCGACGGCGGCGGCGGGTTCTACGGCAGGATTGGCGGAGTCTATTTCGACGGGATGGACAAGGTCGACGTCACGCTAAGCGACAGCGACGACTATCTCTATCTGGACGTTGGCTCGCTGAGCAATCCGGACGCCAGCCTGAAGGTGAACGGCGGGGCGGGTTATGATTACCTGCAGGCCGATTTCAGGGCACTGGGCGACACCACCTTCATCGACAACGGCGATGGCACGGTCACCAGCAACCAAGGCAGCTATGCCGGGTTCGAGGCCTATTCGATCACGCTGGGCGGCGGAACGAACACCGTGACCACCGGCGCGGGCGACGACACGATCAATTCCAATGGCGGAGCCGATGACAGCATCGATGGCGGCGACGGCTATGATTACTGGTACGGCTATCTGCAGGACCGGACCGATGCGCTGACCTTCAGCTATGACTTCACTACGCTGACCGGTTCATTGGGCGCGGGCGCGCTGAAGAACCTCGAGTACTTGAACCTAACCGGCGGCAGCGGCAACGATAGCTATACCGTGAACGGTCTAGGCGGGATCTATATCAACGGGGCCGGGGGCACCGACAGCCTGAAGGTGGACAACGCGGGGCAGACCGGCAGCTATTATTACACCAACTACATCTATTCCGATGGTGCGGGCGGCTTCTACGGCAGCATCGGCAATTCGGCTTCGTTCAACAGCATGGAGAACGTGGACATCACGTTCAGCGACGACAACAACTACGTCTATGTCGATGCCAGTTCCACGCTTTCGGGCGCGACGCTGAAGCTCAATGGCGGACTGGGCGAGGACACGGTGCAGGTCTCCGGCAACTATGCCGGGTATTCCGTGGTGCAGGACGGCAAGGGCGGGTATGTCATCACCGATACCGATGCGTCGGACGGGGATTACGGCTCGTTCACCACCAAGGCCTTCGAGCACCTGCAGTTCAGCGACCAGGTGATCGACCTGCCGGCCTATGGCAATGGCGAGAACGTGCTTTCGGCCGCGAGCGTGGCGGAGAATTCCACCGCCGTCACCACCGTGCCAGCGGGTGTGGCGGGGGCATCGCCGAGCTACGAGATCGTGGACGGGGCGGATGCGGCGCTGTTCACCATCGACGCCGCCACGGGGGCGCTTTCGTTCAAGGCTGCGCCGAACTTCGAAGCGCCGGGCGATGTGGGCGGCAACAACATCTATGACGTGGTGGTCAAGGTTACCGGTGGATCGGGCGTCTATACCAACACCATCGCGGTGAGCGTGACCAACGTGAACGAAGCGCCGGCCTTCTTCTCGGCCGCCACGACCAGCGTGGAGGAGGGCCAGACCTACGTCACCTCCGTTCAGGCGGTGGACCCCGAAGGGACCGCGCCGACCTACAGCATCAGCGGCGGGGCGGATGCGGCGCGCTTCACGATCGATGCGGCCACGGGCGCCCTTTCGTTCAAGGCGGCGCCCAGCTTTGCCAGCCCGACCGATGCGGGTGGCAACAACGTGTATGACGTGGTGGTGCGCGCCAGCGACGGGTCGCTGTTCACCGAACAGGCGGTGGCGATCACCGTGACCAAGACCACCGCCAACCAGGCGCCCGCCTTTGACACTGCGACGCTGGCGGTCAACGTGGCGGAAAACACCACGGCGGCGGCGACGGTGCACGCCACCGATCCCGACGGCAACACGCTGACCTACAGCATCAGCGGCGGTGCCGATGCGGCCCTGTTCGAGATCGATGCGACGACCGGGGCGCTTTCGTTCAAGGCGGCGCCGGACTTTGAAACGCCGGGCGATGCCGGTGGCGACAATGTGTATGACGTGGTGGTGCGCGCCAGCGACGGTTCGCTGTTTGCCGAGCAGGCCGTGGCGGTGACGGTGACCAACGCCAACGAGAACCCGTTCTTCGCCAACGCCAGCGTGGCGGTGAACGTGGCCGAGAACGCCACGGCGGTGACCACGGTCCACGCCAACGACACCGATGCCAGCAGCACGCTGGTCTACTCCATCAGCGGCGGGGCGGATGCGGCGCTGTTCCAGATCGACGCCACGACCGGCGCGCTTTCGTTCAAGGCCGCGCCGAATTTCGAGGCGCCGGGCGATGCGGGGGCCAACAACGTCTATGACGTGGTGGTGCGCGCCAGCGACGGGGCACTGTTCGGCGAGCAGGCGGTGGCGGTGACGGTCACCAACGTGAACGAGGCCCCGACTTTCGCCGCGGCCAGCGTGGCGGTGAACGTGGCCGAGAACGCGACGGCGGTGACGACGGTGAGCGCGAGCGATCCGGACGCGGGCGCGAGCGTGACCTACAGCATTGCGGGCGGGGCGGATGCGGCGCTGTTCAAGATCGACGCGGCCACCGGCGCGCTGGCGTTCAAGGCTGCGCCCAACTTCGAAGCGCCGGGCGATGCGGGGGCGAACAACGTTTACAACGTGGTGGTGCGCGCGAGCGACGGGACGCTGTCCAGCGATCAGGCGGTGGCGGTGACCGTGACCAACGTCAACGAAACGCCCACATTCGCCGCCACGACCAAGGTGGTCAACGTGGCGGAGAACACCACGCCGGTGGTGAAGATCAGCGCCAGCGATCCGGATGGCGGCACGACGCTGACCTACTCGATAATCGGCGGGGCCGATGGGTCGCTGTTCAAGATCGACGCGGCGACAGGCGAACTGGCGTTCAAGTCCGCGCCTAACTTCGAGGCGCCGGGCGATGTCTTGGGCGACAATGTGTATGATGTGGTGGTGCGCGCCAGCGATGGCACGCTGTTCGCCGACCAGGCGGTGGCGGTGGCGGTGACCGACACCAACGAGGCACCTGCTTTTACGGTGGCATCGAAGGCGGTCAGCGTGGCGGAAAACGGGACGTCCGTCACCACGATCAGCGCTGGAGACCCCGATGCGGGGGCTTCGCTGAGCTATAGCATCAGCGGCGGTGCCGACGCGGCGCTGTTCAAGATCGACGCCGCCACCGGGGCGCTGTCGTTCAAGGCCGCGCCAGACTTTGAAACGCCGGGGGATGCGGGTGCGAACAACGTCTATGACGTGGTGGTGCGCGCCAGCGACGGTTCGCTGTTCGCCGAGCAATCAGTGGCAGTGACGGTCACCAACGTGAACGAGGCGCCCTCGATCGTCTCGGCCTCCAGCGTCAGCGTGATCGAAGGGGCTTCCCTGGCGCTGACCGTACAGGCGGAGGACCCCGACGCGGGCACCACGCGGGCCTACAGCATCGTTGGCGGAGCGGATGCCAACCTGTTCACCATCGATGCGGCGACGGGTGCGCTGTCGTTCAAGTCTGCCCCCGTGTTCGCCAGCCCGGCCGATGCCGGTGGCAACAACGTGTATGACGTGGTTGTGCGCGCCAGCGATGGCGCGCTGTTCGCCGAACAGGCGGTGACCATTGGCGTGACCAAGTCCGACGCCAACCAGGCGCCTGCGTTCGCCACGGCTTCGCTGGCGGTGGATGTGGCGGAAAACACCACGGCTGCGGGCACCGTTCACGCGACCGATCCGGATGGCAACACGCTGGCCTACAGCATTGTGGGCGGAGCGGATGCCAGCCTCTTCACCATCGATGCGGCGACCGGGGCGCTTTCGTTCAAGTCAGCCCCCAACTTCGAAGCGCCGGGCGATGTGCTGGGCGACAATGTGTATGATGTGGTGGTGCGCGCCAGCGACGGCAGCCTGTTTGCCGACCAGGCGGTGGCGGTGACGGTCACCAACGTGAACGAGATCCCTGCCTTTGCCGCCGCCAGCGTGGCGGTCAACGTGGCCGAGAACACCAAGTCGGTCACCACCGTTCAGGCGAGCGATCCCGATGGCGGCACCGCGCTGGCCTACAGCATTAGCGGCGGGGCCGACGCGGCGCTGTTCCAGATCGACGCCGTGACGGGTGCGCTTACCTTCAAGAGCGCGCCGAACTTCGAGGCACCGGGCGATGCGGGCGGCAACAACGTTTATGACGTGGTGGTGCGTGTCAGCGACGGCAGCCTTTTTGCCGAACAGGCCGTGGCGGTGACGGTGGACAACGTGAACGAGGCCCCCGTGTTCGACGCGGGCGCGCTGGGCGTGGCGGTGTTCGAGAATGCGACGGCGGTCACCACCATCGTCGCCAGCGATCCGGATACCGGAACGACGCTGAGCTACAGCATCAGCGGCGGTGCCGATGCGGCGCTGTTCAAGATCGATGCGGCGACCGGGGCCCTTTCGTTCAAGTCAGCCCCCAACTTCGAAGCGCCGGGCGATGTCCTGGGCGACAATGTGTATGACGTGGTGGTGCGTGCCAGCGATGGCAGCCTGTTTGCAGATCAGGCGGTGTCGGTGACGGTGAACAATGTCAACGAAGCGCCCAGCGTGACGTCTGCCGCCAATGTCAGCGTGGTGGAGGGCACGGTGCTGGCCGCCACGGTGAAGGGCAGCGATCCGGACGCGGGCACCACGCTGTCATTCGGCATTGCCGGTGGCGCGGACGCGGACCTGTTCACCATCGACACGGTGACTGGCGCGCTTGCGTTCAAGGCCCCGCCCAGCTTTGCCAGCCCCGCCGACGACGGCGCAAACAATGTCTATGACGTGATCGTGCTGGTCAGCGATGGCAGCCTTTCCGCCACGCGCGCCATGCAGGTGACGGTGACGGCCGCAGGCGGGATCGTGCTGAACCCGATCAGCGGCACCACTGGCAACGATCGCCTCCGTGGCAGCGCCAGCGGTGACCTGATTGACGGTGGCACGGGTGACGACCGCATGGCTGGCCGTGCGGGCGACGACACGTATGTCGTCGATGCTGTTGGCGACCGGGTGATCGAGAAGCCGGGCGAAGGCAACGATACCGTGCGCACCTCGCTTGCCAGCTATACGCTGGACCCCAACGTGGAGAACCTGGTGTTCACCACCGGCGGGGCGCACACGGGCATCGGGAACGGCGAGGCCAACCACCTGACCGGCAACACGGGCGACGATGTACTCGACGGGCGCGCTGGGACCGACACGATGGCAGGCGGCGCGGGCAACGACCTCTACTATGTCGACAATGCGGGCGACGTGGTGGTGGAAGCCGATGGCGGCGGCATTGACAGCGTGATCGCCACGGTCAGCTATGCGCTGGCCGACAATGTCGAGAACCTGACGCTTGCAGGGGGCAAGGCCTCAGTCACCGCCACGGGCAATGCCGGGAACAACGTGCTGACGGGCAACGGCGTGGCCAACGTGATCCTGGGCCTGGATGGTGATGACACCCTGATCGGCGGGACCGGCAATGACAGCCTGACCGGCGGTGCGGGATCGGACACTTTCGTGTTCACCGAAGCTCCGAGCCCGAACAACAACCGCGACAGGGTGACCGACTTCGTTTCCGGCGAGGACCACCTGGCGTTCAGCAAGGCGGCGTTCGCCGGGCTTGGCGCGGAAGGGGCGATCGACGCGGGCCAGTTCTGGTCCGGCGCGGGGGTGACCAAGGCGCACGATGCGGACGACCGGTTCATCTACAACACCACGAACGGCGCGCTCTATTTCGACGCGGACGGAAACGGCACGGGAACCAAGCAGGTGCTGGTCGCCATTCTCTCCGGCGCGCCGGCGATGGATCATACCGACCTTCTGATCGTGGCATAGGCGATGGGTGCTGTCCACCGCCCCGGCCTCGGCCGGGGCGGTGGTGCGGTGGCATCAGGAGGCCCGGCATCAGGTTGTTTGGAAATCTTCCCTGAGCAAGGCAAAGTAGACGCTGTCGCACCATTCCTCTCCCACCAGCCACGTACGGGACTGGCGGTGGGTTTCATGGAAGCCGAGGCGCCCGAGCAGGCGGATCGAGGCGGCATTGCGCGGGTCCACGTCTGCCTGGATGCGTGGCAGGGCGTGGACGGTGAAGGCACGGCCAATCACTGCGCGCAACGCCTCCTGTGCGAAGCCCTGGCCCCACACGGCAGGATCGAACAGGTAGCCGATGTCGGGAAAGCGGTAGAGCCCGGCCTTGCCGATCACCCGCCCTTCCCATTCCACGACGAAGTCTTCACCTTGGCCGTCAGGGATTTCCATCATCGCGGTGACGAAATCGGCGGTCTGTTCCGGGCTTTCATGCGGGGGCGTGGACCAATAGGCCATGGTGCGCGGCTGGCGCATGATGGCGTGGAGCGGGTCCACGTCATCGCTGCGGGCGGGCCGCAGCAGCAGGCGCGCGGTGCGCAGTTCCATGGTTCACTCGCAGTCGATGGCGTAGAATTCCACGATCTTCGCCCAAGCCTCCTCGGCATCCTCGACCATGTGGAACAGGTCAAGGTCTTCGAACCCGATCACGCCTTCTTCGGCAATGGCGCGGAAGTTGATCACCCTGTTCCAGTAATCCGCGCCGAACAGCAGGATGGGAATCGGCTTCATCTTGCCGGTCTGGATCAGGGTGAGCAGCTCGAAGAATTCATCGAAGGTGCCGAACCCGCCGGGGAATACCGCCACCGCGCGGGCGCGCAGCAGGAAGTGCATCTTGCGCAGCGCGAAATAGTGGAACTGGAACGACAGGTGCGGGGTGACATAGGCGTTGGGCGCCTGTTCGTGCGGCAGCACGATGTTGAGCCCGATGGATTCACACCCCGCCTCGTGCGCGCCGCGATTGGCCGCTTCCATGATCGAAGGGCCGCCGCCAGAGCAGACGACAAACTGACGCTGGCCTTCCTCAACCACGGCGCAGCGCGAGGCGATGAAGGCAAGCTTGCGCGCTTCCTCGTAATACTTCGACTTGGCGACGAGGCGTTCGATCACCGCCTTCTTTTCGGGCGTGGTGGCCGTGGCCAGCGCGGCTTCGGCCTGATCGGGCGCGGGGATGCGGGCAGAGCCGTACATCACCAGGGTGGAGCCGATGCCGGCCTCGTCCAGCAGCATGTCGGGCTTCAACAGTTCGAGCTGGAAGCGGACCGGGCGCAGTTCTTCGCGCAGCAGGAAATCGACATCGTGGAAGGCGAGACGATAGGCAGGATCCTGTTGCTGGGGTGTGGCGCGGGCGTGGCGTTCAACGAACCCGGCTTCCTGCTCCGCCTTGTAGAACTTGCGGCTGGTGAGTTCGGCTTTTTCTTCTTCTTCGGTCATGCCCATCGCATCGCAAGGAGGCGGAAAAAGCGCAATCCTTATTCGGCTGGGATAATTTAAGGGAAAGTCCGTATTGCCCAATTAGGGATATTGTGCGGCTGCGAAGAAGCCAAGTTGCTGAAATAAAGGGCTGCGGGCAGGCACTTTAACTTCATCTCAACCACGTTTCGCAACCCCATCCTAACAAGAAGTTTAAACTCGGAGCTTGCCAAACAGGGGCGGCAACAAAGGAGCCCGTCCCGTCATGGTTGATTTCCACCCCCTGTCTTCCAACTTCCTGCGCGCTGCGCTTTCCGCATTGGCGCTGGCTGCGATGGCCACCGCCGCACCGGCCCACGCCGACAGCCGTTCTGGCAAGGGCCTGCCCGCGGCCAGCTATTCCAAGCCTGCACCGGCCACGGTTTCAGGCAAGCCGGGCAAGGGCCATGGCGATCGCGACCTGCCGACCCATGTCGGCCCGAAGAAGGGCTTCCCGGAAAACCGCGGGATCAAGGAAGCCTACGAACACTCCAACGAGCATTCCGCCCACCATCGCGATCGGGACGACAGCCCCGGCTGCTGATGCAGGTGGATGGGTACCCCCAGATGCCGCATCCCCCGGGGGTATCGGCCGGTCCGCGTTTCCGCCGCGGGCCGGTCCACCTGCGTCTAGAAGGCTGTGTTCAGATGACGATGAAATCGTCGGCAGTCAGGGCCGGATGATCGGTGAGGCCGACAACGGCAAAGACCACGCCCTTGCGCCCACCCGCACCATCGGCGTCGTAAGAGAGTTCGCCGGTTGCGGTGTCATAGATGATATGCTGCGGGTCCTTGGCGGCGCGGTCTGCGCCTTCGCCGGAGAGGAAGGCGGAGTTCCGCAGATCGCCGCGCGACAGTTCAACAAGGATTGTGCTGTCGAGCACGATCCGATCGCCGTCCGCCTGGTTGAAATCAAGGATCCGGTCGATGTTGTCAGCGGCCAGCGGGCTAGCAAAGAGAAACTTGTCAGCCCCCAGGCCGCCGACCAGTGAATCCGATCCGCCCTCGCCATTCAGCGTATCGGCGCCCTTGCCGCCCGAGAGCGTGTTCCTGGCGTCGTTCCCGGTCAGCATGTTGTCCAGCTTGTTGCCGGTGCCATTGACGGCGCGGGTGCCGATGAGTTCGAGGTTCTCGATATTGGCGGCAAGGGTGAGCGTGACCGAGCTGCGGACGGTATCGGTGCCGCCCGGGCGGTTTTCGATGGTGCGGTCGAGCAGGTTGTCGACCACGAACACATCGTTGCCGGACCCGCCGTACATCAGATCGGCACCGGTGCCACCGTCGAGCAGGTCCTGGCCGTTGCCGCCCCAGAGATAATCCGCGCCACCTGCGCCGTTGAGCGCATCGTTGCCGCCGCCGCCGTGCAGTTCATCATGCCCGCCACGGCCGGTGATGGTATTGTCCAGCTGGTTGCCGAAACCGGCGTGCGGCGTGTCACCCGTGAAGGCAAGGTTTTCGACATTGGCGGGAAGGCGCAGCAGCTTCAGCGCGGTGAGGACGGTGTCGATGCCTTCGCCGCGCAGTTCCACGATCCTGTCGGAAAACACGTCGACCACGAAGGTGTCATTGCCTTCGCCGCCCGCCATCACGTCGCTGCTGGTGCCGCCATCGAGCTGGTCATCGCCGGCGCCGCCATTCAGGCTGTCGTTGCCGGCAAGCCCGAAGAGCAGGTCATCGGCATCGCCGCCGGTCAGAACGTTCTTGCCCGCTGTTCCCCTGATCGTTGCCATCTGCGCCACCCGTTTGCCGAATCCGGGCGCGCTTCATGGCCCGCGTCGGTCGCCCATGACGGGGCTCTGTTTCAGTGCGGCGACATTTGTGCGGCCGCTGCAACGGGCTGGCCGGGGTCGGTGGGCGGGGTGGCGTCTTCGGGCACTTCGGGCACCTGCATCGCCGGGGTGGGCACGTGCTGCAGGTTGCGCACCTTCACCGCAATGCCATCGGGCCCGATCGCCAGTTCGTTGAAGCTGGGCGGGGTGGTGCGCGTGCGCAGCGACAGCGTGCCCGCGCCGATCATCCGCACCGGGCCGTTGGGCGTATCGTGCACCAGATCGAATGCATCGTGGACATGGCCTGACAGCACGGCGGCGACATTGCGGCGGGCCAGTTCCGCCAAGGCCCGGCTGCCCCCGCGGGTGAGTGCCTTGCCGCGCGTGCCGGCCTCGACGAGCGGATGATGGCAGGCGACGAGGGCGCGGGTGTTCGTTGGCAGGGCGTCGATGGCGGCGAGCGTGTGGCCCAGTGCACGGCTGCTGACGGTGCCCTTGGACCAGTTGATCCGCCATTGCGCGCGCGCGGTTGTCCTGAGCGAGACAATGGCGAGGCCGGGCAGATCAATCTCCCGCTCCACCAGCCCTTCGATGGTGCGAAAGCGGCGGTAGGGATCGAGAAAGCGTTCGGCGAGGTTGAAATAGGGCAGGTCATGGTTGCCGACCTCGACCGTGACCGGCACGTCCAGCGCCCTGATCCAGTCGCACGCCGCAGCGAACTCCCGGTGGCGGGCGCGCATCGTCAGGTCGCCGGTGATCGCCACGGCATCGGGCCGTTCACGCGCGATGCAATCCGCCACCCACGCCAGCGCGTGGCGGTCCTCAAGCCCGAAATGCAGATCGCTGATATGGAAGATGCGGGTCATCGGCGCGGGCATGTTCGGTTCCGCGGCCGAGGTCAACTCTGCGGCGGCGAATGCAGGAATTCGACGGCGAAGATGACGCATTCGAACGTTTCCTGCGGCCCACCGTCGCAGCGTTCGCCATCCAGCATCAGGGCGATGGGTTCATCGCTGCGGCAGGTGAGGCGGGGGGCGGTGCCAACATGCTGGTGCGGGCCATCGCGGAAATCGCGGCGGACGATCATGTTGGTGGCATGGGCGGCGAGTTCCTTCCAGTCGCTTGCATCATAGCCATCGATGTTCAGCGTGCCGGAATCGGCATCGACGCGCAGGGCACGGTATCCTTCGGGGCGGCCCATCAGGGGTTCTGCCACATGGACGAGGGCGCCCGACGCGGTTTCGCGCACCGCCTCGCCCAGCGCGGTGGCGAGCGTGGCGATGCCGGGCGCGCGCAGGCCTTCACGCACATCGGCCCAGGTGGCGCCCGGTCCGGCGACGACTTCGACCAAGGCGTGGCCCTGCGAGGTTTTCACCGCGCTGCGACGGCGGGGCGCAAGCGTGCCAGCGGCGAGCCGCTGGACGATGGTGGCGGGATCGACATCGCCATGCAGGCTCTTGGCCAGCAGGTTCTGCGTGCCGCCGGGCAGGACGAGGACATGGCCCTGCCAGCCCTCGATCCCCTTTGCGGTGGCGTTGATCGTGCCATCACCCGTGTAGATCGCCAGCGTGGCGACCCCGGCCGCTTCGAGATCGGCGCGGGTGGGCAGGGTATCGTCGGGGCAGAGGATGGTACGGGCGGGGGCGCAGCCGGCTTCGCCCAGCGCCTGCTGCAGGGCGGCAAGGCTTTCGGGCGAGTTGCTGCCGCTTGAGGGGTTGGCGACGAGCCAGAGCGGAAGGCGAGCGGTGGGATCATCCATGCCCGCCAAAGCGCCGGGGCGCGATCGGGTTCCCGGCCTTTCCTTCTGCCCGTTCAGTCACCCACCTCGTAGCGATAGCCGAAGCCGCGCACGTTATCGATCGCTTCAAGCCCGGCGGCGCGCAGCTTGCGGCGCAGGCGGCTGATGTAGACTTCGACGATGTTGGTCAGCGGATCTTCGTTCAGGCCCCACACGCGCTGCAGGATTTCATGCCGCGAGAAGATGCGCAGCGGCTCTGCGGCGAGCAGGCGCAGCACATCGAGTTCCTTCACCGTGAGCGGGACGATCGCATCGCCCACAGTCACCACCTTGCGCATATAGTCGATGGCAAGCCGATCGAGCACGACCGTATCGGGCAGGGGCGCAGGCTGGTGCGCAGGGGCGCCACGACGCAGCACGGCATCGATGCGGGCAAGCAGCTCTCCGAATGCGAAGGGCTTGACCAGGTAATCGTCGGCACCCTGGCGCAGCCCGGCGATGCGATCCTCGACCGCATCACGCGCGGTCAGCATGATGATCGGCGTTTCGAAACCCTGCGCGCGCAGCGTACGGGTGAGCGAAAGGCCATCGCTGTCGGGAAGGCCAAGATCGAGGAGAAGGAGATCGTGCGCGCCCGATCGCGCTGCCGCGAGCGCGGTGCAGGCATTCATGGCGGTTGTCACGGCGTGGCCTTCATCGGAAAGCCCGCGCTTCAGCACATCGCGAATGCCGGGATCGTCTTCAACGACGAGTATGTTCATGCAATCTCCGGGGATTGGCGGGAGACCGTCTGGCAGGAGCCGTCAATGGTCAGGTGCAAGGTAACGGTGGTGCCGGTGCCGGGCACCGATTCAAGAGAGATGCTCCCACCGTGGACGTCGGCGATCGCTGAGGCGATGGCGAGGCCGATGCCCAGGCCCCCTGCTCGACAGTCGCGGCTGCGAAAGCGGTCCAGCAGGTGGGGAAGGTCTTCCTGAGGGATGCCGGCGCCTTCGTCGGACAGGGAGATCGCGATCCTGTCACCCGATCGGGCGATGCGGAACACGGCGCGGGGCGGGCCCTCCGAGTGCTTGAGCACATTGTCCACGAAAATCCGCAGCACCTGCGCGATGCGATGAGGATCGATGCAGCCGATAAGCCGTGGCGGCGCATTGGCAACCGAAAGCGAACCGCCATCGGCGCGAAACAGCGGTTCGAAATCCTCGACGCATTGATGCACCAGCCCGGCAATATCGCTTCGCACGCAATCGACCGGGAGCAGCGGGGATTCTGCGCGCGCCACCTGCAGCAGATCATCCACCAGGCGACGCATGGTCTCGGCAGTCCGTCCGGCGCGACCGAGCGTGGCGCGAAGGGCATCGACCGACGTGTCGTTGCGGCGCAGGGCGGTATCGATCTCGCTGGTGAGGACCGAAAGCGGCGTGCGCAGTTCATGGCTGGTATCGGCCAGGAAATCACGACGCAGCGCGTTGACCCGCAGCAGCGAGGCGTTGGCCTGCTCAAGCTGCGCCGTACGGCTGCGCACTTCGGCTTCGAGCCTTTCGTTGGCGGCAGCCATTTCGGCAGCGCTGGCCGACACCTGACGCGCCATCGTGTTGAAGCTTTCGCCGATCTCGCGGAACTCGGGCGGACCCGCTGGTGCGACTGCCACCCCGGGTTCGCCAGTACCCAGCCGGCGTGTGCCGTCCTGCAGCGCCTCAAGCGGGGCGAACACTTCACGGCGGAACCAGAAGAACGCCGCCAGCGCGGCGAGCGTTACTGCCACGGCGACGCCCATGAACAGCAGCTGCGCCTTCTGGAAGGCGGCGATGGCACGCTGCTGCGATCCGCGGATCTCGTTTTCCTCGCCCGCCACACCGAAACGGATCGCCTCATGCCAGATTTCGTCGGGGCGGCCCTGGATCGTGGCGATCAGGCTGCTTTCAACCCGACTGATCGAAGCCTGCTGCAGCGTTTCCTCGTCAAACATCTCGTTTCGGCGGGGGCTGTCGAAGTCACCATCGGCGATGATGCCCAGCTCGCTGCGCGTGGCGGCGCGGATGGCATCGACTTCAACCATGACGGCTGAGGCAGCGGTGGTACGCTCGGCGGGGGACTCAAGCTTGCCTTCGGCCACCTTGCGCTCGATGTCGGAACCCAGCGCGGACAGGCGGAGATAGCGTGCCAGCGCGGCCGAGGCATGTGCCGCGCGCGCGTCTTCGGTGCGCACGTCCACCAGCGCCCGGCCTGCGAGCGCCGCCGGCACGGCAACAACGAGCGCGGTGCCAAGAAGCGCCAGCGCAACGCGCGTACGCATGGTGAAGACCCGACGTGCCAACCTTGGTACTACCTCCCGAACCGCGCAAGATGAGCGGCACCCATTCTGAATACACCACTTCCCGGCCCGCCGTCAGCATCGCGTGCCGTCGCGGTGTTACCCTTACAGTGTGGTAACCTTCATGTGTCCCGCGTCCTTGGCTTTATTGCCGGAATCCTGCGGTGAAGTTCCATTACCCTAGTAATTAATTAGGTGTGAATATTTACCAAATCGAAGGTGGCCGGGATGCATCAACACGGTGCGGCAAGGCGCGTCCGCATCAAGACCGCGCCATGGTGACCGGGATGGAGCAGGGCTGGTGATGACGGGGCGCAGGGCAAGTCGCGGAAAGAAAGCGGAAAATTTCCGCGTTCGCACGCTCCTTGCGCGCCTGTTGCGCGAACAGGCCGGCAATGCACTGGGAATCACCGCGGCCACGATCATGCTGCTGGTGTGCCTGGCCGGCAGCGGCACCGACATCGCCCGCGCCTATATGACGCGCACCAGCCTGCAGAACGCATGCGACGCCGGCGTGCTGGCCGGGCGCAAGGCAATGAGCAAGACCGGCAATTATACCGACGTGGAGAAGGCGAAGGCGAACAAGATGTTCAACTTCAACTTCAACCCGCTTGCCACCGATGCCAGCAACATCGTGTTCAACAGTTCCGCCAACAACACCGGGCAGGTCCTGGCCACGGCGCAGAGCGACATGCCGATGACGATCATGACGATCTTCGGCTTTCCCAAGGTGACGCTGACCGTTGCGTGCAGCGCGGAACTGCAGATGGCGAGCGCGGACGTCATGTTCGTGCTCGACACTACCGGTTCAATGCGCTGGGACCCGGACAACGTGGGCTGCTGCAACCTTTCCACGTCAAAGCTGAACGGCCTGCGCGACGCGGTGCGCGATTTCTACAAGACCGTGGCCGCTGCGGTGACCGACAAGAACAACACGCGCATACGCTTCGGCTTCGTGCCATACAGCTCGACGGTGAACGCCAAGGAACTGGTTTCGACCGGGCTGCTGCCGACAAGCTATTTCGCGAACACGGCGGATTACCAGTCGAGGATGGCGTTGTTCAACACGGCGGTGAATACGGCGAACACGCCCACCACCGCCCCGGCGGTGACCGAGACGTTCTCCAGCAACATCACGCAGGCCAACTGCAACAACTATGGCGTGAACAGGTACCCGACGAGCGGGAGCAACCCGGTCACCGGGGGTGGGCCCGTTCCCGCCGCCACGACCAGCACGACATATGCCTACCTTTCCTGGACAAGGGTCTCGGGCAGCGGCACAAACGCGCTCGGCACCTGCCGTCGTACCGCGACGGTCACGACCACCACCTATACCACACGCTACCGCCTGACTGCCTGGCGCTGGGCCAAGGCGACGGGCGTGGACGTTTCTGCTTTCAAGTCCGCGCTGGTTGGCAGCGGCAACACCGTGCTGCTGGCCACCGGCGTCAACACGACCACGACGACCGTGCCCAACCCGAACACGTTGCTTGATCTTCGCGCGCTGGCCGTGGCCAATGGCACGAACGGTATTTCGGGCGTGACGACGGCAGGCTACACCTGGAACGGCTGCATCGAGGAGCGGCAGACGGTGCAGCAGCTTTCGATGTCACCCGTGCCGAGCGGTGCGCTGGACCTCGACATGACGAATGCGCCCACCAACGACGCCTCGCGCTGGAAGCTCTACCTCGAAGCGCTCGAATACTATCGCAACAACTATTCGTCTTACGATCAGGGACCCACGGCGACGGCACCAACCGGGTTTGGCGTCCAGCCGGCCTATTGCCCGCAGGTGATGAAGCCGTTCACCGAGGTGGATGTGACCGATGCGAACACGGTGCCGGCGTGGATCGAGACCGAGCTGACCGGCATGGCCGCCTCAGGCTTTACCTATCACGATATCGGCATGATCTGGGGCGGGCGCCTGGGCAATCCGAACGGAATCTTTTCCAGCAACGTCAATGCGGATTCGACCAAGTATCCTTCGGTCAGCCGCCACATCATCTTCATGACCGACGGTATCATGGAACCCAATATCGACGCCTACAACGCCTATGGCACCGAACTGTATGATCGGCTGATCGGGCCTTCGGGCGCCACTGGCGGATCGACCGGCACGCTGAAGGACTATCATAACAACCGCTTCCTGGCGGTGTGCGAACGGGTCAAGTCGATGGGCTATACGATCTGGGTGATCGGCTTTGGCACAAGCCTGACCAATCCGATGAAGACCTGCTCCACGTCGAACCGGGCCTATCAGGCGAACAACACCACCGAGCTGAAGAACACCTTCAAGTACATCGCCGGGCAGGTTGCGGACCTGAGGATCAACAAGTGACGGCGCGCCGCCTTCCACGCCGCCTGCTGTGCGAACGCGATGGCGCGGCGGCGGTGGAATTTGCGCTGGCGGCGCCGGTGCTGTTCCTGATGATCGCGGTCACGCTGGAATGGGGGCAGGCCTATTACGTGCGCACGGTGCTGCAATCAGTGGTGAACGCTGCCGGGCGCAATTCGTCGCTGCAGAGCGCGCAGAGCGGAACGACTGCGATCGACAATCGCGTGTCGCACATGATCCATGACGTGATGCCGTCTGCCACGGTCACCTTCGCCCGCCGCAACTATGCCGATTTCACCGGCGTGGGCGAACCGGAGGAAATCAAGACAGACGTCAACAAGAACGGCATCGTGGAGAAGGGCGATTGCTTCGTCGACATGAACGGCAACGGCACCTGGGATGAGGACCTGGGCAAGACCGGGCTGGGCAGCGCCAACGACGTGGTCGTCTATACCGTGTCGGTATCGTACAAGCAGTGGTTCGGCTTTACCAAGAAGTTCGGCCTGAACCAGACGCAACGGATCAACGCCACCACGATCCTGCGCAACCAGCCCTTTGCCACCCAGACCACGCGCACGGGAGTGCAGGTATGCCTTTGAGCGGGGCCAAGAGCGTTCTGCGCCACCTGCTGCGTGACAGCGGTGCCGCGACCGTCGTGGAAATCGGCCTGTCGCTGCCGCTTCTGATGGGTCTGGCGGTAAGCGGGGTCGATCTGGTCAACCTTGCCACGCTGCACCTGCGGCTGAATCAGCTGGCCATTACCGTGGCCGACAACGCCAGCCGCGCCAAGCAGACCGTGGTGGGCGGGGCGCCGCAGTTCCGCGAATACGATGTGGACCAGGTGTTCACCGCGGCCGAGCTTGCCGTGCGCGATCTGGATTTTCCCGCACACGGCCGCGTGATTCTGTCCAGCCTGCAGGTGAATGCGTCGGGCGGGCAGTGGATCCAGTGGCAGCGCTGCTGGGGCAGCACGGACTATGCCTCGCGCTATGGCGTGCAGGGCTCCGGCGCTACGGGTACGACCTTTCCCGGCATGGGCCAGACGACCACGAAGATGACGGCCGACAGCGGCACCGCGATCATGTTCGTGGAAGTTGCATATGATTATCAGCCCATCTTCCTCAGCGGGGTGTTGGGCCCCAAGGTCATCCGCAAGGAAGCCGCGCTCTATGTGCGCGACGACCGCGACCTGACGAAGATCTATCCCACGACCGGAATCACGCCGGAAACCTGCTGATCATGCAGGCTCGCTGCGCCGCTAGACCACCCAGATGTCCGAGGCGCTGATGTTCGGAAACGCCATGTCGCCAAGCTGCGCTATGGCGATGCTGGTCGCGCGGCCACCCGCCCCATCGGCATCATAGTACAGCGTGCCCGTGGCGGTGTCGTAGATCAGGCGGTCAGACGCATCGTGTGCCTGGGTCACGCCGTTGCCGCTCCAGAACTGGTCCGCCGTGATCGGCCCGAACGCTGCGCCAAGGCCGCGGAACTGGGCGAGCGACAGTTCGATCCTGTCCCCTTCAGCGGCGTGGAAATCCGTGATCAGATCAGCGCCTACCGATGGATCGATCTTGGCATCGAAGCGGAAGGCGTCGGCGCCGAACCCGCCGGTCAGGGTGTCGCTGCCAAGGCCGCCCGATAGCGCGTCGGCACCCGCGCCGCCTTCCAGATGATCGTTGCCGCGATTGCCGATCAGGGTGTCGTCCCCATCGTTTCCGCGCAGCATGTCATCACCCTTGCCGCCGTCGATCAGGTTGGCGCCGGTGTTGCCCTCGATGGTGTCATTGCCGGTGTTGCCGGTCCCGCCGATGTCCGCGCCGCCCTGAAGCACGAGCACCTCGATGTTGGTGCCCAGCTTGAACGTGGCAGTGGCGTAGACGGTGTCCTGTCCGCCGCTCTTGCTTTCCGTCACCTTGTCGCCGCTGGAATCGACGTGGTAGATGTCGTCGCCCGCACCACCGCCCATCAAGTCGGTGCCTGCGCCGCCGTCGATAGTGTCGGCAAAGGCGCTGCCGCCGATGCGGTTGCTGCCGGCATTGCCGATGATGACCATGGCATTGGCCGCCCGGGCTGCCGAAACGCGGATCTCGTCGGTGCCGGTCGTATCGGCGACTGCGCCGGTCCCGGTACCGATCACGATACGGTCTATGCCGACTTCGCTTCCGCCCACAGTGAAGGCACCCTTGCCCGTGGCGGTCACGCGGACTTCGTCCGTGCCCGACGTGCCTGAATCCTTGATCTCGTTGCCGAGATGGTCACGGAAGGACGAGAACAGGTAGATGTCTCCTCCCTGGCCGCCGTCCATCGTGTCGAAGCCCTTGCCACCTTCGATCATGTTCGCGGCTTCGTTGCCGAGAATGCGGTTGGCAGAGGCATTGCCTGTGGCGTTGATCGCGCCATTCCCGGTGAGGGTCAGGTTCTCGACATTGTCCGAAAGTGAGAACGAGACCGAGGCGTAGACGGTGTCGGCACCGCCGTTGAGGACTTCGGTCGCGGTGTCGCCCAGGGCATCGACGATATAGGTGTCATCGCCATTGCCGCCGCTCATCGCATCGGCCCCGCCCTTGCCATCGATGACATTGGCGGCATCGTTGCCCTGAATCACATTGGCAGCGGAATTGCCCGTGGCATCGATCACCGCCGTGCCGGTCAGCACCAGGTTCTCGACGCTGGCGGCCAGCGTCCACGAAAAGGTGCTGCGTACCGTATCCATACCGGCGCCGGCATCTTCCACGACGATGTCTGCGGCGTTGCCGACAATGTAGGTGTCATCGCCTGCGCCACCGGCAAGGCGGTTGATCCCGGCATTGCCGGTCAGCACGTTGGCCAGCGCATTGCCCGTGCCATCGATGCTGGCCGTTCCCGACAGCGTAAGGTTCTCGATATCGGCCGCGATCGTGGTGGAGAAAGCTGCCACGACCGTGTCGGTCCCATCGCCCGCGTTCTCGATAACCGCATCCGACGCATCGTCGAGGATATAGGTGTCGTCGCCCGCGCCACCCGCAAGCACATCACCACCCCCGCCGCCGCCATCGAGCGTGTCGTTTCCGTCAAGCCCGACGAGGTGGTTGGCGGCGGTGTTGCCAGTGATCAGGTTGTCCTGCGCGTTGCCGGTGCCGTCGATGGTGTCGGCACCGGTCAGCACCAGGTTTTCCAGCGTATCGCCGAGTTCATAGGTGAACGACGCGCGGACGGTGTCGGTCCCGTCGCCGGCGAATTCGACGATCGTGTCGAGCGGATTGTCCAGCACGTAGCTGTCGTTGCCGGCGGCACCGGCCAGCGTGTCGACCCCCACGCCGCCATCCAGAGTATCGTTGCCGTCCATGCCGGACAGCAGGTTGTCACCCGCGTTGCCGGTGATGCGGTTGGAATCGCCATTGCCGATGCCGTCTGGGTCGCCACTTCCCGTCAGCACCAGATTCTCGACATTGGCGCCGAGGGTCCAGGTGATCGAGGAACGCACCGTGTCCTGTCCCGCACCGGTTAGTTCGGTGACGGTATCGCCCAGCGAATCGACCACATAGGTGTCGTTGCCCTGCCCGCCTACGAGGGTATCGGTCCCCGCGCCGCCGTCCAGCCAGTCGGAACCGCCGTCGCCGGTCAACACGTTGGCGGCGGCATTGCCGGTGATGATGTTGTCGAGCGCATTGCCCGTGCCGCTGATCGTGCCGGAACCGGTCAGCACCAGGTTCTCGACATTGGCGCCGAGCACCCACGATACCGATGATTGCACGGTGTCCAGCCCTTCGCCGGACAGTTCCGTCACGCTGTCGTTCTTGCTGTCGACGACATAAGTGTCGTCTCCCGTCCCGCCGGCCATGACGTCGGCGCCGGTGCCGCCATCGAGCAGGTCGTCACCGGCCAGCCCGATCAGGGTATCATTACCGCCGAATCCGTAGATCGCATCGTCATCCGCCGTACCGGTCAACACATGCGGATTGTCGTCGTCGATGATCGTGTTCACAGGCATTGGCGGGGTCCCTTCCGCTTGCCCGCAAGGGGCCAGCAGGGTCGCACTGCCAGCGGTGCGTGACGATTCCGCGATAAACGTTTCAGCCGCGCCCACCGGGCACGGGAAGGCCCGATGAAACGGGCGCAAGATGCTGATTATGAAGGTGTCTGGATGCCCCGCGAGGATTCGAACCTCGATAGACGGAATCAGAATCCGTAGTCTTACCATTAGACGACGGGGCAGCGAGAGGCGCGCAGTTAGACGCGCATAAGCGGTGAGTCAAGCGGGCTTGGCGCAGATTTGCGGGGCCATGCCTTGCGGGTCGGGCGCGGCATCGCTACCATTGCGGGCAAGTACCCGGCGGGCATCTCGCCCATGCGGGAAAACATAAGCGAATTGGACGATGGCGGACTTTGATCCGCCGGCGAAAAAGGGGGCCACGCGGTCCGGCAGGAAAAAGGGGCGCAAGCCCCGTCCGCGAAGCAATGCCGGAGCGCCCAAGCGGCCCCGCAACGCCGGTGACAGGCAGGATGCGTCGCGCGCCCCGAAGGGCGACGGGCGTGTTGAAGCGGGCGTGCTGGCCAGCGCACCTGCGCAGGAAGCCGCCACAGCCCAAGTCGTTTCGCCCGGTCCGATCGCGCAGGCGGCACCAATCGCATCCGGCTGGCAGAAGCCTGTTCCCTTCCATCGCCAGGCCTATGCCGCGATCGACCTTGGCACAAACAACTGCCGTCTGCTGATCGCGCGGCCTTCGGGCGAGCACTTCGTGGTGATCGATGCGTTCAGCCGCGTGGTGCGGCTGGGTGAGGGGCTGGCGCAATCGGGCCGCCTTTCGGACGCGGCGATGGACCGCGCGCTGGCGGCGCTGCATGTCTGCGCCGAAAAGCTGAAGAAGCGCAATGTGCACCTGGCCCGTTCGGTGGCGACCGAGGCCTGCCGTCGCGCGGCCAATGGTGCGGAGTTCATCGAGCGCGTCTATCGCGAAACGGGTATCCGGCTGAACATCATTACTGCGCAGGAAGAGGCGCGGCTGGCGGTGCTGGGCTGCCACATCCTGCTGGAAACGGGCGATGGCCCGGCGATGATCTTCGACATCGGCGGCGGATCGACGGAGATGGTGCTGGTGGATACCGGCGAGCAGGTGCCGCGCATTGTGGACTGGCAATCGGTGCCGTGGGGCGTCGTTTCGCTGACGGAAAGCGTGGGCCCGGTGGCGGATTCGCCCGAGGCGCGCGCCACCGCCTATGCCGAGATGCGGCGGCGGGTGGATGAAGGCTTTGCCCCTTTTTCGGAACGCATTGCCGAGGCAAGGGCGGCGGCGGTGGCGCGCGGCGAAATCCGCCTTCTGGGCACCAGCGGCACGGTGACCACACTGGCCAGCCTGCATCTGGAACTGCCGCAGTATGACCGGCGCGCGGTGGATGGGCTGATTGTGCCCACCGCTTCAATGCGCGGCATCAGCCAGCGCCTGTCCCGCATGTCTCCGGAAGAGCGCATTGCGCTGCCGTGCATCGGGCGCGAACGGTCCGACCTGGTGGTGGCCGGGTGCGCCATCCTCGAATCGATCTTCGACATCTGGCCCGCCGACCGGCTGGGCATCGCCGACCGCGGCATCCGCGAAGGCATCCTGCGCAGCCTGATGGCTGCTGGCAGCGAGGCCGAACGCAGCCGCGAGGCGCTGCGCAACCTGAAGAGGACACCTGCGGCATGAGCCGTTCCGGACGCGACCCCGGCACCCGCGTGAAAACGGGCAAGGGGCGGACCCAATCCTCCGTGCGCTGGCTCTCGCGCCAGTTGAACGATCCTTACGTGAAGCAGGCCAAGGCCGAGGGCTGGCGCAGCCGCGCCGCGTTCAAGCTGATCGAGCTGGACGAGAAGTTCGGGCTGCTGAAAGGCGCGAAGCGCGTGGTGGACCTTGGCATCGCGCCGGGTGGCTGGAGCCAGGTGGTGCGCAAGAAGGCGCCGCAGGCTGCGGTTGTCGGCATAGACCTGCTGCCCACCGACCCGATCGAGGGCGTGACCATTTTCCAGATGGACTTCATGGCGGACGAGGCACCTGCGGCGCTGGAAGGCGCACTTGATGGTGCGCCAGACCTCGTCATTTCCGACATGGCGGCCAACACCGTGGGCCACAAGCAGACCGACCACCTGCGCACGATGGGGCTGGTGGAAACGGCGGTGGACTTTGCCGTGAACACGCTGGCCCCGGGCGGGGCCTTCGTGGCCAAGGTCTTTGCCGGGGGCACCGATGGTGAACTGCTGCAGATCCTGAAGAAGAATTTCCGCACGGTGAAGCATGCCAAGCCGCCCGCCAGCCGCAAGGACTCCTCCGAGTGGTACGTGATCGCGCAAGGGTTCAAGGGGCGGGAGTAACCTCCCCCATTTTCCACAGGCCCGTTTTTGCACGAATCGGGCCTGCGCGACTAAAGGCCCGCCTTCCAGATTTTCCTTGGACCGGAGCTCCTGACCCATGGCCGATTCCGCCGACGACCGCCTGCGCCTCCTTATCGAGCGTATCGAACGCCTTGAAGAAGAAAAGAAGGGCATCGGTGACGACATCAAGGACGTCTATGGCGAGGCCAAGGCCACCGGCTATGACGCCAAGATCATGCGCCAGATCGTCCGCCTGCGGAAGATGAAGCCCGACGACCGCCGCGAGATGGAAGCCGTGCTCGAAACGTACAAGAACGCGCTCGGCATCGATTGAAACGGTGTTGCTGGAATTGGTAGATCAAGGCTACGTCCTCCCCGCAAGGTAAGGGGACGGGCCAGTGTTCTTGCGCCAGATTCTGCATGTTATCCGGCAGATTATAGCCGGATGGAATTCGACGGGTGCGTGGTACGCAGCCGCGTTGCTTGTGCTCGGTGGAGTAGCTGGACGAAAGTTGGGCCTTATCTTCATGCCCGATGGTCCTCCCCATCGTTTTGACCTGCTCCAGCCGATAGTCGCTGCGCAGATTTGCACTGGCGTATTTGGTTTTGCCGCTCTCTTCACAATGGCGCGGTGGTCCGAGCCGATGCGACAATTGTCGCATCCACGGCTAGCGGCCGCAGGCTTGGTTTGGACGACATCTCGGGCAGTTCCGATTGTTCTTGGCATCGGATTGGTCGTTTTCGCCCCCCAGTTCATGCCCACGACCCCATATGTCGCGCGAACGTTCGATGTGGCCATCGCGGCACCCTTGCTTCCGCTTGTCGTGATGGCCGCTGCAAATCTGCGCGGAGACAACTTTTCAGGCTCGTTTGGGAGTTTTGGTCTGCCCGCACCCGGTAACGTTTGGTGGTCAGCTGCGGTGATTGCTCTTTGTTTCGGTCAGGTTCTTGGGGTGACGCTGGCAACCGGCATCAGTGAGAAACTGGGCTTGGCGCTATTCGATAATGCCCCAGCACTGTTCCTTCATTCCGCTGCAGGCGAGATAATGTCGTTCGTAACCCTCAGTATCGCAGTTGCTGCTTGCCGCGAGAAAGAAGCCGCCGGGCCTGCGAAGGCGCTCGTCTTCGACTGACCGCGTTTTCCGGGCAGGTGCGGAACGGTCGCCCTGCCCGCAGGTTCGCTCCCTTGTCATTCCAGCAAGGGAGCCGCGCCATGGCCAGCAATGCAGCAGACGTACGCCCGCCGATCCATGAAGACGGCCTGCCGGGCAGCGAAGCCGATCTCGAACCCAAGCCCGATTGGCATCCGCGCTATCCCGGGTCGGGCCGCCTGCACGGCAAGGTGGCGATCGTCACTGGCGCGGACAGCGGCATCGGCCGCGCGGTGGCCGTGCTGTTTGCGCGCGAGGGCGCGAAGGTCGCCGTCGCCTATCTGTGCGAGCACGAGGACGCGCAGAAGACCGTAGAGGCCTGCGAGGCCGAGGGCAGCGAGGCGCTGGCTTTTGCCGGCGACCTTGGTGATCCGGCCGTGGGGCAGGCGCTGGTCGATCTGGTGATCGGCGAATGGGGGCGGCTTGATGTGCTGGTGAACAATGCGGGCGAGCAGCACCCCGACAAGGACATCCGCGCTATCACCCCGCAGCAGTTGCAGCGAACTTTCCAGACCAACATCTTCTCGATGTTCTACCTGGTGCAGGCCGCGCGAGAGCATCTGAAGCCCGGCGCAGCGATCGTGAACTGCACCTCGATCACGATGTACGGGGGTGAGGCGGAGCTGCTCGATTATTCCAGCACCAAGGGCGCGATCACCGCGTTCACCCGCTCGCTTTCGGAGCAGCTGGTGGGCCAGGGCATCCGCGTGAATGGCGTGGCGCCGGGGCCGATCTGGACCCCGCTGAACCCCAGCGGTGGCGCCAGCAAGGAGAAGCTGGAGACCTTCGGCCAGAAAACGCCGATGGGACGGCCCGGCCAGCCCAACGAGGTGGCACCGGCCTTCCTGTTCCTGGCCTGCGAGGATTCGTCCTATATGTCGGGGCAAGTGCTGCATCCCAATGGCGGCACCGTGGTCAACGGATAAGGAACTGGACCCGGACGCGCAGCCGCACCATCCTGCGGTCATGGACAGTCTCGCCATCCGTCCGGCCACCGTTGAGGATGCGGCCGCCTGCGCCGCGATCTACCGCCCGCATGTCACCGATGGCTGGGTCAGCTTCGAACTGGATCCGCCCGACGAGGCGGAGATGGCGCGACGGATCGCCGATTGCGGCAACAGTCACGCATGGCTGATTGCACAATGCGATGGGCAGGTCGTCGGCTATGCCTATGGCAGTGCGCATCGCACCCGCGCCGCCTATGCCAGTTCGTGCGACGTGGCGATCTATGTGGCTGCCGGGCAGACGGGAATGGGCATAGGGCGCGCGCTTTATGGCGCTCTGCTGCCGATGTTGAAAACCAAGGGCTTCCACGCCGCCTTTGCCGGCATCGCGCTGCCCAACCCGGCAAGCATCGCGGTGCACGAAGCGGCGGGCTTCAAGCCTGTTGGCGTCTATCGCGAGGTCGGGTGGAAGATGGGTGCGTGGCGTGATGTCGGCTGGTGGCAGCGGGTGCTTTAGGACAGGGCAAGTGCCAGCCCGATCGCCACGGCATTGGCGCATCCGTGCATCAGCATCGACGTGGGAAGGCCGAAGCGCAGCCGCACATGGCCGAGCAGCAGCCCGCTCCACAGCTGTGGCGTGATCATCGGCAGCATCGCCCATGAAAACGCCGGGTAGTTTATCAGGTGGCTAAGCCCGAAGGCGATCGCGGAAAGCCAGAACAGCGCGGGGAATGCGGTGGTGAACCAGCCGGGCACGCCGTTCCGCTTGCGCAGGATGATCCAGCCGATCAGCGCGGCAACGATCGTGGCCACGAACCCCAGTGAAGCCGCCGTTTCGGCCACGTGTGCCTGCACCAGCGCCAGCATCGCGGCTCCTGCCAGGCCGCATGCCAGCAGCCACAGCGCGCGCGGCCGTCCGGTCATCCAGCCGCGAAACGCGATCTCTTCCAGAACCGGGGCAATCACGATCACCATCGGCAGCAGTCTGGCCGTTTCCATCCTGCCGAAAGCATCAGGGGCGGGCAGGCCAAATGCTCCCTGCCACACCTTGAGCAACGGGGCGATCACCAGCAGCATCACGGCCAGATGCAAGGCGAGCAGGGTGCCCCATTCCTTCCATGCGCCACTGGCGGAAAGCCCAACCGGGCGGGCAGGGCGCGGGTTGGCAAGGAAGGTGGCAAAGGTGCGCAGGGAAGGAACCATGGCCGATGCCATGCCCTGCCACGCGTTAATGCCCGGTGTGCGGCGAGAGATTGCCGGAAAGCGCTTGCTGGGCTAGGGCCGCCTCGATTCCACCATCACAGCCGCAAGAAGCGAAACCATGGCAGGCCATTCCAAATTCAAGAACATCATGCATCGCAAGGGAGCGCAGGACAAGAAGCGCTCGGCGATGTTCTCCAAGCTCAGCCGCGAAATCACCGTGGCGGCCAAGATGGGCATGCCCGATCCGGACATGAACCCGCGCCTGCGCGCTGCGGTCAACGCGGCCAAGGCGCAGTCCATGCCCAAGGACAACATCGCCCGCGCCATCGACAAGGCGAGCAAGGGCGAAGGCGATAACTACGAGGAAGTGCGCTACGAAGGCTATGGCCCGGGCGGCGTGGCGATCATCGTCGAGGCGCTGACAGACAACCGCAACCGCACCGCCACCAACGTGCGCACCGCCTTCGCCAAGAACGGCGGCAACCTGGGCGCGAGCGGCGCGGTGAGCCATGGTTTCGAACGGCTGGGCCTGATCGAATATCCCGCCAAGGTGGGTGACGAGGAAAAGGTCCTTGAAGCCGCGATCGAGGCTGGCGCCGACGATGTCGAATCCGACATGGGCGATGGTGACGAGAACCCCGGCAGCCACCAGATCTGGGTCGCCGTGGAGAACCTCCACGAAGTGGCGCGCGAACTGGAAAAGACCCTGGGCGAAGCCGAAGGCGTGAAGCTGGCGTGGAAGCCCAACATGAAGACCGAGGTTTCGGCCGACGATGCCGCCACGCTGCTCAAGCTGATCGACGTGCTCGAGGACGATGACGACGTGCAGACCGTCTGGGGCAACTACGACATCTCCGACGAAGTGATGGAAGCGCTGGGTTGATGGCGGTTGCGGACAGCAGAGCGTCGATCTGATGTGGCAACTGGCCGCCAAGGCGCTGCTTTCGGGCGTGCTGATCGCGGCCATTGCCGAAATCGGCAAGCGCCTGCCCGCAATGGGCGCGCTGGTCGCCTCGCTGCCGCTGGTCTCGGTGTTGGGCATGCTGTTCCTATGGCATGCCCGCCCCGATGCCGAGAACATGGCGATCCATGCCGAGGCGACCTTCTGGTATGTGCTGCCCAGCCTGCCGATGTTCCTGCTGATCCCGGCGCTGCTGCGCCACGGCGTGCCTTTCTGGATTGCACTGGCGGCGGGCTGTGCGCTGACCATCGTGCTCTATCTCGCCATGATGCAGATCGGCCCGCGCTTCGGGCTGAAGCTCTGAAATGATCATCCTTGGTATCGACCCCGGCCTCACCTGCACCGGCTGGGGCGTGGTGGCCAAGGCGGGCAGCCGGCTGAGCCATGTCGCCAACGGCCAGATCCGCACCGACGCCAAGGCCAGCATGGCCGAACGGCTGGTGGAGCTCGACGCTGCGCTCTCCACGGTGATCGACCTTTACAAGCCCGATACCGGCGCGGTGGAAGAAGTCTTCGTCAACGTGAACCCGCAGTCCACGCTGAAGCTGGGTCAGGCGCGGGGCGTCGCCATGCTGTCGGTCGCGCGCGCGGGCATTCCCGTGGCGGAATATCCCACCAAGGTGATCAAGAAGGCGCTGGTCGGCACCGGCGGCGCAGAAAAGCAGCAGGTCCAGCACATGCTCAAGATCCTGCTGCCCGGCGTGAAGCTGGCGGGCGAGGATGCCTCAGACGCACTGGCCGTGGCGATCACCCATGCCAATATGCTGGGCAGCCACCGATAGCGCGGAACGGGCGAGCCACCTCCTGCGTATGGCGGGGATGGATGAACTGACCGACGAACAGTGGATGGCCCGCGCGAGAGACCTTGCCGTGGCGCGCAAGGGCGCCGATCCGGCCAACACGCCCATCGCCGCGATCATCGTGCGTGACGGGCAGATGCTGGCACATGGCGTGAACCGAACCGCCGAACGCTGCGACGCCACCGCCCATGCCGAAGTCATGGCAATCCGTGCGGCAGGCGAAGCAATCGGCGCAATGCGCTTTCCCGGCACCACGCTCTATTCCACGCTGCAGCCCTGCGGCATGTGCACCATGGCCTCGATCTGGGCCGGCATCTCGCGCATCGTCTATGGCGCAGGCCGGGGGGACGTCCACAGCATGTACTTCGAAGACCGCCACCTCTCGACGCTGGACTTCGTGGTTGACGCCTACAAGGACGACCTCACGCTGTCAGGCGGCGTGCTCTCGCATGACTGTGCCAGGCTGTATTACCGCCCATGGGACACCGTGCCGGAAGAGCAGCAGGCCAACGACTGAGTTCGTCGCCGATTTGACACGGGTAGGCTCTGGCCATCGCGAAATGTTCCTGCCATAGGAACAAACCATGATCGCTAAGCTTACCGGCATCCTTGACGAGACTGGCCCGGATTGGGCCATCATCGACGTCAACGGCGTTGGCTACCTCGTGTTCTGCTCGGCCAAGACGCTCACCCACCTCGGCATCACCGGTGACAAGGTGGTGGTCCACACCGAGATGCAGGTAAGCGAGACCGACCAGCGCCTGATCGGCTTCGCCAGCGCGGGCGAACGGGCGTGGTTCCGCCTGCTCACCGCAGTGCAGGGCGTGGGATCGAAAGTCGCGCTGGCGATCCTTTCTGCCTTGTCGGTCGATGAACTGCAGCGCGCCTGCGCCAATGGGGACAGCGCCATGGTCGCCCGCGCCAACGGCGTGGGGCCCAAGCTTGCCACGCGCATAGTCAACGAACTGAAGGACAAGGCGGGCGGGCTGGCGGGCCTGACCGGTGGCCTCGGAATCGCAGGAGAAGCAGGTGCGGTGCCGCTGCCGGCCGGCTCCGTCACGGCAGATGCCGTTTCCGCGCTCCAGAACCTCGGCTTCAAGCCCGCTGTCGCCAGCAATGCCGTGGCGCTGGCGATCAAGGAGCTGGGCGAAGATGCCGGGTTGAACGATCTGGTCCGCGTCGCGCTCAAGAGGGCGACGGGGTGACTCGGCGCAGTTCCTTTATCCTCGGGGGTCTGATCGTCGCTGCGATTGCGACCGCATTGCCGATCTCCAATTTTCTGCGGGTTGACCGATGCTTGGACGCCGGTGGTTCGTGGAATAGCGAACGCCGGAACTGCATGTTCGATGACTGATAACCCGCTCCTTTCCTCCACCCGCCAGGTCGAAGACCCGGATGCTGCGCTGCGGCCGAAGTCGCTGGATGATTTCACCGGGCAGGCTGCGGCCAAGGACAACCTGCGGGTGTTTATCGAAAGCGCCAAGCAGCGGCGCGAGGCGATGGATCATGTGCTGTTCTTCGGGCCGCCGGGGCTGGGCAAGACGACCCTTGCGCAGATCATCGCGCGCGAGCTGGGCGTGAACTTCCGCGCCACTAGCGGCCCGGTGATCGCCAAGGCCGGCGATCTCGCCGCACTGCTCACCAACCTGGAACACGGTGACGTCCTGTTCATCGACGAGATCCACCGCCTCAATCCCGTGGTGGAGGAAGTGCTCTATCCTGCGATGGAGGATCGCGCGCTCGATCTCATCATAGGTGAGGGGCCTTCTGCGCGATCGGTGCGGATAGACCTGCCGCCCTTTACCCTGATCGGCGCGACCACGCGGCAAGGCCTGCTGCAGACGCCGCTGCGCGACCGCTTCGGCATTCCGGTGCGGCTGCAGTTCTATTCCGTGCCCGAACTGGAGCGCGTGGTCACGCGAGGTGCGGGGTTGATGGGCATCGGTATCGACAAAGGCGGCGCGACCGAGATCGCCCGCCGCGCCCGTGGCACGCCGCGCGTGGCCGGTCGCCTGCTGCGCCGGGTGCGCGATTTCGCGCAGGTGGCTGGCGCGGAAACGATCACCCGCGCCATTGCCGACGATGCGTTGACGCGGCTGGAAGTCGATGGCCTGGGGCTGGATCTGCAGGACCGCCGCTATCTCACCATGATCGCCGATATCTACAAGGGCGGTCCGGTGGGCGTGGAAACGCTGGCTGCCGGCCTGTCAGAACCGCGCGACACGATCGAGGAAGTGATCGAGCCGTACCTGATCCAGCTGGGCCTGGTGGCGCGCACCGCGCGCGGGCGCTGCCTGAATGATCGCGGGTGGCAGCACCTGGGACTCACCCCGCCGAGCGGTCAGTTGCCGGGCCTGTTCGATTCCGGTGACTGAACCGTGACCAGTAAGGGATTTGCCGGATTCGGTTCCACTTTGGGACAGAGTTAACGACGTGTACCGGATCGGCGCATTTCCATGGGTTAAAGGCTCATGAATCCCGGTTAATGGCATTGCGATGCGGCGCCTGATCTGCGTTGTTCGATTGGTCAGGAAGGATCGCGAACCGTCTGTTCACCCACAGCGGTTAGGGGTCTTTCCGGGGAACAACGGAAAGCATCGATCATGTCGGTTCGGATGGCATTGGCGAAACTTGCGGCCTGCGCGGCCGGGGGCGCCGTTCTTGGCGGTGGCGCGGTTCACGTGTCGGAAGCGCCGTCGTCGGCGGAAATCCACCATGTGAAGCCGATCAAGATCAAGAAGGCCAAGCAGGTTCACATCGCCCGCCGCGCCGCCCCGCGTGAAGTGCATCGCGCCCGCCGCATCGTGAAGACCACGGTGACGCGGACCTGCGAAGCGCCGCAGCAGATGGCGATGATGCCGGTGCCCTACATGGCGCCCCTGCCGCCCCAGCCGGTCAGCGGTGGCGGCGGCGCGGTGCCGGTGGTGATCGGCGGTGGCCCGATCGGCGGCTTTGGCGGCGGCTTCTTCGGTGGTTTCTTCGGCGGCAGCAGCGGCGGCGGCAGCGTGGTCGTTTCGTCCACCAGCACCGGCTCCAGCTCCACCTCCGGCGGATCGACGTCGACCTCCGGTGGTTCGACCTCCACCTCGGGCGGGTCCACTTCGACCTCGGGCGGCTCCACCTCAACGTCGACGTCGTCGGGCAACATCTCGTCCAGTTCGGGCAATGTCAGCACGTCCTCAGGCAGCGTCAGCACCTCTTCAGGCAACGTCAGCACGTCCTCAGGCAACGTCAGCACCAGCTCGTCGACCTCGTCGGGCAACGTGTCGACTTCATCGGGCAACGTGAGCACGAGCAGCTCCACCTCGACCAGCTCGGGCAACGTCTCCACATCGTCCAGCACCTCGTCGAGCACCAGCTCCTCGACGTCGTCGTCCACCTCGTCCTCGACGTCCTCGTCCACCAGCTCGAGCACGTCCTCGTCGACCAGCTCGTCCTCGAACGGTTCCACGAGCACGACCACCAGCACCTCGAGCGGTACGGAAGTGCCGGAGCCTTCCATGCTGCTGCTGTTCGGCGCCGCTGCGGCCGGTCTCGTGGCGCGTCGTCGCCAAGGTGCAAAGGCGCGCACGGCCTGACAGGCATTTGAGTTCCAGTGAAGGGGCGGCTCCGGCAACGGGCCGCCTTTTCTGGATCTACAACGAAAGCGCGCCGCGCAGGCGGGCGATCAGGCCCGGTTTCTGCCGGTGCAGCCGCACCAGCCTGACCAGTTCTTCGGGATGAAACGGCTTGGCCAGGATGTGGCCCAGCGCCGCCGCCTGCGCAGGAATGCTCTCGGGCAGGCCGGTGGAAAACACGATCAGCGGCGGCACCGGGTTCAGTTGCGTCACCAGCTCCGCCAGCGTCCAGCCATCGTCGCGGTCGGCCAGCCGCACGTCCAGCACCAGCACTTCGGGCTTGAACCGCTCCAGCTCGGCCAGCGCGGCCGAGATGGACGGGCAGATCACAACCTTTTCGGCCCCGCCATCGGTCAACGCATCCGCCATGTCGAGCGCGATGATGGCATCGTCCTCGACGATCAGGGCGCGGCCCAACGATCCGAAGCCGGTCGATCTCCCGCCCGTTGATCCGGCCTTGCTTTTGATACCCACCCTTGCGGCCATGCGCATCCCGCCTTCAAGCATTGGGGGCGTCCCGACTGCGCAACCCATGGCTGAACGCCCACGCCGCAAACCGGGTTCCCGCCGCCGGGGCCCCGCCTACAGCGCCTTGGCGTAGATTTCGTATTCCTTGTTCACGCGGCTGTCGATCGCGTCGGCAATGGCGACCATCCCCTGGTTGTCCTCAAGGATCCAGCCGATCTCGCCCCGCGTTGCGCCATAGCGGCTGATCGAGTTGCGGCGGATGTATTCGATCATCATGAAGGCCAGCTGGCTGGCAAGGCGCGACGCCTGCAGCTTCTTGCGCACGCCCATCAGCGGCACGCGCATGGTGCGTACGCGCGGATTGCGCAGCCACAGCAGCAGCTTGGCCCAGTTGAACGGAAACAGCTTTCCGCCCATCGGCTTCAACGCCTCGTTCAGGTCCGGCAGCGTCATCATGAAGGCCACCGGTTCGCCTTCGTATTCCGCCACCATGATCAGGTCCTCGCGCACGATCGGCTTGAACTTCTTGCCGGCGTACTTGATCTCGGTGTCGGTAAAGGGAACGAAGCCCCAGTTATCGGACCAGGCATCGTTCAGGATGTCGAGGATCAGCGCAGCTTCCTCGTCGAACCTGCTCCTGTCCACGTTGCGGATGCGGATCTTGGCGTTCTTCTCGCCCGATTGGATGATACGCTGGATCAGCGGGGGGAAGTCCTTCGTGATGTCCAGCTCATAGGTCAGCAGGGTCTTGGCGGGCTGATAGCCCAGCGCCTTGATATAGGTGTTGTAGCGTTCGGGCTGGTGCCCCATCATCACGGTAGGCGGATGGTCAAAGCCCTTGGTCAGCTGCCCCGGCTCTTCCCAGATCGACATCGAGATCGGCGCCAGCACGCGGGTCATGCCCTTCTTGCGCAGCCAGTCCTCGGCGCGGCCGATCAGTGCCTGTGCCACGGCTTCGTCCTCGGCCTCCAGCAGGCCCCAGTTGCCGGTGCCGGGGCCCATGCCCTGTTCCGGGTCCATCGCCACGGCAAGGTGATCAATATGTGCCGAGATACGGCCCACGGTCTTGCCTGCGCGCCGCGCCAGGAACAGCTGGACGTCGGCATGCTCGAAAAACGGGTTCTTGCCCGGCGTTACCAGCTCCATCGCCTCCATGCGCAGTGGCGGCACCCAGCTGGGATCGCCCGCATTCATGCGATAGGCGAGATCGACGAATTCCTTGCGCTCGGCCTTGGTCGCCACAGGGGTGACGGTAACATCGTTCATCGCTTCAATTCCCCCCGGTGGCGTGGCGATTCCCGCCTCAGGCCGCCTTGCTGTCGTTCTCGTTCGCTTCCTTGCCCAGCACGCGGCGTCGCGGATGGCCAGATGCGATGCCGCCGGAAAGCTCCTTTACCCACGGATAAGTCACCGCCACTTCCTCGGTATACCCAAGGTTGAACACCGTGGCCGAACGCTGGGGGCGGTCCTTCTTCTCGTAATACGTGCCCAGCAGGCGATCCCACAGATAGTTGGTGATGCCGTAGTTGCCGTCTTCGTCGAAGTAGTGATGCTCGTTGTGGCGCTGCTTCATGAACTGCACCCACTTCCACTTCGGCTTGAACGCCAGGTGCTGGATGCAGTGCATGAATTCGTAATAGCAGGTGGTCAGGATGCCGGTGGCAAAGGCAATGGCCGCGCCGCCTGCACCGCCGATCAGCCAGCCCACGGGAATCGTCGCCACCGCGATGGTGGGCACCGTGGTGTGCAGCGCGCCGAACAGCACGTTCAGATTGTTGGGATCCTGGTGGTGGTCATAGTGAATGCGCTTCCACGTGGGAGACAGCAGCTTCCACTTGTACATCCACTGGCCATGCAGCACGTACTGGTGCAGCAGGTGCCACACCAGCGGATAGACCGCCACGGCAGCGGCAATCGCGCCCAGTGTGCGCAAGGGTGCGGCCGGGTTCAGCACGTAGACCACCACGCTCGCCGCAGCGATCGCCAGGTAGGCAACGATCGTATAGTGCTGGAAATAGGCGACCGTCAGTTCCTTGAGCGTCATCCGGTCAAGGTAATGGGTGCGCTTCCAGAACGGCAGCTTCGATTGGTCGGCGGCGGTATCGTGCGACACGGGACAGGTCCTCGTTCAATGGCGTCAATGCTTTTAGCACCGCGCTTTGCGCGCCTTAAGCGCAACTTTGCGGCGGCAATGCGGCAGACAGCCCTAATCCGGTCTGAACCCGCCGCCTTGCGCAAGGTCAACGGCCCTAGCAGCGATAGGGTGAACCGGGCATGACCTTTTCGGGAATCCGCATGCGGGACAGGACAGGCATATAAGAGGAATTGCCTAGTGCCCCCTGGTGCGGCTATTCCTTTCGCAATCGCAGCAATTCTGGAGCCGGCATGACAGCGCCCATCTTCGATCTTTCTGGCAGGCGCGTGTTCGTGGCCGGCCACCGCGGGATGGTCGGCTCTGCCGTGGTCCGGCGACTGGCGGGCGAAGGCTGCGAGGTGCTGACTGCATCGCGCGCCGAGATGGACCTGCGTGACCAGGCCTCGGTGCGCGCATGGTTCGCCGCGCATCGCCCCGATGTGGTGGTGCTGGCGGCGGCCAAGGTCGGCGGCATCCTCGCCAACGACACCTACCCGGCCGATTTCCTTTACGACAACCTGATGATCGAGGCGAACGTCATCGAGGCCGCGCATGCGCAGCAGGTGGCGAAGCTGCTGTTCCTCGGCTCCTCGTGCATCTATCCCAAGTTCGCGCCCCAGCCGATCACCGAGGACGCGCTGCTCACCGGTCCGCTTGAGCCGACCAACGAGTGGTACGCGATCGCCAAGATCGCCGGAATCAAGCTGTGCCAGGCCTATCGCCGCCAGCACGGTGACGATTTCATCTCGGCCATGCCCACCAACCTCTATGGTCCGGGGGACAATTTCGATCCGCTGGGCAGCCACGTGATGCCTGCACTGATCCGCAAGGCGCACGAGGCGAAGGAAGCCGGCGCGCCCAGCATCGAGATCTGGGGCACGGGCACCCCGCGCCGCGAATTCCTGCACGTGGATGATCTTGCCGATGGCTGCGTCTTCCTGCTGCAGAAATATTCTGGCTTCGAGCATGTGAACCTCGGCTCGGGCACCGATATTCCCATTGGCGAACTGGCCGAACTGGTCTGCGAGATCGTGGGCTTCACCGGCACGATCACCAAGGACGCGACCAAGCCCGACGGCACCCCGCGCAAGCTGATGAGCGGGGACAAGATCGCCGCGATGGGCTGGAAGCCGCGGATCGAGCTGCGCGAAGGCATCGCCCACGCCTATGCCGAATTCCTGGCCGGGCATGTCAAGGAAGGCACGGTCTGATCCGATGAAAATCCTGATCCTCGGCCTGAACTACGCGCCCGAACCGGTCGGCATCGGCCCCTACACCACCGGTCTCGCCGAAGACATGGCCGCACGCGGGCACACCGTCACCGTGGTTGCGGGCAAGCCCTACTATCCGCAATGGCGCCCCTATGACGGGCAGCCCAAGGGGCGCACCATTTCGCGCGAGAATGGCGTGACCATCACGCGTGTGCCGCAATATATCCCGCAGAACCCCACCGGGGCAAAGCGCATCGCCCACCATCTCAGCTTCGCGGCATCGGCCAACGGCGCGGCCATGCCGCTCGCGGCAGCCGGGGGGGCGGACGTAGTGTTCACCATCGCGCCGTCACTGCTGTCGGTGCCGGTGGCCGCCCGCGCAGCGCGCAAGGCGGGCGCACCGCTGTGGGTGCATGTGCAGGATTTCGAGGTCGAGGCCGCCTTTGCCACGGGTCTCGTCAAGGAAAGCGGCGGTGTGGCCGGCACGGCCCGCAGCATCGAGAACCGCATCCTCGGCATGGCCGACATGGTTTCGACCATCAGCCCGCAGATGTGTGCAAAGCTGCTGGAAAAGGGCGTGCCCGAAAGCCGCATCTACCAGCTGCGCAACTGGAGCAACGCCGCCTTCTTCGGCTCGGCGGCGCAGGATGGCGGCGCCTATCGCGCCGAATGGGGCATCGGCGATCGCAAGGTCGCGCTCTATTCGGGCAACATCGCCAACAAGCAGGGCATCGAGATCGTGATCGAGGCCGCCCGCATCCTCAAGGATCGCGAAGACCTCGTGTTCGTCATCTGCGGGGAAGGGCCCAACCGCGCCCGCCTCGCCGCGCTCTCGGCAGACCTGAAGAACGTGCAGCTGCACGATCTGCAGCCGGCCGAACGCATGGGTGACCTGCTCTCGCTCGCCTCGGTTCACCTGCTGCCGCAGATTCCGGGCGCGGCAGACCTCGTGCTGCCGTCCAAGCTCACCAACATGCTGCAGTCCGGCCGTCCGGTCGTCGCTACCGCGGCGCAAGGCACGGGCCTCCATGACGAAGTCGATGGCTGTGGCGTGCTGACCAGGCCCGGCGATGCGGCCGCTTTTGCCGGCGCGATCGCCGCGCTGCTTGACGATGCACCGCGCCGCACGGAACTGGGGCAGGCCGCGCTTGCCCGTGCACAGGAGCGCTGGAGCCGCACCGCCATCCTCGATCGCTTCGAAGATGCGCTGGTCTCGCTGGTCAACGCACCCCGAAAGGGTTAGCGCGCCGCCGCAGCCGCCCGGGCGATCTCCGCCAGGCCTTGCGCCAGCATCAGCTCACCATTGCGGTTGTCGCCCAGCAGCGTGCGGTGCAGTTCGAACAGTCGATCCACCAGCCGTTCCAGCCGCTTGCCGCGCCAGCGCCGCAGCTGCTGCGTAAGGTCCGGCTTGTCACGGAAGAACACGCGGCGGGCCTGCATCTCGCCCTCCATGAAGGCGTTCACATCGCCACGCGGACCCATCCGCCCGGCCAGCTGCGCCAGCTGCGCCGCCCGCCGCTCGAAAGCGAGCAGCAGGCCCACCGGGTTCATTTCCAGCTCGCGCATCCGGGCCAGTTCTCCGGGCAGCCGCGCAGTCTCGCCATTCAGCACGGCGTTCACCAGCGGGGAAAAGCTGTCGTCCTCGCTCACCGCGCCCACCGCATCCAGCGCGGCGGCATCGGCGCTGCGCGGGGCCTGCGGGCTGGCGTCGAGATAGAGGGCAAGCTTCTCCACCTCGCTGCGGGCCATGCGGGTATCCAGCGCCGTGGCCTTGGCGATGCGCTCGGCTAGTTCGCCGGTGATGCGCACGCCGGCGGCATCGCCCATCTCCCGCACCGCGCCGGTCACCGATCGCACATCCGGCGGGTGGAACATGGTGACCAGCGCGTCCGGCCGGTTCTCCAGCAGCTTGGCGATGCGCGATTTGTCGGTGGCGGATGTCGCCACGATCAGCACCGGCCAGCCGTCCACCGGGCTCGCCAGCAGCGTCTCCACCGCCTCGAACGCCTCATCGCCCGCGGTGCGCACGTGGATCACGCGCTTGTCGCCGAACAGCGAGACCGAGCGCGCCTCGTCGGCCAGCCGCACCGGATCGCGGCGCAGGTCCGCGCCGGACAGTTCGACCTTCTCGCCCTCGGGAAAGTGCGATGCCGCCAGCGCCGCCGCGTCGGCAGCGCCCGCTTCGTCCGGCCCGCAGAAATAGAACACCCGCGCCTGCCGCACCGCGGTGGCGATGGTGCCCTTGAACGTCTTCTGCGTGGCCTTCACGCGACCCGCAACCTCAGCGCGACTGGCGCAGCCGCGTGGCGACGCGCGTGACGATCTGGTCGGCGATTTCGTGCGAAAGGTTTTCCAGCGCGGTCTGCTCGGCCGCGATCACCGCATATTCGCTCGAAACCACGTCGATGCCCGCGTCGGCGCTTGCCGTCGCGTCGAGCATGATCGTGCCGCTCCGCAGGTCCACCAGCTGGTAACGCGCGCGCAGCGTCCGCCGCTCGCGCGAAATGGCGTCGTCGCTCAGCAGGCCCAGGCCCTGCAGCTTTTCATCCAGCCGCACGTCCAGGCGATAGCGCGGGTCCTGCTTCATCCCCGCGCCCAGCCGGTCGGTCAGCGAATTGCGCACCAGCCAGCCGGCCTTGCCCTCGATCGCGGAAACCTGGACCGCCGCCACCGAACGCGCCACTTCGCCGCTGCCGCCACCGGCATACATCGGCTGCAGCCCGCATCCGGCCAGCAGCGCCAGCGGGGCCACCAGGGCAAGGGCCGCCTTACGCGACAAGATTCACCAAGCGGTCAGGCACCACGATCACCTTCTTCACCTCCGCCCCGTCCAGCGCACGCTGCACCTTGTCGGATGCGAGGGCAAGCCGTTCCAACTCTTCGCGCGCCGTGCCCTTGGCCACGGTCAGCGTATCGCGCAGCTTGCCCTTCACCTGCACCGCTACGGTCACCTCGTCATCCACCAGCAGCGCGGCGTCCACTTCGGGCCAGGCGGCGTCGGCGACCAGGCCCGTGCCGATCGTGGCGTGCGCCTCTTCGGCCAGGTGCGGCATCATCGGCGCGACGAGCAGCAGCAGCTTGTGGATCGCCTCGCTGCGGCTGGCCGAAGGCGCGGCCTTCTCCACTGCGCCGGTCAGTTCGTAAATCCGAGCCACCGCCTTGTTGAAGCCCAGCGATTCGATGTCGGAAGCGATGGCGTGCACGGTCTGGTGCACCTTGCGGTCCAGCGCCTTGTCTTCGCTCTGCGCATCAGCGTCATATTGCGCAAACAGGCGCCACAGCCGCTGCACAAAGCGCCAGCAGCCCTCGATTCCCGCCTCCGACCACGGCAGGTCGCGCTCGGGCGGGCTGTCAGACAGCATGAACCAGCGGATCGCATCCGCGCCATAGCGGGCGACGATCTCGTCCGGGTCCACCACGTTCTTCTTGGACTTGGACATCTTGATCACGCGGCCGATTTCCACCGGCGCGCCATCGGTCTTCAGTGTCGCCCCTTCGCCACTGCGGTCCACTTCGCCGGGGCTGAAGAAGATCGGCTGGCCGTTCTCGGGGTTCCTGCGCTCATAGGTCTCGTGCGTCACCATGCCCTGCGTGAACAGGCTGGCGAACGGTTCGGTCACTTCCACCTTGCCGATGCGGGCAAGGGCGCGGGTCCAGAACCGGGCATAGAGCAGGTGCAGGATCGCGTGCTCGATCCCGCCGATGTACTGTTCCACCGGCAGCCAGCGCTTGATCTCTTCGGGATCGAACGGGCGGTCCGCCGGCTGGCTGGCAAAGCGCAGGAAATACCATGACGAATCGACGAAGGTGTCGAGCGTATCGGTCTCGCGCCGCGCGGCATGGCCGCATTGCGGGCAGTCCACGTGCTTCCACGTGGGGTGGCGGTCCAGCGGGTTGCCCGGCACATCAAAGGTCACGTCCTCGGGCAGGGTCACCGGCAGCTGCTTCTTGGGCACGGGCACCACGCCGCACACCTCGCAGTGGATGAACGGGATCGGTGTGCCCCAGTATCGCTGGCGGGAAACGCCCCAGTCGCGCAGGCGCCACACTGTCTTGCCCTGGCCCCAGCTCTCGCCCTCGGCACGCGCGATCACCGCCGCCTTGGCGTCGGCCACCGCCATGCCGTTCAGGAAGTCGCTGTTCACCAGCAACCCGTCGCCCGCCTCGGCCTCCCCGGCAAAGGGCTTGTCCGCGTCCGCAGCATTTGCCGCCACCACGCGCAGGATCGGCAGGCCATACTTGGTGGCGAAGTCGAAGTCGCGCTGGTCATGCCCCGGCACCGCCATGATCGCGCCGGTGCCATAGTCCATCAGCACGAAGTTGGCGATGTAGACCGGCAGGTCTGCTCCCGTGAACGGGTGTTTGGCTGTGATGCCGGTATCGAAGCCGAGCTTCTCGGCGGTTTCCAGCTCTGCCGCCGTGGTGCCGCCTTTCTTGCACAGCGCGATGAAATCCTGCGCCGCCTGCGATGTGGCCGCCACGCCCAGCGCCACCGGGTGATCCGCCGCCACGGCAACGAAGCTCGCGCCAAAGATCGTGTCCGGCCGGGTGGTGTAGACGTCCAGCGTCTCGCCCGTTGAAAGCGTGAAGCCGAACTGCAGGCCCTGGCTCTTGCCGATCCAGTTCTCCTGCATCGTGCGGACCTTTTCCGGCCACTTGTCCAGCGTGGACAGGCCTTCCAGCAGCTCGTCCGCAAAGTCGGTGATCTTCAGGAACCACTGGTTCAGCTTGCGCTTTTCCACCAGCGCGCCCGAACGCCAGCCGCGCCCGTCGATCACCTGCTCGTTGGCCAGCACGGTATGGTCCACCGGATCCCAGTTGACCGTGCTTTCCTTGCGATAGACCAGGCCCGCGGCATAAAGGTCGAGGAACAGCGACTGCTCCTGGCCATAGTAATCGGGCTCGCACGTGGCGATCTCGCGGCTCCAGTCGAGCGCGAAGCCCAGCCGCTTCAGCTGCGCCTTCATGTTGGCGATGTTGTCGCGGGTCCAGCCGCCGGGGTGCACGCCCTTTTCCATCGCGGCGTTTTCCGCCGGCATGCCAAAGGCGTCCCAGCCCATCGGATGCAGCACTTCGAACCCGCGCATCCGCTTGTAGCGCGCCAGCACGTCGCCCATCGTATAGTTGCGCACGTGGCCGATGTGGATGCGCCCCGAAGGATAGGGGAACATCTCCAGCACATAGCTCCGCGGCTTGCCCGACGCATCGTCGGCGCGGAAGGACTGGTTCTCGTCCCACACCTGCTGCCAGCGGGTGTCGGAAACGGATGGATCAAAGCGCTCTGCGGTCATGCGCGCCCCATTACGGAGCGGCGCGCCTGTGCGCAAGGATGCGCCCAACAATGCGCGAGGTTGAAATCAGCCCGTAATGGTGCGGCGGCGCAGGTCGCGCGCCTTGGTCAGGATGATGTCTTCCAGCTTCTGCACCGTGGCGGCCTGCACCGGGGCGTCCACCCAGCCGCCGCCCTGCGAAACCTGGCGGCTGGCCGCCACGCGCAGCGCGTCGGCGCGCAGGTCCTGGTCCAGGATGGAAACGGTCACCTTCACCCGCTCGCCGGGGTTCTTCGGGTTGGCGTACCAGTCGGTCACGATCACGCCACCGTTCGAATCGGTCTGCACCAGCGGCATGAACGAGAGTGTTTCAAGGCTTGCGCGCCACAGATAGGCGTTGACGCCGATCGTTGTCACCTTGCTGGCGGCAAGGTCCGCGCGCGGCCGCGCCTTGTTTCCACCGCATGATGCAAGGGCAAGCGCGATGGCGCCGATGGCGATGCCGCGGACGAAGAAACCACGGGTCCGGCGGGCTTGGGCGCTTGTCGTCACTGCAATACTGTCCTTGCGATCTTCCGGCTGGCACCGGCCGGGAACCGGGGCGCGCCACTTGTTGTTCCACGCTGTGTCGCGCGTCTTTCCTGAGCCTCTATCACTCAGGCGCGCCGCGCGGCAAGCGCATTGACGCCGCATGGCCGGCGCATCGGGGTGCGGCCTTTGTGACAGGCCGGGCCGTGAACCATGGCTGAATGGGCGTCAGGGCTGTGACTGTGAGGCAACAGGTTCGCGCGAACTGTCGGAAGGGATTGCCACGTCTGGAAATTCCGGCCCGTCGGTCGTATGTGTACCTGATGAAAAAGGCGGTTGCGGGAATCGCGTGTTTGGCGCTTATTCACTGCAACGGTTTGGGGAAGATTGGACAGACAATGAGCGGGCTTCGGGCAAACAGGCGGAAAGGCGGCAGCTTCAGCCGCTTTGCGCGCGTGCCCCTGCTCGCCGGGGCCTTCGCGGCGGTGGCCCTGTTCGTGGCGCCCACGGTCAGCGGCGCCGTTACCGGCAAGTTCGACTCGGAGCCCGTCAGCCTTGCCGCACGCGGTGGCATCGGTTCGTTCACGCCGGCTTCGGTCGATCCCCGTCTGGCTACCCAGCTCGGCGTGCCCGTTCTGGGGCATGGCAAGATGTTCCGCTTCACCCCTGCAGGTTCGGACAATCGTCCCGGGCGCGCGGTGACGGTTGCCGTCCGCGTGGATGGTGAGATGGGCATCCGCGTTGTCGGTGCGCGCAATGCCTTTGCGATGCCGGCTACGGCTGCCGCTCCGGGCGCTGCGCCGGTGCGCATCGCGCCGATGGTCTACAACCTCGGCCTTGCCCGCGGGTATCAAAGCTTTGCCAGCACGGGCGCCTTGCCGCGTGAACAGCGGCTCGAAACGCCTGAGCTGCGCAGCTACAGCCTTGCCACTTCGGGTGCGCAGGCTTCGCCCGGGCGTCTTTCTCCCCGCGTCGTATTCGATGACAGGGATCGCGCCGGCCGTGCCCCGCGCACGCTCGAAGGGCAGGGCGATTACCAGCTCGATCTCGGCGGCAGCTACCGCCTGACGCGCAACCTCAACGTCACGGCCGGCGTGCGCTATTCGCCCGAACGTGACCGTCTGCGTCCGCTCACCGATGGCAAGCAGGACAGCCAGGCCGTCTATATCGGAACGCAGTTCCGTTTCTGACGCTGCGGCGGCCGCGAACGGTGGCAGTCTCTCCATCTTTGACCTAATTCTGTCTCACCATGCGGACGTATTCATCGACCTTGGTCAGTGAAGCGCTTGTCGCATAGCCGTCATGCTCCTAGCCTACCCGCGAGAGGGAACTCGATGGAGGGTAATGCATGACGCGTGTTGCAGTCGTAACCGGTGGGACCCGGGGTATCGGCGAAGCGATTTCCCTGGCGCTGCAGGCGCAGGGTAGAACGGTCGTCGCCAACTATGCCGGTAATGATGAAAAGGCCCGTGCCTTTACCGAACGGACGGGGATCAAGGCCTATCGCTTCGATGTGGGCGATCACGAAGCCACCCTGGCCGCCTGCGCGCAGATCGAGGCTGAGGTCGGCCCGATCGACATCGTCGTCAACAACGCTGGCATCACCCGCGATGGCGTTCTGCACAAGATGAGCTTCGACGACTGGAACGAGGTGATGCGCATCAACCTCGGCGGGTGCTTCAACATGGCCAAGGCCACGTTCCCCGGCATGCGCGATCGTGGTTGGGGCCGCATCGTCAACATCGGTTCGATCAATGGCCAGGCGGGCCAGTACGGCCAGGTGAACTATGCCGCGGCCAAGTCGGGCATTCACGGGTTCACCAAGGCGCTGGCGCAGGAAGGCGCGAAGTACGGCGTCACTGTCAACGCCATCGCCCCGGGCTACATCGATACCGACATGGTCGCGGCCGTGCCCGCGCCGGTCCTTGAAAAGATCGTTGCCAAGATCCCGGTCGGCCGCCTTGGCCAGGCCAGCGAAATCGCCCGCGGCGTGTCCTTCCTCACCTCTGACGAAGGCGCGTTCGTCACCGGCTCGACCATGAGCATCAACGGCGGCCAGCATATGTACTGACGGGCCGTGGCGGATAGCTTGGGCTATCCGCCGGTGCGCTTTCCGCGCGCTACCAGGCTCGGCCGGCCGGGGGGCGGACCTTGAAGTCTGCCGCCCCCTTCTGGCGTGCCGGTTCAGGCTTTGCCGCAGCCGCCACCCGCACTACGCTCGGCAGATGCCCGCTCCCTACCACCCTCCCGTCAAGCGCTCGGTAGAGATCGCCGGGCACAAGACCTCGATCAGCCTGGAGCCGCTGTTCTGGGACTGGCTGCGCCGCGTGGCCGAGGCAGAGGGCGTGCCGGTGAACGCCCTCGTCGCCCGCATCGATGCCGAGCGCATCCGCGCCGAAACGCCGCCCGGCCTGGCCGGTGCGATTCGCCTGTGGCTTGCGGCCCGCGCCCTAGAAGGCTGACAGCGCCAGCCCCCCCAGCGCGCACGCGGCGAGCGTTTCCATGATCCCGCGCTTCAGGCCGAACAGCATCGCCGCCGCCCCCGCCGCGATCAATGCCGCCCGCCAGTCCAGGCTGGCCAGCACCGGCAGACCGCCTGGCGTGACCGTGCGGAACAGCACGTGCAGCGCAAACCACAACGCAAGGTTGGCGATCACGCCCACCACCGCCGCCGTAATCGCCGCTAGCGCGCCCTGCAGCCGCTCGGCGTGTTCCAGCCGCTCCATCCACGGCGCGCAGGCAAAGATCCACAGGAAGCAGGGCGCAAAAGTGACCCACGTGGTCAGCCCCGCGCCCAGCAGCCCGGCCACCAAGGGCGAAAGCTCCCCCGGATGCCGCCAAGCCGCCAGAAAGCCCACGAACTGCGTGACCATGATCAGCGGCCCCGGCGTCGTTTCGGCCAAGCCCAGCCCGTCCGCCATCTCGCCCGGCATCAGCCAGCCGTATCCACTCACCGCCTGCTGCGCCATATAGGCCAGCACGGCATAGGCCCCGCCAAACGTCACCACCGCCAGTCGTGAAAAGAACAGCCCCACCTGCCACAGCACGTGGTGCGGCCCCAGCAGCGCAAACACCGCCACCAGCGGCAGCGCCCAGATTGCGCCCCATGCGGCCACCGTGCCCAGCGTCTGCAGCACCAGCCGATGCGTCGGCGCCCGGTCGGCCGCGGCAGTCGGCGCATGGTGCGCCCCCAGCCATTCCGGTCTGGTGCGTGAAACCACCGCACCAATCACGCCCGCGCCAAGGATCACCAGCGGGAACGGCGCATGCAGCACTGTCAGCGGGATGGCGGCCAGCGCCGCCAGCACCCACTTGAACCGCGTGCCCAGCGCCCGCTTGGCCACGCGCATCAAAGCCTGTGCCACCACCGCCAGCACCGCCGCCTTTATCCCCAGGAACAGCGCGGCGAACCAGCCGAGCCCGGCTGCCATCGCATAGAGCAATGAAAGGCCCAGCATCACCAGCGCACCGGGAATCACGAACAGCAGCCCCGCCGCCAGTCCGCCGCGCACGCCGAACAGTCGCCAGCCGATCCACGTGGCCAGCTGCTGCGCCTCTGGCCCCGGCAGCAGATGGCACAGGTTCAGCGCGCGCAGGAAGGCACCCTGTTCCACCCAGCCGCGCCGGTCCACGATCTCATGCTGCATCAGCGCAATCTGCCCCGCCGGCCCGCCGAACGAGAGGCAGCCGATGCGGCCGAAAGCCTTGATGAATTCGCCGAAAGTGGGCGCAGCCGCCCGTTCGTCCATCCTGTCCACGCGCGCTCCCCCGGCCAATGGCCGGTTCCAGAAACGCAACGCTTGGGCCGCTGCGGCCTGACCGGGAGGTTGCTTCTGCCCCGGATGCGGTCTCCTATCGTGCAATTCGGCGCGACTCAACCGGTCCGGTTCACTGGCGGGGAAATGGCATGGAGCACGATGATGCGGCACTGGCCCAGGTGGCCTTTTACGCCACGCTGATCGAATGGCGCGGTCCCGCGCCTTTTGTTTTCGCCCCGGTTCCGGAAGAACATGTCGGTGAAATCGCCCACGCCGCGCGCAGCGCCAGCTATGGCTGGGGCGTGGTTCCGGTGGAGGCACAGATCGGCCGCACCCGCTTCACCACGTCGCTGTTTCCGCGCAACGGCGGCTATCTGCTGCCGGTGAAGGTTGCCGTGCAGCGCAGCGAATCCATCGCCCCCGGATCGTCGGTCGCCGTCTTGCTGGTCGTACGCTGAACCGGCCGATCAATCCCCGCCAACGCGCTCGATCTCGGCGCCCACCAGCGCCAGCTTTTCCTCCAGACGCTCGTACCCGCGGTCTAGGTGATAGAGGCGGTGCACCTGCGTCTCGCCCTCGGCGGCAAGGCCGGCGATCACCAGGCTCATCGATGCGCGCAGGTCGGTCGCCATCACTTCGGCGCCGGTCAGGCGGTCCACCCCGTGGACCACGGCGGTGCGGCCCTTGGTCTCGATCCGCGCGCCCATGCGGTTCAGCTCCGGCACGTGCATATAGCGGTTCTCGAAGATCGTCTCGGTCAGCACCGACGATCCCTTGGCCAGGCACAGCATCGCCATCAGCTGCGCCTGCATGTCGGTGGCAAAGCCAGGATAGGGCGCGGTGGACAGCGTCACCGGGCGCAGCGGGCCGTCTGCCGCCACGCGCAGGCCGTTCTTCACCGGCTCCACGGTAACGCCGGCATCGCGCAGCGCCTGCACCGTGGCTTCCATGTCCTCGATCTTCGCGCCCGCCAGCGTCACCTCGCCCCCGGTGATCGCCGCGGCGCAGGCATAGGAGCCCGCCTCGATGCGGTCGGGCATCACCATGTAGGTCGCGCCGTGCAGGCGGTCCACGCCGTGGATGGTCAGGTCCGAAGTGCCGATCCCTTCGATCTGCGCGCCCATCGCCACCAGCAGGTTGCAAAGGTCCACGATCTCCGGTTCGCGCGCCGCGTTGTGCAGGGTCGATTTGCCCTTGGCCAGAACTGCCGCCATCAGCGCGTTCTCGGTTGCACCCACGGACACCACCGGAAAGGAATAGCGCCCGCCCGGCAGGCCGCCATCGGGCGCGCGCGCGCGGACATAGCCTGCCGCCAGTTCGATCTGCGCGCCGAACGCTTCCAGCGCTTTCAGGTGCAGGTCGATCGGGCGGTTGCCGATCGCGCAGCCGCCGGGCAGCGAAACCGTTGCCTCGCCCGCACGCGCCAGCATCGGGCCCAGCACCAGGATTGATGCACGCATCTTGCGCACCAGGTCATAAGGGGCGACGGTGCTGGTCAGCCGTGTCGCCTGCAGCGTCATCACCCGGCCGAAATCCTCGGGCCTCGCCCCGGCGATTGAGGTGGAAACGCCGAACTGGTTCATCAGGTGCTGGAACCCGTCGATATCGGCCAGACGCGGCAGGTTGCGCAGCGTCACCGGCTCGTCGGTCAGCAGCGCGCAGGGCAGCAGGGTCAGTGCGGCGTTTTTCGCGCCCGAAACAGGAATGGTGCCGGAAAGGCGCTTGCCGCCGCGAATGATGATCTTGTCCATCGCGGCGGTTTAACCGGTTTGCGGGGGTGTTCAAGGGGATCAGGAAAAAGTGGGCTTGCGAAGCGTATTGTGCGCTGCATAACTGCACTGCAACATTTCACGGGGTAATACCTAGGCATGACCACAGCATCACCACGCAAACCGATCCGCAAGGCCGTGTTCCCCGTCGCTGGCCTTGGCACCCGCTTCCTCCCCGCCACAAAGGCGATACCGAAGGAAATGCTCCCCGTCATCGACCGCCCGCTGATCCAGTACGCGGTGGATGAGGCGCGCGAGGCGGGCATTGAACAGCTGATCTTCGTGACCGGCCGCGGCAAGACCGCGATCGTCGAGCATTTCGATACCGCTTTTGAACTCGAAGCGACCATGGGTGGCCGGGGCAAGGACCTGTCGGTGCTCGATCCCACCCGCATCCAGCCGGGCAACCTTGTCACCGTGCGCCAGCAGGTGCCGATGGGCCTGGGCCATGCGGTGTGGTGCGCCCGTGCCGTGGTGGGGGATGAACCCTTCGCCATTTTCCTGCCTGACGAGATGATGGTCGGCAGCCCCGGCTGCATGAAGCAGATGGTCGATGCCTACAACGAAGTGGGCGGCAACCTGATCTCGGTGCTGGAAGTGCCGGAAGAGGAAGTGTCCAGCTATGGCGTGATCGCGCCGGGCGCGAAGGTGTCTGATACGCTCACCGAAGTGACCGGCCTTGTCGAAAAGCCGAAGCGCGAGGATGCGCCATCGAACCTGATCATCTCGGGCCGCTATATCCTGCAGCCTGAAGTGATGCGCACCCTGGAAAACCAGGGGAAGGGCGCCGGCGGAGAAATCCAGCTGACTGACGCAATGGCGCGGATGATCGGGCAACAGCCGTTCCACGCGGTCACCTTTGCCGGCCGCCGCTTCGACTGCGGCAGCAAGACCGGCTTTGTCGAGGCCACGCTGGCGCTGGCGCTTGAGCGGCCCGACATGGCGACGGAAGTGCGCGCCATCATGGAAAAGCTGCTCGCAAAATCCTGAGCAAGCTCTTGATAAATAAGAATGTAGGAATGTTTCCCCGGGGAAACATTCCTACAGGCTTCAGTCCAGCACAAAGCCGGCCAGCAGCGCCCGTCAGGCGGCTGTTTTGGCAGCCTCGCGATATTCCTCGCGCAGCAGGCGCTTGAACAGCTTGCCGGTCGGCTCCCGCGGCAACTCGGCGCGGAAGTCGATCTGCCGTGGCATCTTCACGCGGGACAGGCGTGGGCCCAGCCATTCCGCCAGCTCCGTCGCCAGCTCCGGCCCAGCCTCGCCCATGTCCGCAGGCTGCACCACCGCCACCACCTTTTCGCCCATGTCCGGGTCCGGCGCGCCGATCACGGCAACGTCCGCCACTTTCGGATGGGTGACCAGCAGGTTCTCGATCTCCTGCGGGTAGATGTTCACCCCGCCGGATATGATCATGAAGCTCTTGCGGTCGGTCAGGTAGAGATAGCCGTCGTCATCCTCCCAGCCGATGTCGCCCAAGCTGGTCCAGCCATGCTTGTTGGTGGCGTCTGCCGTCTTGGCCGGATCGTTGTGATAGGAAAACGGACTGCCGCCCTCGAAGAATACGTGCCCCTCGGTCCCGCGCGGCACTTCCTCGTCGTTCTCGTCGCAGATGCGGATCGTGCCGAGCAGCGCGCGGCCGACCGAGCCGGGGCGCTGCAGCCATTCCTGCGCCGAAATGAATGTGAAGCCGTTGCCTTCGGTCCCGGCATAGTATTCGCGCACGATCGGTCCCCACCAATCGATCATCGCGTGCTTCACCGGCACCGGGCACGGCGCGGCGGCGTGGATCGCGCTTTTCAGCGATGACAGGTCATACCGCGTGCGCACCTCATCGGGCAGCTTCAGCATCCGCACGAAGTGCGTGGGCACCCACTGGCTGTCGGTCACCCGATAGCGCTCGATCAGGGCCAGCGCCTTTTCGGGATCGAACTTCTCCATCACCACCACAGTGCCGCCCATGCGCTGCACCGTCATGGACCAGCGCAGCGGCGCGGCGTGATAAAGCGGGGCCGGAGACAGGTAGACCGAATTCCCGGTCATCCCGAACGCACCCATCGCAATCTGGAGCAGCGCGTTGCTCGCGCCGATGGCCGGCTCTTCGGGCAGGGGCACGCGCACGCCCTTGGGCTTGCCCGTGGTGCCAGAGGAATAGAGCATGTCGCACCCGGCCCGCTCGTCGTCCACCGGCTCGGCCGGCATGGCGGAAAGCGCGGCGGCAAGGTCTTGCGCATCCGCGCCGCCCAGCCGCAACTGCGCCACGCCGGGGACCAGCTGCGCCACCTCGTCCATGATGCCTGACAGCGCCTGGGTGCTGACCAGCAGCTTCGCGCCGCTGTCCTCAACGATATAGGCGACCTCGGGCGGGGCCAGCCGGCACGAAATCACCACATAGACCAGGCCCGCCCGCTGCGCGCCCCAGGCAAGGCCGAACAGCGCGGGATCGTTGTCAAAGCACAGCGCCACGGTATCACCCACGCCCAGCCCTTGCGCGCGCAGCAACTGCGCGAAGCGGTTGCTGGCCGCGTCGAGCTCGCCATAGGTCACAATTTGGCCAGAGCCACCCATGATCACGGCAGGTCGATCGGGCATCGTGCGCGCGTGGTGACTGGGGTGATGCACATGTGCGGTCATCGATTGCAATCCTCTCAGGCTGCGGCTTCGCACCGCCTGCCGGAGGTTTTAATCGACCGCTTAAACGATGCAAGCCGAATTCGCACATAATCAGCGCGGCATAAGAAAAAGGCGGCGTTTCCGCCGCCTCTTTCCGCATCCTCTCCAAGATGCGATGGTGGGACCGGGACGGCTTTTGCGCCGTATCCTGCGGTCAATGGATCTCAGTTGGCGCTGGCGAGCTGGGTCGGTGCTGCAGCGGCGCCTGCCTGCATGTAGGGAACCGGGTTCACCGCTTCGCCGGCAACGCGCACTTCATAGTGCAGGTGCGCGCCGGTGGAACGGCCGGTGGAGCCGACATAACCGATCACGTCGCCCTTGTGCACGGTCTGCCCTTCGGCAACCGCGATGCGCGACATGTGGCCATAGCGGGTTTCGAGGCCGGCGCCGTGCTCCAGCTGAACGTAGAGGCCATAACCGCCAAACCAGTCGGCCTTGCCCACCTTGCCATCGGCGGCGGCGCGGATCGGCGTACCGGTGGGGGCGGGCATGTCGATGCCCTTGTGTGCGCGCAGGCCACCGAGAACGGGGTGGACGCGCATGCCGAAGGCGCTGCTCATGGCGGGTTCGCTGACGATCGGCATCAGGGTGGGGATGGAGACCGAGCCGGCGCGGATCTTCTGCGGGGCGGCGCCGGTGTCGAGCGCCTGCCAGTTGGCGAAGAGCTGGCGGAATTCGCTGTCGCCTGCATCGGCGGCGGTGCCGTTCTTCGCAGCCTCGGCGGCGCGGAGCGGAGCGGCGATATCGGCCGAAGCGGCGCTGTTGGCCATGGCGGGAGCGGCGATGAAACAGGCGATCCCGGCGAGAGCGGAGAAAGCATTCCGGATGGTCTTGAAGTGCGACATTACGACCCGAACAACCTTATCTTTGCATCGCGGTCCGATGGGTTGCCCATCTTCGCCGCGTGCCTGGAACCCCCAGAGCACATCCCGCTTGCCGGGCAACCACAGGAACCTGCGGCCGTCCGCGGAATTATTACAAGACTGGTCGGAACCCCCCGCCGATCTCGTGGTTGGATGGGTAACGGCAGGCGTCGCGATCACGCAACCCCTGCCATGAATTCGCACGACAAACCGGCTGATCGACGCGCCGAGTCGTTGAACGGCGGCTTAACGGCGCCGCGAAAGTGCCTGTGGACCAAGGTTTTCCACAAGGCGGGGGGTGATTCCCCGCGGCTTTCGCACACCCTTGAAAAATGCGTTGTGCCGAAGCGCACATGCCGGATTTCGTCGTCAAGGATTCGTTGCAGGATGCGTGCGGAGCGGCTGTCTCCGGCCGTTTCGAAGCGCTCGATCGTCACCGGGGTCACGTCCAGTCCGCGCGCTTCCAGCACCATCGGCACCACCGCGAGTCGCGCCGCCACGTCGTGCGCCGTCTCGCACGCCGCGTCCCACAGCCCGTCGTGCGCCGGCATCGCGCCGTAATGGCTGCCGAGCGTCTTCAATCGCCGCGCCAGCAGGGCGAAATGCATCGCCTCGTCCTTGGCCACCGAAAGCCAGTCGGAAACGAATTCCGGCCCCATTTCGGCGCCAAATCGCCCCGCCGCATCCAGCGCCAGGTCAATTGCCACGAACTCGATATGCGCCAGCGCGTGCAGCAGGGCGATCCGCCCACGTTCCGATCCGCCGCGCCCGCGCTTGGGCATGGCGTTGGGCGGCAGCAGCCGGGGTTCGGCCGGGCGCGCGGGCACATCGGGCATGGCCACGTCAAAGGCGAAGGCGAGCGCGCCCGCCTGCCACTCCCGCGCAACGGCGCGCGTCGCCATGGCCTTGGCGGTCGGGTCGGCGGTCATCATCGCCGCCCGGATCGCGCCTGCAACAGTCTGCATGAATCAGTGCCTTACATTCTGTTCGGCACCGGCCCACTCCCCCGCCCGGCCACCCATAGCGTAAAATTCCGTTGGGTGGCCGGGCGGGGGAGTGGGCCGGTGCCGATCCATCCGAAACAATAGTTCCGGCTCGAAAGGTCAGAGCGCCTGTGCGGCCGCCAGCACTTCTTCCGCGTGGCCCTTCACCTTCACCTTGTCCCACACCCGCGCGATCTTTCCGTCAGGGCCGATCAGCAGCGTGGTGCGCACCATGCCCATATAGGTGCGGCCATAGTTCTGCTTTTCGGTCCAGATGCCCAGCGCATCCGAAAGGCCGCCTTCCTCGGCGTCGGTGGCCAGCGGCGCGGTGAGGCCATGCTTGGCGATGAACTTGGCATGCTTGGCCGGCGGGTCCTTGCTCACACCCAGCAGCGCCGTGCCTGCCGCCTCGAACTCGCCCGCCAGCCGCGTGAAATCCAGGTTCTCGGTGGTGCAGCCCGGCGTATCGTCCTTGGGATAGAAGAACAGCACCAGCTTGCGCCCGGCAAAGTCCGATGGCCGCACGCTGCCGCCTTCCGGCGTGGTCAATGCGATATCGGGAAGGGCCTGCCCCACTGTTGCGGTCATGCGTCGATCTCCAGTGTCTGGTTGAATGTCATGGCCCATGCCCCGGCAATGGTCCGGCGCGCCTCGGCAATCGCCTGCAGCAGTCCGTCCCAGTCTGCAAGTCCGCAGGCCTGCGCCACGATGCCACGGCTGGCCGGGGGCGGGAAGGTGCCGTCCGGGGCAACCAGCCGCACCACCACCAGCAGCCGCGCCAGCAGGTCATGCGCCGCACGCGCACCGGGGGGCAGCAGTCCCGCCTCGGCCAGCGCGGAAACCGCATCGCCCAGCACCGGGGTCAGCGCCACGCCATCGCGCAGCTGCAGGAAGTGGACGATGAATTCCAGATCCACCAGTCCGCCGCGCGCCAGCTTCACGTCCAGCGGTCCCTTGGGCGGCTTGTGCCGGGCCATCTCGGCCCGCATGTCCAGCACATCGGTGCGCAGCTTGTCCCTGTCACGCGGGGCGTGCAGCATGCTGTCGATGATGGCGGAAAGCGCCGCGCGGTCCTCCTCGCTGCCAAACAGCGGGCGGGCACGGCACAGCGCCATGTGTTCCCAGGTCCATGCTTCCTCGCGCTGGTATCGGGCGAAGCTGTCCAGGCTCACCGCGATCGGCCCCTGCGCGCCCGAAGGTCGCAGCCGCGTGTCCACTTCATACAGCGCGCCCGCCGCCGTGGGGACAGACAGCGCCGCGATCACCCGCTGCGCCAGCCGGTTGTAATAGAGCGTGCCGCCCAGCGGCCGCCCGCCATCGGATTCGCGCATGTGGTCCCCGCTGAACAGGAACACCAGGTCGAGGTCGGACGCATGGGTCAGCGATGCACCGCCCAGCCGCCCCAGCCCCAGGATCGCCAGCCGGCTGTCCGGCACCTCGCCATGCAGGCGCACGAACTCGGCCACTGCCGCCTCGCCCAGCACCACGATCGCCGCCTCGGCCACGCGGGATAGCGCGGCGGCGATGGCCAGCGGATCGTGCTGCCCTTCCACCAGCTGCACGCCCAGCGCAAAGCGCAGCTCGCCCACCTTGCGCCGCACGCTGTCCAGCACGCGCTGGTAATCGTCGTCGTCCTCGCACGCAGCCAGCGCCCTGGCGATCTCCTCCACGCTGCCCGGCAGGTCAAACGCGCTGCGGTCGATCAGCGTGTCGAGCAGGTCGGCCCGCCGCGCCAGCTCGTCTGCCAGCACCGGGGCATGGGCCAGCACGCGCATCACCACCGCCAGCAGGCCGGGCCGCGCCTCCAGCAGGCGGAACACGTTGATCGCCGATGGCAGCCCGGCCAGCAGCGCTTCCCAGCGCAGCAGCGCCCGGTCCGGATCGGGCCCTTCGGCCAGCGCGCGCAGCAACCGCCCGCGCAGCGAAGCGAACGCGGCGCGCGCTTCGGCACTGCGCAATGCGCGATACTGGCCGTTTTCCCAGCCTTCCACCCGCTCGGCCAGTGCCTCGGCATCGGCAAAGCCCATGTCCTGCAGTTCCAGCGCCAGCGGCGTCACTTCCACCGGCACTGTCCCCGTGGAGGCATATGTGGCGATCAGCCTGTCAAAGCGGCTGCCCACCGCATCGGAAATCGCCGCCAGTTCCGCCACCAGCACCGCGCCATCGCGCTGGCCGTCCAGCCGCGCCACGTTGTCCAGCGCGTCGCGGTCGGTGGGCAGCGAATGGGTCTGCTGGTCGGCCACCATCTGCAGCCGGTGCTCCAGCGTGCGCAACCGGTCATAGCTGTCGCCCAGTACGCGGGCATCCTCGCCTTCGATGATTCCCGCCTCGGCCAGCGCGTCCAGCGATGCGCGGGTGCCGCGCAGGCGCAGCGCCGGGTTGCGGCCACCGTGGATCAGCTGGTGCGTCTGGGCAAAGAACTCCACCTCGCGAATGCCGCCGCGCCCGCGCTTCAGGTCATAACCGGGGCCCACCGCCTGCCCGCCGGCATAGTGATCGCGGATGCGCGTGGTCAGCCGCCCGATCTCGGCAATCGCGCCAAAATCCAGGCTGCGCCGCCAAACGAAGGGGCGGATCGTGTCGAGGAACGCCTGCCCCGCCGCCATGTCGCCCGATGCGGCGCGCGCGCGGATGAATGCGGCACGCTCCCACGCCAGCGCGCTTGATTCGTAATGGGTGATCGCCCCTTCGAACGGGATCGCCAGCGGGCTGACTTCCGATGCCGGGCGCAGCCGCAGGTCCACGCGGAACACGTATCCCTCGCCATTCACGGTGGAAAGCAGCTCCACCACCGCACGCGCCACCCGCTGCGCCGCCTCGCCCGGCTCGTCGCGGTCGCGCCGGGGCAGGGTCTCGGGATCGTAAAGCAGGATGGGGTCGATGTCGGACGAATAGTTCAGCTCGCACGCGCCATGCTTGCCCAGCGCGATGGCGGAAAAGCCCTTTGGCTCTGCGTCTGGCACGCGGCGGCGGATGCCGGCGGTGATCGCGCCGTCCAGTGCGCGGTCGGCGAACGCGGACAAGGCGCCAACCACTTCGCCCAGCGAAAGCGCCCCGGCCAGGTCGCCGATCGCGATGGCGGTGGACAGCGCCAGCCGTTCGCGCCGCAGCGCCACGCCGATGTCGTCCTCACCCTGCCCGGCGCGGGCCGCCGCGTTCAGCGCATCGTCGATGCGCCCTTCGCGCAGCAGCGCTTCCAGATCGGGCAGGCGGTCCAGCGCGCGCATCAGGAACGGGGCGTGGTTGCGTGCGCGGTGCAGCGCGCCGGTCCAGTCGGTCATGCTCGTTCCCTGTCCATCTCCTGCCGATGCCCTTTCGCCAGCCGCGCATCAAGGCGGGATGACTCCGCTTGCGCGCCCGATGCGGCTCTGCCAGTTACATTCGCAATCATCTCTATCGTCTTCCCGGAGAGTTTTTCCTGATGCATCGCAAGGCCTTGCGCGCCATTTCCTGCTCCCTTGCCGCCCTTGCCATGGCGGGTTCGGCGCTCGCCGCCGCGCCAAAGGTGCCGGCGGTTGACCAGCAGGCGATGCGCGACACCATCAAGACTCTGGCCTCCGATGCATTCGAAGGGCGCGGCCCCAGCACCCCGGCCGAACAGAAGACGCTCGACGAGATCGTGAAGCGCTTCAAGGCGGCGGGCCTGCAGCCGGGCAACAACGGCAGCTGGCTGCAGGATGTGCCGATGGTGGCGATCACCGCCAGGAATCCCACGCCGCTGACCGTCACCGGCGGGGCGCAGCCGCTGTCGTTCACCGGCGGCAACGATTTCGTGATCGAAAGCTACCGCGTGGTGCCGCATACCGAGATCAAGGACAGCGAGCTGGTCTTCGTCGGATATGGCATCAACGCCCCCGAACTCGGCTGGAACGATTATGCCGGGATCAACATGAAGGGGAAGATCGCGGTCATCCTCGTCAACGATCCGGACTACATGATGGAGGGCGAGGACGGCCCGTTCCGCGGCCGCCGGATGACGTGGTATGGCCGCTGGCCCTACAAGTACGAGGAAGCCGCGCGGCAGGGGGCCAAGGGCGCGCTGATCGTCCACGATACCTTCCCTGCCGCCTATGGCTGGAACGTGCTACAGTCCAACTGGCTGCAGCGGCAGAACTTCGTGCAGAGCGCGAACGATGGCATGGACCAGACCGAGGCCAACGGCTGGATGCAGAAGGGCATGGCGGAAGCGATCTTCAAGGCGGCGGGCAAGGATTTCGCCGCGATGGTCGCCGCTGCGGGGCAAAAGGGCTTCAAGGCCGTGCCGCTGGGCGTGAAGGCCAATGTCTCCTTCGACAACGAGTTCGAGAAATCGTTGTCGCACAACGTGATCGGCATCCAGAAGGGCACCAGGCGGCCCGATGAGGTGGTGCTCTACAGCGGGCACTGGGACCATCTTGGCCACTGCACCCCGGATGCGAAGGGTGACGGCATCTGCAACGGCGCGGTGGACAACGCCACCGGCATCGCCGCGCTGGCCGAACTCGCCGCCATGAACCGCCGCGCCGGGCCCGCCGCGCGCAGCCAGGTGTTCCTGGCGGTGACGCTCGAGGAATCGGGCCTGCTCGGCTCCGAATGGTACGCCCAGCACCCGGTCTATCCGCTGGCGAAGACGGTCGGCGGGGTGAACATGGATGCGCTCTATCCCACCGGCCCTTCGCGCGATTTGGCGGTGACGGGGGGCGACAAGTCGGACCTCACCGCGATCCTGCGCGGGGTGGAAAAGGACATGAACCTGGTGGAGACGCCGGAGGACCATCCCGAGCGGGGGCACTACTATCGCTCCGACCATTTCAGCATGGCCAAGCGGGGCGTGCCGATGTTTGCCGTGGGCCGCGGTACCGACCTGATAAATGGCGGAAAAGCGGCCGGTGAGGCTGCTTCCGAGGACTATACCAGGAACCGTTACCACCAGCCGAGCGACGAATATTCCGACAGCTGGGACATGTCGGGTATCGCGCAGGAAGTGGAACTGTATTACCGGCTGGGGCGCAACCTGGCGGACGGATCGGCCTGGCCGAACTGGCACGCCGGGGACGAGTTCCGCGCGGTGCGTGACAAGAGCCTTGCGGAAGGCAAGTAACGGATTCGGAAGGATACTATGACCGAAGGCGTGATGCGGATGCCGCCTGAATGGCATCCGCAGGACTGGCTGTGGATCGGCTTTCCCCATCTGGCGGAGGAGTGGTCCGGCGTGATCGACGCGGCGCAGGCGCAGATCGGCGCCTTTGCCAGCGCGGTGGCCGATTCCGGGCAGCAGGTGCGCCTGATCGTGCGCGATGCAGCCAATGAAATGCGTGCAAGATCAGTCACTTCCGCCGCCGTCACGCTGGAGCGGCGGACCTATGGCGACGTGTGGGTGCGCGATACCGGGCCGCTGGTGGTCAATGGGCCGCAGGGGCAGCGGGCGCGGCTGTTCCAGTTCAACGGCTGGGGCGGCAAGTATCTGATGGAAGGGGATAAAGAGATCGGCGCGGACCTTGCCGCCAGCGCCGGCCTGCCCGCCGACCGTTGCGACTGGGTGCTGGAAGGCGGCGCGCTGGACAGCGACGGCACCGGCCTTGTCGCCACCACGGAGCAATGCCTGCTCAACGAAAACCGGTACATTGAGAACGACAGAGACGGGGTTGAAAACGACTTAAAGGGGGTTGAGGCCGACAGAACCCCCTTCAAGCGCGACAGAGCCAGCCTCGAAAACCGGCTTCACCGGGACCTCGGCTTCGACCGCGTGCTGTGGCTGGGCGATGGCCTGATCAACGACCATACCGACGGCCACGTGGACAACCTCGCCCGCTTCGTCGGCTCCAACCGCCTGGCCGTGCCGCGCGCCACCGGCCCCAACGACCCCAACGCCGCGATCTATGCCGATGCCGCCGCAAGGGCGCGCGACTTCGGCGTGGAAGTGGTGGAAGTGCCTTCGCCGGGCCTGGTGGAGATGGGCGGCATGGTTCAGCCCGCCAGCTACATGAACTTCGTGATCACCACGCACATGGTGATCGTGCCGGTGTTCGGCACCGTGCACGACGATGACGGCGTGGCCGCGATCGCCGAGCTGTTCCCCGGCCGCGCGACGGTGGGGCTGATGGCCGATGCGGTGCTGATGGGCGGTGGCGGCTTCCACTGCTCCAGCCAGCAGATGCCGGCGGCCTGACCCTACGCATCGGTCAGGCCGCTTCAGGCGTCAGGCTACGATCAGGAAGTCCGCCGCCGTCAGCGCCGGATGGGCGCCCGTTCCGAGCAGGGCGAAGGCGACCGCCGCGTTGCCGCCAACGCCGTCGGCATCGTAGGACAGGACGCCGGAGGTGGTGTTGTAGATGATGATGTCGTTGGCATCGTTGCCTTCGGTGATCCCCGCCCCGGCAACGAACTGGCTGGCGGACAAGGCGCCATTTGCCGTGAAGGCCTGGAAGATCGAGCGTGACAGCTGGATCGTGTCCCCTTCCGAGGCGACGAAATCGACGATGGTGTCGCGGTTGCTGGTAGCGTTGAGCACGGAGTCGAATACGAAGGTGTCGGCGCCCAGACCTCCGGTAAGTGAATCCCGTCCGGTGCCGCCGTACAGGATATCGTCGCCGGTGCTGCCGTTGAGGATGTCTCCACCGGCGAGACCGAAGATCGTATCGTCCCCACCCGCGCCCGAAAGCGTATCCGCCTGGCGGGTGCCGGTGATCACTTCGTTGAGCACGTCCTGCACGGTGATGTGCAGCGTCTGCTGATCGACGAGGGTGCCATCGCTGACCTGCACGATCACGTCATAGGTGTTGTCATTGCCGACATCGGCTGGCGCTTCGAAGTTCGCGGCCTTCAGTAGGGAGAGCGTGCCGCGCGTGGCGTTGATCGAGAAAGCAGCGGCATCGGCCCCGCCCACGATCGAGTAGGTCAGCGTCGCGCCAGCGTCGGGATCCCGACCGATCACGCGGGTAACCGCCAGCGTGTTTTCGGCGAGGGCGATCGAGGCATTGGCGCCCGCACCGTTGCTGCGGATCACTGGTGCTTCGTTGACGTTGGTCACCGTGACGGCGAGGGCCTGGCTATCGGTAAGAACGCCATCGCTGGCGGTGACCACCACATCGTAGATGTTGTTGCCACCGGCATCGAGCGGCCGTTCGAAGTTGGGCCGGGAAATGAACGCCAGCGCGCCCGTGGACGATATCCTGAACAGCGCGGCATCGGCCCCACCGGTGATGCTGTAGGTCACGGTTGCGCCGGCATCGTCGTCCACCGCGACGACCTTGGTCACCGCCGAGCCGCTTTCCGCCACGGCAACCGCCGCCGTGACGCCGCCGCCATTGCTGGTGATGCGCGGTGCATCGTTGGCGTTGGTTACGGTGACAGCAATCGCCTGACTGTCGGTGAGCACGCCGTCGCTGACCTGGACGATCACGTCATAGACGTTGTTTGCGCCGGCATCGCCGCGCGCCTCGAAGTTGGGCGCGGCCTTGAACGAGAGCGCGCCCGTGGCGCTGTCGATCTGGAACAGCGCGGCATCGGCTCCGCCGGTAATCGAGAAGGTGCGGGTTGCGCCGGCATCGGGATCGGTGGCGGTGACGGTGGTCACCGCGCGGCTGTTTTCCGCGATGGAGACCGCCGCGTTTACGCCGCCGCCATTGCTGGTGATCGTGGGTGCTTCGTTGACGTTGGTAAGCGTGATCGCAAAAGCCTTGCTGGCGGTGAGCGCGCCGTCGCTGACCTTTATGGTGACGTCGTAGACCCGGTTTGCCCCGGCATCACCCGGCGCTTCGAAATTGGGCGCAGCCTTGAATGACAGAGCGCCGGTATTGGCGTTGATCTGCAAGAGCGCCGCGTCCGCGCCGCCGGTGATGGAATAGGTCAGTTTCGCGCCGGCATCGGGGTCCGTGGCGGCGATGGTGGCGATGGCGGTGCCGTTTTCGGGCGCGGAGAGCGAGGCGCCGGTGGTGAAGCGCGGCGCCTCGTTCACATTCGTGATGGAAACGGCAAGCAGCTGGTACGAACCGAGCGTGCCGTCGCTGACCCGCACGGTAAGGTTGTAGACGTTGTTGGAGCCGACATCGCCGGGCGCCTCGAAATCGGGCGCGGCCTTGAACGAGAGTACACCCGTGGCGACGTCGATATTGAACAGGCCGAGATCGTCGCCGCCGACGATGGAGTAGGCGAGCGCGCCACCAGCGGGATTGGTGGCGGTGACGGCGGTGACGGCGGTGCTGTTCTCGGCCACGGTTGCGGTGGCGAAGCCCTTGCCTTCGTTGCTGGTGATCAGCGGGCCCTCGTCGTCAAAGATCGTGCCGATGGCCTGGCTGTCGGCAATCGTGGCGTTGACCGCGCCTGACAGGTTGAGCTTGAAATCGATCGTGCCCCGGGTGCTGTCATCATCGTTGATAGGCACCTGGATTACCTGCACCGTTTGCCCGGGCGCGAACTTGAGGACGCCGCTGGTGGCGATGTAATCATATCCGGATGATCCACCGCCGCTGGCGGTGCCATTGGCGGTGGCATAGTTGACGCTGACGGTCTGGGTGCCGGGGGCGCTGAGGCGGACGACGAAGTTGGCATAGCCGCTGGCTTCGTCGACGATGACATCGGCGATGGAGATCTGCGGGCTGGTGACGGCGGTGGCGTCGTTGGCGGCGATGGTGGCGGTGGCGCGCGGGGTAAGGGTTGCAGCGTTGACGAAGCCGGACAAGGCGAGGCCGAAGGTCTCGTCGCCTTCGGCAACGGTATCGTTGGTGAGGGCGACGGAGACGGTCTTGACTGCTTCGCCCGCGGCGAAACTGAGGGTGCCGGACTGGGCGACATAGTCGCTGCCGGCCTTGGCCGACCCATCCTGCGTGGCGAAATCGATGGAGACGGTGGAATCGCTGGGGCGATCGAGCGTGATCACGAAGGTGGCGGTGCCGGTGGTTTCATCCACCACGATGTCGCTGACCTTGGCGTTGGGCGTACCGACCGGGGCATCGTTGTCGTAGATCGTGCCGGTGGCGACACCATCATAGATGGTGGCATTGACCGCTCCCGACAGGTTCATGGTGAACTGGTGAAAGGGTTCTTCCCAATAGGAATCGTCGTTGATCTGGACCTGCACGGTCTTGGTCAGCTCACCCGGTGCGAACTGAATGGTGCCGCTGGTGGCGATGTAATCATATCCCGATGTTCCGCCGCCGCTGGCGGTGCCATTGGCGGTGGCGTAGTTGACGCTGACGGTCTGGGTAGATGCGACGTCGAGCCTTATCACAAACGCCGCAAAACCAGCGAGTTCATCGACAATAACATCGCTGATGGAGATATTCGACGCCATGACTGATCCCTCTTGTTACGAATCGTAACATGGTAAACACTGTCATCAGCATTGTTGGTTATAAACCATTTTTTAGGTTGCAGGGTGGGTCAAGATATCCGAATGAACGTAAGTTCATGTAATGTAGATTTTATTTTTTACGATCTAGGATATTCCCGTTTCTGGGGATTGATTTGGGAGCGGGTTACCGCAGGAATCCGAGAACTGAATGGACGAGGGGCGGTCTTCCGATTTTACCGAAATGGTTATTTTGTGGCAGGCTTGGCTATAGCTCGAGCGTCGTTTCAGTGCCTTGGTCCAAGGGGCGAAATTCAACCCACCTTCTTCCCCTCGTGGTTATGGCCCCTTAACCCTCTTTGGGTAGGGGGTGGGGCATGACCAAGACCATACTCGTCGTGTTCGGCACGCGGCCCGAGGCGATCAAGATGTTTCCGGTGGTCCATGCGCTGAAGGCGGATGGGGCGTTCCGGGTGGTGACCTGCGTTTCGGCGCAGCATCGCGGGATGCTGGACCAGGTGCTGGAGATCGCCGGAATCGCGCCCGATCATGATCTGGACCTGATGAAGCCGGACCAGACGCTGGACGGCCTGACCGCCGCGCTGCTGACCGAACTGGGCAAGGTGATGGACGCCGAAAAGCCCGACTGGGTGGTGGTGCAGGGCGATACCGCCACGGCCATGGCGGGGGCGCTGGCCGCCTATTACCGCAAGGTGCCGGTGGCGCACGTGGAAGCGGGCCTGCGCAGCCACAACATCTATCACCCCTGGCCCGAGGAGGTGAACCGCAAGATCATCGGCACCATCGCCGCGCTGCACTTTGCCCCCACCGAAACCAGCGCCGCCGCGTTGAAGGCGGAGAACGTGGATGCAGGCGCGATCCATGTGACGGGCAACACGGTGATCGACGCGCTGCAGTGGGTTTCAGCGCGGATCGAGGCGGAGCCGGCGCTGGCGGGCGGGCTGGCCGATCTGGAAGCGCGGTTTGCCGGACGGCGCATAGTGGGCGTGACCAGCCACCGGCGCGAGAACTTTGGCGGCGGGCTTGAGGCGATTGCCGGCGCGATCCGCGACATTGCCGCGCGGCCCGATGTGGCGCTGATCTTTCCGGTCCATCCCAATCCCAACGTGCGGCGGGTGATGGAGGCGGAACTGGCGGGGCTGGACAACGTGGCGATGATCGAGCCGCTGGACTATCCGCATTTCGCCCGGCTGCTTTCGATCAGCGAGATCATGCTGACCGACAGCGGCGGCGTGCAGGAAGAGGCGCCCGCGCTGGGCAAGCCGGTGCTGGTGATGCGCGAGACGACCGAGCGGCCCGAAGGCGTGGAGGCCGGAACGGCGCGGCTGGTGGGCACCGATCGCGCACGCATCGTTACCGAAATCTTCACCCTGCTGGACGATAAGGCGGCCTATTCGGCCATGGCGCGCGCCCACAACCCATTCGGGGACGGGCAGGCGGCGCGGCGCATCGTGGAGCTTCTTCGTAATGCAGGGTGATTCCAAGCCGCAGGTCTGTGTCGTCGGGCTGGGTTATATCGGGCTGCCGACGGCGGCGATCATCGCCCGTGCGGGCTGCCCGGTGCTGGGGCTGGACGTTTCGCAGCATGTGGTCGACACGATCAACCGCGGCGAGATACATATCGAGGAAGTGGACCTGGACGGCCTTGTCCACGGCGTGGTGCAGCGCGGGCTGCTGCGTGCCTCCACCCAGATCGAACCGGCCGACGTGTTCGTGATCGCGGTGCCGACGCCGTTCGAAAAGGACGGGCACCACACGCCCGACATCTCGTATGTCCTGGCGGCCGCCAGCGAAGTGGCCGGCGTGCTGAAGGCCGGGGACACGGTGATCCTGGAATCGACCAGCCCGGTGGGCACCACCGAGCAGATGCGCGACCTGATGGCCGGGCTGCGGCCGGACCTGAAATTTCCGGGCAAGACGCGCGAGACGCCCGACGTTTCCATTGCATACTGCCCCGAACGCGTGCTGCCGGGGCGCATCCTGGAAGAGCTGGCCAACAACGATCGTTCGATCGGCGGGATCACCCCGCGCTGCGCGCGCAAGGCGCTGTCGTTCTACAAGCGCTTCGTGCGCGGCACCTGCGTGACCACCGATGCCCGCAGCGCGGAAATGACCAAGCTGGTGGAAAACGCATACCGCGACGTGAACATCGCCTTTGCCAACGAGCTTTCGATCGTGGCCGACCGCATGGGGTTGAACGTGTGGGAGGTGATCCGGCTGGCCAACCGCCATCCGCGCGTGAACATCCTGCAGCCCGGCCCCGGCGTGGGCGGGCACTGCATTGCCGTGGACCCGTGGTTCATCGTGGCGAGCGCGCCCGATGACACCCCGCTGATCCGCACCGCCCGCAACGTGAACGACCAGAAGATGCACCACGTGATCGAGCGCGCGACCACGCAGATCGAAAACCTGGTGGCGGTGAACCCCAAGGCGCGGGTGGCGTGCCTGGGCCTGGCGTTCAAGGCCAACATCGACGATTTCCGCGAAAGCCCGGCCCGCTTCGTGGCGGCGCGCATCGCCCGCAAGTTTGGCGATCGGGTGTCCATCGTGGAGCCCTATGCCGCGACGCTGCCGATCGAATTCACCGACACGGGCGCGCGCCTGATCGACCTGGATACCGCGCTGGAAACCTGCGACATGCTGCTGGTGCTGGTGGACCACGACGTGTTCCGCGTGGTGCCGCTGGCCGAACGCGCGGGCAAGATGGTCTATGACACGCGCGGCATCTGGCCGGACCAGCCCGAACTGGGCGTGCCGGGCGCGGGACTGCGCATGGTGGGGTGAGCGATCATCGTCGCCTGGGATATGAAGCGGCGGGCCGGGTGCCCGCCGTTTCTGCATCTGGCCAAGGCAACCGCAGAGGCTGCGCGTAGCCGGAGAGCCCCCACCCCCCGACCCCCTCCCCTGAAGAGGAGGGGGAGCCCGGTCAGGCTTCGGTGTCCAATTGCTGTCGCCACCGCTCCCTGATCGCGTCGGAGCTATCCCGGCTCCCATCATGGCTCCAGCCGGGCGGGCGCAGGAGGTAGCTGAGCTTGTGGCGGAAGGGGGCCTTGGCGAGGTCCTTGAGCAGGGCTTTCCATTCGTGGAACGCGCTGTGCAGCAGGCCGAATGTGCCGAGCTGGCGGATGATGCCGTAGCGGGGCGGGTCTTCGTCCAGTTCGGGGGCGAAAGTGCCGAACAGGCGGTCCCACACGATCAGCACGCCGGCATAGTTGCGATCGAGATAGCGGGGGTTCACCGCGTGGTGGACGCGGTGGTGCGAGGGGGTGTTGAGCACCGCTTCAAGCCAGCGCGGCAGGCGGCGCACCGCTTCGGTATGGATCCAGAACTGGTAGACCAGGTTGATGCCGCCCACGGTGACCAGCATCGCCGGGGGAAAGCCGATGAAGGCGGGCCAGATGCGGAACGCGAAGGAGAGCGCGGGAAGCGTTGTCCACGGCTGACGCAGGGCGGTCGACAGGTTGTAGTGCTGGCTGGAATGGTGGTTCACATGGGCCGCCCAGAACCAGCGGACGCGGTGGGCGCTGCGGTGGAACCAGTAATAGTTCAGGTCATCAAGCAGGAAGCAGCCGATCCATGACGCGATGCCGATGGGCCACGCGACAGGCACGGTGAACACGCGGTGGGCATAGGCCCAGGTGGCGGCGGCATAGATCGTGGTGGCAAAGACGCCGCCGATCACCGTGCTGCCAACGCCGAGGGCGAGGCTGGTCCAGGTGTCCGCCGGTTCATAGGCATCGGGCCTGTGGCGCGCGGCCCAGAGCATTTCCAGCACGATGGCGATGATGAAGAAGGGGATGGCCCAGACGACGATGTCGAACGGCTGAAGCCCGGAGGCGGGGAGCTGCGGCTTCATGCCCTGCCTCTGCCATGGTGCCCGAGATCGCGCAGGCTGGCGGCCCAGTGCTGCGCCTGCGGGCCGAGATCGAGCGTGATCGTGCCGAAGTGCCGGTCTGGCGTGGACAGGGTGATGAACTGGCGATCCAGCCGGATGCCTTCGTGCGTGGTCAGTTCCCGTGCGGCGAAGCGGGCGCCGTGGCGGCGGATCAGCAGGATGCGGCCCTGATCGTTGCGGGCGAGCGCGCCGATGCGGGCGCGGTCCAAGCCGATGGCGCTGGCGCGGAAGCCGCAGATCGCATCTTCGGCCAGAAGGCGCACCTCGTCCTCGCTTTCCAGGCGCACATCCTGCCCCAGAGCAAGGCCGCGCGCCATGGCGGTGAGCGCGACGATGGCGAAGAGCGAGAGCAGCGCCTGCGCCATCAGCGGCGCACCGGGATGCGCCAGCGCGGCGGCAATCGCCGCCTTCACCGTTTCCACCTGCATGCCCCCCTCCCGTTCCGGTCAGCGGGCCTGCGCGGCCAGCATGTCTACCTGCGCGCGGATGGGCGCAATGTCATAGCCGGCGCCGGCGGCCTTTTCGGCGATCTCTGCCGGGTGCATGCCGGTGCGCGCCATGGTGAGCGCCCACAGCAGGGTGGAGCGGGTGCCCGAGCGGCAATAGGCGAGCACGGGAGCGTCACCCGCCTGTTCAAGCGCCTGCGCCATGGCGTCGAGCTGGGGCATCGAGAAGCCGGCGTGGCTGACGGGAATGGCGACATAGGCGATCCCGGCCTCGCGCGCGGCGGCCTCGATCTCCGCGCCCGGGGTCTGGTCTTCCGATTCGCCTTCCGGCCGGTTGTTGATGATCAGCCCCACGCCGAGGGCCCTGGCCTCGGCCACGTCGGCCAGGGTGATCTGCGGGCTGGCGTAGGTCTTGGCGTCGATCTGGCGGAACATGGGTTATTCCTTGCTGGCGGCGCGGCGGGCTTCACGCCGGGCTTTGCCGATGATGTTGAGCAGTTCGACCGCCACGGAGAAGCCCATGGCGGCATAGATGTAGCCCTTGGGAATGTGCACGCCGAAGCCGTCTGCCAGCAGGACGAGGCCGATCATCACCAGGAAGGCCAGCGCGAGCATGACGAGGCCGGGGTTCTTCTCGATGAACTTCGCCAGCGGATCGGCCGCGACCATCATCAGCGAGACGGTGGTGACGACGGCGGCGATCATGATCGGGATCTCGTCGGTCATGCCCACGGCGGTGAGAATCGAATCGATCGAGAAGACGAGATCGAGCGCGATGATCTGGGCAATGGTGCTGCCGAAGTTGGCGACCGCGACTTGCCCGGCGGAAGGCTCCCCCTTGTGATCCAGCAGGGTGCCGCTGGGTTCGGGATCGATGTTGTGGTGGATCTCCTTCGTGGCCTTCCACAGCAGGAACAGGCCGCCGGCGATCAGGATGAGGTCTCGACCGGAAAGCGCGGTTTCGAACGTGGGTTCGCCGTGCGGGCCGGGTTTGCCCGCTATGCCAAGGTCGATCAGCGGCGCCTGCAGCGTGACGATCCAGCCGATCAGCGTGAGCAGGCCCAGGCGCAGGATGAGCGCCAGGGCAAGGCCGATGCGGCGCGCTTTCGCCTGCTGTTCCGGCGGCAACTTGTTGGAAAGGATGGCGATGAAGACGAGGTTGTCGATCCCCAGCACGATTTCGAGCACAACCAGCGTGAGGAACGCCGCCCATGCGGAGGGATCGGAAAGCAGTGCGATGATATCCATGGGCGCTGTTCTGCCCAAAGCGGGGCCACGGGGCAATCCGGAACGGCAGGCAAACGGATGCGGGCATGCAAAATGCTGCCAATAGGCCACGGTCAACACCGTATTTCCGGCTAATCGGCGCAAAATCGCGGAATCCGTTAGCGCAGCGTGATTTTGTTGATATAGTCGCGCCCGCAATGGAGAGGCGCCGGGTTCGTCCGGCTCGGATTCCCTTGTCGTGCCGCCGGCTCCCGCTTCCGGCCTGCGGCGCCCGGGAAAGCAGGGGCGGAACGAAGGTTTGTTGGTTTTTATGGGTTTTGACAGAGGGCGGCGGGGTCGCGGACGCGACAAGCGCGACGGTTTCGGCGAAGAAGGCTTCGATCCCTATAGCGGTGGCGGCGGTGGCGGCTTCGGCGGCGGCGGTTACGACCGCGGCGGCTTCGGTGGCGGCGGCGGCGGTTACGGCGGCGGTGGTCGTGGTGGCTTCGGCGGCGGCGACCGCGGCGGCTTCGGTGGCGGCGGCGGTGGTGACCGCGGCGGCTTTGGCGGTGGCGGCGGTGGTCGCGGCGGCTTCGGCGGCGGCGATCGCAGCGGCGGCGGTGGCGGCTTCGGCGGCCCGCGCGGCGGCGGCATGCCTGCCCAGGTCGTCGGCACCGGCAAGGGTGTCGTCAAGTTCTTCAACGGCCAGAAGGGCTTCGGCTTCATCCAGCGCGAAGACGGTGGTGAGGACGTGTTCGTCCACATCAGCGCCGTGGAACGTGCCGGCCTTGAAGGCCTGGCCGAGGGCCAGCAGCTCGAATTCAACCTGGTGGACCGTGGCGGCAAGATTTCCGCAGCGGACCTGCAGGTTGTGGGCGACGTGATCCCCGTGGCGGCCAAGCCAGCCGCGCCGCAGCGTTCGCTGACCGGCGAGAAGGCGACCGGCACAGTCAAGTTCTTCAACGCGATGAAGGGCTTCGGCTTCATCACCCGCGATGACGGCCAGCCCGACGCATTCGTGCACATCAGCGCCGTGGAACGCAGCGGCCTGCGCGAGCTGAACGAAGGCGACAAGCTGGAATTCGACCTCGAAGTCGATCGACGAGGCAAGCACTCGGCGGTCAACCTCGTGCCGATCCAGGGTTGATCCCGATTGCATCGCTTCCGGTAGACTGACCGGCAGCCTGCAAAGACATACGCGCACAGATGGCGGTCCCAGGGTCCTTCAAACGGACTTGCGGGGCCGCCATTTGTCGTTTCGCGATTCCCCTTTTTCCATCCGGACAACGCCAGTCTGCTGCGCCATCCGGAACATTCGTTGACTTGAACAGGAGAGCCCCATGTCGATCACCCCGTTGATGCCCGTGTACCCCCGGTGCGGCGTGCGTCCGGTGCGAGGCGAGCATTGCCACCTGATCAGCGAGGACGGCACGCGCTATCTCGATTTCGCCAGCGGCATCGCGGTGAACCTGCTGGGCCATTCGAACGAGCACCTGATCGGTGCGATCCAGAAGCAGGCCGCCACGCTGATGCACGTGTCGAACCTCTATGGCAGCCCGCAGGGCGAGCACCTGGCGCAGCGACTGGTGGACCTGACCTTTGCCGACACGGTGTTCTTCACCAACAGCGGGGCCGAAGCCGTGGAGTGCGCGATCAAGACCGCGCGCGCCTATCACCAGCATGCGGGCAACGACGAAAAGTATGAACTGATCACGTTCAAGAACGCGTTCCACGGCCGCACGATGGCGACGATCAGCGCATCGAATCAGGAAAAGATGCACAAGGGCTTCCTGCCTCTGCTGCAGGGGTTCAAGTATGTCGACTTCGACGACCTGGAAGGCGCGAAGGCGGCGATCGGGCCGAACACCGCCGGCTTCCTGGTAGAGCCGATCCAGGGCGAGGGTGGCATCCGCGATGCGTCCGACGAATTCCTGAAGGGCCTGCGCGCGCTGTGCGACGAGCATGACCTGATGCTGATCTTCGACGAGGTGCAGTGCGGCGTGGCCCGCACAGGCACGCTTTATGCCTATGAACAGTATGGCGTGGAGCCCGACATCATGGCGACGGCCAAGGGCATTGGCGGCGGCTTCCCCATGGGCGCCTGCCTTGCCACCGAAAAGGCGGCGCGCGGCATGGTGATCGGCACGCACGGCAGCACCTATGGCGGCAATCCGCTGGCCATGGCGGCGGGCGAAGCGGTGCTGGACGTGGTGGCCAACGAGGAATTCCTCGGCACCGTGAAGGCAACCGGGGAGCGGCTGCGCGGGCGGCTGGAACAGTTCATCGGCAATTATCCGGATCTGTTCGAGCTGGTGCGCGGGCGCGGGCTGATGCTGGGCGTGAAGATGAAGGTGGAGCCGCGCGGCTTTGTGGCGCACATGCGCGACAACCACCAGCTGCTGGCTGTGGCGGCGGGGGACATGACGTTCCGCGTGCTGCCGCCGCTGGTGATCGGCGATGCCGAGATCGACGAGTTCATGGAAAAGCTTTCGGCCGCGTCGGAAAGCTATAACCCCGAGGCGCCCGCGACATGAGTAAAGCAAGTTTCTCGGGCAGGCATTTCCTGAACCTGTCGGACGCCGGCGGCGATGCCGTGGCCGCGATGCTGGCCGATGCGATGGACCGCAAGGCCGCGCGCGAGGGGCTGCCCAAGGGCCTGCCGGACGCGGATGCGCCGCTGGGCGGCCACGTGCTGGCCATGGTGTTCGAAAAGAACTCCACCCGCACCCGCGTGTCGTTCGACATCGCCATGCGCCAGCTGGGCGGCAGCGCAGTGATCCTGGATGCCGGCACCACGCAGCTGGGCCGGGGCGAGACGATTGCCGATACCGCCCGCGTGCTGAGCCGCATGGCCGATGCGATCATGCTGCGCACCGACGACCATGCGAAGGTGGAGGAACTGGCGCATTACGCCACCGTTCCGGTGATCAACGGGCTCACCGACCTTTCACACCCCTGCCAGATCATGGCGGACCTGCAGACCGTGCTGGAGCATGGCAAGGCCCTGCCAGGGCTGGAAGTGGCGTGGCTGGGCGATGGCAACAACGTGCTCAACTCGATCGTCGAGGCGGCGGGCCTGATGAAGTTCAACGTGCGCATCGGCGTGCCCGAAGGGTATGAATGCGACCAGGGCTTCATCTCTTGCGCAGAGGCGGCGGGGGCGGGGATCAGCCTGCATCGCGATGCCGCCAGTGCGGTTGCGGGTGCGGATGTGGTCGTGACCGACACCTGGATCTCGATGGGGCAGGCCCATGCCGAGGCCAAGCTGAAGGCGATGGAGCCGTATCAGGTGAACGAGGCGCTGATGGCCAAGGCCAAGCCCGACGCGCTGTTCCTGCATTGCCTGCCCGCGCATCGCGGTGAGGAAGTGACCGACGCGGTGATCGACGGCCCCCGTTCCGTGGTATGGGACGAGGCGGAGAACCGCATCCACGCCCAGAAGGCGGTGCTGCGCTGGGCGTTCGGCCAGATCTGAGGACTGACACGATGACTGCCGAAGTGCGAGCCGACGGCGAGACCGGATTTGACCGGACGCTGTTGTTTACCGTGCCCGACAAGGATGCGCGTGGACGCGTGGTGCGGTTGGGGCCGGTGCTGGACCAGGTTCTCTCCGCCCACGCCTATCCCGCGCCGGTGCGCAACCTGCTGGCCGAGGCGCTGGTGCTGGCGGCGCTGCTGGGTTCGCTGCTGAAGGACGAGAGCGGCCAGCTGACCATGCAGGCGCAGACGCAGGACGGGGTGATCGACCTGCTGGTGGTTGATTATCGCGGCGGTGAAGTGCGCGGCTATGTCCGCTATGACAAGGCCCGGCTGGATGAACTGGGCCCGGCACCCACGCTGCATGCGCTGTTCGGCGATGGATACCTTGCCATCACCTTTGACCTTGCCACCACGGGGCAGCGCTACCAGGGCGTGGTTCCGCTGGAAGGGGAAACCCTGGCGCAGGCCTGCGAAAGCTATTTCTGGCAATCCGAACAGGTGCCGACGCTGATCCGCGTGGGGGTGAAGAGCACGGCCGAAGGCAATGTGGCGGGTGGCCTGCTGATCCAGCACCTGCCCGAAGGCGAAGAAGGGCGCGAGCGGCTGCATGCGCAGCTGGACCATCCGCACTGGGAGCACATGGCGATCATGGGCGGCGCGGTGCGGGCGGACGAACTCACCGATTCGACGCTGTCGCTGGAAAGCATCGTCTGGCGGCTGTTCCACGAAGAGCGCGAAGTGCGCGTGCAGCAAGGGCACGAGCTGGAACGCGGCTGCCGCTGCACGGTGGAGCACTATCGCGAACTGATCGGCCGGTTCTCGCCCGACGACCGCAAGGAAATGAAGAACGAACAAGGTCTTATCGTGGTGGACTGCGCGTTCTGTTCGCGTGATTTCATCATCGATCTTGATTGAACACGTTTCACTTCGGTTCGTCCCCCAAAAAGAACAGTCTGGCGCAGCCGGCGGCTTGCTGTATGATGGAGCGGCCCGGCGGAATGCGCGGGGACGGGATGACGGATGGTGGCGGTGGACCGGCGATTGCGGACAATTCTGCGGACTGGTGCGATCACCCTTGCGCTGACGCTGGGTTGCGTGGCCGCCAATGCTGGCGCCCAACGCGTTACCGCCGCAATGCTGGACCGCCTTGAACCCGGTGACTGGGAAGTGCGCGATCGCGACGGCAGCGGCGAGCGTATCCGGCTGTGCATCGACAGCGGTCGCAGGCTTGTCCAGATCCGCCACCAGAACGAAACCTGCCGCAGCGTGGTGGCAGAAGATACGCCTGGTGCAGTGACCATCGCCTATTCCTGCCCGGGCAACGGCAATGGGCGAACCCGCATCCGCTTTGAAAATCCGCGGTTGGTGCAGTTGGAAACGCAAGGCATCGCAAGCGGGCTTCCGTTTGAGTTCACGGCCGAAGCCCGCCGCATGGGCAATTGCCCGCGCTGAGCGGATCGGCGGGATTGCCACCGCCGCACTGGACGGCTAGCCCAATGGCATGATGGACGATGTGGGCGCGGGCGCAGGCCCCTTGGCGGTTGTGCTGCTGTCGGGCGGGCTGGATTCGATGGTCTGCGCCGCCTTGGCGCAGGAACAGGGTTTCCGTGTGCTGGCGCTGACCATCGATTACAACCAGCGGCATCGGATCGAGCTGGATTCGGCGCGTCGGATTGCCGATCGGCTCGGTGTCGAACGCCACGTGATCCTGCCGATGGACCTGCGCCAGTTCGGCGGATCGGCGCTGACCGATGCGATCGATGTGCCCAAGGATGGGGTTGGGGACGATATTCCGGTCACTTATGTGCCTGCGCGCAACCTCGTGTTCCTGTCGCTGGCGCTTGCGTGGGCAGAGGCGGCGGGATCGAAGGATCTGTTCATCGGCGTGAACGCGCTCGATTACTCCGGCTATCCCGATTGCCGGCCTGAATTCGTCGCCGGTTTCCAGGACCTGGCGCGGATTGCCACGAAGCTTGGCAGCGAAGGCGGCACCGTGACGGTTCACGCCCCGCTGCAGCACCTGAAAAAATCCGAAATCGCGCGCGAGGCGGTTCGCCTCGGGCTCGACACGAAGGAAAGCTGGTCATGCTACGACCCGCTGCCCGATGGTCGCGCCTGTGGTGAATGCGACAGCTGCCGCCTGCGGCGCGCGGGATTCGAGGAAGCGGGGATTGAGGATGGTACAAGCTACGGCGGGGGAACCTGACCGCGCGGGCGAGACTGCGAAGGCCGACGGCTATGCCTGGTATGCCCTGGCAGTGTTGGTGCTCGTCTACATGCTCAACTTCATCGATCGGCAACTGCTGACGATCCTGGCGGTCGACATCAAGCGCGACCTCGGCATTTCGGACGCGGATTTCGGCTTTCTCTATGGCACCGCGTTCGGCGTTTTCTATGCGCTGTTCGGCATTCCGCTGGGCAAGCTCGCCGACCGCTGGTCGCGGACCGGGCTGCTCTCGCTGGGGCTGGCGGTATGGTCAGGCATGACGGCGCTTTCCGGGCTGGCGGGCAATTTCTGGCAGCTTGGTGCGGCGCGTGTGGGGGTCGGCGTGGGCGAAGCTACGGCCGGACCCTGCGCTTATTCACTGCTGGCGGATTACTTCCCGCCCCGGCGCCGGGCCACGGCCGTGGCGATCTTCTCCTCGGGCATCTATCTGGGCGGCGGGGTTTCGCTGTTCATCGGTACGTCGATCGCGATGTGGTGGAACAGCGCCTTTGCCGTGGGCATGGCACCGCTGGGCCTGGCCGGATGGCAGGCGGCCTTCCTTGCCGTGGGCATCCCCGGCGTGCTCCTGGCGCTGTGGGTCAGGAGCTTGCGCGAACCCTTGCGTGGACGGTTCGAAGGCCTGGCGGAGCCGGCGGCGGTCGACCCGGGCCGTGAGGTATGGCGGGGCTTCGTCCGCGATCTTGGGGCGATTGTTCCACCCTTCACCCTCTTTGTCGCACTGCGCCGGGGGCCGGCGGCCGGTGGGGTCAATGCGCTGATCGCGTTCAGCACGGCTGGTGCGGCAATCGGGCTGACCATTGCCCTTGGCGATCCGGCGCAGTGGGCCGCGCTGGGTGTGGGCGTCTATGCCGTGGCCTCATGGGCCATATCGCTGCGCCATGATGACCGTGAAGCGTTCGACGCCATCTGGGCCGCGCCGGCGGTGGTGGGGATCAACGTCGGCTATGGCCTGATGTGCGCGGTGACCTATGCCAGCTCTGCATTCGGGCCGCTGTACGCGATCGAAAGCTTCGGCGCACCGGCGCGCACGGTTGCATTGGTCGTCGGTGGTTCGGCGGCGGCAGGGGGTGCGCTCGGCGTGATAGCGGGCGGAGCGATCGGGGATCGGGTGGCCGCAGACGGACGCCATTCGCGCCGCGTTCTGGTGGTGATCGGCGCGCTGATAGCCTCGCTCGCGCCCTATGGCCTGCTGCTGGTAACGCATTCGGTAACCGTGCTTTACTGGACGGTCTTTCCGATGTGGTTCGTCATGAGCATGGCTCTGGGCAGCGCATCCGGCACGATCGTCAACATCGTGCCCGCGCGCGTGCGGGGAACGGCCACGGCCGCGTTCTTTTTGGGAGCGACGATGATCGGGCTGGCGCTGGGGCCTTATGCCGCCGGCAGGCTTTCGCGCGAGTTTGAAAGCCTGCGAACCGGGCTGGCGCTGATCCTGCTGGCGCTCCCGCCCGCGGTGCTCTTTCTGGGCATCGCGTGGCGGGATCTGGTTCGCAAGGAGCGGTGATCAGCCCCGCGTGAACACGCCACAGGCGATCCGGGCGCCGCTGTTGCCGGACGGATCAGTTTTGTAGTCGTCTGCGGCGGCGTGGATGACAAGCGCGGTGCCGTCCGCATCGAAGATTGCGGAGGCAAGGCCGTTCCAGTCGCCGGGGATGGTGAGGGTGGCCGTTCCCGTCCCGTCAGCCTGGACCACGATATTCGGCAGGTCTCCAAGGTGAGGCCCTGCGGGATTCATCGAACCGTGCTGGTGCATGGCGGGGTTGAGATGGCCAGCAGCGGTGGTGAAGGCAGGCCCCTCGCATTTGCCAACGGCGTGGAGGTGGATGCCATGTGGCCCGGAGGCCAGCCCTTGTGCCGAAACGGTCAGCGATACCGCGCCTTGGGATTCTGACAAGGTGGCGCGGCCGGCAGGTCTGCCGTCTGTGCCGACAATGTCGGCGTGGGCCAGTGTCGTCAGGCCAGGCGCAGCGGACGTGGTTGCGCAGGCCCCTGTTCCCAAGGCTGCGGCCAGCAGGGTTGCGATGTGGAAGGTGCGGCTCATCGTTACATTCTCCTGATTGACGATACGGCCATTAACGAAAAAGGGGCCGGATTTCTCCGGCCCCTTCTCGTTCGTGGCCATAAGGCCTCGAATTACATGCCCGAACCCGGACCGTAGGTGATTTCCACACGACGGTTCTGCAGTTCGCGAACGCCGTCCGCGGTCGGAACGCGCGGGTTGGTTTCGCCGAAGGCCTGGCTGGTGATCGCGCCGGCGGGAACACCGTGCGAGGTCAGGTACGACGTGACCGAAGCGTTACGACGCTGCGACAGGCCAATGTTGTACTTCGGCGTGCCCGAACGGTCGGTGTAGCCGGCCAGCATGATCGGAACGCTGGCGCAGTTGCCGTACGCGGTGATCGCGTTGTCGAGGATCGTCGAAGCTTCCGGCGTGATGTCCGACTTATCCCAGTCGAAGAACACGATGTACGGACCCTTGTTGCACACCGGAGCCGGCGGCGGGGGCGGCGGAGGCGGCGGGGGCGGCGGGGGCGGCGGGGGCGGCGGGGGCGGCGGGGGAGCCGGCTCCGGCATCGGCTCGGCGCCACCAAAGTTGTACGCCAGAGTACCCATCAGCGAGTGCGAACGGAAACGAGTGCTGATCGGGGCGCCCGACAGCGCGCCATTGCCGGTCAGGTCAACGTGATCGGCATTGAAGAAGCGGTACTTCAGGCCTGCATCCCAGTGGCTGGTGATCGGCGCGCGAACACCGGCAAGGACCTGCCAGGCGAAGTTGGTGTCGGAATCGTTCACGCCGCCAACGCCAACGGTGCTCACCGCATACTTCACGTTGGCAACGCCAACACCGCCACCGACGAAGCCCTGGATGCCATCATCGGGACCGAAGTCCAGCAGGCCGTTGACCATGTAGCTGAGCGCATGGGCGCGTCCACCCCGGAGCGGCGCATCGTTGCCGTTGAACACCAGCGACTTCGCTGCGGCACGGCGATACGAAACTTCGGTTTCCAGACGGAAGCCGCCGAAGTCGTAACCGACGATACCACCAAAGTCATAGCCAGTCTTGGTGTCAAGCGTGCCAGTGCCGCCATTGACACCACCAGCAACGACGTCAGAGTTCTCCAGCAGCATCACGCCGCCGTCTGCTTCGACATACCAGGAATCATTCTTCGCGAATGCAGGCGTTGCAATGGCTGTAGTAGCCAGTGCAAGGCCGATGACCAGTTTCCGCATTATCGTTTCCCCTTTTAGCGAAATCATGCCACGTCGTGGCCGTTGTCTACCGGTTCTGTTGTATTCATGCAAGCGGGCACGCACGCGGACTGTTGCCCAAAAACAACTGTTTGGTGTGTGATTGGCAACATTGTCCAGCGGAAACTACCCTCATGTGCTCCCCCAAATGCCCATCGCACGGTGCGGTTCCCGTCAGGTGACGGAAAAAATGCCCGAAGCGGTCAGCAGCTGGATTATGGCTGCGATTGACGAGCGTGCCTGAGTGTCAACAACGGTGCCTCCAAGCGGTGCTGCGGGCGCAACGGATTTTTGCCACGTTCCCAGATAGAACCGCTCTGCCCCAAGGCCCTGGTCGTGAACGCGCGCACCCGGCATTGGCGCAAAGAAACGCCATCCGCCATCGCTCCAGGCAGCGATCTGGCTGTCATGTCCGGCAAAAGCTCCGGTGCCCGCACTTCCTACGATCCAGCACTGGCCAGGCAGGGGCGTTGCAGGCGGATTGGCCGCGATGCCTTCCACCACGGGCTGCAGAAGGACGTCCGCCGCCAGAAGGCTTTCGTTGACAGTGGTCTCCTTCTGGGCCTGCGCTGCGAGCATGGCTGTGCTGTGGCCCGCGCAACGATTCCGGCTCGGCTGCGGAATAGAGCCAGGCCTGCGCCCCGTTGGGCCAGGTCAGCCGCCGCAGCGACGGCTCGAAGTCCGGCCGACGGTCGGGCCGCACGCAGGCCATGATCCCGCTTTCGCCTTCCACCATCACGCTGCGCGCCTCGTTCAGGTTCGCCGCCACCAGCGCGATCCGCGCTTCGGGATCGGCTTCGGCCAGGCTGTTGATCCATTCCGCGCCGGTCCGCGTCTTGCCGAACCCGCGCCCCGCCATCACCAGCCACACGCGCCAGTCGCCCGGCGGCGGCAGCTGCGATTGCCGCGCGTGCAGCGGCCAGTGCCACTTCCACTCGCGCGCTTCGGCCTCGGGCAGGCCCCGCGCCGCCAGCCGCAGGTGCTTCACCCGCGCCTGGTGCAGCCAGCCAAGCAGCTCATTCACCCCGCACACCCCCTGCATCGGCTGCGCCTTCGGCCTCGGCGGCACGCTGGGCGATCGCCTGTTCGCGCAGCTTCAGCAGCCGCGCCTCGATCGACTTGCGGATCGCGGTCACATCCTCCTGGTCGCGCACGGCGCGTTCGCGGGCCACCGTCTCCCGGTGCTGGCCCAGCAGGCGCAGCGCGGTGGCGTTGTCGAACTTGCGCTCGGCCTCCTTCGGATCGCCAAAGCGCAGGCGGTGCAGCAGCTCCATTTCCAGGTGCTCGTATCCTTCCAGCAGCGCCTCGCGCCATTGCCGGGCAAAGGCGGGGTCGGTGGCGCGCAGCTTGTAGATGCGGCTGGGCGTCACCCCTGCCGCCAGCGCTGCGGCGGTCACGTTCGATGTCGCGGCCAGCTCGATCAGGAACGCCGGCCGCCAATGCTTGGTCAGCTTGTCCTCGCGGTCGATTTCGGCAGCAGTCTCCGCCGCCGCGCCTGCGCACGGCGATGGCTGTTCGGCTCCGGCCATGAACCATCCTTCGCATGAGTGGGGCGGGAACCGTCTGGGCGATTCGCTTCCCGTCTTGTTCCTGTTTTGTACTCAAAAGTGGTTCGTATGTCAAGGATAATGTGCCAAATGGGTTAATTGCTGCACCCGCTGGCTTTCCTGCCACCTGTGGTCTAGTCAGCGCCCAGCGCTCAAGATCCCGGGAATCGACCACCTCCATGCTCCGCCGGCTTTACGAATGGACGATGGCCAAGTCCTCGCACCCTTATGCGGAATGGTGGCTCGCGCTCTTCGCCTTCGTCGAAGCCAGCTTCTTCCCGATCCCGCCGCACCCGCTGCTCGGCCTGATGTGCCTGGCCGAACCGAAAAAGGCGGTGCGCTTCGCCCTCGTCGCCACGCTCGGCTCGGTCGTCGGCGGCCTGCTCGGCTATGCCATCGGCCACTTCCTCTACGACGCCATCGGCGCGCAGCTGCTCTCTGCCCTGCACCTGACCGAAAGCTTCCCGAAGGCGGCCTGCTTCCTGCGCGAAAAGGGCTTCTGGATCTTCGTGGCCAAGGGCGCCACGCCCATCCCGTTCAAGCTGCTGACGATCACCGCCGGCTTCATTTCGATGCCCATGGCGACCTTCCTGCTCGGCAGCTTCGTCTCCCGCGCGATGAGCTTCATGGTCGTGGGCGTGCTGTTCCGCATCTATGGCGCGCCGATCAAGGCCTTCATCGACAAGTACCTGGCCTGGGTCACGCTCGGCTTCATCGTCTTCGTGATCGGCGGCGTGCTGCTCGTCGGCCTGCTCGATGGCGCCTCGTCCAGCTCGCACACCTGCGACAACGCCACGATGGCCAGCATCAACGCGCCCAGCGCCTGAATTTCGTCGAGGCCGGTGCCGCCCTGCGCGCACCCGCAACAAAGCTACGCAGCGATACTTGACGCTGCGCAGCTTTGTGTAATTCTCTTTGCGGTATCTTTCAGGCTTCCACGGGCCTGACCGCAGCCCCGGCCAGGCCCCTTCTTGTCCGAAAGGAGGGACGCGAATGGGCACACGCGGTGGTTTCGATCGGTCTCACGATCCCGATTTCGCCCGGCAACTGGAAGGCTACGGCCTCACCACCATCCAGATCCACTATTACATGCCGGATCATCCCAGCCTGCTGCAGATGTTCATGTTCCAGCAGCATGATCTCGCCCCGCGCTTCCCCCGGCTGGAACGCTTCCTCGATCACTGGCGAAGGGAAATCCAGGCCACGCTCCATTCCATCCAGGTGGCGCACAAGCATCTGATCGGCCCGCAGGAATGGCGCGCGGTGGACGGCATCATCACCATCAACTGATCTGCCCAGACCCGGTCAACGCGCCCAATCTCCGTTCGCGTCGAGCGAAGTCGAGACGCGCCGGCGTCGCCCGCGCCCCACTCACGTGTAAAGCGGCACCGGCCCACTCCCCCGCCCGTCCACCCAACGGAATTGTACGCTGTGGGTGGCCCAGTTGGACATGGGGGCGGGGGAGTGGGCCGGTGCCGAACAACTGAAACAGACTCTATCGCCGCGCCAGCACGGCTTCCGCGCCGCGCAGCACATCCTCGGCCACCGGATCGCGCATGCGCAGCCGCAGCGATTGCTCCGCCTGGGCCCGCGCGCCCGCCGCATCGCCCTGCGCCAGCAGCGCCGCCGCCAGATCGCGCCGCACCGGATACCAGAACGCCGGCGGGTCGGAAAACTCCATGAACTCGGGCGTCTCCTCGATCTCCGCTCCCCTGCGGAATGCCTTGGCCGCATCGGCATAGCGCTTCTCGCGCATCGCCATCTTGCCCTCCAGCACCGCGCGCAGGATGCCCAGCATCGCCTCGGGCCCCTTGTGGTCGCGGTCGATGGTGCCGCTCGCCACCTTCTCGGGGATGGCCGCCATCTCCGCCTTCACCCCGGCCATGTCGCCCAGCCACAGCAGCGCCTCGCCCCGCGCATAATGCCGCGCCGCCTGCAGGTATGGCAGCTTCGGCTCGGGCAGGGCCAGCACCGCGGCCGGATCGTCAAACCGCGCCAGCGCGAAGTATCCCGATGCCGCCAACAGTTGTGAAAACGGCTCGGCGTTCTCCCGCTCGGTCGAATGCGCCACCAGCGGTCGCGCCAGGTTCAGCGCGGTCCGCGCATCCCCGGCCATCAGCGCCCCGCCAAGGCCATAGATCACGTTGTGCGAATGATAGGGCAGGTCCCACACGCCCTTGGGCTCGGGCAGGCCCAGCCGCTTCGCATTGGCCATGCCGATCTGCACCGCGCGCCAATTGGTGTCCGCCGCATCCTGATACCGCCCCACCCAGTAATATGTGTGCGAAGGCATGTGGACCAGGTGGCTGGCATGGGGCGCCAGCCCTGCCAGCTTGTCGGCAAAGGGTTCGGCCAGTTCCGGCTGCCGGTTGATCTCGGTTGCGTGGATATAGAAATGGATCGCCGGGGTATGCTCGGGCGCGCGCTTCAGCACCGTCTCCAGCAGGCCTTGCGCTTCCTCGATCGGCTTGTGGTTGAAATCGTCGGCCCCTTCGTCAAAGGCGGAAACCATCAGCGCATCCGCCGCCAGCACGGCGATCTCGTTGTCCTGCGGATACCTCGCCGCAACCTTCCGCATCGCCGCGGCATAGTCCACATCGCGCTGGTGCACCACGCCGGGCCGATATCGCGTCATCAGCGCGCCGATCAGGTCACGCTCCTTCGCGGTCCTGGCCTTCGCGGTCCCGGCCTTCGCGGTCCCGGCCTTCGCCGCCAGCGCCTGCGCCTTCTGCACCAGCTTCAGCAGCGGCACGCGGTCGGCCGCACCCTTGCCGTAATTGATCGTCGGGCCGCTGGTCAGCGCTTGTCCCCACAGGCACATCGCGCAACTCGGGTCCAGCCGCACGGCTTCGGCCATCGCATCGATCGCCGCCTTGTGGGCAAAGGCCGCACCCAGTTCCATCCCGTTGGAAAAGAACGCCTGCGCCTGTGGCAACCCGGTCGTCACCGCAAACCCGCCGTTGCCATATCCCGGCAGCAGGGTCGGCACCCTGGGCCGCACCTCGTCATCGTGCGAATGCCCCGCATGCATGTCCGCCGGCACGCCCGCTCCGTTCGAAGCCGCCGCTTCCGACATCGGGTGCTTGTGCTGCTCAGGCGGTATGTCCTGCGCCATGGCGGCCGTGCTGCCGAGCAGTATGCCTGCCAACACGATCGCCTTCATGCTGCCACTCCCTGTCCTATTGAGCTAACTGTGACGCTGCTGCCAATCAGCCATGTATGGCCTAAGTTCATCAGGCAGTCCTGCGTAAAAGCTCTGGTCCAAAGGATGCAGGGGCATGGCTTCCGCCACCGTCGCCAGCAATGCCCGCCCTTGCCGACGGTCCTTTTCCTTCTTCAGCGGATTGCGCTCAGGCTTGTCGGCCAGCCACAGCTTGTGGAGTGCAAACCAGCGTGGATCGGGCACCACCAGCCTTGCGGCGCTGCCATCGCGGCAGGGCACGATCTGATCGATGCGCCGGCCCGGCAGCAGCCATTCCTGTTCGGGCAGCGCGATCGGGCGGGGTCGTTCGCGTCCTGCCATGGTCGCGACGCGGGAAGGTGCGACCAACAGTTCAACCTCATAGGCCTTGGCATTGCGCGCCTGAAACTCGCGCTCGGCGTTCACGGCAAACGTGGAGTCTGCCGATTTCAACGCTGCCCAAAGCAAAGCATCCGTGGCCTCGGCCTCGGCCACCCATGCCAGATCGAAATCGTCCGTCTCGTCGGGCGCATCCACGATGAACCCTGCCGCTTCGACACAATAGGCGGGCATGCAATTGGTGCCGACCACCAGCAGCGTGCCATCGAGCAGTCCGCGCCGGTCGATCTCGCGCAGCAGTTCACCCGCTGCGCTGGACAGCATTGGTAGCCGAAGCGCCCGCGCGAGCCGGCCGGATTCGGACACGAGATCACGGGCGGTGTTGCGTCGTTCCTTCAACACTGTCTTGGTCGCGCGATACTCGATGAGTCGATCCTCGTTTTCAGGAGACATCGGCCCAAGGCTGGTCCCGTTGTTGAGCCGGTCCACCACCTCATAGAGGTAATCGCGTCCACCCACCGTCTTGCGCACCAGATTATAGGGCAGAGCCGCCAGCGCACGCTCTGCTTCAATCATGCTTTCGTATCGCGCGCGCAGGTTGATCAGCGCACGCGCTTGCTCATCTGAAAAGGGGCGCACAGCCTGCATGGGCAGCTTTTATCCTGCATTTTGGATTTCTCCAAATTTGCAGGATAAACGGCGGAAAACCGTTAGCGGTGGGCTTCTTCCGCCTCGGCGATGGCGGCCCGCGCGATCGGCTCCATGATCGCATATCCCGCCGCATCGGGATGCACTCCGTCTGCCGCCAGCCCCGGCTTCATCCCGCCGTCGGCGTCGGCCATCGCGCTGTGATAATCGGCATAGACCGTGCCCCGGCTGCGGGCGTAATCCTTCAGCCAGGCATTCAGGGCGATCACCTGCGGCGCCGGCGTCATCCCCGGCTTCCACGGGAAGGCGCGCATTGGCAGGATCGATCCGATCACCACGGCGATCCCGTTGCCCTGCGCCAGTTCCACCATCGCGCGGATGTTGGCGGCATATTCGGTCGGGCTGGTCGGGCCGGTGTTGCCCGCCACGTCGTTGGTCCCGGCCATGATGTGCACCACGCGCGGCTTCAGCGCGATCACGTCCTGCATGAAGCGCACCAGCATCTGCGGGGTGGTCTGGCCGGAAATGCCGCGGTCCACCGCGCCTTGGGCAAAGATCCCGGGCGCGCGGGTGATCCAGAACTCGGTGATCGAATCGCCCATGAACACCACGCGCGGCCTGGCCGCCAGCGCGCGGTTGGCCTGCTGGTACTTGCACAGGTTGGGCCAGTCGTTCGCCGGGTTGCGCGGCAGCGCACAGGGGTTCGCAACCATCGCGGTGGGCGCGGGCGGGGCAGGGCTGGCCGACGGCGCAGCCGTCTGCGCCTGCGCGGCTTCGGTAACCGCACCCACACCCGCCAGCGCCATCAGCGCCAGCGCAGTCTTGCGCATCAGATGATCCCCACGGCCTTCCCGGCGCGTTCGAACATGCCGATGATGGTCTGCACCTGCTCCGCGCTGTGTTCGGCGCACAGCGAACAGCGCAGCAGCGTCATGCCTGCCGGGGTTGCCGGCGGGCGCGCCAGGTTCACGTAAAGCCCTTCGCGCAGCAGCGCTTCCCACATCATCGCGCCACGCTCCAGGTCGGGCATGATCACGGAAATGATCGCGCTCTGTGGCTCCTTGGTGCCCAGCTGGAAACCGCGATCCGTCAGGCCCTTGTGCAGCGTGCGGCTGTTTTCCCACAGGTGGGCCCGCTTGTTGCCGGCGTGCATCAGCTTGCGGATGCTGGTGGCGGCGGTGTGGACCACGCTCGGCGGCAGGCTGGCGGTGAACACGTATGGGCGGCACACCAGGCGCAGGATCTCGAACTTCGGGTGGTTGGACACGCAGAAGCCGCCCACCGTGCCGACCGATTTGGAGAACGTGCCGATCACGAAGTCCACGTCGTCCAGGCAGCCCTGCTCCTCGGCCACGCCGCGTCCGTTGGGGCCGATGAAGCCCATCGAATGCGCCTCGTCCACCAGCACCATTGCGCCGTTGTCCTTGGCCACCTTGATCATGTCCTTCAGCGGGGCGATGTCGCCCAGCATGGAATAGACGCCTTCCAGCACCACCAGCTTGCCCGCGCCTTCGGGAATGCGCTTCAGGCGCTTTTCCATCGCCTCGATGTCGTTGTGCTTGAAGGGCACAACTTCGGCGTCGCCCATCTTGCAGCCGTCCCAGATGCTGGCGTGGCTGTCGATGTCCAGCACGATGTAATCGCCCTTGCCGGCCATCGTGCTGATGATCCCCAGGTTCGCCTGGTATCCGGTGGAAAACACCATGGCATGCTCCATGCCATAGAATTCCTTCAGCGCCTCCTCGCACAGCCGGTGCCCGGCATAGGTGCCGTTCAGCACGCGGCTGCCCGTGGTGCCGCTGCCGAAATCGTCCAGCGCCTGCTTGCCCGCCGCGATCACGTCGGGGTCAAAGGTCATGCCCATGTAGTTGTAGGTGCCGAGCAGGATCGTCTCGCGCCCGTTGCAGATCGCCTGCGTCGGGCTGATCACCCGCTCCATCACCAGGTTGAACGGGTCGGTCACCCCGGTGGCAAGCAGCGTTTCGCGCTGCTGGATCAGCGGGTCGAACTTGCTGAAAAGGTCGGTCATCGTGTCGTGTGGGCCTCTGCTTGGCGCGGTGGGTCAGTTCAACCCTGCAGCTTGGTCACGGCGTCGATCAGCTGGCCGTACGTCTCGATCTCGGCCTGCTGGTTCATACTGATGATGATGTCGAACTCGTCCTCGATCGCCGCCACGAAGTCCATCACGGTCAGGCTGTCCCACTCCAGATCGCCGGCAAAGGTGCTGGCGTCGGTCAGGGCCACGCCCTTCTTGTTGAAGGGTTCGATCAGCTCGGCAATCTTGGCGGCGGTGGCGGCGCGATCCATCATGTGTTCCTTGTTTGCAGGGCGGCCCTGCCAGACGATTGCGGCGGAAAAGCGGCCTCTTGCCCCGCTTGTCAAGCATGGGTGGCCTGTGTCATCCCCCGTGCATACCAAAACACGCGCATTCCGGGGGAAAACCATGGCCGAACAACTGCCCAGCACACCTGCGGCTCCACCTGCCGCCACCCCTTCGCCGCTGTCGGTCTCGGGCTTTTCCAACCACGCCATCCACCTCGTGCGCACCTCGCAGCAGATCAACCTCACGCTCAGCCAGATGGCCGATGCCAAGGCGTCGATCCTGATGGGCGCCACCTTCCTCGTCTTCACGATCGCGGTGGGCCAGGCCAAGAATGGCAGCCTGCCCCTGCCGCTGGCGGTGCTGGCGCTGTTCGCCTTCGCCTCTGCCATGTGCGCCGTCTTTGCCGTGCTGCCTTCCGTCTCAAACCCCAAGACGAACAAGATACACGGCGCGCCCAACAAGCTTTTCTTCGGCTATTTCAGCAACATGCCTGAAGATGAATGGACCGATTCCGTGCTGGCGGACCTGCGTGCGGATGAAACGATCTTCCGCACCATGCTGCATGATATCTACCAGAACGGGCAGGTCATGCAGAAGAAGAAGTACCGCTTCCTCGCGCTGGCCTACAAGGTGTTCATGGTCGGGCTGGTTGCCACGGTGCTGACCTTCATCGGCCAGCATGTGACTGTTTAGACGAACTTTCTCACCGCCAGCATGAACGGCCCGATCGACACCGGCTTGGCCAGGTATCCTTCCGCCCCCGCGTCCCTGATCCGCTCCTCGTCACCCTTTCCGGCATAGGCGGTGACGGCGAGGATGGGGACGGGGGAAAGCACGGCGTCGGCCTTCAGCGCCTCGATCAGGTCAAGCCCCGAAACATTGGGCAGCTGGATGTCCATGATTACCAGATCAGGCGAAAAATCACGTGCGCGTTCAAGCACTTCGCGCCCGTCGGCAAGCGGCTCCACCTCATAGGCGTTGGCCTTGAGCAGGTCGCAGAAGAGCTTGCGGTTAAGGTCGTTGTCCTCGACAACCAGAATTCTTTTTGCCACTGATCGCCCGTACATTGAAAACGACTGACAGGCACCTGAGAAGCACCTGAGGCCGACTGAAACGCCTTGAAGCCACCTCTATGCCGCGCGAAAGGTCCTGACAATCATCCGCGAACCCGTTCCCGAAACTGACCCTGCGGCAATCGCCCTGCAGGCGCTCGGCTGGGTGCTGGCCGACAGCCAGCGGGCCGACCGTTTCCTGGCGCTGACCGGGCTGACGCCCGATGCCCTGCGCGAAGGGCTGGGCAGCGCCGCCGTGCTGGGGGCGGTGATCGATTTCCTGGCGAATAACGAGGCGGACCTTGTTTCCGCGGCCGAGGCGCTCGACATAGCGCCTGCGCGCATCATGGCCGCCGGGGAGAATCTACGATGAGCAGGCCGCTGGTGATCAGCGATTGCGACGAAGTGCTGCTGCACATGGTTTCGCCCTACAAGGACTGGCTGGCCGAATACCACGGCATCGATTTTTCGATGACCGACAATGACTTTTCCAAGGCGATGCGCCACCGGGCCGACGGATCGCTGGTGGAGCCAAGGGAAATCTGGCGGCTGCTGAACCTGTTCTTCGATGGCGAGATGCACCGGCAGTTTCCCATTGCCGGCGCGGTGGAGGGGATCAACACTCTGGCCCGCGATGCCGACGTGGTGATCCTGACCAACTTGAACGACGATCGGCGCGAGGCGCGGGCGAAACAGCTGCTGGACGTGGGCATCAACGCAAGGGTTTTCACCAACACCGGGCCCAAGGGGCCGGCGCTGAAGGCGATCATCGAGGAATACAGGCCGAGCCGGGCGGTGTTCATCGACGACCTGCCGCAGCACCACGGATCGGTGATGGAGATCGTGCCGCACGTTTCGCGCCTGCACCTGTGCGGCGAACCGATGCTGGCCCCGCATATCGATTGCGCACTGAAGGCCGGGCACGCCCATGCCCGGATCGACGACTGGACCAACGCGCTGCCGTGGATCCAGCGCGAACTGCATGGAGAAAACGATGACTGATACGATCGCGGCAAAGCTGGAAGCGCTGGGCCACGTTCTGCCCCAGCCCGCCGCGCCGGTGGCCGCCTATGTGCCCACGGTGGAGGCGAACGGCCTGCTGCACGTTTCCGGCCAGCTGCCCTTCATCGATGGCAAGCTGGTGACCGGCCGGCTGGGCGAGGATCTGAGCGTGGAGCAGGGCGCCGCCGCGGCGCAGGCCTGCGGGCTGATGCTGCTGGCGCAGGTGAAGGCCGCGCTCGGCTCGCTCGACCGGGTGGAGCGCGTGGTCAAGCTGGGCGCGTTCATCAGTTCCACCGGCACGTTCACCGATCAGCCCAAGGTGGCCAACGGCGCCAGCGAGCTGATGGTCGCCGCCTTTGGCGATGCCGGCAAGCACGCGCGCAGCGCGGTGGGCGTGCCGGTCCTGCCCCTGGGCGCGGGGGTGGAAGTCGATGCTGTTTTTGCTGTTCGCACTGCTTGACCGCTGGCTGGCCCCGGCGCCCGACGGGCGCCGGATCGGCTGGCTGAAAGGCGTTACCTATGCCCACCGCGGCCTGCACGGGGCGGGGGCGACCGAAAACGCGCCAACGGCCTTCATCCGCGCGGTGGAGGCCGGTTACGGCATCGAATGCGATGTGCAGCGCAGCAGTGACGGGCAGGCGATGGTGTTCCACGATTGGGAGCTCGACCGGCTGACCGCCGACAGCGGCCCGGTGGTGGAACGCGGATCGGCGCAGCTGGGCAAGACGCCGCTGAAAGGCGGCGAGGACACGATACCGACGCTGAGGCAGGTGCTGGATCTGGTCGACGGGCGCGTTCCCCTGCTGATCGAGGTGAAATCGAAGCGCGAAATGCATGTGGCGCCGCTGTGTCTGGCGGTGCGGCGGCAGCTGGAAGGCTATCGCGGGCCTGTGGCGGTGATGAGCTTCGACCCGCGTGTATCACGCTGGTATGCCCGCTATTCCCCCAACACCGTGCGCGGGCTGGTGGTGACCGAGGACGGCGCGCGGCGGACGTCGCTGGCCAAGATGCGCAGGCATCTGGCGCTGTGGACGGCGCGGCCCGATTTCCTGGCCTATGACGTGCGCGACCTGCCGAGCCCCTTTGCCGCCGCGCAGCGCAGGCGCGGGTTGCCGGTGCTGACATGGACGGTGCGATCCGCCGAACTGGCCGAACGCGCCGCCGCCTGTGCCGATGGGGCAATTGCCGAAGGCGGCGGGATCGGCTGAACTGGCCGCAATGACCCTGAGCGCCCGCATCCACAAATCGATCGGCGAGATCGCCGCCAGCGACTGGGACCGGCTGGCCGGGCCCGGAAACCCGTTCCTGTCGCACACCTTCCTTGCGCTGCTGGAGGAATCGCGCAGCGTGGGCGGGCATAGCGGCTGGACCCCGCTGCCCGTGGTGATCGAGGACGAGGCGGGACGGCCCGCCGCCGCGCTTCCGGCGTACCTGAAGGGGCACAGCCAGGGCGAATATGTGTTCGACCATTCATGGGCGGATGCGTGGCAGCGGGCGGGCGGAGACTATTACCCCAAGCTGCAGATCAGTGTGCCCTTCACCCCCGCCACCGGCCCGCGCCTGCTGATCGGGGAAGGGGAGACGGCGCGCCCGGACCTTGCCCTGCCGCTGCTGCGCGCAGCGGAGGCGGTGGTGGACCAGCACGGCCTTTCCAGCGCGCACGCCACATTCATCGTGCCCGAACAGGTGCCGCTGTTCGAAGAGGCGGGCTGGCTGCTGCGCAATGATATCCAGTTCCACTGGGAAAACCGGGGCTATGCCGCGTTTGCCGATTTCCTCGCCGCGCTGTCCTCCGAAAAGCGCAAGAACCTGCGCAAGGAACGCGCGAAGGCGCAGGACGGGGTGGAGATCCGCCGCCTGACCGGCGCGGACATCAAGGCGGAGCACTGGGACGCGTTCTGGCAGTTCTATCAGGACACCGGCGCGCGCAAGTGGGGTCGCCCCTATCTGACGCGTGAGGCTTTCACCCTGATGGGCGAGCGCATGGCGGACCGCATCCTGCTGGTCATGGCCTTCATCGGTGAAATGCCGGTGGCGGGCGCACTGAACTTCATTGGCCGCGATGCGCTTTATGGGCGATACTGGGGCGCGGTGGTGGACAAGCCGTTCCTGCACTTCGAACTGTGCTATTACCAGGCGATCGACGCGGCGATCGCACTGGGCCTCTCGCGCGTGGAAGCGGGCGCACAGGGCCAGCACAAGCTGGCGCGCGGCTACGAGCCGGTGAAGACCTGGTCCGCGCACTACATCGCCGACCCCAATTTCCGCCGCGCGGTGGCGGATTTCCTCGAACGCGAACGCGCCGGCGTGGCGCAGGACCAGATGTTCCTGGGCGAACGCACGCCGTTCCGGAGGGGGTAGGATCGTCCCACGCAGCCAGTGCGGGAAAACTGTGCGACCTTCGATTGGCGCGCGAAAAATGGGCAGATGGTCATTCCATGGAAGACGACGAAGCGAAGAGGCAGCGGCTTGTTGATGCGCTTATTGAGGGCGAGCGATCCGGCGAAGCCCCGCTTTTTGACTTCGAAGCCTTCGAGGCTCGGATGCTTGCGGAAAAGGCCAAGGTCCACGCGTTGCGCACCGAACTGGACCGCGCATTTGCGGTCCCCGATGAAGAGTATGTCGAGGTGACAGTCGAGGAAGTGTTGCAACGCAACCGGCAAGTTTGAGATTGATGATTATTTTGAAGCCTTGGGATGTTGTGGATTATCTCGATAGCGAGAAACGCATCCACGGCTATCTTGAAGCCGTAACCACAGACGGCGATCCGGTCGTTCTTGCCGCTGCGCGCGAGGACGTGGCCAAGGCCCGATTGGCAGCCGAAGGCCGCGCGACTCCAATCGCCAACACTGGCGTTCCCGCGCCGCCGCGTTAAAGGGCGCGGGATGGACAGGGTCGATCATGCCATGCCGGTGACTGTCGCCGCGCTTTACCGGTTCGCGCACGTGGCCGATTGTGCCGATCTGCGCGATCGGCTGGCGCAGGTCTGCGCCGCGAACGCGATCAAGGGGACGCTACTGGTCGCGCCCGAGGGGATCAACGGCACCATTGCCGGCACGACCGAGGGCATCGCGGCGGTGGTCGCCTTCATCCGCGCGCAGCCGGACATGGCCGAGACCGACGTGAAGTATTCCGGCGCGGCGGCGATGCCGTTCCACCGCATGAAGGTGCGGATCAAGCGCGAGATCGTGACCATGGGCGTGGAGGGCATCGATCCGCGCGCCAGCGTGGGCACCTATGTCTCGCCGCACGACTGGAATGCCTTGATCGCAGATCCGGAAACCATCGTGATCGACACGCGCAACGATTACGAGGTGGCGGCGGGCACCTTTGAACGCGCGATCGATCCGAAGACCGCCAGTTTCCGCGATTTCCCCGCGTGGTTCCGGGCCGAGCGGGAGCGGCTGCTGGGCGAGGGGAAGGCGCCGAAGGTGGCGATGTTCTGCACCGGCGGCATCCGCTGCGAGAAATCGACCGCCTTCCTCAAGGCCGAAGGGGTGGAGGAAGTGTTCCACCTGAAGGGCGGCATCCTCAAGTACCTGGAGGAGGTGCCCGAAGACGAGAGCCTGTGGCGCGGCGAATGCTTCGTGTTCGACGAGCGCGTGGCTGTGGGCCACGGCCTTGCGCCGGGCACGCACACGCTGTGCCGTTCATGCCGGCGGCCGCTGAACGCGGAAGACCGCGCATCGCCGCTTTACGAGGAGGGCGTTTCCTGCGCCGCCTGCCATGGCGAGCGGAGCGAGGCGCAGCGCGCTTCGGCGCGGGAGCGGCATCGCCAGGTCCTGTTGGCCGAGGCGCGTGGTATGGCGCATGTCGGCGCGCGGTTTCCAGCCAAGGGCGAGGAAAGCGGCGCCGCCTGAATCTCAGGCCGCGCGGATATCCGGGCGGGTGGCGCGCAGCCATTCCCGGGCGCGGCGCTGGGCCTCGGCAATCTCGCGCGCGGTCATGTCTTCCGAAACATCGGCGCGGCAGCCGGCGGCCTCTTCATGCCCGCCCACGGCGGCGAGGTTGAACCACTTGTGCGCCTCGATCAGATCAACCGCCACGCCGTGGCTGCCGGTGGAAAAGGCGACGCCAAGGTCGAAGTAGGCCTCCATGTCGCCCTGCGCGGCGGCGGCGAGGCAGGATGCGACAAGCGCGCTGGCCGCTTCCTCTGCGGCGGTATTCACGGTGGCGGCATCGTCGGCCACCAGCTTGATCCAGGTCTGTGCCATCTGACGTTTTCCCCTGTCGGCACAACCCCTGTGCGCCGTCCATGAAGGGGAAGGTCACCGTTTATGGTCAACAAATGGTTAACGCGGATGCCGGAGACGGCAGATACTTGCCGGATCGGACCAGATTGTTGCCATCAGGCTTTAGCAACCCTTGTTCGGCTCTCCTTCATCTGTCCCGTGCATAGGGCGAGGAATGGCTTGTGCCGATTCAGGCGCGCTCGTATAGGCGCGCCAATAGAAGCTGCCGGGCGTCTCCTCAGACGCGCAAGGGGCCGGGAGGGTCGGTAAGTCGGGTATCTCGGAGGGCCGGATGGCTGGTGTTTTGGGTGACGAGATTGACGTTCTGGCAAAAGCCCGCAGGGCGATGCCGGGTGACTATGTTCCGAGTGACAGCGAACCCTACATGAGCGAGCAGCAGCAGGATTATTTCCGCCGCCTGCTGCTCGAATGGAAGAGGTCGATCCTCTCGGCTTCGGAAAACACGCTGTCGGCGCTGCAGGAAGGCCCGATTCGCGAGCCTGATCTGAACGATCGCGCATCGAGCGAAACCGACTGGGGCATCGAACTGCGCACCCGCGACCGCCAGCGCAAGCTGATCGCCAAGATCGATTCGGCGATGCGTCGAATCGACGAGGGCGAATATGGTTTCTGCGAAGTAACGGGTGAACCGATCGGCCTGGGCCGACTTATCGCCCGTCCGATCGCCACGATGACGGTGGAAGCGCAGCAGGCGCACGAGCGGCGCGAGAAGATTTCGCGCGATATGTAAATGGATTAACGCGGGGCGGTGAAACCGTCCCGCATTGGCACGGCCATTGCCAACCTTGGTTAAGTTACCTTCCCGTTAAGACTTTTTTTGCCGTTCCCGGTTAGGAGACGGATAGAAACTCTTGCGTATTCGCCGTTGAGAGTTGGCCGGGCGGTCCGGCTATCTTGCAGGGCGATTTCGGGAAATGAAGCGGAACCGGGCGGTGAGCGAACTGGATCATCGGCAGCTTGGGCGGGACAGCCTTTTCCTGATGGCGGATCTGCGCCTGGAGAGGAGCACCGACGAACATCGCGTGAAGGTGCGCAACCTTTCCGCCGGCGGCATGATGGCCGAAGGCCACGTGAAGGTGATGCGCGGCAGCAAGGTGGAGGTTAACCTTCGCAACATCGGCTGGGTTGAAGGCGTGGTTGCCTGGATTCAGGACAACCGCTTCGGCATCGCCTTTTCCGAGGATATCGATCCCAAGCTGGCGCGGGCCAACGTAGCCCCGGTGGTTGACGATGCCACGCCACGCTTCGTCAAGGTGCCGATCAAGCAGGTTGACCCGACGCGGGTGCGCAAGATCTAGTTTCATGTGCAGGCCTTTTGGGCCTGACCCGGGCAATTCCATTTGCTAGCGTAAGGCGATGCGACGTTCGCCGCGCCTTTTCCCATCCGTATTGCTGGCGCTGTGCCTGGCCGGATGCGGGCGCGGGCAGGGGCCCCTGCCAGTGGCGCTGGTGGGTGACGAGGACGCCTTCCGCACCGCCGGTGCGCGCCTTTCCCCCGCGGCGCAGGTGCTGCGCGCGGCGACCATCGAAGGGCTGGTGGGCTTTGACGCCGAAGGGCGCGTGGTGCCGGGGCTGGCCGACCGCTGGATCATCACCGACGATGGCGAGGCCTATATCTTTCGCCTGCGCGACGGGGTGTGGCCCGACGGATCGCGAATCACCGCCGAGGAAGCTGTTGCCGCGCTGAACAAGGCGATTGCCGGGCTTAAAGGCACCGCGCTGGCGCTGGACCTTGCCGGGATCGACCAGATCCGCGTGATGGCGGACCGGGTGGTGGAGATCGATCTCGTTTCCCCCAATCCCGATTTGCTGACCCTGCTGGCGCAGCCCGAACTGGGCCTGCTGCATGAAAAGCGCGGATCGGGGCCGATGGGCCTGCAGCGCGACGGGCTGAACGCGGTGTTGACGCTGATCCCGCCGGAAAAGCTGGGCCTGCCCGCGCAGGAAGACTTCGCCGGACGCAGCCGCAGCCTGATGCTGGAAGTCAGTCCGGTCGGCCGCGCGGTCAACCGCTTCAACGATGGCTATGTCGACGTTGTGCTGGGCGGGAAGATCGATTCGCTGCCGCTGGCCGGGATCGGTGGGCTGACGCGCGGCAACGTGCAGCTTGACCCGGTGATCGGCCTGTTCGGGCTGATGGTTGAAAACGGCGCCGGCTTCCTTTCACAACCCGCCAATCGCGAGGCGCTGGCCCTGGCGATTGATCGCGACGCGCTGCTGGCCGCGTTCAATGTGGGCGGCTGGCAGCCGACCACGCGGGTGGTTTCTGCCGGGGTGGAAGGCGACCTTGGCACCGTGGGCGAACGCTGGTTGGGCATGGCGCAGGAACAGCGCCGCGCGCTGGCGGCCGAACGGGTGGCGCGATGGAAGGCGGCGGGCAACGCTTCGCCCGTGGTGTCGGTGGCGATGCCGGCGGGGCCGGGTTCGCAACTGGTGCTGGAACGGCTGCGCGCCGATTTCGCCGCCGTGGGCATAACGCTGACCCGGGTGGATGAAGGGGCGAGGGCGGACCTGCGGCTGGTGGACAGCGTGGCGCGCTATGGCAGGGCGACCTGGTTCCTCAACCAGCTGTCCTGCGCCGTGCGCAAGGCGGTGTGCAGCCCCACCGGAGACCAGCGCCTGACCGAGGCCCTTGGCGCGCGTGATCCGCGCCAGCGTTCCGCCCTGCTGGGTGAGGCAGAGGCCGAGATGACCGCCGCGAATGGCTACATCCCGATTGCCCGACCGCTGCGCTGGTCGCTGGTGCGCAGCAACGTGACCGGCTTTGCCCCCAATCCGTGGGGCTGGCACACCCTGCCGCCCTTCGCCGTAAGGCCGAAATAGGCCGGTGCGGCCCCATCAGAAATCGATGGCGATGCCGTTCTTTTCCCAATCGCCAAAGCGGGTCGGGTCCAGCCCGTCAGGATCTTCGCCCTGCACGATCGGCTGGGGCGCGGGGGCGGGGTCGTTGGTCCAGTGCTCCGGCGGCGTGAAATTGGCCGGGCGCTGAGTCGCGCGGGGAGTCGGATTGGTCATGGCCATGCAGATGGGGCCTTGGCAGCGCAGTTGCAATTGCCAAAGGGGGCACAAGCGCCGATAGGCGGCCGATGGCCAGACCGCCCAGATCATCCGATGCCGCCGACGCCCCCGGCGTGCCCGTCCGCCGCGCCGCGCTGCGCATGCTGGACGCAGTGCTCCATCGCGGTGAGCCGCTGGACCAGATTGCCCCCCCATTCCTGCGCGGCATCGAACGCGGCGATGATCGCGCGCTTGCCACCGCCATCGTGCAGGAGGCCCTGCGCTGGCTGGCCGATCTTGATGCGCTGATCGACGGTGCCACGCGCCAGCGCCTGCCCGACGATGCCAAGGCGCGGGCGGTGCTGCTGCTGATGCTGGCGCAGGCGCTGCGGCTGGGCCTGCCGCCCCATGCGGTGATCGCCACCGGCCTGCCGCTGCTGGCAGGCGGCCCGCGCCGGCTGGCGCATGGCGTATTCTCGGCGGTGCTGAAGCAGGCACCAGAACTGCCGGCCAATCCCACCCTGCCGCCTGCCGTCGAGGCACGGTGGCAGCGCGCGTGGCCGGGGCGCGTGGAAGCCATCGCGGCCGGCCTTTCGCAACCGCCTCCGCTCGACCTTACCCTGCGCGATTACGGCGCGACGGCGGAGTGGTGCGATCGTCTTGGCGGCTCATCGCTGATGCCGGGCCATGTGCGCCTGCCACGCGGCGGCGCGGTGGAGGCGCTGCCCGGCTTTGGCGACGGCGCATGGTGGGTGCAGGACCTTGCCGCCAGCCTGCCCGCCCGCCTGATCGGCCGGGGCACCGGCCGCGCGCTGGACCTCTGCGCCGCACCGGGCGGCAAGACCATGCAGCTGGCCGCCGCCGGCTGGCGGGTGACCGCGATCGACAAGTCTGCCCGGCGGATCGAACGCCTCCGCGACAATCTGAAGCGCACCCAACTGGATGCAGAGGTCGTGGCTGCCGATGCGCTGACGTGGCAGCCCGACGCGCCGTTCGATGCGATCCTGATCGACGCGCCCTGCACCGCCACCGGCACCTGCCGCCGTCACCCCGACGTGCTGCACCGCCTGCCCGCGATTGCCGAACTGGCAGAGCTCCAGCACGCCCTGCTGGAACGCGCCGCCACCTGGCTCGCCCCCGGCGGTACGCTGGTCTATGCGGTCTGCTCGCTGGAGCCGGAAGAGGGCGAGGCGCATGCCCGCGCCTTCACGGCACTCACCCCCGCGCCCATCATGTTGCAAGATCTGCCCGCCGGCCTGACTCCCACCGCCGAAGGCTGGCTGCGCAGCGACCCCGGCATGCTGGCGCAAGCCGGCGGTATCGACGGCTTCTTCGCCGCGCGGTGGCGGAAGGCGATCCGATCCAGGTGATCCTGCCGATTTCTCCGCAGGACAAATGGGGAGGGGGACCGCTCACCGAGTGGGTGGTGGAGGGGTAAAAGCCCCTCCGTCTCGCCCTTCGGGCGATCCACCTCCCCGTTTGTGCTTCACAAAAACGGGGAGGACCTGTAATCTCACCCCTTCACCTTCTCGGCAAAGCTCTTGCGCAGCTTCATCAGCTTGGGCGGGATCACCGCAAGGCAATAGGGGTTCCGCTGGCCTTCGCCTTCCCAGTATTCCTGGTGATAGTCTTCAGCCGGATACCAATGGGCCGGTCCTTCGATGGTGGTGACGATCGGCTGCGGCCAATTCGCGCCCGCACGTTCGATCGCGGCCTGCGCCTCGGCCTTCTGTTCATCGTCCAGCGGGAACAGCGCCGAGCGGTACTGCGTGCCCACGTCGTTGCCCTGGCGGTTCAGCTGCGTGGGATCGTGCGTTGCGAAGAACATGTCGAGCAACTGGCCATAGGAGACCACGGCGGGATCGAAGGTCACCCTGATCGCCTCGGCATGGCCGGTGTCGCCCGAACATACCTGTTTGTATGTCGGGTCGGGCACGTGCCCGCCGATATAGCCGCTTTCCACCTGGCTCACCCCGATCACGTCGCGAAATACCGCTTCGGTGCACCAGAAGCAGCCGCCCGCCATGATTGCCTCGGCCATTTGCTGTCCTTTCGTTTCCATTCGCCCGCAAAGATAGGAAGCAGCCGCCCGCCTGTCATCGTCTGGACGTTGAATTGCCCGTGAAGGCGCAATAAGTCCGCGCGCATGACCAAGCTCACCGTCGCCGCCCTGCAACTCGCGCTCAATGCCGACGAGCAGCAGAACATCGCCGCCGTTTCCGCGCTGGTGGAACAGGCCGCCGCGCAGGGTGCGCAGGTGATCCTGCCGCCCGAGCTTTTCGCGGGCCCCTATTTCTGCAAGCACGAGGACCAGGACCTGTTCGCGCTGGCGCATCCGCTGGGCGAGGACCCCTCGGTCAAGGCGATGCAGGGCCTGGCCAAGGCGCTGGGCGTGGCCATCCCCACCAGTTTCTTCGAGCGTGACGGCCACCATTACTACAACACGCTGGCGATGATCGACGCCGGTGGCGAGGTGATGGGCATCTACCGCAAGAGCCACATTCCCGATGGGCCGGGCTATGAGGAGAAGTTCTATTTCCGCCCCGGCAACACCGGGTTCAAGGTGTGGGACGTGTTCGGCGCGCGGATCGGCGTGGGCGTGTGCTGGGATCAGTGGTATCCCGAATGCGCGCGCGCCATGGCGCTGATGGGCGCGCAGGTGCTGTTCTATCCCACCGCCATCGGCTCCGAACCCTATGACGCGGAGTTCGACACCAGCCGCATCTGGCGCCGCGCGATGATCGGCCATGCCGCATCGAACTGCATGCCGGTGGTCGCTGCCAATCGCATCGGCATGGAAGAGAACGACCAGCGGTTCTATGGCCACAGCTTCATCTGTGACGAATGGGGCGATTTCCTTGCCGAATACGGGTGCGAGGAGACCGGGGTCCTCGTCTCGACGCTGGACCTGAAGCAGGCCGCCACCCACCGCGCCGGCATGGGCTTCTTTCGTGATCGCCGGCCGCAGCTTTACGGGCGGCTGGCCGAAGATATCTGATCTTGCCGGATCGCTATCTCATCGCCTTGGGCTCCAACGTGCCGCACTCCCGGCACGGTGGCCCGCGCGATGTGCTGATCGCGGCGCTGGCTGCGGTGGAGGCTGCGGGTGCGCCGGTGGAGGCGCGGTCCCCGGTTATCGAAAGCGCACCGCTCGGCCCTTCGCGCCGTCGCTATGCCAATGGCGTGGCGGTGGTCCACTGGGCCGGTGATCCGCCGGGGCTGCTGGCGTTGCTGCAGCAGGTGGAGCATGACTTTGGCCGTATCCGGCGCGGCGCGCGCTGGGGAGCGCGAACGCTCGACCTTGATATCGTGCTGTGGGAAGGCGGCTGTTGGAGCGATGATGCGCTCACCATCCCGCACCGCGAATTCCGCACGCGCGATTTCGTGCTCGGCCCGGCCCGCGCCGTGGCCCCGCGCTGGCGCGATCCGCTGACCGGCCTTTGCGTGCAGCACCTCCACACCCGCTTGACCCGCCGCCGCCGCGCCCCTAGGTGACGCGCTCCCGCGCGGGACGTGGGCCCTTAGCTCAGTCGGTAGAGCAACTGACTTTTAATCAGTAGGTCGCTGGTTCGAACCCAGCAGGGCTCACCACCCGGCGCTGTGCCGGGTGGTGCACTCCATCAGATATCGAGCTTGGCGATCTCCGCCAGCACCCTCTCGGCATGCTCCTTCCGACAGATCAGCAGGTCGGGCATGTAGGTGTCAGCCTGGTTGTAGACCAGCGGTCTGCCGTCGATGCGGCTGGCGTGGAGGCCGTGGGCGATGGCGACGGCGGCGGGGGCGCAGCTGTCCCATTCGTATTGCCCGCCCGAATGCAGGTAGATGTCCGCCTGCCCCAGGATCACTGACATGGTCTTGGCCCCGGCGCTGCCCATCGGCACCAGCTCCGCGCCGATCGCCTCGGCCACGGCCACAGCTTCCTTCGCCGGGCGCGTGCGGCTCACCACCATGCGCAGCGTTTCGGGCGCGGGTGGCACGGGCACGGGCGCGTCCGTGCGCAGCACTATGCCTTCGCCACCCTTCGCGCCCGGAAGCGCCACCGCGCCCAGCACCGGCGCGCCGTCTACCGCCAGGCCTACGTGCACGGCCCAGTCCTCGCGCGCCTCGCCATACTCTCGCGTGCCGTCCACCGGATCGACGATCCACACCCGGCTGGCGTTCAGCCGGTCGAGGTTGTCCTTTTCCTCTTCCGACAGCAGCGCGTCCTCGGGCCGCTGTTCGCGCAGAGCGTGGCACAGGAACTGGTTGGCGGTGGCATCGCCCGCCTTGCCCAGCGCCTTGAGGCTCAGCACGCCGCTGTCACGCACGGTGATCAGCAGGCGGCCGGCCACTTCGGCAAGATGCGCGGCCAGTTCCGCATCGCTCATCGCCATCACTTCGCTCCCAGCAGCAGGTTGACGATGCGCTCGGCCGCATCTTCCGGCGTTTCGCGCGTCGTATCCACCCGCACTTCGGGCTGCTCAGGCGCTTCGTAGGGGCTGTCGATGCCAGTGAAGTTCTTCAGCTGCCCGCTGCGCGCCTTCTTGTAGAGGCCCTTCACGTCGCGGCGTTCGGCTTCCTCCAGCGGGGTGTCGATAAACACTTCCACGAACTCGCCCTGCGGCAGCATCGCCCGCACCATCTCCCGCTCCGCCCTGAACGGGCTGATGAACGCGGTCAGCACGATGAGGCCGGCATCGGTCATCAGCTTGCTGACTTCGCCCACACGACGGATGTTTTCGATGCGGTCCGCCTCGGTGAAGCCAAGGTCCTTGTTGAGGCCGTGGCGCACGTTGTCCCCATCGAGGAGGAAGGTGTGCTTGCCCAGGGCATGCAGCTTCTTCTCCACGAGGTTTGCGATGGTCGACTTGCCCGAGCCGGACAGGCCGGTGAACCACAGGACCGCCGGGCGCTGGTTCTTGAGCGCGGCGTGCGCTTCGCGGCTGACGTCAAGCGCCTGCCAGTGGACGTTCTGCGAGCGGCGCAGGCTGAAGTTCAGCATGCCCGCGGCGACGGTGGCGTTGGTGATCTTGTCGATCAGGATGAACCCGCCCAGCGTTCGGCTGTCGGCATAGGGTTCGAACACGATCGCACGGTCGGTGGTCAGCTCGGCCACGCCGATGGCGTTGAGGTCCAGCGTCTTGGCCGCCAGCTGCTCCATGGTGTTGACGTTCACCACGTACTTCGGCTGCTGCACGGTGACCGAGACGGTCTGCGTGCCGAGCTTCAGCCAGTAGGCGCGGCCCACGTGCATGGCCTCGTCATTCAGCCAGACCAGCGTAGCTTCGAACTGATCGGCGGCCTGCGGCGGGTTGTCCGCAGTGGCGATCACATCGCCGCGCGAGCAGTCGATCTCGTCGGCGAAGCACACAGTGACAGACTGACCCGCGACGGCCTCGTCCAGATCGCCATCCAGCGTGACAACGCGGGTGACGGTGCTGGTCTTGCCCGAGGGCAGCACGCGCACGGCATCGCCCGGCTTGACCGAACCCGTTGCGATCAGGCCCGAGAATCCGCGGAAGTCCAGATTGGGGCGGTTGACCCACTGCACCGGCATGCGGAAGGCCTTGTCCGCATCGACCGAGGACAGCACTTCCACCGTCTCGAGGTGTTCGACCAGCGTCGGCCCCTTGTACCACGGGGTGTTGGCCGAAAGCGTGGTGATGTTGTCACCCTTGAAGCCGGAAATCGGCATCGCGGTGAAGCTTTCGATCCCGATCGAACGGGCGAACTCGGCATAGTCCTTGACGATCGCGTCGAACACGGCGTGGTCGTAATCGACCAGGTCCATCTTGTTGACCGCCAGAACGATGTTCTTGATGCCGATCAGGTGGCACAGGTAGCTGTGGCGGCGCGTCTGCACCAGCACGCCCTTGCGCGCATCGATCAGGATCACCGCAAGATCGGCGGTGGAGGCGCCGGTCACCATGTTGCGGGTATACTGTTCGTGGCCGGGGCAATCGGCGACGATGAACTTGCGCTTTTCGGTGTTGAAGAAGCGATAGGCGACGTCGATGGTGATGCCCTGTTCGCGCTCGGCGGCGAGGCCATCGACCAGCAGCGCGAAATCGATCTCCTGCCCCTGCGTGCCCACCTTCTTGCTGTCGGTTTCCAGCGCGGCGAGCTGATCCTCGAAGATCATCTTCGAATCATAGAGCAGGCGGCCGATCAGAGTGGACTTGCCATCGTCCACCGACCCGCAGGTGATGAAGCGCAGCATGGTCTTGTGCTGGTGCTGATCAAGATAGGCGTCGATGTCCTCGGCAATGAGCGCCTCGGTGACGTAGACGGGTTCTTCCTTGGTGATCTGGTCAGTCATCAGAAATACCCCTGCTGCTTCTTAACTTCCATGCCGGCACCGCCGGCGTCCTTGTCGATTACGCGGCCCTGGCGCTCGCTGGTGGTGGTCAGCAGCGTCTCCTGGATCACTTCGGGCAAGGTCTTGGCGGTGCTCTCCACAGCGCCGGTCAGCGGGAAGCAACCCAGCGTGCGGAAGCGGACCGACTTCATGGTGATCTCGGGACGGTAGCCCAGCACCTTTTCCAGCCGCGGGATGTCGTCGGCCATGAACAGGCCGCCTTCCCATTCATAAGTCGGTCGCTCGTCGGCGAAGTAGAGCGGCACGATCGGCACGTCGTTGAGGTGGATGTACTGCCAGATGTCGAGCTCGGTCCAGTTCGAGATCGGGAACACGCGGATGGATTCGCCCTTGTTCTTGCGGGCGTTGTAGAGGTTCCACAGCTCCGGGCGCTGGTTCTTGGGATCCCAGCCGTGGCTGGCTGTCCGGAAAGAGAAGATGCGCTCCTTGGCGCGGCTCTTTTCCTCGTCACGCCGCGCGCCGCCGAAGGCCGCATCAAAACCGTACTTGTCCAACGCCTGCTTCAGGCCTTCGGTCTTCCACATGTCGGTGTGGAGCGCGCCATGGTCGAAGGGGTTGATGCCGCGCTCGGCCGCTTCCGGGTTCTGGTAGACCAGCAGCTCCATGCCGCTTTCTTCGGCCATCTTGTTGCGCAGGGCGTACATGTCCTGGAACTTCCAGGTGGTGTCCACGTGCAGCAGCGGGAAGGGCGGCGGCGAGGGATAGAATGCCTTGCGTGCAAGGTGCAGCATTACCGCACTGTCCTTGCCCACCGAATAGAGCATCACGGGGTTGTCGGATTCAGCGACAACTTCACGCATAATGTGGATGGCTTCGGCTTCAAGCCGCTGGATATGGGTCAATCGGGATTTGCTGATCAGGTCTGACATCTCTCTCTCCGCAGTGGCGGTTGACCGCTCATTCGCCGCAGCGGATTGACGAATATGCTCCCATGTGGGAGCAAAATGACATGGCTTTTCTACCCGCTGATCAACGTGAACTTTTTCTGCCGATTGTGGAGGGCATTCACGAGAACCCTCCGTGGAGCGCGTTCATGCGCAACCTTGTGGCGCGGACCTATGCCCGGCGCGCCTTCATGCTGATTGCGCTGGCCAATGCCCCTGCCGATCACGAACCGACCGTGCTCCATGTTGCTGCACCCCGCGCGGCGAACGAACCGCCGCTGGACTTCCGCCAGATCCATGCATTGAACCTGCATCCCTATGGCCAGTTGCGATCGGAGCGGGTCTATGACCTTGACGAAATGCTTGACTATGACCGTCGCGACCAACTGGCCCGACAGCGGGAAGTGCTGAATGCAATGGGTGTCCGCTATGGACGGTGGTTGCGTATCAGCGCGCCCGGCGTGGCGGATGCGTGGCTGCTGCTGGTGCGTGAGCGGGAGGACTTCAGTGCATCCGCCGTCGCGACCCTCTCCACCATCGCCCCGCATCTTGCCTCCGCGCTGCGCACACTGGGCGCGTTGATCGAGCAGCGCCTGCAGGCGGCAATGGCGCAAGCGGCGCTGGCCCGGATGGGGGCTGGGCAACTGGCGCTGGACGCGGGCGGACGGGTGATGGCGGCCGATCCCGAGGCCGAGCGGTGGCTGGCGTTCCTGCCAGATCCCGATCATGCCCAGGGCCGGCGGCTGCAGCTGCTGCCTGAAACGGCGCGTGCCCTAGAAGCCCGCTGTGCAGAACTGGCTGCTGCTCCAGCCGGCGCTACCACCGCGCTGATGGTGGACGAGCGCCGGGCCATCTGGCTGCTGCTTCGCAAGGCGAACCTTGCACTGGTCGAACCGCATGCGGCGCCGGCGGTGATCGCGACACTGCGCATGGGAAGACGCGAGAATGAGCGGAGCGCGGTGCGGACGATCGCCGCGATCCATGGCTTGTCCGACCGCGAGGCCGCGTTGGCCCATGCCTTGACCATGGGCGAATCGATCCTTGAAGCGGGCCGTCGCCTGCGCCTGACGCCGGAAACCGCGCGCAACTATTCCAAGCGGATCTACGCCAAGACTGGGGCGAGGGGGCAGGCGGACCTGGTGCGGATGGTTCTGGACGGGCTGGCCCCATTCAGTTGATCAACCATGCTGGGCCACGGCCTGTGCGATCGTTTCGATCACCCCCGCGCGCGTCAGCCGCCCTTCACCATCGGCATCGAAGGTCAGGCCCACGGTCCGTTCCAGTTCCAGCCCTGCCAGCGGGCGCGCAACGATTCCGGGCTCGATCAGGCTGCGCGGCATGACCGTCAGGCCCAGCCCCGCGCGGACATAGCCGGCGATGCGCTCCTCGCTCTGGCTTCGCGCCGCCATGAACGGGCGCACCCCGCGCGCGGTGAAAAAGCGGCTGACCTGAGGCAGCGCCTCGCACTGGCGGCGCACCAGCATCGCCTCGTCCATCAGATCATCGCAGCGCAGCAGGTCCGCACCGGCAAGGTGGTGGCCTTCGCGCATGACCAGTTCGAACGGTTCGTGGAACAGCGTGACATGGCGACGGCTGGCAGCGCCGTCGAGCGGGCCCATTACCAGATCGACCCGGCCACGATCGAGCAGCGTGGCCATTTCGCCAGGGCGCCGTTCCACCACTTCGAGCTGCAGGCCCGGCTTGGCGAGCAGTGCGGCGGCCACGCGCTCCACCATTCCGGTGGCAAGTGTACTGGCCACGCCCAGCCGCACCACCGTTGCGGGGTCGATCTCGGTGACCGACCGCTGCGCCTCGGCAAACTCGTTCTCTATCCGCCGTGCATGGGGCAGCAGCCGCGCGCCGGCCGCAGTCAGTTCCACCCGGCGGTTTGACCGGTTGAACAGCACCTGTCCGGCCACGTGCTCCAGCCGGGCGATCCCGCTCGACACAGTGGGCTGTGAAACCCGGCACAGCGATGCCGCACCCGAAAAGGTGCCGGTATCGACCACAGCCAGAAAATAGCGCAGCAAATGGCGTTCTATCATAGATTGCTTCTATGCAATGCTTGCCCCCGCGCCAAGTTTTCCTTTGCGTCGTTCCTGCTATCCTGCGCCCGAAAAGAGGAGCCTGAGCGATGCGCGCGACCCCCGATCTCGAATTCGGCCTGACCGAAAGCGCCATGATGATCCGTGAGGCGGCTGGTCGCTTTGCTGATGAGCAGATCGCCCCGCTGGCTGCCGAGATCGATGCGAACGACCGCTTCCCGCGCGAACTGTGGCAGCCGATGGGCGAACTGGGTCTGCACGGCGTGACCGTGGAGGAAGAATGGGGCGGCCTGGGCCTCGGCTATCTCGACCACGTGATCGCGGTTGAGGAAGTTAGCCGCGCCAGCGGATCGGTCGGCCTCAGCTATGGTGCGCATTCCAACCTGTGCATCAACCAGATCCGCCGCTGGGGGAATGACGAGCAGAAGGCGAAGTATCTGCCCGGGCTGGTTTCGGGCGAGCATGTCGGCTCGCTGGCGATGTCAGAGGTGGGGGCCGGGTCCGACGTCGTTTCGATGAAGCTGCGCGCCGATGCGGTCGCGGGCGGCTTCCGGCTCAACGGCACCAAGTTCTGGATCACCAATGGCACGTATGCCGATACGCTGGTGGTCTATGCCAAGACCGCGCCCGAGGCGGGCAGCCGGGGCATTACCGCCTTCCTGATCGAAAAGGACATGCCCGGCTTCTCCATCGGCCAGAAGATCGACAAGATGGGGCTGCGCGGCAGCCCAACCTGCGAGCTGGTGTTCGACGATTGCTTCGTGCCGGAAGAAAACGTGATGGGCCCGCTGCACGGCGGCGTGGGGGTGCTGATGAGCGGGCTGGATTACGAACGCGTGGTGCTGGCCGGCATGCAGATCGGCATCATGCAGGCCTGCCTCGACACGGTCATTCCCTATGTTCGCGAGCGCAAACAGTTCGGCAAGCCGATCGGCGCGTTCCAGTTGATGCAGGCGAAGGTGGCGGACATGTATGTCGCGCTGCAATCGGCGCGGGCCTATGTCTATACCGTGGCCAAGGCCTGCGACGCCGGGCAGACCACCCGGTTCGACGCAGCCGGCGCGATCCTGCTGGCGAGCGAGAACGCCTTCCGTGTGGCGGGAGAGGCGGTGCAGGCGCTGGGCGGCGCGGGCTATACCAAGGACTGGCCGGTGGAACGCTACCTGCGCGATGCCAAGCTGCTCGATATCGGTGCGGGCACCAACGAGATCAGGCGGATGCTGATCGGCCGCGAACTGATCGGGGCGGGTTCGTGAAGGATTTCATCCTGCTGATGCACGACGATGCCGTGCGGGCCGAGGATGGCGCAGCGTGGGATGCCTATTTCGGCGCCCTCCACCGCTCGGGGTGCTTCGACGGCGGCAGCAGCATCGGTGCGGGCCGGCGGTTCCGCAAGGATGGTGCCATCGGGGCAGGTGCCTTGCCGGTAACCGGCTCCATCCGTGTGCGTGCCGCGGACCTTGCCGGCGCCGAAGCGTTCCTTTCCGGCAATCCCGTGTATGAAGCGGGCGGCACGATCGAGATCCGGGAACTGCCGCGTGACTGATCCCAAGCCTTACCTGGAGGTTCGCCGATGACCGCGCCCGTGCTGACGAGCAACCTCGACCTCTCCAGCCCGCAGGCGCAGGCGCGCGCCGCGCACAATCGCGCCCTGGCCGACGAACTGCGCGCGCGGGTGGCGCAGGCGGCGCTGGGCGGTGATGCGCGCAGCCGCGAACGGCATGTCTCGCGCGGCAAGCTGCTGCCACGCGATCGCGTGGAGCGCCTGCTCGATCCGGGCTCGCCGTTTCTCGAGATCGGGCAACTCGCCGCGAACGGGATGTATGGCGACGAGGTGCCGGGTGCCGGGATCATCGCCGGCGTGGGCCGCGTTTCGGGCCGCCAGTGCATGATCTTCGCCAATGACGCCACGGTGAAGGGCGGCACCTATTTCCCGATGACGGTGAAGAAGCACCTGCGCGCGCAGGAGATCGCCGCCGAAAACCGCCTGCCGTGCATCTATCTGGTCGACAGCGGCGGGGCCAACCTGCCGAACCAGGCGGAAGTCTTTCCAGACCGCGACCACTTCGGCCGGTTCTTCTACAATCAGGCGCGGATGAGCGGTCAGGGCATCCCGCAGATCGCCAGCGTGATGGGCAGCTGCACCGCCGGCGGGGCCTATGTTCCGGCGATGAGCGACGAGACGGTGATCGTGCGCAACCAGGGCACCATCTTCCTTGCCGGACCGCCGCTGGTGAAGGCGGCGACGGGCGAGGAGATCACCGCCGAAGACCTTGGCGGGGGTGACCTCCACGCGCGCAAGTCCGGCGTGGTCGATCACCTGGCTGACAGCGACGAACACGCGCTCACGCTGGTGCGAGACATCGTCAGCCACCTTGGCCCCGCCGGCGATGCGGGCGTTGCGCGCAAGGCACCGGTGCCGCCGAAGTTCGATCCGCAAGATCTCTACGCCATCATCCCCGAAGACGTGCGCGCGCCCTATGACGTGCACGAGGTGATCGCGCGGATCGTTGATGGCAGCGAGTTCCACGAGTTCAAGGCGCTCTATGGCTCCACGCTGGTCTGCGGGTTCGCGCATATCCACGGAATGCCGGTGGCGATCCTCGCCAACAACGGCGTGCTCTTTTCGGAAAGCGCGCAGAAGGGCGCCCATTTCATCGAACTTGCCTGCCAGCGCCGCATCCCGCTGCTGTTCCTGCAGAACATCTCGGGCTTCATGGTCGGCGGCAAGTACGAGGCGGAGGGCATCGCCAAGCACGGGGCCAAGCTTGTGACGGCGGTGGCCACGGCGCAGGTGCCCAAGATCACCGTGCTGATCGGGGGCAGCTTCGGCGCGGGCAACTACGGCATGTGCGGCCGCGCCTATCAGCCGCGCTTCCTGTTCACCTGGCCCAACGCGCGGATCAGCGTGATGGGCGGCGAACAGGCGGCCTCCGTCCTGGCGACGGTGCACCGCGACGCCGAGAAGTGGACGCCCGAGGAGGCCGAGGCCTTCAAGGCTCCCATCCGGCAGAAGTACGAGGACGAAGGCAATCCCTATTACGCCACCGCCCGCCTGTGGGATGACGGGGTGATCGACCCCGCGCAAACGCGCGATGTGCTGGGGCTCGCGCTGGAAACCTGCCTTGAAACCCCGATTGCCGAGCGCGCGCCGTTCGGCGTGTTCCGGATGTGAGGAGGAACGGCATGATCAAGTCCCTCCTGATCGCCAACCGTGGCGAAATTGCCTGCCGGGTGATCCGCACCGCGCGCCGCCTCGGCATCCGCACCGTGGCGGTCTATTCCGATGCCGACGCGCAGGCGCTGCACGTGCGCAGCGCGGACGAAGCCGTGCATATCGGCCCTGCGCCGGCGCGCGAGAGCTATCTTGTGGGCGAACGCATCATCGCCGCGGCCAGGGCCACCGGGGCAGAGGCCATCCATCCCGGCTATGGCTTCCTGTCCGAGAACGCGGAATTCGCGCTGGCCGTGCTCGATGCCGGGCTGGTGTGGGTGGGGCCCAAGCCGCATTCGATCACCGCGATGGGGCTCAAGGACGCGGCCAAGGCGCGCATGATCGCGGCCGGTGTGCCGGTCACGCCGGGTTATCTCGGCGAGGACCAGTCGCCCGAGCGACTGCAGACAGAGGCCGACGCCATCGGCTATCCCGTGCTGATCAAGGCGGTCGCCGGCGGCGGCGGCAAGGGGATGCGCCGGGTCGATGCGGCAGCGGACTTTGCCGAAGCGCTCGCTTCATGCCGGCGCGAAGCCGCATCGAGCTTCGGCGACGACCGCGTGCTGATCGAAAAGTACATCCTCTCGCCCCGCCATATCGAAGTGCAGGTCTTCGGTGACAGCCACGGAAATGTCGTCCACCTGTTCGAGCGTGACTGTTCGTTGCAGCGCCGCCACCAGAAGGTGATCGAGGAAGCCCCCGCACCGGGCATGGATGAAGCCACGCGCGAGGCTGTCTGTGGCGCCGCCGTGCGCGCGGCCAAGGCGGTGGATTATGAAGGCGCTGGCACCATCGAGTTCATCGCCGATGGCAGCGAAGGCCTCCGCGCCGACCGCATCTGGTTCATGGAAATGAACACCCGCCTGCAAGTGGAACACCCGGTGACCGAGGAGATCACCGGCGTGGACCTGGTGGAATGGCAACTGCGCGTGGCGAGCGGTGAGCCCCTGCCAAGGACGCAGGACGAACTCTCCATCAACGGCTGGGCGATGGAAGCACGCCTCTACGCCGAAGACCCTGCGCGTGGTTTCCTGCCCAGCATCGGCCGCGTCGACGATTTCCTCTATCCGCACTACCGTGCCCGCATTGACACCGGGGTGGAAGCGGGGGCGGTGATCTCGCCGTTCTATGACCCGATGATCGCCAAGCTGATTGTCCATCGTGACACCCGCGCCGAAGCCGTCGAGGGCCTGCGCGAGACGCTGGAAGAAGGCGTTGTGGGTCCGCTTGTGACCAACAGCGGCTTCCTGTGGCGCCTGCTGGGCCATCCCGCCTTCGGTGCGGGCGTGGTCGATACCGGGCTGATCGAACGCAACCTGGAAAGCCTGACCACACGGCCTGAGCCTGCCGTGGGCGAGCGGTCGCGCGCGGCTTCTCGGCTGGTCGGAACGCCCGGCGCCACGCCGTGGGCCAGCCAGTCCGGCCTGCGCCTGAACGCAGCACCGCGCCGGGATGTGCGCCTGGCCGACCAGTTCGGCCGCACTTTCGAGACAGCGCTGCTCGATGAACCGACGATCGATGATTGGCCGGCCGAACCCGTTACCACCATCGATGAAGGCGGCGAACGCTTCCTCATGCGGCTGGCGCGCACGGAAGGTGGCGCGGGCGGCATCGCTTCCAACGGCGCGATCCTCGCGCCCATGCCCGGAAAGGTCATTTCCGTCGATGTTGCCGCTGGCCAGGCGGTGACCAAGGGGCAGAAGCTGCTGGTGCTGGAAGCGATGAAGATGGAACACGCGCTGACCGCGCCGTTCGATGGTACCGTGGCAGAACTGACCGTGGAAGCGGGCGCGCAGGTGCAGGTGGATGCTCTGCTGGCACGGGTGGAAAAGGCGGAATAGACCGCAATGCCTTCCCCTTCACGGGGGGGCAGTCTGAGGGAGGCGAGACGAATGGCGGGCCGGTTTTTCGATCAGTGGCAGGTGGGAGACCGGATCGAGCACGATGTTCGCCGCACCGTGACCGAGACCGACAACTTGCTGTTCTCGACCATGACCCACAACCCGCAGCCGCTGCACATCGATGCCGAAGCGGCGCGGGCCAGCGAGTTCGGCCAGATCCTCGTCAACGGCACCTTCACCTTCGCGCTGATGGTCGGGCTTTCGGTGGGCGATACCACGTTGGGCACGCTGGTGGCGAACCTGGGCTATGACAAGCTGGTGATGCCCAAGCCGGTGTTCATCGGTGATACCATGCGCGCCACCAGCGAAGTGGTCGAACTGCGCGAAAGCAAGTCACGCCCCGATGCCGGGATCGTCACCTTCCTGCATGAACTGCTCAATCAGCGGGGCGAAACGGTGTGCCGCTGCACCCGCTCCGCCCTGCTGAAGAAGTCGGCTTAAAGCACGAAGTCCGCGGCCACCGGCGCATCGGTGGCGATGACGATGAACGAGAAATCGGCGGTCCCGTCACCGTCGATATCTCCGGATAGGGTCCACAAACCTGCTTTCCCGGTGACTGCAAGCTGGCCCACGCCGTTTGCGTCCAGCTTGGCGACGAGCTGGAATGCTCCGTCGCCGGCTGCGCTGCCGTTGGCATCAATCTTCGAGAGGTCGATGCGGTCGCCCTCCGTATGCGAAAAGTCGAGGATCCTGTCACGATCCGTGCCTGTGTTCGGCAGGTCGGTCAGACTTTCAAACACGAAGGTGTCTGCCCCTGCGCCGCCGGTCATCCGGTCCGCCCCGCTGCCGCCGACAAGGGTGTCGTTCCCGCCCATGCCGGACAGCGCGTCGAACCCGGCCCCACCGCGCAGGGTGTTGGCGGCGGCATTACCGGTCAGTGCATTGTTTAGATTGTTGCCGAAGCCGGAGATTGCGGACGTTCCAGTGAGGGCAAGGTTTTCGAGGTTTGCGCCAAGTGACCAGGTGATCGCCGAATCGACCCGGTCAATCCCGGCGTTGTCATCCTCCAGAACCTGGTCGCCTCCGGTATCGACCACATAGATGTCATTTCCCCCCCCGCCGCGCAGCACATCCGCGCCAGCGCCACCGTCGAGCAGGTTGTCCTGCCCGTTTCCGTCGATGTGGTTGGCCAGCGCATTGCCTATGCCCGTCTTGGCCATGCCGGTCAGCTGCAGGTCCTCGACATTGGCGGTCAGCGTGTAATTGATGCCGGTGCGGACCAGGTCCTGGCCTTCGCCTGACTTCTCGACGACCACATCCTTCCTGCTGTCAACTTCATAGGTGTCGTCGCCCAGCCCGCCGCGCATCGTGTCACCGCTGCGGCCGCCGTCGATCTCGTCGTTGCCGTCTCCACCATCGATGGTGTCGATGCCACCTTCGCCTTCCAGCTCGTCGTCACCTTCGCCACCGGTGATGGTGTCACCCCCTGCGCCGCCTGTGATGTGATTGGCATCGTCATTGCCGGTTAGTGTGAGGGCGCGCGTGCTGCTCTCGCCGCGAAGGTTCTCCAAGCCGGCAGCCAGCGTGTATCCGGCCAGCGTGTTGCGCTCGAGCACCACGGTGTCCATGCCGCCCGTATCGGCGTCTGTCTCGTGGATCGTATCGCCGATGTTGTCCAGCCAGTAGATGTCGCTGCCTTCGCCGCCGGTCAAATCGTCGGCGCCGAGGCCACCGACCAGCGTATCGTCGCCATCACCCCCCACCAAGGTGTCGTCACCCCCGCGCCCATCGAGCTGGTTGGCATAGCCGTTGCCGGTCAGCACGTTTGCGGCGTTGTTGCCGGTGCCGTTGCTGGCGACACCCTTAAGCGTCAGGGTCATGGCGCCACCTGCCAGCACGCTGTTGAGCCCGCTGGTCACCACCACGTCCGGCGAGGCCGCACTGCCGAGCGGCTTGGTCGCGGTGCCGGTCGTTCCCGGTGTCGAGCCCCCGAGCAGTTCGGTCAGCCAATAGGCGACATCCTCGACTCGCGCGTTGGCGTTGCCGTCCTCGTTCAGGAAGCGACCCCACTTGGTCTGGAACCCGATGTGATAGATCCCGTCGAGGATCGTATTCACGGCGTCCTGCCCGAACAGATAACTGGTGCCGCCATCGCCTTGCACCAGGTGGAAGCCTGTTTCGATGCCGTCCTCGTCGTCTCCGTGCGCGGCCGTGAACTCGCTGCCATAGGTCGACCGCACATAATCGCCGATGTCATAGGCTTCGGACGTGGTGATGACCCCGTCATCCATCGCGCCCAGCGCATCAACCGCATCCACGATCATGTGGTTGATCTTGTCGGCCGCCGCTGCGCCGGCGGCGATCTGCGCCGACGAGACCGAGTTGATGAGGCCCTCATCATGGGCGATCACATCCACCAGCGCGTCGAGGCCGGTACCGGTGGTGCCGTGTGGCCCGGTATCGGCCGACGGCAAGCCGCCGGCGGGCATGGCGCCGTTGTCGGCCAACGCCTTCTGGTAATCGGCCTGGCTTGCGTAGAAGTGATCCGCAGTCATCGTCTGGCCATCCAGCTCCAGCCGCAGGCCTTCCGCGCCGTAGTTCTCGAAGTAATAGAGATCGATGGCGTAGAGGCCATCCTTGGCCACGGTGATCGCCTCGCTGGTGGCGGAAAAGCCGCGACCCCACGGATAGCTGGACACTTCGCTGCCGCCCAGATCGAGCCGGAAGCCATCGTCCGAACGCACGGTGACAAGGTGCTGGCCGGCCGACAGCCACACGAAGCCCTTCATGTGCATGCCGATGGTGGTCATGTCTGTTGATGCGCCGCCATCATTCAACGCGGCGTTTTCGCCCAGGAACGAACCCAATGTTCCGCTCTTCCAGCCGCCGCCGAAATCGACCGTGCTGGCGGTGAAGTGAAAGTTCGCCGCCTTGGTCGCACTCTGGGCGATCAGGTCATCGATCGAATCGAAGCCGGTGCTGCGGTCGAACACTTCGCCAGTCAGGCCGGTTCCGGCATGAACCGCCGGCTGCGCGCCGGCGGCGGCAGCTGCGCCCTGCCAGGCATCAGGCAGTGGGCCGGAATGGTTGATGGCCGCAAGTTCGAAGCGATCCAGCACGCGGTCATAAATGCCGAAGGCCCCGATCTTTCCGTCGAGGTGATCCCAGGTCCACGTAGGGTTCTGCGCATCGCGCCCCCAGGTGCCGGCACCCAGCACAAGCGAGCGGGTGTTGCTGGAAAGGCCGCCCAGCGCATCGTCGTCCAGCGCTACCTGCTCCCCGTTCAGCCACAGCGCCACGCCGCCGGGGCCGAAGGTGACGGCCAGCGAATACTGGGTGCCAGCCTGGATCGTTACCCCTTCAGCACGGATCCAGTGGTCGTTGGTCCCGTCCTGATAGAGCAGGTAAAGCTGCCCGTCGTTGATCCAGCAGGTAACGTCGCCAGCGGCGTTGGAAGCCGCGTCCTTGGAAAAGATCACGTGTGTTTGGCCATCGTCAGGATGGTTCGCCGTGAAATCCAGGGTGATGGTCGCCTCGGCCACGCGGCTGGCGGCCACAGTGCCCGCTTCCTTTGATCCGGTGGTGCCGTTGTCGGAGATGGTTGGGCCGCTATAGAACACGCGGTCGCTGTTCACTGCGGTCAGGTCGATCGCGGCGTGGTTGCTTTTCAGCCCGTTGCCGGAAAGGTCGGGCGCAAGCAACAGGGTCAGCCAGTCGGCCACGTCAGACAGCGCGACGTTGTAGTTGCCGTCCTCGTTGAGCAGGTAGCCGTCCTTGATCGCGAATCCGAGGTGGAAAATCCCGTCAGCCACGGTGTCGACCGCACGCTCGCCATAGAGGTAGCCTCGCCCGCCGTCGCCCTGAACCAGATGGAAGCCGGTCTCCAGGTCGCGTTCATCGTTGCCGTGCAGCTTGATCCATTCCGTAAGCTTGTTGGCGCGGATCCAGTGGTTGATCTCGATGACGTCAAAGGTGTCGATCCGGCCATCGTCGGCCACTCCTGTGGCGCGTATGGCGGACACGATGATCTTGCCCATGCCATCGGCGGCGCGGGCGCCATCGTTGATCTGCTGCAGGGCTATTTCGTGGTTCAGGCCCGCATCGTCGACGATCCTCTCCACCAGCGTGTCGAGCCCGGTGCCGGTGGTGCCGTGAACGTAGGGATCAATCTTGGCGTTAGCCAAAGTGCCTTTCGCAAGATCGGCTTTGAGCAAGCTGTTTAGCCAGGTTGCGACTTCGCTGACCGGTGCGTTGAGGTCACCGTCCTCGTTGAGGAACCGGTCACCCACAATCTTGAAGGCGATGTGGTAAATGTCGTCGAGCACAGTGTCGACCGCCGCTTCGCCGAAAAGGCGGGTGACGCCTCCATCTCCTTGCGCCTTGTGAAAACCGGTCTCCAGATCGGCTTCGTCGTTGCCGTGCAGTGCGATGAACTGCGGCAGGTAGTTGGTGCGCAAGTAGTTGGCGAGGGCATAGGTGTCGGACGTGGTGATCTCGCCGTCGTTGGCCAGGCCTAGCTTGCGGATGCCTTCCACGATCAGGATGTTCATCCCGTCGGCCGCTGCCGCCGCCTCGCGAATCTGCGCGCCGGAAATGCGCGCGTTCAGCCCATAGTCGTTCACGACAAGGCCGATGGCCAGGTCAAGCCCTGTGCCGGTTGAACCGGTGATCGCCATGATAGTCTCCCGCCCCCAAGTGGTCCCGGAAGCAGCGTATCAAGAAGCATGGTTTAGGGATTGCTGCAGTTGAGCCTTAACTCGAAAGTAACCGTGATAACCGGGGTGAGGCGGTATGATTTACCGGCAGGCCGTTGTCGCAACTGCTCGATTACATTCGCATGAAGTAAGGAATTTGTAGATCTATAGGAGATTTTGTTGCCAATCGTTAATTTATGGCACTTTTACCCCACATTCTCCAAGTAAGTCGCTGATTTCGCTGTCGTAATCGTGATATTTCGCATATAAATCATGGCGTTGACGGCTGCGAGGGGCGCGTTTCATGGATCACCTGGAGGGTGCGGGCTTGGC
>NZ_JAROCY010000009.1 GCF_029436685.1 Novosphingobium cyanobacteriorum
CACCGGTTGTCTGGTCCGCTCTCCGGTCGGGGCTGCGCCCCTCCCTACGATCAGACCAGACAACCGATCCTACCGGCCATCATAGTCGCCGCTCAACCGGCCATCGTAGTTGTCGCCGCGCACTGGACCACGTGCCCCGCAGACGACGAATACCAGATTGAACGCGGCGGTGGCGGCCCGACGGTCGATGATGCGGCGTCGTTTGCGGCTGCTATCTGATCGAAAGTTGGGCTGGATGTCGCGCTCCCGAGGCGCTAAAATTCTCGAGCCTCTAAGGTGTGCCCCGGCGCGTTTAGGTTGGTCCCTAGGTCCGCGTCGGGGCAGTAAATCTTTTCAGTAATTCACTGTGTTGAACCAGGTTGCGTACTCGGTCGCCTCAGGCTGCAGGGGAATCAGCCTCGTAACCTTCACGATCAGGAACGCTGCGGCGCGCGGCGTTGAGCTTAGTTCACCTTGCCGGCTACAAAACCAAGTCGCCCTGCAGGAGGTGTGTGTCCCCTTGCACATCGACCAGTATGACAGCATCGACCTTCCCATCGTCGCCCTGATCAATGGACAACAGGTCGTAGGTGGCGCCTTGCGTGATGCTTACTGACGTCACACCGAAAGCGGTCAAATCGATTTTGTCGATTCCGCTTTCGAAGTCGCTGATACGGTCACGGGCACCCAGCGTTGTGCCGGTGTCGCCAGGCGCGAACACAAAGCGATCCGCACCAGCCCCTCCTGTCAAGAAGTCCGCGCCTGTACCACCTGTCAGCGTGTCGTCACCATCACCGCCATTCAACCTATCCTTGCCCTCGTCACCACGCAGGCGATCGATGCCGTCTCCGCCAGCAATCACGTCATCACCGGCACCGCCGTAGGCAAAGTCATGGCCGAGACTTCCAGACAGGGTGTCGTTGCCGTCTCCGCCGTCCAATTCGTCGTCGCCACTGCCGCCATAGAGATGATCATCATTGCCATTCCCTACCAACAGGTCGTCGCCCGCGTTACCGGCGAGCGTGTCATTGCCGAAGCCACCGAAAACAAAGTCATTTCCGCCAGCTCCCGACATGTCGTCGTTTCCCGCGCCTCCGTAGAAGAACTCCGCAAGCTTGGTGCCAGTCACGGCCTGCGCGCCGTCGTCCAGGAACGGCCCCGCATCCAGGACCAGGCGCAGAAAGTCTTCGGGCGTGTAATGGGCGTCATAGAACTGGTCGGGAACGCCGTCGTTATCTGAATCCCACGAAAAATCGTCGTCCGACCAATCCGCAATCCCGTCACCATCCTCGTCGACCTCGATGCCTCCAGTCGCAGTAATAATGAAATCACCTCGCCTGCCGGTGAAGGCAGATACCAGATGCTGCTGGTCCAGTACGATCTTGTCACCCTCTTCGAGGCCGCCGCGGTCAAAGTCGACGTTGAAGAATACGTCGCAACCAAGTCCCCCGGAACTATAGGCCGAGTGGATCACATCGTTGCCGGCACCGGCCTTTCCGTAGGAGCCTTCCCAGAGGTAATCCGATCCGTCCCCCCCATCGAGCCCCTCGCCCCCGAGCATCACATCGTCGCCGGCGCCGCCGCTGCCCCCTGTTCCATTGTCGGGGTTGCCGTCGATGTAGTCGGACCCCGCCCCGCCGCTACCACCGTAGTAGATGATGTCATTGCCATCGCCGCCACTACCGTAATCGAGGATGTCGTCCCCTGCCCCGCCATAGGCGTATTCAAAGCCGAAGATGCGATCGTTTCCGTCGCCGCCATATGCAACGGCACTTAGAGCGAGGCCCAGGTAGTTGGAAAGTACTGCCGAAATCAGATCGTCACCGGTTCCTCCATCTACGACGCCATTGTTCACGAAGTCATGAACGAAGATCTCGTCATTGCCAGCCCCCGCGTTGACAGCCAGGCTGTATATCGGAACAGAGTTGCCATCTTCATCGTAACCGTCTGGCGTACCGAAAATCGTGATGTGATCGTCGCCGGAGAAAGCGTTCAGAACTGTATCCTGAGTCAGGGTGATTTCGTATGTATCTCCGCCTTGGGTCAGATTGATCGTCGCCATGATCTGCACTCCGAATCAGCCACAATAAACTAATGTTAGTGCACATTTACAGATAGATATAGGACGTATTTTGGAGCATTCCTTGCCTCTTCCTTGTTCAGTTGTGTTCCGCATGTGGAATGCCCGCGCGAGCGCAATTTGCGGATGATGCGGCAGTCCGCTCATGATTCGGAGATCGTTCGGACTGAGGAATCAACCGCGGTGCCCCGGGGAGGGAACGCCCCCTTAACCGCACCGGATGACATCGGCAGGGTTCATCGGCGGCATACCTAATCTAGTGTCGCGGCAGATCCGGCCGGGCCCGCACACCCACTCCGAGTGCCCTTCTTGTCACATGTTATTGAATTTTGCGGGGATTATTGCCGTCTTGTGACACTTTGGTGTGACAACATGGACGACAAAGACAAGGCAAAGTCCCCCGGACTGCAGCTGCGCTGGAGCAAATGGTACGCCCGCATCCCCATCCCCAAACGCCTCGCTGCGTTTGATGGTCGCGGTTCGATCCGGCAAAGCTCGGACATCTCCGACAAAAAAGTCTCCGAGCAGCGACACCGCAAGAGGATCGGCAAAGTGCAGGCGGACCTGCGCGACCTAGAAGACCGGGTCAGGCAAATGCTTCGTATCGAAGTCGCCCCAGCCTCTGGTGGGCGGAAGACCTGTCGTTCGAGCACGTCGAAGCCTTGATGAAAGATCGGCGGGAACGTCGTTCGTCTCGACGAGATGAGGAGATGGAAGACTGGGGCCGACAGTCGCCACATGAGATCCAGGACCTCCGTGAGCTGGAGCATCACCCACTGGACATCGATGAGAAGGGCAACGATCCCCTTGGAGGGCTGATCGATCACCTCCTCATCGAGGCGGGATCTATCTCGCAAGCCCCGACTTGAACGCCAAACAAGCCGTGACGCGGCAACTTTCTTCAACAGGACAACGTCCGCTTACTGGTACCTGCACAGTTTGGTCGCTCGCGTGTTGCGGGGCGAGGGAGGTATGGCAGTGGTCATTGCGGCGAGGACGCGGCTGGACCACTCGTGTTAATGGGGAGCGGTTGCACACCCATTTTGCAACCGGTTGCAGCGTTGGGCAGCCCGACGTCCTGCCCAACGCTGCAACCAACTGCAACAGGGGTTTGCCACGACCTGCCGGTCATGCTTCCTCGCGTTCCGTCGGCCGCTTGCACAGACACCGACGCGTTCATCGACCACTTGCGACAACCGGGGGCCTGAACTTGCTAAAACACAGAGCTTCATCAACGGCCTGTGTCACCTGATCGGGATCGAGCCTCCCCAAGGCAGCCTCACCGACGGCCTCGGCAACGACTAGCTAACGCAGTGTTGATAGCCGACCTCTCACACACTAGCATCACGGCATGGCTCTATCGAACAAGGAACGCCAAGCACGCTTCCGTCAGCGCCAACGTGAGGCGTCTCAACCAGCATGGATCCGCAAGGACTTCGAAAGTTCGGCCGACGCACGTGAAACTCTTGTCTGGTTCAGGGAATTCTTCGCGACTTCACCTATCCCACACGGCGCGGGCCTGGCAGTTTATAGCCAAAAGGATATGGGAACCGGGGCCGTCTCCCTGCTGGTGCATCTGCCCTTCCCGCTGACTGAGACTGAAAGAGGCATGAGGGGTTGGCGGTTGGCGCGTGAGGACGCGACCGATCTCGGACACTGGCAAGTCGAGGTCTGGACATAACTTCCCGCGAGCCTACCGACACTCAGGCTGGGCCACGCCGTCGCCCGCCCTGCGCAGTTCGAGCATTTCAACCGCTGCTCTACATCGTGCAGGTGCCGGCTAGTCCCCCCTTGATGCAACGCTCGCGCAGCACGCTGGCATCCATTCCCAAGATATGCCCACAGCCCTCACAGGTGACGCGCAGACTGAAGCTCGCGCGAGCGAGGTCATTGAGGCGTCTGCGGCTCACATGTGGTTGGAACATAACAAGAACTATTTGGCAATTTCGGGGATGCCTTCCAGATCGGATAGGTTTGTGCGTAACCTTCGAAAAGGATAAATTCAGGAAGAATTGCTACTAAGGGATCGCCAAGCAGGGTCCGAAGTCCTTGGCAACCCTTCACGAAACCCGCCGCTCTTGCATCGAACGGCGGGCTTTTTGATTCTTCGGGTGCAAGCGTAGGGCCGGATGGTTCAGCGCTTAGGGGCTGCTGGTGTCCTGAGACGCGCTGCTAGCCCCCGCAGTTCACGCGTTGCTCAGACCCCCTGCTGCGCGTGAAGGCCGTCCAGCACTTGGAGAACATTGCGTTGCGGCAATGGGCCGCTTACGGGGTGCAAAGACGCGATACCTCCGGATTTTCAGAGCCAACTCGGAATCTCTGTGCCGTCAGGCGCGACGGTCTTCCTGTTCCCGATATGAATGTGTCTACATTGCCGTTGTAGCGCCGGGCCTCCACCAGCCTACCGTCTGCGGCGGGGCGACCATGTCCATCGTGATCGACCCAACCCGTCATTTGCACCTCTGCAGGTGCCGGGTCGAATTCAGGAGTGAGCCATGACCCGCTGTGTCGGCACGCCCTGCCCCAGCCGCCTGCACCGCCGTTCAGAACGTTGTACAAAATGCCTATGCCATCCCGCGCGAACAGCGCGGCATCGGCGGTACAGACAAAGGCGCCTGCAGTGGCGTTGCGCCCTGCCACGCGCGGATTTCCCCAAGCAAGGTGGATTAAGGCATCACTCTGGGGCTTGAGGGTTGTTGCCCCCTATCGGGTTTGCCAGCACGATCCGGGGATGTCCCAGTACGCGCTGTGCGGTCTCTCTCCATCGTATTGTCTGTTCTAGCGGTCCAGCTTCTCGCAAGCGTCTTCTTGCGACATACGGGCCGGAAAGTTGTGACAATGCCGGAGAACAGTCGGGCGGACGGCTCTCGTTTCGCGCTTCACCAAGCGTGGCAAGCCCCCCGTGGTCCCTTTGAAACCGGCGGGAAAGCGTGGACCGGCGGGCAAGGGCAAGCTGAGCAGCCACTGGGCTGCCCTTCTTGCCTTCGCTTCGTCCATGCAGAGCACGCAAGATGGACATATTCTGGTGCTTGAGCGTGATAATCCGGGCCCCAAACCACCTCTGCATGATGGGATACTGAAAATGAGGTTTGGTAAACTTTGGCTTGCTGGCGCGGGAACGCTCGGATACTCTCCGGCGTCCCGCCCCCCAAGTACAAATGGCGCATGAACGCTACGTCACTTGCTTCTGTTGCCCAGACCGCCCTGGCCTATCGCATGGGCCAGCTCGATGCGCTTAGGCGGACCTTGCTTGCCGAAACTACGATCTATCCCACGCATTTGCGCCAATGCCTGGCTTTAAGCTCCTTGAGGCGCGCCTGGAACCAGTATCGCGAGGACCGCGCAATAACCCTCGGCACAACCTTGGCCGGTGCCGAATGTGCCGCTGAACGTAACGCTTTCCTCATCCTGCTGACCAAGGCCCTCCCCTCCCCGCAAGCTCTGCTGGCCCCGGCCATCGCGGCAGTCCGCAAGGCCGTCATCCGCCCGCTTGGCGAAGAAGCGCGACAGAGCGACGCGATCGTCGAAGCGGGGCTCCCGGTGATCGATGCGGTGCGCGATGCCATACGCCAGGCCAGCATGCCCGCAGACCCGCTGGAGCGCGTCCTCCAGGTCGTGGAGCGGCTGCGCTATTCGAGTGTGGATGGCAGCGATGCACTGACCGCCACTGCCCACACGCCATGCTGGGCCGTCAACTTGCTCGCGACGGCCGATATGTCGCTGTTCATATCGGGTTCTCACGGGCTGCCTTGCCCGGGACTGGTCAATCGGCGACTGTTCCGGGCAGACCGGACGGCACAGCAGCGTCGTACTGCTGCCCGCGAATGCATGCTCGATGCCCTGCGCATGCTGATCGAGGACATCGCCGTCATGCCCAAGGCTCAAGCGGCTTTCGACGCTGCCTTTCCGCATGTGCGCTCGAACTCCCGTGCAGGGCTTGCCTGGCTGATGCTGTTCGGCCTCGGTTCGCTGACCGCAGGACAGCTTGCACGCGCGCTGCCAGCAACGAAGGCGGGAGCAGGCAAAGTCCTCCGCCAACTGGAAGGCGCAGGTCTGATTCGTGGCCAGGGGCCCTATGCGCCCTATGTCAGTGCTCGCAGGTTCGCAACGCGCTGGCCCGACTGGCTTGAAGAGCCCGCTGCGTAGAATGGTTCCAGGAGGCAGGATTACACCTTCTCCGCCCCTCGTCAGGTACTCTTCCGTCTGGCTATGCAGAAGGGACACTGGAATCGAAAAGCAGGAGTTGCAGGCAAAAGCGCGTCGCTGCAAATGCGGCGATCCCGATCGGTTGCGGCATTCGCGATTTTCCGGCCCCCGCAAAGGCCCCCTGGAGCGCAAGAACGGGCATCGGCAGGGGGCGGATACCAGAGAGGCGGGCAAAGCGCTCCAAGGCCCCCTGGAGCGGCCTATGGCGCATTTTCGTAATATCTAATGTAAAGAGCCGGGATTTTCCGGTCATCCCGCGCCTGGCCTTGTCTGTGAACGGCCTCTCAGGGCGTGGCAGGCAAGAGCACCCGACCAACTGTCATTTCCGACAAGCGAGCTCTGGATCAATCCCGACAAGGTGCATCTGATGCCTGTACGGCAACGGAGACCGGTGCAGTCAATACCATGCCTGGCAATGAAAGTGTAGGGAACGCTTTATGTGTCGGGACTTGTGCATAGCCCTACCCTGCCCTCAAGGTTGATCGACGGATATCTGTGGTACTTCCGTCGCTGTTTCCGACGCAACGCGGCCCAAGGAAAGACCGAATGGATCGATGGTGCACATATCAGGTGTTCCGGGATCACGCCTTCCGCCGGCTTGATGCAGCGCAAGTCACGCTCTTTCTTCCCATTCAGAATCATTCATTCATCCAATCCTGCCGCAGGCAGGGCGTTAATGGGATTTAGAATCTTGAGTTAGACAGTTAGCGGCGCCTCAAGGTGATCAGATCCGCTTGAACTGGCGAGTCGGACTCCCGAACCGATTCCAAAAACACGTCAGATACGATGTGATACCACGACGATGTGATTCTAAAAACACGTTGGCCTGTTCCCGATCCCACGTGTCGCGCGGTTCACGTCAAGCCAGCCAGTTTTTGTTTGGATTTACCACGGGCAGGGAGGAAGCGGTTTGGGTTTTGCCTCGATTTGGAGCGTCACACCGCCAACCATTTCTCCCAGGTCGGCATTGGCAACGTGTTTTCGGGAAGCGCAGGCCTGAGGCCGTTCGTGTTATCGGGAATGTCGTAAACCACGCTTTTCATGGTGAGCGGATTCTATCTCGAGGAACATCGGGGCTGGCTCGGTATGGAAATCTGCTCGCCTCCGCATGACCGCCCGACGTGTTTTTGGAATCGGCTGCGCTAAAATCCGGGCTTGCAGCGAAGGGGCGCTCGACCGGGTACACGCTGATGCCCTCCCCTCCCCCAGATCTGGCCGGTCAGGGTCTTGCGCATAGCATGTGGATTTCCGAAAGCACGATGCACCTGACGGATGCCGTTGCCTCGGTAGCAAGACACAGCACCCGGTTGAATTCCCAGTGCGTTGAGGGCGATGACCTGATTGCGCCGCTTTCAGCTCCCTCGAAGGGCGCAAGGCTGGGGCCTAGCACGGCGTTCCGCGGTCAGACGCCGCGCAGCAGATGCTTGTTCCGTTCATGGTGCTTGCGCACGAACCCATGGAATCGAACCGCATAGTTGCGCGGCAGTTCGTCGGGATTTGCATTCAGGAACAGGTCGAACTGCGCCATGAGTGCGTCGAGGTCCCAACCAGGACATTCGGCCTCGATTGCCATGAGTGTTGCTTCGCCAAGGACAGTTTTCGCTGTCCTGGCAACCGGCCGCGCGACGGATCTGGGCAGTTCGGCTTCCCGGTGTGCTGGCGATGCCTTGCGGTTCGCGCGCTCCGAACTGGCAAGGTTCTCGGTCGTGCGGTTGATCAAGCTGCGCATCAAGGACGCGTCGATGAATTCGACATCCTCACGGGAAGGCGCGTCCCTTTCCGAAGGCGCCGCAGCTGGCAATGCGGAAGGCCCTGGTCGGCGGGACGTGGCCTGCGGCGAGCGAGGGGAAGGGGAAGGGGAAGGGGAAGGGGAAGGGGGCTTCCCCGTAGCCGGATTGCAGCTGGCTTTGTCTTCGAGATGGCGACGCATGACCATCTTGAGCTTTGGGCGTGGCGTTTCGGCACCGATCACTTCGAGATGAATGTCGGGAAGCGCGTTTGCGCGAGCCAGCTCGAGAATCTTGTTCTTGAACGAGGGCAGGGAGCTCTCGCTCCCGCTCTTTTGATGGAGGGTCTCAAAGCCGATCGTAAAGCCGGCAGCACCGTTTCCTCCGGCGTGCTTGCGGCTGGCGCGGTACAGCCATTTACCCAAGCCACTTGTGATTTCAAAGTAAAGCGGACTGATCGCCAGGACGTTACGCTTGTCCATCACTCCATCGAAGAACCACTTCGACAAGGTGATCTCCATCCCCAGGGATCGCTGCGTTCGCTCATCGACCAGATGGGTATAGCTGTCGATCCATGAGAACGTTGTCTCGCGTGTCTTGGAATTGGCCCGGATGTTCGTCTTGATCGTCGTTGCCTGGAGCCGATCGAGCGCGCCTACGAGCCGCTCGTAGGCGCGCCCGCTCACGCCCCAGCAGATGCGCTTGAGCAGATCCCCGGGTTGGACGCGAATTGTCGGCGACAGGTCATTCTCGCCACGTTCGCGAAGTTCGTTCAGATGCGATGCCAGATAGATCATGATGTCGGCATCCCAGATGGTTGCCATGCCGTACGCCGGATTTGGCGAAACATGGACAGTCACCGACTTGTCGGGGCTGACGTACTCTATCGGCTTGAGCCGCTTCTTCTTCGACAGGCTGAAGAATGGCCGTTGCATCGTTTCCTGATAATCCCTCAGCGATACGTCGCTGAAGTCGGGCAGGGTGAAGAACATCTCAAACTGGACCCGCCGTCCGTCAGGCATGGCAGTGATGGTCTTCTTCACGATCTCACCCATCCTCACGGACCGCGTCCCACGCGTGGGACGATTGCATTAAGTCATTGAAAAAAGAGAGAAAATAGCAAAATCTCGGAGTGGCATTGCACGCGCCTGAGGTCTGTTGAAATCACCGGCCATTCCCTTTGAAAATCCTGGCTCTCTCGATCACCGGCCTGAGCGCTGCAAGGATGTCATCAGGCGCGAGGTCGGTGGGATTGAGTGTGAGGGTCAGCCCTCGCGCCCGGTCGCGCTCCACCGTACCGATACATCTGCCTTCGACATCGATCGTGGCTTTCTGGCTTCGCGCGGGCCTGGTCGTGGCGGCCTTGACCAAGCGGGCCACGACTTCTGCCCCTCCGATGGGTTCCTCATCGCCCGACTGGCGGAAACTCTGTTCGGCAGCGATCTGCCTGGCTGCCTCTTCGACCCGGCTGCGCAATGCCGGATTCCGCAGGACGGGCAGGAGCTTGTCGCCGTGCCGCACCTGGAGATCCATTGGTGAATTGAAGGCGCTGATCACGGTGGCAGGAATGTCGGTCAGCCCAATGTAGCGCGCCAGCATGGACTTCGACAGCTTCACGCGGTCAGCCAGACGTGCCTGGACCCCATCGTAGTAGGCTTCGACCGCTGCCTTGTAGTTCATCCCCCGCTCGAGGTCCGATATATCCTCGCGTTCGCGGTTCTCGATGTCAGCTAGACGGAATGCTGCCTCGTCATCGAGGTCTTCGATGATCGCGACAAGCTCGATATCGGGATAATGATTGGCATTGAGCCATGCCACCGCCCAGTGTCGACGTGTCCCGATCACCAGCTCGTACTGGCAAGCGCCCTGTGGGGTGCGGCGGACAACCACGGGTATCCGGTTGCCGTTTTCCGCCTGGATAGAATCGATGAGACTGCGCAACCGGGTCTCGGATAGCAGGGCATAGTCGCGCGCATTGCCTGGCCAGATCGAGCATTCGGCGGGCTTGAGACGGATGGTTGGGCGCTTGACCATGCGCGCCGCCTCGGTGAACCCCTCCAGCCTGCGTGTCGTGAACGTCTTGGGCGCGGTCGGCGGTGCGACCGCAGCGGGCGCAACCTCGATCGCCGACGCTGGCGCGGCAAGCGCCTCGTCGATCAGCGAACGACGGCTCATGCTGCAGCGCTCCCAAGAAGATCAGGCGTACCTGTCGCAATGCTTTGAGATGGCCATTGTTCGCGGACCTGCTGCAGCACCTCGTCGAAGACGGCATTCAGATTGTCGCGGCAACGCTGGTAGGTCGCATGCGAGGCCGAAGGCTTGCTCTCATAGATCGAGCGAAATGCCTGCGTTGCATTCTTGATTTCCTCGGACGCCAGGATTGGCTGGCTCAGCAGGAAATTGGCGTAAGTCGCCTTCATCATCTTCCACATGTCCGCTTCACCCGGTTTGCTCGGTGTGTAGGTCGAACAGACGACGCGGATAAAGCCGTAGTCGACGGGCGTGCCGTGAGCTTCCAGAATTTCGATGTTCTCTGCGATTGTATCCATGAAATGGATCGTGGAAAGATAATCCAGCTGCCGTGCGGGGACCGGCACCAGCAATCCGGTTGCTGCGGCCATCACGTTCAATCCCAGGAATCCCATCGCCGGGGGAGGGTCGAGCAGGATGACATCAAAGTCCTTGGTCACGCTCGCGATGCCGATCCTGAGGCGCTGCAGGCTTTCCCGAACCGCCTGGCCACCTTCCTGCAATGTCGCGGTCAGATCCCACTCGGCGTCCTGTAGGCCAAGGCTCGACGGCACTATCTTGATCGTCGGCCAGGCGGTATCGTGGATGGCCTGGCTGAAGTCATCGAACGTGCTGCGCGGGGACAGGAAGTTTCCCAGCGTCCTTTCCTCATCGATCAATGTTTCGGGCTGGATATCGAACATTGTCGTTGTCGATGCCTGCGGATCGCAGTCGATCACCAGCACATTGAAGCCGCGCAGGGCGAGGTAGTCTGCGAAATGCTTGGTAATTGTGCTTTTGCCGACGCCGCCCTTGAAATTCTGGACAGCGACGACGACCGCATCCTCGTCCGCGGCCTTCCCGGGATGGATGTTCAGCGCATTGCGGATCTGCGTGAGGTCCTCGAGAGTATAGTATCGCCGGCCATTGCCCAGCTGCTTGGGCGGTGCAAGGCGCCCTTCTTTCTCAGCCTTTGCAAGGGCTTCGGGCGTACGCCCGACAAGTTCCGCCGCAGCCGTCGGCCCGAACGTGACGTCGAGCACCTTGCGGTCTTCCGGCCTGAAGACAACCGATTTCACCCGGTCACGCATCAACTCGCAAGAACGCGTCATCGTCCGGAGCGTGCTGACGGTGTAAGACATCGAATGCACCTTCTGTCTGAATCAAGAGATTGCGTCTGGTTAGTGTTTCAATGCACCAGTATCACGGGCAAAGTCAAACCTGCTATGTTGGAGCAGGTCTGAACGCAATCCACACGCAATCGTCGCAGATACGTCCGCGACAAACGGTGAGACGGCCTCGAGAAGACAGCAATCCGTGCAGATGGCAGGGGGGCCAGCCAGAACGCGCACCACCCAGCGACACGCCAGGCTCGCGACGAGGGACAAGCTGGACACAAGCAACAGATCGCTGGATTGTCGTCTCCGCACGACAAGCATGGTTTGGCCAGTCTACGGTGCCGGATCGGTCTACGCCTACTTGACTGACATGCTCTTGCCCCTCGGCGAGGCGGCGCACCTGGTGTTGGTGCCCATGATCTGATGCGATCGGGGCTGGCGTCTTGCCGTTGCGCGAACCGCTTGCCGAATCGGGTCTTTCGCGTTCAAATCTGGTGGTGCGCAGCTTCCGACTGATCAAGCCCGATGGAGTGCCTGTCCGCTACTACGCCGGCAAGGACATGGTCTTCTTCAATGTCCGGGATGCGGCGCGGTGGCTGATGCCGGGTTGGCGGATCAAAGAGATCAAGGGACGCCGTCGTAGCCCACGCTGATCAGATGGTCCCGTGGGCCATGGAGGGAGGCCTGCCCACGGGACCTGCATGCCACGGGCCTGCTGTCACTCAGGCACGCGCCCCGACAACCGGACGATCACCGGGTAGGTTCCATGGCCAACATAAAAAAGGAAAGCCCCCGCGGCCGTTACATGTGAGGGTAGAAGCCGCGGGGCAAGTTCTGGTCATGGCAAGGCTCTGTTCCAAGCCTGTGCCAACGACGACAATACGGAAAACGCCGTCCAACTCAAGCAGCACCATGCAACCGAGACTCTGACCACTGATGTGTTGCCAAGATTACGCGCGTTTGCGCGTCGGCTGGACGTGCGCAGGCGTATTGCTCAGGACGCTCGCTGCGCAAGAACAGGCATCTGATCTTGCCTGGCAGTTGCCGTGGCATGTGGCAGGTCCGGTTGCCACGCCACAGGCTGCAGAGTCGTGGATGGGAAAACGGCCCGTTGCCGTCCTTGCGTCATGAGCGGACGATCCGGATGGCCGTTGCCTGGGCTCCAGGAGCGCAGGGTCCGGGACGACTGCTGTGGGGATTGAGCCGGAGGGTCGCCGGATGCCAGACCAGCCATGCCGGGGTGACGATCTGTCTCGTGATAGATGTGCGAGCTCGAATCTCGGCCCGACCGCCCCGCCTTTTGCGAACCTCGGAGCAGCAGCGCGGTCGAGGCCGGCAGCTTTGTACGATTGCCAGATTGCGAGCTAGACATGGCGCCATGGGGCCGCCAGCGGCAGGGCAACGCAGATGCGCTTGCGAGTTGCGCCTCGCGAGGCGACCCTCAGCGGGTCCGGTGGCAGAAGTGAGATGGACACCAGGCCACTTGTGCTCGTGTGCGGCGCCCAGCCCGCTCAGGCGACTGCTGTCGGTATGCTCGCAGCACGCACGGCAAGTGGATTGCCTACGGGTCGGCCAGATCGACGCCGTGTTGCTGCAGACAAGTTCGGGCGATGCCGGGGCATTGCCCGGGCGCACAGGTCCTGCGCTGCAGATACAAGTCCGCCGCCGGACTGTAAAGACCGACGGCGGACCCGGTGTTAGAACGCTTGCTGCGTTGAAAGCTTGATAATCGCGGCACGGTTTCAAACTCGTAAATGGGCGTAGTCGGCCAACCTCGGTTTGAGACCAGCCAAGGCAGCGCGCGCATGGACCTGGTTCGAGCTTTCGCTTCCGCCAGAACCACATGTGCCAACTGCCAGGAGAACCAGGCATGGCTGCGCGCTTTTCCTGGTGCGATGCAAAACAAGTTGTCCGTACGGAAGCTGACGACTGGCGAGCAAAGCACCACTGATCTGCCGGGCCCCCTTTCTTCATGCGCCGCCTGTCGAGGCGCATGATTGTCACCCAGACCCGCCAGGCCCGCCCTGAAACGTCTGTACAGGCTGGGTTTCATCAACGCCAGCGCGTGCGGGTAACGCGATCCGGCCGTCGCAAGGCTGGCAGGGAAGGGGGCTTGGTCCGCGTGTCCCAGCCTTGGACAGTTTTGCGACCACCCCTTGCTGCACTGCAAAACGTTCTTGCGCGATGCTTCGCTCCCCGGCAGGACTCGAAGGGTTTCTCATGCGGTGAGTCGATACGATGTCCGACGCGAACTTGTTTGCCCACGTTGCCGATATCGTCTCCGCACATGTCAGCAACAACGCGGTTGCGGCAAGCGACCTGCCAAACCTGATAAAGGCGGTACACGCATCCCTGACGAAACTCGGCGAGCCTGCACCCGCCGAGCAGAAGCGCGCTCCGGCCGTTTCGATCCGCTCATCGGTGAAGCCTGACGGCCTGACGTGTCTTGAGTGCGGCACGAAGACGCAACTCCTCAGGCGGCATCTGATGCGTGAGCACAAGCTCCTGCCGGACCAATACACCACGCGCTGGGGCCTGGCCCGAGATTATCCCATGGTCGCACCCGATTACTCGGAGCGACGCAAGTTGCTAGCTGTCTCTATTGGGCTGGGCCTTAAGTCGCCACGGGCGAGGGCCAAGGAGCGTGCAAGTCTGGATACGGACGGCGTCGATCTCCCGGTGATTTCCGCCGGGCCTTCCCCCCTCGAACCGTCGAGCCCGGGGCCTGGCCCGCAGTCAGGCCAATCCGCCGATACCTGACGCAGCGCCAGCTCGCTCTTCCTCGCGCCGGCACCGGCCACGCCTCGGGGCAGCCCCGTGGACAGGGACCAGCCGAGCGTGTCTTCAGCATGACCTGATCACGTGTCCGGGTCTGCACGTCGGTCCTGTCGCCCCATTGCAGGCTGCACCCAGGCACTTGGTCATTCAATGCAACACTTTGCAAAAAGACTTCAAGAGGGAGATCGGCATTTCCTCAAGACCTTGCCGTCGCGGCATAAGGATCCTTGAAGTTGACGCTGCACCAGTTTGAACTTACGCGGGGATGCGATAGCTACCAGCACTATTTAGCGGTTTTACAGATCATGTCCGCTCGCAATCGCACCAGCAAGGTCGCCAATCATGCGAACCAGACCCGCCTGGGAGCATTTCTGCCCTACCAGCTCGCAATCACGTTTGATGCAGTCAGTACCCGTATCGCAGGCAGCTATCATGCGGCACTGGGTCTCAAGGTTCCGGAATGGCGTGTCATGACCGTGCTGGGTGAGATCGGCGCGGCGGCCCAGTGCGAACTCGTGGACCTGACACTCCAGGATAAGGTAACCGTTTACCGGGCCTGCAAGTCGCTCGGCACCCGCGGGCTTGTCGCACGATCAAGCAACGTACGCGACGGCCGATCACATCTGCTTGAATTGACAAGCGCCGGGGAGGCGGTGTTCCGCGAAATCTGGCCTCAGGCCGAGGAGGCCAGCAACGCGATCTTCAACGTGCTTTCCGCGACCGAGTTGAAGCGATTGCGCACGATGCTCGAGAAGATTTACACCAGAGCGAGTTCGTCAGGCTGAGGATTACCGAGGCAACTGGTCGGAGGGGCGGGACCCCTCAGGAGCAATCTGGTCCTTGCAGGTTCGTACCCGCCGCTTCTTGCGCCATGAATCGAACGCCCGGTTCGGGGCGGGCTTCCCCGCCATGCGCTTGACTACGCCCATGATGCGCGGTCCCCGCCCAACTGTGCAGGCGTCTTCGGGCTTGCAGCACGCAAGGCGCTCTCGATCCGGTTCGAAGACCAGCAAGAACGCGGGAACAATTTGGCCCAGCGCCTGGCAAAAGGGGAAACCGTCAAGGCGCAGTGAAGCGATTTCAACGGGAGGGAGGTGCTTGCTCTACATACTCGAAAGAATCAGGCAGGACCCGACATGACCACGACCGCCGATCATCCTGTCTCCCCGGCCCGGACTTGGCGCGCTGTACTTGGGGTTCGGGCATGGAATCGACATCGGCAAACACGCTGTCGAGCACCTTGCGCAGACCGGACGTGATCTTCCATTCTCCCGGGGCTTCGCCTGGAGCGGACCTGCCAGGCCCGAGGGTCGCTGTATCGGAAGGCGGGTCATCGCAAGACAAGGCATCGTCGGGCAAGGCCGCACGACATTGCGAGACCTTCTGTGGTTGTCGGCGCATTTCCCGGTGCGCCAGCAAAACCATGAAAACAACCAGTGCTGCTGTCAACGCGAAGGGCGCGAGTCTGCCGAGATCGTCCATGGCTGACATAATCGCCGAATTGTCCTTTCAAAAGCCCTAACGACCGGAGCGGTCTCGACCATGGCGGATGCAGGGTCCCGACAGCAGGACCTGACGATCCGCACCCAGCAGAAGATTCACGCTCTAGCGGTGCGCCAACGCACACCGGACGCGATAGTGCCCGCGCGATACGCCTGCTCGCGCCTTGCCTGGACCGAACGCCTAACGTCTTCTGTCAGACGATGGCGACATGCCATGATGCTCAAGCTACTGGCGGCTTTCGAGCTCTGCGATTTTCACTTCTATCGCATTGAAAAGTCTTTCCATCGCACGGCTCGGCTCGCTCCAGCTGGCAAACGAGCCTAGCGGGGCCCGACGGACGGCCATCTGCTCGACCAGGCTGTTCATGGGAACAACCGGCCAACGAGGTTCCAGGGCAGCAAGCGTCTCGCGATGAAGCCTGCGTCGGATATCCAGCATTGAAAGAACCGGCAGGATCGGGGGGTGACGGCGGTGGTGACGGATCAATTCGCTGCGTATCTTGTCGAGCGTGCCGGCTTTGAGGCAGGTCGGCGAAAGCGGGACCAGCAGCAAGTCTGCCGCGGCGATGATCTGCTCGCTTGTCGCGTTCAACCCTGGCGGACAGTCCATGATCACGCGGTCATAGTTTGCTGCGAGAAATTTGGTCTGCTGGGCAAGCCTGTAGGGTGACCCGATCCTGGAAAAGGTCAGAACCAGATTACGCAGGCTCTGATCCGATGGCAGGAGGGAAAGCCCTGCGAATCTGGTATCGACGATCAGGTCACGCAGGTTGCTGGTCTTGTAGAACGCCGAAGCGGCTCTAGAGCCAGTGGGTTCCTCGAGCCGAAGCAGGTAGCTGCAGCCGCCTTGCGCGTCGAGGTCCCACAATAAGGTCCGGTGGCCGGAGCCAACAGCCGAACGCCACGCCAGTTCCACAGCCAAGGTCGTCTTGCCGACTCCGCCCTTGGCGCTGAATACGCCAATCACCGCCATGATCACGACCCCTCCGGGCCAGCTTATTGCTGACCTGCGCGTGTCATACAATTCGAACCGCCACCCTTTTAAGGCACGCGCTGGGTCAATCACGTTTGGTGATGCCCTTGATTGTATCCTCGAAAGGGCAAGATGTAGTTTTCACGAAACTTTAATTCACGAGGCGCGCCAGTGTTTAGGAACCTTAAACAAACGGTGCCTATAGACCTGATGGAAGTCGACTGACCGTCAATCAGGGGGTGGCAAGGCTTTCCGGAGATCCTTTGGGACCGGTTGAGTATTACGGCCTCTGAAGGATTGAGATGGCAACAATGAGCGGGGACTGTGCTGTTATGAAATCGCGACGCGGACATGTCGATCGGCGTGCAGGTGTCCGCAGCAGGATCGAGCTATCGGGTAGTTTGCGGCCACCAAGCGGCCAGGCGCACGAGGTTCTGCTCGTCGACGTTTCGGAACATGGATGCAGGATCAGCGGCTATGAAGGACCGGTGATCGTGGGTGCGCCCGCAGTCCTGCGGATTGGCGCGCACGCTGAACAGTCTGTCTGGATGCGCTGGCGCGAAGGCGATGCGGCGGGGCTGGAGTTTTCGAGGATGCTCGCGTCCCGATCAATCGCCGCTTTGGCTGAAAGTGTCGGGACGAGGTGCGAGCTCGTTCATGCGGGCACTGGCGGACAGAGATAATCTCGACCGATTTCTTGATATTGCTGGATTTTCAGGAGCCGTGATGACCTTGGAGCATGGTATCCATGACCAGGTGACGATCGACCTGAACGGTGACCTCAGGTCCGATCTTGTCATCCATGTCCAAACCGTAGACGGCATGCCCCCCTCGACGGCTGATCTCATCGTGTAGCAGTCCGACTATCCTTCTTGCATGCCGGGACCCGCCTTCCGCCCTCGTGGCGGCCATGCAGTCAAGGAGAGGCGGCCTGCCGCACGAAGCGCAGCTCGCTCGCACCACGGTGCATTCTCAGCTCGTTGGGCAACAAGTCAACCGCAATGCCCGTGAAGTCGATAACACCAAGGTCATTGGGAACAAGAACAACGCGGATCGCGCAAGGATCGCTACAGTCGAGAGGAAAACGAGGCGATTCCAGGTGGTAAACGGGCTCGGACAGCTCGATCCAGCGCGGTGTCCGGCGCTCCTCTGCAGGCAACCCCCAACCCTGTTCCTGCGTGTATCCAGCGATCGGCTCGCCAGCACCGAACCCGACGAGAATGTCCACGCCCGCTATGCCGCGACCATTTGGCCAGGTGACTTGCACCATTGGCGAACCGGGGGTTCGGGCGCTGCTTGAGACAAGCCGAAAGACCGGCGCGACGGGCTTTGGCTGCGTCGTCAAGTCAACCTGGCGGTCACGGCGCAGCCAGCTTCCTTCGGCGCGCTCGTCCAATGCGCCATAGGCAAGAATGTACGCAAACCGCCCATCGGCGCGCAACTGCAGCTCGCCTGCCGCGTCGGGCATTCCTTCGAGCCGATAAGTGCCAGCGATTTCGTCAGGCGGTGTGCCCGCTGCGAGCAAAAGGGAGCCAAGCAATGCCAGCAAGACGCGCATGCTATCATCATGCTCCCCTGCACACGAATGGGCCAGTCCAAAGTGTCGCCGAGCGCGCAGGCACAGCCGATGCTCAACCCGGTCGGTGCCCAACCTTGCAGGGATTTTAAGGACCCGGTGCCGATCGGCGATCTCGCAGGGAACAGGCCCAGTGCCCTGCATCAATCGGACAAGAATCCTAGCCGGACACGTGTGCCCGGACGCCTCGTCATTCGGGATCGATCCAACCAGATCAGGGGGAACGTCAAGGCGAACCTTTCGCGGATTGTCTGAACTTGCGACAAGGGGGCACCGGCGCCGGCTCGGCGATACCATAGTGCTGGCGGCTGGGTCGACGCAGGCTTGGCTGGTCGCGCCCGCAAGGCCGTGGGCGTGGATTGTTGTTGCCAAACCATTCGGCTCTCAACCGCCGCAGCACCCAATCGGTCGCATGGCCTCGTTCGGGCAGCCACCATCTCGTGCTTGAACGCACTGCACAATCCGGCCCCTTCCGTGGTGTCCGCCTGCGCCTGAAGGTCGGCTGAAGCCTGTCAAAGCGGGCGCAACCTGGCGGTCACTTGAACTGGTCCTCGATCAGAAGCTCCCCAAGTGCTGGGGCATTGCTGGGCGGATCGTGACAAGGTGCGGCTTTGGGCTATCGCGCTGCGAGATCTGACCGGCCGGGCGGGAAGGGGGGCGATTGGCCCCCGGGCCTCAGGCCTATACGCCCCTAGATCAGCACAAAGTCCGCCGCGTCCAGGACGGGTCTGGTCGACAGCAGGGCAATCTGGACCTGACTCTGGCCGCCGACGCCATCAGCATCGTAGTACAATGCACCCGTGGCCTGGTTGTAGATCAAATGCTGTGTGGCCGCGGCAGCGGCAGTGCCAAGGGCGAAGGCATTTGCCGATATGCCCCCAGGAGCGCTGCCGGAAAAAGCGGTGAAAACGCTCCGGCTCAGGGCGATTTCGTCGATTCCGTGCTCGAAATCCTTGATCGTGTCCTTGCTCGCGGAAGATTCCAGGGTATCGAAACCGAACAGGTCCGCATCTCCACCGCCAGTCAGGTTGTCGGCTCCCAGCCCCCCCCAAAGACTGTCAGTACCTAGACCACCCGAGATGATGTCCTTGCCAGCGAGACCCCAAAGATGGTTGGCCCCGGCGTTGCCGATGACGGTGTTGGCCAAGGCATTGCCAGTCCCATCCAGATCGCCTGCACCCGTCAGGGTCAGCTTCTCGAGATTGTCTGCGAGGATGAAGGCAATCGAAGCCTTGACCGTGTCCGTCCCTGCGCCGGCGCTTTCGCTGACGACATCGCCTGGATCGTCCACCACGTAGGTGTCATTGCCCATGCCGCCGAACAATGCATCTGCCCCGCCCTTGCCATCCAGCGTGTCATTCCCGTCGAGGCCATAAAGGTGATTGGCGCCCGCGTTGCCGGTAAGAGAGTTGGCGAGTGCGTTGCCGGTTCCTTCGAGACTGTCACCACCCGTCAGCACGAGCTTCTCGACATTCTCGCCCAAGATGTAGCTGAAGCCGACGTTTACGGTATCGGTTCCTTCATCGGCCTTCTCGGCGACAACATCGTAAAGGGTATCCACCGTGTAGGTGTCATTTCCCTTGCCACCAACCATCAAATCGGCACCAGCCTTGCCGTCGATCTTGTCGTTGCCATCCATGCCTTCCATGCGATTGTTCGCATCGTTGCCGGTCAACGTGTCTGCAAAGGCCGAACCGACCAGATTCTCGATCGAAACGAGCTTGTCGACGCCTGCTGCAGAACCGGTGTTCTGCAGGCCTGTCAGAAGCAGGCTGACCTTCACCGCTCCTGCTGCATCGTCGTAGACTGCGGTGTCGCTGCCCACGCCTCCATCAAGCGTATCGTTGCCGGCGCCGCCATTCAGCCTGTCGTTCCCGGCAAGGCCGTTGAGCACGTCGCTACCTGCCAGGCCGTTCAGGACATCATCAAATGCGGTGCCATTGAGTTTGTCGTTGCCCGAGCTGCCGCTGATTATGGAAAGATTGAAAGCTTGCGCACTGACCGCCCAGCCATCCTCGCTATTGCCGATGAACTGCGAGACGTAGCCACCGCCCGAAAGGCCGACGAGATGGACATTTCGTTGAATATCGGCAGGCGATATCTCGAAGGACGTCCCAAGCGGTGCTCCGTCCGCTGCGATCTTCTGCCCCATGATCGACGAACCATCAGGCGCAATCCAGGAAACCACGAGCTCTCCGGCACCGTTGAGCGCTATATCCGCGTTGGAGAGCTGACCGGATGAGTGGGTCGTGACAAGTGTAGGGCTGTTACGGGCAGCGCCTGCGGCATTGAACGTCTGGACATAGATCGAGGATTCCCCGTTCTGGCGCCATGCCAGCCATTCGACAGCGAAGCCGCCGTCGGGCAGGGCCACTATTCCATCATGCCAGAACGTGGCCCCGAATTCGGTGGAGTGATCAATGGTGACAACCGCTCCGCCATTCTTGAAATCGCGGTCGTAGATCTGCAGCTTGAAGGATGCTTCGTTGATGGGAGCGACGATCGTTTCAGACCAGCCAACAACCACGCGCCCGTCAGCCAGCTGGGCGACCTCGGGGAAGCTGACATCCGTTGCCTCGCTGAGATTGAGAAGCTCGATGCCTGGACCGAGATTCGCCCCAGTCTGGTCGAGATGCTGCGCGATCAGACCCTGTCCGCGCCCGACAACGAAATCTTCGGAGACAATCCAGAACGAGCCATCCGCTGCAGGAAGGATCCGGGGAGATTCGCTGGAAGGAAAGCTGTCTGAGTAAGTGGCCACTGGGAACGTGCCGCCCAGCGCTTGTCCGGTGCTGTCGAAGGTCCGGGCCAGTACCCCGTTCCCATTGAAGCCGGCATAGTTCTGATCCCACGCCACGACGAAGTGGCCGTCAGCAAGGCCCGACACGGCGACATTCGATTTTGCCGAGTAAGGGACATTGCCCGGCCCCTGGTCGACGATTATCTCAGCACCGACCGGTGTACCGAAACTGTCGAAGCGTTGTGCACGAACCGCCGCCGTGTAGCCGTCATTGCTGTCGATCCAGACAACCACATAGCCCCCGTCGGCCAGGGCGGCGATCTCACCTTCTTGTTCGGAATGCGGTCCATCGAGATCGGCATTATGCCACTCGGATCCGGACTTGACGATGGCAGTCATGACAGTTCTCCCGTTCCAGACCGATGGCTTGCGCCGTTTGGGGCCTCGCGCGACGTTCGATGCGCAAAGCCGTGCCTGCGAGGTCGTTGTGATGCGGGATAGGCCAACAGGCCGAATGCGCCATACTCAGATGGGTAGAAACCGGCTCTATCCATCAAGATTCTGAATCAAGCGAACCAGAGCTGTCTGATTTCTTACATCGGCTTTGCTGAGAATCCGCCGCATATGTACACGGGCTGTCGAATACGTTTGCTGGGACTGATTCGCTGCCATGCGTAGGTCCAGATCATTTTCGTAGAATGCTTTCAGTAATCTTGACTCCGTCGGGGTCAGGACGAAAAGGCTATCGGCCTTTTGGAGTGCTGTTCGAGGATACTTGAGGGGGCGCTCTACAATATGAACAACGGTTCTTGCCGCGAAATGCTGCAAATAAGTCTCGGTTCGGGGGAGGTAATCGATAGTCAATATCCAGTCAGGGTTGCCTGATGGGCGAGGTACGGCGAGCACGCTTCCTCCGCCCAGCGGGGAGTCAATCGCCATGGCATTGGCGATCGTCACGGCAATGCGATTGGAATCTTCTTGTCTGGTGCCATGAAGGCGTCTTCCAGTAGACCTCAAACCGTCGTTTTCGGCCAGGACTGCCTCTGCCCCTTCATTTTGCGCAATTATGAGACCACGGGGGTCAAGAAGCAACGTCGGCATCTTCTCGTACGAGGTCATTGGGGGACGCACCGCAAGCAGCGTTGCTCGTTCGATATGCCGAAACAGCAGGCGCAACAGGTCCAGCTGCTCAGGTTCGAAACAACTCCTGGTGTTCGGCAGGTTGATGGATATGCCCAACGTCAGGTGTTCGTTTGGCGCAGTGTAGCAAACGGCGTTATGTCCAGACCCGAGCTGCCCGGCGACAAAATGCATGTATGGATCATCCTGCAAGGATCGACCGAGCCTGGACAAGGCATCGCGGCTTTCTGCGAAGCCGGCGCTCGGGTTCCGCGCTGCGTAGGTCAGCAGCGGATCGTTCTGAAATTGATGCTCTCGATACTCCTCGACACCGTCAAGAAACTGACCGCTGTCCACGCCGAAGAATTCTGCCTTGGAATAACATTTGGACGCCAGGTCAACGGCTGAAAAGACAATGTAGCGACTTCCGGTCCGGGTCCGGATCTGTTCCAGGACTCGCCGCCATGCACGTTCGTCATGTGGTGATTTATAGATTTCCTCGATCAGGCGAGATAGTCCCTCGTCAAAGGTCATGTCAGCCAGCCAATCCAAGTGTTCAATGCGGGACGTCCGTATTGGATACTGGAAAAGGCAAAGACATGCGCTGAGGATTTTCCATACCCAACTGGGTAGTGTTCCTTGGCAAGCCTAAAGGGAACTGGCGGTCGCTGTGCACGCTGCACGCGCCGCCGACGACATCTGCCTGGCAATGCTACTGTCCAGAGTTGATCGAGCGTAGTCAGGTCGGACCTGCTGCCTGGTGGGCCTTGCATCGCTGGTGCCGATCTTCTTCCTCGGCGCCGGCTTTGGCAAAGTCATCACCCGACCACCCGGGGCTCGATGACGAAGCCGGGACTGCGCCCTGTTACGACGACGTCAGCCACACAGCTTCGTGCTTTCGACATTATCCTTGATACAGGGGCGTTGGGTCTTCTTGCTCCTGAGTCTGGCGGGCGCTGCGATCGGCACGCTTGTGCCAGGCCGAGCACGGGGGTGGCAGGTGCCGGAACAGCAAGGCATTGACTTGCCTCATGGGGCTACGTCCTTGTTCGGCTCATGCCGACCGAGCTGCGTCGGGCAGGATGACGTTGCGGCCAAGCCGCATGGTCGTCGCCCTCGTGACGCCTGAATGACGTCCCATTTTGGCGCTACGGTGCCTCACGATCCGGCAAGTCGAGCAGCATCGCTTGGAGGCAAAGGCACGATGGCAGGGATTATAATTGCAGAAGAAACCAGTTTGGAGGTGATTGAAGCGCTTGCGCGTACAAACGCAGGTTGCGGCAGCGGCAAGATTGACCTAACTTTTCAATGTGTGGGCGTTGCCCTGCACCGAGGCCTGAGAACCTCGTGTTGAGTGCGGACTTCCCTTGCCGTTTTCCGACGGCCGGATCGCCAATGTGCATGTCCAAGCCCGAAAGGGCCAAAGACATTGGCGCACGTCTCAATCGTGTTCTCAGGATCCGGCTCATTGCCGGGGGACCTCGTCCACGAAGGCCCTGGCATCTTCATGACGCAATCGACCAGTCCGACATCGAGCCTGCAGGAACAATCGGGAGAGGCACTTGTCGCATGCGCGGCTGCGTCCATACCGGATCTGGAAACGCTTTATCGCGAACACAGGTTGCCGTTGCTCCGGCGCCTAGTACGCAAGGCCGGGATCGAACGAGCAGAAGACCTCGTCCAGCAGGTATTCCTGCGACTTGTCCGCCGCGAATCCCGGGAAGCACCGATCGAAGCGCCCGCCGGCTATCTTGCCGCAGCAGCAGCCAACGCGTTGCGCGATCTGGAGCGTTCCGCGCGCCGTAGTGAAACTGCGCATCATGTCCCGCTTGACGAAGAAGATCCGGCTGGAATCGATCCAGTTCGCCATCTCGAGGCTCGCGATCGCCTGATGCGGATCGACAACGCACTGGCCAGAATGAAGCCGTTGACCCGTGAGATCTTCCTTGCCCGCAGGCTGGATGGCTATAGCTATGCCGAAATCGCGCAGAAGACAGGGCTGAGCGTGCGAGGGGTCGAGAAACAGATGGCGCGGGCACTTGTCCAGCTGAGCCGGTTCAGGAGCGACGCATGACGGGGCGTAAGTCAGTGCCCGTTGCCATTCGCGAGGAAGCCGCACAGTGGTTCGCCCGCAATGAGGCTCTCGAAGGTGCCGCCCCTAGCCGAGCCTTTGAGGAATGGCTTGCGCGCGACCTGCGCCACCGACTTGCCTATGCTGAAATCGAGCGCGATTGGCACGAGAGCCTTGCGCTCGCCCAGTCTGCCCATGGCCGCCAGCGCCAGTTGACGCCGGCCCCGTTACTGATGCGTCGCAGCACCCACTTCACGATGGCAACGCTCGCCTGCTTTGCTCTGGTCGGACTTATCTCGGTTCACTTCTCCAACCATATTCCGCTCGTGGGGATCGGCGGCCCGGTCGAGGCCCGCACATTTGATACGGCCCCTGGTCGGCAACATTCCTGGCGGCTGGCCGATGGTTCGATGCTCACTCTGGCAGAATCAAGTCACGCGCGCAGCAGTTTCGATGCAAGCGCAAGGCGCGTCGAGATTCTTGCCGGTAGCGCAAGGCTCGAAGTGGCCGAAGGGGATGAAAGGCCGCTTGAAGTTCGTGCGGGCGCACTGGTCGCCCGCACGAAGCACGCGACGCTCGACGTTGCTGCTGCGCCCGGAGCGGCACGTATCCGGGTCCTGAGCGGTAAAGTGAAAGGCGAAAGCCCTGATGCGCCATCGCATGACCTCGGACCGGGCGAAGAGCTGGGTGCTGCATCCCAATCTGGCCCGGCCGCCAGTGCTGTTGCGGTGCCGACCAACCAAATGCTTTCAGGGAATGGACTTACCTTGGGGCGGGCCGTCGCCCTGCTCAATGCACGGAATTCTGTGCAGTTGCGCCTTGGCGATCCCGGTCTCGACCATTTTATGCTCGCCGGCGCATTTCGTAGTGATGATCCAGAAGAGTTCGCAAGGGCCGTCGCGATTGCTGCGGGTCTCGATGTCGTACGGGAAAGCAATGGTGTCCTGCTCCTCTTGCTGCACAAGAGGAGCAACGGATAACGAAACACCAAGCAGGACATCCGCGTCTGCAGGCACCAGTTTCATGGACAAGAATTCGCCATGATGGGCTCAGGTGTTCGAATCACGCAAGCGACACCGCCTGCTTCAAGGTGCTTTCCCCAAGAAAATCTTTAGCTCGCTACCAATGGATGTTAGCCTTGATGTGCCAATTTTGCGTGCTTAAAGCGCTTTCGATCAGTTTGCGGTACTAGACTAAGTCGCACCCACGATGGCCTTGCTGATGAACCTTCTTGGGTCTGCGCTTTACCGACGGCAGCGAACACCGCGAAGTCCGGGTCAACAAGCGCGAGAACAAAATCGGACTGCGAACTCCTGCCGAGCTCGGGGCCTAACGTATCTCCCGGCTGATGGAGCGGCGCTTCGAGGTCATTCGCCCCGCCCGAAGGATCAAGATATCGTCCCGGCAGCCCACTAGCGGGGGCCGCTTCCATGACTCCTGCCGGCCTCGATCCACGCCTTCATGTCCTTGGCGTGCGGGGAATGCCGAACGCGTCGCCATAAGGATGAGCGCGAAAACCGATACGATCCATGCCGTGCTTGGAAACCGGCAACACGTTTCAGCCCTTCTGTGTCATGTCTGCGGGAGAGAGCCCGTCCGGTGCGATCGAGCTGCAAGTTGCCGTGCTGCGACAAACACCGGTGCCCGCCATGCGGTCACTTGAATGCCGCAAAAAATGACGCTATACCACGTCAGAATTCATGGAGATTTGTGATGGCGATTGAGAACTACGCCGACAATGGCGCATTCGCTCCGCGCAAGATCGTCCATGCGCTGCGCACCACCAGCGACGAACTCGCTCGCTCGCTCGGCCTCGGCAAGGACGCTATCCAGCGCAAGGACCGGATCGCTTCCGATCGTACCCAGCGCCGCCTTCGCCAGATGGTCGAGGTGCTCAACAAGGTCGAACCGCGCTTCGGGTCGGCCTTGCTGGCCTATGCCTGGTACCGCTCCGAGCCGCTGCCGGGCTTCTCGGGCCAGACCGCAATGCAGCTGGTGCAGAGCAACCGGGCCGATGACGTGCTGACCTTTATCGACGCCGTCGACGCCGGCATTAACGCCTAGGCGCATGCACTTCACCGGGCTGCTCTACCGCGCCCTCAATCCGGTCTGGTCCTGCGAACCGCTCTCGGGGAAGGGGGCTGCCCGATTTGGCGGACGGTTCAATTGCAGCGGACGACCGGCGCTCTATACTTCGCTCGCGCCCGAGACGGCGCTGCGCGAGGCCAATCAGGTCGGCACGTTGCAGCCGACAACCCTGGTGGCCTATCAGGCCGACATCGGGCCCTTGCTGGATGGTCGCGACACAGCCGCGCTTCAGCCTTTCGGCATGGCACCAGAGGAGCTCGCCGACCCTTCGTGGCGTGACCGGATGTTCTCAGGACGGCCCGTGCCGACGCAGGATCTGGCCGAGGCGGCGATTGCGCAAGGCTTTGTCGGCATAGTCGTGCCGAGCTACGCCCGCGGCGCTCCTGCTGAAGCTATCAACCTCGTCCTGTGGGATTGGGCAAAGCGCATCACGTTCGTAGATGACGACGACCGACTTGGCTTGCGCGCTCCCTGATTTCTGCCAGCGAGTCCGGTAAGCTGATGCCTGCCTAGCTTTCGATCCAGCCGCCAAGCGAGGGACCAAGATACCACGAGGGGCCCTCGACGAAGTCGGCCGGGCGTGGCGGAACGGGCCCGTCGGGTTCACTCAAGACATAGGAATTGCCCTGCGGTACAGGCCGCTTGCCTGAGCGTGGGAGATGCCCCCACATCTGCTAACGAGGACGCATGATATCGAGCAGCCATTCAAGAACATCCAGCATTTGGACGATGCCGCGCCCGACCAGCGGTTAGTATAGGTAGGGCTGATAGTCGTCGTACTGGCACGGCAGCACCTCGTCGTATTGTTCAAGGCATTGGGCGTGTCCTGGAAAACCCCTGCAGCATCACAGCCAGCCGAAGCCACCGCACTTCGCCTATTTCTGTGCGAAGTCGGCCACCGCCTGCCTGGTCCTGGCGATTGGACGCCTCGGCCAACCGCTGCCGGGTCGTGTACCGGCGTGATCCAGTGGCTTTGGCGATGAGATGACGCGACGATGGAAGGAAAGCCGGATTTCAGATCTACGACCGTCTTTCCTGTCAGCGATTCCTGCGCCGGGGAGGGGCAGATGGCAAGATGCCGAAAACATCTTGACGGTCGGGCTGTTCGGTCAGCTTGGTGAAGGCCGAAGCAATTGACAAGCTCTTTGCCCGTTCGGTGCCGGGCTGACCGGCACCGAAACACAAATGTAGGCAAGCTGACGATCAAGGATGGCCTACTCTTCGAAAACCGGCAGGTGAGGGCGGCCAAGACCCAACAGAAGGATCGTCATGCGCGCTGGAGCGTGGAGGATGCCAAAGCAAAATGACGTAAGGCACCACTGCCAAGGCCTGCAAGTCAGCCGGCTCGGACCACGCGATGTCGTTACGGAAACCACATAGGCATAGATTGGGGGCAAGTGCATCTCCGAGATTGAGAGGGCAACGCTGCCCATGACCATGACGGGGACTTTGCGCCACGTTTTCCCGGCTGGTGAAAGGGTGGGCGAGCTCCGCATCGGTCGATCCACTCCGCCATTTGCACTTCAGCTTCAGCACAATCGTGATCCATTGCACATCGGGTTTGCCTCGTTCTCCAAACATCGGACTCATACGATGCTCATGAAGCTGGCACGGGCGGTCGCCGAGACCTCATTCGGGCGTGCGGCGATCGTGCGGATCGGTTGAGAACGACCGATCCGAGCGAGGAAAGAGGAAAGCGGGCTTTTGAATTCATGCGACCGGAGCGGCTTGCCGCCCCGGCGTCCGGCCCCCTTTCGCGAACCTTCCCGTGCAAAAAGATGTCGGGGGTTTGGTGCGGCCGGCGTCTTCAGCTCCAGAAAGCCCCCACGCGAGGGCAATCAGGGAGGTCTCCATGTTGTCACGTTCTCGTTTGCCTTCGTTTGTTGCTGTGCTGCTTGCAGGTGTCATCATACCCTGTGCTGCAAATGCACAGGCCGCGACCGAACACCGGATGGCCATCGCTTTGCCTGAACAACCTTTGGCCGCAGCTCTTGCGCAATTGTCTCTCCGGACCGGGGTAACTGTGCTCGCAAGCGCTGATGTGACGGCCGGAAAGACCGCGCCTGCGATCGCTGGAACGCTCACACCCGAACAAGCAATCCGGCTGCTGCTGGTCGGCACAGGACTTGAGGCAATCCGCAGTGGTGCTGGCTTCGCGGTCCGGAACTCCCAGTATGGCGGGCAGGTTGATGAACGGGCACAGGCCGCTCCGGTCCTGGACGAGATTCTGGTCACCGGTACGCGCATCCGCGGTGCCGCACCTGCCGGTGCCAACGTAATCGCCATCACGCGAACCGACATCGTCCACAGTGGCCTTGCGACAACGCAGGACGTCGTCGCTGCAATTCCCCAAAACTTCGGGGGCGGTGCGAACGAGGGGACCCTGGGCTTTACCCAGCGCAACGGAGCCACGGCGAACATCGGTGTCGGCGCAAGCGTGAATCTTCGCGGGCTTGGAGCAAGTTCGACGCTGACTCTTGTTGAAGGCAACCGCCTGGCCCTTGGTGCGGGTGCCAGCTTCGTCGATCTCTCGCTTATCCCCGCGAGCGCGATCGAACAGATCGAGGTGCTGGCCGATGGGACATCGGCCATCTATGGTTCTGACGCCGTGGCCGGGGTCGTCAATCTCCGCCTTCGTCGGTCATTCGAAGGCGCCGAAACCAGCGTTCGCTCGGGGCTCGCGAACGGCTTTACGGAGTTCCAGGCCAGTCAGATTGCTGCCGCGAAATGGTCGCGAGGCCGGATCATGGTCGCATACGAGTATTACACGCGGGGGCGCCTGGGCTCGGAAGACCGGACTTATGCCAGTGAGGACCTGCGCCCATTCGGCGGACCGGACTACCGCCAGCCCTATGCCAATCCCGGTACCATCATCGCTGCGGACGGATCGGTCTGGGGCATCCCGCAAGGGCAGGATGGAAAGGCGCTGACGCCGGAAAAACTCCTGCCCGGTGAACGGCGCTTGGGCGATGGCCGGATTGGTACTGACCTCCTGCCCCGAACTCGCCGCCATGCCGGCGTCATCGCGCTTGCACAGGACCTGTCCCACGACGTTACCCTTCGTCTTGACGGATTTGCGGCCGACCGCAGATCGGAACAACGCTACTTTGCGCTGAACGCGCCCGTGACTGTGACGTCAGCCAATCCTTACTACGTCGATCCGATCGGCACTGGCGAGCCGGTGAGCGTATTCTACGATTTCCGGAAGGATCTGGGCGCGCCGCTCAACAAGGCCCATGTCAAGAACTGGGCTGTATCGGGTGCGATCCAGGCACGCAGTGGCAGTTGGCGGGGCGAGTTGTGGGCCAACCTCGGCATCCAGCACGAGGAGCTGCGCGCCCTGAACGTGGTCAACAGCGCTCGTCTCGCGGTGGCTCTTGCGCAAGGCGACGCTGGCCGCGCATTCAACATGTTCGGCGATGGCTCGCATAGTCCGGCCGCCGTGATCGACGCCGTGCGGGGCTCGGCGATCTCCCGCGACCGTTCCCGCCAGATTGGCACGGGATTCAAGGTTGATGGTCCGCTCTGGAGCTTGCCAGGCGGCCCACTCGCGCTCGCTGCCGGCGTCGAATTCCGATCGGAGGCGTTCGGGGCTTCCAGCATCTACGACGACTATGCCCTAGAGCCAGTCTCGTCCGGCGATCGCGGCTATCCGCTCGGGCGCCGGGTCGTGGCGGGGTACGCCGAACTGCGTGCGCCGCTGGTGGCGCCGGAGCAGGGCATTGGAGGGATCCGGCGTCTCGATGTCTCGATCGCCGGCAGGATCGAACACTATTCGGATTTCGGGACAACCGCCAATCCCAAGGTCGGACTGACATACGAACCATTCTGGGGCATTGCGCTGCGCGGATCGTGGGGCACTTCGTTTCGCGCACCGGGGTTTTACGATACTCGTCAGGGTCCCGGCCTTAGCCAGATCGTGCCCCTGCCACTCGCCGACCCGAGCGCTTCTGGCGGGTCCAGCAACGTCGTTGCCCTGTTCGGCAACAACCCGGCCATGGGACCCGAGCGGGCGCGAACATTCACTGCGGGTGTGGATGTCCGGCCGCCGGCGCTGCCCGGCTTGTCGCTGAGCATGACGTGGTTCGACATTGGCTATCGCGACCGTATCGCCAATCCGGCTGCCGATGCCTTTACCTTCCTTGTCCAGCGCCAGCGCTATGCTTCGCTGATCGCAGCGGCGCCGTCACCTGCAACTCTCGAGGCGCTCTACACAGCCCCGGACTTCTTCAATCCATTCGGCATTCCGGCATCTGCAATCTCCTACGTGATCGATGCGCGCAACGCCAATCTTGCACGCCAGCACCTCGACGGCATGGACTTCGACCTTGGATATCGCACCGCGCTTCCGCGCGGCTCGATCAGTCTGGGTCTTTCCGGCACATGGCTATTCCATATCACGCAACAGCTCACCCGCAGCGCGCCTGCGGTCGAGGCGCTGGGCACGATCGGTAACCCGGTACGATACCGGCTGCGCGGGCGTCTTGCTGCGGATCGCGACGGCTTCGGTCTGGCAGTCTTTCTCAATCATGGCGCGGGCTATCGCAACACGGCGGTAGACCCGGTTGAACGGGTAGCCGGCTGGACCACGCTCGACCTTCAGGCAAGCAAGGCGTTCGGCCTGGAGACCGGCGGTCTTTCCGGCACACGCCTGTCACTCAGCGTGACCAACCTGTTCGATCAGGACCCGCCTTACGTCAACAATCGCACGCCCTATTCGGCTGTCGGCTTCGATCCCGAGCAGGCAAGTGCCGCCGGGAGAGTCATCGCCGTGCAATTGGTCAAGTCATGGTGAGCCGCTGGTTGCCAGCCCTGCTGGCGCTTGCCACGGTCTCGTCCCCGCTCCCGGCCCACGCCGGGGGTGGGGACGGGATACGCGCCGGTGTCGAAATGGCCCGGATCGACAGTCCATCGATCTCGCCCGACGGCCGTTGGGCGCTCTGGCGCACTTTTCGTGCCTCAACCGATCGCAACGACTACACCGCCTGCTGGATGATTGCCCCTGTCGACGGCTCGGCGCCGGCGCGGCGATTGGCCGATGCCGGGGAAATCGAATGGCTCAATGGCTATCCCTTGCCGGGCACACCGGCCTGGAGCGAGGATTCCGCCAGCGTTCTGTTCCGCAAGGTGGCCGACGGTGAAGTGCAGGTGTGGCGCGCTTCGGCCGACGGAAACGGGCTGAGGCAGTTGACTCGTGAGGCGGGCAATGTGCGCGATCTTGTCGCGATTGAAGGCGGCCGGGCCATGCTGATCGCGCTTGGGCAGGACCGCAGGCGCGTCGCCGACGCCGAACAGGCCGAATACGATGCTGGCACCAGGATTGATGCCTCGGTCGACCCGCAACGTCCGCTTCACCATGGCGACCGGATCGAAGGCCGTTGGGCCGCAGGTCGCTTGCGCGGCTTCTGGTTCGAACAGGGCGGTATCCTTCCCGTCACCCAGCCCTTGCTGCGTCTGCTTGACCCGCTGACCGGCGACGTCCGTGAGCCGACCGAGGCGCAAAAGTCGCTTTACGCACCCCCAGCAAAGGCTTTCGATCAGGAGGGCGACTGGTTCGTGACCGAACGCAAGACTGCGGGGGACGGCCGCGGTACGGCGCTGGTCCTCGCCCATGGACAACAGACAAGTCTCGTGGTTGTCGATGGCAATGGGCGAGAGCGGGGGCGCTGCCAGGCGGCGGCCTGCACTCGGTCCCGTTTGCGCTCGATCAGCTGGATGGGCAGCGCCGATGCGATCCTGTTCGAAACCCGCAACGGGCAGGGTGGCACCATCCTGTCGCGCTGGGACATCGCTTCAGGAAATGTGGCGGACCTCGCAGGCGACAGCGAAACCCTGACAGGTGGGGGCGATGGCGACGGATGCGCAGCTTCCTCCTTGCATCTCGTTTGCGTCGCAGCCGCTGCAGACAGCCCGCCCCGAGTTGTCTCGATCAATGTGCGGGATGGCCGGTCGATAACGCTTGGCGACCCCAATCCGGCGCTGCGCAGCGAACCGCCAGCCTTCGAGCGGCTTGTCTGGCAAGACCGGCACAACCGGTCATTCAGCGGCTATCTCGCGATGCCGATCCAAGCTCGCGGCCCGGTTCCGCTGTTCGTGACGTATTATGCCTGCAGCGGCTACTTGCGTGGCGGACTGGGCGATGAGTATCCCTTACGCGCCATGGCTTCTGCGGGCATTGCGACGCTGTGCATCAACCGCTACCCCGCTGATCCCGGTGTCGGGGGCAACGTCGCGGCCTATCGTATTGCTGCTTCGGGTATCGCCGCGATTGTCGACCGCCTCGCTCGGGAGGGACGCATCGACCGAGCGCGGGTCGGTGCCGGCGGAGTGAGTTTCGGCAGTGAGGTTGCCAGCTGGCTGGCGATCCATACGCGCCTGTTGCGTGCGGTCTCGATCGCCAGTGTCACGGTCAGTCCCACCTATTACTGGCTCAATGCAGTCAAGGGACGCGAAGTGCCGGCGGTGCTGCAAGCCGGCTGGGGATTGGGTAGCCCCGATCCGAGTGCCGGGGCCAGGTCTCGGAAGGCATGGCGCGACATCTCGCCGGCAATGAACGCGGACAGAATCACCGTTCCCGTCCTGATGCAGGTGCCCGAGCAGGAGTACCGTCCCAATGTCGAAGTTCTCGCGCGTCTCCAGGCGGCGGGCCGCATAGCCGAGCTCTGGGTCTTCCCGCACGAAATGCACATCAAGTGGCAGCCGCGCCACCAGCTTGCCGCAAACGTGCGTAACCTTGAATGGTTCAGATGCTGGCTGCAGGGTGTCTGTACACAAAGCGCAACAGCGCTCGAGCGGGCAGAACCAAGTGCAAAGGCACCACGATCGCTTTGCCGATGGCTCGGTTCGTCTGAGAAGGGCAAGGGCGAGCCGGCTCAGCCAGCAACTCCCTGACCTTCGCCAGACTGCGACACCTTGTTCAGCCGGGGTGTCGCAAGCAGATCCGTTGGGCGATCCGGGTAGTACCAGCTGCGCAGCCAGGCTTCCGTGTCGATGAGGGGAAGAAGGGCATGCGGCTTGGCGTCCCCCCGTCTGGCGACGGACGACAGGGCCTTCTCGACGATGTTCCGGTCGATAATCTCCAAGGCCGCGACGTGGCCGTCCAGAAGGAACGGCCTGAGGTCGGCACGGCACGCGGCAAGGGACTCGAATGCGAAGGCATCGAGGCCCCCTTTGGTGCGGCGCTCGAGTACACGGCGGGGTAAGGCACCACGCCAGGCAGCGCGGGCCACCGCGCGGTCGGAGCCTTGGGCGATCCACAGCCAGCTCGCAATCCTCAAGGCGACTTCCACCACCGGCTGACTGAGCAAGGGAAAGCGGGTCGGCGCGATCCGATGGCGTGGATAGCCATCAACGTGCGCAAGGCTGGCAAGAATTGAGCGAACCTGGTCGCGCTTGCCGGGCAGGACCCAGTCCGGTTCCTCGAGCCAGGGGTGGGCAGGAGGCACGTCGGGGACGGCGTCCTTCACAAGCAATGTCGTGACCCTGTGCCATGGCCGTACTGCGCGCGCATTCCGAGCCAGCCGATGGGCACTGCGTGCCACCGCCCAGACATTCTCGTCGTGGATTCGAGCGAGCGACTGGCAGGCTTGCCAGGCGCCGGAGCTCCATCCCGAGCGCAAGAGGAGGTCGGCTGCCGGTGCTGCAGAGGATGGCGAGCTAAAGACGCAGTCGCCACCCGCGCCAGAGAGGAACGCTGGTGCCGCCGTCTCTCTCGCGCGGCGCGCGAGCGCGGCGTCGGCGCCCCAAAGTATTGCAGGCAGACCCGAACGGGCGGTGCGGACCGGGGCCCGGGCGGCAAGTGCGCAATTGAGCGGTACGTCCAGTTCGTCGAGCGCAACGCCCGTGGCCTTGGCACTTTGACGAGCGTATGACCGCTCGTCGCCTTCGGCGTGGGCCGTCACCAGCGTTGCGGCGTGCGCCCTCACGTGCGCTTCGGCCAGTGCCGCCGCAAGCACGGACGAGTCCAGACCCCCCGAAAGCTCGAGAAGTCCCGGAGCGTTCTGCGGAGCGAGCCTGGCCACTGCCTCAATGATTGCGGTGCGCAGCATCGAGGCGGCCGTCTCCGGCTCGGTGATCTCGAGATCACGCGTCGTCCAGTCCCATGGCGACCAGCGCAGCGATTTGCGCCAGCCACCCGACACGGCCCGGTGCAAGCATTCGCCCCACAATAGCTCCTCGACTCCTTCGAGCCCTGTCTGCGCAGTCTTGAGATGCGCAAATGCGAGGTGGTTCGTCACGAACACCGGGTCGATCGCGGGCTGCCAATCCTTTGCGATCAATGGCGCGTCCGAGGCAAGGACCAGGTGCTCGCCGTGCTGCTGCATCAAGACCGGCAAGTGCCCCAGCGGTGCCCGCAGAATCCATTCTGCGTCGCCTGTGCCGGAAATGCCCACCGCGATGTAATTGCCCCAGCATTCCCGGACCAGGTCAGCCGGGCAGACCTGGGCATCGTCGGCAAGCTCGGTCTTGCCAAAGAACTGGCCAAGGATCAGGCAGCGCGGTCGGCACAAGACGGGAAGATGTGGCGGGGCAAGGAGCCTGATGGCTGCGGAAATGGTGCGTCTCACCATGCCACTGCCGATTGCGGTTGCATCCCCGGCGGGATCGAGACCTTGTCCCAGACAAAGCCTGTAGCGCTCGGCATTCATAGCGCAAGGATCGGCTTGAAGCGGCGGACGCGATCGAGCGGATCGGTCAGCACAAGGGAGCCGGCCTGAGCCCAGCAATGCGCTTCGAAGGGATACAGCTTGACCCCGAAGACCATAACCACCGCATGACCGCGGCGCCGTGCGCAGCGGACGAATGCAAAAGTGTCCGGCAGGCATCGTGGCTTGACCGGCGCCAACCTGCGGCCGCGATCGAACCGTCGTGCCAGGTCGATCAGCTGTGCCAGCGGACGGCCGCGCAGGTTTGTCGGAAATGTTTCGAGGAGACCGCGCAAGTCCCGGCGGCGCAAGTCGATGCGCGCCTTTACGCAGGCGATGGCCGCTGCGGCTTGCCCCGGATCAAGTACTGTCGACGTATCAGGACCTTCCAATGCACTCTCCTGCGCCTCGGTGAGGTCATCCATGTCCAGCCAGGGACCTGGCATCGGACTGTCAAAGCTGACGAGACCTTTGCGGGCCAGTGTCCTGATGATCGGGTCGCACGGTTCGACAGGGCGCCCATCTCGCAGCGCGATCAATGTCCGGGCGGCGTGACCTTCGAACAGGCTGTAGCGGTCTTGGGTGAGGTCGAGAACCACGACCGAGCTGTCGAATGCAGCAAGTCCCGTTGCGTCGGCAAGACGGGCGAGAGGAACGTGAGACATGGCAGGGTCAGTCCAGGAGAGAAACAGGCGCACGGAGGCTTCACCCGTGCGCCTGTCGATGATTCAGTCGCGATCGAGACCGAGCGGTCGCGCAATCACGCCGAATTCGAGCTGGTTGCCTGGTGCACCCAGCGTTTCGGTGCTGGCCTTGCCGAGGTCTTCCATTTCATCGATCGTGTCGAACTCGCGTTCCATTTCTCTTCTCCTGTCGCCGCTGGATCGCGGCAAAAGCAGGAGTAACCAGCGGCATTTGTTATCCGAACTTTATAGCGATCCTATTCTTCGATTGTTTGCGCATCGTTGACCGGCGCGGTCTTGTAGACCGCCCGGACAAGATCGGTCGCAGCGCGGATACGCCGCCGGTGGAAGGCATTGAGCCGTCTGCGCAGGCTGTCCTTGTCCCCGGTGTCGAGCGCCTGTTCGAGCGCGATCGTCTCGGCAAGGGCGTCGGTGAGGATCATGGGCTCAAGCACCCTGATGGCATGAAGGCGGGCGTTGAGCAGGCCCATTGCCCTGGCATGCTCACCATTGAGCGAAAAGTGCGCGATGCCTTCGAGCACATTTGCAATGCGATCTGCGTAGACACTCCTGGTGTCACGGATCCGGTCCCAGTCGACCACCGCCACTGGGCGGCAGCGCCTGAGAGAGAGCATCGCGATTTCATTGGAGAAGGCATACATGTCCTTGAGCAATGGCTCGTTGAGCGAGGGAATAAAGAAGCCCCCGGCCCGGCGGGCTTCAACCAGTTGTTCACCGCACAATATGTTGAGGGCTTCGCGCACCGGGGTCACACTGGCAATGAGGCGCTCGGCCAGCTGGTTGGGATCGAGCCTCTGTCCCGGCAGGAAGCCATGGCCGAGAATCAGCCGGCGCAAGGCATCGTAAACGCGCTCGGCGATCGGCCCGGCGTTCACGGTACCTGTCCTTGGGCGAGCCAAGTTGCGGCGGCCGACTCCTGGTCTTCGCGCAAGGCGTCGACAGCGCCCAGCGGTTCGCCAGCATAGCCTCGCAAAAGCACGGAAGGACATTGCCCTTCGAAATTTCCGAGATTGGGGCGATGCTGGACATATCCCGCAAGCGCAGCAAGCGCTGGCGGAAACGTCCGCGCAAGTTCGGGCGGGTAGGCGAGCCAGGGGTTCTCATAGGGTTTGAGCCAGCCAAGTGCGTATCCGATGAGGACACCTCTGCGTTCGGCTCGGCTGCAGTTGGCACCGGCGCCATGCAGCGTCGAGCCAAGGAACATCAGCGCGGCACCTGGCATGAGGTCGGGGACTATCGGAGCTGGCAGGGCAGAGTGGCTCGCAGCCTTGCTGCTGTGGCTTTCCGGCCAAATTACCGTCCCGCCATTACGGGCGGTGAACGGTGTCAGTGGCCACATGACATTGACAAGACACTCGCGCGAACCTGGTTCGAGACGCCACATGTCCTGATCACGATGCGGCAGCTGCTGTCCTTGCCCGGGGTGCACTGAAATTGCCTGGGTCGTGTTGAGCTGGACCGTGTCGCACGAGGGGCCAAGGACTGCCTCGACAATGGCCAGGACATGCGCATGGAGAATGAGATCGTGTACTGCCCGCGAGCGCAGAGGCAGGCGACCGAAGCGCTTTGTCGCATCGCCATAGAACTGGCCCTTGCCGAAGGGCGTTCGCTCGAAATCGTCCCACAGGTCTGCATGAACCGCGCCGAGCACCGCAGGCGCTAGCGCATCTTCCAGGACAAGGTAGCCTCGCGCCAGCAAGGTCTCAACGTGCAAGGACACCGACGATGGATGGCAAACCATGGATCACATCTCCTGGCAGGCAGCGAACCATTCGGGGCCGAGGAAATCGGGACCCAGGTCTTCGGGGCCCAAGTCTTCGGGGCAGGGTGAGGTGATGCCGCCAAGCTTGAGCAGGTGCGGTGTCCGGGGATCGATGTCGATCAGCATGGCGACAAGGTCTTGCGTACCGATGCGCACGGGTTGACCCAGTGGCTGGCAGGACCACCCAAAGCGCACGATCTGGTCGTACCAAGCCGCTTCGGCCACGGCGCAGTAGGCGCTGATCCCCGCATTCAGCGCATAGCTGACAAGGCCTGTGACCAATGCGTCGCGCACGTCTCGCCGTTCGCGCGCGTGCAGCCGGCGATCGAGGCAGAAGCGGGTTACCTCAAAGACGTCAGGTCCTTGCGGGCAGGGCCCCGCACAGAGCATCGGGAAAAGCCCGGACAGAATACCTGGCTCCGTGGTAAGAAGAAGCCGTGCCGAAGCGAGATGCTCACCCTTGTTGCTCAGGATGAGGTAGCGGGCCTTAGGCGTGTCGAACTGGTCGATTTCATACTGGCCGTCGAGCACAGGAACGTCCCAGCCCAGAATGTCGACGAAAACCGCCTTGCGGGCCGCGAACATGGCACGCGTCAGGGCGACGTCCGGCTCGTGGCCGGGCGCGATGATTGAAAGCATGGAATGGTTCTCCTTGACCGGATTGGTCGGTTGAGGATCACCGCTTCGCCGCCGTCATGGAATTACAAGAAATGGGGATATCGCCAGGGCTTGAGATCACCGAAACTCAGTGTTCCATCGAACAGCGTCAGGGTGATTAGCACTTGCCTCTTGTAGACTCTGTAGCGCCTGCAGGCTGTAGCGATGTGGCTGGTTGCCGTTTCCCGCGATATGCCAAGTATCTGCGCGATCTCCGCGTCGCTCTTTCCCTGCGCCATGAGCAGTACGCAATCGCGCTGACGGTCGGTCAGGACGCCTCTGGCGCGCGACTGCAACTGGCCGCGCCGCGACCACAGCTTGCGGGCGGTTTCGAATGCGAAGACACCGGCAAGCTGCGCGCGCATCTTCGTCGCCTCGCTGAACACGTGCCCTGCCGGTGCGGCGAAAGAGCAGGTTCCTCGGGCTTCGCCGGGGACATGGACGGGCACGGTGAAACCCTCGCCAATCCCCTGTTGGCGTCCGGCGTCAAGTATCCTGTGGTCGTCGCAAGTGAGGGGAATCAGGATCGGCAGTTGCGACCAGGAAAAGCCAAGCGCAGTGACGTGACTGGCGCGATGAACAGGATCGACCAGGCCGAGGGCCTGTCGATCGTAGTCCATTGCCCAATGCTCGGGATAATTATGAAGGCGCATCGCTTCAGCGCCGCTGCGGGCAATTTCTACATGATGCGACAGTGCGTAGAACGGAAATCCCAGTCGCTTGGTGATCTCTGCCAAAGCGGTGTCAAGATCGGACACCGAATGCACTTCACTGGCCACGGCCAGCAACAGTCTGCTGAACGAACGCGCCGCCATGCGGTACCATTGCGCCCTCCGGCGGTATCTCAACCTACCGGCGTCCCGCAGAGCGCCCCTTCCCCAGCCAGTGGGCCGCACGCTGGTTTCTCAGGCCCAACCGCGCACCAGGTGATGACATGGGCAAGATATCATTGCGTTCCGATGCTGCAATGCGGGATGGCGCTGTTTTGGCGGGATATGTGCAGGGTTTTCGGCCTGTTACCTGATTGCCTTAACGTCCTCGGGGGCACCCAATGTGTGGAGGTGGCAAAGTGAAGCGTGGCCCGGCTTGTGACAAGCGATGTCTGGCGTCGCGGCAGCGTTGTCTCCCGCTGCAGAGGCCAAGATCGAGCGGAGGGAATGCTGTGCATGCACATCGCTGCCGCTGGACAAGCCTTCATGCTGCGCTGGCCGCTTTTGCGGAGTATCCCGGTTCCACACAGACCCTGCGTCACATCCTGCCCCTGCATTGGTACATCGCCTGTCGGCTCGTCGTCGAAGGCGGCTTCAACCCGGATGATATTGTGCCGAGACCTCCCTTCCGCGTCGAGCGCAGGCGGCGCAGACCGCCGCTCCTCCATTTCGATCCTGCGCTTGGTGGAGGCGGCGAAGGCATCGTGATCGGCGGCATCAAGGCCAAGCATATCGATGTGCTGGTGACCCTTGAGCAGATCGGCCCGGTTATGTCCGTCTCGTGCAAGGGTGTGACCGGCGCGTTCCGCAACCTTGGCAACCGACTCGAGGAAATGGTTGGGGAATCCACCAACCTGCACATGACCCATCCTGCGCTGGTCATGGGACACATTGTTATCCTGCGGGCCAACCAGCAGGAGCGGCCCGATGATACACCACGCGAAGGCCCGCAAGACACGGTTCGCCAGCGCGGTGGAGGCGATGTCGCCATACTCGCGGACGGTGCGATTGCGCGCCCCTTGCGCCGTTTCCACGACGCTTTGCGCGACCTTGGTTTGCGCCAGAGCCTGCTCGACCATCCCGGCAGATGCGAGGGCTTGGGCCTGGCCCTGGTCGGCATGGCAGGAAATGCGAGAGGCCAGCTTGACAGGCACTTTCCGGAAGCGTCGAGCGGTCTTGGGATCGGTGATCTCTTCGATGCACTCTATACCCGCTACGATGAGCGCTTTGCCCGACATTCGCTGGGGTTGAAACGGGTCACCGCACGGCATTGCTGGGATCCGCTGTCGCCCGGGCTACGACTCTTCGGGCTGGACTATCAACCCCGCACCTTTTCGTGACCGGGTGCATCGAGTGCAGGCAGTTCGCCTTTGACAAGGTGGTTCTGCATAGTGGCTTGAGCAAGAGGCGGAAGGAGCCGAGGATTGTCTACCATAGGCCAGCGAGCTGTTTGGTAGTGCCGAACCAGATTCAGGACCGCTTGCGGCGCTGGCCTCGGAGAGACTGGGCGAAATCCGCAGGGGGCAGAAGATAGCGGAAATGCGTCGCAATGTGTGTTAGGGTGAAAATGCTGTCTGCCACAGGCACCTAATCTCAGAATTGCCATCCGCCATCGCAGGCGCTTAGGCGAAGGCAACGATGGTCGGACAACAACCCGCGAGAGCCCATTTGGCGCGCCAGAGAATCCTGTGGCAAAGCGGAGCATGACCGCGGTGCGACCGGAATCCATAGAAGGCGAGATCATGGCCCGCATGACCGCGGCTTGGCGGGCGCAAGGCGCCGATCGCTGCAGGGCGTCAGGTCTGCCTGATCATAACAGTCCGATCCGGTGCAAATTCCAAGGCCAGCACCGGGGCGCTCTAAGCAGGCCTCGTTAACAAATATCGCATGCAGATTCAGCTTCTACAAGACACAAAGCAGTATTTGCGATGCGATCTGCGCAAAGCTGATCATGGACAATTAAGAAGTTGCGGCCCTGCTTCTTCCACAACCTGGCCTCGAGAAGAGGATAGCCCGCATTGCATCTCCTTAACGGAGGCTACGACTGATTACGCAGGACATGCATACCCAAGAATTATCCATCTTTCCTGATGAGGCGAGCGGTCAATCGCGTCATTTGGGCGGGATCGGGAAGAACTCAAAAATCAGGGGTTGGGAAGAACCATGTCCAACGCCAGTGCCGCGGCACGCCTGAAGCGCTTCTTTGGCGCAGGCGATGAAGATGCCGGAGAAGGGGAAGTAGCCATCAGCGTGCGTCCGTCACACCTGCGTGTGGCTGCGGATTCGAGCGCCGAGCGACTGATGGAGGAAATCTCCTCGTTCCTGCTCGGCAACCGGCTTGCGGTGACGGCGCGCAACCTGCTGGTGGCGCACTCGGCGTTTTCGGGCGAGGACCTGACGCTGGCGCGCAGGATCATTGATCGCATCGCCAGCGGCGAGGGCGTGACGCAGGATTGGCTGGACGGTGAGACGCCGATCGAGGATCCGGCAGGCAGCGCAAAGCGGCTGACCGAGCAGTTGCAGACCTCGATCGATGGCTTCACCGCCACGACCCGCAGTGCGCGCGACACGGCGGCGAGCTACAACACCGAACTGGCGGCGCACGTGAACGAGGCGAGCGCGGCGGCCGAGGGGGCCGACGTGACCCGTATCGTCACCCTGGCGCAGGCCATGCTGGAGCGTGCCCGCACGCTTGAGGCGGAGATGGAAGCACGCCAGGCCGAGGCCGAGGAGCTGAAGGAGCGGCTGGCCCGCGCCCAGCGCGACGCCGACATCGACCACCTTACGGGCCTGCCCAACCGTCGCGCATTCGAGGCACTGTTCGAGAAGAACCTGCGCGAGGCGCAGCAGCAGATTGACCAGCTGTGTGTGGCGATCTGCGACATCGATCACTTCAAGCGGGTGAACGACACCCACGGCCACGACACCGGTGACCGCGTGATCCGCGCCGTGGCTGAAACGCTGGCCCGCATCACCGACGACAAGTGCCATGTGGCGCGCCATGGGGGCGAGGAGTTCGTGATGCTGTTCCGGGGGCTGAGCAAGACCCAGGCGCGCGAGAAGCTGGACGCGGTACGCGAGAACTTCTCGCAGCGCCGCTTCGTCAACCGCGTGACCGATACGCCCATTGGCCAGATCACCTTTTCCGGCGGGGTGGCCGACGTCTTCGCCTATGCCAACCCGCGCGATGCGCTGAAGGCGGCGGACGAGGCTCTCTATGTGGCCAAGGAACAAGGCCGCAACTGCATACTCAGTGCCGGCTGACGGGAAAATGCAACAGGGTGTTCTGCAGATTGCGCGATCCTGCGTTCGGATCGCAAGACTTCTTTCTGGGGCCCTGCACGGCAATGCACCCTATTGAAACTGGGTACTTATTCGCGCAGAAATCTCATTGAAGTTTTGTAATAATTCAAAATGTTACCAGATACTCTCAGTTCGTTTGTGATATTCTAAAATAAAACGTTTAGTAAGTAATATGGAAGTTTTGATGGAATCGCCAAGAAGGTGTGATTTGACAATCGCTCATGGGTCAAATTAATCAGTGGAGCTAAAATCGACGAAATATAAGTGGAATATGTTGATAATATGACAATATATCATCAAAATAAATAGATTGAATAATCATTGTTTATTATAAATAACTTCGGTGTTTCAGGTAATATGCATCTAAAAACAATCTCGATTGTAATTGACAAATTCAGCAAAGACACGGAGTCATTTTTAGATTGCTGCATGATAATTTTTGCGAGATATTTAATTGAAAAGTTCAATAAAAAATATATAATCTAAGTTTTATTTGCGATCAGCGAGTCCGTGCGTAATATAACTCCCTATAAAATCCAGTTATCAAGTACACTGCGAACATAGCGCGGCGTTTCCCCATTGCGAGGAATGCCGCCTGCGCTTTCTACCGCTCTTGGGCCGGCGTTGTAGGCGGCGAGTGCGAGGTGAACCATGCCGAATCTGTCGAGCAACTGCCGTAGATACCGGGCGGTGCCCGTGATGTTGGCCAATGGGGCGAACCGATTGGATACACCAAGTTCTTTTGCTGTTGCGGGCATCAGCTGGCCAAGGCCCGCGGCGCCTGCAGGGCTGACTGCGTGGGGATTATAGCGGGATTCTGTCCAGACAAGTGCGTCAAGCAAACCGGTTGGCAAAGCATATCTAGCTTCTGCCACTTGAATATGGGGCAGGTAGCTGGCCCGCAGCAAGCCGGAAGGGCCAGGCCTGATCCTGCGCCCGCTTCTAAATGACAGGCCGTTCCGGCCGTTTTCTTCAACAGTGGACATCGATGTCGGAACTTCCTGCGCAAATCGCCAGAGGTGAACTTCGTGAGGGCAGGGGTGAAGGTCGTGTCAGCGCCGGCATAGGCGGCGCTGGCCGCAAGCGCCGCGATTGCGACCGGGATGGCAATGTTGAGGGTCTTGCCGAGACCCTTGACGCTGGCGCGCCGGGGGAGGGTGAGAGACTGCATGTGAAGCTCCGGTTGGAGGGGTGGTCACAGCGTTCTTGCGTTCGCTGTGTGTTCCACATGCATCTAGGAAATGTTCGTAGGAAAGTGTTCAACGGCAAAACCGTCGGGAGGTGGAAGGATGCGGACGCATCTTTTCCAGCCCAACGCATAGAATCGACGATAACGACGTAAATCCAGTCGTTTTGTGTCGATGAAAGCCGTCACGGCAGCCGGGATTTGGCGACGACTCGGATAGAGGAACTGATTCGCCTCTAAACGAGATGTTCCATGTATGTTCTTTTCATTTTCCTACATGGGATGCTTCGCGATATGCCTGCGACTCGAACCAGTGCAGATGCAAGGAGACAACCATGCAGCATCCAACCACCGTTGCCAGGCCGGCCAATGAAAGTCTGGCTCGCGTGCTCGCCCATGCGATTGATGTCGGCGGCAAACCCCGCCACAGGATTGCCAGTGAATGCGGAATGCACCGCGAGACCCTGCTTCGCCTTGCGCGTGGCGATCGGCCTATCGGTCTCGACGAAGCGGCACTTGTGCTCGCCGCCTGTGGAGCGCACCCCCGCGCGACCATGATCCTTGCTCTGGCCGGGCAAGAAGTGCTCGCCTGCGAGTGGATGCATGGCGAGATGGGCGAATTTCTCGAAGAGTTCTTCACCAGCCTCCCAGTCCACCTTCAGCGGACCCTGGGGCGGCGGATTGAGGATCTGCGGCCTCGGTGGGCCAACGGCACCTCACAGCTCGTGGCGCGAACGCTTGCCAAGCACATCGATGATTTCGTGAACCGCGACATCGCTAGCTGTTTGACAAGGTGATTCGAAGTCTCTGCTCTGACGAAGATTTGCATCAACGCCAACAATTTCTCCTTCGGGCGTAGCTAGACAATCATGAAAAAATCCGCATGAACTGGGATATGCATTGTAAAATATCTTAATGAAAATGTGAAACTTATTATTTAAAATTATAAATTTGGATATTTAATTAACGAGTTTTATAACTTATCAAAAAAACTATCTTTTTAATATTTAATAAACTATCATAGATTAGTTTTTCATTACAAAATACACCATATTATACGCTATTTATTTTCTCTATTTTCTCTATATTCGATATATCGATTCGATTAAATGAGATGGAAGCGGGTGGAATTATTTTTAGACAATTATTTTGTCTAAACGCCCTTGCCGCCATATGCCAAGATCCTCTGATATTCCCATAGCCTTCTGAGGCAAAGGGCTGCCCCCGAGTTCTCATGGGATCCTCAGCCGTCTAATAGCAAATCCTCCATTGCCTCGCGTAAACGCCCCCCTTGGCTCACATAAAGTGCCCTGGGCCTATCGCGAAACGCCTTCAAGCCGCTGGATCTTGCGTTTTTACGGCCTCCGAATCGGGGCATAACGAAACAGTTCATGCTCTCCTCTCTGCCCGGTGTCTCGTTCTAGCTCTTTGAAAAAAGCCCTCTTGGTTTCCGAGATATGATCTTCGCTGCAACCCGCCAGGGAGTTGGCACCTTGCGCGATAAACCCGCTAGCTGTGTGCAAAGCAGCGCGCCGATCATGTGCGCCTAACCATGAGATCAACCCGATCGGCTTCGTGGAAAAGTGCAAGGGTGAAGTGATTCTCTCCATGTGAGCGATGGGGGGGTAACTTGCGCCGATGCTGCTGCACTGACACCACCCAGATCGGTAATGAAGGCCAGTGCACTGTCGCACTCGCCCAAACCATTCTGCGACACTTTTAAGCGGCCTGTATGCAGCGAGCATCGGAAGGCTGTTGGCACTCTTGTCTCGGTTAATCGAAGGCAGGATCTACGGGACCCCACTGTACTCTTTATGTGAATGATCGGGGGCTTCACACCGAACTACAACGTCATGCATGTTCTCGTATAACTGTACCAATTGCCAAGGCCGTTGTCCGGCATTGGGGACATATCAGCGGTAGGCCAAAATGGATAAGACCTAAGCCCGGAACTGGGAGTAGGGATCGCCACTGGAGCTTTAGAAGGAATGATTGAATGAGTAAGCTATCCTTGCTCGTCGCAGTAGCGGCTTCTCTCACTCCCCCGGCAGCGCAGGCCCAGGTGGTGCAGGTGTCCGGTGGCACGGTAAGAGGCGCAACCTCGGGTGCCGTCTCCAGTTTCCTTGGCATTCCCTATGCAGCACCGCCAGTGGGGGAGAACCGCTGGCGCGCGCCGCAGCCAGTCTCCAACTGGGCGGGAGAGCGAGACGCCACGAACTACGCCTCCGATTGCGCGCAGGCCCCGTTCCCGCCCGATGCCGCGCCCATCCGCACCACCCCGGCCGAAGACTGCCTCTACCTCAACGTGTGGAAGCCAGCATCGGCCGAAGCGGGGGCCAGGCTGCCGGTCATGGTCTGGGTCCATGGGGGCGGGTTCGTCAACGGCGGCTCGTCTCCCGCGACCTATTCGGGCGTGAACTTTGCGCGCGATGGCGTCGTGCTGGTCAGCCTCAATTATCGTCTTGGCCGCTTCGGCTTCTTCGCCCACCCCGCGCTCGCCACGGAGGGTTTTGGAGGCAACTTCGGTTTCCTCGACCAGATCGCCGCGCTCAAATGGGTCCAGGCCAATGTCGCGGCCTTTGGCGGTGATCCCGGCAACGTCACCGTGTTCGGTGAAAGCGCAGGCGGCATGTCGATGCATATGCTGCTGCAGTCACCGCTTGCGCGCGGCCTGTTTCACAAGGTCATCATCGAAAGCGGGGCAGGGCGCGATCGATCCCTGCCGACACCCACCATGGCACAGGCTGCGGCTGCGGGCGTCGCCTTCGCGCCCGGCCTTGATGCCGCCGCGCTGCGTGCGCTGCCTGCCGAAAGGGTCACCGGCGACCTGTCGATGATGACGATGGAACAGCCGGGCTATGCCGGTCCCATGCTGGATGGCCGCACTCTTGTCGGCTCGGGCGTGGATGGTGCATCCGCGGGCCTCTATGCAAACGTCCCGGTGATCGTCGGCGCCAATTCGGCCGATGGCTTCCCCCGGACGATCGACAAGGACGCGGTCTTTGCCCCCTATGGCACGTTGGAGGCCGAGGCACGCAAGGTCTACGATCCCGATGGCAAGGGGCAGGGCCTCGCCGTCGCCGTCGCCACGTCGGCAGACATGACGTTTATCGAGCCGGCGCGCGTCATTGCCCGTGCACTCGCACCCCGCCAGGCCACGTTCCTCTATCGCTTCGCCTATGCCCGGCCGGAATTTGCGGCCATGGGCGGTGCCCCGCATGCCAGCGAAATTCCCTATGTCTTCGATACCGTCGAAACGCGCGGCACCGTCGGCGGCATGATCAAGGATCCGCGCCCCCTTGCCAAAGAGGCCGCCGTGGCGAAGCTCACCCATCGCTACTGGGTCAATTTTGCGCGCACCGGCCGCCCCGATGGCGAAGCCGGGGTGCCGGCCTGGGCTCAGGCCACGGCTGACGACACCACTGTTCAGGTGATCGACGCCAAGGGCGCTGCCCACGTTGAAGACCCCATACGTATTCGCGTGGACTTCGCCGAGCGCGTGGCCAAAGCCAAGCGCTGACAAGATAATTTCAGGAGAGTTCGCGCGTGGCCGTCATCCCCTCATCGTCTCGCAGCAGCGATTCCATTCCGCTGGAGGATGACGGCGCGCATATCGACGCGCCCGAGCTGCGCTTCTTCGTCATGGCGCTGTTCTTCATCTTCGGCGGCATCACCTCGCTCAACGACGTGATCATCCCCAAGCTGAAGGAACTGTTCACGCTGAACTACACCCAGGCCATGCTGGTGCAGTTCTGTTTCTTCACCGCCTACCTGCTCGTCGGCATTCCGGGCGCGGCGCTGGTGAAAAAGGTCGGCTACATGCGCGGCGCGGTCTGCGGCCTGCTTGCGATGATGATCGGATGCCTGCTGTTCATCCCCGCGTCGCAGGCGGCAGCCTATCCGCTGTTCCTCGCCGCACTGTTCGTGCTGGCGAGCGGCGTGGTGGTGGTCCAGGTCGTCACCAACCCGCTGATCTCGCTGCTCGGCAAGCCCGCCACCGCGTCCAGCCGCCTCACCTTCGCGCAGGCGTTCAATTCGCTCGGCACCGTGGTATTTCCCAAAGTGGGTGCCACGATCATCCTCGGCAGCCTTGCCACCGTGACTGCGGCCGAGCTTTCCGGCCCTGCACTCGATGCCTATCGCGTGGCTGAAACGCAGACCGTGGTGCGCACCTACATCGGCCTCGCCATCGCGCTCGCAGTGGTTGCGGGCGTGGTCTGGATGAACCGCAACCGGCTGAAAGGCGAACGCCACGAAGCCACCTCGCTTACCGCCAGCCTCGAGCTGCTGCGCCGCCCGCGGCTCAGCTTCGGCGCGGCCTGCATCTTTCTCTATGTCGGTGCCGAAGTCGCCATCGGCTCGCTGATCGTGAACTATCTTCAGCAAAAGGACGTGCTCGGCATCGGCGCAGAGGCCGCCGGGGGTTACATCCCCTATTACTGGGGCGGCGCGCTGGTCGGCCGTTTCATCGGCTCGTTCGTGCTCACCCGCGTCAATCCGGGCAAGGTGCTCACCGTTAATGCGCTCGCCGCCATTGCGCTGATCGCGGTCTCGGTCTCCACCACCGGCGCGCTTTCGGCCTGGAGCCTGCTGCTCGTCGGCCTCGCCAACTCGATCATGTTCCCCACGATCTTCACCCTCGCCTGCGAAGGGCTGGGCCGCCGCGCGGCCGATGGTTCGGGCCTGATCAACATCGCCATCTTCGGCGGCGCAGTGGTCCCGCTGCTAACCGGCGGCATTGCCGATGTCACCGGAAAGCTGGCGCTGGCCCTCGCGCTGCCCGCCGCCTGCTATGCCGTGATCGCGCTCTTCGGCCTCTATGCCCGCCGCCCCGCCCCGGGGCTGACCTGAGCTGCGAATTCGAATATCCTTGACGACGCAATGAAAATTTGGTGCTCTGCGAACGTCGCTTAGACGGAGCTCGCCGATGCGTGCAAATTGCCGAATGATTGCGCCTGTTGCATCCTTGCTTGCCGCTTCCGCCGTAGTGGCGGCTGGTCTGACTGCGGTGCCCGTGCGGTCCGAGGACGTGCAGGGACCGGGGCAGGGCGTTTGCGAAAGACTGCAGCAGATGGGCGATGGCGATCTGCGCGTGCTGGAAGCGCATGACGTTGCCGCAGGCGTGGCGCCTTCGTTCTATGGCGAGAACGAGGGGCTGCGGATGCCGGCGCACTGCCTGCTGCGCGGCAGTTTCGGCGAGCGGAAGGGCGTTGGCGGGCGCATTTACGAAACGCGGTTCGAACTGCGGATGCCGGCTGCCTGGAACGGGCGCTTCCTGTTTGAAGGGGGCGGAAACATGGACGGCGTGGACTGGCCTGCACACGGCACGCTGTTCGGCCGGCTATCTCCAAGTGCGCTCGAACGCGGCTATGCCGTGGTGCGATCGAACGGCGGGCATGTGAGCCCCGGCAACAATTCGGCGGACGGAACCTGGGCAGTCGATCAGCAGGCGCGCATCGATTATGGCTATGTCGCGCTGGATCGCGTGGCGATTGCCGCCAAGCGCATCGTCGCCGCCTATTATGGCAAGCCGGCCGCACATTCCTATTTCGTCGGCTGCTCCAACGGCGGGCGGCAGGCCATGCTGGTGACACAGAAATTCCCCAGCTATTTCGATGGAGTGGTGGCTGGCAACGCCGCCTTCAACCTGATCAGGATCGCCCCCCGCTTTTCCTGGGCGACAGCACAGCTCACCAGGATCTCGAAGCCGGGCGTCGGCGCGTTTTCGCAAGGCGACATGGATCTGGTGGCCAAGGGGGCGGTGAAGCAATGTGACAGGCTGGACGGCCTGGCGGACGGCCTGATCCAGGACGTTGCCGCCTGCCGGTTCGATCCCGTGGTCCTGCAATGCAAGGGCGCAAAGACTGCATCCTGCCTTGCGGCCCCCCAGGTGGTCACGCTGAAGCGGCTGATGACCGGCCCGCTCGATCCGCAGGGCAAGCCGTACTACGCGCGGCTGCCCTATGACTCAACGCCGCCGGGCTGGGATGGCGTGAAGCAGGCCGATCCTGCCGCGCCATCACTGTTCATGGACACGATGCGCTATTTCGCCAGCACGCCGCCCAATCCCACGCTGGATGCGCGGGACGTGCACTTTCCCGGTGTGTTCAAGAGCTTGGAGAGCGCGCGCGAACTGGTAGATGCCGAAGGGACGATGCTCAACAGCTTTGCCCCGCATGGCAAGCTGATCATCTATCACGGTACGAGCGACTATGCCCTGTCCACCTTCGAACTGACCGGGTGGTACGACAGGCTGGCGAAGGACACCGGCGGCAGGACGCAGGATTGGGCGCGGCTGTTCCTGGTGCCGGGGATGATGCACTGTGGCGGCGGCAAGGCGACCGACGAATTCGACCCTCTGAGCGCTATCCAGGATTGGGTTGAGGAGGGCCGCGCGCCAGACCGGATCATCGCCACGGGCAAGGAACTGCCCGGTATAAGCCGGCCGTTGTGCCCATGGCCCAAGGTGGCGCGCTATCGCGGGGGTGACCCCAAGAGCGCCGAAAGCTTCGAATGCAGCTGAGCATTCCAGCCTGATCGGCAAACCAGACCCTCGCCGCCTGAAGCGAGGGCACCGGCCCACCGGGCCGAAAAAGAGAGGACGATCCATGTTTCGTATACGTTCGTTGCTTGCCGGGGCTGCGGGCCTCGGCATGATGCTGGCCCCTGTGGCGGGGGCAACGGCTGCCGACGAGGCGCCTTCGCGGGCGATGCAGGAACTGCGCCGCATCTTCTTTGCGGACCCGCGGATCAACATGCTGACTTTCCACAACATGGACGACATCTTCTACACGGTGCCGGTCCACACACGCGGAACCGCCAAGGCGATGGCGCGGGCCGAGGCGCGGCTGGATTTCACCTACAGCTTCAAGGGGGAGACCGTTCGCGCCGACGACTTCCTGGAGCGCACCTTCACCAACGCGCTGCTGATCATCAAGGACGACCGCATCGTCTATGAAAAGTATCGCAACCTAACCGGGCCGAAGACCCATTTCCTGTCGATGTCCATGGCCAAGTCGATCACCTCGATCCTGATCGGCGCGGCAGTGCAGGATGGCTTCATCAAGTCGGTCGACGACCCGGTGGTCACCTATGTGCCCGAGCTGAAGGGCACGGCCTATGACGGCGTGACCATCAAGGACACGCTGCTGATGCGCAGCGGCATCGCGCGCAGTGACCGATACGACCCCGATCCCAACAGCGAGATGACGCGCCTGCGCGAGGCGACGATGGTCCAGAACACCCGCCGCGCCACCGACGAGGCGCTGACCGTGAAGCGCCGCGAGGCACCTGGGACGAGGTTCAACTACTCCACGCTGAACACCACCGTCCTGGGCTGGGTGCTGGAGAAGGCGACGCGGCAACCGCTGCAGGACTACATGAGCCGGCGCCTGTGGCAGCCGCTGGGTGCAGAGGCCGACGGATTTTTCATCACCGATGGACCTCCCGGCGTGGGTCGCGCGACGAACGGAATGGGCTACAACGCGGTGCTGCGCGATTTTGGCCGGATCGGGCAGATGATGCTGCACGAAGGCAAGGCGAACGGCCGCCAGATCATCCCTGCCGCATGGGTGCGGGAATCGACGGTGCCGACCGGGCCGGAACCGGCCGATGCCGAAAGCGAGCAAGGGTATCAGTACCAGTGGTGGACCCTGACCAATTCGAACGCGTACATGGCGATCGGGCTGCAGGGGCAGTTCATCTATGTCGATCCCGACACCCGCACCGTGGTGGTGAAGCTCAGCTATTTCCCTTTGGGCAACGAGGCGGCCTCGCAGGAAAGCGAAACCTTCTTCCGCGCCGTCTCGGCATGGCGGCCGGCGCGGCGCTGACCCATGCCGGCTGCGATACGGTGATCCATCAATGAATTTGGGGCGGTGATCTCTACGGCAAGTGGACGCCATCACCGTCGATGACTATGGTTGCGGTGACTGGAGTTGGGAGCGGTGGTTTGGCGACGAAGAAGCATCCCGAGCCCGTGCGTATGCCTGCGGCTGCGGGCGGTGCGCGGGACCTGAACGGCTGGGTCATGCCCGGGCTGGATTACCCGACCTTCCGGCTGAACCTGCTGTGCAAGCTGATGGATCGCAAGACACTGCGCCAGCTGGCAGAGCGAGCGAACTGCACCTACCCCGAATGGCGGGTTCTTTCCCGGCTGGGGTGCACCGTAGGCGGCGCCACAGTTCGGCAGATCGCCGAGGCGGCATGGGCCGATCGCGCCGAAGTCAGCCGGGCGGTCGCCTCACTGGAGGCACGCGGATTGGCGTCCCGGCTGGACAACCCGCAGGACCGGCGCGCGCCGATCATGTTCCTGACCAAAGCCGGCGTGCAGCTTTACCGGCGCGTGCTGGAAATGCGCGGCGCCTTTCACGAGGAAGTCATGGCTGATCTGGATGCCGAGGAGCGCGAGGCGCTCGATCGCATTCTGGGCAAGCTTGCCCACCGCCTGCAGGAGATTCCGTGAAAGGGATCATTTGGCTTCACCAACACCACCGGCGACCACGCGATAGCGCGGCAGGCCGGCTTCGAGCAGATCGAGATCGGCACCGTCGGGCGCGAGCGCGAACTTGCTTTCAAGGTTGAACAGCATTGTCGGCCGCGCGCGGTCATAGGCGGGCCAGGCGGGAATGCCGCGATGCTGCGGATTGCCGGTGCGGGCGAAGGCCAGCCAGGCCCCGCCCATCTGGCGCTGCATGCGGTTCTGGGCGTCCAGCTCCCCCGGCTCGACCGGATCAGCGCCTACGGTATCCAGCGCAAAGGCGATGTCGATGGCGTGGGGCGACATCAGCAGGCCGCCACGCGCGCCTGTTGCCCAGTCCATCCGATAAGTGAACACAGGCGCGCCGCCAAGCCGCGCCTGTGCATCGGCGATGCGGCGGGTGAACAAGCGGGTCGGCCAGTCCGAGCGGATCAGGGCATCGACTTCCCAAAGGCCGGCGCCAGGGTGTGCGGCGCGATAGTGCATGACGATGCCGGCCGCGTCATCTCCGAAGATCGGCACAAGATCGTGCACCACCTGTTCGGCACTGCGCTGCGGCGCGGCCGGGTGCGCATCGAGGAAATACTCGGTCATTTCGGTGCGGGTGGAGCCGATCATCAGCGGGATATGGCGCGATAGCGGGGAAGCGCCGTTCCAGAACGGGTGCTGCGGCAGCGTGACGCCATCGACCACGGGCGCGAAATCCTGGATCACGCCCATCACGCCGAAACCGCCGATCTCGTCAAAGATGCGGTAGTAGGCGCGCATGATCGACTCCAGCGGCACCTTCTGGATATCGGCGGTGCTGGCCTTGTCGATGCCCAGCAGGTCGAGCAGGCGGCCGCTCAGCTTGCTGGCATATGCGGGTTCCAGCGCGAGCGGGGCAGGGCCGCTCTGGATGATCGCCTTGTGAAACAGGCCGTGTGCCGCAGGCATGGCCATCAGCAGCGAAACCTTCTGCCCGCCGCCGGACTGGCCCAGGATGGTGACGTTGTCCGGGTCACCGCCGAACTCCTCGGCATGGTCGCGCACCCATTGCAGAGCCTGCACCAGATCGAGCATCCCGGCGCTGGCCGAGCCGGTGAAGCGGGAATCCTTATCCTGCAGCCAGGCGAAACCTAGGACACCCAGCCGGTGGTTGGGGCTGACCATGACCACATCACCGTGAGCGGCGAGATTGGTGCCGTCCTGATAGGCGCCGGCAGCCGAGAGGCGCCAAAGGCCACCGCCGTGGAGCCAGACCATCACCGGCCGCTTGCGACCATCGCGCAGCGCCGGGGTCCAGACGTTGAGCGTCAGGCAGTCTTCGCTTTCCGGCCCTGCGCCGGGGCGCGGACGATCCGGGTTCGATTGAGGCGATGCAGGGCCATCATGCAGCGCATGCAGCGGCTCTCGCCATGGCACGGGCGGGGTTGGCGGCATGAAGCGGTTCGCGCCGCCGGTCGGCCCGCCATAGGGTATGCCCTTGAACGCAATGGCGGATCCGGTGCTGCGGCCGATCACGAGTCCTGACCTGGTGCGCGCCGTCACCGTATCCCCGGTGCCCGGCGTGGCCGCTTTCAACGTGCCAGCCAACGGCCCCAGCAGAAGCGGCGCGGCAAGCGCCTTGATCGCATCGCGCCGGTCAAGCTTGGTCATCACGGAATCCTTTCGCAGTGGCGCCTTGGTCAGATGGCGTCGGCCAGGGCCGGCTGGGCATGGCCGCACAGGCGCGCGACCAGCGAGGAGACATCATCGGGCAGGGTATCCCCGCGCCAGGCGACATGGCCATCGGGCCGGCTGAGCAGCAGGTCGTGGCGATAGGCCTCGGGCCGCTGCTCGCCCGAAAGATCGAGCACGGTGAGCGGCATGCCTGCCTGCAGCGCCGCGCCCACCAGCGGAGCGATCCGGGTTTCGGACTGGAATACCAGCAGGGTGTATCCAGGCCCCATGCGATCATAGAGCGACGCGCCATCGGCCAGGCGGAAATGGGGCGTACGGCATCCCGGCACGGTTGATGGCGTGTAATCGTACATCGTGTAGGCAGGGGCCTGTTCGGCGTCATAGGCGATGATCGGCGAGTGCGGGTAGAAGTACCCGAAGTTCAGCCCGGCGCAGGCGAACTGCTGCACGTGCAGGGCATAGGCCTCCTCACCGATCCGGTGGCGCACCGCGTCTGCCTCAGGCCCATCGTCGTCGATTTCGGCCGGAATGCCTAGCCGTTCGGCAATCGCCTTTTGCGCATGGCTCATGGCATAGCGCGATACCTGCTCGGTGATCGGGTGGCGCTCGGCTTCATAGGCATCGAGGATCGCCGGGCTGGCCCAGCCGTTGACGGTTGCTGCCAGCAGCCAGGAGAGGTTCATGGCGTCGGCAATGCCCGCATTCATGCCATAGCCGGCATAAGGCACCCACAGATGCGCTGCATCGCCGCAGATGAAGGTGCGACCGGAGCGGAGCCTGTTCGCCACCAGCCGGCGGCCGATCCAGTCTTCCTGGCGGATGATGTCATACTCGAAGCTGCCGTCCACGCCCAGCAGGGCGCGCAGCCAGTAATCGCGGTCCACATCTTCGAAGCCGCCTTCCTCGGGCAGCAGGTAGTTGTGCAGAAGCCAGGTTTCCTTGCCATCGATGGCGACAAGATTGCCCGCCCGCCCGCCGATGTAGAGGTAGCTCATCCACGCTGGATCGCCGCTGATCCTGCCGAGCAGGTCGGGCGCGCGGAAATAGGTCGATTGCACCCGCTGGATCACGGCGTCGCCTTCCAGCACCGCGCCGATCGCCTTGCGCACGGTGGAGCCGCCGCCATCGCAGCCGACAAGGTATTGGCCATTATAGGCCAGGCGTTCCCCGGTGCGCAGGCAGGTGGCTTCGCAGATGACGCCATCATCGCTCTCGCGAAAGCCGCTGACCTCCACATCGTTGCGCAGAGTGATCAGCGGATTGACGACCGCGCGTTCCAGAAGGATCGGTTCAAAGAAGATCTGGTTCACCCGGTGTGGTGGCTCGGGCGTGGGCCACCAGCCATCGGGCACGTCAGTAACGGTGAAGCGATCGCGCCGGCAGGGGATGGGAATGCGGGTGAGCACACGGCCAGTGGCGCGGGTACGCACGGCCACATCGTTGGGGTAGTCGTCGGGCAGGCCGACAGCGCGGACCTGCGATGCGAAGCCGAGACGGCGGAAGGTTTCCATCGTGCGCGAAGAGACGTGGTTGCAGCGCACCGTTTCGTTGGCGCCGGCAGGGCTGCGTTCCAGCACCACGCTGGGAACACCGCGCCAGGCGAGATCCAGCGCAAGGCACAGGCCGACGGGGCCGGCGCCGACGATGATCACGGGAGCTTCATGGGGCAGGGGCATTGCGGTCAATCTTTCATCGCTGGTCGGGTGGCCTGCGCGCACCGGCATCAGGGCGCAGCGGAATACGGACACGGTCGTTGAAGGCGCCGACGAACTTGCCGAGCAGCCCGGTCAGCTGCTCGAGCTCATCCGCGCTCATCACCTCGCGCATGCGGCCGGAGATGGCCGAGGTGAGGGGGGGCGTTCTCGCCAGCAGCGCCTCACCCGCGGGGGTCAGGCCCAGCTGGTTGCACCGGCGATCGCGCTCGCTCTGGATGCGGACGACAAGGCCGTTCCGTTCCAGCAGGCGCAGCACCACAGTGGCGGTGGACCGATCGATGCCGATCAGTTCGCACAGTGCGGTCTGGTCTATGCCCGGGCGGGCGCGCAGCGCGTGCAGCACGCTGTATTGGGTGGTGGTGATGCCAAGCTCACCCGCCGCCTCGTCAAACAGGGCCAGCACGATCTGGTGCGCGCGCCGGATCATGAAGCCCGGACGCCGGTAGAGCGCTTCCATCGAAGTCGGATCGGGCGAGGCTGGTTCCGGTTCGTTCACTGAATTGCGTCTCCACCCTCGCCCGCGCAGACCGTGCCGGGGTTCAGTTGCGGAACGATACCGTTACCCCCACCGTGCGCGGCCGCACAGTGCTGTAGTAGAACAAGGGCGATGTCTGGGTATCGTGAGACTTGCCCAGCAGGGGGGCGGTGTCGAACAGGTTGTTGACGAAGATCGAGGCATCGACCCCGCCAGTGCGGATGCCAAGGCGTGTGTTCACTTCGGTTATTGCCGGATCGAACTGCAGGTTGGGATCATAGCCCGATGCCGTCGGATCGTCATACGATGCGAGCTTGCCGTTGTTGTGGCTGTTGTAGCGCACGTCGGCGTGGAAGTATCCCTTGGCACGATCGCTCAGGCCCGCGGTGTAATCCAGGTTGCCGGCGAACTGCCATGGCGAGCCGGGCAGCGAGTCCCCGCTGCGGGCAAAGGTGACGCCGTCGGAGATCACGGTCTTGGTGTACTTTGCGTCGACATAGCCGACCGAACCGCTCAACTGCAGCGCCTGGCTGGCGCGGATGGTGAATTGCAGGTCGAAGCCCTGGCTGCGCGCCCCGCCAATGTTGTCGCGGAAGCCGTTGCCCGCGCAACCGGCCAGGATGAACTGCTGGATGTTGTTCCAGCGGATGTGGAACACGCTGGCGTCGGTCTGCAGAGCGCCGCCGAACAGGCGGTTCTTTGATCCGGCCTCGAAGCTCCAGGTGGTGTCAGGCGCGAACGTCGCTGGATAGTTCTGCACCTGGCAGCTGGCGAACAGTGGCGGGTTGACGCCGCCCACGCGGAAACCCTTGGCTGCCGAGGCATAGACCATGTTGCGATCGTCTATCTCATAGCTGAGGCCGAACTTGGGGGTGAAGGGCTTGGCCTTCTGGATGCCGGTGGTGGTTACCGTTTCAGGCCCGGTTCCGCTGTAGTTCAGCGGCCCGCCAAGATCGCGGCGATAGTCGAAAGTGGTGTTGCTGTAGCGCAGGCCCAGCGTGGCGGTGAGGCCTGGCGCGGGCCGCGCGTCGAACTGCGCGAACAGAGCCCACTGCTTGTCCACCGTGTCATTGGCTGAAGTGAAGATATAGCGGCCGTCGGTCAGCCCGATGCCGAAGATGGCTTCAAGCGGGATGATGTTGGCGGTGAACTGGTCCTCGATCTTGAAGCTTTCGACCTGGCGGGCGCGGCTGTAATAGGCGCCCACGGTCCAGCGGATCGGCGCCTCGCGATCGGTGGAGGAAAGGCGCACTTCCTGTGAGAACACCTTCTGCCGCGCAGCCGCGACGCCGGGCGCCTTCCAGCCCGGCACAAAGGGGTAGGGCGTGTCGAAAATGAAGTTTGTATTCAGGTTGGTGTAGTCCTGAATGCTCCTGCCCTTGCGATCGAAATAGGCGGTGACCGCAGAAAGCAGTACGGAACCGAGATCGGCCGAAAGGTTCAGGCTGGGCAGCAGGAAGCGGTCGTTCGCCTTCTGGGCCAGCGAATAGCCATTTACGAACTGGCCCTTGCCGGTGTTGGTCAGGTTGCCCCACAGGGTGCCGGAATCGTGGTTCCGGATGCGCTGGTAGTATAGCGAAGGGGTCAGGCTCAGCACCTGGCCAAGCTTGAAGGTGACCGCGCCGCGCAGCGCCAGCGTGTCGGAATCGTTGGCGTTCTTGTAGTATTCGGTGTTGTCGGGCGTTGCCACGTTGAACGGCTTGCGGTCCACCCAGCCACCGTCGCGCCGGTAATAGGCGCTGGCGCGTACGCCGATCTTGTCGGGCACAACGGCAAAGCCTGCCGCAATGCCGGCTTCATAGCTGGGGTCGCCGCTGCGGGTCGTCGCCAGTTCGGCGCGGCCATAGATCGACGTGGCGTCGAGGCTGGGCTTGGGCGTGATGAAGCGCACCACGCCACCTTGCGCACCTGCGCCGAACAGCGTGCCCTGCGGTCCGCGCAGCACTTCCACGCGTTCGAGGTCGAACACCCGGGGAAAGGCGGTGCCGAATGCGGTCTGGGCGTTCGAGCGGATCTGGATCGCCACGTCGTCCACATAGATGCCGGTGGTCGCCGCGCCCGAACCGGACGAAATGCCGCGGATCGAAATGTTGGTGCTGGTGCCTGCGCCAAAGGTGTCGCTGGTAAAGTTCAGGCCCGGGGTGATGCGCGCGATGTCGTTGACATTGCGCACGCCCTGCCGATCCATGCTTTCGGTGGTGAAGGCGGCGACGCTGATCGGCACCTTGCTGAGCTTTTCGTCCTGCCTGGTGGCGGTGACGACGATTTCACCCGTCTGCTGTGCGGCATCGCTGGCGGCTTGGCCGGCGGATTGCGCCTGGGCTGGGGTGCCGAGGGCGACGGCCGAGGTCAGGGCCAAGGCAACGATTCTGGTCGTAGTGGAAAGCAGGGCAGTGCGGCAGGGGTTCATATCGTCCTCCGGTGTCTTGCTCCGGTCCGGGCTCGCCAGGCCGGTGCGCTTGTTGGATCAAAAATGATCAGATGACTGAATAATTCAGCCGCGCGCTTGGGTCAACGATTCTTTGACTAATCAAACAAAATTGGGTGCGCGCCTCGGAACTGCGCCGTCAGGCGGTGGAGGGGGCGGCCTTGGCCGCAGACCGGCCAAGGAAGATCACGAGCACGGCCACTGTGAAGGGGAAGGCGGCCACCACCGCCATGGTCAGCTTCAGCGTGAAGGCTTGCGCCAAGGCGAAGCCGCCGAACAGCGGCAGCACCACCCCGCCGATCCGTCCGGCGCCGCCGGCCCAGCCGATCCCCGTGCTGCGGATGTGGGTGGGATAAACGCGGGCCATGGTCATGTTCAGGCCCGCCTGTCCGCCCCCCTGGAAGAACGCCATGGTGAACAGTGCCGGGGTGAACCACACGCTGCCGAACGGCACATGGCCCAGCAGCAGGATCGCCGCGGAATAGCCCAGGAAGAACAGCGGGATCGGCAGGTGCCGGCTGCCCCGGTCGAGCAGAGTGCCCATCGCCAGCATCCCCACGATTCCGCCAAGCAGTCCGATCATCGCCGACCGGGCAAATGCCTGGATGGAAACGCCCGCCATCTGCTGGAGGAAGCTGGGCAGCCACGCCGCCACCAGCGCGATCGTGCCCATGGAAAAGAAACAGGCGGCAAACAGCAGCGTGCTGGTGGCCATCCGTCCCTCGCGGAACAGGTCGAGCGGATTGGCGCGCGCCTTTCCGGCATCGAGTGCACGCGCGCTGAACAGTTCATCGCCCGAAAGCGCGGTTTCCGGCGCAAGCCGACGGATCGTGCGGGATATTGCAGGGTCGGCTGGATCCTTTGCCGCACGAAACGCGATGGATTCGGGCAGGGCCAACGCCAGGGCGGGCAGCAGCGCCAGCGGCATCGCGCCGCCGATCAGGAATCCGGCCTCCCAACCATAGGCCGGAACCAGCAGCGCGGTCATCGATCCGGCGACGTTGCCAAGGCTGTAACCTGCCATTCCGGCGGAAAGGAACATCGCCCGCTGGCGCAGCGGCGTGAATTCCGAAATCAGCGCCACCGCATAGGGCAGCACCGCCGCCAGGAACAGGCCGGTCACCCCCCGCAGCGCCGCAAGCACGAGTATCGAAGTCGAAAACGCAGTGACGACGGTCAGCACGCCAAACAGGGCGAAGGCGATAAGCAGCATGCGCTTGCGGCCCAGCCGGTCTCCCAGCGGGCTCATCAGGAATGCACCCACCGCAAGGCCGATCTGCTGCATTGCGATCACCGGGGTCATCGCGGCGGGAGTAGCGCCAAAATCCCGGGCGATGGCAGGGGCGATCTTGCCGACCATGTAGATGTCGAAGCCATCGATGAACATGACCAGAAAGCACAGGATCAGGATCCCGAAATGGACCGGGCGGAGCCGCTGCCGATCGATGAACTCCTGCACGTCGAAGATCCTGGCCGACATCCTGAATTCCCTCGCTTTTTCCCGCACCCCAATTGAATTCGGACGCTATACCTGGTGGATCGTCTTGGTGACCATGCAGGCCATCAGCCCTTCCGGTCCATCCTCCGCGCCATGGCCGCTCTGCTTTACCCCGCCGAATGGTGCATCGGCCGCGGCGAGGCCGGTTGTGTTGATCCCTATCATCCCCGCCTCGATCGCATCGCCGATCAGGTTGGCCCGGCGCGCGTTCTCGGTAAAGGCAAAGGCGGCCAGGCCGAAGGGCAGGCGGTTGGCCTGCTCCACCGCTTCGTCCAGCGATCCAAATCGCGCGATCGCCGCCACCGGGCCGAACGGTTCGTCGTTCATCACGCGGGCGGTGATTGGCACGTCGGCCAGAATGGTCGGCTGCCAGTAGTTGCCTGGACCGTCCACGCCATCTCCACCGCCGGCAATGCGCGCACCCTGCCGGCGTGCATCGGCCACGATCTCGCCCATCGCCTCCACCCGGCGCGGGTTGGCCAGTGGGCCCATCTGGGTTTGTCCGTCCAGCCCGTTGCCGATGCGTGTGTTGCCGAACCGGCTGGCGAAGGCGGCGACGAAGCGATCGTGGATTGCGTCCTGCACATAGAACCGGGTGGGCGAAACGCAGACCTGACCGGCATTTCGCGCCTTGCCAACCGCCAGCGTCTCAACCGTCCGTTCCAGGTCGCAATCGTCAAACACGATCACCGGGGCGTGGCCACCCAGTTCCATCGTGGTGCGCTTTACCGTATCCGCGGCCAGCCGCAGCAGGTGCTTGCCCACTGCGGTCGATCCGGTGAAGCTTACCTTGCGGATCACCGGGCTGGCCAGCAGGTGGCGTGAAACTTCGTCGGGCACCCCGAACACCAACTGCACCACGTCCGCTGGGCAGCCGGCGTCGATCAGCGCCTGCACCACCGCCATGGCCGAGGCTGGCGTTTCCTCTGCGGGCTTCAGGATCACCGAACAACCCGCCGCGATCGGCGCGCCCAGCTTGCGTCCCGGATTGTGTACCGGGAAGTTCCATGGCGCAAACGCGGCCACCGGCCCCACCGGTTCATGCACCACCAGCGAACGCGTGCCCGCGGGCCGCACCAGCACGCGGCCATAGGTTCGCTTCGCCTCCTCGGCATAGAAATCGAACAGAGCCGCACAGGCCATGGTTTCGATCCGCGTCTCGGCCAGCGTCTTGCCTTCTTCCAGCGTGGCGATCGTGGCGATCTGCTCCACCCGCGCGCGCAGCAGGCGGGCGGCATCCTGCAGCACCCGCGCCCGTTCGGCCACGGGCGTCGCACGCCAGGTGCGGAAACCGCGTTCGGCGCACTGCAGCGCGGCATCCAGATCGCCGGCATTGGCCAGCGGCAGCTCGCCCAGTGTCTCGCCCGTTGCCGGATTGACCACGCGGTGCGTGCGGTCGGCTGCGGTGATCCACCGCCCGGCAATGTACATGGCAAGGCGGGGATAGGTCGCCTGCGGATTGGTCGTCATGTGTCGTTCCCTGCGAATGGATCAGGCCGCAAGGGCGCTGGCGGGCGCCCAGTTGCCGTGCAGGCCCGGGCGGATGCGGAATGGGATGGCCAGCGTGGCGATGGGCCCCGCTCCAAGCTCGAGCGCCGCGAACAGCAACAACCGCGATGCGTTCTCGGCCAGGCGGTTTTCGATCACGACAAGGTACCCGTCGCCTTCCGTGGTGGAACCGGGGCGCGGGATGAAGGCCGGTTCCTGCAATGAGCTGGTCGGCCCGACCCACCAGGTATCGGTCTCGCCCGTGGTGCAATCGATATGGGCCAGCGTGTTCATCATCATGCCCGTGGCGCTGCGCATGCCGGGCAGGTCCACGGGCTTCGTGGCATCCTGCACCAGCTGCCAGCCATGCCGGTTGGCAAGTCCTGCGAAACGATCGTCGATGCGGGGGAATTCCCCCACCAGATCGGCCAGGGGCGCCATGCGGATCTCGTCGCTGTTCGCGGCCATGTCCACCGTCCACCGCGTCATCCGCGCGGCCGCAGCGGCGGGATCGAACGGAGCGCCTTCTGTGTCGGGGAAAAAGGGAAACATGTTGCCGGCGGCCGTCGGCACATCGAAGTGGATCACGCTGCCCACGTTGTGCGCGTTCATCACGTGGCTGGCGAAGCAGGTCGGCGCGCGGAACCAGCGCAGGTCCGCCGCCTGACCGCGCCGGGGCATCACGCCGAGGAAAACTTCGCGTCCCCGGTCGAAGCCGAAGTGCGGCAGCCGGGCGTGCAGCCGCTCCCATGAACCGACGATCGGCACCACGTGAAAGACCACATAGTCCTGCGTGAACGCGAAATCGTGCATCATGCAGTAATAGGGCAGCTCGAACCACGCCTCGTGCACGATCTCGCCCTGCGCATCGATCACGTAATAGGCCATGTCCGGCGTACACAGGCCACGCGCGGCATAGCCGAAGGCCAGCATCTCACCGGTCTGCGCGTCGATCTTGGGGTGCGCAGTAAAGGTTTCCGAGGTCATCCGGCCACCGAAGGTGTAAGCCGGGTCGATCGTCTCCAGCGTTTCCGGGTCCATCCACACGGGCGGGCTGTCTTCCTTCAGCGCCAGCAGCTTGCCCGCGTGGACGATCACGTTGGTGTTGGCCGTGCTGCGCACCATGCCTGCCACGGCGGGATCGTCGGTCAACGGATTGCGATAGGCGCCGAACAGCGCCTTGCCCGCCTCGCGTTCGGCCACGAACTTGCGCGTGCGGACCCAGCGCTGCTTCAGCGAAACCGTACCGCCGCCAAAGCCGAAGCGGCTCACCATGCCATCGCCGTTGAACCAGATGTCGTCCCCGGCCAGCGGCGGAAACTGCGGATCGGGCGCCACGCGGAAGAAGGCGCCTGCCAGATCCATCGGCACGGCACCGCCGATCACCTCCAGCCGGGGAACGTCAGCCTCGATACCGGAAGGGGCGAAGATCCCCGTGAAGTTTGCCGTCTGCGGAAATTGCACGCCTGACACCGCCGTCCCATTTTCTTGATTGCTCAACGAGAAGATTGATTAGTCAAGGATGGCGCTTGCTGGCAAGCACTTTCTGTGGTTGGGTCGACCGGCTATGGCATCGCGGCAGATGGCGCCGGCCGGCAAGCCGCGCCCCGGCCGGACTCTCAGGTGGAACATGCAGGCAAGTGACGACGCGAAGATGGCCCATCCGGCCGGGACTGGCGGAATGGGCGGGGATACGCCGCCTGCGGATGATATCGCCCTGCCGGGCTGGGCGATCACCGGGCTGGACTATCCCACCTTCCGCATCGGCCTGTTGGCCAAGGTGATGGACCGCCTGACCATCCGCGATCTGATGGACACCGATGGGCTGACTTATGCCGAATGGCGCGTGCTGGTCCGGCTCGCTGCGGTCGAGGACGGCGGCACCCCCGGTCGCGTGGCCGAACTCGCCTGGGCGGACCTTGCCGAAGTCAGCCGGGCAATCGGCTCGCTTGAGCGCAAGGGCCTGGTCGAACGGCACAAGAACCCAAAGGACCTCAGGACCTCGATCCTGCACCTCACGGCCCGCGGCCGGGCGCAGCATGAAGCGACGCTTGCCCGGCGCAACGCCTTTCACGAAAACCTGCTCGCCGGGCTCAACACGGCGGAGCGGGCCCAGCTTGATGAGCTGCTTTCCAGGATCGGCGCACAGTTGCACATCTCGCCCCCCGCCGGGACTCACCGCACCGCGTAGTATCGGAACAGCGAATGGTCGGGCTCCGCGCTCCCTTCCGCGGCGGGGCGGCGAACGCCCTTGCCGATGATCACCGTGCGGTTCAGCCATTCGTGCGGACCATCGGGCGCGCGGAAATAGGGGGTGCAGCGGAAATAGGGTGGCACCGGATCGTGGCCTGGCCGCTCCAGCATTCCGTGCACATAGCCAAGGTTGCGGATGTAGATCAGCGCACCGTCGTCGGCCTCGATCATGTAGTGCGCGTTCAGTTCCACCACGCCATCGGTGCGGATCATGGGCCAGTCGGCCCCGCTGTGGTCCACCAGCTTGCCCTGCAGCCTCGGGCCGCTGACAGTGCTTCCCGCACCCACCGAGGTATAGGCAAAGCGCGGCCCGTCGCGATGGATAGGCTCGGTCGACCAGCGCCGGTCGAAGTTGATCCGGATGTCGAACACATGTTCGAGGCGGAGGGAAAGGTCGATCTGGTCCAAGAAGGGCTTCCTGCTGATGCTTCGCCGCTGGCGGCGCGACAATGATGCTTGATCAATCAAATAAGATCACTATGCAAGCCACTTCGACATCCGCAGGGAGATCCAGGTTGATTGATTGGCAGCCCTTTGCCCCCAGGTTCCGCTATGCGTTCTCGATCGCGCTGACGCTGGGCAAGCCCTATTGGCTGAAGCCCACCACCATGGGGGCCACCCGCGCGGGCGTCTATGCGGTGGAAGGCGAGGTGGAGGGGCCCGGCATCAAGGGCCGCGTCATTCCGATGAGCGGTGGCGACTGGCCGCTGCTTCGCCCCGACGGGGTGATCGATTTCGATGCACGCTACATGCTCGAACTCGATGACGGCACGATCATCTACATGCAGAACCGCGGCTACCGCTGGGCCTATACCGAGGAAGTTGCCGAACGCATGGCCCGCAACGAACATGCCGAGCCGCACGAATACTACATGCGGGTATCGCCCAAGTTCGACGTACCCGAAGGCCCGCACGACTGGCTGGCGCGCCATGTGTTCGTCGGCGTGGCCGAGAAGATACCGGGCGCCAACCGCATCCATTACTTCGTGGTGGAATGATCCCCATCCGTCTGGGGGCGGCGCCCGGTCAAAACCCGCGTCAGCGCAGCCCTTCGCAGACGAACTTGAATTCAAGATAGTCGTCCATCCCGTGGCGTGAGCCTTCGCGACCGATGCCGGATTCCTTGATCCCGCCGAACGGGCCTGTTTCAGTGGAGATCAGTCCCGTGTTCGCACCCACGATCCCGTATTCCAGCGCACGCTGCACACGTACGATGCGGGCATGGTCACGCGTGTAGAAATAGGCGGCAAGGCCCGCGCTGCTGTCATTGGCGAACGCCACCGCCTGCTCCTCGGTGTCGAAAGTCACCAGGCCCGCCACCGGTCCGAACGTTTCTTCGCGACACAGCAACGCGTCTGCCGGCACATCGTCGATCACCGTGGGTGCGAAGAACGCACCCGCACTTTCGATGCGCGATCCGCCCACCAGCACGCGACCGCCGCGCGACACGGCATCGGCCACGTGGCGTGCCACCTTTTCCACTGCCGCGTCGTTGATCAGCGGGCCCTGCGTCACCCCCGGCTCGGTGCCGCAACCGGGCGTCAGCCTGGCCACTTCGACGGCAAGCTTTTCGGCGAAGAGCGGCTTGATGCCGCGCTGGACGTAGATCCGGTTCGCACAGACGCAGGTCTGGCCGCTGTTGCGAAACTTCGATGCGATCACACCCGCCACGGCGGCATCGACATCGGCATCGTCGAACACCAGGAATGGCGCGTTTCCTCCCAGTTCAAGCGAGACACGCTTTACCGTGTCCATGCAGCGCGCGGCCAGCATCTTGCCCACCGCGGTCGATCCGGTGAAGGTGAACTTGCGCACACGGGGATCGCTGGTCAGCACGTCGCCGATCGGGGCGGGCTGGCCTGTCACCACGTTGAACGCCCCTGCCGGAATGCCGGCAGTCTGGCCCAGATCCGCCAGCGCCAGCGCGGTGAAGGGGGTCAGTTCGGACGGCTTGAGCACCACGGTGCAGCCTGCCGCCAGTGCGGGCGCAACCTTGCGGGTGATCATCGCCGCCGGAAAGTTCCACGGCGTAACGGCCCCGACCACGCCCACTGGCTCACGCAGCACCATCAGCCGGCGCGATTCTTCCGAGGCGAGCACATCGCCATTGATCCTGCGGGCCTCTTCGGCAAACCAGCGCACAAAGGCGGCGGCATAGCCGATCTCGCCCACAGCTTCTGCTAGGGGCTTGCCCTGTTCGGCCACCAGCAGGCGCGCCAGCGCCTGTTGATTGGCAATGATCGCGTCGTACCAGCGCAGCAGCACATTGGCGCGCTCCAGCGGTGAGACCCTGCGCCAGTCCTGCAAGGCTGCCTGGGCCGCCTCCACCGCCGTCAGCGCGGCGTCTGCGCCAAGGTCGGGGACGCTGCCGATGACCTTGCCCGTGGCTGGGTCGGTCACCGCGATACGGTCCGGTCCGTTCACCCACTTGCCTGCGATGAAGGCATTCTGCCTCAGCAGTTCGTGATGGATGGGCGATTGGTCGGCGCTGCGGGTTTCGGTCAGCATGTCGGGGCCTCCTTGGGTCCCTTGTGCCATGCGGGGGTGATGCGGTGGTGTGCAGGCGTGCGATTGGCGCTGGGTGGTGACTAAAAATCACCACCCAGGTCCGAAGTCATCGCCGCTTTCAGCCATTGCCGGAACAGCGCCACCGGCCGTTCTGACCAGCGCTCTGCGCGCATTGTCAGGAAATAGGCACCCAGCGAGACCTCGTTGAATGGCTTCGCCTGCGGCTCCACCCTGACAAGCCGACCGGACGCCAGGTCATCCCCCAGCAGAAAGGCGTTGGTCAGTGCGATGCCACGGCCATTGCGGCATTCATCCAGCACAAGGTGTGCGTGCCACAGGCGCGGGCCCGGCAGGGCATCGCCCGGCAGGGATATCCCCTGGCCGGCCAGCCAGTCCCGCCATTCGATGTCGCTTTCCTCGTGCAGCAGCCTTGCACCCAGCAGGTCCCCGGCAGAGGCAAGCGGCGGCAACGTGGCGAGATAGCCGGGGCTGCACACCGGGAAGACGCTGGGGCGCGCGAGTTCATTCGATCGCACCATCGCGGCGGCGGCCCCGCCATCGCGATAATATCGCACATCGCCATCCACTTCTGCATCGCGTGGATCTGGCGGCGCATCCGACGGGCGCAGTTCGAGCGCGATATCAGGAAAGGTGTCGGTAAAGCCGCGCAGTCGTGGCAGCATCCAGCGCACGGCAAGGCCGGGCACGCACCACAGAGTCAGTCTGTCGCGCCGCGCCTTGCGCAGTCGGGTGGTCTCGGCTTCAATGGCTGACAGTGCATCCGATACCGTGTGGTAGTAATGCAGGCCTGCCTCGGTCAGCCCGCCCGGCGCGCTGGCGTCGATCAGGTTGACCCCTACAAGGTTCTCCAGCGCCTTCAGATGGCGGCTGACAGCGGAATGGTCGATGCCGATAAGTGCCGCCGCGCGTCGGATTCCGCCCGTTCGGCCATAAGCCTCGAAGGCGCGCAGCCAGGCAAGGTTTGGCACGCCCGCGCGAAACGGCCCCTCCGACCCACTCACAACGCTCCACCCATGATTGTTGCTTGCCACAATTCAGCCATGCCGAACAGGTGGCGGCGCGCATGTTCCTTCCATCTGCAAGCACGGCGGCCGGGTGAGCATGGGCCGGACCTGCCTTCTCTCAACCATGGGGTTTGCCTGGCGCGGTCAGGCTCGCGGGGTGAAGCCATGTCCGAGGAATTCGACCAGCTTGCGGGCAATCGCATCGGGTGCGTCCTCGCCCTCGGGGTTCTGCCAGCGTGCAGGCCAGTTCAACGCACCGGCCAGCGCAAATGCGGTGAGCTTCACGTCGCCGGGGGCAAGCGAACCATCCGCCATGCCCGCGGCGATGAATCCCCGCATGTCCGCATCGATGCGACGCTTCAGGTGGCGAAAGCGGGCTCGGCTTTCCGGAGCCAGCGCCTCTTCTGCGGTCCTGATCACGCAGCGGCCGAAGTCGTCCATGTTTATCTCGGCATAGCGCGTCAGGTAGGCAATCAGCCGGTCCGCGCCGCTGCCGGGCAGGGTGCGGCAGTGTTCGGCAAGATCGATCAGCTGCCCCAGCCCGATCACCACGCATTCCAGCAGCACCTGATCCTTGTTGCCAAGGTAATGGTAGATGGTCGGCTTCGAGATGCCGAGACTGGCGGCGACATCGTCGAGCGACGTCTGGTGGAAGCCGCGCCGGTTGAACATCTGCACCGCCGCCCGCAGCACGGCGGCGCGCTTCGCCTCACGCGCGGTGCGTTTCTGCTCGGCAGAGAGGAAGGGGGAGTCGGCTTCCGGGGCGGTGTCCATGCAATACAGGGAGTTGACAGAAAACGCGTGCGAACGCAATCTACTCATGAGTATAGTATAAGCGAACGAGTGTGATGATTCTCACCGAAACCCAGATTGCCGTGCGCGACATGGTGCGTGATTTCGCGCAGGAGCGGCTTCTGCCCCGTTCCGCAGCCTTCGAGGCGGCCAAGGGCTATCCCGATGACCTCTGGGCCGAACTGTCCGGACTTGGGCTGATGGGCATGATCGCACCCGCCGAAGCGGGCGGGGCCGGGCTGGACAGCGTGTCCTACGCGCTGGCGCTGGTCGAGATCGCGGCAGGGGACGGAGCGCTGTCCACCATCGTTTCGATCCACAACAGCCTGATCGTCGGCGGCCTGCTGAAGCTGGGCACTCCAGCGCAGCAGACGCGCTATCTTCCGGACCTGATCGGCGGGCGCGCGACCGGTGCCTTCGCCCTGACAGAATCTGACGCCGGATCCGATGCCTCTGCCATGCGCACCCGCGCGGTGAAGGTGGAGGGCGGCTGGCGGCTCAACGGCGCCAAGCAGTTCATTTCCAACGGCCGCATTGCCAAGGTGGCGATTGTCTTCGCCGTGACCGATCCCGAAGCGGGCAAGCGCGGCATGACCGCGTTCCTCGTGCCGACCGACAGCCCGGGCTATGCGGTTGACAAAGTGGAGCACAAGCTTGGCCAGAACGCGTCGGACACGTGCGCCATCCGTTTCGACGATGTGTTCGTGCCCGATGACATGGTGCTGGGCGCCGTGGGCGAGGGCTATCGCATCGCCCTTTCCAATCTGGAGGCCGGGCGCATCGGCATTGCCGCGCAGTGCATCGGCATGGCGCAGGCGGCGCTGGAGATCGCGATCCGCTATGCGAAGGAGCGCAAGAGCTTTGGCCAGGCGATCATCGAACATCAGGCGGTGGGCCATCGGCTGGCTGGTCTTGCCGCAAAGCTTGAGGCGGCGCGCCAGCTCGTGCTCCATGCAGCGGCGGTTAAGGACAGCGGTGCATCGTGCCTGACCGAGGCCTCGATGGCCAAGCTGGTTGCCTCTGAAACGGCCGAGGAGGTCGTGTCGGGCGCTTTGCAGACACTCGGTGGCTATGGCTATCTTGAGGAATACGGCGTGGCGCGCATCTACCGTGATATGCGGGTTTGCCAGATCTACGAAGGTACTTCGGACATCCAGCGCATGGTCATCGCCCGCGCGCTTGCTGCCTGAAAACCAGGGCTGAATTTACCCCAACGGGAGGACTTGAATGGACATCAACGGATTGGCCGCCATCGTCACCGGCGGCGCATCGGGGCTTGGCGCGGCAACGGCCGAGCTGCTGGCGGCGCGCGGCGCCAAGGTTACGCTGTTTGATCTCAATACCGATCTTGGCCATGCCAAGGCGACCGAGATCGGCGGCCGCTTCGCCGCCGTGAACGTGACCGACGAAGACGCCGTGACGAACGCCATTGCAGAGGCCGAGGCGGTCAACGGCAAGGCACGCATCCTCGTCAACTGCGCCGGCATCGGCCCGCCGGCCAAGGTGCTGAACCGTGATGGCAGCCCGCTGCCGCTGGCTGACTTTGCCAAGATCATCAACATCAACCTGATCGGCACCTTCAACGTGCTGTCCAAGTTCGCCAGCCGCATCCACGATGCCGATCCGCTGAACGAGGATGGCGAGCGCGGCGTGATCGTCAACACCGCCAGCGTGGCGGCGTTCGAAGGGCAGATCGGCCAGCCGGCCTATTCCGCCTCGAAAGGCGGCGTGGTCGGCATGGCGCTGCCCATCGCGCGCGAATTCGCCCGCTTCGGCATCCGCGTGAACACCATCGCGCCGGGCATCTTCTGGACCCCTCTGCTCGGCTCGCTGCCGCAGGAGGCGCAGGATTCGCTGGGCAAGCAGGTGCCGTTCCCCAGCCGCCTGGGCAAGCCGGCGGAGTATGCGAAGATGGTCGAGGCGATCGTCACCAACCCGATGGTCAATGCCGAGGTGATCCGGCTTGACGGCGCGATCCGCATGGCGCCACGCTGAAATGGCGTACATTGAGAGCGACTGAGGGCCGGTTGAAACGGGCTGAGGCGCCTTGAGACGCGTTTAGGGAGGACTGAATGGCACTGAAGACCCGCATCACCGAGATGCTTGGGATCGAACATCCCATCGTGCAGGGCGGGATGATGAACGTGGGCTATGCCGAGCTGGCAAGCGCGGTTTCCAACGCGGGAGGGCTCGGCATCATCACCGCGCTGACCCAGCCGACGCCGGACGCGCTGCGTGACGAGATCGAGCGCACGAAGGGCATGACGGCGAAGCCGTTCGGCGTGAACATGACGATCTTTCCCACCGTGAACGCGCCTGATTACAAGGCCTATGCCCAGGCGATCATCGATGGTGGTGTGAAGATCGTGGAGACCGCGGGCACCCCGGCTGTGCGCGAGATCTGGGAGATGCTCAAGCCCCATGGCGTGACCATCCTGCACAAGTGCACGGCGGTGCGCCATGCCCTGTCAGCCGAAAAGGCGGGTTGCGACGTGATCTCGATCGATGGCTTCGAATGCGCCGGCCACCCCGGCGAGGACGATATTCCCGGCCTGATCCTGATTCCCGCCGCGGCGGACAAGGTGAAGATTCCGATGCTGGCATCGGGCGGGTTCGGCGACGGGCGCGGGCTTGCGGCGGCACTGGCGCTGGGTGCGGACGGCATCAACATGGGCACGCGGTTCTGCGCCACGGTGGAGGCGCCGATCCACGACAACGTGAAGCAGGCCTATATCGACAACGACGAGCGCGGCAGCTTCCTGATCTTCCGCAACTTCAAGAACACGGCGCGCGTGGGGCGCAGTGCGGTTTCGGAAGAGGTGGTGCGCCGGCTGGCACAACCGGACGCGGTGTTCGAGGACGTGCGCGAACTGGTGGCGGGCAGCGCGGGCAAGGCATTGCTGCAGACCGGCGACCTGACCAAGGGCGTGTTCTGGGCAGGCATGGTGCAGGGCCTGATCCACGACATCCCGACGTGCCAGGTGCTGATCGACCGGATCGTGGCCGATGCCGAAGCGATCATCCGCGCGCGTCTGGCCGGGATGATCACCTGAACACAGCCGCGTGAGTGCGGGTGAAGGGGCTGGGGCCGGTCGCCGTCCGCCAGCCCCGGTTCAGAACGCGGGGATGCCGGTGATCGCGCGGCCGAGAATCAGCGCGTGGACATCGTGCGCGCCTTCATAGGTGTTCACGGTTTCCAGGTTCACCATGTGGCGGATCACCTGATACTCCTCGGAAATGCCGTTGCCGCCGTGCATGTCGCGCGCAGCCCGCGCGATATCCAGCGCCTTGCCCACGTTGTTGCGCTTGACGATGGAGATCATCTCGGGCGCAAAGCGGCCTTCGTCCATCAGCCGGCCGACACGCAGCGATGATTGCAGGCCCATGGCGATGTCCACCATCATGTCGGCCAGCTTCTTCTGCCACAGTTGTGTGGCGGCAAGCGGGCGGCCGAACTGCCTGCGATCGAGGCCATACTGGCGCGTGGCGTGCAGGCAGAATTCGGCCGCGCCCATCGCGCCCCATGAAATGCCATACCGCGCGCGGTTGAGGCATTCGAACGGCCCCTTCAGCCCTTCCACTTCGGGCAGCAGCGCATCGGCGCCGACGCGGACCTCGTCCATCAGGATCATGCCGGTGGTGGAAGCGCGCAGCGAGAGCTTGCCTTCGATCTTGGGCGCTTCGAGGCCCTTCATGCCCTTTTCGAGGATGAAGCCGCGGATGCGCCCGCCGTGGGCCTCGCTCTTGGCCCAGACGACGAAGACATCGGCGAAGGGCGCGTTGCTGATCCACGTCTTTGCGCCGTGCAGGACATAGCCATCACCATCGGCGCGGGCGACGGTGCGCATGCCGCCGGGGTCGGACCCGGCGTCGGGCTCGGTCAGGCCGAAGCAGCCGATCAGCGCGCCAGAGGCAAGGCCGGGCAGGTAGCGCCTGCGCTGTTCTTCGGAACCGAAGGCGTAGATCGGGTGCATCACGAGGCTGGACTGCACCGAGGCCATTGAACGGTAGCCGGAATCGACGCGTTCGATCTCGCGCGCGCAGAGGCCATAGGCGACATAGCTGGCACCGGAGCCGCCGTATTGTTCGGGCAGGGTCATGCCGAGCAGGCCGGCCTGGCCCATCAGCGGAAACAGTTCGGGGGCGGAGACTTCATCGCGGAAAGCCTGGATCACGCGCGGCTGCAGCTCGCCCTGGGCAAAGCCGTGCGCGGCATCGCGGATCATGCGCTCGTCGTCGGTCAACTGGCTTTCGAGGTCGAAGGGATCTTCCCAGTTGAAACGCACGCTGCCGGCCATTGTCGTGTCTCCTTGCGGGGCTTTGTCTGTGCGGCGCTTGTGTTATTACCGCAATGCCGAAGGATGGGCAAAGTCTATCGCAATCTGGAATAATGGATGATCGACCCGGACGGCCTGCGCGCCTTTGTGAGCATTGCGGACACGGGCAGCTTCTCGCGCGCGGCGGACTTGCTGGGGATCGCGCAGTCGGTGGTGAGCAAACGGCTGCGGCGGGTGGAGGACCAGCTGCGGCTGACGCTGGTGGACCGCACCGTGCGCAACGCCATCATGCTGACCCGCGCGGGCGAGCTCTATCTTGCCGAGGCACGGGCCACGCTGGCGCAGCTGGACAAGGCCGAGCGCGTGGGCCGCAACCTGGCGCGCGGATCGGCTGGGCCGCTGCGCATCGGCTTCGTGTTTTCGGCCGCGATCGACGGCAGCCTGGGTGCGGTGCTGGCCGCTCTTGCGCGGGAGGCGCCCGACGTGACGCCGGAACCGGCGATGATGGAAACGCCGGATCAGCTTGCCGCGCTGGGCACGGGGCGGCTGGACGTAGGTCTCGTGCGGCGGCGACCGTCGTGGCCGGAGGGGTGCTCTGCGCGGGTGATCCATCGCGAACCGCTGCTTGCCGCCATGGGGCTGACGCACCCGCTGGCAACGCTGGCGGAGGTTTGCGCGCACGACCTTGCCGGGGAACGCTTTATCGTGCCGCAGTTCCACGAACGAGTTGGGCTGGTCGACAACCTGCAGCGGCTGGCGCGGCAGGGAGGGTTTGAAGCGGGCGAGATCATCCGAACCGCTGATTTCCCGACAGCAGCATGCCTGGCTGCGGCAGGGCACGGGGTGGTGCTGGCGCCGGCATCACTGCGGAACATCAGGTTGGCGGGCCTGACCTTTCGCGTGATCAGCGATTATGCGGAGGAAATCGAGACGTTGCTGGTGTGGCGCGACGACGCCCCGCAGCAGGCGTTGAGCGCCATGACGGCTGCATTTATGGGCCATGTGTCATAAGGCCGAACGGACGACCGGGCGCGGGAGGCCGCCCCAGTCCGATCGCCTCATGACCCTTCATCGCCCGGCGACGGCACGCCTGCCCGCCGGTGACCTGAACAAACCCGGAGGCGGCGGGGCTGGGTGCCGCCTCCGGGCCGGTGCCAGCGGTTTGCGCCGAACGGGATGCGCAACGTGGCGCCGTAGGTGACAGGCGGCGCATAGATCGACGTCACGCCAAGGATGCCAAGGTTCAGGGCATAGGCGCGATAGGCCTTGTTGAACACGTTGTGCGCCCATGCGGTCAGCGCGATGCCGGTCTGGTCGTGCTTGTAGGTCAGCGACAGGTTGGTGACGTTGTACGCCTTCTGCAGTGAGCCAAGACCATTGGTCACTTCCAGGAACTGGTCATCATACCACACGCCATCGACCTGAGCCGCAATATTGCCGCCGGACACATCGCGGTTGTAGCGCAGCAGGTAGTTGAAGCTGAACTTGGGCGCATTGGGCAGCTGCGCGTTCTTGATGTTCGCCTGCGGGAAATCGCAACGGAACACCCCGCCAAGGTTCTTGCAGTATTCCGAATCCGGCGCGCCGGGGAACAGTTCCGGACCAAATTGGACGCCCGTGCCCGGAATGCTGTCGACGCGCGAATGCTCGTAGGTGGCCCCGAAGACCGCGTCGAAATTGCGCGAGGGCGACCAGAAGGCTTCCAGCTCCGCACCGGTGGCGCGCGCGTCGCTGTTGTAGACCTTGGGCACGCCGCCGGCGAGCGAGAAGGCCTGATAGTCGTCGTAGATGTAGTGGTAAACCGTGCCGTTCAACCGCAGCTTGCCGCCCAGCAGGGTGGTCTTGAAGCCGCCCTCGATGCTGTTCAGCGTTTCAGGCCGGTGGCGGAAATCCTGCGCGGCGATGTTGGAGGAGAGCGACCAGTTGCCGCCCTTGATGCCACGGTTCCATGACAGGAACAGCAGGGCATCGGGCGTCGCCTGATAGTTCAGCGAAACGCGCGCTGCCCAGTCGCCATAGTGGTCGCGGTTCACGCCCGGAACCACGGCGGCGAGATCCTGGTCGGTGAACAGCAGCTTGGGATCGGGCTGCGGGGCATAGGTGGGGTCGCTGAGGATGTTGCGATAATCGATGGACTTGTTGTCCTTCGAATAGCGTCCGCCAAGAGTCAGTGAGAGCTTGTCGTTGAACTTGATATCGCCCTGCGCAAAGACAGACCAGTTCTTCGAATTGATGAGGTAGCGCTGGTCCACGGTGGGCAGCGAGAAGCCGCCGTTGCCCGCAATGGCCAGGTCGAGGATCGGCGCGCCGGTAACCGCGTGCGAGCCGTTGTACTTCATGTCGAGGTAGTAACCGCCGACCTGCCATTTCAGCATGCCGGTTTCGCCAGCGAGGCGCAGCTCTTGCGAGAACTGGTGGAATTTGACCCGCGAATCGACGTTCACGATGGTGAAGGGCAGGGCATCGCCGTCTTCGGCATAGACCTTGTTCATCGTCAGGTAGTTGGTGATCGAGGTCAGTTCCGCACCACCCAGCTTCCAGTCCAGCTGGCCCTGGTAGCTGTTCATCACGCGATCGAGCCGACCGGGACGTTCACCGAAATGAACCCAGGGCGAAGCCTTTTCCGAAGTGACGCCGTTGATCACCCCGTTCTGGTCGTCGCTCAGGCCCGCAGCGTTGGTATTGCAGTATCCGTTGGCGAGGTAGACGCAGTTTTCAAAGACATAGCCACCGGTGGCGACGTTGTTGTCCTCGGCATGCTTGTACCACAGGCTCAGAGTTGCTTCGGGGGTAATGTCGAACTGCAGGTTGGCGCGCGCTGCCCAGCCGTTCCTGCCACCGAGATCCTGCCCGCTGCCCGGCGCGATGAGGGCGCCTGTGGGATCGAACGTATCGCGCGACTTGATATAGCCGTCGGCCTTTTCCATGCGGCCAGCCACGCGAAGGCGCACGCCCTGCGCCAGCGCACCACCCGCAGCACCTTCGATCGACCACGAATGGAAGCGGCCGTATTCACCGCTGGCGTAACCTTCGAAAGCGTCCTTGCTGGCATCGTTGCTGAGGTAATGGATCAGGCCGCCCGTGGCGTTGCGGCCGAACAGCGTGCCTTGCGGCCCGCGCAGCACTTCAACGCGCTTGATGTCGAACAGCTGTCCGGCAATCGCGTTCATCGAGGCGATGTAGGCGTTGTCCTGATAGACCGCGACCGGCGCTTCGAGGTTGTCGGTGAAGTTGTTCTGCGAGATGCCGCGCAGGCTGAAGATCGTCAGGTTGGGCGACCACGCGTTGACGCGCAGCGACGGGATCTGCTGCGTGATCTGCGTGGTGTCGGTGATGTTCAGCCGCTTGATCTGGTCGCCCGAGAAGGCGCTGACCGAAATCGAAACCTTCTGCAGGCTTTCGCTGCGCTTGTTGGCGGTGACGACAATGGCATCGGCAAGGCCGGCTTCAGCGGAGCCCGCTTGGGCAGCTTCCTGTTGCGGCACATCTTGGGCATGTGCCTGGGCTGCAAACGCAACCGCGGCAGCCGAGATCAAATAGGCCGCCTTACCGGCTGCCGAACGAATCCTGTTCATCGTGACTTCTCCCCGAATGCACGACTGCGCCTCCCTCTCGTGCGCTTGGCATCGTGCCCGAATGTTCATGTTGCGGAACGTGATTCGTTATTACACGGTTTACAGTGATAGGCAATCGGGGTTTATTGTTGCGGAAGAGAAACGATCAAAGAGGGTGATTCGGGTGCCTCGACTGGCATTCGCACAACTTCTTAAGTGCATGATAAAAAACAGCTTAAGTGAGAAGTTTGAACAGCGCAGGCTTGTCGGGGTCGCTTAAAAGGGTGGCGTGCGGATCGGTCGGCGCATTATTGTTGAACAGACTTCGTCGGCCCGGAATTGCCCGTCCGAGCCGCCGCAAGGAAAGGATTCGAAAGACATGGAAACGGCCGAAATCGCCATTGCGAACCGCATCGTACCTTCTAACGGAGATACGTTTCCGAAGCCGGAGGATCTGATCGCCCGCGCGCGCGCCATGGTGCCGGTGCTGCGCGAACGCGAAGCCGAAGCGATCGCTGCACGGCAGGTGCCCGAAGAGACGATTCGTGCCTTCATCGATGCAGGCTTCTTCAAGGTGCTGCAGCCGCGCCGCCACGGCGGCTATGAAATGTCGCCCGCCGTCTATTGCGAGATCGCACGCACGCTGGCGGAAGGGTGCATGAGCAGCGCCTGGGTCTATGGCGTCGTTGCGGTCCACAACTGGCAGCTGGCGCTGTTCGATCCGCAGGCGGCCGAGGACGTCTGGGCCGAGGACGACAGCGTGCTGGTCAGTTCGTCCTACATGCCGATGGGCAAGGTCACCAAGGTGGAAGGCGGTTACCGCCTGAACGGGCGCTGGGCCTTTTCCAGCGGATCGGCCCATTGCGACTGGGTGATCCTGGGTGCGAACATGCCGGCCGAAGAAGGGGGCGCACCCGAACCTTTCAACTTCCTGGTGCCGCGCGCGGACTATGAGATCGTGGATACGTGGCACACGATGGGCCTGTGCGCCACGGGCAGCAACGACATCGTGATCGAGGACGCCTTCGTGCCCGCGCATCGCGTTATCCGTGAACTGGACATGTTCCGGCTCGACTGCCCGGGCATGGCGGCCAACCCCGGTGCGCTCTATCGCATTCCCTTTGCGCAGCTGTTCAACCGCACCGTATCGACCACGTCGCTGGGTTCATTGCGCCATGCGCTGCAAACCTTCATCAAGGCGACGAAGGAAAAGCGCGCAACCTATACCGGCGCGCGCCTTGCCGCAGACACCACGATCCAGGAAGCGGTGGCCGAGGTGAAGGTGATCCTCAACGATCTGGAGCTGCGGCTGTCGAGCGACCTTGCCGAACTGGACCGTCGGGCCGAAGCCAATGACTGGCCGATCGAGCGGCGCGCCGAACTGGGGCATCACACCACGTCGATGGTCAACTCGTGCGTGCGGGCGATCGACCTGCTGATGCTGTTCTCCGGCGGCAAGGCGATCTACCTGGGCAACCCGATCCAGCGCGCGTTCCTCGACATCCACTGTGCCCGCGCGCATGTGGCCAACAACCCGTTCCCCTATGCGCGCAATGTCGGCGCGATGGCCTTCGGCTTCGACAACGACTGCCTGGATCTCTGAGGAGGGATCGCCGGGATCAGATCGCGGACGCGAGCGCGAGGAGACTGCCAGGGGACTGTTCATCCCCGTCACGCATCTCCTCGCGCACGAAGTCAACGAAGGCGCGTACCTTGGACAGCGCGTAGTTCCCGCGCGGGAAGATGATGTGCAGCGGGATGCGCTCAGTCACCAGATCGGGCAGCAGCGGTTCAAGCCGGTTGGCGGCGATGTCCTCTTCCACCAGGAAGCGGGGCAGGAAGCTTACACCCAAGCCTTCGACCGTGGCTTCACGCGCCATCCGCACCGAATTGCTCGTCAACGGGCCACGGTTGATGGCCACGGTCACATCGTCGGACAGGCGCCATTCGCCGACCCGCGAGATATGCGTCTCGACGATGCAGGTGTGGTCCTTCAGGTCGTTGGGCGCGCTGGGGCGCCCCGCCTTTTCCAGGTATCCGCGCGAAGCAACGAGAACCATTGGGTAGTGGCGCAGGCGCACCGAATCCAGCGAACTCTCGAACGTGTCGCCCATCCAGAAGGCGACATCAAAGCGGCCCTTGATCAGGTCAACCTTGCTGTCCGAAAGATTCACGAACAGGCGAACGTCGGGATAGGACTGCAGGAAGCGCGGCAGGATCGACGTCAAATCGAACAGCGACGAAACCACCGGCGCGTTCACCTTCAGCTCGCCCCGCGGCTTTGACACCATGCCGCTGATGATCTGGTTGGCTTCGCTGACTTCCTCCACGATGCGAGCGCATCGCGCGTACATTTCGCGTCCCGCGGGCGTGAGCGTGACTGACCGCGTGGTGCGGTCGAGCAGGCGTACCCCTATGCTCTGCTCCAGCTTGGCAATCTGGCGGCTGACAGCGGCCTTGGAATAGCCGAGCATGTTTGCCGCGCTTGAAAATCCACCTGTGCTGACCACCGCGGCGAACGACATCATCGCCATCACGTTACCAAGATCGGGTTTCTCGTCCATGCCTCTCTCCTCCGCCACGGTCGGCGGCAAGTCAATGCCGTGACCCCTACGGTAATGCTGACTCTGACTGCGTTGATTGTTCACTTAACGCAAAAGGAAAGCATTTTTATCTAGGACTGTTGCCAAATCGTATCAAATGGGCGAAGGGTGCGGCGTCAAATATTCTGCAGCCCTGATTCGATCAGCGAAGCGGGCGGCAAGGGGAGAAAATACATGGCGACCCAGCTTTCCGAGGCCGCGCTGCGCGACCAGCGCAGCCAGTTCCACCCGTTCACCGCGATCACCGACTTGATGGCCGATGGGCCCACCGTGATGTCGAGCGGTTCCGGCGTCCGCGTGACCGACGTTGACGGCAAGGAATATCTCGACGGCATGGCCGGCCTGTGGTGCGTGAACCTTGGCTATGGCCGCAAGGAGATCACCCAGGCGATTGCGCACCAGAGCGAGCGGCTTTCGTTCTTCCACACCTTCAACGGCATGTCGAGCGACGTGGTCGCCGAGTGCGCGGAAGAACTGCTCAAGCGTGCGCCGGTGCCGATGTCGCGCGTGTTCTTCGGCGCATCGGGCAGCGATGCCAATGAAACCCAGCTCAAGCTGATCTGGTATTACAACAACCTGCGCGGCAAGCCGGAAAAGAAGAAGATCATTGCGCGCTGGAACGCCTATCACGGTTCGGGCGTGGCAACGGCCAGCCTCACCGGCCTGCCCGGCATGCACACCCTGTTCGACCTGCCCAAGGGCCCGATCATTCACGTCAGCGCGCCGTACTATTATCGCAACGCGCCTGAAGGCATGAGCGAGCGCGAGTTCTCGAAGCAGTTGGCTAAGGAACTGGAAGACACCATCGCGCGCGAAGGCGCCGACACCATCGCCGCGTTCTTTGCCGAAGCCGTGATGGGCGCCGGCGGCCTGATCCCGCCGCCCGAAGGTTACTTCGAGGAAATCGGCCCGATCCTGAAGAAGCACGACATCCTGCTGGTGGCGGACGAGGTCGTATCCGGTTTCGGCCGTCTCGGCACCTACTGGGGCAGCCAGACCTATGGCTACGAGCCCGACCTGATCACCTCGGCCAAGGGCGTGACCTCGGGCTATTTCCCGATGTCGGTCTGCTTCATTTCGCCCAAGGTGTGGGATGTGATCGAAGGTGCGGCATCCACCGCGGGTCTGTTCGGCCATGGCTACACCTATTCCGCCCACCCGGTCGGCGCGGCTGCGGCTCTGGCCGCACTCAAGCTGATCGACGAGCTCAAGGTGGTCGAAAACGTGGCCGACGTCGGCCCTTACATGCTGCAGCAGCTGAAGGACCGGCTGGGCCAGCACGCCCATGTGGGTGACATTCGCGGCCAGGGCCTGATGATCGGCATCGAGCTGATGAAGGATCGTGGCGCGAAGGAAACCTTCCCGATGGCCAACCGCACGGGCCGCCAGGTGCTCAAGGCTGCGGCTGCCCGTGGTCTGATCACCCGCGCGCTGGGCGATACGCTGGTGTTCGCCCCGCCTCTGGTGATCAACCGGGCCGAGGTGGACGAACTGGTCGACAAGTTCGCGCTGGCGGTTCAGGACGTCGTCCCCGCCTGAACACAGCGGCAAGACCAAGGTGGGAAGGGGCAGGATGGACCAGGCGCTGATGATGGATGGAACCGCACCTGCTGATGCACAGCCGGTGCGGTTGACCCCGGCAGGCCTTGCCTGCGCGGTGGTGATCGGGATCATCGGTGCGCTGGTGATTTTCCTGACACCTGCTTTCCTTGCGCTGGTGGCGCAGCAAAGCGGGTTCGATAACGATCAGTTGGGCTACCTCGCCGCCTGGGACATCAACGCCATGGGCGTTACCGTCGGCCTCAGCACCTTCGCGCTCTCTCGCGTGCGCTGGCGGCTGGCGGTGGCGACCGGGCTGGTGCTGATTGCGGCGGGCAACCTGCTGACAGGCTTGGCCGCCGGATTCACCGCAATGGCCGCAGCCCGAGTTGTGGCCGGCGCGGGTGAGGGCATCGCCATCGGTTTCGCCTTTGCGGCCCTGGGCCGCGCCCGCAATCCGGACCGTGCGTTCTCGATCTACCTCGTGGCGGGCGCGCTATTCAGTTCGCTGGTCCTTTATGCACTGCCACAGATACAGGCCGCCTTTGCGCCGCGCACTGTCTTTACGGTGGTGGCCGTGGCCAGCCTTTTGGCAATTCTCACGCTCAAAGCGCTGCCCGACGGATCGACCGACGAGGTGGACATGTTTGCGGGCGGCGGTGCGCTCGATCGGCGCATCGCCTTCGGATCGCTGGTTGGCGTGTTCCTGCTGTTCTTCGCCATGGGGGCTGGTTGGAGCTATTCCGAGCGCATCGGGATCGAGAGTGCGGTGCCGGTGGGCACCATTGCGAGCGGTCTTTCGATCGGCACGATGGCCGGCGTGGTTGCGGCGGGACTTGCCGGGTTCCTGCCGCCTCGCTGGGGCAGGGCTGGCCCTCTGATCGTGAGCGCCATAACCGGTGTGATCGGCTTCCTGATGTTTCGCGGGCAGGTGAGCGGCAGCACCTTCATCATCGCCTGCGTGCTGATGATGTTCAGCTGGAACTTTGCCCAGCCGCTGCTTTCGGGAATCTGTTCGGAGGCTTGCCAGCGCGGGCGAGTGGTCTGCGCGATGGGTTCAATCCAGACCTTCGGCACCGGCCTTGGCCCTGCGGCTGCGGCGGCCACCTTGGCCACGGGCAGTTTCAACCTGATGCTCTATGCCTGCTGCGTGATCCTCGTGCTAAGCGTTGTCGCCACGATCTGGGCTACGTGGGAAACGAAAAAGGCGGCCTGAGCCGCCTTTTCGCCAATCGCTTTCGCTTGGGAGGGAACGGGGGCGCCGGTCGCAGGACCGGCGCCCCCGTTGGCTTTAGAGGAACACTGCGCGCGAGAGGCCGCCATCCACGGCGATGGATTCGCCAGTGATGCCGCTGCCAAGCTTCGAGCACAGGAATACGATCGGATCGGCAACTTCCTCCACCTCAAGCATGCGCTTGAGCGCGGCGGGATCCCCCGCCTCGCGCTTGACTATGGCATCAACCGTGGTGCCTTCCTCGGCGGCCATTTCGGCGAACCATTCCTCGATATGTTCGGTGCGGGTCACGCCGGGGTGGATGATGTTCACGGTGATGCCATCCTTGCCCACTTCGTCGGACAGGGTCTTGGTGAAGTGGACCAGCGCGGTGTTGCGCATACCGGAAAGCGCCTCGGTGCAACGCGCGGTCAGTCCGCCGACATTGACGATGCGACCCCAGCCCGCCTTGCGCATATGCGGGACGCAAGCCTTGGCCGTGCGGAAGTATCCGAACAGCTTGGTGTTGAGGTCCAGCATCAGGGCGTCTTCGTCAGCCAGTTCGATGGCGTTGCGCACCAGCCCGCCTGGCGCTGCGGCGCAGTTCACCAAGATGTGCACGGCGCCAAAGCGTTCGACTGCCGCCGCAACCAGTGCCTCGACTGATTCCTTCGACGTCGTGTCAGTCGGCACGGCGATGATCTCGCCACCGGTGGTGGCGCGCAGTTCTTCGGCGGCCGCTTCCAGCTTTGACGCGGTGCGCGCCGCAATGACCACCTTGGCCCCCGCGAGCGCGAGCTTGCGTGCGGTTTCCTTGCCGATGCCGACGCCGCCGCCGGTGATGACGGCAACCTTGCCGTCGAGTCCCAAATCAAGGTTCATTTCCAGATCTCCCCATCGAATCTCATGGTACGAGTGTGATGCAGGCGGCGTCGATCCCGCCGAACCCTGCGCGAATGTCATCCCCGGCCTTCACCTCGGTCGCGCCGGTGCAGCTGCCCGATGCAACCAGCTGTTCGCGCCGCAATCCGCCTTCGCCATTGACGCAAAGCCAATTGGCCAGCCACGCCAGCGCGTCGATCGGATTGCCCATCACGCGGGCCGAATTGCCGTTTTCCTGCACTTCGCCATTGCGCGTCATGGTGACGGGAAGATCTGCAAAGCGCTCTTCCCACGTCCATGCCAGCCTCTTGCCGAGCACCAGTGCATAACCCATTGCATTGTCCGCCACAAACGATCCCAGTGGCAGGTCGCTGGTCTCGAAGCGCGTGGCGGCAAGCTCGATCCCGGCGTAGATCGCCTTGATCGCAGGCAGCACGGACTCGCGCGTGTAGGGCGCACCCTCGGGAGGCAGGTCACTGCCCAGCTCGAAGACAATCTCTGCCTCGGCATAGGTTTCCGCCCAGGCTGTCCGCGCTTCCGCCCCGCTGTTCAGAATGGCACTGGCGGCCAGCCTTCCAACGGCGGGTTCGGCGGCACCGAATGCTTCGCGCGCGGGGGCGGAGGTAAGCGCCAGTTTCCACACCATCACCGGCATGTTGCTGCCCGCCATCACCGAGCGCTGGATGGCATAGGCCTGCTCCAATGTCGGCTCCTGCGCGGGCAGGGCGCAGGGAACGCCAAGGCGTCGTGCCTGCACCAGCACGGCATCAAGCGGCTTGTCAGCTTCGCGCATCGTTCGATCTTCCCCATGGCGCAGGACTCGGACAGGCCGGTCGACGCCTTCAATTGTCGCTCCTATGAAACAACGCGACCATAAAATCAATTATTGTTTACTCAATGCAGGTGCGTTATCAGGTGATTCGAAATGAGATGCAGCCTGTCGCAAACATTCGTTTCTTCAGGGCTGCGTTCACGCCAGATCCCAGGGGAGTGTCCATGTCCGCAGTCGCCCAAGCCAGCGCGCCAGACGCGTTCTCCATCGCAAGCCGGCTAGAGGCCGGACTGAAGGGCGCCCCGCGCGGCCTGATCATCGATGGCAAGACCGTCTCTGCCGTTTCGGGAAAGACCTTCGCCACACACAATCCTGCCACGGGCAAGGAAATCTGCCAGGTGGCCGAAGGCGGTGCGGCGGATGTCGATCTGGCCGTGCAGGCCGCGCGCCGTGCGCTGAACAATCCCGCCTGGCGCGACATGAGCGCGGTGGATCGCTCGCTGCTGCTCAACCGGCTGGCTGACCTGATCGAGCGCGATGCGCAGGACCTTGCGGTGCTGGAATGCATCGACAACGGCAAGCCCGCCACCCTGACCAAGGCGGTGGAGATCGAAGGATCGATCAAGACCTTCCGTTATTTCGCGGGCTGGCCGACCAAGTTCGGCGGGGAAACCCTGCCGGTGTCGCCGCGCAGCGGAGCGAAGATCCTCAACTATACGCTGCGCGAACCTGTGGGCGTCTGCGGCCTGATCGTGCCGTGGAACTATCCGATGTCGATGGCGGCATGGAAGGTTGCTCCGGCCCTGGCGGCGGGCTGCACCGTGGTGCTCAAGCCGGCCGAGCAGACCCCGCTCACCGCGCTGCGTCTGGCTGAACTGGCGCTCGAAGCGGGTATTCCGGCGGGCGTGTTCAACGTCATCACCGGCTTTGGCGAGGCGGGCGCGGCGCTGGTCGACCACCCCGGTGTGGACAAGGTCGCCTTTACCGGTTCGACCGAAGTGGGCAAGGCCATTGTCCGTGGCAGCACGGGCAACCTCAAGAAGGTCAGCCTCGAACTCGGCGGCAAGTCGCCCCAGATCGTGTTGCCCGATGCCGATCTGGATGCGGCGGCGGCCTCCATCGCCGCGGGCATCTTCTTCAACCAGGGGCAGACCTGCACCGCCGGTTCGCGCCTCTATGCCCATGCCGACATCCACGACGACCTGCTGGCGCGCATCGCCGATCACGCGGCGAAGCTGACCATCGGCAACGGGCTTGATCCCTCAGTGAACTTCGGCCCGCTGGTGTCCGAAGAGCAGTGGGACCGTGTCAGCTCCTATGTCGAGATCGGCCAGCGCGAAGGTGCGGAGCTGGTCATCGGCGGGTCGCGCCCTCAGGGCCTGGACGAGGGCTTCTTCTTCCAGCCGACGATCATGGCCAACGCGGGGCGTGACATGCGCATCGTGCGTGAGGAAATCTTTGGCCCGGTGCTCAGCGCGCTAAGCTGGTCGGATCCGGAAGACCTGGTGGCGCAGGCCAACGATTCCGATTTCGGCCTTTCCGCCGGGATCTGGACGAACAACCTCAAGCAGGCACACCGCCTGGCCGCGGCGGTGAAGGCGGGGACCGTGTGGGTCAACTGCTTCAACCTGGTGGACAATGCGACGCCGTTTGGCGGATTCAAGCAGTCGGGCTGGGGCCGCGAACACGGCCGCCAGGCAATGGAACTCTACAGCGAAGTGAAGAGCGTCTGGGTCAACCTCAGCTGATCCAGATCAGGCGCCAAAACAGCAGGAACGGGACTTTTCATGGGCAGGACACTCATTGTCGCAACCGACGGACAGGCCGTCATGCGCAGCCACGACGACGGCAAGAGCTGGTATCGCATCAACATCCGGCAGGATCTGGAATATGACGATCGCGTCCGCTGCCTGCTGGTCGATCCGGCCAACCCGGATGCGGTCTTCGCCGGAGCTGAAAAGGGCCTGTTCTACAGCTCCGATTGCGGCGTCCACTGGAAGCGGATCGATTGCGCGCTGAACGGCTATGCCGTGTGGAAGCTCGCCGTCAGCGAGAGTGACCCCAAGATCATGTACGCCGGCACCGGCGCGCCCTCGCGCTCGGCGCTGTTCCGCTCCACCGATGGCGGCCAGACCTGGGAACAGACACCGCTGGAGATGCCGGAATTCTGCGAAGGCGTGAACCGTCCGCGCATGCTGGCGGTGGTGGTTGACCCGCAGGACCCGAAGGACGTCTGGGCCGGCGTGGAAGAAGGCGGCCTGTGGCGCAGCCGGGATGGTGGTGACACCTGGGACCGCATCGACAACACCTGGTCAGCGTTCGGTGGCAATTCCGACCTGCACGACATCATGATCCTGCCGCAGGCTGATGGCAGCAAGGTGCACCTCGCGCTCACCGTGATCGCGCTCTATCGCTCCACCGACGACGGCAAGACCTGGGAACGCACTCCGGCCAAGGAGGCCTGGGGTCTGCGTTACTCGCGTGTCCTGCTGCGCAAACCCGGCAGCGCGACCGAGATTGCCGTCGGCATCGGCGATGGCACACCCGGCACGACCGCGGCAATCCTGACTTCGCATGATGCGGGGCTCAGCTGGACCCATGCGGAACTCGACAAGCCGTCGAACTCTTGCATGTGGGCCTTCGGGTCCAATCCGGCTGACCCGGATTTCCTGCTTTCTGCCAGCAAGTTCGGCTATCTCTATCGCAGTACGGACGGTGGGCGGACCTGGGCCAAGGAATGGCGCGAGTTCAACGAGATCACCGATCTGGCATGGATTCCGGGGGTTCCGGAAGATCTGGGGTTGCCGCATGTCACCAATTAAGGTCGATCACATCGCGCACGTTGTCCTCTTCGTGCGCGATCCCGAGGCTTCGGCGCAGTGGTACTGCGACGTGCTCAACATGAAGATCACCGCACGCGCGGGTGATGGGCCCTACAAGGGCGGCGTCTTCATGAGTTTTGGGGAGAGCGATCACGACATCGCCCTTTTCAAAGCCGAGGACGGGGCGACCAAGGGCAAGGAGTTCGAGCACATTGGCCTGATGATGGCCGGTACCAGCATGGACGACCTGCGCGCCAACTACGCCTACTTCCGCGAGCGCGGCGTAGAAATTGCCGAGATTCTCGACCATGGCGTTTCGGTCGGCATCTACTTCTATGACCCCGACGGCCATATGCTTGAAGTGTTCTGCCAGAAGGTGCCGCAGCATGGCGGCCTCTCGCAAGCCGAACTGCACCGCAACCAAGGCCAGGCCGATCCCGTAACCTTTTGATCGCGAGCCGCCCGAAGGTGGCCGCAAGACAGTATACTGGGGAGTTATCATGACCACTTACGCCGCCAATTTCGGCGCCTTTCACGTTCGCCGCTGGTATGCGCAGGTCCAGGAGATCTGGGCAGGCGAGACGGGCGCCGCTGCCGACGGTGCGCCGCTGTTCAAGTACATGATCGGCGCCTGCATCAAGAACCCATACGCGGGCCAGTTCGTTGAAGACCTTTCCGCGTGGATCGAAGCATCGCCTGAACTGGGTGTGGAAATCGGTCGGCGGCTCAATGCGCTTTCCGGCAATGCCAAGATCGAAAGCTATGGCAAGGCGATCCTGGTTGGCCTTGATGGCGAGTATGAGCATGGCAATGCGCTGCTGACGAACCCTGCTGCGAACCCGATCCGCGATGCCGTGGGTGGTGGCGCTTCGTGGGTGCCTTCGACTGGCAAACGGGGCGTGCCGGGCACGATCCTTGATATTCCGCTCGGCCACAAGGACGCGCTTTACGTGCGTTCGCACTATGACACTATGAGCGTTTCGTTCGACGATGGGCCGAACCGCGACGAAGTGATCGTGTGCTGGGCCTTCGCAACGCGCGGGCGTCTCAACGCGCGCCTCGGCGGCCTCCGTGCAGAGGACGCCGAAGGCAACGGTCTGACCTGATCGGGCCGCACCAAATGTCCGCATCCGCCGCATCCGCCGCATCCGCCCAGGCCCCGCTCCCCGTCGCTCTGCTCGACGGGGAGCGGACCCGCACCGTCGTCAACGGCGAGCAACGCATTCACGTGCGCGAATGGGGTGACCCTGCGCGCCCGGCGATCGTGCTGCTGCATGGTCTGCGCGGTTATTCGGGCACCTGGCGCAACCTTGCCCGTGCGTTGGCCGACAGGTTCCACCTGATTGCCTTTGATGCGCGGGGACGCGGTGAAAGCGGCTGGGACGCTGCCCGCAACTACTACACCGACGCTTATGTCGGCGATCTCGAAGCGGTGATCGCCGCGTTCGGGCTGACACGCTTCACCCTCATTGGTCATTCGATGGGCGGTACGACATCCTACGTCTATGCGGCAGCGAACCCCCAGAGGCTGGATGCATTGGTGGTGGAAGACATCACCGCCGGTTCCTCGGTCTCGGGCGCTGGCTTTGAACGCATCGTCGCGGAGATGAAGGCGCTGCCCACGCGGTTCGCCGATTGGGCGGAGGCGCGGGCCTATTGGCGCAAGTTGCGTTCCAACCTGCCCGATTCCGCAATCGAGGAACGGTTGTGGGAGAGCATGCGCACCGATGCCGATGGTTCGGTGATCTGGCGCTATGACGCAGAAGGCATTGCCGCCACGCGCGTCGCTCCCGATCCCGCGAGGGTGGTCGATCTGTGGCCGGTCATCGCCGCGATCGACGTGCCTACGCTCGTCGTCCGCGGCGGCAAGTCCGACTTCTGCAATCTTGCTTCGGTCGAACAACTTGAGGCGCAGAATCCCATGCTGCGCCACGCCACCGTCGATGACGCCTCGCACTATGTCCATGACGATGCACCGGAGGAGTTTCTCCGCCTCGTTGAACGCTTCCTCGCCCGCATCGGCGTGGCCGCCAAGCAGGATCAGCAAGCATGACCGACCAGACCGCCTCAGCGCCGCGCACCGGGGCCGATGCCATGTTCGATGCCCTGCATCGCGCGGGCGCAGAAATCTGCTTCGCCAATCCCGGCACCACCGAAATGACCATGGTCAGCGCGCTCGCGCGCAACGGCCGCATCCGTTCGGTACTCAGCCTGTTCGAAGGCGTGTGTACCGGTGCGGCCGATGGCTATGCGCGCGTGTCGGGCAAGGTGCCGCTCACGCTGCTGCACCTTGGCCCCGGTTTCGCCAACGGCATCGCCAATCTGCACAACGCCCGCCGAGCGGGATCGCGCATCGTGAACATCATTGGTGATCACGCCACGTGGCACCTGCCTTATGATGCGCCGCTCACGTCGGATATCGAATCGCTGGCGTCACCCGTATCGCGCAAGGTCATCCGCATGGCCTCCACTTCAGCGATCGCACTTGATGTGGATGCTGCCTTCGCCGCCACGTGCGTGGGCGAGGGCGGGGCAGCCACGCTGGTCGTGCCGACCGACGTGATCGACGCATCCGCCAGTGCCGAGGCCCCGGCGATCCAGCCGCGCGCCTGGGCAGGCGCTGCCGTTCAGGCCGATGCCATCGCCAGCGCCCAATCCGCGTTGGCTTCCGCTTCCAGTGTGATTGTCCTTCTTGGCGGGAATGCGCTGTGCGAGGCTGGGGTCCGTGCCGGTGCCGCGCTTGCCGCGCACCTTGGCGGGCGTCTCCTGATGGAACCATATCCTGCGATCGTCACACTGGGTGGCAATCTGCCCACAGTGGAGCGTCAGGCCTACTTTCCTGACGACGTGATCGCGCAGATGGGTGAGGCCACCGTTGTCCTGGCCGGATCGCGCATGCCGATCAGCTACTTTGGGTATGAAGGCTATCCCAGCCAGCTTGTCGCGGAAGATCGTCTCGTCCGCCTTGCCGGGCCAGCCGATGATGCGGTTGCCGCTCTCGCCCAGCTTTGTGCCGCGCTTGGTGCCGCGGACCTGCCGGTTGCCGAAGCGCCGGAGCCGGTCGCAGCCTCATCGGCGCGCGATGCCGCACTTACTCCGGTGCTGGTGGTCGAGGAACTGATTGCCCAGTTGCCCGAAGACGCGATCATCTCGCTTGAAGGGTCGACGCTTGGCGGACCCTGGCTGCGCAATGCCCACCGCGCTCGCCGCCACCGCGTGATGACCAACACCGGTGGCGCCATTGGCCAAGGCCTGCCCTGCGCGGTAGGTGCGGCACTGGCCGAACCTTCGGCGCGGGTCGTTTCGCTGCAGTCCGACGGCAGCGCGCAATACACCCTGCAGGCGCTGTGGACCATGGCGCGGGAGAACCTTCCGGTGACCGTGATCATGGCCGCCAATCACCGCTATGCCATTCTTCAAACCGAGCTGGTCCGTGCCAGCGCACCGCTTGATGATGTGGTGATTGCGGGCCTTACCCGGCTGGACAATCCGCGCGTTGATTGGGTGTCACTGGCCGCAGGCTATGGCGTGAAGGGTCTTCGTGTCACCACTGCGGGTGAATTGGCCGCCGCTCTGCGCGAAGGGCTTGCCCAAGATGGCCCGCTGCTGATCCAGGCCGAACTGCCATGACAGGAGCGCCTGTCGCGATCGTCACTGGCGGCAGCGGAGGGATCGCTCCGGGCATTGTGAGTGCGTTGACCGGGGCCGGGTTCACCGTGGTGCTCACTGCGCGCAGCCAGGCCCGACTGAATGAGGCGGCTTCGACTCTCTCCGTCCATGCCATAACTTCCGATGCACTCGATCCCGCCAGCATCGAAGCGATGGTTTCTGAGGTTCAGGCCCGTTTCGGTCGGATTGACACGCTGGTGAACGCAGCGGCCAGTTCCAATCCCATCGGCGGAGTCATCGAACAGGTCGACGTTGCTGCCCTCATGGCCGATGTCGATACCAAGGTCGGCGGTTACCTCCGCTACATCCAGGCCGTCGTGCCCGTGATGAAGGCGCAAGGATCGGGGCAGATTGTCAACATCGGCGGTCTCACCGGCCGCTCGAGCGACACTCTAAGCGGGTTGCGCAATGTCGCCGTCGCGCACCTGACCAAAGTGCTTTCCGATCAGCTGGGGCCGTTCGGCATCGCCGTCAATGCAATCCACCCCGGCATCGTGCGCACACCGCATCTCGACGAGCTGTTTGCCGAACTTGCGCATGAACGCGGTATTGAACCGGCCGAGGTTGAGGCGGAATTCACCGCGGACATTCCGACCGGCGCGATCCTTGAAGTTGACGCGGTCGGGCGCATGGTTGCCTTCCTTGCATCAGCGGGCAATGCTTCGATCACCGGCCAGTCGCTGACGGTCGATGGCGGTTATTCACGCGGGATCTATCTTTAACTATCGGCAGAACGGGGATCGTCATGGCATCTGATACGGCAACCGCATCCAAGTATCCGCTTTCCATGCGCGTGCTGCATTGGCTGCGCGCTGCGATCATCCTCGGCCTGATCTGGTCGGGCTGGTACATGACCAGCCTGCCCGAAGACACGCCGATGGCTACGTTCGATCTGTTCTATCCCAATCACAAGCAGTTTGGCGTTCTAATCTGGCTGCTCGCGGTGGTTCACCTTGCCATCCGCTGGAGCAATCGCGCCCGGCTGCCGCACGAGCCTGAGGGGCTGAAGCCTTGGGAAAAGACGCTGTCACACGCGGTCCATCGGTTGATCATGCTGCTCACGCTGCTGATCCCGCTGCTCGGCTATTCCATGTCGGCTAGCTTTACGCAAAGTGACGGCGTGCCGTTTTTCTTCTTCGGCGAGGTCCCCGAAATCCTGCCCAAGAACGACGATGCCTTCGCCGTTTTCCAGGCGTTGCACAAATATGCGGCCTATACCCTTCTGACGCTGGTCATCCTCCACGCTGCCGGCGCGATCAAGCACCGCCTGCAGGATCGCAACGGGGAAACCGATGTGCTGCCCCGGATGTTCTGACGCGGATTCACTGATTGGTTTTTCGACTACTCCGGCAAGGGAGCGGGGCGCATGGACAACGAACGGTTCGAGAGGGGCCTGGAACTGCGCAAGCAAGTCCTCGGCACCGGCTATGTCGAAAAAGCTATGGCGGCGGCAGACGATTTCACCCGCCCCATGCAGGAACTTTCAACGACCTATTGCTGGGGTGAGGTTTGGTCGCGTCCCGGCCTCACCCGCCGTGAACGCAGTCTGCTCAACCTTGGCATGATCAGCGCGTTGAACCGCCCGCACGAGTTGCGCCTTCATGTAAAGGCGGCGCTGCGCAATGGACTGACGCGGGATGAGATCCGCGAGGCGTTGCTGCAAGTGGCGGTTTATTGCGGCATCCCCGCAGGCATCGATTCCACGCGCATCGCTGCGGAAGCCATTGCCGAGTTCGATGCGGAGCAATCGCCGAGGGACTGACCCTGCTTCTGCTGCAAGGAAGATTGCAGCCAACTTCCACCTGTGCCGAAAATGCAATGGCCATTCCAGTCGGCTGACATTGCATGATGCAGAGGGGGTGAAGCAGCAGCTCTCCCGGGTCGAACCTAGACTCTGTGAGGTATCCGGCGTTCAGGCTCTGACCGGAAATCATTCCGATTGGCCTGTATCCATAACGAAGAAGGTTCCTCCCTTTTAGGGACGTGGCCGAAAATACAATTGAATGGACCGTCGCCGCAATACCGCCTGCGCGGCGTCGTGACAAACTCGAGACAAGCCAGATGCACTTCAGTTGCAGCGGGCGCGGCTCTACTCGGATGATCCGCCCCGGGCAAAGCTTGGAGACGGACATTGTTGCAGGGAGGCCAGATCAGGGAGGCGGCGGTGAAGGTTCACCGCTATCTCGGCCTGTTCGTGGCCGCATTCCTCGTTCTTATCGCTGCCACAGGCAGTGTGATCGCTTTCTACGACGAACTTGAGCGGGCGCTCAATCCGCGGATGCGCGTCGTCGCGCCCCAAGGTCCCTTGATTTCAGTGCAACAGGCCCTGTCCATCCGTGCCCGTCTCGAAGCGGAAGACCCGCGCTCGCATGTTTTCTCGCTCCAGTTTCCGCAGCGGCCCGATGAACCCCTTTTCTCGCGGGTCATGCCAGCCATCGATCCGGCAACCGGGTTGGCGCGCGCAATTGATTATGACGAGGTTTTCGCCAATCCCTATACGGGAAAGCGGCTTGGCCAGCGTTTGATCGGAGCGGCCACACTGCGCCCGTCCGGGCTGCCGTCGTTCCTGTATTATCTACACTATGCCCTGATCTTTCCGCTCGGAATCGGTATCCTTCTGATCGGGGTACTCGGGCTGGTGTGGGCAGTTGTCAGCATTGCCGGGTTCTACCTCACGCTTCCGCCCAAGGTAAAGCGCAGCCCGTTGGGCAAGCCGACCCGGCCGTTCCGCAAGCGCTGGGCTACGTCGTGGAAGATCAGCCAAGGCGCGAACGGCAACCGTTTCGTGCTCGATCTTCATCGTGCGACCGGGCTCTGGCTCTGGCCGCTGTTGATGGTCTTTGCGGTCACCGGGTTTGCCCTGAACCTCGGCGGATACTGGGGCAGCTTCGTCAAGACGTTCGCGGCCTATGAGCACTTTCAGGAACTGCCGCCACGCCCGCCGCTGCCAGCGCCGCTGATCGATCCTCCGGTCGATTGGTACCGGGCGGCCGATCTCGGGCAGCGCTATTATGCCCAAGCTGCGCGGCACGAAGGCTTCAAGCTGGGCCGCCCGGCGGCGCTCGAATACCGGCGCGATCTCGGCGTCTATTTCTTCCTGGTGCATACCTCGCGCGATCTGCTTGATGCACAGGGCAACCCCACGGAAACGGATTCGCCCGCCACGGCCGCCACCATGGCGATCGATGCGCGCACCGGTCGCATGATCGGCCTGCAACTGCCCACCGGCCAAAGAGCAGGCAACACCGCCACAAGCTGGCTCATCGCGCTCCATGTCACCGCGATCGGCGGCCGCGCCTGGCAGATCGCCATTTCGCTCTTTGGCGTGGCCGTGGTGGCGATCTCTTGCACTGGTGTGCTGCTTTGGTGGCGGCGGCGCAAGGCCCGTCCACAACGCGCCCGGCCACCCGTGGCTGCTCCGCGTCACATTCCTGAATCAACCAGAACAGTCACTTAAGGGGATAAAACATGAGTGGTAAGGTTACACGCCTCATTCGGGCTTCGCAGACACCCGCATCGGCCTTGGTCCTGCTTGCACTTTCGGCCATGCCGGCCTTCGCCCAGTCAGCCGATGATGGCGGAGTCGTGTCGAACGAGATCATCGTCACGGCGCAGAAACGCGAAGAGCGCCTTCTCGACGTGCCCGTGCCTGTTACTGCCGTGGGCAGCGCGGCCCTTCTTGCCCAGAACCAGACCAAGGCGCAGGATTTCTTCGCAAGTGTGCCCGGTGTGAACCTCCAGTTCCAGAACAACCGTGCCCAGTTGTCGATCCGCGGCATCTCCACCGGCCCGGTCAGCGGCAACCCGGTGGTGGGCTACACCATCGACGATGCTCCCTTCGGTGCTTCCACGGGCCAGGGCGGCCTGTTCGGTTCAGCGCCCGACCTCGATCCGTCCGATCTTTCGCGCGTCGAAGTGCTGCGCGGGCCGCAAGGCACGCTTTATGGCGCATCTTCAATGGGTGGTCTGGTCAAGTATGTCACCGTCGATCCCGATCTCAAGCAGTTCAGCGGATCGGTGGGCGCGGGTGCCAACCTGATCCACAAGGGCAGCGATCCGGGCTACAGCGTGCGCGGCGCGCTCAATGTGCCGGTCAGCGAAACGCTTGCCGTGCGTGCCAGCGCGTTTGTCCGCAGGGAAGCGGGCTACATCGACAACGTTCGCACCGGCGTGAAGGACGCCAATTCCACCGATGTGTGGGGTGGTCGGCTTTCGGCACTGTGGAAGCCTTCGGACAGTTTCTCGCTCAAGCTGAGCGGCCTTTATCAGGTGCGTGACATCAATGGCTCGTCCAACGTCGATGTCACCACCGGCTCGCTCTACAAGCAGACCGACCAGATCGGCTCGGGTCGCAGCCGTTCCGAAACCCAAATGTACACAGCTGAAATCAAGGCAGAGCTGGGCGCAGTCGACCTGACGTCGATCACGGCCTATTCGCGTGCGCGCAACTTCGATTTCCTTGATTTCACCGCGTCGCCACTGGTCGAATTCGCGCCGATCTTCCCGATTCTTTTTCCAGGCATCGACCCGATCGGCGATATCTTCCGCCAGGGCTACAACGTGAACAAGGTGTCGCACGAAACCCGCCTCTCGGGTTCCATCGGCAGCAGCGTGGACTGGATCGTCGGCGGCTTCTACACCAACGAGGACGCCAACTACGATCTCGACAACTACGCCATCGATCCGGCCACCGGCGCAACGCTGGGCGTGCCGATCAACGATGGCACCGGTCCGCAGCGCGGCACAATCATCGTCTGGCGCGATACCATCAAGTTCAAGGAATATGCCGGGTTCGGCAACCTGACCGTGCGCTTGTCCGATCAGTTCGATGTCCAGCTTGGTGGGCGTTACAGCCACAACGATCAGGACATGTTCCACCATGAGTGGTTCCAGTTTGATCCTTATCCGGCCCTGCCGGTTGAAGGCATCAATCGGCCGCGCGCCAGCGGAAGTGCCTTCACCTACCAGATTTCGCCGCGCTTCAAGCCGACCCCTGATCACATGATCTACGCCCGCATTGCGTCGGGCTATCGCCCCGGCGGCACCAATGCGGTGTGCGGGCCGCTCGCGTTGCCTTCGGCGGTGCCTTGCCAGTTCAAGCCGGACAAGACCGTGAACTATGAACTGGGTGCCAAGGGCGAACTTGCCGGCGGTCGCCTGACCTACGATGTCTCGCTGTTCAATATCACCTGGAAGGATATCCAGATTGTCCAGGTGCTTGATGTCTTTACCTACAACGGCAACGCCGGCAAGGCCCGCAGCCGGGGTGTCGAACTCTCGCTGGAAGCACGCCCCGTCGATGGCCTTTCGCTCAAAGCATGGTGGTCTTATGTCGACGCCACCCTGCGCGAAGAGTTTGTCGATGCGAACTTCTTTGCACAGAAGGGGGATCGTCTGCCGTTCTCCAGCCGTCATTCGGGCCGCTTCTCTATCGATTACGGGGCCGATATCGCGCAGGATACCGAATTCTCGGTTGGCGCTGCGGCAACCTATGTTGGGGATCGCAAGGGTGAATTCGTGCCCTTCGAAGGTGTCGCTCCGCTGCGCGCCAGCTATCCTGGTTACGTCCAGTTCGATCTCAACGCCTCGCTCAAGCTAAAGGATTGGACGCTCAGCGCCTATGTCCAGAACCTGACCAACAAACGCGGCGTGATCGGCGGCGGATTCTGGAACCAGACCAGCTACAACGCCAACTGGTTCAACTATTCCCAGCCGCGCACGATCGGCGTCAACGCCGAAGTCCGCTTCTGATCCGCTCTCTCTCCCTGCCGGCGCGCGCCTCGCGTGCCGGCAGCGGAACTCAAGGGGCTGCAGGGTTTCCAGAGCCCGGCAGCCCCCTTTTTCAGTTGGGGGTTAGCGCCCGGTCCTCCTGGCCATGGCCACCCAGCAGCCTTGATCCGTCGATCCGGCCTGATGCGTCCAGTGTCAGCGTTACCGGGGTCAGGCCACGGTTTTGCCAGTGCCATCCGTGGATCCCGGCAAAAGCGGCGGTGTACCGTCCGCCCTGCCGCTCCCCGCGCGCGACAGCGTAGCTCTCGGTCAGCGCCTCGCCGCCGTCGTCGGGGTGGGCATGCATGTCATAGTTCAGCGGCCCGTTCGCCTTCCAGGTGAAGGCGATAGTCGCGCCCTTGGCCAGCACGTACTTCAGTTCCACTTCCTCGAACGGAGCCAGTTGATAGGTCCAGTGGTCGCGCGCGCCCGGTTCCTGCGGTGGAGCATCCATGGCAACGAAGGCTTCGGGATGCTGCCGACCGCGTGCCAGTGTCTGTTCCGCCTGCGGGTTGGCCATTTCGGAGAGCCCGCTGCTCTTCCCGAAGCCCGTCAGATCGATGCCGGTCTCCGCTGGCAGCACGAACAGCACCACGGCCCCGCCGGCCACAGCGGCAAGGCCGGTTCCCCACAGAATGGCGCGGCGGCGCGACGCCGCATTGGTCTGGTCGGTCATGATGCGATGAACTCCATGCTTTGCTGGATAACGATGGCAAGCCCGCACGCCACGAGCGCCCCGCTGGCGATCTGCGCGACCCGGGCAAAGCCGCGTGCACTGCGGCAGGCGGAAAGCAGCGCCACGATCGGCGCAAGGACCAGGACCTGCCCAGTCTCGATCCCTATGTTGAACGCGATCAGATTGGTCACCAGCCCGTTGGCCGGCATGGCCAGGTCATTCAACTTGGTCGCCAGGCCCAGCCCATGGAACAGCCCGAACACCAGGATCGCTGCGCGCGGGCTCAACCGCAACCCAATCCGCTCGAACCCGCCCAGATTGTCGATCCCCTTGTATACCACCGACAGTCCGATAATCGCATCGATCAGGTGTGCATTCGCGCCAAAGCCACAAAGTACGCCCAGCATCAGCGTGGTCGAATGCCCGATCGTGAACATCGAGACGAAGATCGCCACTTCGCGCATGCTGCGCAGCAGCAGGACCACTCCGATCAGGAACAGGACGTGGTCATATCCCGTCACCATGTGCTTGGCGCCCAGGTAGAAAAACGGCGCGAACGCCGGCCCGGTTACCGTCTGCACGAAGGCACGGTCGCTGTGTGAGACATCGTGAGCCAGCGCTACTGTCGGCGCGGCCAGCAAGGCCAGTGCGCACAGCCAGCCCGCCATCCGCACAGGGAAGGGGGACCCTCTGGTCACTTCGTCCCGCTGCTCGCCGGCTCGGCTGGCCGAGCACCACCAGGCACCGTCATATAGACTTCATGGCAGGCGCTACATACGTTGTAGATCGATCCTCCCACCTCGAACACCTTGTCCGGGTTGCGCTCCTTCGCTGCCTGCTCGGCCAGCTTGGCGACATCGCTCAGGCCTTGGGCATAATCCAACCAGTCGTTGCCTCTGCCTGCTGCTGCCCCCGGGCTTCTCAACTGCTCTCCCAATTGGCGCAGCGTCGCCGCTGCCTCCTGCGTACGCGCCCACTCGGCGTCGGTCTTCGGCTCGATCTTGCGCGATCCTGCGGCATCCGAGATGTACTGCACCGAGTTCCAATAGATCTCGGCAGTCGGCTGAACCTTGCCCGCCATAAGTGTCTTCACGTCCACCGCAGGTGGGGGGGCAGACTGCTGACAACCGGCTGCAAGCAGCGCGCTGAACAGTGGAGCGGCGATTTTCAGTTTCATCCGGACTTCTCCCGCGACGGCTATCTCTCGGTGCCACATCGCCAGATTGCCCGGATTGCCCCACGCCGCGTTAGAAGTTTCCGGTAACCGTCCAGTTACACTGCCGTTACAGAAGGTAAGTGCATTGAAATTATGTGGAATTATCCTCCGCTAGCTAAACCCGACTGCCAGCTGCCCACAAAGCCTGATGCCTTCCCTGAAACCTGCGAACCGTTCGTAACTTGTCTTGGTTCCGTGGGCCGACAACCCATGGTCCACGGTCAGAACAAGGCCGGGGGAGAATCTTCATGGGCAAAAGCGCCGCCAACCGTTCCACGTCGCGCATCGCGCGCCTCGCCTCGGCTGCCTGGATCGCGCTCGCACCAGCAGTACTCCATGCTGAGGATGCCTCTGACGACGGTGCTCCCCGCCAGATCGTCGTAACTGCTTCACGTCTCGACCTGATCGGCGTGGCCACCACGTCCAGCGAAGGTGAGATAACCCGCCAGGAGATCGCACAACGCCCCGCCTATCGCGTCGGGCAATATCTGGAATCAATCCCCGGCCTTGCAGTGACCTCGCACAGTGGGGAGGGGAAGGCGAATCAGTACCTCCTGCGCGGTTTCAACCTTGATCACGGCACTGATTTCGCCACCTGGGTCGATGGCATGCCGGTCAACCAGCGCACCCATGCACACGGGCAGGGTTACACCGACTTGAACTTCCTATTGCCCGAACTGATCGGTGGCATTGCCTTTACCAAAGGCGCCTATTTCGCCTCCGAAGGGGATTTCTCGGCCGTCGGCACGGCCCACCTGGCCCTACGGGACACCATGCCCTTCACGATCTCCGTGGGTGCAGGCACCGTGGGTGATCGACGGCTGTTCGCTGGCGGATCGCTGGCGCTGTCCGGCGGAGGCGCGCTGCTTGGCGCGGTGGAGCATTTCCAGCTCGACGGACCTTGGGACAATCCCGATCGCCTGCGCCGCATCAATGCGGTGCTGCGCTGGTCGGCGGGGACCGCAGCCAACGGTTTCTCGCTCACCGCCATGGCCTATGACGGCCATTGGAACGCCACCACCGATCAGCCACTGCGCGCCATCACGGCCGGCCTGATCGGCCGCTTCGGTTCGCTCGATCCCAGCGATGGGGGTCGTGCCTCGCGCTATTCGTTGTCCTTCCGCTTCTCCCGTGAAATCGGTGATTGCGATCTCGAAGCCACCGCATTTGGCATTCGCCAGCACCTCACGCTTTGGAGCAATTTCACTCATTTCCTCGACAATCCGATCCGGGGCGATCAGCACGCCCAAAACGATGGCCGCTGGATCGGTGGGGGCAGCGCTTCTTTGCGCGTCCCGTTCACGGGCCTTGGTGCGGAGCACGCTCTCACCTTTGGCGCACAGGCCCGCACCGATGTCATCGATGTCGATCTTGCGTCCACCGAACGCCGTACCGTCTTTGCCGTGGACCGTGACAATCGGGTCGATGAACTCAGCCTTTCCGCCTATGCCGAACATCGGGCAAAGTGGGCATCATGGCTGCGCACCGTTGTCGGCCTGCGTATCGATCATTTCCGCACCACAGATCACGATCGACTGTCCGGGATCGTTGGCCGCCAAGGCGCTTCGCTATTTCAGCCCAAGGTCAGCATTGTCCTGGCTCCATGGCCGCACACCGAATTTACCATCTCTGCGGGGCGCGGCTTCCATTCCAACGATGCCCGTGCCGGCCTGGAAGATGACGGGCAGGGCGGTACGTCGCTGGTGCGCCCTCCGCTGCTGGTGGAATCGAACAGTTATGAAGCCGGCTTGCGCACCAACGTCGTGCCACATCTTACGCTTACCGCCACTGCGTTCCAGGCCGATTTCGCCTCGGAACTGACCTATTCGGCCGATGCAGGCCAGACCGAGGCAGGCCGGCCCAGCCGACGTCGGGGCCTGGAATTCACCGCGCAATACCGGCCGGCCCCGTGGCTTGAAATCAATGGCAACCTCGCCTTCAGCCACGCCCGCTATCGCGATGGCCCGCTTGCCAATCGTTTTATCGAGGATGCGCCCGGGTTTATCGGTTCGGCAGGGATCCTTGTGGATGGCTTCGGGCCTTGGTCGGGCAGCCTCGTCTGGCGCAGGCTTGGTCCCCATCCGCTGGTGGATGACAATTCGGTGCGCTCATCCGGTTACGGCCAGGTCAACCTTGCGCTGGCGCGCACCATCGGCAAGCGCTTCACCCTGCGTGCGGAAGTGTTTAATCTTCTCGGCAGTACCTCCGATGCCGCCGATTATTTCTATCGCAGCAGGCTGAAGGGCGAAGATCCTGGCGGCATCGAAGGGCTGAACGTCCATGCCCTCGAACCACGCTCTTTACGCATCAGCCTGTCAGCTTCGCTTTAGCACCACGTCGCCACAACCGCCCGTTGCAGCACGCCGTGTCGCGGTATCGTACGGTTTCAAACTTTGGACCAGCGGTTCGCGGCACTAGGTTCCAGACCACAACTGCCGCGTCGTCGGCAAGGGTCGATAAGACCGAGAATTAGGGAGAAAGTTCATGTTCTTGCAGACATTCGGGGAATGGCTCTATGATACGCCGGTCGCCACCGGCCTGCGCGAAACGACCTGGGTCATTCCGGCGGTCCAGAGCATCCACATCCTTGCCATTGCCGTGGTGATAGGTTCGGCCCTCGTGTCCGAATTGCGTCTGGCTGGGGTCATCGCAACCGATGAAGCACCGGGCACGGTCGTACGGCGCTACCTCCCATGGATATGGCGCGCGCTGATCGTGCTGCTACTCAGCGGTACTGTGCTGATTGTGGCGGAACCGGCGCGTACCCTTGGCAACACCGTTTTCTGGATCAAGATGGGGCTCGTGCTCGGCGCCTTCGTGCTCACGCTCTCGTTCCGTCGGCCGCTGCTTGTCGCTGCCGATGGCGTGGTTTCCGAACCGGCCAAGGCGATTGCCTGGCTGTTGCTGGTGGTCTGGGTCGTCGTGATCTTCTGCGGCCGCTTTATCGCCTACACCTGATCAATGCCGCCCGGCCTTCGCAACGGCCCCGGCTGCCAACCCATACAGATATCCCAGGGGGAGCTACCCGCCATGACGCTCGAAACCACGCTGCAGCAGGTATACGACCTGCCCATCTCCGCCACGATCCGGGAAAACGTCAACGCATTCCCGCTTCTTGAATCGCTCCATGTGCTTGCCATCACGCTGGTCTTCGGCACGATCCTGATCGTGGACCTTCGCCTGTTGGGTGTGGGCGCGCACCGCCGCAGCGCGGATCGCCTGATCCGTGAACTCCTGCCTTTCACCTGGATCGCCTTTGCGCTTGCAGTTGTAACCGGCAGCCTGCTTTTCGCCTCCAACGCGCCAGCCTATGCCGCTAACCGCGAATTTCAGCTGAAGCTCGTTGCCATCGCGGCTGCGGGCGTGAACATGCTGATTTTCCATGCCACGGCACATCGGAAGATCGCCGGTTGGGATCTTGATCTCCCGCCTCCTGCTGCGGTGCGCGTCTCGGGCTTTCTCTCGCTGCTGCTGTGGACGGTTGTCATCGTACTCGGACGCTGGATCGGCTTCACGCTCGACGTACTGTTCTGAACCCTACCCTGGCTGGTCGTCCTGCTTCAGGAATCGGCCGGGGGAAACCCCGGTCCATTCCTTGAAAGCGCGGGAAAACGCGGCCGTGTCGGAATAGCCCAGCTGTTCAGCCGCCACGGCCAGCGAAATGCCCGATTTTGCCAGCATCGTTTTCGCCCGCTCCTTGCGGGCATCCTGCAGCAGTTCGCGGAACGATGTGCCTTCTTCGGTCAGCCGCCGGCGCAAAGAGCGTTCCGAAAGCTTCAGCTCCGCCGCCACCGATGCGCAGTCCACATGCGTGCGGCCCAGCCAGCGGGTGATCACGTCACGCGTCAGGTCCACAAAGCTGTCGCTTGGCGTCGCTTCCGGGCCGAGCAGGTCCAGCAGGTGCCATTCCAGGATAGTGCGCAGCTTGCGGTCTTCCGACGGGATCGCGCTGGCGAAGGGCATGTCAAGGTCGGTGTTGCGCAGAACAAGCCCGTTCGCCAGCTCATTGCCGCGCACCGGGCATCGAAAATGCTGGACCAGCTGTTCCTGCCGGCCCGCCACCGAATGCTCGAACAGCACCGCCACCGGGCTCCATTTGGATGAAAGCAGCTGCTTCGCCAGGTTGACATAACCGGCAATCGCGAATTCTGCATCCTGCACGCGCGGCCAGATCTTGGCGTCTTGTATGCGGTAGCTGTAGGTCGTTGTCTCGTCCTCGATCGTGCTTTCGAACAGCGTCTGATTCTGCAATCGGGACTGAAACAGCGCCAGGTAATCCAACGCCCCGCGCAAGGTGCCGGACGCACGCAACAGGGCGTAGAACGGTCCCAGCTCGGTCAGCCCGAACGACGAACCCATAGCCAGGCCCAAGTATGGCCGGTCGAACTTTGCCGCCGCACTTTCCAGCAGCGCGACATAACGGTGAAGGGGTACGCGCTCATAAGGCGTTTCCTGCTGCGAACGAAACATGCCGTGTTCGCGCAGCAACGGATCAATGCGCCGCCCCACGTCTTGCAGCGCGCTGAACATCGCGGTCAGGAAGAGCAGGCGGATCGTGCCCTGGCTACCTGTGGGCAGCGCGGCGGCTTCGGCTTCATGCACCTCTTCCATCATCCGGTGGCCTCCCTGTTGGCCGAATCTGCAATGCGGCATTCCCGACCTGCAATTTACTGATTCCGGCCGAAGTCCGAAACCGCCCTTCACGTGCAGCGCTGTCGCAAACGGTAGCAATCAAGCGCGTGTTCTGGAAAAGCGAGGCGCCGGTGTCCGATCAATCTCTTGTCAAAGAAGTCTCTGGATCGAACGCGGCTGTCAACTCCCTATCGCCTGCCACTGGCCCGCTGGCCGACTTGGCAAGCGATGATGCGCGCTCTGCCGCGCTGCCTGCGATCGATTTCCTCTATCTGTCGGAACCCGACATGATCCGCGCCGGCGTCACCGATATGCCGGCCTGCGTCGATGCCATGGAGGAAATGTTCGGCCTGCTCCACCGCGGGGATTATCGCATGGCTGGCGGAAACAACAACCAGCACGGCGCGATCATCGTGTTTCCTGACGATTCGCCGTTCCCCGACATGCCCAAGCCAACAACCGACCGGCGCTTCATGGCTATGCCGGCGTACCTGGGCGGGCGCTTCCGCACTGCGGGCATGAAGTGGTACGGCTCCAACATCGAGAATCGTGACAAGGGGCTGCCGCGCTCGATCCTGACCTTCGTCCTCAACGATGCCGATACCGGCGCGCCCTTGGCCTACATGTCGGCCAACCTGCTCTCCGCCTACCGGACCGGCGCAGTGCCGGGCGTGGGGGCACGGCACCTCGCACGCAAGGACTCGCGCGTGGTCGGCATCGTCGGTCCCGGCGTGATGGCGCGAACGTCGCTCGAAGCGTTCATGGCCACTTGTCCGCAGATTGACACGGTCAAGATCAAGGGCCGTGGTCAAGCCAATCTCGACTCTTTCCGCGCCTGGGTGGCGCAGACTTTTCCGCAACTGACCGTGCGCGTTGTCGAAACCGATGAGGAAGTGGTTCGCGATTCCGACATCGCTACTTTCTGCGCTTCCGTCGCCACCGGTGATCCCTCGATCTACCCCACCGTGCGGCGCAAATGGGTGCGCCCTGGCACCTTCCTGTCGATGCCGGCACCCTGCAACATCGATTCCGGCATGGAAGCCCCCGAGATCCGGAAGGTGCTCGATTTCACGGGGCTCTACGAGGCTTACGAGGAAGAGATGCCTGCCCCGGTCCACCGGTTCATCCCGGCAGTCGGCGTGCGCTGGTTTGACCTCGTCGGCGAGGGACGTATCGACCGCGCCAGCATCGAAGATCTCGGCCGGATCACCTCGGGCGATGCGCCGGGACGGCAGAATGACGACGAAATCATCATGCTTTCTGTCGGTGGCATGGCGGTGGAGGACGTCGCGTGGGGAACGCATGTCTATCGCCGCGCCCTGGCGCAGGGGATCGGCGTGCGCCTCAACCTCTGGAACGAACCCGCGCTCAAGTGACGCGCACCGCCAACTCCCACGAACTGGATCAACCCATGCTCGAAGTCGTCAAGGTCAGCACCGGCAACAAGTTTGAAGAGCACGGCTCCTATTCGCGCCTCGTCGCGGTGGAGAACCTCATCTTCGTATCGAACACTGCGGGCCGAAACCCGCGGACGAAGGAAATTCCGGCCGATCCCGCCGAACAGACCAATCAGGTGCTCGACAATATCGCCGCTGCCCTTGCCTCCGTCGATGCGGTGCTGGCCGATGTCGTCTCCGCGCGCGTCTATGTGCAGTTCCAGGAAGACATCATGGCCGTTATGACAGCCTATGGTGAACGCATGCGTGGCATCAATCCCACGCTCACCATGTCTTGCCCGCCGCTCGGCTCCACCGAATACAAGGTGGAGATAGACGTCGTGGCTTTCCGCGGTGCCTCCACCGCCAAGGTCCGCGAACTGCGCATCTCGCTGTAACCGCGCCTCACAGGAAAATGTCGCCGATGGGCCCCCAGATCGATCCGGTAGTGACCTCCGCCGTCATGCCGCCCCGCACCACGGTTGTCATCATCGGCGGTGGCATCGTCGGTCTGTCGACCGCGCTTACTCTTGCCGAGCGCGGCGTGCCTGTTGTTGTGCTGGAAAAGGGTCGCATCGCGGCTGAACAATCCTCGCGCAATCTCGGTTGGGTGCGCAAGGTCATGCGTTCCGTGCCCGATCTGCCTATGGCGATCATGGCGGAGCGGATGTGGGAAGAGATGCCTGGCCGCGTTGGCAGTGATTGCGGCTTTCGCCACTCCGGCATCACCTATGTTTCGCGCACGGCCGAGGAGCTCGGCAAGCACGAGGCATGGCTCGACAAGGTAAAAGGCGAAGGCCTCGATTCCCGCCTGCTCACCCGGCGCGAGATCGAGAATATGGTACCGGGCGGCACGGTCGATTGGGTTGGCGGCATCACCACGCCTTCGGATGGACGTGCCGAGCCGCAGTTGGCCTCCAGCGCGATCGCCCGTGCTGCCATGGCGAAGGGCGCCGTCATTATCGAGAATTGCGCTGTCCGCACGCTGGTGCGCACCGGCGGCGCGGTCTCGGGCGTGGTCACCGAACATGGCGAGATCACCTGCGATCATGTCGTGCTGGCCGGGGGCGTTTGGTCACGGCGCTTCCTTGCCAACCACGGTGTTACCTTGCTCACCCTCCCTCTCGTCGCTGCGGTCCTGCGCACCGAACCGTTTGAAGGCCCGGCCGATTGCGCGGTCGGCGCATCGAACTTCTCTTTCCGCAAACGGCTTGATGGGGGCTACACGATCACACAGCGTGGCGCCCTGTTCGCCCCGCTTACGCTTGATCATTTCCGCATCGGTCTGAAGTACCTGCCCACGCTGATTGCTGAATGGAAGAACCTGCGTGTCTCGTTCGGCAAGGAATTCTTCGACGATCTTGCGCTGCCACGCCGGTGGAAGCCTACTGACGTCACTGCATTCGAGAAGGTGCGGACAATGTCTCCGCCGGTCAACCATGCTCTCAATCAGGAAGCGATGCGCAATCTGATCGAAGCCTGGCCAAGTTTCGCGAATGCCCGGATCGCGCAGGAATGGGGCGGCATGATCGATGTCACGCCGGATTCGCTACCGGTGATCGGCGGGGTTGCGTCGATCCCCAACCTCACGCTGGCCACCGGCTTCTCTGGTCACGGCTTCGGCACCGGGCCAGCTGCGGGGCATCTCGTGGCAGACCTTGTCATGGGCAACCAGCCGCTTCTCGATCCTTCGCCGTATAGCCTGGATCGTTTCGACGGCTGATGAAACAGTCAGCAGACTATGCCTTGCCTGCGGCGGCAGTGCTGCTGTGGGGTGGCAACGCGGTGGTGACCAAGGCATCCGCGGGCGTAATCGGGGCGGCTGAAGTCGCTTTCTGGCGCTGGTTCATCGCCACGCTGCTGCTCGCTCCTTTTGTCGCGCCTGCACTGCTGCAGCATTGGGCCGAGGTGCGTGGCATCCTTGGCCGCCAGATCGTGCTTGGCCTGCTTGGCAGCGCGCTTTTCCCTACTCTGATGTACGTTGCTGCGGCCCATACCTCTGCAATCAACATGGGCGTCATTCAGGCATTGATGCCGGTCATGGCCCTTGGCCTTGCCATGGTGCTTTTTGGGCAACGGTTCTTGCCGGTCGTCTGGCTTGGCGCGCTTGTCTCGCTCGTTGGCGTGGCAGTGGTTGTCACCGGGGGTAATCCGTTCAGGCTTTCGAAGCACGGGCTCAACCCGGGTGATGCAACAATGCTTGCGGCTACCGCCTGCTTCGCGCTCTATACTACGCTGATGCGCAAATGGCGCAGTGCCGTGCCGGAGACAGTCTGCCTGTTTCTGCAGGCGCTGGTAGCCTCGGTGGTGTTGGTCGTTCCTTGCCTGCTTGCGCCCGGCCATGGCATTGATCAGCGCAATCTACCGATCGTGCTCTACGCAGCAGGCCTGGCCTCGATTGCTGCACCGCTTTTATGGATGGCGGGAGTCGCACGCATCGGTCCGGCGCGCGCCGCCAATTTCTTCAACGGCGTTCCAATTGTCGCCGCCACATTGGCGGTGCTTTTCCTTGGCGAACGTATGACTGCGGCAATGTTGCCCGGGGCAGCCTTGGTGATCGGCGGCGTCATGCTCGCCGAACACTTCACAGCGCCCCGAGACTGATCCATCAGAAGCCCGCTGCGGCAACGTCCAGTCGCATGCACACTGCCTTGGGTTCGGTGAAGGCCTGCATCGCTTCACTGCCGAACTCTCGGCCAACACCGGAAAGCTTGTTGCCACCAAACGGCATGGCAAGATCCAGTACGTTGTGGGTGTTCAGCCACACCGTGCCAGCGTCTATCCGGTCGGCCAGCAGGTGCGCGCGGTCGATGTCTCGGGTCCAGATGCTGGCCGCCAGACCAAACGGCGTATCGTTGGCGATGCGGACGGCATCTGCAACGTCGTCATATCGGACGGCGCAGACCACGGGGCCAAAGATCTCCTCGCGCATCACTGTCATATCGCGTTCCACCCCGCCCAGCACTGTAGGGGCATAGAACCAGCCGTCACGCTCAGGAGCCGTACCACCGGAAAGGGCTGATGCCCCTTCGTCCAGACCTTGTGCCACGAGCCCGGCCACGCGATCGCGCTGCCTTGCCGAGATCAGTGGGCCCATCTGCGTCTGTGCGTCGAACGGAGAACCAAGCTTGATTTCCGATGCGATCCGGCACACCCCGGCCAGCACTTCGTCAAAAATCGATGCGTGAACCAGCAGACGCGATCCCGCGGTGCAGATCTGCCCCGAATTGGCAAAAATAGCGCCGGCCACGCCGGGAATGGCTCGCTCCAGGTCGGCATCGGGAAGCACGATTGCGGGGGACTTGCCGCCCAACTCCAGCGTCACCCGTTTCATCGATCGTGCCGCCGCTTCCATGATGCGCTGACCTGTCGCCGTCGATCCGGTGAAGGCGATCTTGCGCACCAGCGGATGGTCCACCAGCGCTGCACCCACTTCGGCACCGTATCCGGTCACGATATTGACCGCGCCTGCCGGAAACCCGGCTTCCACGATCAGTTCGCCGAGCCGCAACGTGCTCAGCGACGTTTCTTCCGAAGGCTTCAGCACAACCGTGCAGCCGAACGCGATGGCTGGCGCGATCTTCTGGATCGCCTGCCCGATGGGGAAGTTCCACGGCGTGATGCCCGCCACCACGCCAACTGGGCGGCGCTGGGTATAGGCGCGGTAGATCGCCGGTTCGGGGACGAGTGGAGAGTGCGAGACATACTCGCCAGCGATCTTTGATGCCCATCCGGCAAAATAGCGCAGGCCGTCTATCGTGAACTGCAGGTCGATTGCATTGGTCACGGCCAGTAGCTTGCCGCTGTCCAGCGATTCCAGCCGGGCCAGCTCTTCGCGATCCCGCTCCACCAGCAGCGCCAGACGCTCAAGCAGGCGACCCCTGTCGATCGGCCGCATGCCTTGCCAGGCATCACTCTCGTAACACCGCTGGGCCGCTTCCACCGCGCGGTTGACGTCTTCCACGCCGCAGGCATGGAAGTGCATGATCGTCCCGCCAGTCGCCGGGTCGATTGCCGCAATCGTGCGATCGGGCCGAAGCGGTTCCACCAGCCGCCCGTCGAGCAGGATAAGCCCGCTCGGCAGGGAGATTTCGTTCAGGTTCGGTACGGTGACGGGTGGGGCGATAGCCATGCTCTGGGCTCCGTTTGGCGTGAGACGTGCATGCGTCAGGCTGCTGCCGGAGCAGCATCACCTTCCACTTGCGTCGTGCCCACGCGGGCATAGGTATGGGGGGCCTTGCGCCGCAGATAGGCCCCGTGGGCGATCCCGGCAAAAGCGGTCAAAAGGAACAAGAACGGCAGGCTGTTCACAACCAGCAGCGTCGTCCCGGTCAGTGCCTGGTAGTTGGCAAGAGACAGGATCGTGGCGATGCCGATGATGATCCCGCTCAACAGCGGTGCAAGCGTCTTGCCCAGCGAGAACTCTCCACGCCGCGCAAAGAACACCGGGATGGAAAGCGATGTCGCAGTCAGTAGAATCTCCAGCCCCACCGCTCCCATCGAAGACAGGCTGGTGGAAAGGCTCAGCAGGGGGTCCAGGCCGGCGAGGGCAAACAGGGCGATGATTGCTGCCAGGATTACGGTCAGCAACTGACACGCATTATAAGGAGAGCCATGGCGGGGATGGACCCGGCCCAATGCAGCCGGGATCAGCCCGTCGCGCGAAAGGGCAAAGAAATACCGGGCGATATTGTTGAAAAAGCCCAACGCTGCCGCAAACAGGCTCGTCACCGTCAGCAGGTTCAAGGCTTCCCGGCCAAATTCGCCCAGATATCGCAGGGCGATGCCACTCACCAGTCGGCCGGGGTCAGCTGCCGCCACCTGCTGCACCCGCTCGGGTGTTTCGGCCAGCACCAGGCACCAAGCAGAAAGGACATAGAACGTGCCAAGCACAAGGACCGCGCCATAGGTGGCGCGTGGGATTGTGCGCTCGCGGTCAATCGCCTCTTCCTGGTAGATCGCCGTCGCCTCAAAGCCGATACAGCCGTTGATGGCATAGATCACGCCAATCCCCAGACCCGGGGCGAAAACCTTGGCGGGGCTAAAGCTGCTGAAGTCCAGCCCGCTCCATCCGCGATCATACAGGATCAGTCCGTCGATCAGCAGGATCAGACCCACTTCAAGCAGAAGCGCAACCGTCAGAACCTTGGCTGCCATCGTGATCTTGCGATATCCCAACCAGGAAATCACTGCGATTGCCAGCGCCGCCCAAAGCACCCACGGTGTTGTCACGCCAAAGGTCGTTTGCATCAGGTCCGAAGCGAAGAACGCCATTGCCCCCAAGACAGACGCGGCGGCGCAGATATAGGCGACCACAGCAGTATAGGCGGCGGCTATGCCTGCCTCCTTGTTCAGGCTGGCTGCAATGTAAGCATAGAATGCGCCCGCATTGCGCACGTGAGGGATCATGCGGACATATCCCACCGCAAACAGCACCATGACTGCGCAGATCAGCAATTGTGTGCCCGGCATGCCCGCACCGTTGCCGAAGGCCAGCGCAAGCGGAATGATTCCGGCCAGCACGCCCATCGGCGCGGCACAGGCCAGGATCATGAACACAATATCGCCTGTGCCCAGCATACCGGAATGCAGGCCGCCTGTGTCTTGTGATTTCTGCGGGGAAGTGGCCATGTCTGCTCGGCTGTTTGAAGGTCCTGCGGACCGGGGCGGATGATGGCGGCTGCGGGGCAGTGCCGTGATGACGCTTCTGCCGCTTTTGTTGGTCAATCCGGCCATCCAGCGGGCCCTCGCGCCGCGCCAGCTTGCCAATCCATCGGCGCGGCGCAAGTGCGTCGTGGCGCAGTTGGCCGCATCTGCGTTATCAAGCCTTGGGCACCATGGCGGCCACACGCAGCGGACTGCCGGAACCGCCCTTGATCTTCAGCGGCATCGCCACGATCATCGCGCCGAATGTCGGCAACTGGTCCAGGTTGGTCAGGCACTGCAGTCCGAAGCGGCCGTTGCCATGCAGGATGGAATGCGCCGGCAATGGCTCATCGAAATGCGATGCCTGGCCTGCATCGGTCCCCACCGTTTCCACGCCCAGCCCCACGCAGTCGCGCTCGTGCACCAGAAACCGCATCGCCCCAGCGTCCGGTCCGGGCGAATGCGCCCCGTCCTCGCGCAGGTTAAGGTACGATACCGTGCCCACCTTCTTTGACCAGTCGCTTCTCAGGAGCACCCAGTGGCGTGGCGGGATCGGCCCGTTGGCATTTTCCCACTCTTCAAGGAACGCGCGTGTCACCACGAAATCCTCGTCTTCCGCGGCCTGCGCGCTGATGTCCACCACCACCGCCGGGTGAAAGAAGTCACGCGGCGCCACCGCGTCCACCGTGCCGTTGGGCACGTCCTTGCCCGTGATCCAGTGCGCCGGCGCGTCGAAGTGCGTGCCGGTGTGCTCGTTCATGGAAATGTTGTTCCAGTACCACGCCGGGCCATTGCCGTCATAGCGGGACACCGTCTCTATCCGGAACGGCTCGCACTGCCCGAATTCGGACGGCAGCACGATCACCGGGAAATCGCTCGACAGCACGTTGGTCAGATCCACGATCTCGATGGATCCGCCGGCAATCGCAACAGCCAGGTCGGAAAGCAGGGCAGGGGTCGTGCTCACAGGTTCTTCTCCCGCACATAAAGCGATGGATCGGCCAGCCAGCGCATCATCGCATCGGCTGCCACGTCGCCCACGCAGGTTTCCTCGCGCCCGTTGGCCAGCGCTTCGGCAATTGCGCCGGCGATCCGCACGGGTGGCACCTTGGGCGGGGGGGCATGCTGGTGATCGGAGTCATCCACTGGCCCGGTGAATACCGACAGCACCCGCACGCCTGTGCCGCGCATTTCGTGGCGGAAGGCTTGCAGTAGGGAAAGTCTTGCCGCTTCCGCTGCGGCAAAGCCCGCATTGCCGGCATCGCCGGCCAGCGCGGCGGATGAAAGCACGTCCACGAACGCCCCGTTGGGCCTGCCCGCCAGTATCGGCGCGAAAGTCGCCGCCAACCGCGAAAGCCCCATCGCCGAAACTTCCAGTGCACGGCGTTGCTCCACGAGTGCGTTGCCCGCGCTCATGCCGCCGGTCCGCACGTGGCGCGCGGTGTTTACCACGATGTCCAAGGGGCCGCCGATCCGGCTCGCCGCCTCCGCCACCGATACCGGATCGGTCACGTCCAGTGCGATCGTCTGCACCCGATCGAGCGCGTACACCGCATCGTAAGCATCACTGGCCAGCGCCGGTCCGGGCAGGCCGGCCACCACCAGCTCCGCGCCTGCTGTCTGCAGTTCGCGCACTACCGCGCGGCCAATGGCATTGCGCGCATCGCTAACCAGTGCGATCCGCCCGGCCACTGGCACCACGAACTCGCGCCATTGCGGATCGCTCATCAGGTCGATTGCTCCTTCGGGAATGGCGAAAAGCGCCGCATTGCCGCCACGGTCCACCATGGCCCGCACATGCGCGCGGTCACCGGGATGCAGGGCAGCATGCAGGTGAACCAGCGCCACAGGCCCCGCATCCATCTGCACCTTGCCCATCCGCCACGGCATATGATCGCGGAAATAGGGGTCGGTCGAAACCCGGACCGTCGTTTCGCACAACACTTGTGCGCCCGCCGGCTGTTCGCGCCAGCCCAGTTCGCCCCAGCACGCCGGGCAGGCATCGCGCGGAGGGTAAGTCACCTTGTCGCAATCACTGCACGCCTGCATCACGAGGCGCCCCTGCGCCGCGCGGGCCGATAATGCGTGCATTGCCCGGCTGCGCGCGCCCGGTGGAACGTGGCGCAGCCGCTTGCGCGCCAACGGATCGCGCTTTTCGCGCGCGCCGCTCATGGCAGCGCCTCCAGAAGAGCTGCGCCAGTGCACACCCCACGGTCGAAATTCACCAGCCCGAACCCCGATACCGCCGCAATCTTCGCCTGCGGCACCTGTGCGCCCAGCGGCCGGTGCAGGATCTGGCGCAGACCCTCGGTCATGTTCTGGAACCCGCCGGCCGCGCCCGCCTGCCCGGCAGAAAGCTGGCCGCCGTTGGTGTTCAGCGGCAGGTTTCCCTCAATGGTGAAGTCGGTTTCGCGAATGAAGCGCGCCACCTCACCCTTCGGGCAGAAGCCCAGGTCCTCGATCTGCATCGCAACGATCACCGGATAATCGTCATAGACCTGAAGCGTGTCCACATCAGTGGGTGTGATGCGTGCGGCTTCCCACAGTTGGTCAATGTCCAACACCCATCCCCCGCGCAGCTGCACCGGATCCTCGGCAAAGGCGTTGTGCCGTTCTATTGTGGCCAGCACCTGGGCCATCGGCAGTTTCAGCTGCTCGGCCCGCTCCGGTGTGGTCACGATGAATGCCTCGGCTCCCGCGCATGGCATCACGCAGTCGAACAGGTGCACCGGATCGGCAATCGGCCGCGCCGCCATATAGGCTTCCATGCTCAGCGGCTTGCGCTGCAGCGCAACGGGGTTCGATCCCGCATTGGCGCGCTGCGCCACGCACAGCTTGCCGAACTCGGCACGCGTCACGCCGTACTCCCGCATGTACGCATCGGTGATCAGCGCAAAGGTCGCATTCGGCCCGCCAAAGCCATAGGGATAGACTGCATCCTGCGAAAAGCGGGAAAAGCCTGAAAGGCTGTGGCGAAAGCTGTCGATCTGGTTGGTGTCCGCAGCCAGACAAACCACCAGTTCGGCATCGCCACATTGCACCGCACGGGCTGCCCGCCGCAGCGCCATCACTCCGCTTGCCCCGCCGGTGGGAATGTGGTCCAGCCAACGCGGGCACAGGCCCAAGTGTTGGGTCAGCCCCACGGCCGTGTCCGGCCCGCTTGAAAAGCTTGCAAAGCAGAATCCGTCGATGTCCGCAGGCGTCAGGCCAGCTTCATCCCGCAATTGCCGCAATGCACGGCCCGCCCACCAGTGTGCTGGCTCGGCCGAGAACCGGCGATAGGGCACTGTCACCGGGGCGCACACGACCACGCCATCGTAGGGGGCCTGTCGGCGCGTCATCCTTCCGCTCTCATCCCTGCCGCTTCTTGAAGGCGCGGGTATCGTGCAACTCGCCACGGTCCATTTTCTCGGCCACCACGGTCTTCAGCGCCGCACGCAGGATCTTCTCGGTCGGCGTGCGCGGCAGCGCGTCTACAAAGCCGAGCCAACCCGGCGCTTTGTAATACGCCATCTGTCCCAGGGCCCATCGCACGATGTCGCTCGCCACCTGCTCGGGTTCGCCCGCGTCGTCGCAAACCACCAGTGCCGCCACTTCGTCGCCGCGTACCGGATCGGGCGTCGCCGCCACTGCCACTTCACGGATCGCCGGGTGCCGCGCCAAGATCGCTTCCACCTCCACTGCGGCAATGTTCTCGCCCGATCGACGGATGACGTTCTTCTTGCGGTCCACGAAGTGCAAGTCGCCGTCGCCGTCGCGCAGCACGATATCGCCCGTGTGGAACCAGCCACCGTCCCAAGCCTCGGCAGTCGCCTGTGCGTCCTTCAGGTATTCGGTGAAAAAGCCATAGCGCGGATCGGGGCCAGACCGGCGCACCAGCAGTTCACCTTGTTCATCGTTCGCCACATCGCGCCCGGCTTCGTCCACGATGCGAATCTCGATCTCCGACCCTGGTCGGCCAAAGCAACTGGTGCCTACCTTGCGCGGCTCGTTATGTGCGCTGATCACCCCACCGCTACCGGTCTCGGTCATCGCCCAGGCTTCGATCAAGGGGAAACCGAACCGTGTCTCGAACGGGGCGTGCAACTCGCGCGGGGATCCTGCGCCAAAGCCGAAGCGCACCTTGTGATCACGATCGGCCGGGCTCTCCGGCGCGCCCATCAGCATTGCCGGCATCACGCCCAGGTAATGCAGGCAGGTCGCACCGCTGTCCCGTACCGAATCCCACCAGCTGCGCGGATGGAACCGGTCCAGCATGGTGAGACAACCACCAACCGTGATCATCGCCACCAGCGAAACCGACATGGCGTTCATGTGGAACACGGGCAGCGGCGTCAGCATCCGCTCCTCACCCTCGTGCAGCGTGATAAGCCCGCCGGTGTCGCGATACCAGTCGCCCGAATGCAGGAAATATGCGTTGGAAAGGACGCAGCCCTTTGGGCGCCCCGTCGTGCCTGAAGTATAGAGCAGCGCCGCTTCCACCTTTGCGTCGCCAGCGCCTGCAACAGTTGCCTGCGCGGGCCGGTCGGGCAGGGCTGGAAGGGCATCGTCCGGACCCACGCAGGCAATCGGGTTGCCGCCGGACACGCCGGCAGCAACAATCTCGTCACACCGCTCCGGCAGCGCAATGGCCAGCGCCATTTCGGAATGCGCGATAAGGTACTCCAGCTCGGCCGCACGCAGGTCGGGATTGATCGGCACGACCGATGCGCCCAGGCTGTTGGCTGCGAGGAATATCTCAACAAACGACGGGCGGTTTTCCAGCAGCAGGCCGATCCTGGTCGCTTGGCCCATGCCTGCCGCCGCCATTGCTGCGCGCCTAGTCTCCACGCGCGAAAGCATCGTGGCATAGCCGATTTCGCCAGCCGCGATTCCATAGATGGCTGCCGTTTCAGGCAACACATTCAGGAACGGCTTGTCGGGATACCGGGCTGCCGTCGCCGCAAACCGGGAAAAGACTGTTTCCGTCCTTCCGTGTCCCGCCTCGCCGCTCACGTTGCCCCCTCCAGTCAAATTCATTTGCATATATTTAGCACTAAACTAAATTGAGTCAAGCAACGGGTCCCCGGTGCCAGGGCTGCGAAATCTGGTCTGCAATCAGGGGCGCAGGTTCGCGGTCATCGCCTTCAGCACTCGCCGTGTCACCGCGAGGTCCTCTGCGGAGATGCCGACGACGAGTTGTGCGTGGAACCGCTCCATTTCAGGCCAGCATTCATGCAGCAACGCGCGCCCCTGCGCGGTCAACACAACCTCACGCCGGCGCAGGTCGCAGTCAGGCGTGTGCCGCTCCACCAATCCAGATTGCACCATCGCGTCCACCGTGCGGCTGGCCTTGGATTGCTCGCAGAATGTACGCTCGGCGATCTCGTTGATCGTCAGGCCATCTTCGATGTGCAGCATTGAAAGCGTGCGCAAAACCACCAGGTTGGCCCGGTGCGGCTTCAGCATCGCTCCGATCGACGCCTGCCCATGGTGGGAAAGGCGGTTTACCAGGTAGGACAGCTGCTCTTCCAGTTCAGCCGTCGTTGCGGGAGGCAGCGGACTATCCTTCATCGTCGGGATCATCCACCACTGTGTCCGCACCTGCCATTCTCCTGTCCAGCGCCGCGCGGATCTGGTCCAGCGAGGCCAGTGCCCGTGCCAGCTCGGCTTCGGTCAGTCCGTCCATCCATTCTTGCAACAGCGCGTCATGCTGCGTGCGTGCCGCCTCGAATGCCGCCGATCCCTGCGGCGTTATCCGCGCGATGAACGATCGCCGGTCATGCGGTGCCATCTCGCGCGTGGCCAGTCCTTCTGCCACCAAACGCTTGGCCAACCCGGTCACATTGCCGCCCGTCACTTTCAGCTTTCGGGTCAACGCGCCCAGTGTCAGGCCTTCGGGATTGCCATGCAACTGCGCAAGTACGTCATACTTCGCCAGCGTAAGGCCGCATTCGCGCACCATTGCCCGATTCAGCCGGTTGTAGATGTCCCCGTGCAGCGACAGCGTGCTGATCCACACAAGGGCGGGCAAACTGCGCGATTGCATCCTTAGGTACCGTTCCACTCATGTCCCGGCCCAGCACCCGTCGCAGGCACTGACCGCAGGCGTATTGCCGCCTGCGGCTGCATCAGGCAAGCGCTCTCGCCCTTCCCAAGGTCAGGGGTGTTGTCAGGAGAATGATCCGATCGTGCGGATCAACCCGTCCAGGTCCCTGCCTTCGCCATCACGAATGGCGGTCTCGCGCAGGCGACGCGCCCATTGCACGGCGTCTTCACGCCCATTCAACTTGCCAATGGTATCGAGCACCCGGGTGAACTTGGATTTGCCCCGGTCGTGCGTGTCGGAGTATCCTTTGATCAGTCTGCGGCACTTCAGCACTTCCACGCCCAGCTCATAATCCTTGTGCGCTGCCTCGCTGACGCGGACCAGCCAATCGGCGATGTGCGCCGTCTCTGTCTGGTGGCGCAGTGATGCGCGTCGCCATCCGCGCAACCCGCCCACTACATACAGGACTACGAACCAACCGATCGAATAAGTCCGCACCCGACGGCCCTTGTCGATCCTGCGGTCCAGCCAGCCGTAGAATCCGGCCTTGCTCTGCAGCCAGCGTGCAAGTCTGGCGGGCAATATGCCGGCCAGCTCCTCCAAGCGCGGGTGCATGTATTCCGTTGTTTGCAGGATCTGGTCTTCGCCCACGCCGATCTCCCCGGCTATGCGCTTCCTGCGTTGCGCTCGCGTCTTCAGGTCAGCAACGCGCACGATGTCGTCATATACCATTGCATTCGCAAGGTATTTCGCTGCCTGAAAGGTCAGTTCGTGGTCGCGGCCGGCGCCCTTGAGCGAACGGTCCAGCTCCAGTAAGCCCTGCAACCGCGCCAGATACTCTGCGCCATAGGCAACGTCCTGGAAATCGACTACCTTGGCCAGCCCATGCAGTGCCATTTCTGTCACCCGCTGCGGCAGCCCCATGGCCTCAACCCGGCGCGCCAGACCTTCCATGCGCGCATCGGCGAAGCGCGGCATCCGTCCCGTTGGTGCCATCTCCGCCGGCTTTTCGGCCACTGCAGGCACTTGGGGCTCCTCTCGGCCCTGCGCCCGGTCGAACGCCGCGTCGAATGTGCGCAAGCTTGCCGCCACACCCTTGCCCTCGGCGGAAATCACCGCGTGATAGGCTTCGCGGGGGAAGGGCAGGGCGCCCGATCCCGCCAGCGCGCCGAACATGGCGGCAGAGATCACGCTGCCATTGGCTGTAGCTAGAGCGTCCATGTCAAACACCACCAGCCGTCGGGCAGTCACGCCAGTCGCATCGTTCACTGCACTGCTGTCGGCAATGCCCAGCCCTGGCGCGCTCTTTTCCGATATTGCCAGTGCGCGGTGATCCGATGCGATCAGCGTGGTCCGTTCTGGCGTGACGATTCCGCGCAGGATTGATCGGCCCGCTTCCATGAACTCGGATGCGATCACGATGTCGACATCGCCCGGCGTAGGCATCTGCGCCAGAATTGGCTTCAGCCCGTCCTGCGCAGGCATCATCTCCACATAGTATATCGTCGCGCCGGTTCGCTGGGCCACGCCGGGCACCGATGTGGATTGGGCCACCCAGCCCGCATCTTCGGCCAGCCGCACCACCCATCCGGTCAACACGCCGCCGCCCTGTCCACCCATCGCCACGATGGCGATCGAAATCGGCCGCTCGGTCGCCTCGCCAGCGGGGGCGATCGCCAGTCGCACGGTTTCGTCTCTAAGCATCAGGCAAACTCCACCGAGATGCGGCGGCGGGCGCGATAGGCCTGCAGCAAGCCGATCACGGCCATTGTCACGCGGGACTTGGTCCGGTCCCACCAGGTCGGGTTGTGGATCACGTCGGCGCGGTAGAACGACGGGCACAGTACTGCCGCTTCCGAAACCTCGCCGCAGTTGCCGCAGCCCACGCAGGAATTGTCGATCGCCGCAACCGGATCGTCGCGCAGCGGATCATCCAGTTGCTTGACCGATAGCGAGGGGCAGCCCGACAGGCGGATGCAGGCGTGGTCACCCGTGCACACATCCTCGTCCACGCCAAAGCGTTCCTTCACCACACGCTGGCCGCCCTTGATCGCCTTGGCGATCTGCGGTTTCACCCGGCGCTGCTTGTTCAGCATGCATTCCGATGATGCGATGATGATCTTGGGGCCTTCTTCGGGCGTAGTCAGTGCTTCGGTCAACACCTCCTTCATCCGGCCTACGTCATAGGTGCGGTCCACTTCGCGCACCCAGGTCGCGCCCACACCCTCCACCGCCTTGATGATCGGGTTGTTGGTCTTGCGATTCCTGTTCGGCGCGCGGGATGAAAGGATGTCCTGCCCCCCCGTGGCCGAAGAGTAGTAATTGTCCACAATCAGGAACACGCCGTCGTGCTTGTTGAACACGGCGTTGCCGATGCCGCTGGTCAGGCCGTTGTGCCAGAACCCGCCGTCTCCCATCACCGCGATTGACCGCTTTCCGCCCTTCTGGCTGAACGCGGCTGACGATGCAGCGCCCAGTCCGAAGCCCATCGTCGTGGTGCCGATGTTGAACGGTGGCAGGATCGAAAACAGGTGGCAGCCGATATCGGCCGAAACGTGGTGCTCCCCCAAATCCTGCTGGACCATCTTCATTGCCGCAAAGATCGGGCGTTCCGGGCACCCCGTACACAGCCCCGGCGGCCGGCTCGGCACCACGGACTTCAACCGCTCCACCTCAGGCAGCGCCAGCACCGGGCGAGCATCGGGCAGCGGCGGCCGGTTGCCCCGCAGGTGGGGATGGTTCTGGTCCAGGAATGCGTTGATCCCCTCCATCAGCGCCTGCACCGAATAATCGCCGCCCATCGGCAGCACGTCCTTGCCATGCACCCGCGTTGGTGCATCCTTGCGCTTCAGGATGGTGTTGACTGCCTGTTCCAGGTATTCGGGCTGCCCTTCCTCCACCATCAGGATCGCGTCCTTGCCCGCCGCAAAGGCGGCGATTTCGCTGTCGATCACGGGGTAGGTCACGTTCATCACATAAAGCGGCACCTGCGTCCGGCCATAGGCGTCCGACAGGCCCAGGTGCTGCAATGCGCGGATCACGTTGTTGTACATCCCGCCCTGCAGCACGATGCCAACCTTGCCCTCCCGCGGACCGAACCACTCGTTCAGCCGGTTCTCCCGAACGAAGTCGATCGCTGCGGGCAGGCGGCGCAGGATCTTCTCCTGTTCATGCTGATAGGCGGCAGGCGGCAGTACGATCCGGTCAAGGTCGCGTGTCGGTGTTTCCAGTGCATCACGCAGAGTGAACTCTGGACGCACGTTGTCCTTCGCCACGAAGCTGCCATGCATGTGGCAGGTCCGCACCCGCACTTCCAGCATGACCGGCGTGTTCGATGCCTCGGAAAGCTGGAAACCTTTTTCGATCAAGTCGACGATACAGCCATGATCGGGGCGCGGATCGAGCAGCCACATCTGCGATTTCATGGCAAAGGCGTGGGTGCGTTCCTGCATGATCGAGGAGCCTTCGCCATAGTCCTCGCCGATGATCACCATAGCGCCGCCGGTAACCCCGCCAGATGCGAGGTTGGCCAGCGCGTCGGAGGCGACATTGGTGCCCACCGTTGATTTCCACGCGACGGCCCCGCGCAGAGGATACATGACAGAGGCCGAGAGCATCGCCGCCGCCGTCGCCTCGTTGGCCGAACTCTGGAAGTTCACGCCCAGCTCGTCGAGAATGTCCTTTGCGTCCGAAAGCACGTCCATCAGATGCGAGATGGGCGAGCCTTGATAGCCCCCGACATACGAAACACCCGCCTGCAACAGACCCTTGGTGATCGCAAGGATGGCCTCGCCCTTGAAGGTCTCGCCGTCACCCAGGCGGAGGTGTTCTACTTCTTTCGCAAACGAGCGCTCCGCCATGACCTGCCTCTCAAATCTCGATTCCTATGCAAATGCATAGGTTGAGATGTAAAGCAGGTCAAGGTGCCACCGGCCTAGATTGGCGTGCCCGCCAGCGCTCGCGCTTCGTAGTAGGGGGCGATTGCCTTCACGACCGCAGCTGTCTCGTTGCGCGTGTACCCCAGCAGGGCAACCATCGCCGGATCCGGCTCATATGCGATCTGCGTGGTCCTTCCTGCATAGAGCGATTCGTCAACGAACACCGGGTGCGGCTCGTCGCGCACATGGCGGATCGGACCTCGTCCCATGCCTTCGAGGAGCAGATTGCAGTAATGCTCGTACGTCCAAGTTTCGTCCCCCATGAGGTACGCGGCGCCGCCTTCACCCCGTTCGATCGCACCCGCTGCGGCTTCGGCAAAGGCATTGGTTGAAATGAAGTTGGAGCCGCCAGGAATGATCCACGCATCGTCCCCTTCTGCGATCAGGAATCGCACCAACGCGTCGATCGGTAGCGAACTTACGCCGTCCACCTTCCCCGGCACGAACGGGGCATTCAGCGAGCAGACCCGGAAGGTATCGTCCGAAAGCGCCAGCAGCGCTTTTTCCGCTGCAAGGCGGGATCGAAGGTAAGGCTCGCCAGCCACCACTTCGGGCGCCACCAGATGCGGGTAATAGGTACCCACATAAACGCAGCAGGCCATGCCGGCGCGCTTGGCCCGCGCGATGAACGCTGGAACCCCGATCGTGTTCGCGTGGTGGAAATGGTTTCGCTCGGCATCATCGGGTGGAACCTGGCGCAGGTCGTTCCCGGCCGCGAATACCAGTGTGTCGAAAGGGGCTAGCCTCGCCTTGTTGATTGCAGGATCCAAGAAGCTTCCCTGCATAAAAGCGATACCATCCAGGCCCCCTTTTGCCGGGGCGCGGCGGCCCATGATTGTCACGTCATGGCCAAGTGATCTCAAGTGGACAGCGATAGCACCGCCGATCAGGCCGGCTCCCCCGACAACAAGAACACGTCGCATCATCTTTTCTCCCCCTTTGACCGACCGACCGGGGAGTCCATCCCGGCTGGAGGCCAATCACCCACCCGGTCGTTGCCGGTGTCGGATTGAGGTATGAAGACCCCAAGCCGGCATGTCGACCATTCATGGAGGGCCGCGCGGAGATCACTGCACGACAGGGTCAGAGGCAGGGCAGGGGCAGTTCGGCTTCAGGTCAGGCCAGTGTCAGGTCAACCCGCTGCAGGTTGAGGCTGAATCCTGGCATCGATCGTTTGAGCACACCAGTCTCGATTATCGTGCGCTCTTGCGCGGTGGTGGCCTTAGCCAGTGCAGCCTCCAGTTCGCCCTCGTGTGCACCGAACTCGCGAATGCCCTTCAGGTCGGGCCATACCAGCCAGAACGACTTGCCATCCGGTGCTATCCATCCCGGTGCGATTTGCGGGGCATAGGCGCGTGAAAGCGGATCACCGCCTGGGGTCCAGGCCGTGTCCTCGTGGATCTGGCGCCACGGGCCGGTCGGCCTCTCGGCCACCCACAGGCCCATATAGCTCGGCTTGCCGAACTCCGTGCCATCGTCTGCCACGCCGATGCCGGCGCTCGCCATCATGTAAAGGCCGAGCGGCGCATTGTAGACCACGCTGGGCAGCCATGATTCAACCACAAGATCGCCGGGAAACAGGTTCACGCTGTTCACCCATCCGCGCGGGAAGGTGTGGACCGGCCGGTGCTCGGCAATGTCGGCGCTCCAGCGCGGTTTCCCGGCGGAATCATGGCCGGCAAAGAAGCGATAGCTCTGCCGCAGGGCCAGGTCCTGCGGTCGTGCGCGGAACAGCACAAGTTCGTTCATCATGCCGTCGGTGCTGCCGTTCAGCCCATAGACGTAGACATAGCCGTCCGGCGCCGGCCTGCCCGCGCCATGCTGCAGAACGCTCAGCAGCGAAAAGCAGCCACCGGGTTCGAAGAACACCATGCGCTCGCGGGTCTGGTCCTTCCAATCTTCCCACACCACCGGCGTCGATCCGTCCTGGTTGTGCCACGTTTTGCCGTTGTCGGTGGAATAGACCAGCTTTGCCCCGGTCCAATGGCGCGGCCGATCCTCTGCATGGTCCAGTGTGCCCAGGAACTGATGGATCGTGCTGCCGGTCTGGATCACACCGTGGCCATAGTAATGCGGCGCTTCTGCCGGGCGTTCCGATCGGTTCAGCACCGGATAGCCGGGAAGGGCGGCGAAGCGCGCGTCCAGCGGGCCGCCTGTCATCTGCCAGATGCGCGTGCTGTAGAATTCGCGCGGGGGCTCCGCCCATCCCGGACTGTCGTTCACCACGATCAGCTGCGATCCGTCGGGCCGCAGCGTCATCTTGTAGCCATCGCCCAGTCCGCCCAGGTTGCGTATGGTCTCGTCCCGCCGAACCGCGCCGGTAACCCGGGGCAGGGCACCGGCCAGCGCTCGGCCGGCACCAACCAGGGCTACGGTAGAGGCCAGGCCCTGAACGAGCATTTCGCGCCGGGTGGCCATTGTCTTACTTGATCTCGTCTGCGGTCTTCATTTCGACCGTGCCGTCTTCCTTTACCCGGAACAGCGGGTCTTCGCGGTCGCAAAAGTATTCCATGATCTGGTAATCAGGGTTGCGCTTATAGCCATAGGTGAAGCGATAGGGTTCGCTCAGTACCTTTGGATCGTCGATGGTGATCTGGTTCTCGATCAGGCCCGGCCCGGTCACCTTGATGCGCTCCGTGATCGTCATTTCAAGACTGTGCGGGATCTCGAAGAACCGGGTTTCCGGCTTTACGCCCTTGGTGGTCACGATCAGCGTGTCACCCTCCCAATGCCCTACCGACATGCCATAGAAGTTGGGCGTCATCTCTTCCAGGGGGGGCATCGTCTTGTTCAAGTAGATGCGCCGCGTCTGGGTCAGGAATTCTGCCAGCACGGTCACCTGCCCCGGCGTTTGCAGGAACTCCAGGGGGAAAATCGCGCCCATGATCGAAGGCATGCCTTCTGGCAGGCACTGCGTGCTGGCATCCACCAGCGGGGTGCCCGCCTTCAGCTTGGCATCGCGGTTGGCGCGCAGCGTCTTCCATTCTGTTGCATAGGGTTCGCGCAACTTCGGCCCGTCGCCTGGCACGGGCAGCTCCAGGAACGTGTTTTCCTCGCCTGCGAAAGGATCGGGATAGATTTCCCACACGCCGTTGATGTCTGGTGCTTGGGTGGCAGGCGCGGCTGCCGCAGCAGGTGCGGCCGCCTTGGCCGGCGCATCGGCGGCCCGGGCGCTCACCGAGGCGAAGGCGACGGGTGCCATTGCAGCCACGCAGACCAGCAGGGCGGAGTTGCGAAGACGCATGCAGAATTCTCCCTTGCGGCGCGGTGCAATGCCGTCCGCCTTTGTCTGTTCGGGTGATCGGTACGGGTGTTCTGGGGCAGGGGACGGATAGTCGGCCCCTGCCATCCCGATTTGGCCGTTGCTCACCAGCCGCTCAGCGTGCGGCCGTCCGCCACCTTGATGGTCTTCAGCATCCCACCCGGCTTGCCGTTGCGCAGCGGATAGAACGTGATGTCCACGGTGTCGCCGGCCTTCAGCGTGTTGGGCTTCCAACCTGCCCGGCTCATCATGTTCACGCTGCTGCACTCCAGCGCATAGCGAGTGATGCCGGCGCCTTCCCGCACGTTCACCACCACGAACGAATGCGGATTGGTAAAGCGGAATTCCGCTACAGTTGCCTTTGCCTTCGTGCTGATCTTGGTCTGGTCGAACATGGCGAAGGAATGGTGGGCAACGGCCGGGGCCGCCGCAAACAGGGCAAGGGCACCCGCTCCGATCAGGGCGGCGGCGGTCTTGCGAATGCGGTTCATGTGGTACTCCTCTCGATCGATCAGGCCTGCCGGGACAGCGGCGTTCTTGGCGGCCCCCGCGCATCAGGTGGTCCGCACTGCGGCTCACCCGGCCACTGCCTTGGCAGGATGATCGATTGATGTGGCCGAACCACCTGATTCCGAAGTCGATTACAGTTGTGAAACCGTTACAGTAGCGGCAAGGTGCCCGAATTATGCTGCTTGGCGCACCTTTGTCCTGCTGGACTAGGGGGGGGTGGTTGTCTGTTCCATTTTTGCAACAGAGATTGCATGAATTCTGGAATTGTTGATATTTGATCGAATGAGTCATCCCCCGACCGGAACGTCTGCTGGCCAAGGCGAAGTCAGCGCAGCCATGCGTGCCGCTGCGTCCGAGGTGCGCCCTCGTCTGGGGACGGGGAGGTCTGATCGCCTGCCCGCATTGTTTGATTTCCTGCTGGAGCGCACCCTTGCCGGGGCACCACCCAACGAACAGCAGATCGCTGATGAGGTGTTCTCCAACGGCCGCACCGGGCTTGATCGGCGCGACGCCAATGTCCGGGTCTACATCCATCGCCTGCGTCGGCTTTTGAATGATATGCCGGCCATGGCCGATGGCACCCGGCTGGACCTTCCGGTTGGCAGCTATATGCTCCGGCTGGTCGAACCTTCGGGGGAGAATGTCTTGGACGCCACGCCCGATGTGCTTGCGTCGCCAGCGCCCCGTCCGTTTGGCCGAAGTAGCGCAGGATTTGTCCTCGCGCTGGTTGCAGCAATCCTTCTCGCCATCGGCGGTTGGTTCGCGTTCCGGCCCGCGACGGGTGCGGGTCTGGCCAAGGCCATGCCTTGGGCTGCGCTTGTCGGCTCGGATCGGCCGATCACGCTCGTCATGGGCGATTATTACCTGTTCACCAGCATTTCGGGTCAGGGCGCAGGCGCGGCGCGGCCCATTCAGGTGTGGGATCGCACGGTGCCCACGCGGGAGGACCTCATCATCTACCAGATGCTGAACCCGGACAAGGCGGCGCAAGTCGCGGATCACAACCAGCAATATGTCACCTCCGGCACCATCGCGGCCACGTTCGCCATTCGCAACGCACTGCGGCGCGATGCTGCATTCCGCAAGCGGTCGATCCGGCTTGTCTCCGCTTCGCAGCTTTCGCCCGAACTGCTCAAATCCACCGACGTGGTCTACGTCGGGCAGATGAGCGGTCTTGGCGCGATCCTGCGCGATCCCTTCGTCCAGGCTTCGCCCTTTCGCCTCGACGACAGCCTCGTCGGGATGACCGACATGGCCAGCGGTAAGCAATACCACTCGGATGGCGTGGAACTGCGCGATGAAAAGATGCCCCGCCGCGATTATGGCTATATCGCACGCATCCCGGGGCCAGCCGGCAACAGCCTGCTGGTGATTGCCAGCCTGCGCGATCCCGGATTGCGCGAAATGGCTGATCTCGTGGTGGACACTGTGCGGCTCGGCACCCTGCGCGACACCGTGGCACGGGCGCCACAGGGGTTCGAAGCGCTTTATCAGGTGCGCACCCTCGGCAGCGCCAATCTCGGCGCAACGCCCGTGCTGCAGCGTCCGGTGCGCACCCAAGGCATCTGGGATCGCTCCGCCAGCACGCCCGAGTATCGACCCATCGCTACGTCGACCGCAGGCCAGCGCTGAAGGCGCCGGCTGCGCGGTGTCAAAGCCTTCTGGCCGCGCTGGAAAAGCAATCGTCCGTTTCGGTCATACTGGCAATCCCGGGCAAAGGGCATAACCGTGGCATGAGCAACTTTCCCCGCTTCCATGCTGCCGTCCATTCTGCCGCCGCTTTAAGCCTGGCCATCACGGCCATGCCGGCATCGGCGGATACGGTTGACGATCTCGTGGCCGCAGAACGGGCCCGCGCCAATGTGCCGGGCATCGCCGTCGGCGTTATCGATCACGGCGTCATCCGTCGCCTGCAGGGCTATGGCCTCTCGAATATCGAAACAGCCACCCCGGTCGGGCCTGATACCCTGTTCAAGACCGGGGCGCTGGGCATGCAGTTTACCGCGGCGGGCATCCTGCTTCTGGCCGAAGACGGGAAGGTTGCGCTCGATGATCCGGTACGCAAATACCTGCCGGAACTTCCTGCTACCTGGGCGCCCGTTACCATTCGGCACTTGCTGAACCACACCTCTGGCATTCCCGCCACGCCCAGCGGTGATTTCCAGAAGGAATATACCGAGGCTGAACTGCTCGGCATCATTGCGGGGCAGCAGCTTAATTTCCGTCCCGGTGCGCACTGGCGATTCAGCTATGCCGGTTACATCGTTCTTGGCTTCGTCATCCGCCGCGTTACTCGTGATCACTACGCCACCTTCCTGCAGAAGCGGGTCTTCGCCCCCACCGGCATGGCGCGGGCGCGCGGGATCGATGAACTTGCGGTCATTCCGGGCCGCGCCTCTGGCTATGAACTGCGCGATGGCGCCTGGCGCAATGCCGAACGGATTTCTGCCACGGCCAATTCCACCGCCGATGGCTCGCTTTACCTTTCCGCGCTCGATTATGCCGCCTGGGCGCAGGCGCTCTCGCGCGGCAGGTTGCTCTCGCCCGCGTCTTGGCTGCAAGTTGCTCAGCCGGCCGCCCTGGCCGATGCCGCGCGCTGCGGATATGGCGCGGGATGGTATCTCGAAGGCGAAGGTGGTGGCCACTCGTGGTCGCATGGCGGCAGCTGGCAGGGTTTCCAGACCTTTGCGGTTCGCTACCCTGCGGAGGATCTCACCGTCGTCGTCCTCGCCAATGGTGAAACCGCCGACGTTTCCAGCCTCGCGCGCCGGATCGTTGCAACGCAGCGGCCCGGTCTGGCCGGACCGGCGACTCCGATGCCCGATGCACCCGCCTCGCTGGTTGCGCATGTGGGAACCCTGCTTGATGGCATTGCTGCAGGCCGTGTCGATCGCGCGCATTATGTCGACTTTGCCAGGGTTGATCTCGAAGAGATGGTCGCCCAGTACGCCCAGCTCCTCGCCCCTCTTGGTGCGCGGCGGGAACTGGCGGTTTTCGGCAGCGGGCCGGGCTGCGGCGGCGTCACCTGGCGCCTGCGCGCCCGCTATGATGGCGGTGTGGTTGATATCCGCCTTGGCCAGGATGCAGGCGGCCGTGTCACCTCGCTTGACATCGTTCCCCTGTCCGCTTGGGACGCCCCGCTCTAGCCGTTCTCAATCAAGCCTGCGGATCGAGCTGTTCCACCCCGCGCAGACCTCGCTGTGGCATCGGTTCCCGAGTTGTGCATGCGCGTACCGTCGGCGGCTTCAGGCAGGTTGCGAAAGCCCTTCGGCAATATGCGGGCGAATGTCTTCAGGCCACGGCGTGGCGCGGTGGGTGGTCAGATCCATGCACACCAGTACGACCTGGGCATGAAGGCGCAATTCGCCTTTGCAGGTGAACCGGATGTCGAGATCGCAACTGCTGCGGCCGAGCCTTATCGGCATGACGCCAATTGTCAGGCGATCACCGAGGCAGCTGGGGGCTGAGAATTCGACGGACATTTTCACGGTGGGAACGCCCACCTTGCGCACGATATGCAATTGGTGGAAATCGGCGCCCAACGCCTGTTCGCACCAATCTTCCACCGCGCCGTTGAGCATCTCGAAATAGCGCGGATAGAACACGATGCCCGCGGGATCGACGTGGGCAAATCGCACCTGCGCAGTCGTTTCGAAAGCCTTGGTCACGCGTTCTCCCCCATCATCGTTCTCAATTCTCCAGGGCTTTGGAACAGGCGATTGGCCCCGAGCGCCCAAGTCTTCAAGGCGGGCCAGAGTCGTCTCAAGGCTCGATCCGGCTGCATGTCATCCGCCCTCGCGCAACGCCGCCACAGCCGCAGCTCAGGCGCGCTTGCACCTGCCGGGTCATAGCGCTGAACGATATCGGTCATTCATGATCCCCTGTCGCACCGGTCAGGACCGGTGACGCATGACTCGATCGAGCACGATGGAATCACGGTCGGCGCGGGTGTGGCCGGGCAAAAGGAACGACATTGGAACTTTCATATTCTTTTAGGCTTAAAGCAAAATGGCGCGGGGGCCAAGGGGAATGTCGCATTCCTAGCCCAGCGGATGGGAGGCAACGAGGCGACGGTCGGTCTGGATGCCGTCGATCGAGCGGACTTCGAACAGGGCTTCGTAAAGCTTGCGCCCCGGCTGACGCTGCTCGATCTCCCTGAGCGCCGCTCCATCGGTAACAAGGCGCACCATGTCCTGCGTGGCGAGATCGCCCAGCCCGGTGACGAAGATGATGCGTCGGCCGTCGGCACTGCGCATGCTCGCGACAAGGCCGAGATCGGACTGGCCCGATGGCGTGGCATCCTGGCGGTCTGGCATGGGCGGTACGTGGAGCCGACCAGAGGCAAGATCGCGCACGGCGGCATCGCCATCCGTCCGAAATCGCGATGTGGCGACGAATGTGGACGAGAGCTGGCCCAGATCGGCAAGACGGCCGACGTAGACCACGGTGGGTGCGCGCAGGGCTTGCTCGTCGGCGCCGGACAGCGGCACGACCAGCGACTTGCGCACTTTGCCCGACCGCGTGGGCGGCAGCGCGGCCTGCAGCTCCCAAGCCGCTTCAGCCGTGCCAACGGGCGCGAAATGCAAGTCAAGGTCATAAAGCCTGTAGAATGCATCGGGGTGGGACTTCAGGTGCTGGCCCAGTTGCTCGCGTGATTGGATCGCGGGGTCGCGGATCAACCGGCTGACTACGCGTTGATCGCGCGTTTCGGCGAGGAGGTATGAATCACCGGCGGCCAGGGTGACCGGCGCACCGTCATCGAGATTGCTCCAGAACCGCGATGCGCCCAGCGTGCGGGTGTCGCTGTCGATCCGGTCCGAGGCCGGCAGCAGCACGGCTGCAGCGATGGCGATGCAGGGAATCGCCGCCAGCACCAGCAAGTGGCGATGGGCGCGGCGTTGCACGGATTGCATCAGCAGGTGCAGGCGGCTGGCTGTGGCCGCCGTTACTTCCGGGGCTTGGAGGACAAGGCGATATTCGCCTTTGGGAATGACAAGGCGCGGACCGTCCTGCCCGGCATAGAATTCGTCAATGCGCTTGCGCAGGCGGTGTACATAGACCCGCACGCCTGAATCACCGGCGCTGTCGGCCAGACCCGCATCGTTACCGAACACAGCAAGCGCGATCTCGATTTCCTTGGGCGAGCGGGCATCGGCAGAGCGTTCCGCCAGAAAATCGAACAGCTTGAGCTGCGCCGCCGACCGGCTGGCCGAAAGCGAAGCGCGAAAGCGTGCGATCTCACGCGCCATGTCTGCTGAAACGGGCGTGTCCTTCGCCTCGTCTGGGCTGTCCAAAGCGTATTCTCCCCGCTCGGCCAAGGCATTCACCCGACCGTGGCTGCCGTCACCATAGGGTAGTGTGGCAGCAACATACAATTTGCATTTATTTTATGTTTAAAATAAATCGAGATCCAGACATGAGTCGTGAAGTCGGGCGCACATGCGTTCGAGGCAAGCCGGATCGAAGGGGCGGTTCGGGGCGCTGGACTGTGCCCGTCGAGTTTGCGGACACCGGCCGTAACGGCGTTACAAAAGGGAGAAAATCCAGTGACATCGAAAATCCAGTTTGAACGCATGACCGCGATGAGGGCGATGCTTCTGGTGGGCTGCGCGTTGTCGCTTGCCGGCGTTCCGGGGCTGGCGGTTGCGCAGGAGGCAAGCGATGCTGCGGCCGACGCTGCCGTCGATGCAGGCGCGGTGGGAGAGATCGTGGTGACTGCCACGCGCAAGGCCCAGTCGCTCAGCCGCGTCCCCGCCAGCATCGTGGCCAAGGGGCAGCAGGAGCTGGACGTGCAGGGCGTGCGGTCGGTGGGCGATATCGCCCAGATCACCCCTGGCATCAGCTTTGGCCAAAGCGCCACGCTTTACGGCACGGGGCAGACCACCATCGCGATCCGTGGCGTCGATTCCTCCTCGGGCATTCCGACAACCGGCATCTATATCGACGATACTCCGGTTCAGACCCGCGTGGGGGTCAGCCCTTCGTTGAGCAACCCTTACCCCCAGGTCTTTGATCTTGACCGGATCGAGGTGTTGCGCGGCCCGCAGGGCACGCTCTTCGGCAGCGGGTCGGTTGGCGGCGCGCTTCGCTTCATCATGCCCAAGCCAAGCTATGATTCGATTTCGCTCTATGGCCGGACCGAAATCGCGGCAACGCGCCACGGTGCTGCGAGCTATGAAGCCGGTCTGGCCGTGGGCGCGCCGATCGTCACGGACAAGGTCGGGCTACGCGCCAGCGCGTGGTACCGCCGCGATGGTGGCTACATCGATCGTCTCGATCGCGTGACCAAGCAGGTGGTGCAGAAGGACATCAACGGGTCCGATTCATTCTCCGGCCGGATCGCGCTCGGCCTGAAGCCGAGCGAGACGTTCACGGTAACGCCCTCGTTCTACTACCAGCACCAGACGATCGACGATGGGTCGCGCTTCGAAGTGGCGGTCAGCGACCTGGGTTCGGGTGACCAGCGGTTGAGCCTCAATCGCCTGCCTGAAAGCCACAAGGATGATTTCTACCTTCCCGCCCTGAAGATGGAGCTGGAGCTGGGCGGGGCCACGCTGGTTTCGGACACGTCGTACTTCTATCGCACCACCACCACGCAGAGCGATGATTCGACGCTGAGCCTCGCGTTGCTGGGCCTGGTGTCGGGCGCGTTCCCCGCGGGCTTCGTGGACTACACGCCGAGCACCGCGAGCCGGACGAAGCAGACCGCCTTCACGCAGGAACTGCGGCTGCAGAACGACAATTCCAACGATCCGTTCAACTGGATCGCAGGGGTGTTCTATCAGAAGTCCTATGTGCGAGATCAGTATGCAGGGCGCGACCTGCGGCTGCTGGAGGTGACCAACCTCGGGCAGGACAATCTCGGCGAACCGCGCTTCGCATCGCTGACCGACGTATTCGGGGTGGAGCTCTACCAAGGGCAATACAGCCTGTTCCAGCGCAACATCCATCGCGATGAGCAGATCGCCGCTTATGCCCAGGCGGACTATGAAGTGGTGCCTCGCCTGAAGGTCACGCTTGGCGGGCGATACACCATTGCCAAGTACCGCTTCGAAGGTTTCACGGCGGGTCCGTTCTATACAACCGACGGGCAGACCGAGAACCTGCGCGTGACCAGCCGCGACTTCACGCCGCGGTTGGGCCTGTCATTCCAGTCGGACCGCAACAACCTGTTCTACGCCAGCGCGGCCAAGGGCGTGCGTGGTCCCGGCGTTTCGCCGCCCGTGGGTGCGACCTGCGCTCAGGATGCGGCGGCAGTGGGCTTCGACCCGCTGGCTTCGCTTAACGTTAAGCCGGATTCGATCTGGAGCTATGAAGTGGGCAGCAAGAACCGCCTGTTCGGCGGGAAGGTGGCCATCGATGCATCGGCCTTCCACATTGATTGGAAGAACGTGCAGACGTTGCTGCCGCTGCCGGTCTGTACGATCTACACCACGCTGAACCTGGGCAATGCCAAGATCGACGGGTTCGACCTGTCGCTGGCGGTAAAGCCGGTCGACGAGTTGCAGATCGGCGCCTCGGTCGCCTATACCAACGCGCGCTACACCACGACGATTCCGGGCCCGAACAACAGCGTGATCCGCCGCGCAGGCGAACCGTTCGCCACGGCACCGTGGGCTCTGCAGCTCAACGCCCAGTGGACGCAGCCGGTTGGATCGGGCGATGTCTACGGCCGCGCAGACTTCTCCTACAACAGCAAGAACAACAAGCCGATCGACGTGAATTCGCCTCTGGTGGATCCCGCGTTGCCGCGCCCGCCGGCAACCTCACAGCTGGATCTCCGCTTTGGCGGCCGCTTCAGCGTTGGGGGCAAGTCGGAAGTCGACCTGAGCCTGTTCGTCAACAACGTCACCAATGAACAGCCGCTTCTGGCGCTCTATCACGATACGCCGGATTCAACCTGGTTCCGCGCGGGCAGCTTCCGTCCGCGCACCATCGGATTGACGCTGTCGCTGCGCGATTGATCATCGCCGGCGGGCCATTGGCCCGTAATGACAAAGGCATGACCGCCCGCGCACTCAACCCGAGTTGCGCGGGCGGATTATGATTGCGGGGCTTGCATGCTAGACCTTGCAGGGATTCCACGACGACGGAGCTGGACATGGGCTTTTCCCGCACTTCCCTGATTGCAATCGGCGCGGCCCTGATCGGCATTGCGCCCGTGGCCGCTGCTGCAGAAGAGGAAGTGGGCCTGAAGCCGGTACGCGTGGAGGATCGGGAATACCGTTTCGACAGCGCTGAGCAGCACGGTGTGGCCGTACGCGTGATCGCGCGCGGCCTTTCCCACGGATACAGCATGGCGTTCCTGCCCGGTGGCGATGCCCTGGTGGTGGAGCGTGGCGTTCGCCTTCGGCTGCTGCGCGGCGCCACATCGGATGCGCCGCGGCTGCTGGCCGATGCGATTGCGGGCGTGCCGGACTACAGCAAGCAGGAGCATGTCCATCCCGATGACGTGCTGGGCATCCAGGACGTGGCCCTGCATCCTGATTTCGCGCGTAACGGCCTGATCTATTTCACCAACAACAAGCCGATAACGTTCGACGCCAAGGCTGGCCGGCTCAAGTCGTCGCTGGTTCTGGTCCGTGCCCGGCTGGATGGAACGCGGCTGACCGACATGGCCGAGATCATGACCGGGGCGCCCGAAGTCGGCATTGGCGGATCGCGCATCCAGTTCAGTCGGGATGGGCTGGTCTATGTATCGGTGGGCGGGCTGAGCACTGGCGACGATGCATCTTCCCAGCGGCTGGACACGATCTACGGCAAGGTGCTGCGCCTGAATGCCGATGGGACGCCGGCCGCTGGCAATCCCTTCGCCGGGCGCAAGGATGCCCGACCCGAGATCCTGACATATGGCCATCGCGATCCGCTGGGCCTCGGCATCGAGCCGCGCACCGGCGCGCTGTTCGCTTCGGAACACGGGCCGCAAGGGGGCGACGAGCTCAACCGCATCCTGCCAGGCCGCAATTATGGCTGGCCCACGTCCACCTATGGAAACCAGTATGGTGGGTCGCCGCTGCCGCAAGCGCCCGTGGCTGCGGGCACCGAAGGGCCGACGATGGTGTGGCTGCCGGCCATCGCGCCATCGGGCATCGCCTTCTACACTGGTGACCGGTTTCCCGGCTGGAAGAACAGCCTGTTCATCGCCAGCGCCCGGCGCGGGCAGGTGAATGGCACGGGCGGGATTATCCGCGTGGTGCTGAACGACAGGATGGAGGAATTGCGGCAGGAAGTCCTGCTCGACAGCCTGCACCAGCGCTTCAAGGATGTCCGTCAAGGGCCCGACGGGCTGCTTTATGCGCTGACTGACGAAGATGCCGCAGTGGTGGTGCGCATTTCCCCGGCGGCAGACTGATAGTGAGGCGCCGGGCCTGAAGGCCCGGCGCCTCGATCTCATTTCGAAGCCGAGCGCGATGCGTCGTCGATGATGTAGCGCCAGCCGCCGTCGGCCTGCTTGCGCATCACTTCGATCCCGCCGCCAGTCATCACCTGGGTGGTGCCGTCCGCGCCGGGATAGGTCATGCGCCAGTGGTTGGTGGTCAGCGCCACGTCCTGCCACAGGATGTGCCTGCGATCGCCCAGCACGATCTGGGGTTTGAGCGCGAGAATACCCTCGAAGTCCTTGCGCACGGCGTCCTTGCCATGGAGCAGCACGCCTTCGGGGTTGATGTAGGTTACGTCCTCTACGTAAAGGTCCACGAGCCCTTCGAGATCGGCCGTGTTCATCCGGTTCTGCCAAGCATCATAAAGGTCATCGATGCTGGTGACAGGCGGGACGCGGCCGGGCTTTGCGCTGGCGCCGGCACAGGCCGAAGTGGCAAAACCTGCGGCAACCGTGCCTGCGGCGGCCAGCTTGAGGAAACCGAGCCGCGTCAGGCCTGCTTCGGGCATGCCGTCGGCGGGTGTGGCCGGTGTTGCTCGGTCATGGCCTGCCAAGGCCCGCAGTATCGATCCGATCATTGCCTGTCTCCCGGATAAGCTTCGTCCGCGCGCGATCACGCGGCACGCATGGCCCAACTGTTAATGGCGGCCGGGTGCACCGGCCATTTCAACTTCGGACGAAAACCTTGTCGTTTCGGCCCTTCCGTCCACGGGTCATTTCATGCCCCCGCCCTGATTGTTCGAACGGAAAGGAAAGAGGATGCTTCAGCTTCTTGGAGGGGCGAAAGGACTGGAACGCCTCCACGTTCCCGGCATAGGGTGAACGCGGCCTTGCTGGTGTGTGGCTCGCCATGGTCGGTCATTGGTTGTCACCGGAAACAGGCCTCTGTCGCCGCGCCATGCTCGGCATCACGCCTGTCTCTTCAATGTAGGCGCGCGTGAACGAAGCTGTCTCTGCATAGCCGGCGAGTTGCGCAACCTGGAGGATCGAAAGGTCGGTCTCGCGCAGATACCGGGTGGCGAGGGCACAACGCCGCTGGCGCAGCATCGCGCGAAACGAAACGCCTTCGCGCTTCAGCTTGCGGCGCAAGGTCGCTTCGCTCATGCCAAGGCTCGCGGCCACGCGGCGGCATGATGCATCACCTGTTTCGATCAGCTCTGCCAAAAGGCGATCGACTGCCCCCGCAATCGTGTCGCCTTGGTCCAGCTCGGGCCGGCCGCGCTCCAGCGCATTCTGCAGGATCGAAACCAGGTGGGGATCGTGCATCCGCCCTCGCGATGCCACGGCTCCGGGATCGAGGACGAGCGCATTGCTCGACTGTTCGAAATAGACCGGGCAGCCGAACACGGCCTCGTAATGCAGCCGCGGCCCCGCGCGTGGATGTTGGAAATGCACTTCGCGCGGCGCCTGATCGTGGCCCAGAAAGCGGCGGATCAGGGCGTGCACATACCCCAGTGAAAACTCCACGTCCTGTCGTCGCGGATGAAGGCGATCGTCGAAGATGGAGTAGCGCACCACCGGCACCGCCGCCCGTTCATAGCTCAGCGTGGTCACACCCTGGATGCTGAAGACGGAACTTGCGAACGCCTCGATCGCCTGGTCGAGCGTCGCGGAATGCATGAAGGCATAACCGAGTGCCCCGATCAGTTCCGGGCCCATGCGCAGCGACAGATCCAGCCCCAGGGTCGGTTGCTCAAGGATCTGGGCCAGCCTTTCGAACATGCGCATGTAGCTGCCCAGGGGAATCGATGCGTCTGCCCCCAGCAGATCGTTGTGCCGCAGTTCCTCGGTGTCGAGCATCTGCGTGCGAAGGACCGGGCTGACGCCTGCCGCGTCGAAGATCGCGGTCAGCACCCTGCCATGGATGACCGGCCGGGCATGGGGGATCAGGGATGGCGTGTGCTTCAGGCCCCAGGCTCCATTCCAGCGAAGTTCTACGCTTGCCGAACCATCGATGCCCGTCTTGCGATGTTCGAAAATATCAAGCAATCGCCCGAAACAATCAACCCGGAATAAGACTATCGTCTATTTTAGCTCCAGGACGCCTTCCGGCTTAGTCAGGTGGCGCTTGGGGAGAAACAGCAATGGGCGCGAATGTGCCGGATCGGTTTGCAACTGTCGCGGTGGTCGACACCAATGGCCTGCTGCGCGGGCAGAAAGTCTGCGGGGATGACCTGTCGGGCATTCTGGAAGACGGCATGGGAATGTCTCCTGCTCAGCTCGCGCTTGATCCAACCGACGTATTCCTTCACCTGCCCGGGATCACCGACGACACCTCGGACTATCACGACAGCCGCCTGAAGGTGGACCAGTCAAGCCGGGTCACGGTCCCTTTCGAGGCGCCGCAGGACAGCGCGCTTTATCTGGCCGAATTCACCGGTGATGCCCAGGCTCTCTGCCCGCGCAGCGTTCTGCGTCGGATGGTCGATCGGGCGGCAGAGGCGGGATATGCCGCAACGCTGGGGATCGAACTGGAATACACCCTGTTCGATGAAACCGCACGGACCCTGGCCGAAAAGGATTTCGACCAGCTCCTCACGGCAACCAGGCATGCCAGCCATGACCTCGTGATCTATCAGGCGGCGCAGTCGGAATTCTATGGTGCGGTCGCCGATATGTGTGACACGCTGGGTGTGCGCCTGGCCAAGATGCACGAAGAGATCGGCGGGGGATTCATGGAAGCGTGCATCCGGGCCGCGCCGGCCCTTTCCGCTGCCGATCAGGCCGTGCTGTTCCGCAATTTCGTCCGGGTTCTGGCGATGCGTCGCGGCCAAACGGTCAGTTTCATGCCGCGCTGGTCCGAAGAAGCGGACAGCCAGTCGTCCCACATCCACGTTTCGCTGCGCGACCGCGCCGGCGAACCGGTGTTCTGGGATCCGTCTGAACCGCACAACATGTCGGTAACGTTCCGGCACTTCATCGGCGGGTTGCAGCAGTTCCTGCCCGAAGTGATGCTGGTGTTCGCACCCACCGTGAACAGCTGGCGTCGCTTTGCCGAAGGCACCTTTGCCCCGCCGGCGTTCACCTGGGGGATCGAGAACCGCACCACCTGCCTCCGGGTGGTGGGCGAAAGTGCCGGATCGCTGCGGGTCGAAAACAGGCTGCCCTGTTCGGATGCCAACCCGCATCTGGCGGCGGCCGCCACGATCGCGGCCGGCCTCGCAGGCATCGCCGGCCGGATCGAGCCGGAAGACCCCGTGGTCGGCAACGGCTTCACCTCCGGAGGCGGAAAGCCTCTGGCCAAATCGATGGAAGCGGCCATTGCTGCCATGCGGGAAAGCGAATTTGCAACGCAATGGCTGGGCCCGCGCTTTGTCGAGACGTTTACCGCATCGCGCCTGTCGCAGGTTGAACAGTTCCGCGGCAAGACGCTCATCGATGAACGCCGCCGGTTCTTCGAGCTGGGATAATTGCCATGACGACGATCGGTATCCTGGAATGTGGACGCAACAAGCCGGAATGGCTGGCCGAACATGGCGGCTTTGCCGATTGGTTTCCGCCCCTGCTGAACCCGGTTGCCCCGGATCTGGACTATCGCGTCTGGCGCGTGATCGACGGTGAGATACCGAACGCGCCGGATCAGTGCGATGCGTGGCTGCTCACCGGCAGCCCCGCCAGTACCTACGCGAACGAACCCTGGCAGCAGCAGCTCAGCCAGTTCGTCATCAAGGCGCGCGAGCATCGGCCGATTGTCGGCATCTGCTATGGCCATCAACACCTCCACGCGGCGCTCGGGGGCCGGGTGGAGAAGGCGTCGCACTGGGGTGTCGGGATCACGCGGTACGATATAGGCCGCCAGCCGCCGTGGCTAGATTCCGCAAGCACTCACCTTGGGGCCGATCACTTTGACCTGATCGCGTTGCACCAGGATCAGGTCACCGTGCCTGCCCCGGACACACAGGTGCTTGCGTCCAGCCCGGATTGCCCGCTCGCCGTCACCATGATCGGGCCGAACATCCTGACATTCCAGCCGCATCCCGAGATGACGCCGGATCAGGTGACCCTGATCTACGATCTGCATCGCGATGACATGGGCGAGGAGCTCTGGCGACGGGCGCAGGACAGCCTTGACCAACCTCGAAACGCGCAATTGGCGGCCCGCTGGATTGTGGACTTCCTCCGATCCAACCCCCTGCCGCCAACGCAGTCAACGCCCAGTGGAGATGCCGCATGACACAGGTGCAGATCACACGCCGCCCCACCACCGCGGTCGATCTCTCGGACGCAGGAAACTGGCATGCCGCTGTCCCGCGCGCCGAATTCGCCCGGCTGCGGAAGGAAGCGCCCGTGGCCTGGAACGAACGGCACGATGGCCACCGCGGCTTCTGGGCGGTTTCGGGATATGAGGAAATCGGCCTGGTTTCCCGCGATACAGCGCGGTTCTCCTCGCGTGAGGGCGTGATCAGCCTTGATGATTTCGATCATGCACAAAGCGATGCACGCCGTACCCTGCTTGAGATGGACCCGCCCCAGCACACCGCAATGCGCCAGATCACCGCGCAGGGGTTCGGGCCGAAGGCGATTTCCCGGCTAGAGGCAGACGTTCGGCGAAGGACTTCGGCCCTGCTCGATCGACTGGCAGGGGCTGGCCCGTTCGAAGCGGTTAGCACGCTCACCAAGCAGATCCCGATCGTCACCTTGTGCAGCATTCTCGGCGTGGATGATTCCCGCCGCGATGACCTGGTCCGGTGGAGCGACCTGCTCATCGGCTCGGACGACCCGGATTTCGTCGATCCCGCCTATGCCCACTTCACCCCGCAAGAGCGGCGGATGCTGCCGTTCGGCCATCCGGCCTCGCTCGATGCCTTCGCGCTGGGGCGTGAACTGGCCGAAGCCCGCCGCCAGTCCCCGCAGGATGACATCGTCACCCTGCTCGTCCAGGGCAAGGTTGATCAGCGCCCCCTGAATGCCGACGAGTTCCTCAACTACTTCCTGATGCTCGTCGTGGCCGGCAATGAAACGACCCGCCACACCATGTCGCACCTGCTCGTGGCGCTGGCCGAAAATCCCGGCGAGTGGGCCCGCTTCCGGCGTGACAGTCTGAACCCGCGCCTTGCGGTGGGTGAGGCGCTGCGTTGGGCAACGCCGGTGCATTTCGTTCGCCGCGTCGCGGTTGCGCCGGTCGAGATGGCCGGCGTGACGATCGAAGCCGGGGAAAAGGTTGCGATGTACTTCGCATCGGCGAACCGGGCGGAAAACTGGTTCGAGGAGCCGGACACCTTCCGCATCGATCGTGCGCGCAACCCGCACGTGGCCTTTGGTGGCGGTGGCCCCCATTTCTGCCTCGGCAATTTCGTGGCGCAGCTGCAACTGCGCGTGCTGATCGAGGAAATGGCATCGCGCGTCGCCTCGGTTGAGCTTGCGGGCCAACCCTCGCGTCTGCGCAGCAATCACGTCAACGGCATCAAATCGGTCGAGCTGCAGTTCCACGCGGCCTGATCCTGCCAATCGCCGGCCCCTTCGACGGCGGACCGCCTGCACGGGTCTGGACACGCACGCCTGACGCTTCTATTGGGGCGGCAGCCCGCTTCCTCGCAAGGAAGCGGGCCCGGCAACCGAGGATCAAGGTACGTGTCCAGTTCTGCAACGCCCGCCTGGTATGACGCAGGCCGCCAGCATGTGTGGCTGCCCTATACCCAGATGAAGACCGCCGCGCCCGCGCTGCCGGTGGTCCGCGCGGAAGGCGTGCGGCTGCAACTGGCGGACGGGCGCCAGCTGATCGACGGCATTTCCAGCTGGTGGTCGGTGGTCCACGGCTATCGCCATCCCCACATCGAGCAGGCCGTGCGCGCGCAGTTGGAAACACTGCCGCACGTCATGCTGGGCGGGCTGGCGCACGAACAGGCCTATACCCTCGCCACGCGTCTTGCCGCGCTGCTGCCCGATCCTTTGAACCACGTGTTCTTCACCGATTCCGGGTCGGTGGGTGTGGAGGTGGCCATGAAGATGGCCACGCAATATTGGCTGAATGCCGGCAAGCGGCGCACCCGCTTCGTCTGCTTCCGCGGCGGATACCACGGCGATACCTTTGCCACGATGAGCGTGTGTGACCCGGACGAGGGGATGCACAGCCTGTTCAAGGGCAGCCTCATCGAACAGGTGGTGGTGGACCTGCCGCGCAGTGACGAGGCGGCCGCCGCGCTGGAATCCATGATCGCGCGCGAGGCGGACAGCATCGCCGCGATCATCGTCGAGCCGCTGGTGCAGGGCGCGGGCGGCATGGTGTTTCACGATGCCGCCGTGCTGGAACGGCTGCAGCGCGTCGCCCGCACGCATGACCTGCTGCTGATCTTTGACGAGGTTTTCGTGGGGCTCGGGCGGTTGGGCGGCATGTTCGCCTGCGCGATGACTGGGGTGGTGCCCGATATCGTGGTGCTGTCAAAGGCGCTGACCGGCGGCACTCTGCCGCTGGCCGCCACCATCGCCAGCCGCCGCGTGTACGATGGGTTCCTGTCTGACCGGGGCGATGCCGCGTTGATGCACGGGCCGACCTACATGGGCAACGCGCTCGCCTGCGCCGCCGCCAACGCCTCGCTCGACCTGTTCGAGCGCGAACCGCGGCTGGAACGGGCGCAGGCGATCGGGCGCCAGCTGGAACAGGCGCTGGCCCCGGCGCGCGCCATTCCCGGCGTGGTCGACGTGCGCACCCGCGGCGCGATCGGCGTGATCCAGCTGGACCGCGCCGTGCCCGGCGAACGCGTTACCCGCTTTGCCGCCGAGCGCGGCGTTTGGCTGCGCCCGTTCCGCGACATCGTCTATACCACCCCGCCACTGATCATCGGCGAAGACGACCTCGCCCAGGTGGCCGAGGTTGCCGTCGCGGCGGTGCGGGAGATCGCGGGTTAGGGAGCCCTTCTTCGCAACACCCGATCGGCAGCCCGCCGATCGGGACAAGCGTCAAGGCACCAGGACCACCTTGATGCATTCACCCTGCGCCTGTGCCGCAACGGCGGCGTTGATCTCGGCGAGGGGGAATGTCCGGATCAGGCGATCAAACGGGAAATGGCCCTGAGCCTGCAGCGCCAGCAGTTCAGGGATGAAGTCCTGCGGCACGGCGTCGCCCTCGATGATGCCAAGGATGCGCAGGCCGGGGGTCATCAGCGCGGCGACATTCACGCTGAACGAGGCCCCGATGTCCTTGGGCACGCCGACCAGACCCAGCACGCCGTGCGGGGCGAGGTTGGCCAGCGCGGTTTCGATCACCCCGATGTTGCCGGTCGTATCCAGCGCGGCGTCAACGCCCAGCGGGAGCAGGGCGCGGATCGCCTGGCCGATGTCGCCCGCCGCCGGATCGATCGCGTCGGTCGCTCCGATCTCCAGCGCGATGGCGCGCCGCGCGGCGACAGGTTCAACCAGGATGATGCTTGTGCATCCCTGGATCTTGCCTGCCATGACAGCGGCCAGCCCCACCGGCCCTCCGCCGAACACGATCAGAGATGAGCCGGCCTTGCAGGCCATGGATTTCATCACCGCGCCTGCGCCGGTCATCAATCCGCAGCCGAGCGGGCCCAGCAGTTCGAGCGGCAGCGCGCAGTCCGAAGGAACCTTCACCACGTTGCCGGCGCGGGCCACGGCAATCGTCGAGAACGAGGACTGACCGAAAAAGTGTGAGGAAATGCGCGCACCGTCGAGGCCCGCATAGGCGGAGGTGCCATCGTTGAGCCGCATGCCGGCATAGTTCAGCGGAACGAAATTCTGGCAGTAGCTGGGCAAGTGTTCGGCACAGCGCGGACAACCGCCGCAGCTGGAGAAACCCAGGATGACCCTGTCGCCCACAGCGATGCCGTCCACATCGGGCCCCACCGCTTCCACCACGCCGGCGCCTTCATGGCCAAGCACGGCAGGCTTTGCGAAAGCATCGAACTGGTCGCGGAAAACCAGGTCGGTGTGGCACAGGCCGACACCTGCGATGCGGACATGCACTTCTCCAGCGGCGGGCGGGGCGACGTTGATTTCCTCGATGGTGAAATCGCCCCGCGCTTCGCGCGCCACTGCTGCAATTGCCGTCGCCATCGTACCCTCCCAAATGATGCTGGGAGTGTGTTAATTGATTGATTAAACCGTGTCCAGCGCGTCAGGGGTCGAAATCATCCTCTCGCGTCAACGGTCTGTCGCCAGTTCGCGCTGCCAGAAGCGCAGGGGCGCGCAGGCCTGAACAAAGCCTCGTGCGTCCGCTGCTGCTGTCAGCTCGATGCAGCCTTCGTCAATTTCGTCGGCCAGCCCGGCCGCCTGCCACAGCGCCGCCGCTTCCGGGGAATAGGCGATGAACTTGCAATGGCCAAAGGCGTCACTGAGGAAGTCCTTCGCCACCTTGTCCCTCGCCAGAAGGGCGCCACTTTCAGCTGAGCAGAGCACGGCCACGGCATCAAACAGCACTGAAGGGCCACCATTGATCTTGTGCTTGGCTGCTAGCACCGCGCCGTCTGAAAGGGGAACACCGCCAACCTTGGGTGCGATCACCTCGAACACCGCGCCTGCTTCTTCCACGGCCTTGACCAGCGCATCGAACAGCGCCCGGTCGGCGCCGTCGCCCAGCAGGATGCCCAGCTTGCGCCCTGTCAGCGCCTCTGGCCCGTTGCCCACGATGCTGAGCGCGGGCGAGGGGGCAAGATCGGTGCGCGGTTCGCGGGCCGCGGTGGCCGGCTTCGGCCTCGGCATACCGAGGCCCTCGGCCACACTGACCACCAACTCGTCATGAATGTTGGCAAGGTGGCTCAGCATCCGTGTGCGGATGTCGGGCCGCTCCACCTTGCTCAGTTCGAAAACCAGTGCATCACCGATGTGCTTGCGCTCGATCGGGGTCTGGCTGATGAAGAACTGCCGCGCCTGGCTGTAATGGTCGGCAAAGCTTTCGGGCCGCAGCCGCTGCTTGGGCCCTTCGGCCTGCTCGGCAAAGCTGGTGATGCCGCGCGCCGGATCCTCGCGCGGGCCGCCCGACACCGGGCCCCAGCTGTTCGGTTCATAGTTTGCACGGCCCTTGGGGTTGCGCACCGCCATGTGCCCGTCCTGCTGGAAATGCGCCATGGGGCAACGCGGCGCATTGATCGGCAGGTTGGGAAAGTTCGGGCTGCCCAGCCGCTTCAGCTGCGTGTCCAGATAGCTGAAGTTGCGTCCCTGCAGCAGCGGATCGTTGCTGAAGTCGATGCCCGGGGGCACGTTCTGCGTGCAGAATGCGACCTGCTCGGTCTCGGCGAAGAAGTTGTCCACCACGCGGTCCAGCACCAGCCGCCCGACGATCCGCACCGGCAAGATTTCCTCGGGGATAAGCTTGGTCGGGTCCAGCACGTCGAAATCGAAGCCGTCGGCAAAGGCCTGGTCGAACAGCTGCACGCCCAGGTCCCATTCGGGAAAATCGCCGCTCTCGATCGCGTCCCACAGGTCTCGCCGGTGGAAGTCCGGATCGGCCCCGTTGATCTTCACCGCTTCGTTCCACAGCACTGACTGCAGCTTCAACCGCGGCTTCCAGTGGAATTTCACGAACGTGGAATTGCCCTCGGCATCCAGCAGGCGGAAGGTATGGACGCCAAACCCTTCCATGAAGCGGAACGAGCGCGGGATGGCGCGGTCCGACATGGTCCACATGATCATGTGCATGGATTCGGGCGTCAGGCTGATGAAGTCCCAGAAATTGTCGTGCGCTGTCTGCGCCTGCGGAAACGCGCGGTCGGGCGCAGGCTTGGCGGCGTGCACCAGGTCGGGAAACTTGATCGCATCCTGGATGAAGAATACCGGGATGTTGTTGCCCACGATGTCCCAGTTTCCTTCCTGGGTATAAAGCTTCACGGCAAAGCCGCGCACGTCTCGCGCCAGGTCAACCGATCCCTTGCTGCCCGCCACGGTGGAAAAGCGGACGAAGGCGGGCACTTGCTCGCCAACCCGCTGGAACACATCGGCGCGGCAGACGTCGGCCAGCGAATCCGTCAGCTCGAAATAGCCATGCGCGCCATAGCCGCGCGCGTGCACCACGCGCTCGGGAATGCGTTCGTGGTCGAAGTGAAAGATCTTTTCGCGAAAGTGCTGGTCTTCCAGCAGCGCGGGGCCGAGCGCGCCCTGGCGCAGCGTGTTCTGGTTGTCTGCCACCGGATGGCCATGCTGCGTGGTCAGCACGTCCACGCCGTTTCCAGCGGTCTGATGCGTTTCGCCGCCGGCCCCCTGTTCTTCGGCGTAATCCGGCACGGGTTGCATGTCTTCGGGTATGCGGGGCGCAAGCTTGGCGGACCAGCCGGGCAGGGGGGTGGGATTGGCGGCTGGGGTCGGCTTGCGTGCCATGAAGGTCTCCGGATGGTCCAGGGGGGAATGGCCTTGCAATCCGGGGTCGGTGCCGTGGTTCCTTCTTCAGTCGCGAGGCCACAGCTTGATCACACGGGGCGACGCCTGTGCAGGCCGAGCCGTTGCCAGCCACTTGCCACAGGCTGCTGCTTTGCCGGTCCATAATCAGGATCCAGTTGTTGCAGCAGGCTGTCAAATCCACCGTCCCGGCCTGTCACCTCCGGGGGGGCAAAGGCGGCCTGCAGCACACGCCTTACCTCATGGCGCCGCTGTGAACTTTCCGTTCGCGTATTCTCGAATGCGTATTCCATGCCAATCGACGGAAAAGCGGGCCAACGGTTCCCGCCGCAATCGTTTTTGGCGGCACTTCGCTGTAAACTGTCGGTTGGTCGCATTTCCGCCATCGTGGTCGCAGTTTGGGTTTGCGCGTAGCGCTCAGACGGGCCACAAATCCTGATTATGGACCGTCCTGCCGCAGCGTGGAATACGTCCAGGAACATGGGGGCTTGGCGATGGCGGCCAGCGTGACGCTGGAACAGGTCCAACTGGGCAGCCACTGGCCGTTCGCCTGGTGCCACCGCTGGGTCAGACGGCCGTGGGCCGGCGCCACCTTGGCGATTGCGCTGGTCGTGATCGGGCTTGCCGTGCGCCTGGCGATGGGGGCAGATGCGCCCGCGCCGCTGCTGCCGTTCTATCCGGCCTTCGTGATTGCCGCCTTTGTCGGTGGGCGGATGCCCGGTTATCTCGCTGCAGTCCTGTCATGGATCCTGGCATTCTATCTGTTCCTCGATCCGGCGCAGGGATGGCACCTCGGTCGGGCATCGGCCATCGCCTTTGCCGTGTTCGTCCCAACCAGCGTGATCGTGCTGGAAGTGGTGCATCGGCTGTGCCGCAGCGCGGTGGCGCTTATGGCGCTGGCCCGCAGGCTTGAGCGTGAGGCGCGCTGGCAGGACGGCCAGCGGACCGAACTGCTGGGCGTGATCGATGAACTGCAGGCGATCTATGACCAGGCGCCGGTCGGGCTCGGCCTGCTTGACGCAGACCTCAAGTTTACCCGCATTAACCGCGCGCTGGCGGAAATGAACGGCTTTACGGCAGAGGAACACCTTGGCCGCAAGGTGTTTGACCTCCTGCCGGATCTGCGCCAATCCGCCGAACCCGTGCTGCGCAAGGTTCTCGACGCAGGCGAGGTGATCCGCGGTGTGGAGATTTCGGGCGAGACTCCGGCGCGCCCGGGTGTGAAGCGGACCTGGTCCGAGGTGTTCTATCCCGTGCACAGCGGAGACGGGGAGCGTCGCGGCGTCGGCATTTTCTGCGTCGAGATCACCGATCTGAAGCAGGCGCAGGAGCGCGAGCACCTGTTGACGCGCGAGGTGGATCATCGTGCCAAGAACCTGCTTTCGGTGGTGCAGTCGATCGTGCGCATGACGAAGCCGGCAGGCGGGGTGGAGGAATACCGGAACTCGCTGCAGGGCCGGATCGCCGCGATCAACCGTGCGCACAGCCATCTGGCACGCCATCGGTGGGACGGGGTTCCGCTGGGCATTCTGGTGGCAGAGGAACTGGAAGCCTATGGCATCGTGATGGACATGGCGTCAGACGTACGCGCGCTGGTGCTCAACCCCGCCGCCGCGCAGGCGCTGGGCATGGTGCTGCATGAACTGGCGACCAATTCCGCCAAATATGGTGCGCTGTCCACTGATGGGGAGGTCACCTTCATCGGCCGCTGGGAAAAGAGCAGCAATGATGCAGAGCCCATGCTTGCCTGCCGGTGGAAAGAGCGGGGCGGGCCGGCGGTTGCGCCGCCCACGCGGCAGGGCTTCGGCACCCGCCTGATCGAAGGGTCCGTGCGGCAAAGCCTGCGCGGCAAGGTGGAGTACCGATTCCTGCCCGAAGGCGTGGAATGCGACATGATGCTGCCGCGCGCGATTTTCCTGGGAAGCCCGGCCGTCGCACAGAATTAGGCAAGCGCGCGGCGATCCGGTTTGCGCAGAGCGCATTGCTGGCTGTCCAAGCTGCAAAATGATGCCCGCGGACCGAAAGGGGGGATGGTCCGCGGGCGAGAGGACTTGGTCGTTGCAGGCGGTGAAGGGTGCCTGCACTGTAAATAAATCCGACAGTGCGAAATGGTTCCCGGCAGCTACGCGGGGTGGAGCACGCCGCGAAAGGCAAGGTCCTCAAGTGCCCTGCCCGCGCCCAATGCAACGCAGTGCAGCGGGTCTTCGGCCAGCGTTACTGACAGCCCGGTCGCTTCGATCAGCACCGGTGCCAGCTCCGACAGCAATGATCCCCCGCCCGTCAGGGTGATCCCGCCATCGATGATGTCCGCCGCGATTTCCGGCGGCGTGTTTTCCAGCGCCACGCGCACGGCATGGACGATCTGGCCCACCGGCTCGGCCAGGGCTTCGGCCAGTTCGGCCCGGGTGATCGCCAGTTCCGCCGGCACCCCGCGGCTCACGTTGCGGCCCTTGATCACGGCGGTCTCGTCCGCGCCGGTCGGCGGCACGCGGGCTGAACCGAGCAGCTTCTTGACCCGCTCGGCGGTGGTTTCGCCAATCATCAGGTTGTGGTTGCGGCGCACCGCTGCGGTGATGGCGTCGTCCATGCGGTCTCCGCCCACGCGCACCGATGTGCTCATGGTGAGCCCTTCGATCGAGATCACGCCCACTTCGGTGGTGCCGCCGCCGATGTCGACCACCATCGATCCCACCGGCTTGGTCACTGGCAGCCGCGCGCCGATGGCGGCGGCCATCGGCTCGTCGATCAGCCACACCTGCCGCGCACCGGCGTTGGACACCGCATCACGAATGGCGCGGCGTTCCACCTTGGTGGCGTTGGAAGGCACGCAGATCACCACCTGCGGCGAACGGCGCAGGCGCCCGCCCTGGTCGCCCCGCGCCTTGCGGATGAAGTGCTTGATCATCTGCTCCGCCACTTCCAGGTCCGCCACCACGCCATTGCGCAGGGGGCGGATGGTGCGCACGTTGTCGGGTGTCTTGCCCAGCATCAGCTTGGCATCGTCCCCCACCGCGCGAACCCGCGTGATTCCCTCAACAGTTTCAAGTGCAACTACCGAAGGCTCGTCAACCACGATGCCCTGTTCGCGGACGTAGACCACGGTATTGGCGGTTCCCAGGTCGATGGCGAGATCGGCCGTCGCGAACTGGAACATATCCATGAAAGTCATGGCTTTGCAGATTTCCTCCCCCGCCGGAACATGGCGTCGGGAGAAGGCTAGACCGGGCCGTTCCTGTCGGACGGATGAACGGGTCCGTGAAGCGGCCTTGCGGCAGGATGAACGGCTCTAAACCCCCTCTCAACCGTTTTCAGCCCCCGCTCAGCCGTTCTCAATTCATCACTTTTCGGCCTCATAGACCAGCAACACGTTGCCCGGCATCTTGCCCGCAAAGCCATAGCCGGAGTTGGCGATCACCAGCCCATCGTACGCCACGGGTGCGGCGCCGCCGCCGATTGATCCACCGTGCGCAGTGCGTCCGTCCACCGCCACGACGTTGGTTGTGGTGTCGGTCTCCCACACGATCCGGCCATTGGCGGCGTCATAGATGCGCAGATAGCCGTCGTTGCCACCGGCCAGCACCAGGCCGTTGGTCACGGTGATGGAGCCGCCATAACCGGCATGGCAGAACGGCCGCTCCCTGCAGGTGTCACCCGTGGGCCGTGCCGCCCACAGCGTCCTGCCCGTCGCCACGTCGAGCGCGAAGATTCCTGGTTGCGGATCAATATCGTACGTGCGCCCATCGGGCACATCGCTGACGGGGAAAAAGGCGGTGCCGCCCGAGGCCGCAAGGCCGAAGTGGATGCCGCCGACCACGCCGCCGCGGCCCACGCGCTGCTTCCACACCAGCCTGCCGTTGTCCGGATCGATGGCATAGGCCCAGCCGGATTTCTGCCCGGCGAGCACATAGTCCTTGCCGTTCGCTCCCTGCGCCAGAACCGTACCTGCGCCGAAATCGGCATCGGGGCCTGCCTCGTCGGGGCAATTGACCTTGCTCGCCTCGTCGCACGATCCGTTCCAGGCATCGTTCGCCAGCGCCTGATAATGCCACTTGATGGCGCCGGTCGTAAGATCGAGCGCGACGATGGAATCGCTGAGGTCCGTGGCGGGGCTGGAATAATTGTCGCCGGTGGCGACATACATCTGGTTGCGCGCGACATCGATCGATGGCGTGTTCCACACGGGTACGCCTGAGGGACCGAACCTGTCGATGCCGGCTGCAGTCTTGCCCGTTGGCTTGGGTTCATCGACCAGATAGGTGCGCCAGATCTCTGCTCCGGTCTTTGGATCAAGCGCATTGATCGCACCCCGGAAGGTGCAGCAAGGGAAATCGGGCTTGCTTGCCGAGCCTTCCTCAAGCGAGGAGACGGGCACGTAGAGCTTGTTCCCATGCAGCACCGGAGTGCCGGTGAGGGTGGTGCCGGCGTGATCGCTGACCTTTACCTTCCACACTTCCTTGCCGGTGCGCATGTCGATGGCATAGGCCGACCCGACCAGGTCGCCAAAGTAGACCAGTGGCTGCGCCTTGCCGTCGCCGGCGGTCCAGGGGCTGACGACGATGCCGGTGCGCACTTCGGCAGACGCGGAGTAGGTCCAGCGCGCGCAGCCGGTCTTGATGTCGAGCGCATAGACGGTGCCATTGTGGCTGCCGACAAAGATCGCGCCGCCTGCAATGGCAGGTTGCGACCGTGCGCGCAGGGCATTGGGGAAAGCTAGAGCCCACTTGAGCTTCAATCTTGGGGCGGTGGCAACGCTGAGACGGGACACATCAGCCGGGATTTCATGCGTGCTGCGCGCATCGATGCCCCACCCCGCGAAGGCAGGTGGCGCACTCATGTCAAAGGTGGCCTCGCGCAGTGCGCAGCGCCTTGGCTCAAGGCTCGCCTCATCGCCAAAGGCATGTCCGGTAACGTATTGTGCAACCGATTTGCGTTCGTCGCTGGTGAGCGTGCCGCCCACACCCTGCATGACGCCGCTGGTCAGTGCGCGCAGCACCGATTCCGGCGTCATCTGCGCCAGAATGAAGCGCTGCGGCGCCCGGTTCATGCCGGTTTCATGGCAGGATGAGCAGATCTGGCCATAGACGCGCTCGCCAGTCGCCTGCGTGACGGGATCGAGCGTATCGGTCTTGTCCCGATAGCTGTCCGCTTCGGCGTGCGCAGATACGGGGGCAGAAACAGGGCCGGTAACCGGCGCTGACGCGGGCGGGCGATCCTGCGCGGCAAGCGCCGCCGTCCAGGCGGCTGCGCCTGCCAGTGCCAGCAGGCCGGGCTTCACCATGTGCAGCAAGGTGCGCTTCATGCTCTCTCTCCCGTTCTCATTGCCCTGCAACGCAGCCGCGCCCGGGATTTGCACCCGTCGATGCACCAAAGCAGGTCCCGTCGCCCACTCGTCTTTCGATCAGGCGGTCTTGAAACCCGCACTGCCGCCTTGCTGAAACCAAGTGGGCGCAACGGGGTTTGAGGCCGTCAACCCGAATAAAGGAGCCGCATTCCCGATGATCACCCGCACCGCCACCGCCCGCTACGAAGGCATGGGCAAGACTGGCCAGGGCTGGATTTCCACCCAGTCCGGCGTGCTGCAGCAGCAGCGCTATGGCTTCAACAGCCGCTTCGAGGATGGAGCCGGCACCAATCCCGAGGAACTGATCGCCGCCGCGCATGCCGGTTGCTTCACCATGGCACTGTCCTTTGCACTCGCGGGCAAGGGGATCGAGGAAGGCACGCTGGAAACGACCGCCAAGGTGAAGGTTGACCGCGACGGCGAAGGCTTCAAGGTCACCCGCTCGGACTTGTCGCTGACCGCCAGCGTGCCCGGCATCGCGGACGAGGACCTGCGCGCCCTGGCCGAGACCGCCAAGGTCAACTGCCCGATCTCCAAGGTGCTGAATGCCGAGATGACGCTGGACGTCACCATCGGCAATCCGTGACGGCAGGCTGATCCGGTGGGAGTGCGCGACATGGACCGCGATGCCATCGATTGCGTGGTGATCGGCGCGGGACCGGCCGGACTTACCGCGGCGATCTACCTTGCGCGCTATCACCTGCGCGTGCGGGTGATCGACGCGGGCGAGAGTCGGGCGGCCATGATCCCGCGCTCGCACAACCACGCCGGCTATCCCGGCGGGATTGCCGGTGTTGACCTGCTGGCGCGGATGCGGATGCAGGCGGCGGAGTTCGGCGTTGCGGTTGAGCGCGGCACGGTCAGCCAGATCGCGCAGGGCGAAGTTGGCCTTGTGGCGCAAGGCAGCTTCGGTCGCCTGTCGGCGCATACGGCACTGCTGGCAACCGGCGTGGTCAACCATCGGCCGGCCATGGCCGAGGCCCTGCATGAGGAGGCGCTTGCGCGCGGCCTGCTGCGGTATTGTCCGGTCTGTGATGGCTTCGAGGTGACCGACCGGCGGATCGGGGTGATCGGTACCGGCGGACACGGCGCGCGAGAGGCGCTGTTCCTGCGGAGCTTTTCCGCCGACGTGACTCTGCTTGCCCCCTCCGGCCCCCATGCGATGGAAGCGGCAGATCGGGAGCGGCTGGCCAACGCCGGGATCGCGCTGGCCGATGGGCCTTGCGGTGATCTGCGGATCGAGCAGGGCGGCATCGTGGCACCGGCTGCCAAAGGCGAACTGCGGTTTGACACGATCTACCCCGCGCTGGGTTCGGCGATCCGTTCTGACCTTGCACTGGCCCTGGGCGCAAAGGCCTCGGGCGAGGGGTGCATCGTGGTCGACCGGCATCAGCGGACCAGCGTGCCCGCCCTTTATGCCGCGGGCGACGTGACCCGGGGGCTGGACCAGATCAGCCACGCGATGGGGGAGGCGGGGGTTGCCGCCACCACCATCCGCAACGACCTTGCCGAACGCCGCCCGCTGTACCGGTAGTCTCGGCGAAGGCGCCTCAGGCGTCCTTCTTTTCCATGAACACGCGGGCGCGGCCGGCCGCCCAGGTCTGCAGCGCTTCGGTGCGCAGGCGCGCGCCTTCGGGATCCGCCTCAAGCGGCAGGACGGAATCGACGATCCGGTCGTAATGGGCGCGCAAGCCCTCCTTCGCCTCGGGGTAGGGGATGATATAAAGCTGGTTGGCCTCGATACCCGCCTTCACGTGTTCGGCCAGTTCCACCGGGTCCATGCCGTGCTGGTGGATCGAATGGAGCGAGGCAATCGAATCCTCGTTCTCCACATAGCCGCTCTGGCCGAACTGGGCAGGGCGCAGGCGGCTGGCTTCGGCGATGTTTGACCGGATGTTGGCGGGGCACAGTACCGAAACCCCGATCCCATGCTTTTCAAGACCCAGGCGATAGCTTTCCATCAGGTTGACCACGGCCGCCTTCGCCGCCGAATAGGGTGCCGCGAGCGCGCTGCCCATCAACCCGCCGAGCGACGATGTGGTGACGATGTGGCCGCCCTTGCCCGCCGCGATCATGCGCGGAACGAACGTGACCATGCCGTTGATCACCCCGCCCAGGTTCACGCCGATGATCCAGTCGAAATCGTCGTAGCTGGTATTCTCCACCGGGCCGAAGCTGTTCACGCCGGCGGTGTTGAACAGCAGCGTCGGTGGCGCGCCGAACACGGCCTCCACCTCGTCAGCCGCGCGGGCATAGGCGGCGCGGTCCATGATATCGAGCGCAATGCCATGGGCGGCAATGCCTTCGTCCTTCAGTTGGCCCACCGCCTTTTCGACCGCGTCGGCGCGGATGTCGGCCACCACGATCCTTGCGCCCGCACGGCCGAACACCTGCGCCTGTCCGAAGCCTGCGCCCGATGCGCCGCCGGTGATGAAGGCAATTGCGTTGTCGAAGCCCTGCACGTTCGCATCCTCTCGTCTATTTTGTTAGGCTTACGTACAAAATAGACGAGAGTGGAGCAAGTGGGAGACGGATCTGCCGGCGCGATCTGCGGCCCGATTGACAAGGGCTTGAAGACGACTGAGAGCGGCCTGAACGGCGCTGAAACGGGTTCAAGCCTGGCATAGGGAGTAAAGATATGCGTTCGATCGTTGTCACCGGCGGCTTCGGCATCCTGGGCCGTGCCGTGGCAGAAGCTTTCCGCGCAAACGGAGACCGTGTCGCGCGCATAGACTTCGCGCCTTCCGCTGCCGACGAAAATCCGGGCGGGATCGACCTCGGCAGCGTGGACCTGACCGATGCTGCTGCCACCTCGGCCGCCGTAGAGCGCGTGATCGCAGCGCAGGGCGGGATCGACGTGCTGGTGAACGTGGCAGGTGGCTTTACCTGGCAGACCCTGGCCGACGGCGGGCCGGAGACCTGGGCGCGGATGTTCTCCATGAATGCAACCACCTGCGTCACCATGACCAAGGCCGCGCTGCCGACGCTCAGCGCCACAAAGGGTGCGGCTATCGTCAACATCGGTGCGGGCGGCGCAATACTCGCGGCTGCGGGGATGGGCGGCTATGCCGCATCCAAGGCCGCGGTGCACAAGCTGACCGAGAGCCTTGCCGCCGAACTGGCCGGCACCGATTGCACCGTCAATGCCGTGCTGCCCAGCATCATCGACACACCGACCAATCGGGCGGACATGCCCGATGCCGACACCTCGCAGTGGGTCCAGCCCGCCTCGCTGGCGCAAGTGATCGTGTTTCTCGCCTCTCCGGCCGCGCGTGCGATCAGTGGTGCGCTGATCCCTGTTTCGCGCGGAGGCTAGCGCCCCATTTCTTTGGTTTGCATCACCACAACAGAGCCTGTCCCGGCCCGGCGCCGGGCGTGGCGGACTTGTTGCCGGCGCAAGGTGGAAGGCGACGCGACGGGCCATAGGCGGCCCGTCGCTATCCCCTCCCAGCGCCTCAGTGGTGCTGCCTGTCAGACCTGACTTCAGCGCGCGGCCAGTTCGCGAATGTAGGCCAGGGCCTGTGGCGTCGAAGGCAGGGTGGGGTTGCATTCGATGCCGATGGGGCCGGTGTAACCCACGCTCGCGATCAGATCGAGCATGCGCGGCCAGTCGATGGTGCCCGCGCCGGGTTCACCGCGGCCATTGGTGTCGGCAATCTGCACGTGTTCGACCATGTGCGCCACCTGCGGCAGGACAACTGCGGGGTCCTCGCCCTCGGTCACCGAATGGTAGAGGTCGTAGAGCAGGCGCATGCGCGGCGAGGCGACCTGTTCGATCACGGCCACCGCATCTTCGGTGCGGCTGAACAGCACGCCGGGATGGTCCACGCGGATGTTTACCGCCTCGGCGATGATGGTCAGGTCGTATTCCTCGGCGATCGGCACGACAGAGGCGATGGCCTCGGCCACGATGGCCAGCTGCACCGGGCGCTTCATCCACGGCACGCCGGGGCCCGATCCGACGACGATGCGCTTGCAGCCCAGCGCGGCCGCATCGTCGCAGGCCTTGCGGAACATCTCGCGATAGCCTTCGTGCGTTTCCTTTTCGATCAGACGCGTGCGCGGGTCGGCCACCACGGTCCACAGCGTGGCGCCATTGTCGTCAAGTGCGCGCTTGAGCGAGGCGATGTCGCGCCCGCCGGTGGTGAAGATTTCCACCTTCGAATAGCCGGCGGCAGCCGCCGCGGCGACGCGGTCTTCCAGCCGCTCACCCGCTTCGTTGAACATGTATTCCAGGTTGACCGAGATTTCGAAAGGCATTCTGTTTTTCCCATGAAATGGCGGGAGCGCAGTGCGTGCGTCCCCAGCCCGTTGGCTCAGGCGGCGAGCGCCAGGTTCTTGGTATCCTTGGTCGTCGGAACGAAGGGCAGGTAGGACACCCTGTAGCGCACCGCGAAACCGATCGCGTGCTCACCGGCGGAAAGCCCGCCGTTCAGCGCAATGATCGTGGCCTTCTCGCCAAAGTTCCAGCGGTTGTCATAGCAGGTTTCCATCTCGTCGAGCGTGTAGGTCTTGCCGCGCACGGCAAAGCGGATCGCCTCGCGCGGCAGCGCCTCACCTTCGACGCTGACCTGGATGTCCTCGATCATCGAGAGCCCGAGGCCACGGTAGTAAGGCAGCCGCCCGAGGAACGAGAAGCCGCCCTCCACGCCCTGCAGGCTGCCTTCCACGATCATCTTGTTGTCCATCATGGCATTGCGCTCCTCAGGCTGCGACGGGAGTCTGCAGGGCGGGCACCCCGGCTTCGCCCAGAAGCCTTGCCAGCATGACCTGCTGCCGGCGAACCTGCTCAACCGAGTCAGGTTCCTCGGCATCCTCGATCCAGCGGTTGCCTTCGTATTCCGAACAGATGTAGCCGTCATAGCCGCCCTGTTTCAGCACGCGCACGATCTCGTCATAGGGGATCGACGGCTCCACATAGTCCTCGGTCATCTGGTAGAACTTGCCGTGGATGTTGTGGATGCGATGCATGTGATCGAGCATCCGCCTCGGCTCGAACGCCCCATTGTGGCGCAGGAGTTCGGCCATGGCGAGCGATGGTCCGGTGCCGCCCATCTGCTGCACGTTCAGGATCACGTATTCCGAAAGGACCCGGTCCTCATACGCTTTCACGATATATTCGGCGATGTGCGGCGGCACACCCTGGCGCAGGAACCGCTCCACGAACACGGGGGGATAGGTGAACAGGAACATGCCCATGTCGGGCAGGAAGCCCAGTGCATCCGAGCCGGACTTTTCGAACGCCTCGGCATGGCGGATGATCCACGGATGGTCGAAGTGCAGCGGTGCATGCACCTCGATCAGGATCTTGATGCCTTTCTCCTCGGCATAGGGTGCCGCCGCAACCAGCACTTCGGGCGCGATGGACACCAGCGCGCGGATGAATTTCATCCCCAGGCGTGCCCCGAAATCTATATCGTTCTTCACGCTGGCGACCTGCTCGGCAAAGGGCATGTCGCGCCCCTTGTACCGCTTGTAATCGACCATGAAGTCATGACTCACCGGGGTGCAGTCATACTTGGCGATCAGGCGGTGCCAGGTGTCGATATCCTCCTGCGCCACGCCACATTCGGGCCAACCCCAGAAGGTCTGCTCACCGATGATCTCGATGCCCCTGGCGCCAAGGTGCGCGCTGGTGCGGATACAGTCCTCAAGGCTCATTTTGCCCTGGAAGGTTTCGTTCTGGTAGGAATAGAGGCTCACGCCCCGCTTGATCGAATGGGTCAAGACACACCTCCTGCGGTTCTCGGTTTCGGGCCGGCCAGAAGCCCCGTCCGCGATCGCGGCGCACGCTGCCGAGTCTTAGTGCCGGAGAGGCAGCGACGCATCTGGCCAGGGCGGGCCAGTGGCGGGCAGGCGCGCATGCGGGTGGTTGCCTGACCGCCCTCTCCTGGGGTCTCACGCCCCTATTGGAATTGATATTCCTATATCTTGACAACCGCGTGTCAAGCCGCAACCGCAGCGCTTGACGAATTTAAGAATAGGAATACTATTTCTTAAAACCTGCAGGCATCGCGGGGGAACGATAGGGGTATCCGAGGATGAGGCCGAAGGGCGAAACCGCGAGGATGGGGCGATGAAGTGGCGGATTGCCGCCGCCTTGGTGCTGGCCTTGCCTCTCACAGCGCTGTTTGCCTTCGTCGGTTGGTACAAGGCTTTCGCCCCGATTCCCGAACTTGCCGAGCATCACGCCTGGACGGTGTGGCTGCCCGAAGGGCTCGGCCGTCTGGTGGGTTGGAGCGAGATGGCCTGCGCGCTGGTGCTGCCCGGCGTTGTCCATCCCCGAACGCGCGCTTTCGCTGCCGGAGGGGCGATGATCCTCGTAGCGAACCAGATGATCGCTGCCGTCTTTCACATCCGTCATGCCGAACTGGCCTCGCTGCCGCAGAACGCAGTGATCACGGCGCTGGCAGCGGGAGTGATCTTCTTTTCCAGAACACGAGCAAGGGAGATTTGATGATGCGGATTGCCAGGATGATTGCGCCCGCCGCGCTGATGCTGGCAGGGGGGGCGGCAATGGCTGCCGATGCCTCGCCCAAGGCAGAGGTCGCGGCGCTGAAGGCAGAAGTGGCCGAACTGCGCCAGATGGCCCAGGCCAGCAAGGACCGCGCCTCGGTCGAGAACCTGTTCTCGCGCTACATGTACCTGCACAATGCTTTCCGCGACACCGACATCATCCCCCTGTGGGCGAAGAAGGGCACGCCGGGCGTGAGGTCGCAGTACAGCAACCTGGGCGTCTACACCGATTGGGACAAGATCATGTCCTATCACCAGGGCCGCCCTGCGCCGGTTAGCAAGCTGGTGTTCCATTACATCACCACGCCCGCGATCGAAGTCGCCGCAGATGGCCAGACCGCCAAGGGCCTGTGGATCGTCAACGGGCTGGAATCGGGCCTCGTCGATCCCGAGCTGGCCAAGAACATGCCCGCGTGGATGTTCGAGAAGGAGCTGGTCCAGGGCAAGAAGGTGTGGATGCACAACGTCTACCTCAAGTATGGGCTCGACTTCATCAAGCAGGATGGCCAGTGGAAGATCTGGCATTTCCACTGCTTCGAAGTGGCGCGCGCACCCTATGGCATGGGCTGGATTCCGTTTGCGGCGGCGGCCCAGGACGATTCCTTCAATGTCGACCTGATGTATGTCGGTGAAGACGGGAAGCCGGTGTTCATGCCCAAGGTCGATGGTCCGGCGACGGTCCTTTCCAACACCTATCGAACCGATACCTCGCAGAAGCTTGAGGCGCGTCCGCCCGAGCCCTATCGTACCTTCAGCGAAACCTTCGAATACTGAGGACATCACGATGATCCGCAAGGCAATCGGCGTCGCGGCGTTCTGCCTCGCGGCATCTTTGCAACCGGCGCTGGCCCAGTCGGTGGTCAAGACCACCGCAGGCGCCATACAGGGCGCTGCGAGCGGCGGGGTGGAGGCGTTTCTCGGCATCCCCTATGCCGCGCCACCGGTGGGCGATGACCGCTGGCGCGAACCCCGGCCGGCACGCCCGTGGGAAGGCGTACGCGATGGCTCGGCGATGGGCCCCTCGTGCCAGCAGGCCGAAGCTGGCGGCTGGGGGCCATACAGCGCCGAGTTCATTGCCGCACCGCCTTTCAGCGAAGACTGTCTGACGCTCAACGTGTGGAAGCCCGCAGGCAAGGTGCGTGGTCGGCTGCCGGTGCTGGTCTTCATCCACGGCGGCGGCTTTGGCGGCGGTGGCAGCGCGGTGCCGCTCTATAATGGCGGCCGCCTTGCCGCGCGCGGCGTGGTGGTGGTGACCATCAATTACCGCGTCGGCGTGTTCGGGTTCCTCGCCCATCCACAACTCACGGCGGAATCCCCGCTGAGAAGCTCGGGCAACTATGGGCTGCTCGATCAGATCGCCGCGCTCGGCTGGGTTCGCGCCAATGCTGCCGCGTTCGGTGGCGATCCTGCCAACATCACCGTCTCGGGCGAATCTGCGGGCGCGGCCTCGGTCAATGATCTGATGGTCTCGCCCCTGGCCAAGGGCCTGTTCGACAAGGCGATCGCCTTCAGTGGGCCCAGCATGGCTGTCGACGTGCCTTCGATTGAAGAAGGCTATGCCGTGGCCAAAACGATCGCGGCGAAGGTGGGCGCAGCCTCGCTGGCAGACCTGCGCGCGGTTCCGCCCCAGAAGCTGGTCGATGCCACGCGCTATGTTCCGGGCGAAAGCAGTGGCCCGGCGCGGCTCGTCCACGTGCCGCACCGCGATGGCGTGGTTTTGCCGTTCGATCCGTTCCGCGCCGGCGGCCCTGTGGTGAACGCGGTGCCGCTGCTTGGCGGATACAATGCGGCGGAAATGATCGACCCAACGGTGCGCACGCCGGCCCAGTTCGAAGCGGCGGTAAAGGCGCGATATGGCGATTTTGGCCCGCGCCTGCTTGCGCTTTATCCCCATGCCAACGATGCCGAGGCCGTCGCGTCCAACACCCTGCTGGCGCGTGACCGCTATATGGCGGGGCTGCTGCTGTGGTCGCAGGACCGCACGCGCTCGGTGAAGCAGCCGATCTACGCCTATGTCCACGATCACGCCTATCCCGCACTTCGTGGGGGGCAGAGCTGGGGTGCGTTTCACAGTTCCGGCCTGCCCTATGTCTTCGGCACCGTCGGTATCGGTGATCGCACTTTCACGGCGGCAGACCACGCGTTGGCGAAGCAGTGGCAGGATCGCCTTCTGGCATTTCTGCGCACGGGCAAGCCATCGCTGCCGGGCAGGGCATGGCCGCCGGTGAAGGCAGGCGATGCGCGCGTCATGCGCATTGGCGATCGCGCTGGAATGGTGTCGTCTGTTTCCACCCCCGCACGACTGCAGGCGTTGCGGGACTATGCGGCTTCCGGCGGCAAGCTCGGCCTGTTGTAACGCCCGACCTGCCGCATCGCGACAGGCCGGGATCGGGATTACTTGGTGGGATAGTCCTTGGCTTCTTCCAGTACGGGCAGGGTTACCTTGCCCGTCGCCGCCCATTCGGTCCCGCGAAGGATCAGAGTCTGCAGTGGCTGGAAATGCAGCGAAACCTCATCATGGCCGAGCGTGATGGAGAACACGCGGCCCTTGCCGTAGTCCGCCGTCCACACCTGCGGGTGATCGGCGTCGATGCCCTTCATCGCCTTCAGCTTTTCGGGCGTATAGGCGGCGGCAGGGTACTTCGGACCGGTCAGCCTCGGGTCATAGGCGGCGGCGGCATCGTGTGCCGTCGCCAGCACGTGGATCTTCGCCTCCGGATCCATCGCCATGTTGGTGTACATGTCGTCGTTGTAGGTCCACACGAACTCGCGCATACCGGCAGTGATCGGATGGTCGCGGTCCACGATGTGCACCGGGAACGAACCCGGAGGAGCGCGGCGCGATGAACCCGGCTCCATCGTGGCGCCAATCAGGCGCTTGTATTCGGGAATGTCACGACCCCAGGTGAACGAAGAGTGGTAGGCGACCAGTCCGCCGCCTTCGCGCACATACTGGTACAGCGCCTTGAAAGCATCGTCAGACCACAGGTGCTGCACCGGGTCGGCATAGTTCCACCGGCTGGAATAGTTCAGCAGCACCACGTCATAGGCTTTCAGTTCGGCCAGCGTGCCGTGGTCGAAGTCCTCGGTCACGCGAACGTCGAAGCGCTTGGTGTCCTGCATCATCGTGCGCAGCATGTTGTTCACGCCGGTCCAGTCATGCTCATAGCTGTTCTGGCCCGAAACGATCAGCACGCGAAGACGCTGTTCCTTGGGATTCACCGGGATCGCCACGCGCTGCACCGTTTCAGGCGGGCGATAATCGATGGTGACAATGACCTGAGCAGGGGCAGGGCAGGCCGCAGCCATGGCGGCGCACGTCAGCACCGCCGCGATCGGCGTCGTCTTCATCGGCATTCTCCCCGTTGTGGCTATCTGTTTCAACCTGCGGGCGCGAGGCGCTGCGCAATGTCCTCGCGAATGCGATCGTGCATGCGGTCCATGGGCCAGAAAATCACCACCAGCACCTGCAGGCTCAACAGCACCACCGCGCTGCCATAATAGGACCAGCGGATCGTATCGCGCGCGGCGTCGGTAACCGCGCCTGCGGAGTAGCCCGCCTGGCCCAGCGCGTAGGCGAAGCCTGCCGTACCCACCGCCATGCCCACCTTGGTGGCCAGGCTCACGCCCGAGGAAAGCAGCCCTTCATGCCGCACGCCAAAGCGCCAGTCGTGATAGTCTACGGTTTCCGCGATCATGGTGAAGGCCGCGACGATGGTGACCGAGGTCGACAGGCAGGCGGCGAGGTATACCGCCAGGAACGCGGGCACGCTGTTTTCGGTGAAGGGCAGGATCGCAAACAGCGCCGTCGCCAGCGTCAGCACGCCGATGCACCCGCGGCGGATGCCGAAGCGGGCATAGAGCGGCGGGGCGACGAACGAGGACAGCAGCAACATGCCCGAAACCGCAGGCAGCATCACCGCGATCATCCAAGGCCGGTGCAGCACTTCGATCGCAAAGTAGGGGGTGGACGACATCATCACGCCAAAGCGCATGAAATACGTCAGGCAGAAACCGAAACAGACCAGCCACGCCCGGTTGCGCAGCATGTCTTTAACCGCCGGCCAAATGGCGAACTTCGGGCTGCCTTCGTCCTCGTACCTTTCGCGGCAGTTGCGGAACAGTGCGAAGGTGCAGATCAGCCCTATTACTGCAAACAGTGCCGCCACAGACAGGAAGCCGCGCTGCTGGTCGCCGCCACCGAACAGGCCGACCAGCGGCATCGTCGCTGCCGTGCCCAGCACGACCGACACCGACGTGCCCACCGATCGCATGCCCGAAAGCTTCAGCCGGTCACCGGTGTCCTCGGTCATCATCGGCATCAGCGCGGTATAGGGAATCGCCTGCAAGGACATCAGGATGCCCAGCGCCTTGAAGGTGAGGAAGGCATAGATCAGCTGCGCCGTCTGCCCCCAGGCCGGCACGTTGAACAACAGCACCGTGACCACGGCATAGGGAACCGCGGTGAACAGGAAGTACGGACGCGTCCGGCCGAACCGGGTGCGGGTCTTGTCCACCGCCACACCCACGACCATGTCGATCACTGCATCCAGCAGGCGGGCGACCAGGAACACCGTGCCCACCGCCGCAGCAGGCAGCTTCACCACGTCGGTGTAGTAGAACAGCAGGAACGCGCTCGCCATGTTATAGGCAAGGCTCGTGCCCAGATCGCCGAAGCCGTAGCTCAGTCTTTCGACGAAGGTCAGTTTCTTTTCAGCCACGATCCTCTCCCGGGATGCAGCGGATGGGAACGCTCAGACTCCGAGCGCCTTGCGGGTGATGGCGAGCGATTCCGCCATCGGCACGGTCGGGAAGTATTCCAGCCCGATCGCGCCGTCATAGCCGAGATCGCGCAAGGTCGAGACGACTTGGCCCCAGTCGAGCGTGCCCGTGCCCGGCTCGTTGCGATCCGGCATGTCGGCATACTGGACGTGTGCCACCAGGTGCGTGCGCCCGCGCAGCACTTCGGCCATGTCCTCGCCCATTACAGCGCTGTGCCAGACATCGTAGAGCAGGCGAAGCGCGGGACTGTCGACGGCTTCCACGATGTCGAGCCCCAACTTCGTGCTGACAAGGTACATTGCCGAAAACAGCTTGGTGTTCAGTGGTTCGAGCACCAGCAGCACGCCGGCCTCCTCGGCCAGCGCGGCGGCCTTCTTCAGCACGCTCACCGCGTTGGCGAAGTGCTCTTCCTCGCTCATCCCCTCAACGCGGAAGCCCGATGCAACGATCAGCGGCGGCTTGCCCAGCGGCGCTGTGGCGGCAATCGTCTCGCGCACTGCGGCCAGCATCTCGTCATGCTCGGCCGGATCGACGATCGAGCGCCGTGGATCCACGCAGATCCCGGTCAGCACGACGCCCGTCTCTTGCAGCGCAGCAGCGATAGCGCCCATATCCTTGTCGCGCCAAAGGTGGAATTCGGCCTTGGCGAAGCCCGCGTCACGCGCGGCGCGGATGCGGTCCTCGACTCCGCCTGCTTCGGTGAACTGCCATTCGACACAGGATGAAAGGGTGGAGGGTACAGGCAACGTCGATCTCCCAATCGGCGGCCCCGGGGCGGTACGCCCGTATGCCTGGCGGCCTCACTGCCGCTACTTTATTGGAACCCCTGTTATAATTGAAGGGGGCCCTCGTCAAGGGGCTGGCATGCAGTCAGGTGCTGACTGGTGGCACGACCGCGGTGATGGCATCCAGAAACCACAGCAGCCCGGCATCGTCTGCACGGGCGCGGTGATACTGGATCATTTCGTGCATCGGGGGGAAATCGAAGGGAAGGGAGGCAATGCGGATATCGGTCTGTCGTGCAGCCTGCCGCGCCAGCCGTTCGTGCATGATCGCCAGTCGGCCGGTGCCCACCAGCAGGTCGGGCACCAGCGTGAACGATGGCACCACCACCTCCTCGCGCCGGGTAATGCCGCGAGCGCGCAGCTGCGCTTCGGCATAGGTCAGCCGGGTGATTCTCCCCAGCCTTACCGAGATATGCCCAGCCGCCACGAACGCCTCGGCCGTCATCGGCGCGTTCATCACCGGGTTGTCCCGCCATCCTGCCACCACATGCTGTTCCTCCAGCAACAGGCGCGCCGGGTGCTGGGGACTCACGAACTCGCGCGGAATGATCAGCATGTCCAGCTCGCCGCGCTCCAGCATGTCCTGCCCGGTGTCCTCGGGAGGTACGATGTCCAGCTCTATCCCGGGCGCGCTTACCGCGATTTCCGACAGCAGTGGCCGCAGCACCACGCAGGTGATGTAATCCGACGTGCAGATGCGGAACCGGCGGTGCGTGGTGGCGGGATCGAACAGGACCGGCTGCGTCACCAGCGTCTCCACGCTGGCCAGCAGTTCGCTCAGCATCGGCTTCAGTCGCAGCGCATAGGGCGTCAGCATCAACCGCTTGCCATGCGGAATCAACAGCGGATCGCCGAACCATGTGCGCAGGCGCGCCAGAGCTGCGCTGGCCGCAGGTTGGCTCAGGTAAAGCCGTTCGGCCGCGCGGCTCACGCTTGCTTCGGCCAGCAGCGCATCCAGCGCGACGAGGAGGTTTAGATCGAGACCCTTGAACCGCATGCTTGCCTTGTATCCGTAAGATTGATGGAAATCCATCCGAACAAATTGTTTTATCGATTGGTCCAGTCAGCGTATTGCAGCTGCCAGGAGGAGGTGTTGGCAAAGGGCCAATGCCACAGGATGGGAGAGAGCATTGCCCCTTTGGCGGCGATGCATACGGCACCATGAACAATCTTTCGATTCTCGTTGTCGGCGGCGGCATTGGCGGGCTTTCTGCCGCGATTGCACTGCGCCGCAAAGGCCATGCCGTAACCATCATCGAACGCGATCCGCAGTGGTCGGTCTATGGCGTCGGCATCATCCAGCAGTCCAACGTCATCCGTGCGATGGATGAACTCGGCGTGCTCGACGCCTTCCTCGATTCCGCCTTCGGATTCGATGCGGTGGAAATCTTCCTGCCCGATGGCACCAAGGTTGCGCGCGTTCCGTCGCCGCGGCTGGTTGAAGGCCGCCCCGCCAGTGTCGGCATCGGCCGCCGAGCCCTGCAGAAGGTGCTGGGGGATCGCGTCAAGGATCTCGGCGCGGACCTGCGTCTCGGCCTGACGGTTCAGACGTTGGCAGACAACGGCGAGCAGGTCGACGTTACCTTCTCCGATGGCACTGCGGGCACGTTCGATGCGGTGATCGGCGCGGATGGCGTGTTCAGCCAAGTCCGCGAAATGGTGCTGCCCGATGCCGAAAAGCCTCGCTTCACCGGTCAGGCGGTGTGGCGCTACAATTTTCCCCGCCCGGACGATCTCGATGCCCTGCAGGTCTACAATGGCCCCACCGGCGCGGGCCTGGTGCCGATGAGCCGTGACCTCATGTACATGTTCGTGACTACGCCAGAGCCTGGCAATCCGTGGTATCCCAAGGAAGGGATCGCCGCCGCGATGAAGGCCAAGCTTGCCAACTGCGCCCCGGCGATCCGCGAACTGGCTGAACAGATCACCGATGACGACGGCGTGGTCTATCGCCCGCTCGAAGGCATGATGGTCTACGGCCCGTGGAGCAAGGGCCGCGTCGGCCTGCTCGGCGATGCCGTCCACGCCACCACCCCGCACCTGGGGCAGGGCGCGGGCATGGCAATCGAGGACGCCATCGTCCTGGCCGAAGAGTTTGAGCGGCATGACAACGTCGCCGTTGCTCTGAACGCCTATCGCGATCGCCGCTTCGAGCGCTGCCGCTACATCGTCGAAAGCAGCCTCGCCATCTGCCACGGCCAGCTGGGCCTCGCCCCGCCGGTCGACAATCATAAAGCGACCGCCGAGATGTTCGCCGTCGTTTCACAACCGCTTTGAATACCAAGGAAGATCCCAGCATGAGCCGCGTGACCGAAATCCGCTACGTCGGATATGGCGTAACAGATCTGGAAGCTGAAAAGACCTATTACGGCGAAGTCTTCGGCCTCGAAACCGTGCCCAGCAGCGATGGCATGGCCTGGTTCAAGACGCCGGGCAATGATGAGCATCATGTGGTGCGCCTGCGCGCCAACGACGAGAACCGCGTCGACGTGATCGCGCTGGCGGCCGACAGCCGCGCCGATGTTGACGCCCTGCACGCCAAGGTCGAGGCGGCGGGCTGCAAGATCGTCAGCACGCCGCACGATCTCGCCACGCCCGGCGGTGGCTATGGCTTCCGCTTCTTCAGCCCGGATGGCCTGCAGCTTGAAATCTCGGCCGAGGTGGCCCGCGGTGACAAGCGCGATCTCACCCGCTGGGAAGGCGTGCCGGTGAAGATCAGCCACATCGTGCTTCACTCGCCCGATCACCATGCCGCCGTGAAGTTCTTCACCGACGTGCTGGGCTTCAAGATCTCCGACTGGCTGGGCGATTTCATGTGCTTCCTGCGCTGCAATTCGGCGCACCACCGCATCGCCATCCTGCCCGGACCGGCCTGCCTCAACCATGTGGCCTACGATATGCTCAGCGTGGACGACATGATGCGCGGCATCCACCGCCTCAAGGTCAAGGGCACCGATATCGGCTGGGGCCCGGGTCGCCACACGGCCGGCAACAACACCTTCAGCTACTTCGTCACCCCCAATGGCTTCGTAACCGAATATACCTCTGAACTCGAAGAGGTCGATTTCGAAACGCACGAGCACAAGGTCCACGTGCCTGCGCCGATGGTCATGGACCAGTGGGGCATCGGCACGGGCGGCCCCCAGACGCTGCCCCATCCGCATCCCAACCCGGGCCTGTTCGTGGCGGTGGAAGCCTGAACCATGGCGCTCTACGAACCGTTTCCGAACTACATCTGGAACCTGTCGGTCTCCATTGCCATGGAAAGCGGCGGGCAGATCGGCGAGATCGTCGACATGTGCCAGCCGATCATCGAAGCGGCGGCCAATGGCGGCGATGCCGGCACGCCTGCTTTCATGAAGCAGTGGTCGGCCTACGGCGACAAGCTGATCGAGCTGGCCGCGGAAGACGAGGCCAAGGGGCGGATGTTCTCCGCTTCCGACAAGCTCGAACGCGCCTCGCTTTACCTGCTGGTGGCCGAACGCATGCAGGGCCACGGTGCACCGGGCCGCGTTGAGACCTATGCCAAGGCACGGGCCGCGTTCGACAAGTCCACAAAGCTTGGCAAGATCAACCGCGAACGCGTTGAGATTGCGCTGAAAAACGGCACAATGCCGGCGCTTTACACCCGCGCTCCGGGTGAAGGCCCGCACCCCGTGGTAGTCTATTGCAACGGTCTCGATAGCTGCAAGGAGCTGCTCTACTGGAGCCGCCTGCCCGAAGCGCTGGCCCGTCGCGGCATCTCCACGCTTTGCGTCGACCAGCCTGGGTCGGGCGAGGCGCTGCGGCTGCAGGGCCTGCCGGTCGATCCGCACTCGGAATCCTGGGCCAGCAAGGCGGTGGACTGGCTGGAACAGCAGGCCGATGTCGACCCTGCACGCATCGGGATGACTGGCATCTCGCTCGGCGGCCACTTCGCCCCGCGCGCTGTCGCCTATGAGCCGCGCTTCGCCTCGGGCGCAGTGTGGGGCGCCAACCACAACTGGCGTGAAGTGCAGGACAAGCGGCTGAAGCGCGAAGGCGAGAACCCCGTGCCGCACTACTGGGCGCACGTGATGTGGGCCTTTGGCGCAAAGGACATGGACGAGTTCATGGCCCTGTCCACCGACATGAACCTCAATGGACACATGGACCGGATCAAGGTGCCGTTCCTCGTCACCCATGGTGCGCATGATCGCCAGATCAGCGTGGCCTATGCCGACGATCTCTATGACCAGCTGGTCAACGCGCCGCGCCGCGAAAAGGTGATCTTCACCGCGCGCGAAGGCGGCGTGGAACATGTCGGCGCCGACAACATGGCCTACGGCCGTGACTGCATCGCCGACTGGTTTGCGGAAACACTGGGCGGGATGACCGCCTGAAATCGGCCAGCACGAACAAGACGCGATGTCGATGGCACATGAAGGTTAGTTCTTTGATTTGATTGCAATTCGAAAGCGCCCGAGGCGCATACTGGGAGGAGAAGAGTGATGAACAGGGGGAAGGTCCAGATTTCGCTTCTGGCGAGCGCCGCCATGATGGCTTTCAGCGGGTCTGCCTATGCACAGGCCCAGGCACAGGCCGGCGCCGACGATGTGGACGAAAACGTCATCATCGTCACAGCGCAGAATCGCAGGCAGGACGTGAACGACGTTCCGATCAAGATCGACGTCATCAGCGGCGAACAACTCAAGAAAATCGGCTTCTCCGACATGAACGATGTCGGCAAGATCGCTCCGATTGTGCAGATCAACCAGGATCAGGGCACCGTCAAGGTTACCGTGCGCGGCATCGGTACCAACTCGGCTGACGAAGCTCAGGACACCTCGGTCGTCGTCAACGTTGACGGCGAATACATCAACCGCCCGAACGTCATGGGCATGGCGCTGTTCGACATGGATCGTGTCGAAGTGCTGCGTGGGCCGCAGGGCACGCTCTATGGCCGCAACTCCACCGGCGGTGCAATCAACTTCATCACGCGCAAGCCGGGCAACCAGTTCGGGTTCAACGGTACGGTTTCCTATGGCAACTACAACGCCGTGCGTGCGGATGCCGGCGTGGATCTGCCGCTGGGTTCGACCGCAGCCTTCCGCGTTGCCGGCTTCTATGAAGACCGCGATGGATACAACAAGCACCCGGCCGGTGGTGGCTTCTTCGTGTTCCCGGCCTATGCCGCAGGTCGATCTGACGACAACCAGGCCTATGGCGGCCGCGTTTCCCTCAGGCTGGACCCCACCGATCAGCTTTCGGTGAACCTTGGCGGCGAATATGCCAAGCGCCGCTTCACACCAGGCGTCTTCGCGGCCGGAGACCTCAACGCTGCCGGCAACGGGCCTACCAGCGGCCAGTGCGACAACGGCTTCACCAGCGTCGCGCCGAACTACCCGCAAGTCCTCTGCGTGCCCAGCCAGACTAACCTGCTGTCGAAGGTGGACCGCAGCAACTATGCCGCGCCGCTGTTCGGGATCGGTCGTGTCAGTGCTGAAACCTGGGCCGTGCGCGGTCGCATCGCCTATGAATTCAGCGAAGCAGCCACGCTCACCTATATCGGTGGCTATCGCAAGTATATCGGCGGGAAGAACGAGCGGCTGACCCTGCCAACCGTCTATCAGTCCTACACATTCCTCGACGACGCGGAAACGCAGAGCCACGAATTGCGGCTCAACGGCACTGTCGGCGGAATCGTGTACCAGGTCGGTGGTTTCTACTTCAAGGAGAAGCTGGCGCGCGAAAGCGCCTTCATGCTGCCAAGCTTCATCTTCGGCCTGCCGCCCTTCGGCGCCAATGGTCCGACCCCAGGCACGTTCCTCAGCTACTTCTCGCGCGACGTTGACAGCACCAGCAAGTCGCTGTTCGGCCAGGTTGAAGTCCCGCTGGGTGACAAGCTTACCGCCGTCGGCGGCCTGCGCTATACCAAGAACGATCGCTCGGCGATTTACATCAACACCTCTCCGTTCGGCCGGTTCGGACCCGATTTCGGGCTCGTCGGCGCCGGGCCCGCACGCAAGGACTTTTCCAAGCTGCTCTATGTCACCACCCTGCCGCTGGGCAGCAGTGACAGCAAGGTGACCTGGCTCGCCGGGTTGAATTACAAGCCCAATTCCGACACGCTGATCTTCGCCAAGGCGTCGACCGGCTTCAAGGGCGGCGGCTTCGACGCTGTCGGCACCTATCGCCCGGAAACCAACACCGCCTTCGAAGCAGGCTGGAAGCAGACCTTTGGCGATCATGGCCAGCACCAGTTCAACCTGGGTGGCTTCTACTATGACTACAAGGACTTGCAGGTCTCGGTCCTGCTCGATACGGCGATAGGCGGTCAGATCTTCAATGCGGGCAAGGCCAAGATCTGGGGTCTCGAAGCCTCGGCCGACATCGCGCTGGATGACAACACCACGTTCCACACGTCTGCCAACTATCTGAACGCGCAGTACAAGGAGCTGTTTGCCCAGTTCAACGTGTTCTGCACGCCCGCTGCGGGGCAGGCTGCGGCGACCTGCAACGGCATTAACGGCGTGGGCGATCTCGATCCCACCGCGCCCGATATCCAGCAGCCGAACTTTGCCGGAAATACGCCGCCGTTCTCGCCAAAGGTGATCATCACCGTGGGTCTGGACCATGTATTCCACATCGGTGAGAGCACCTTGACCGCCCGGGCGGACTCGGTCTTCAAGTCGAAGTACTTCACCGATTTCTACAACTATCGTGACGGCACCCAGGAAGCTTTGACCCAGTCCAACCTGAGCCTGGAATTCCAGCCGGGGAACAAGAAGTTCTCGGTCATGGGCTTCGTGCGCAATCTCGAAGGGACGCGTCCTCTGACCTATGGCTCGTTCATCTCGGCCGGACCGGATGACATCTTCAACTGGCAATTCGGCGCGCCGCGTACCTACGGCGTCCGCGTCAGCGTAAACTTCTAAGCAGGCGCAGGCCGATCTGCGCTTTACCACGGGTCGCCCGGAGCCTTGCGCTCCGGGCGATTTGCGTATGGCAGAAAGCGCAAGTGGCTGTCACGCAACAGAAGTTCGACAAATCCTGAAATAGAACTACCGTTCTTGACTCCCTTTCTGAAATTAGTATTTCAATTTTGTGATTCGAGGATGCCATCCAGTAAAAGGCTGGCCGCGTCCGTTGAGGGAGATGGAACTTGCGTAACCGTATCGTGATCGCCGCGCTGTGCGGCGTGTCCTCTGCTGCAGTCGCCGTGCCTGCCTGCGCGCAGGAGGCGGCAGTCGAAGCTGCCCCCGAAATCATCGTGACCGCGCAGAACCGCAAGGAGAACGTGCAGAACGTTCCCATCGCCATTTCGGTGGTCACTGGTGAGGCGTTGAAGGACCGCGGTGTGACCGATTTCACCTCGGTCCAGAAGGTTTCGCCCGCGCTCAACATCACTAACGACACCAACAACACCCGCGTCAGCGTGCGCGGCGTCGGTTCGCTCACCAACAACGAGGCGCAGGACCAGTCCATCGCGGTCAACATCGATGGGGAATACATCAACCGGCCGACCATCCTGAATGCCGCGATCTTCGACCTCGATCGGGTCGAAGTGCTGCGCGGCCCGCAGGGTACCCTATATGGCCGCAACTCAACCGGCGGCGCCGTGAACTTCATCACGCGCAAGCCCGGCAACGATTTTGCGGTCAACGCCTCGGCCACTTATGGCAACTACAACCAGGTGCTGGTTGAAGGTGGTGTAGACCTGCCATTTGGCGACGTCGGCGGCCTGCGCGTTGCGGGCTTCTATCGTTCGCACGATGGCTTCAGCAAGCACCCCAACACGCCGTTCAGTCCCACTGCAGCCTTCGTGCCCAGCACTGCCAACCGCAGCGATAACGACAACACCGGTGGTGGCCGCGCCAGCCTCCGCCTGAAGCCCACCGCAGCACTGACGGTCGATCTGGCCGTCGAATACGTGCAGCAGGACATCATTCCCGCCGCGCAGGCTTGGGCCGACATGACCAGCTCGACCAACGGTCCCGGTACGAACCCCACCACCTGCGGCAATGGCTGGAGCGTGATCGGCACGGTGACCGGTGGCGTGCAGTGCCTCCCCACCAATACCAATATCCTTGCGGGCTATGACCGCCACGAATACAACTCCCCCATTCTGGGCGTTGGCAATCTGCACCAGTCGTCCACCGCGCTGCGCGGCCGCGTTTCCTATGACCTCGGCGGCGCCACGCTCACCTATACCGGCGGCTATCGCTCCACCAAGAATCGTGGCCAGAACACGCTTTCGCCGGCTTTTGCGTTCACCAACTTCGGCGCTTCGGTGAAGACGCAGAGCCACGAACTGCGTCTCAATGGCGAGACCGGCCCGGTCAAGTGGCAGGGCGGCGTGTTCTACTTCCGTGAAAAGCAGAACACCAATGGCGGTCTCTACACGCCGTTTGTGGGCCCCAATGGCTCCTATGTGAACTACTTCCGCCACCCCACCGACACCAAGAGCGTGTCGGGCTTCGGCCAGGTTGAAGTTGCGCTGAACGACAAGCTGACCGCCGTCGTTGGCGGCCGCTACACCCACGACAAGCGTGATGCGGTGTTCACCAACTTCAACCCGTTCTTCTTCGTCTTTGGCGGCGGAACCGGCACGTTCAACACTGGTCCGGTCAACCTCGCCGGGCAGGAAGATGTCTATGGCGTCACCGCCACCCCGCTGCTCTATTCGGGCAGCAAGTTCAGCTGGCTCGGTGGCCTGAACTACAAGTTGAACAGCGACACGCTGATCTACGCAAAGGTCTCCACGGGATACAAGGCCGGCGGTTTCGATGGTTCCGGCACCAGCTTCCGTCCCGAGACGAACACCGCCTATGAAGGTGGCGTGAAGCTCACTTTCGGTCGCAACACCTTGAACGTCGCCGGCTTCTACTACGACTACAAGGACCTGCAGAACGACGTCCTGCTCAACCCGGCGATCGGCGCGCAGACCTTCAACGCGGGCAAGGCGCGCATCTATGGCGTCGAGGCTGAAGCAGTGTTCCGGCCCACCGGCAACGACACCATCACTGCATCGGCCAGTGCGATGAGTGCGAAGTACAAGTCCTTCGTGGCCAGCGTACAGTCGCTGAACATCGGCAACCCGCCTGTTGATGCGGCGACGATCGACCTTGGTGGCAACCGCCTGCCCCAGGCGCCCAACTTTGTCCTGACGCTGGGCTGGGATCACGTGTTCGATCTCGGGTCGGCCGGCACGCTCACTGCCTCGGCCTATTCGAAGTACAAGGGCGACTACTACCTCGACTTCTACAACTACCAGGACTCGCACCAGAAGGCGCGTACGCAGAGCGACTTCAGCCTCGAGTACAAGCCCGAAGGCGGCCACTATGGCATCCAGGCTTTCGTCCGCAACATCGAGGACTACCGCTCGCTGGCCTATGCCGGCAACACGGTCGTCCCAGGCGTGGCGAACATCTACAACTGGCAGTTCTCCGCTCCACGCACTTACGGCGTGCGGCTTTCGGTAGACTATTAATGCTATGCGCGGCGTGCAATCTTGGTTGCTCGCTGCGCTCTGGTTTAAGGGGTGGCCCGTGCGTGGCTGCCCCTTTTGTGCTTCAGTGCGGCGGCTGGGCGCTGGCCCGCGATGGGAGAAGGCAGGCGTGACAGAGGCGACACAGGGATGGAACCGGCGTGATTTCCTTGGCGGGGCGGCGCTGCTCGCGCTTGCCCTTGGCGTGCCGGTGGGGGCCTTGTCGCTCACCAGCCTGCCAGCCGATGAAGCCCCAACCGATCGCCAGCGCCTTCTGGCGCGCCATGTTTCGCAACTGGTGATCCCCCGCACCGAGACGCCCGGCGCAGGCGATGTCGGCACCGGCGATTTCCTGATACTCGCACTGGTCCATGGCCTTGAAGGCACGCGTGCGCCAGTGGTTGCAGCCGCCATGCCGGCCTTGGGCGCGTTCCAGCGCGGCGATGGTTCGCTGCGGCATCTTGCCTGGCTGGAGCACGAACTCGATCGTCGCGCTAATGGCGATTTCCTCGCCCGGTCATCTGCGCAGGGGACCACGCTGCTCGCGGCCCTCGATGCCGAAGCCTATGCCGAGGGCGCCCCGTCGCATCCGTGGAAGCCGATAAAGGCCCTCATTCTCACCGGATATTATACCAGCGAAGTCGGCGGTTCGCAGGAACTGCGGTATGAAATCGTCCCCGGCCGCTTTGACCCCGATCTTCCCGCCACCGCGCAGACCCGGGCGTGGTCCAGCGATTGGACCGCGGTGGACTTCGGCTGAGCCTCAAGGAGCAACAACGATGGAATTCGATGCGATCGTCGTCGGCTCGGGCATTACCGGGGGCTGGGCGGCCAAGGAACTGACCGAAGCAGGGCTGAAGGTCCTGATGATCGAGCGCGGCCGCGAGATCCGCCACCAGGTGGACTACGAGACCGAGACCAAGGCGCCGTGGGACATGCCGTTCCGCGGCCTGGGTGATGCCGATCTCTATCGCCGCGAATATCCGGTGCAGATGGTCAACCGCCACTTCACCGAATTCACCCAGAACCACTTCGTGAACGATGCCCAGAACCCCTACACGGCGGGCGTTGGCACCGATTTCACATGGTTCCGCTCCTATCAGCTCGGCGGTCGTTCGCTCACTTGGGGCCGCCAGTCCTATCGCTGGTCGGATTACGATTTCGGCGCGAACAAGCGCGATGGCCACGGCACAGACTGGCCCATCCGGTATGCCGATCTTGCCCCGTGGTATGACAAGGTCGAGGAATTCATCGGCGTTTCCGGTTCGCCTGAAGGGCTGCCGCAGCTTCCCGATGGCCGGTTCCAGCCCGGTATGGCGCTCAATGCCGTCGAAACCCATGCGCGCGAAGTGATCCGCAAGCAGTGGCCCGAACGCTGCCTCACCATCGGCCGCACCGCGAACATGACCGTTGCGAAGCCCGAAGAGGGCCGTTCCGCCTGCCAGAACCGTTCGATCTGCGCGCGCGGCTGCTCCTATGGTGCCTATTTCTCCACCCAATCCAGTACGCTACCCGCTGCACAGAAGACCGGCAACCTGACCGTCATCACCGATGCGGTGGTTGAGGCGCTTGACTATGATCCCGCCACGCGCCGCATCACCGGCGTGCGCTATATCGATACGAAGACGAAGCAACGTCGCCGCGCCACCTCGCGCATCGTCTTTCTCAATGCCGGCGCGTTCAACTCGGTTCACGTCCTGCTCAATTCGGCCAGCGATGCGATGCCGCACGGCCTTGCCAATTCCAGCGGTGTGCTCGGCACCCACATCATGGACCACGCCAACACGCTTTCGGCGTTGGCGCTGTTCCCGGGGTGGGAAGGGCACACCACCTTCGGCAACCGCCCCACCGGTGTGGTCGTTGCGCGTTATCGCAACATGGACACCATGGACGGCGTCGGTCACAGCCGCGGCTTTTCGTTCCAGGGCGGCGCGCTGCAGAGCACGTGGACTGGTGGTAAGCGCGAGGCGGGCATCGGTGAGACCTACAAGGAGCAACTGCGCCATCCCGGCATGTGGCGCATGGTCCTCGTCGGCTTTGCCGATTGCGTGCCGCGTGCCACCAACCGCCTCACGCTTGACCGCAGCCGCACAGACGCCAATGGCCTGCCTCTTCTCAAGATCGATTTCGCCTTCGGCAAGGAAGAGCACGCGGCGCTGGCGCAGGCCAAGGCCGACGCGGCGGAAATGCTTACCGCTGCGGGTGGCAAGGTCATCATGGGCAGCGACCAGCCTGGCCCCGGCGGCACCGCCATCCACGAAATGGGCGGCGCGCGCATGGGCCACGATCCGCGCACCTCTGTGCTCAATGCGTGGAGCCAGGCGCACGACGTGCCCAACCTCTTCGTTACCGACGGCGCGCAGATGAGCTCTTCGGCTTGCCAGAATCCCTCGCTCACCTACATGGCGCTCACCGCCCGTGCCTGCGATGCCGCCGTGCGGATGCTGCGCGAGGGCAAGATCTGACGTGACCTCTGCCGAAGCCATGACCGTCCGCCAGAAGTTCCTGGCGCTGCTGACGCTCGTCATCGCCCTGGTGCTCGAGATTGTCGACCTGACTATCGTCAATACCGCGCTGCCCGCGATCAAGGCCAGCATCGGCGCAGACGCCTCCGCATCTCAGTGGATCGTCGCCGGCTATTCGCTCGCTTTCGCACTGCTGCTCATGGCTGGCGGGCGGATGGGCGACAGCTTCGGTTACCGTCGCCTGTTCCTGATCGGCGTTGCCGGCTTCACCGTGTCTTCGGTGCTTTGCGGTCTTGCCCAAAGCGGCGAACAGCTCGTCACCGCGCGGCTGTTGCAGGGAGCTACAGGCGCTCTGATGGCGCCGCAGTCTATGGCGCTGCTGCAGGTCCTGTTCGATCCGCTGGAGCGCGTGTCCAAGCTTGCGCTGTTCGGGGTGATTGGGGGGCTCGCCTCCATCGCTGGTCCGATCATCGGCGGCCTGCTGATCAAGGCAGACCTGTTCGGACTCGGCTGGCGGCTCGTGTTCCTCATCAACGTGCCTGTCGGCATTCTCGCCATGGCCATGGCCCGCGCCTACCTTCCGGCCACGCGGTCAGACCGGCACAGCGGCTATGACAGCCCGGGCATGGTGCTGTTCGGCGCGGCCGTCGCCGCGCTGCTCTGGCCGCTGATCGGGGCTGAGGGGGAACAGGCCGATCCCGCCGCGTTCCTCGTCCTGCTCGCCTGTCCGCCGCTGGCGTGGCTTGGCTGGCGGCATGTTGCCGCGCGCACCCGCGCCGGGATGCCCGCACTGTTCGATCCTGCCATTTTTGCCATCCCCACCTACCGTCTGGGCCTTGCGATGTCGGTCGCGTTCGGCGCAGCAAGCGCGGGATTCCTGCTAGTCTTCGCCTTCGCGCTCCAGGCGCAGCGCGGCCAGACTCCGCTTGTCACGGGGCTGCTGCACATGCCTTTCGGCTTTGGCGCGATGTTCGGCATCGGCGTACTCAGCCGCAAGCTGCTGCCCGCGCTGGGCAAATGGCTGCCGCTGGGCGGGGCGCTGCTCATGGCTGCGTCCGCCACGCTCGTCCTTGTCGCCACTGCCCGGCCGGACTGGCCGCTGTGGACCATCGCCCCGGCCATGGTCGCGGCCGGCATCGGCATGGGCATGACTACCGGCTGTATCGGCCCGATCACTTTCGCCCAGATGGATCGCGCCCACGCGGGCGCCGCCTCGGGCCTGATGAAGACTTGCCAGCAACTGGGCAGCGCCTTGGGCGTCGCGCTCGCCGGCAGCGCCTATTTCGCCTGGGGACAATGGCTCGGTGTGCCACCTGCAGAGATGGCTGCGGCGGTCATCGCGCTCATCCTGCTCGCCTGCGCCGCTTTCGCGCTTCGCCTGCCGGATGGTATCTTCGACAGCGCACACTGAATTCCTTGCGCGGATGTGGAAAGCGGCACCGGCCCGCTCCCCCGCCCCTTCCAGCTAGTCGATCGTCACTTCCACCAGCGTTGGTCCCGTCGCGCCTAGCGTCCACGCCAGCGCTGCCTCCAGTTCGTCCGGCGCCGTCGCGCGGCGTCCGGGCACGCCATGCCCCTGCGCCAGCGCCACAAAGTCCAGCCCCGGCAACTGCGTGCCTTCCAGCCGCTGCATGCCGAAGTGGCGCCCGAAGTGGTGCAGCGCCTCGTACCGCCCGTTCTTCATGATCAAGAAGCTGATCGGCAGGTTCCACTGCGCCGCGGCGTGCAGCCCCTGGATCGCATACATTGCCGATCCATCGCCCAGCAACGCGATCACCTTGTCCCCCGGTCGCGCCATCGCCAGCCCCACCGCTGCGGGCAACCCATGGCCCAGCCCGCCGCTCGCCGTGGTATAGAACGTGTCCGGCTTCAGGATCGGCAGGTAATCGTGCATCGGCCCGCGGCCCGATGGTGCTTCCTCCACGATGATCGAATCCGCCGCCCGCGCCCGCGCCAGCTCCTGCATCACGAAGGCGTCGGTCATGGCCGATCCGTCGAGCACCGGCGGCGCGGCTTTGCGCGGGGGCAGGGGGCGCGGGGGCAGGGCGCGCGCGGGCGGCGGCGGGAAGGCAAGCAGCGCATCCAGCGCGTGGTGGCACTGCGCCACGATTGCCGTGCCACCCGGCGCCCAGGCGGCATGGGCATGGTTGTCCCCGATCAGCCACACGTCGCATCCGGGCGGCAGGTGTGGCCCATGCCCCTCCATGTGATACAGGTTCATCGGCCCGCCCAGCGCCAGCACCACGTCATGCCCGGCAAGGCCCGCCACGATCGCCATCTGGTTCGCCGCCAGGAACCCGGCGAAAAGCGGGTGGTCCTCGGGAAAGCTCCCGCGGGCCGACATCGGCGCCACCAGCACCGCCGCATTGTGCCGTTCGGCCAGGGCGATCACCCGGTCCCACGCGCCATCGCGCCCCACGCCTGCACCCACCACGATGGCCGGAGCCCGCGCCGCATCCAGCGCCCGCGCGCAGGCGGCGATGGCATCGGGCGCCGGCACCCTGTCGGCATGGATCGTCCGCGCTGCAAACGGCGGGCAGGGTCGGTCCCAGTCGTCAATGGGGATCGAAACGAACGTCGGCCCGTAGGGCGGTTCCATCGCCACCGCCCAGGCGCGATGAATCGCGGCGGGAACGTCCTCGGCCCGCGCCGGTTCGCACGCCCATTTCACGAAGGGGCGCGGAAACTCCCCGGCGCGCTCGGCAAACAGGAACGGCTCGTACGGCAGGATCGATCGCGCCTGCTGCCCTGCCGTCACCACCAGCGGGGTCTGGTTCTTCCATGCGGTGAACAGGTTGCCCAGCGCATGGCCCACCCCGGCTGAGCTGTGCAGGTTGACCAGCGCCGCCGTCCGCGTCCCTTGGGCAAACCCGTCGGCCATGCCCAGCACCACGCATTCCTGCAGCCCCATGACATAGCGGAAGTCATCAGGAAAATCGCAGAACATCGGCAGCTCGGTCGATCCGGGATTGCCGAAAACCGTTGTCATCTTCAGTTCGCGCAGCAGCGAAAGCGTCACATCGCGGACCGTCTGCATCGATTGCCTCTCACCTCGGCTGGTTCGCGCAGACCATGCCCGTGTCGCACGGGCGCGCAACCGCATTCTTCATTCGCCGGCGCAGGTTTCGTGGAACGAAAAGCTCGCGCTTCCGGATAGCTCCCGGCTTGACCGACGCGTCCCGTCGCTCAACGAAGGCGAAAGGACAAGGAGCGCATGCCATGAAGATCGTCGTCATCGGGGCAGGGGCGATGGGCTGCCTCTTCGCCGCGCGCCTCGGCACGGCAGGGCACGATGTCACTGTCGTTGATGTCGATCGCGTCCGCCTTTCCGCCATCGCGGCCGATGGCATCGTGCTGGCCGATGATCAGGGCGAACGCACCGTCGCGGTTGGCGCCAGGGCTGCGGCCGATGTTGCCGCACCCGTCGATCTCGTCGTGCTGTTCACCAAGGGGATGCACAGCGCCGCCGCGATCCGTTCGGTCGCGCACCTCGCCGGCGGCAGCGCCTCGGTCCTCACGCTGCAGAACGGCCTCGGCAATGTCGAGGCCATCGCGGATGTCTTCGCCCAAGCGGCGATCGTCTGGGGCGTCACCGATTTCCCGGCAGACCTGCAGGGCCTCAACCGCGTTGCATCGCACGGGGCAGGGCATATCTGGCTCGGCCCGGTCGTGCCTGATCAGGCCGTGCGCGCCGAAGCGATAGCCGCCTTGCTGGTCGATGCCGGGCTTGATGCGCGCGCTGTGCCCGATGTGCAGGCCATGGTGTGGGACAAGGCCGCCTTCAACAGCGCCCTCAATGCCCTGTGCACGCTCGGCAATGTGCCGGTCGGTCGGCTCGATTGCCCCCCGGCGCGGCACATCGCCGGGCTGGTGATTGCCGAGATCGCCGCCACCGCGCAGGCCGCAGGGGTTGATTTCGATCTGTCCCGAGTCATGGCCAAGGTCGATTTCGCGCTTGCCAACCACACCCATCACAAACCGTCGATGCTGCAGGATCGGCTCGCCGGCCGGCCGACCGAGATCGAATCGATCAATGGCGCCGTCCTCGCCGTGGCCGCGCGGCACGGCGTGAATACGCCCACACTGCAGCTGATTACAGACCTCGTCCGGATCGGTGAACCTGCGCCGGCACGATAGGAAGCCCGGAATGATAAGGACGGCGGCAGGCTGGTCCACCCGGCCCACCGCCGCAGGCTGGCCCGTCCGCAGGGTGTGAGGCGGACCGGGCGAAGCGCTCGTTACAGTTCGCTTCGCACCCTACCGATCGCGCTGGGCGAAGCAACCGGTCCCTTCCACCTTTTTGATGGCCCCGTTGAATAAGGCCAGCTAGCCTATAACGCGGCACAAAGTGCGGCACATGATGGCAGCGCGTTGGAGACAATCCCCCTAGCCCTGCGTCAAGATCAAAAGAAGCACGGACGACCAATGCGGTGGGCAGCGTTATCAGGGCTCGCATGGGCAACGGTCCTGACGATCCGACCTAGCGTGCTGGCGTCACCCGCCAGATCGTGTTCGAAAGATCGTCTGCAACCAGCAAGGAACCCTTCGGGTCCACGGTAACGCCCACGGGCCGGCCCCAGGTGTCGCCGCTGGCGCCCTGGAAGCCCGTGACGACGTCCACCGGCGCGCCGGTGGGGCGGCCGTTGCGGAAGGGGATGAAGACGACCTTGTAGCCCGAGGGCCGGCTGCGGTTCCAGCTGCCATGCTCGCCCACGAAGACCCCCTCGGCAAAGCGGGGTCCCATCGCGGGGGAGGAGAAGGCGAGGCCGAGCGCGGCGACGTGCGAGCCGAGGCCGTAGTCGGGGCGGGTGGCGGAGGCGACCTTGGCCGGGTCCTGCGGGTGGACACGCCGGTCCACGTGCTGGCCCCAGTAGCTGTAGGGCCAGCCATAGAACGCGCCCTCGCGCACCGAGGTCAGGTAATCAGGCACCAGGTCCGGGCCCAGCTCGTCGCGTTCGTTGACCACGGTCCAAAGCTGCCCGCTGCCGGGCTGGATGGCCAGCGCAGTGGGGTTGCGCAGGCCGGTGGCGAAGGGGCGGTGCGCACCGGTGGCAGTGTCGACCTGCCACACCATCGCCCGGTCGATCTCCGCATCCATGCCCCGCTCGGTGATGTTGCTGTTCGAGCCTATGCCCACGTAAAGATACCGACCGTCCGCACTGGCGGCCAGCGACTTGGTCCAGTGGTGGTTGATCCGGGAGGGCAGGTCGGTGAGCGTGACCGGCGGGCCGGAGGCGACGGTCTGGCCGGGGCGGTAGTCGAAGCGGACGAGCGAGCCCTGGTTGGCGACGTAGAGCGTGTTGCCCACCAGCGCGAGGCCATAGGGCGCGTCGAGCCCGCTGGCGAAGACGGTGCGCAGCTCATAAGTCCCGTCGCCATCGGCATCGCGCAGCAGGGTGAGGCGGTTGCCGCTCTTGGCGTGGCTGGTGCCCTTGGCCTTGATGATGCCGGCGATGAAGTCCTTGGGCCGCAGCGCCGCCTCATGCCCCCCGCGCCCCTCGGCGACGAGGATGTCGCCATTGGGCAGGACCAGCGTCTGGCGCGCGATGCCGAAGCCGGTGGCGATGGCGGTGATGGTATAGCCCTGCGGCACGACCGGGCGATGATCGCCCCACGGCGCCGGGCTGGCGATCTTCATCGTGGGGACAAGGCCGGTCTGCTGATCGGGCAACTGCGGATCGTGGCCGAACTGGACGGGATCGGCCCCGTTGGACGAGCCACAGGCGGCGGCGAGGCTGCACAGCAGCAGGGCGGGGAACAGGCGCTTCATGCCACCCGCTCCCGGCGAAGCAGCGACAGGCTGAGCGCCAGCGCGATGAGGGAGAGCACGGCCACCACGGCGGAAAGGATCGGCCCGTCGGGCATGATCGCCCAGGCATCCCGCGCATGGACGAAACAATCGACCAGCCCGAACACGAACAGCGCCAGCAGCGCCAGCGCGAGCAGCCCGGCGCGCCCACGCGTGGTGCGCAGGCGGACGAGGTCGATGAGCGCCCAGAGCAGGGCGAAGCCGGCATAGACCATGCCGCCGGCCAGCAGCCATGCGGCGAAGTTGCTCCACTGCGGTTCGGCCGTGGAGCCATAGGCGAGGTCACAGAGCAGGGCGCCGATGAACAGCGGCGCGATCCCGGCCACGAGCGCGGCCTGCAGCGGGTGAAGGACCGGGGCCGGACGACCGGCCTGTACGACAACCATGGGCGCTGCTCCTTTGCAAAAGGGGTGCGGCGAGCCGGAAGGCGACGACGCAGCGGGTCCAATGCCCGATGCCAAGCCATTGTTCCGGACGGAATTGAGCCTCGTTGTGCGCTGATTTGCCAAGCATGCCGGTCAACCGCTATGCCGGACGAATGGCGACCATAGGCGCAGACAGGACGGCACAGGGCGCGGAACCGATCCGGTTCGAGGCCGATCCGGTGCGCTGGATGGAGCGCAGCGACGCCTTTATCCCGCCGCGCCAGCAGCGCAGCCGCGAGGCGCTGGAGCGGATCGTGCGGGCAGGGACCCGGCTGTTTTCCGCCCAGGGCTTCGAGGCGACGCGGGTGGCGGACATCGTGGAGGAGGCGGGCGTGCCCACCGGCACGTTCTACCAGCGCTTTGCCGACAAGGAGGCGCTGCTGGATGCGATCGTGGCGGGATACCGCGCCTGTCGCATGGCCGAGATCCAGAGCCTTTGCACCAGCGAGGCGGCGCGCGCAGCCGATCCGCGCGGAATCGTGGAGCTGCACCTTGGCATCGTGTTCGGCGCGTTTTCCGCCGACGCCGGGTTGCTGCGGCTGATCGAGCGGCGACGGCTGGAGAACATCGGGGTGCACCGCGACCAGAGCCAGGCCAACGATGCGGTGGCGACGATGATCGCGGACCTGCTGGTGGCGGCGCTGCCCGATCGCGACGAGGCCCAACTGCGGCGGCAGGTGTTCTATGCCCATTCGATCGTGCGCGGCGCGGTGGTGTGGGCGATGCTGCCGCGCGAAGGCGAGCAGGGGCAGGGGCTGCAGGTGAGCGACCCGGCCTTCTGCGCCGAGGCGCTGGCCATGGCGCTGCGCTACCTGCGGATCGACTGACCAGCCCGATCGTCGGGCAGACTGTCCAAAACGACAGGCGGGGGCAGACGCCAGCTGATATATGAATTGGCAGTCACGTTCATAAAAGCGGGCAGACTCGGGAGAGAAGCAATGAACGAGCTTCAGGCGATGATGCGGCGGCAGTATCCGGGGCAGACCTGGGCCGACGTGGCGCGGCGCGACGGCGACCTGCCGCCGGTGCTGGCGCAGCAGAGCAATCCGGCGCAGGACCTGCGCGACATTCCCTTTGCGCGATACACCGACCAGGCGTTTTTCGAGCTGGAAATGGAGCGGATGTGGAAGCGGGTGTGGCAGTTCGCCTGCCGCGAGGAGCATCTGGCGGAAGTGGGCGACTGGGTGGTGCACGACATCGGGCGCCTTTCGGCCGTGATCGTGCGCACCGAGGAGGGCCTGCGCGGTTACGTGAATTCCTGCCTGCATCGCGGCACGAAGCTTAAGCCGTCGCATGCCGCAGGCTGGTCCGGCTCGATCCGCTGCCCGTTCCACAGCTGGGAATGGAACCTGGACGGCACGCTGAAGGGCATGCCGTGCAGCTTCGAATTCCCGCAGCTGGACCGGGAGAAGGCCTGCCTGCCGCAGGTGCGCGTGGACAGCTGGAACGGCATGGTCTTCGTGAACTTCAGCGCGGAAGGGCCTTCGCTGCTGGAATACCTGCAGGTGCTGCCCGAGCATTTCGCCAACTGGGACCTGACCGGATGGTATGTGGCGACGCATGTGCGCAAGCACCTGCCGAGCAACTGGAAGGTGGCGCTGGAGGCGTTCATGGAGGCCTATCACACGCCCTATGTCCACCCCGAGATGACCAATGTGGTGGGCGACCACAACATGCAGCACGACATCTTTTCCGACCACGTGAGCCGCGACCTGTGCGCGATGGCATCACCCAGCCCGACCGCGGCGGCGCCGTGGAGCGAGCAGCAGCTGCTCGATTCGATGCTGGTGGGCGATGGCGCGATGGTGGGCGAACGGCCGCGCGTGCCCGAAGGCAGGACCGCGCGCTGGGTGATGGCCGAGCAGCTGCGCACGCAGATGCAGGAGAAGCACGGGCTGGATTATTCGGGCCATTCGGTGCCCGAGATGATCGATTCGCTGAAATACCACGTGTTTCCCAACCTGCTGGTCTACCCGGCGCCGGGGCTGTGCCTGGTGCAGCATTTCCGCCCAGACGGGCATGACCGCGACCGGGCGATCTTCGACCAGCTGGTGCTGCACCCGCGCCCGCGCGACGGGAACTTCGAGGTGGCCGAGGTGGTGGAGATCGGCGAGGACGACAGCTTCGCCTCGATCCCTTCGATGGACCCGTTCCTGGCGAGCGTGCTGGACCAGGATACCGACATCATGCGCTGGCAGCGCGAGGGCATGTATGCCAGCGCCAAGGGCGCGGAGACGCTTTCCACCTATCAGGAATCGCGCATCCGCCACCTGCACGACACGCTGGACAAGTACGTGGGCGAGTAATGCGCCGGGCGCGGGTGTTGCGCCGGCATCCTTCGACAGGCTCAGGATGAGCGGGGAAGGCCGGGCACAGGCCGTGACGCAAGGCAGGGAAAGAGGAACACGGGATGGATCTTGAGCTCAAGGGCAAGAAGGTCGTGATCAGCGCGGCGACGCGCGGGATCGGGCGGCGCATGGTGGAGATGTTCCTCGACGAAGGGGCGGTGGTATCCTTCTGCGGGCGGCGGGCACGGGCCGAGCAGCCGAACCCGAGCGACGAGAACGTGTTTTCGAACCCGCTGACCGGAGACGGCGTGGAGGATGCGCTGGACGCGCTGAAGGGCCGCGGCGAAGTCTATGGCTCGGTGGTCGACTGCGGGTACTTCGACCAGGTGACCGCCTGGGTGGAGCAGGCGGCGCAGGCGATGGGCGGTATCGACATCGTGGTCTCGAACGCGAGCGCGCTGGGCGGCATTCCACGCAGCCGGCTGGGGTGGGACATCAACTACAACGTCGACCTGATGAGCGCGGTGGCGATGTTCGACACGGCGCTGCCGCACCTGCGCAGGTCAAGCGCGCCGGCCTTCTTGCAGATGTCGACCATCACGGCGATCGAGAACCACGCCTTCGGCGAATCCGGCCTCAGTTATGGCGCGATGAAGGCGGCGCTGATCAACTATACCCACCAGCTGGCCATCGACTACATGAAGGACGGCATCCGCTGCAACTGCGTGTGCCCGGGGCCGGTCTATATCGAGGACGGCAGCTGGGGCTTCCTGCAGGAGGCGATGCCGGACTACTACGAGGCCAACCGCCTGCGCCATCCGCAGGGCCGCTTCGGCCGTCCGGAGGAGATCGCCAATGCGGTCCTGTTCCTCGCTTCGCCCCGCGCATCGTGGATCACCGGCGTGAACCTGACCGTGGACGGCGGCTTCACGCGAAATGTGAAATACTGATGCTGCGTCAATAGCGGCCCGGCGCTATAAACCCCAGCAATGCAACAATGCACCATCCGGCGCTAGGGATAGAGCACCGTTTTGAGGCATCCGGCGGATCTCCGGTCGAATGCTGCATAGGCTTCCACCCCTTGCGACAGGTCAAACCGGTCGGTTATGAACTGGGCGGGGTCGAGACGGCCTTGCTGGATCAGCGGGACAAGTGTTGGCCAGTAATACGGGACAGAGCAGGTTCCGATGGCAAGATTTATCCCGTGGAGGAAAAGCGGGCCGATCGGAAAATCGAAGCTCGTCGCAAGGTTTACCCCGATCGACGCAACGTTCTGCTGCCTGCCCGGCAGGGTGAGGGCAAGGCTGAGCGCCTGTGATGAACCGGCAGCTTCGAGAACATTGGTCAACATGCGGCCATTGGTGGCTTCGCGGATTTCTTCGGCGGCATTTTCTGGCGACAGCGGGACTGCTCCCAGCGATTGTGCAACCGAGCGTCTTTCTGGCACCGGATCGATTGCGAAAACACGGGCTGCACCAAGGACGAAAGCATTCTCGATCGCCATGAGGCCAATGGGGCCCAGACCTATGACAGCGACATCGCTACCGGGCGAAATCCTGGCAAGTTCGCAGCCATACCAGGCGGTTGCGGCGGCGTCCGTCAGCATCAGGGCCTGTTCGTCTGACAGGCCCGCCGGAATGGGCGCTGCATTGAAATCGCCGACGGGAACCCGAACGGCTTCTGCCTGGGAGCCCTGAAGATCGTTTGACAATCCATAGCACTGAGGCATTGCGGTTTCGCAAAGCAGGGGCCGCGCGGCCCGGCATTGGCGGCATGACCCGCAGCCAACCGCAGCCGAAATCATCACACGCTCGCCTATGCGGCGGTTGAGCACGCCCTTGCCCATTTCAACGACCTCTCCGACCGCCTCGTGGCCGATGCAATAACCGGTATGGTCGGTGAAGGTGTCCCCGTTGTAGACATGCAGATCGCTGCCACAAATACTGCAGGCCTTGACGGCCACGATTATGTCCCGGTCATGGACAATGACGGGGTCCGGAACATCGGCATAGACGACGTTCTTTGGACCTTCATATACCAGTCCCTTCATGCGGCCTCTCCAGTTTTCTCATTTTCTATCGGGTATATCGGTTCCCCCAGACGCAGGACTTTACCGATGGAGGAAAGTCCCGGTCATGGCAGGGCTGCGAACTGGTCAATCGATGACGAGGCCCGGACGACCATCATTGCGCCAGGCATCGATGACCTTCGTGAATTCGATCGGGCCTGGGGCATAGGTATCGATCAGCAGGCCTTTGTCGATGTCCCCTTCGCCAGTATAGTACCCGGGCGTACAGGCTTCGAAGTACGGGAGCTTGATCTTGGCAAGATCAAGGACATGGGCCACCCAGGCCTTTTCTGCGGTTTCCTCCACTTCAACGCGGGTCTTGCTTTGGTCTAGTGTGGATTTGACGATTTCGACAATGTGCCGGGCCTGCTCTTCAAGCGTGTCGGAAATGTTCGGCTTGAAACCGTTCTGGCCGAGCGCCATCATGAAGAAGTTCGGGAACCCGCTAGTAGCCAGACCATAAAGCGTGCTTGTCCCGTTCGCGAACTTCTGGGTCAACGACAGGCCGTCAACGCCGTAGATTTCAAACGCGGCCCGGCGGGAATAGGCGGTTCCGGTTTCGAAGCCGGTGGCGAAGATGATGCAGTCCACGGGGTATTCGACTCCATCGAAGACGATGGCGCTTTCCGTTATGCGGTCTGGCCCGCGACCTTGCGTATCGATGAGGGACACGTTGTCGCGATTGAACGCATCAAGGTATTCATCATTGAACGTGGGCCGCTTGCAGACCATTCCGTACCATGGCTTGAGGCTCTCGGCCTTGGCGGGATCCTGAACGATCCGGTCAATCCGCGCGCGGATATCGTCGCCTTTGCGGAAATCCGCGATCTCCATGGCTATGGCCATTTCCTCTGGCGAGAATGCCGAGCCATCGGGCTTGCGCAGTGAGTTTACGGTGTCATAGGCTAGGTGAGTCCAGCCGTCGTCGACCAGGTCGGGACCGTCATTCACGCCGTTGAGGGTCGCGATGAAATTGTCCATGCGTGCACGCTGCCAACCCGGCTGCAAGGTGCTTGCCCATGCAGGATCGGTGGGCCGGTTGCCCCGGACGTCGACGGTTGAGGGTGTGCGCTGCACGACGTAGAGGCGCGCTGCGTCCTGTGCAACGTAAGGCACGCACTGGATTGCGGTTGCTCCAGTGCCGATCACGGCCACATGCTTGTCGTTGAGGCCGACCATCTCGCCGCGGCTGTGCCCGCCGGTGTAGCCATAGTCCCACCGGCTGGTATGGAACGTGTGTCCGCGGAAGGAGGCGATTCCCGGAATACCCGGCAGCCGGGGCCGGTTGAGAGGGCCGCTCGCACTCAGAACGAACCGTGCCGAGATTTGGTCACCACGATCAGTCGCCACGTCCCAGCGGTGCTGTTCCTCGTTCCAGCGCAGCTGCGTGATCTGGGTCTGGAACAGCGCCGCCTTATAAAGGTCGAAGGTCCGGCCGATTCGCTTGGCGTGTTCAAAGAGCTCGCCTGCATAGGCGTACTTCTCGGTTGGAATATAACCCGTTTCTTCAAGGAGCGGCATGTAGATGTACGATTCAATGTCGCACTGCGCTCCCGGGTAACGGTTCCAGTACCAAGTGCCGCCGAAATCCGCCGCTTTCTCGATGATCCGGAAGTTATCGATTCCTGCGTCTCGCAGCTTGGAGCCCGCCAGCAGGCCGCCAAAGCCGCCGCCGATGACCACGGCGTCCACCACTTCGACGACACTTTCACGCACCAGGGGTTCGGTGGTGTAGGGATCGTCGATATAATGGCTGAAATCGCCGGTAACCTCGATGAACTGTTCGTTCTTGCGGGGGTTGAGTCGCTTCTGGCGCTCAAACGCGTACTTTGCGCGTAATTCTACCAGATCAATGCCGTATGACGAGGCCATAGCTGTCTCGACAGCATTTTCGTGGGTTTGCGCTTCGGTAGCCATGGCAATGAATGCTCCTTGGTCAAAAAGTCACGACGCGGAGGAAACCAGTCCGCTGACGAAGTTCGCGATGCGGTCCATTGTTGCTTGCGCTGCTCGCGATTGGGGCAAAAGGGTCAGGTAAGCGTGGATGGCACCTTCCTGCCTGTGCAGTGCAGCATCACAGCCTGCGGCGAGCAAAGCTTGGACATATGCCTCACCTTCGGCGGCCAGAAGGTCTGCCCCTGCGGTGATGACAAGCGCCGGGGGGAGGTTGTCCAGCTGGCCCAGCGCGGGGGCAAAGCGCACATCGCGGCGCAGCTCACGATCAGGAACATAGAGATCGTAATACGCCTCGATTTCGGCACGCTTCATCATCGGAGGTTCAAAAGCATGCATGGCGGTGCCGTCGGTTCTGCCGGCTACCGAAGGGTAGATCAGGATTTGCCCCGCAATCCTGGGTTTGCCCTTATCCCGATCCAGCTGGCACAGGACGGCCGCAAGATTTCCGCCTGCGCTGTCTCCGGCGACCAGCAGGGGCCCGTCCGGATCCAGAGCGCCAAACACGGCATGCACGTCGACAACGGCGGCAGGGAACGGGTGTTCTGGCGCTAAGCGGTAATCGACCGACACCACGCGGCAGTGCGTGATCGATGCAATCAACCGTGTAAAGCTGTCGTAGTCGTCTAAGGAACCGGTCACCCATCCACCGCCGTGCATGAAAAGGATGGTGCCGCGGCAATGCTGCGATGGCCGATAGTCGCGTGTCGCAACGCCGCAGACACGCTGGTCGTGGACCGAAACCATTGCGGGCCCGCCTTGTGGCGATAGCTGGGAAAGGACCGCCCGCATGAGTGTAGGTGGGCTGTTGAGGATGGATGGCGCATTGGGGGCGTTCGCCAATTGAGCGAGCGCCTCCATCTCGGGATCAAGGAACGGCGTTGTTACAGATGCGCGATCCGCTGCGATCCCGATAGCGCCAGATCGATCCTCGATCATTGTGCCGTCTCTGCACGCAAAGCTTCCTGCGCCTGTGCGATCAGGGGATCGAAGACGCGGCGTGCATCGGCCACAGTGAGGAAGTTCTCCTCCGAGCATTCCGAGAGCGTGGCGGTGGGGGCGGGATAAACCCGCTCCCCGATCATCCTGCCGCGTGCATCATAAGGCCACACCATGCAGACCCAGCGGTGTTCGACATATTTCCGGCTAGGGTCTGCGGTGGCATGGCCCCTTGCGATTGCCTGCTCACCGGTGACGAACGTGTTGTAAACCGCTTCCGAAGCGAAGCCCCAGTCATCCACGACCAGCTCTTCTCCAGTCAGGATCATGACCGTTGTTTCGGATTCGGAGAGGGCTTTGTAGAAGGTCGAGACCTGCTCTGCCCCATCAAGTTCGATGACGCCACCTGGTTGCGCCACCCGGTAGAACGGGTGCTCCACCGTCAATTCCGGCGTGAAGATCTCCGACCACCTGCCGGAGACCTCAAGCATGGCATGAAGGCGATAGTTTTCGACAATCCGCCGATGATGCGGATCTTGCAGTCGTTGCAGCGCAGTATCGGCAGCAAGTGTCAGCTGCTTCAGGTCCCATGCCATTTCTTAGATCTCCGAAGATTGGTCAGTCGTTCACGCCGGACATGCGACTATTTGAACTTTGTGGTCAGGGTGACGCCATATGTGGCCGGGCGACCGGCGTACCCAATGACCGTGTCCGTGACGCGGAGGATGAAGTTCTGGTATCTTGCTTCGGTCACGTTGCGCCCCCAGGCAAAGACCTGCCATGAGCCATCCTGTGCCCCATAACCGGCGCGCAGATCGAGCAGGGTGCGGCCCTTAAGAGCTCCGACTGGATCGGCACCCAGGAATGCATTGGACTTGCCGGTGTAGGTCAGTGTCGAGCCGATCGATATCTCATGATCTGCACCGACGGGGATGCGGTAGTCGGCATCTGCAACCGCCTGCCACTTGGATGTGAACGGTATCTGCGTATTGGCGAAATCGACCGACGCCCCGAGCTGGTCGATACCCACATACTTGCGGATCTTGGCATCGGTATAGCTGCCAGCCAAGTTGACCGTCAGACCTTGCGCAGGGCGCATGGAAATCTGGATTTCACCGCCGGCAACGTCCGACTTCGGAACATTATCAAGCTTTTCCAGTGTGAAGAAGATAGGATCGAGATAACGCCCGCGCACTTGCTTGTTGCGATAATCGTAATAGAATGCCGCAGCACTGACATCGACCTTATGATCCGCCAGCGAAATCTTCGTGCCAACTTCATAGGCGGTCAGCTTTTCTTGCGTTACCGGCTGGAACGAGAAGCTGCGCGATGCGAGAATGGTTGGGAACTGACCCGACTTGTACCCTCGTGAAACGTTGGCGTAGACCATAAAATCGCGATCAGGAGCGAATTTCAAGCCGGTACGCCACGAGACATTGCTTTCGGACAGTCGGTCATTCGTCAGACCCGCATCGTAGTTATCATCAAGCGTCGCGCAGTTTCCGGGCAGTGGCACCGGTCCGGGGGGCAAGCCGAGCGCGCCCTTGGCGACGAACTGGATCACCGCAAGGGTGCCCGCGAGCGCGCCGTCGCCGCTGTCGCGCATGCAGCCGGTAAAGTTGCGGTTCGATCGCGTGTAGCGAATGGCACCGGTAGCGGTGAGGGCCGATGTCAATTCGAAGTCTGCGTTGGCAAAGGCCGCATAAGTGCGCGCACGGGTATCAGTCGTCAGATCCGCAAGCAGGAGCGGGATGCCGACCGGCGCATTATTGGTTTGCTGGCGAATGGCATAACGCTGAAACTCGGTACCGATATCCCTACTGTAGTTCCCACCCACAATCCACTTCACCGGTCCCGAATGCCCGGTTAGGCGAAGCTCCTGCGAGAAAGACTCAAGATCGCCGTATGGTGTGACAAGCAGGACTTGCAGCGGAGTGCCATCGATATCCCGGTTCTCGCGCTGGCGATAGTTGCTGTAGGATGTGATAGACGTGAGCGTAATCGTCTGGGTGAGATCCACTTCACCGCGAAGGGCAAACTGGTAGAAGCGATTGTTGTTGCGATAGTCAACGCCCGGGTCCCAATCGGCGATCCGGTTGTTGCGCCCAACGGTAACCGGTTGTGCCAGCAAAGCCGCAGTTGCGTCCACGTTCAGCGGATTCTGCGGAACGAGCGCGTTCACCTGTCCGGCCTGTGTGTCCGAGCGATCCTGCCAGGCGTTGGCCATGACGGTGAAGCGCATGGTCTCGGACGGCTGCCACAAGACCTGCACGCGTCCCTGATAGAACGAGGTCTGCCCCAGGGTTGCATCGCGCGTTGCGCTTTTCTGCCAGTCGCCAGCCTGCGTAGTCTGGGCGGAAACACGATAGGACAGCGTGTCCGAGATCGGCCCGCTAACGTGGCCCTTCATTTCGAAAGTACCAAAGCGTGCGTAGCTGATCGTGCCGCCTGCTTCGGTCGTGCTGGTTGGCTTTGCAGAGATGTAGTTGATTGTCCAGGGGTTCGAGTTTTTCGGCGGGGTGGCGCTGCGCGGGATCTACGACAACATGAAGACGGCGGTGACAGCGGTGTTCGCTGGCAAGGATCGGGCCTTCAACCGGCGCTTTCTGGTGAT